>LJIA01000030.1 GCA_001295775.1 beta proteobacterium AAP99
CAGCGAGATCATCGGCGTGATCGACGGCATCGCCTTCCAGACCAACATCCTGGCCTTGAATGCCTCCGTCGAAGCTGCCCGCGCCGGCGAGCAGGGCCGCGGCTTTGCCGTGGTCGCCAGTGAAGTGCGCAATCTGGCCGGCCGCAGTGCCGAAGCCGCCAAGGAGATCAAGACCCTGATCGGTGCCAGCGCCGAGAAGGTCGAGACCGGCAGTCAGCTCGTCGAGCAGGCCGGCGCCACCATGGCCGAGATCGTCGCCAGCGTGCAGCGTGTCACCGACATGATCGGTGAGATCACCGCCAGCACCACCGAGCAGGCCTCAGGCATCACCCAGGTCAACCAGGCCGTGGGTCAGCTGGATCAGATGACCCAGCAGAACGCCGCACTGGTGGAAGAGTCCGCCGCCGCTGCGGAGAGCCTGAAGGATCAGGCGCAGCGCCTGGCGGAATCCGTGAGTGTGTTCCAGCTGGCGAGGGCTTGACGGCTTAGGCTGCACAAACGGCTGATGCACAAGCACAAAGGGCGCCGAGAGGGCGCCCTTTGTGCTTTCGGCTCCGACCTGTGATCTCACGAGAAGATAGGGCTTTGGCGTGCTTCTCGGTCGGATGAGTCGGATTTGCAGTTCTTACGATTCGAGTTGCAAGCGCTTCCCGCCGGACACGTGTGACCGAGCGCGGCGAAGCTCCTTTTTTGAACACAAGTGGCCTCAACCGGAGAACTTTCATGTCGAGCAATAAAGGCATCCAGGCGCGTCACCATGTCCTGATGGCTATCGCCGCCATCTTTGCCGCAGCGCTGGCTTACGGAATTCAGTACTCCAGCATCGCCACCGCGCTGTGGGCCGGCGGTGCAATCCTCCTGCTCTCCTGCGGCGTCACTTTTTCGTCCGTCGGTCAGCGGTGGAGTCCGTTTCTGCTTCCTCTGCTCGGCATGGCCATGGTTGCAGTACTGATTCAGGCCGCGATGGGGCGGACGGAAACGCACTTCGCCGCGTTTGCGTTTCTTGCAGTGTTGTTGATCTTTCGCGACTGGCGCTCCATCGTGATCGCTGCCGCTGTCGTCGCCCTGCATCATGTAGGCTTCGGCTGGCTACAGGCCTTGCAGTGGGGGCCGATCTGCTTCAGTGGGGAACCCACCGCTGCGCGAGTGGTGGAGCACGCGCTGTACGTGGTTATCCAAAGCGTGCTGCTGGTCTTGATGGCACTGCGACTCGCGACCGAGCAACGGACCTTCAACGAATTGGAGAGCATGGTGGATCGGATGGGTGGAACGTCTGGCCGAGTGAACTTTGGCAACCTTCCTGTGCCGACAACGCCCCATGCACACCAGCTTCACCAAGTGCTAGTGCATGTGGCTCGCACCTTGGAGGTCGTCAAGGACACGGCCCAATCCATCGAAACCGCCAGCGCCGAAGTCGCCACCGGCAACCAGGATCTCTCCAGCCGCACCGAACAGACCGCCAGCAACCTGCAGGAGACCGCCGCCTCCATGG
>LJIA01000031.1 GCA_001295775.1 beta proteobacterium AAP99
GAATTACTCGATGATCTTGGCCACGACGCCGGCGCCCACGGTGCGGCCGCCTTCGCGGATGGCAAAGCGCAGACCTTCTTCCATGGCGATGGGGGCGATCAGCTTGACGGTGATCGTCACGTTGTCGCCAGGCATCACCATTTCCTTGTCCTTGGGCAGCTCGATCGAGCCGGTGACATCGGTGGTGCGGAAGTAGAACTGCGGACGGTAGTTGTTGAAGAACGGCGTGTGACGGCCACCCTCTTCCTTGCTCAGCACGTACACCTCGGCGGTGAAGTGGGTGTGCGGCTTGATGGAGCCCGGCTTGCACAGCACCTGGCCGCGCTCGACGTCTTCACGCTTGGTGCCGCGCAGCAGGATGCCGACGTTGTCACCGGCCTGACCCTGGTCGAGCAGCTTGCGGAACATTTCCACGCCGGTGCAGATGGTCTTCTGGGTGTCCTTCAGACCGACGATCTCGATTTCCTCGCCGACCTTGATGATGCCGCGCTCGACGCGACCGGTCACCACGGTGCCGCGACCGGAGATGGAGAAGACGTCTTCGACGGGCATCAGGAAGGTGCCGTCCACGGCGCGCTCGGGCGTGGGGATGTAGCTGTCCAGGGCGTCGGCCAGCTTCATGATGGCCTGCTCGCCCAGCTCGCCCTTGTCACCTTCGAGGGCCAGCTTGGCGGCGCCGCGGATGATGGGGGTGTCGTCACCGGGGAAGTCGTACTTGGACAGCAGCTCGCGCACTTCCATCTCGACCAGCTCCAGGAGCTCGGCGTCGTCGACCATGTCGCACTTGTTCAGGAAGACGATGATGTAGGGCACGCCCACCTGACGGGCCAGCAGGATGTGCTCGCGGGTCTGGGGCATGGGGCCGTCAGCGGCCGAGCACACGAGGATGGCGCCGTCCATCTGGGCCGCACCGGTGATCATGTTCTTGACGTAGTCGGCGTGACCCGGGCAGTCCACGTGGGCGTAGTGGCGGTTCTGGGTCTCGTACTCGACGTGGGCGGTGTTGATGGTGATGCCGCGTGCCTTCTCTTCGGGCGCCGCGTCGATCTGGTCGTAGGCCTTGGCTTCGCCACCGAACTTGGTGGACAGCACGGTGGTGATCGCAGCCGTCAGCGTGGTCTTGCCGTGGTCCACGTGACCGATCGTGCCCACGTTGACGTGCGGCTTGGTGCGCTCAAACTTGCCTTTTGCCATTT
>LJIA01000004.1 GCA_001295775.1 beta proteobacterium AAP99
CCCTACGCGTAGGGGAGGGAGTGGAAAGTTAGATCAAGCATTCATGCGGCTTTCCAGGCCAAAGTGGCTGAAAAGCCGCACCGGACAAGCGGAAAGCCACTGCCGCTTGTAGGCCTTGATTGGGATCACGGGAGCTGAGCCCGGGGTTTCGGCAGGCATGCCTGCCGCCGGGCGAAGGGTGCGGGCCTGCCAGCCCGCACTCGCTGCGCCGACCGATCATGCCGCGCTAGCGGCCTTGATCGGAATGACCGGCGCCGTGAACTGCTTCATGAGCAGCTCCTGCTTCGCCTTCGCCTCGTGCACGGCCTTTTCCTTCACGTGGCCGTAGCCGCGGATCTGGTCGGGCAGGCTCGCGAGTTCCACAGCCACCTTGAGTTTGTCGGCCGACAGCTTGGGCAGCAGGGCGTCGATCATCTGCTCATACTCGCTGATCAGCGCGCGCTCCATCCTGCGCTCCTCGGTCTTGCCGAATACATCCAGCCAGGTGCCGCGGAACTTGCGCATCTTGGCCAGGTACTTGAACGCGGTGAACACCCAGGGGCCGTACTGGCCCTTCTTGAGCGTGCCGTCCGGGTTCTTCTTAGCCAGCAGGGGCGGGGCGAGATAGAAGTTGAGCTTGTAGTCGCCCTCGAACTGGCTGGCGATCTTCTCGGCAAAGCCGCTCTCGGCATACAGGCGCGCGACTTCGTACTCGTCCTTGTAGGCCATCAGCTTGAAGAAGTAGCGAGCCACAGCCATCGAGAGCTTCTCGCCACCCAACTTGCCTTCGGCGGCGCGCACCTTGTTCACGAGCGCCACGTAACGCTGCGCATAGGCGGCGTCCTGGTACTGGGTGAGGAACTCGGTGCGGTCGGTCACGACCTCATCCACCGTCTTGCTCACGCGCTTGATCTCGACCACGTTGCTCTCGGGGTCGGCAATGCGCTTGACGGCTTCCAGGTCATGCGCGGCATAGCGGCCCCATTCGAAGGCCTGCTTGTTCTGCTCGATCGACACGCCATTCAGTTCAATGGCGCGCATCAGCGTCTCGAGCCGCAGTGGCAGCCAGCCGCGCTGCCAGGCAAAGCCCATCACGAAGGGGTTGGTGTACAGGCCATCGCCCAGCAGCTTGGTGGCCAGGGCAGACGCATCAACGAAGGCCACATTGGCGGGGTCCGCCGCGGCCTCGTGAATGTCGCGCGTCGTGTCTGCGCCGGGGAAGCTCCAGTTGCGGTTCTTGATGAACTCCGCCGTGGGGCTCACGGCACTGTTCATCACCACCTTGGTGTGGTGCTCGCGGATCTTGCCGAGGGTCTCGTTGTAGGCGCTGACGATCTGGTCGCAGCCCAGGATCAGGTCCGCTTCGCCTGTGGCAATGCGCGTGGCAAAGAGGTCTTCCTGGCGCGGGGCGATCTGCACGTGGCTCCACACCGCGCCGCCCTTCTGCGCCAGGCCGGCCATGTCCAGCACGGAGAGGCCCTTGCCTTCCAGGTGCGCCGCCATGCCGATCAGCTGGCCGATGGTGACCACGCCGGTGCCGCCCACGCCGGTGATCAGCGTGGAGTGCGTGCCGGTCAGCTCAGGGATCACCGGCTCGGGCAGGGCAGGAATGCTCACCTTGCCACCGTCACGACCTGCTCCCTTGCCCTTCCTGAGCTTGCCGCCTTCGACGGTGACGAAGCTCGGGCAGAAACCCTTTAGGCAGGAGAAGTCCTTGTTGCAGGAGCTCTGGTTGATCTTGCGCTTGGTGCCGTATTCGGTCTCCAGCGGCTCGACAGACAGGCAGTTGGACTTCACTGAACAGTCGCCACAGCCTTCGCAGACCGCCTCGTTGATCACGGTGCGGCGCGCGGGGTCGGGGAAGCTGGGCTTGCCGTCCACGATCTTCTTGCGGCGGCGGCGCTTCTCGCTGGCGCAGGTCTGGTCGTAGATCAGGATGGTGCAGCCCGGGGTCTCGCGCAGCTCGCGCTGCACGGCGTCCAGATCATCGCGGTGGCGGATGGTGGTGCCGGCCGGCAGGTTGATGGCGGCGTTGTACTTCTCCGGCTCATCGGTCACGACGACGATCTTTTTGGCGCCTTCCGCATGCATCTGGTTGGCGATGTGCGGCACGGAGATCATGCCGTCCACCGGCTGACCACCGGTCATGGCCACGGCGTCGTTGTAGAGAATCTTGTAGGTGATGTTCACACCCGCGGCGATCGCGGCGCGGATGGCCGTGCTGCCGGAGTGGAAGTAGGTGCCGTCACCGAGGTTGGCGAAGATGTGCTGGGTCTCGGTGAAGGGCGCCTGGCCGATCCAGGGCACGCCTTCGCCGCCCATCTGCGTGAAGGTCTCGGTGCCGCGGTCCATCCAGGTCGCCATGTAGTGGCAGCCGATCCCGCCCAGTGCGCGCGAGCCTTCGGGCACCACGGTGCTGGTGTTGTGCGGGCAGCCCGAGCAGAACCAGGGCTTGCGGTCGGCCGTCACGCGCGGCTTGGCCAGGGCGCGTTCCTTGGCCTCGATGATGGCGATGCGCGCCTCGATGCGCGAGCGCACGTCGGCACTGAGTTCGATGCCGAGCGCCGGGTTGAGAATGCGGCTGGCAATCGCCTTGGCGATCATCGCCGGGCTGAACTCGTAGTGCGCCGGCAGCAGCCACTGGCCGTGCGGCATGGCCCATTCGCCCTTCTCGTCGAACTTGCCGATCACGCGCGGGCGCTGGCCGTCCGGGAAGTTGTACAGCTCTTCCTTGAGCTGGTACTCGATCATCTGGCGCTTTTCTTCCACCACCAGGATCTCGCGCAGGCCGCGGGCAAATTCCTGCACGCCCTGGCTTTCCAGCGGCCAGACCATGCCGACCTTGTAAAGACGCAGGCCGATCTGCGCGCAGGTGCGCTCATCCAGGCCGAGATCTTCCAGAGCCTGACGCGTGTCCAGATAGGCCTTGCCGGTGGAGACGATGCCCAGCTTGGCGTTCGGCGAGTCGTAGACCGTGTAGTTGAGCTTGTTGGCGCGGCAGTAGGCCAGCGCCGCGTAGGCCTTGTAGTCCAGCAGGCGCGCTTCCTGCGCCAGCGGGGTGTCGGGCCAGCGGATGTTCAGGCCGTCGGGCGGCAGGCGGAAATCCGGGATCACGATGTTCACGCGCTCAGGGTCCACCATCACGCGCGCTGTCGCTTCCACGACCTCGGTCACCACCTTGAAGCCGACCCACACGCCGGCGTAGCGGCTCATGGCGTAGGCATGCACGCCCAGGTCCAGATACTCCTGCACGGTGGCCGGGAAGAACACCGGGATCATGCAGGCCTTGAGGATGTGATCACTCTGGTGCGGCAGGGTGGAGCTCTTGGCAGAGTGGTCATCGCCCGCCAGCACAATCACGCCGCCGTGCTTGCTGGTGCCGGCCGCGTTGGCATGCTTGAAGACATCGCCGCAGCGGTCCACGCCAGGACCCTTGCCGTACCACATGCCGTACACGCCGTCGTACTTGGCGCCCTGGTACATGTTGACCTGCTGCGTGCCCCACACACTGGTGGCGGCCAGGTCTTCGTTCAGGCCGGGCTGGAAGTGGACGTGATGCTTCTTGAGGTACTTGCTGGCCTTCCAGGCCATCTGGTCCACGCCGCCCAGCGGGCTGCCGCGGTAGCCGGTCAGAAAGCCGGCGGTGTTCAGGCCCGCCATCTGGTCGCGCAGGCGCTGCAGCATCAGCAGGCGCAACAGGGCCTGCGTGCCGCTCATGTAGGCGGCGCCACGCTCCAGCGTGTAGCGGTCATCCAGGGTGACGTTGGAAAGTGCGGCGCGAACTTCGGCCGACAGGGGGGCGTTCATGTGATGGACTCCTGCCAAACATTGTGTATTTGGTCGCCCGGTGCGAACAGCTGCGGTAACGCTGTTGCATTGTGGTCTTGTGGACCGCATTCGGCCAGAGCGCGCCTGCTTTGCGCCGCCCCGGTCAGGCGATGGTCAATTGAGTGGGGCGCAAACCCCGAAAGACCGCGCATTCTGAGGCCGACGCGCGGCCCGTGCAAGCCTTGACAACCCCGCGCTGGCAGGCTTCCAGAAACCAGACCGGCGCGGATTGCTGCGGCTGCAACTTGCTGCGCTGCGGTGTTTTGCCTGCACGTGCGTGCCGGTGCCGCGCACGGGCGATCGCGGCCCTCAGGGCGCGACCCGGTAGGCCACCGAGGCGCGGGTCTGGGCGATCTGCTGGCCGCCTGCTGCCTCGATGGCCCGGCGCTGATCCATGCGATCCGGTGGCACGATCAGAACGGTTGCGAGGCCCCGCGCCCGACGGGCGAGTGCGTCGTCCGCGGTCAGCATTTCGGCCTGCCCCTGCGTGTAGAACGCTGCGGAGTGCGGCACCCAGCGCGCCTCCCAGTAGCCGATCGCGCAGGCGGGTGCCACGCACTGCGGCATCACGCGGCCCAGCACCTCATGCTCGCCGCGCGGCTCGGCCCAGCGGTGCGCACCGTACAGACCGAACACCAGCCATACCGCGGTCATCAGAGCGGCCAGCAGGGCCGGCCATCGCGTCTGCTGTATGTCCGGCGGATCAAACAGAACGGCCGCGCACAGCACGGAAAACGCCGGCAGCGCAGTCAGTACATAGGTCCAGATGATGTTTCCGGCAAAGGTGAACAGCAGCAGCGGCGCGATCGTGCACGCCAGAAGAAAGCCGGCCAAGGGCTGCCCAAGCTGCGCGGCGACCCGCTCACGCACCGCCGCAAGGCGCGTCGGCCGCAGCGCGAAGGCCGCGGCAAGCGTCCAGGGCAGCGCTGCGCCAAGCATGTAGATCCAGATGGTGCCGTAGGGGCGCGCGTGGGCCGCCCCGAAGCGGTCGCCGGTCCAGCCCGGCACGAGGAAGCGGGAGAAGTGCTCGCCGATGATGAAGTAGTTCAGGTAGCCCGGCTGGCGCAGTTCCATCGCGATGAACCAGGGCGCGGCGATGGCCAGCATGAGCACGATGCCCGCGGTGCTCCACAGGCGCCGCAGCACAGAGAAGAACTGCCGCGTCGCCAGCGCCCACAGCACAAAGGGCAGAACAGCGAGCGCGATGGCTGCCAGCCCCTTGACGAGCAGGCCCAACCCGAGGGCGACATAGCCCAGCATCAGGGGCAGACGCGGGCGCCCGCCGGTGGCGGCCAGCACAAGCCAGAACGCCAGCTGTGCCGCCGTGGTGCAGGCCACGAGCGTGGCATCGGTCATGACAGCCCCGGCCACGATGAAGGCCAGCGGTGTGCTGAGCAGCACCAGCGGCGCGGCGACGCGTGCACGCGGATGCAGCTCACGCGCCCAGCTCATCGTGCACCAGGCCACGAACATCATGAGCAGGAATGCCGGCAGGCGCAGCGCAAACTCCGAGACGCCGAACATCTGGCCCGATGCGGCCTGGATCCAGGTGGATAGTGGCGGCTTGGCCAGGAAGGGCTCGCCCGGCCGGATCTGCGGCACAAGCCAGTTGCCGCTCTCGATCATCTGGCGTGCGACCTCCGCGTAGCGCGACTCGGAGGGGTCGGGCAGCGGATAGAGCGCAAGCGAGACAAGGCGCGCCAGCACCAACAGTGCGAGCATCCACCAGAGCATCGCGCGCAGGTCCGGAGCACGTGATGGCGCGGGTGCGGACGGCGCGCCGTCCACGGTCGTCAACGGCTTCATGGTCCGTGACTCTAGGCCCTCAAGATTGCATCCGGCTGAACGAATGCTTAAGCCAGGCTGAAGACCGATTCATGAAAGAAGTTCGAAAGAAGAACGACATCTTCGCGACGCAGAATGCGAGCGTGAGCATCGCCGTTGATCGTTTCAGTGAACTGCCTGCTGCGGCTGCGCCCGCCACTGGGCTGCTGCGTCCGCCGCCCGCGCTGCTCAGTGTGGTGCTGCCCGCACTCAATGAGGCGGACAGTCTGGCCGCGCTCGTGCCGACGCTGTGCGACACCCTTCGCGCGAGCTGCCAGCGCCTGGAGATTCTTGTCGTCGATGACGGCAGCACCGATGGCACACGCGTGAGCGTGCTGCGCATGCGGGCCCGTGGTCTTCCGGTGCGTCTGCTCTCGCTGTCGCGCAACTTCGGCAAGGAAGCGGCGCTCACGGCGGGGCTGCTGCACGCGCGTGGCGAGGTCGTGCTCTCCATGGACTCCGATGGCCAGCATCCGGTGCAGGCCGCTGTGCAGATGCTGCAGCGCTGGCGGGCAGGCGCAGACGTGGTGTACGGCGTTCAGGTCGGGCGCGGGCCGTCGCAGGGCTGGGCGCGGCGCTGGCTCACGGGCCGCTTCTATCGACTGATGGGCCGGGGTGCGCGTGTCAGCATTCCGGAGAACGCCGGAGACTTTCGTGTCCTGGATCGCCGCGTGATCGAAGCGCTGCGGCAGCTGCCCGAGCGTACGCGCTACATGAAGGGTCTGTTCGCGTGGGTCGGATTCCGCAGCGAGCCCGTGAAGTTCATCCCCAGCCCGCGCACCCATGGCAGGACCCACTTTCGCTGGCGTGCGTTGTTCGCGCTCGCGTTCAGCGGCATCACCAGTTTCACGCGCCTGCCGCTGCGGCTGGTCAGCGCCCTGGGGGTGCTGGTCTCGGCGGCAGCGGTGGCCTACGGCATCTGGGTGGCGATCGAGGAACTCGTCTTCGGCATTGCGGTGCCCGGGTATCCCACCATCGTCGTTTCGATCCTGATGCTGTCCGGCGTGCAACTGCTCAGCCTGGGCATCATCGGCGAGTATGTCGGCCACATCTTCGATGAAGTGAAGGGACGGCCGCTGTATCTCATCGACTTCGACAGCGATCCGCCACGCGCAGCACGTGACAAGGCCGATGCCTGAGCGCCGGTCGATGCCTGAACCTGCCACGGTGGGTCAGGTGCTTGCGTTCATCGGCGTGGGGGCTGCGGCGGCGGCCACGCACTTCGGGGTTGTGCTGGCGCTGGTCGGTCAGCTGGCCTGGCCGCCGCTGATTGCCAATGTCTTCGGGTTTGCGTGCGCCTTCTGTGTGAGCTTCCTGGGCCATTGGCGGCTGACCTTCGCCGAGGCGGATGCACCGCTTGCCCGATCGCTGCGGCGCTTCTTTCTTGTGGCGCTTGCCGCGTTCACGCTCAACGAGGCGCTGTACGCCCTGCTGCTGCTTCTGCAGTTCGATTACCGGTTTGCGCTCGCCTTCGTCCTGCTCACCGTGGCCCTGATCACGTTCCGATTGGCCCGGCGCTGGGCCTTTGTCGCATCGTGACGGCCGCTGCAGATCTGTCGAGGCCAGCCGCGACGCTTCGCCGAGTGACGCTCTGCGCGGATGACTTCGGGTACTCCGAGTCCGTTGATGAGGGCATCCTGGCCTGCGTGGGCGCAGGAACCGTCAAGGCCGTGAGCTGCATGAGCGTGGCGCCACGCTGGCGCTCGGCAGCCGGGCGGATCGCGCCCATGCACGCGCAGATCGATGTCGGGCTGCACTGGTGTCTGACCGAGTGGCCGCAGCGGGGCTTGCCCGCTTCGCTGCGCCGGATGGTGATCCAGACACAGCTCGGTGCCCTCGACCACAGCGCAGTGCGAGCTGCGCTCAACGAGCAGCTTCAGAGGTTCACCGACGCCACGGGGCGAGCGCCCGATTTCATCGACGGCCACCAGCACGTCCATGCGCTTCCGACCGTACGCGACGTCCTGCTCGAGGCGCTGGCCACCCGGCCGGAACTGCAGGGCGTATCCGTCCGCAATACGGCCAGCCTGCAGTGGCGCGGTGCGAAGGCGGCGTTGCTCGGTGCGCTTGGCGGGCGGCGTTTGCGGTCCGAGCTGCGCCGCCGCGGGCAGCCGCACAACCTGGACTTCGCTGGTGTCTACGACTTTGCGGCCACGCCGGACTACGAGAGTCGGCTGCGCGCCTGGTTGCGCAGCGCGCCGGACGGCTTGCTGGTCATGTGTCACCCGGGCTGCATGACCGATACGAGTCAGGACCCCATCGCAGCAGCGCGCGCACGAGAAGCTGTCGTGTTGAGCGACGAGCCGCGAATGGGTCGACTGGCCATGGAGTCGGGCGTTCGCTGGGCCCGCTGCTGCAGGTGAGTGCTGTGCCCGCGCCTGCGTGCGCGTCGGCATTGATGCCAGCGACTACTTGACGAGCTGGTTGATCTCGATGATCGGCATCAACACCGCGAGCACGATCAGGAGCACCAGCCCGCCCATGCCCACCACCAGCGCGGGTTCCATCAGGGCGGTGAGGGTGAGCGTGCGTCGCTCGAGGTCGCGGGCCTGGATGTCGGCGGCGCGCTGCAGCATGACGGGCAGCTCGCCGGTGCGCTCGCCGCTGGCAATCAGGTGGATCAGTACCGGCGGGAACTTGCCTGCTGCGCCCTGCTCGGTCTGGGCGGCGAGGGCCTTGGCGAGCCCCGCGCCTTCGCGCACGCGGCCGATGGCTTCGGCCACGCGGGCGTTCAGCGCGACGTTGTTGATGGTGCGCTGAGCGGCTTCAAGCGCGCGCAGCAGGGGTACGCCGCCCGACACGAGAATGGCCAGAGTGCTTGCAAAGCGTTCGGTTTCCAGCGCGCGGATGATCGGGCCGATGACGGGCAGCGTGAGCAGGCGCGCGTGCCACTGCGCCTTGACCAGCGGCTGTTGCAGCACGCGCGAGAGCACAAAGCCGCCGGCCGCCAGGACGATGGCCAGCAGCCAGCCCCACTGGCGCAGGAAGCCGGAGATCCAGACCATCACGCGTGTGAGCAGGGGCAGCTCCTGCTTGGTGCTCTGGAACACGCCCACCACCTGGGGCACGACATAGGTCATGAGCGCAATCACGATGATGAGTGCGATCACCGTCACGATGGCCGGGTAGGTCATCGCACCTACCACCTTGGCGCGCAGGGCGCCGCGGGTTTCGAGGTAGTCTGCCAGCTTCTCCAGCACGCGGCCGAGGTTGCCGGAGTCCTCGCCGGCGGCGATCAGGGCGCGATAGACCGTGTCGAACTCGCGCGGAAAGTCCGCCATGCCGGTGGCCAGGCTCGCGCCGGCCATGACACGCGAGCGCACCGCCGCCCAGACCTCGCGCGACTCGCGCCGCTCGGTCTGTTCGATCAGCGCGGCCAGGCTGGCCTCCATGGGCAGGCGCGCGCCGATCAGGTTGGCGAGCTGGCGCGTGGCCAGGGCCAGATCATTGGCGCTGAGCTTGCGGCGAAAGCCGGCGGCGGCCGACTTCTGTTCGACCAGCTCGATGGAGACCGGCGTGTCACCGCGCTCGCGCAGCAGCTGGCGGGCGTGGCGCTCGCTGTCGGCCTCGATCACGCCGCGCGTCAGACTGCCGGCGAGGGTGGCGGCTTCGTAGCGAAAGGCTGCCATCAAGCCGCCTTGCTGGTCAGTTCTGACCGAAAATGAAGTATTCTCGGTCTTTCGGGAGCAGAATACACCCCAAGATCCGCGCCCCACAAGCGGAAAGTCTGTTTTGACCGCATCGGCCAAATGATGGCCGAATTTGACGCATGGCGCTGTGCGGGCTGCAGTGTTTCCACGGCCAGCCCTCAAGCGTCCCGCGTTACGCGGATGATTTCCTCGGGCGAGGTGGTGCCGTTGCCGATGTAGCGCTCGCCGTCCATGCGCATGGTGCGCATGCCTTTGGCCATGGCGACGTCGCGGATCGCTGCTTCGCCAGCGTTCTCGTGGATCAACTTCTGGATGTTCTCGTCCACCACCAGCAGTTCGTACACGCCGCTGCGTCCGCTGTAGCCGCTGTTGCCGCACTCGGTGCAGCCCACGGCGCGGAACACCGTGCGGCCTTCCACCACCTCCAGCTTGCGGCAGTGCGGGCAGAGCTTGCGCACCAGGCGCTGGCCAAGCACACCGAGCAGGCTCGACGACAGCAGGAAGGGCTCGATGCCCATGTCGGCCAGGCGGGTCACGGCGCTCGGCGCGTCATTGGTGTGCAGGGTGGCCAGCACGAGGTGGCCGGTGAGCGAGGCCTGCACGGCGATCTGCGCGGTTTCGAGGTCGCGGATTTCGCCGATCATGATCACATCCGGATCTTGCCGCAGGATGGCGCGCAGGGCGGTGGCAAAGGTCAGGTCGATCTTGGCGTTCACCTGCGTCTGGCCCACGCCGCGCAGCTCGTATTCGATCGGGTCTTCCACCGTCATGATGTTGGTGGTGCTCGCGTCCATGCGCTTCATGCCGGCATAGAGCGTGGTGGTCTTGCCCGAGCCGGTCGGGCCCGTGACCAGCACGATGCCGTGCGGCTGCTTGATCAGGGCATCGAATTGCGCGAGCGTGTCCGCGGCCATGCCCAGGGCGTTGAGATCGAGCTTGTCGTTGCTCTTATCGAGCAGGCGCAGCACCGCGCGCTCGCCGAAGCCGGTGGGCAGGGTGGAGACGCGCACGTCGATAGGCCGGCCGGCCACGCGCAGGGTGATGCGGCCGTCCTGCGGCAGGCGCTTCTCGGCAATGTCGAGAAGCGCCATGATCTTGATGCGCGAGATCAGCGCGGCATGCAGGGCGCGCTTGGGCCGCGCGATGTCGCGCAGGGTGCCGTCGATGCGTAGACGTACCACCGAGCTGTCCTCGAAGGCTTCGATGTGCACGTCGCTGGCGCCCTCGCGCACGGCTTGCGTCAGCAGGGCATTGATCAGACGGATGATCGGCGCGTCGTCCGCGCTTTCCAGCAGGTCTTCCACCGCCGGCGTGTCTTCCATCAGGCGGGCGATGTCTACATCGTCGGCCACCTGGTCCACCACGCTTTGCGCGCTGCCCTCGCTGGCCGAATAGGCCTTGGAGATCGCTTCGCGCAGCGCGTCTTCGTCCTCCATGCGCAGCTTGACCATGCCCAGCACGCGCCGGATCTCCGCGATTCCGGTCAGAGTGGACGAGCGCGAGGCACGCACTTCGATGCCATCACCCACGCGCGTCACCAGCAGCTGGTGGGCGCGCGCAAAGGGGTAGGGGATCAGCGGCGTCATGGCAGATGCGCCTACTGCTTGGGCGGTTCGGCGGCCGGCGTGGCGGGCGCTGGTGTCGGCGCCGGAATGACCGTAGGCGGAATGCGAACCGGCGGCAGATCGGGCATGCGGGGTTGACCGATCTCGGGCAGCAGAATGTTGGTGTTCGGATTGGCCTCGCGCTGCAGGGCGCGGATTTCCTCGTACCGATCGCCCACCACGGACCGGGCGGCGTTCGCATCACGGATCACGGTGGGGCGGATGAAGATCAGCAGGTTGGTCTTGTTGCGCGAGCGCCGGTCGTAGCGGAACAGACTGCCGATGACCGGGATGTCGCCCAGGAGAGGCACCTTGTCCACGCCGCCGTCTGCGGTGTCGCGGATCAGGCCGCCGAGAATCAGGATGTCGCGGTCGTCCACGAGCACATTGGTTTCCACCGCGCGCTTGCTGGTGGTCGGGCCTGCAGGACCAGTCGTGCGAACCGCACTGTCTTCCTGGAAGATCGCCATGCGTACCACGCCGCCTTCGCTGATCTGCGGCTTCACGCGCAGGGTCAGGCCGACGTCGCGCCGCTCGATGGTCTGGAAGGGATTGACGGACGCGCCACCGCCACCGGTATTGGTGAACGAGCCGGTCACGAAGGGCACGTTTTCGCCAATGACGATGCGCGCTTCTTCATTGTCCAGGGTCATCACCTGGGGGCGCGAGAGCACATTGCCGCCGGCGTCGCTCTGCAGCACACGGGCGATCGCGCCCAAGGTCAGCTCGCCGTTGAGGTTGCGGAAGATGCCGAGATTGAAGCCCGTATTCAGGGCGGCGCCGGCTGCCGAGGTGCCGCCCGCGATCAAGCTTGCGAGTCCAGCGCCCCCGCGGCCCGAGGAGGAAATCACCCCTGCACGGTACCGACTGCCATCGCTGCCTGTCAGCCCGGCCCACTGGATGCCCAGCTCGGAGATCTTTTCCTCGCTGACCTCGACAATCAGGCCTTCGATCAGCACCTGTGCACGGCGCTGGTCCAGCCGCTCGATCACGGCGCGGATGTCGCGATACACCGGCGTCGGGGCCCGCACGATCAGCGAGTTGGTCGCCGGGTCGGCCGTGATCGAGACGCCGCCGGCCACCTGCACGGTCACGATGCCGCCGCCGCTGTTCTGGCCGAAGTTGGCGCTGGGTTGCGTGGCGCCGCCTGCTGCCGCACCGCCACCCCCGAGCGGGTTGTTCTGCTGCTGCGGCATGGGCTGCGGCTGGCTGAAGCCGGCACCGCCCCCGCCGCTGGCACCGCCGGTCGGCCCGCCGAGAATCGCGGAGAGCGTCTGCGCGAGGCGCGTTGCTTCTGCGTTCTTCAGGCTGACGAAATGCAGGTTGCCTGCGCCCGTGCCCGGCGTATCCAGACGTGCGATCAACAGCTTGATCTGGTTCAGACGCTGCTGCGACGGCGCACGCACGATGAGCCCATTGGTCCGCGGATCGGCCAGCACGGTCACGCGCTGCGCCGGGTCTTGCACGTTGTCGGTCAGGCGCTGGATGGTATTGGCCAGATCGACGGCCGAGGCGTTGATGACCGGAATGATCTCGGCGTCCACCTGGGGCGCTGCGTCCAGCGTCGCGATGATCTGCGCGAGGCGTGCCACGTTCTCGGCGTAGTCCGTGATGACCAGGCTGTTGTTGCCGGGGAAGGCGTTGATGGTGTTGTTCGGCGAGATCAGCGGTCGCAGGACGGGCAGCATGTTCTGCGCGCTCTCGTTCTGCAGGCGGAAAGTCTGGGTAATAAGCACATCGCCGCGCTGGCGCACGGTCGTGCCCTGGCCCACCGTCCCGCCGAGCAGCTTGGCATCAGCTTCCGGCACCACTCGCACCACATTGCCGACTTCCACGGCGGCAAAGCCCAGCATGCGCAGGGAGGCGTACAGGGCCTTGAGCACCTCGGCACGTTCCAAGGGCTTTTCGCTCACGAGATTGAGCGTGCCCTTGACGCGCGGATCAAGCAGGAACTGCTTGCCGGTGTAGGCGCCGATCGTGCGCACGGTGGCTTCGAGGTCGGCGTTGGCAAATGAGAGTGTGACGCGGTCGCCTCGCAGCGCTTCCTGGGCAAGCACCTGGGCCGGCAGACTGGCGGCACCGAACGCGATGCACATCGCGACGGCCAGCGCCAGGCCCGTGTGACCGCGCAGCGGGGCGGCGGCGGAGCTGCGTTTGAGTTGAGGAAACTTCATGTTTCGCGTCCTGTTCGTGCGTCGCGCAGGCAGGCTCAGGAGCCCAAGCTCAGCACGTACTCGTTGTTCTGGCGGCGGCCCAGCAGGTTGAGCACGGCCGCCAGCCGTTCACGTTCACTCTCGCTGGCCGTGGACACCAGCCGGAATTGCGGCCGCGCTCCGGCAGTAAACTGGCCCTGGCCATTGATCTGCAGGCGGCCGTTGCGGGTATTCAGTTGCAGCTGCGCCGACTGGGCTGGGCCTTGGCCGGTCAGCCGAACTTCGAGCGCATAGTCGCCCAGAGGTTCAGCGCCGGACAGACGAGTGGTTGCCCCGGTCCAGAGCGCCTGGATCTGGCCGTTCACCGTCATCGCGCGGCCGTCGCGCGCACCGCGCAATTCGTCCCAGCGAACGTCCAGCCAGCCACCGGGCTGCATGGAATTGAGCGGCGCACCGGCAGCCACCAGTTCGCGCGCATCCATCGCCGTGGCGCCAGGTGCGAGTGTGAAGCCGTTCACGTTCGCCGCCAAGGGACTCCAGGGTCGGTCACCAAAGCGTACGCGGCCCTGCACACGGGCGGTCAGCAGCGGTGCGGCATCCACATCCCAGCTCAGTCGCTCAGGCAGCACCAGCGGCGCCTGGCCGACCCCGGCAGCCGGCGCGATCTCGATCCAGCCGCTGCCTGACCAGATCGTGCCGTTTACGCCCACGAGAGACACCCCACCGCGCGAGGCGTCCTTCACAAAGGGTGTCACCCAGCGCGCCGGCAACCAGATGAGCAGTGCCACCAGCGCCGCAAGCAGCGCGCAGAGCAGAGCGGATGCGCGCTGGCTCATTGCGCCAACACCACGCGGCCGCTGACCACACCTGCAGCCTGTCGGTTGAGTTCAGCCTGACGCACTGTCAGGCCATGGTTGCGCCGCGCCTGAGCGATGAACTGGGTCAGGCCGTTGAAGCTGATCTTGTCGAATTCGACAGTGAAGGGGCCGGTACCGCTCGCGGCGACCTTGACCCCCAGGCCCTCGGCCAGCTGGCGCAAGCCATCGGCGCTGGCTGCGCTCACTTGTCCCCGCCCCGCAGCGGCCGCGGCCAAACGCTCCACTTCAGCCTTTTGCTGGTGCAGACGCGGCAGATCGCGCTGGATGCGCTGTATGTCGCGCAGCATCGGCACCACCCACAGGCCGACGATGAGCGCCAGCAACACGAACACTGCGCCGCCGCTGACCAGCGTTCGCTCCCGCGCGGTCATCGCCGCCCAGCGTTGGGACAAGCCGCCGAAGCGCTGCATGGCCAGGGTGCTGCTCATCGCGCACCCCCTGGTGTGACCAGCGCGGTGGTTTCGCCCGTCCATTGGGCGTTCAGGCCCACACCCTTCAAGCTGCTTTCGATCTGGGTCTTTGTCGAGGCGTCGAGTCCTTTCGCAGCGAAGCGCAGGGTCAGTCGTTCATTGCCGTAGTCGGCGCCCTGCAGCAGGTCGCGCGGCCAGCTCGCGGCGGCGCGGTCGCTGGCTTCGAGCAGCCGTTCAAACGTGGACGCGCCGGAACCGCCGGCCAATGCCGCGCGCAACTGTTCCACCGGGCTGCCGGTCATCGGTGTGCCGGGCAGTGCCTTCACGAATTGGGCGCGCATGCTGTCTTGCAGCCGCGTGGCTTCGCCGCTCAAGGCTTGCCACCAGAGCGACAGGCCGGCAAGTGCAGCCAGCGCGCAGGCGGCGGCCAGATAGCTTGGTGCACGCCAGGCCTTCCAAAGCTGCTTGCCTGCCTGGCCGTTGGAAAACAGGATGCTGGGTACCTGCAGCGGCGGCAG
This sequence comes from beta proteobacterium AAP99, assembly GCA_001295775.1. Classification (GTDB taxonomy): domain Bacteria; phylum Pseudomonadota; class Gammaproteobacteria; order Burkholderiales; family Burkholderiaceae_C; genus Piscinibacterium. The sequence goes on from LJIA01000004.1 coordinate 14,845, forward strand.
GCTGCCGCCCGCACTCCAGCCTTCCAGCGGAGCCAGCCCGTACGCCGTGCCGGTTGCCGTGGCGCCCAATGCCAGTACGGTCGCCGCATCCTCGGGGGGGAGGCTCAGCGTGGCTTCGGTGGAGAACAGGAAGATCTCGCCATCCACGCCCCACAGGGCGGGCATCTGCGTGGGGGGGAGTGCCGCGGCCAGAGGGCCGATGGGCGCCTGGGCGGCACCCAGTTGCGCGAGCAGCGTGCGCAGACTCGTGATCAGGGCGCGGTCCACCAGTGCGATGCGCAGCAAGTCGCCGATGCGTTCGCCCAGCGCAACCTGCAGGCTGCCGCTCTCGCCCAGCAGTTGCTCGTCCAGGGCCAGTGCCGCTGCGCGCAGGCTCCGCTCGCGGTTCATGGGCGGCACCTTGACCTGCGCAAGCCGCGCATCCGCCGGGTGCAGCAGCACGACGGGCCGGCGCGACTCGTTCAGCGCCGCAGCCAGGGTCATCCGCTGCGCCTGGCCAGCCGCGAGCCGCCACACACCGGTGTCGCTCGCGAACCCGCCAGAGGCGAGTGTGGCCGCCGACGGCAGCAGGATCAGGTCGGACATGCATCCGATTCTATGCCCGGCTTATTGCTAGCTGAGCATCACTCTTCACACTTTGCCTCAGATTTGTGTGTGTTTGCTACAGCTTGCGTCGCTAGAGCTCCCGCGCCCACACGACGCTTGCCAGCCGTGGACCTTCGTTTTGCCTAAGTATCAACGCCTGACGGGTCATGTTCACACGGCCGAGTTCGATGCGGCCGGTGGCAATGAAGTATTGGCTGTTCACCGAAACGTTCGCTAAGGAGTCGCCCTCAGTGATTGCGTTCAGTGCTGGAAAGTTCGTCCTCAGTTCAGCCGTTTGGTTGAACCGGCTAATCCGTTCTCGCCGAGCAACGATGGCCTCAGCGATCTTCGCCAACTCCTCGCTAGCGGAGGCAATCGCGGGCGCACTGGCGGTGTTCACGTTGATCCGCGTCCTCGACTTGCCAGGCTGCCCGGCAGGTTTGGGGATGACCACGACAAATGGCTCCAAGCCGATCAGGTCAGCTTCGGTTAACTCGTTCTTGCCGACCAGATCCATCACGTTCTTGATCCGCGGTGCGGGGGGGGCGACCGCAGGGGTACTTGGCGGGCGGCCCTCGGGTTGCCGGCTCTGGCCTTGTTGCGGCTCAGGTGGTGGCGCCGGGGTGACGAGCAGCATGGCCTCGGCAATCCGCTCGGCCTTGCTCGCGTCCAGACGGGCCGCGACCATCAGGCGCTGAAGCCCTGCCACGGCCTCTTCGTCCGGTGCCCCGCCCTTGACCAGATCGGCCAGATTGAATCGTCCCTGCGCATCCTCGATCCGGCCGGACACGAAGGCTTCGAGCTTGCCGCTCGCATCCGTGATCCGCGTGCGCGCCAGCGGCGTCGCCCAGACTTCCTGCAGGCTGTCGGTGAGGGTGTTGGAGTCCTCGCGCAGCAGCATCAGCGCCCAGTCGGTGGCCGCCACCACCAGCCAGCGCGCCTGCACGGCTGCGCGCTGCGTTTCGACGGCCTGCGCCTGGGCCGCCTGGGCCGTAAACCACTGGATGGTCAGCACCGTGATGAGTGCTGCCACCAGCAGCGCGGAGACAATCGCCACGCCGCGCTGTGCTGGGCGCCGAGTGCTCATGCCGGTGCCGGCTGGGTAAGCCGAGCGACGGGCTGCTCGCGAATCGGCAGATTCGCCAGGCCCGCGAAGACGCCCAGTGCGATGGTGATGATCCATACGATGTCGTAGCTGCCGGTTCGGTCGAACAGCAGGCCACCGAGCCAGACGCCCAGGAAGCTGCCGACCTGGTGCGAAAAGAACACGAAGCCGCCCAGCATGCCCAGATACTGTACGCCGAAGATGGTGGCGATCACACCATTGGTTACCGGTACGGTGCTGAGCCAAAGCAGCCCCATCGCCGCTGCAAACAGATACACGCTCCAGGGTGTGAGCGGCGCCAGCAGAAACAGGATGATCACTGCCGCCCGCGCGAAATAGATGAATGAAAGGATGTACTTCTTCGGCATCCGAGCGCCCAGCAGTCCGGCGGTGTAGGTGCCGAAGATGTTGAACAGACCGACAAGTGCCAGTGCCGCGACCGCCACGTCAGGCGACATGCTCTTGTCCTTCAGGTACGCCGGCAAATGCACGCCGATGAAAACCACTTGGAAGCCGCAGACGAAGTAGCCCGCCATCAACCACTGAAAGCTTCGGTTGCCGAATGCTTCACGGATGGCCTGCATGATCGACTGACCGGCGGCCCCCGCAGCCTGGGCCCTGGGTTCGCGCAGCCCGGCGCCAAGCGGCGCCATCAGAAACGCGACCGCTGCCAGAATCAAGAGCGCGTGCTGCCAGCCGAAGTTGGCGATCAGCGTCTGCTCCACCGGAATCATGATGAACTGACCGAAGCTGCCGGCAGCTGCTGCAATGCCCAGCGCCTGGGAACGCTTCTCTGGGGCCGCGGTCCGGCCGATCACGCCATAAACGATCGAGTACGTTGTGCCTGAGAGCGCGCAGCCGATCATCAACCCGGCGCCAAGAGAAAAGCCCCAGCCGGTACCGGCAAGCGCCATGACGATCAGCCCTCCGGCGTACAGCACCACGCCTACCAGCAAAACGCGCACCGCGCCGTAGCGATCAGCAAGCATTCCCGCAAACGGCTGGGTGGCGCCCCAGAGCAGATTCTGCAGTGCCAGTGCAAAGGCAAAGGTCTCCCGGGTCCAGCCATGTGCGCCCGTCATTGGCAGCTGGAAGAGACCGAAGCCGTGGCGAATCCCCATGGCGAGTGTGAGCAGCAAGCCGCCGCATACCAGAACGGTGGGAAGTGACAATCGTTGTTGCATGGCAAACTCCTGACGCCTGATTGTGCGTTGAGTTCGCAACAATGCGTCGTGTCCGGCAACCGGCCTGCAGACCTGCCAGTACAGCGCACCCACCCCATGCCTAGCCCCGAAACACTGTTTGCCTTTGGTCCCGAGACGCTCGGCGTCGCCGGGATAGGCGCCGCAGTGGCTGTGGCGGTGATTGCATCGACACAGGCCGCCATCAAGAAGACACGCCAGACGCTGATGCAATCCGGTGCCCCGTGGATGCAGGCCGCCGGTCTGAGCTTCGGGGTGCAGCTCGGCAATTGGCCGACATGGCTTGGCATCGGGTGCTTGCTCGTGAGTGCCGGTCTGCATGTGTTTCTGTTGCGCGGTGCGCCCGCTGGCCCGCAGCTGCGCTGGCTGAACGGCGTCGCGGCCGCGTGCTGCGCAGCCGCTTCCGCAGTGCTGCTCGTACCCGGGCTGAGCCTGCTCTTCGTTGCTTTGGTACTGGTCGCCAGCTTGCTGTGTGGCATCGCATTGCTCTGGGCCTCCCACCACGCAGACACGCTGGATGTCGCGCGGATTGACCCGCTGACGCTCGTGGCGAACCGCCGCCTGCTGGACGAGCTGGCCGAGCGCGCTCTGGCGGCGGCGCGTCGCACGCAGTCCCCCCTGACGCTTTTGCTGCTTGACTTTGATGACTTCCGGCGCGTGAATGAAACCGCCGGGCATGACGCCGCTGACGCAATGCTGGCGATCTCCGCGCGCCGCATGTGCGACGCTCTGCGTGGTCATGATGTCGTCGGCCGGATCGATGGCGACCGCTTCGCCCTGCTGCTCACGCACGGTGGCGGTCTCGAACAGACCGATCAGGTCATCGAGCGAATCCGCAAGGCGGTGGAGCTGCCCGTCATGCATGAGGGCACAGCGATGTTTCCTCGCGTGAGCATCGGGTCGGCGCAGTATCCAGCCGACGGTGAGCATCTCCCGGATCTGATCCTCGCCGCTGATGGACGTCTGGGCAAGGACAAGTCGCGCCGACGGGACATGCCTGACCCCATGCGTGTGGTTGTCGGTTGATGAGTGATCGGCCAACCGAGCGTGCATCACCGGCGCGCGATGAGCCGCTTTGGCGCAGCCTGATTCACGCTGCCGCTTGTGTGCAGGGCGTGCGCGCCGGCCGGACCCTGGACGACGGCCTCGGGAAAGCCCGGGCACAGGCGGGCAACCCCGGCGCGGTTCATGATCTCGCGGCCCATGCGCTGCGCCATCTGGCACTGGGCGAGCACTTGCTTGCGCAAGGTGCGGCGCGGTTACCTGCCGAGCCACTCAACAGCCTGCTGACCCTGGCGTTGACGCTCCTGGCTTCGGCGCCGGAAAAGTATTCGGAGCATGCCCTGGTGAGTCAGGCCGTGGAAGCGGCCGCGGCCCTGCCCGGTGGTACACGCCTAAAAGGATTCGCAAACGCGGTGTTGCGCGGATTTCTGCGCGAGCGGACAAACGCGATGTCGAGCGCGATGCGCGATCCAGTCTGCGAACTTGGTCATCCGCAGTGGTGGCTCGATCGCACGATTGCGCAGTATCCCGAGCAGTGGCGCGAGGTCGTCGAGGCCAACAACCGGCCTGGCCCCATGACGCTGCGGGTAAACCTGAGGCGGACAAGCCGGGAAGCGCTGGCCCGGCGCTGGGTCGCCGACGGAATCGAAAGTCGGCCGATTGGGGTGTCTGGCCTGATCCTCGCGCGCGCTCGACCCGTCTCTGGCTTGCCCGGCTTTGACGAGGGCCTGTGCTCGGTGCAGGACGAAGCGGCCCAGCGTGCGGCCTACATGCTCGACGCGCAGCCGGGCATGCGCGTACTGGATGCCTGTGCGGCACCGGGCGGCAAGACCGGGCATATCCTTGAGCGGACGGACTGTGATGTGCTCGCGCTCGACAGCGACCCCGACCGACTCGCGCTGGTCCGCCAGAATCTGGTTCGCCTCGGTCTCAACGCAGAACTGAAGGTCGCGGATGCCGCAAAACTGGCGCAGTGGTGGGATGGGCGCCCATTCCAGCGGATTCTGCTGGATGCGCCATGCTCAGCCAGTGGCATCGTGCGGCGGCAGCCGGATATCCGCTGGTTGCGGCGGCCAGCCGATATCGCGCGGCTGGCCAGCGAGCAGCGCGACTTGCTCAATCAGCTCTGGACCGCGCTGGCACCGGGCGGCCGGTTGGTGTACGCGACCTGTTCGGTCTGGAAAGAGGAGGGGCGCGATCAAATCGACGCTTTCCTGCAACGAACGCCGGACGCCAGCCTGATTGGCGAGCCGCTGCAGTTGCTACCTTTGTCAGGCGACGCGGACAATCATGATGGGTTTTTCTACGCCATCCTCCAGAAGTAGTTGCCTTGAGCGCAATCGACGCGTCTTCCGCGACGCGGCAACCTCCTGTTCTCCGAATGCTGCTGAGCGCCTTGGCGATCGGTCTGCTGGCGCTCGCCCTGGGTCTCTGGCCGGCGCACGCGGCGCGTGCCGAAGGCATCGAGAGCGGGGCGCTGAGCCTTACGACGCGGGAAGATGGCTATTTTCTCTCTGCTGACTACCGCATTGAGCTGCCTCAGCGCCTGGAAGAGGCCCTGCTCGCGGTTCCGCTGTTCTTTGTCTTTGACTATGACCTCGAGCAACGCCGTTGGTACTGGCTAGACAAGACGGTGGCCAGTGGCACCGTGACGTATCGCCTGAGCTTCAACGCGCTGACTCGACAGTATCGGGTTGCCATCAATGCCGACGGGCAGCGCAGCGCCTCGGCGACCCTGAACTTCGCCAGCCTGGAAGAGGCGCTTCGGCTGATCTCGCGCGTCCGGCGCGAAGCGATCGTGCCGGTCAATGCGCTTGAGCGCGGAGAACGATATCGGCTCACCGCACGCCTGCGGCTGGACTTGACCCAGTTGCCCAAACCCTTCCAACTGAACGCGCTCACGCAGCGCGAATGGTTGCTCGACTCCGAGCTGCGCCGCATTAGCATCGAGCCTCGATGAGTCGAGTTTGGCGTTACGGCCTGATTGCTGCCCTGGGCCTGGCGGGCGTCGCCCTCTTCCTGCTTGCGGCGGGGACGAGCAACACAGCGCTCTTTGCGCGCCACTACAACACCCTTTTGCTGGCCAACTTCGTGGTGGCCGGCGTGGTGCTCGCGGCTGTTCTGGCCCTCGCCTGGCGTCTGGCAAGACGCCTCTATCAGCGCCGCTTCGGTGCGCGGCTGACCATGCGCTTTGCCTTGGCGTTTTCGGCCATGGGCATGCTGCCCGGCGTCGTGATCTTTCTCGTCTCGACCACATTCCTGCATCGCTCGATCGAGAGCTGGTTCAACGTGCGGGTCGATGCCGCACTGGAGTCGGGGCTGACGCTCACGCGCACCGCGCTCGATAGCCTGCTGGACGATACGTCGCGGCGTACGCGGGCCCTTGCATCGGAGCTGGCCGGCCTGCCCGATGGCTCGCTCTCCGCGCAGATCGACCTGGCGCGTAGCAGCTTCGGCCAGGCCGACATCGTTGTCTTCACGGCCGACGGGCGCGTGCTGGCGTCCAGCGGATCCAGCGGATTTTCTCTGCGCGCCGAGCTTCCACCCCAGGCGCAACTGCGCAGCGTCCGGCAAGGCCGCCCGGTCGCCCAGCTGGAATCAGAGCTGGAGGCGCGCGAGGGCCGTGATGCGCGCCCAGACGCGATTGATCCGAACCGCGACCCGCGGCTGCGCATGCGGGTTGTCGTGCAACTGGCCGATCCGCGGACGCTGGAGATCAACCCTCGCATCCGATACCTGCAGGTGCTTCAACCGGTGCCGGTACAGCTTGCGCGGAATGCCGAGGCGGTTCGCGCTGGATTCCAGGACTATCGGGAACTCGCGCTCTCCCGCGAGGGGCTGCGTGACATGTACACGCTCACGATGACCCTGGTGCTCCTGCTCGCCGTGCTGGCGTCGATCGCCGGCGCCTTCCTGCTGGCGAGCCGCATGAGTGCACCCTTGCTCGCCCTTGCTGAAGGTACCCGGGCAGTAGCCAGCGGGGACTTCCGGCCGCTTCCGCTGCGCCGTGCGGGCGACGAGCTGTCGCTCCTCATGGAGTCCTTCAACCGGATGACCGAACAGCTTTCCGAGGCGCGTGCCACAACTGACGCCTCGCGCCGTCTGCTGGAGGCAAACAACCTGTTTCTCGAAAATGTGCTCGCCAACCTCAGCGCGGGCGTGCTGGTACTAGATGCTCAGGGGCGGCTGTCCACGTACAACCAGAGCGCCGTGCGCATTCTCGGTGCATCGCTTGCGGATCATCGCGGTCACGCTGTCCAGCATGCCTTGCCCCCAGGGTTTGCGCAGCTTCTTGAGCGGGAAAGCAGTCGTGGCGAGTCGATCTGGCAGGCGGAGCTTGAAATGTCGCGCACGCCGATCGGAGCCATGGATGAGGCCGCGGCCGTAAACCTTCTGGTGCGCAGCGCACCTCTTGCCGGTGCGCTCGGCGCCGACCCCGCGCAGGCCGACAGCACGAGCGCCGGGCGAGTCGTCGTGTTCGACGACATCACCGAGCTCATCGTCGCTCAGCGCAGTACCGCCTGGGCGGAGGTTGCACGGCGTCTTGCTCACGAGATCAAGAACCCTCTCACGCCGATCCAGCTGTCGGCCGAGCGCCTGCAGCACAAGCTGGCGGACAAGCTGGACGCCGCCAGTGCCGATGTGCTGATCAAGAGCTGCGCGACGATCATCAACCAGGTGACTGCACTCAAGCGGCTGGTCAATGAGTTCCGGGACTATGCGCGCATGCCCGCCGCGGAGCTTGCGCCGCTCGATCTCAATGCGCTGGTGGACGAAGTGATGCGTCTGTATGAGCATGAGCTGGGGCCTCAGGGGCGGATTGCCGTGACGCTTGATGATCGGCTGCCGCTGATTGAAGGTGACGCACCACAGCTGCGCCAAGTGATTCACAACCTGATCAAGAACGCGCTTGAGGCCTGCGATCGTGCGCCGGAGGGTGTGGATGGTCCACCGCGCCGGCACGTTTGGGTATCGACTACCCTGCTCACCGACGCCGAGTCGCCGAGTCGAAAGCGTGTAAAGTTCTCGATCAGAGACTCGGGTCCGGGGTTCCCGGCAAAGATTCTTGCTCGAGCCTTCGAGCCCTATGTCACCAGCAAAGCGGGAGGCACGGGGCTCGGACTGGCGATCGTGAAGCGGATCGCCGACGAGCATGGCGCCCGAGTCTCGGTGCGCAACCGCGACAGCGGTGGCGCGGAAGTGGAGATCACGTTCACCAAACTGATCTCCAGGGAGTACGCCTCACAGGCGGCGCAGACAGCAGGATCGACATAGCGCATGGCACGGATATTGGTCGTGGACGACGAGGTGGGTATTCGGGAGTTGCTCTCGGAAATCCTGAACGACGAAGGCCACGAGGTCGTGAGCGCAGAAAATGCGCAGAGCGCTCGTTCTGCCCGCGCCACTCAGCACTTCGACGCAATCCTGCTCGACATCTGGATGCCCGACACCGACGGCGTCACGCTGCTCAAGGAGTGGGCTGGCCAGAACGCTTTGGCGGCGACACCCGTGATCATGATGAGCGGCCACGGAACGATTGACACGGCAGTCGAGGCGACGCGCATCGGCGCGATCGACTTCCTTGAGAAGCCCATCACGCTGACCAAGCTGCTCAAGGCCGTGTCCGTGGCTCTGAACCGCGGCAAGGCGCCCGCGGTTGCGGCACGCCCCGCAAGCGTGGTGCAGGCTGCGCCGGTGGTGGTTGCATCGGCGTCGGGCATGATGCCCAGCGTTCTGCAGGCAGTCACGGCCGAGCCCGCCATCGCTCCGAGTCCGCCAGGGCTTGATCTGCCCCTGGATGCACCGTTGCGTGAGGCGCGTGACGCGTTTGAACGGGTCTACTTCGAGCATCATCTGGCGCGCGAAGGCTGGAGCATGACGCGTGTGGCCGAGCGCACCGGTCTGGAGCGCACACACCTCTACCGCAAGCTCAAGCAGCTCGGGATCGAGCTCGCCCGCAAGAAGGCCGAAGCCAACAGCGCCTGACGACTGGCCGGGCACACCTCGGCTTGTCTATGCTGCGCCGGCACACAAGCAAAAGAGCAGCGGAGCGCTGAATGCGAGTCCTGATCGTGGGGGCCGGCCGGGTGGGGGAGTCGGTCGCAGAGAGCCTCGTTTCCGAAGCGAACGACATCACTGTCATTGATCCTGATGCTGCACGCATCGCGATCCTGCAGGATCGGCTGGATCTGCGAGGTGTCGTGGGCCTGGGGACATCCATTCAGACCCTGCGCGAAGCCGGTGCTGACGATGCGGAGCTCCTTGTGGCCTGCGCCACTTCGGACGAGACCAATCTCGTTGTCAGCCGGATCGGTCGCGATGTCTTCAATATTCCGACACGCATCGTTCGTGTTCGCTCCTCGGAATTTCAGGAGCACGAGGCGCTGACGCGCGACGGCTTTGCGGCCGACGTGGTCATCTGCCCCGAGCAGAGCGTGACCAACACCATCCTGAAACTGGTCGAGTTTCCCGAAGCGCTGCAGGTGCTCGAGTTTGCCGAGGGACGCGTTTCTCTGGTGGCGGTGCGGGCCGTTGAGGGCGGCGCGCTGGTCCGACAGCGCATCCGGGAGTTGCGCGACCATCTGCCGGGCATCGATGTGCGTGTGGTCACGATCTACCGCGCCCAACGGGCCATGATCCCGGACGGCGAGACCATCATCGAACCCGGTGACGAAGTCTTTGTGCTTGCGCAGACCAAGCATCTGCGCAGACTCATCCGGGAGTTGCGCACCATCGACAAACCCGTCAGGCGCATCATGATCGCTGGTGGCGGCAACATCGGGACGCGTCTGGCGCAGGCGCTCCAGTCGGACTACAACCTGCGCGTCATCGACCGCAATCCGAGGACGACCCAGCGCCTGGCCACGCAGCTCAGTTCGTCGGCCCTGGTACTCGAAGGCGATGCCACGGACGAAGATCTGCTGACGGACGAGAGTGTCCAGGAGATGGACCTCTTCATGGCGGTCACCAACGATGACGAGAACAACATCATGGCTGCGCTGCTCGCCAAGCGGCTTGGCGCTCGGCGGGTGATCGCCCTGATCAACCGCAAGGCCTACGCCGACATGATGCAGGGCAGCCGGATCGACATTGCGATTGCGCCCTCGCAGGCGACGATCGGTGATCTGCTGACCCATATCCGCCGCGGTGACGTGGCGCGCGTTCACAGCCTGCGTCGTGGTGCGGCCGAAGCCCTGGAAGCGATCGCGCACGGCGACCGCAACTCGAGCAAGGTGGTTGGGCGGCGCATCGACCAGATCGACCTGTTTGCCGCAGAGCGTGGTGTGACCGTGGGAGCCCTTGTACGTGGCGAGGGCGAGGACGCCGAAGTCATCATTGCCCATCACGACACGGTGATCGAGGCAGAGGATCACGTCATCGTCTTCGTGAACAACAAGCGCCTCGTACCGAAGGTCGAGAAGTTGTTCCAGGTGTCGGCCGGCTTCTTCTGAGCCCAGCGCATGCAGCGTCAGCTCCTGCCCATCGTCAACATCCTGGGCTTTGTCATCATGCTGTTCGGCGCGACCATGCTCGTGCCGCTCGGGGTCTCCCATGTGCTCGGTGATGCCGCGCGCAGCGCCTATGACGAAGCCATCTTCATCACGCTCATCGCCGGCCTGACCCTGTTTGTGGCGACGCGCCGGTTCAGGCGCGAGTTGATGCCCCGCGACGGCTTTCTGCTGGTCTCGCTCGTCTGGACCACACTGCCCGCCTTCGCCACGCTCCCGCTGCTCTTCTACTTCAAGCAGGCGGGCGCGCCGATCTCATTCACGGATGCCTACTTCGAGGCAATGAGCGGCATGACGACGACGGGAGCCACCGTGCTCAGCGGCCTGGAGCATCTGCCGCCATCCATCAACGTCTGGCGGCATCTGCTGGTATGGATCGGTGGCATGGGCATCATTGTGATGGCAGTGGCCATCCTGCCGCTGCTCGGTGTGGGCGGGATGCAGGTCTACAAGGCCGAAACGCCCGGCCCCATGAAAGACGCCAAGCTCACACCGCGCATCACGGAGACGGCCAAGGGTCTGTACGCGGTCTACCTCGGCATCAGTCTCGCGTGTTTCCTGAGCTACCGGGCCGCCGGCATGAACACCCTGGATGCCTTCTGCCATATGGCCAGCACCATGGGTCTGGGGGGCTTCTCGACCTATGACGCGAGCTTCGGGCAGTTCAATTCACCGCAGATCGAGCTGGTCGCGATCGTCTTCATGACGCTGGCGGGATTCAACTTCGCGATGCACTTCCTAGCCTGGCGGCGCCGTTCGCTGCGTGCCTATGTGGATTGCCCGGAGGCGCGCTGGTACCTGCTGGTGATGTACGCAGGCGTTGCGGTCGTGGCCGTGTTCCTGTGGGTCAAGGGGGTGTACCCGGAATTCCTCACGGCCCTGCGCCATGCCGCATTCAACGTGGTGTCGATCGCTACCACCACGGGCTTTGCCAGCGTGGACTACGAGAAGTGGCCAGCGTTTGCGCCGATCCTGATGCTTTTCCTGTGCGCCATTGCAACGTCTGCTGGGTCGACAGGCGGGGGCATCAAGATGATGCGCGCCGTGATCATGTTCAAGCTCTCGAAGCGGGAGCTGGTCCGCATCCTGCACCCGCGCATCGTGAATCCGGTGAAGCTCGGTGGCAGCATGGTGGATTCCCGCGTGATTCTGGCCACGCTCGCGTTCATGCTCATTTACGGCGGGACGATGATCTTTCTGACCTTGATCCAGCTGGCGTCCGGGCTGGATCCGATCACGGCATTCACGTCCATCGTCGCCTGCCTGAACAACACCGGCCCTGGACTGGGCCAGGTCGGCCCGTCAAGCAACTATCAGGGTCTGAGCGATCTGCAGACCTGGGTCTGCACAGCCGCAATGCTGCTGGGTCGTTTGGAGCTTTTTTCGGTGATCGTGCTGTTCACTCCGGCGTTCTGGCGCCGATAAACCCCTTGGAGGCGGAACTCGGTGCGCACTTGATGTGTGCGCATCGGCCCACATCTGGGTGCCAGATCGGAGTGATTCTCATGCGAACCATCTTCAACAGCGACAACTATTGCGTTGTGCTCTTCCCCGAGACACCTCAGGGTCCGGCCTACGAGATCATGGACAAGCAGGGCCGCCGCGAAGTCTTCGTGGACGGCGATCTGGCCCAGGCCTTCAAGCACAAGGTATCTGCGTTGATGGCCGAGCAGCCGGGCGAGGACGAGATCGATCAGTTCCTCGCGCAATTCGACGGCATCATGCAGACCAAGCTGGTGTTTCACTGAGCAGCTGTCGCGCCACAAACAAAAAGGGGCCGCAATGGCCCCTTTTTGATGTGCGGCAGTTGCAGCTAGCTGCCCGCGTGTGGAGACCATCGGCTGTAGCGCGGCAGGCTGGCCGAAAGGAACGCCATCTGGTCGGCGAGGATGTTGCGGTTCGAAAGAATGAAGCCCTCGTTGCGACAGACCCGATAGGGAACGTAGAGCAGGCTCATGCCGGCTTCTTCGGGCGTGCGGTTGCCCTTGCGATGATTGCAACCGCGGCACGCGGTGACGACGTTCATCCAGGAATGGCGACCGCCGCGCGACACCGGCTGAATGTGCTCCACCGTCAACTGCCGCTCTTCATAGCGGCTGCCGCAGTAGGCGCACATGAAGCGATCCCGCAGAAACAGGCGCTCTCGCGTCAGCCCGACATGCGCGTGATCGTGCGGGACGCGATGGCGCCCACGCACCATGACGATCGATGAAAACACCAGTTCGGAGATGCGCTGGCTCGCACGATTGAAGCCGCCGGACAGCGAGAACAGGTTCTCGCCAAGCTCGGTGATCACCTTGTCGGCAGCGTAGTAGCGCGCTGCGCGGGGCATGCCTGCCCAGCGCACCGGTTGTCCGACCGAATCCACGATCAGGATGTGCGACATGCGGCTGATTGTGTCACGGTCAACCGGCCACGGGAAGCCCATGGCCCGTCCCGGCGCAACATGTCACAGGCGCATGTCACGGGCGCGTCATGCGCCTCGCGAGTGTGGGCGCTACTTGCTGGGCGCGGTGCTTGCGGGCGCAGATGTGTCCTGACGCGGCGCCGCAGCCGTGACCACACGCGTCGGGTAGTTGAGCCACATCACCTGCACGCCGCGATCACGCGCAGTGCGCTCGATCTGCGCCACCTTCTGATTGTCGACTTCCACACTTTGCGCGGCGGGCAGGCCAGCGCAGGCAGAGAGCACCGCCAGTGCTGTGACGGCCAGTGCAGCACGTGCCGCACGGGGCGTGGATATGAATGGGTCTGCGTTGTTCATGACCGCTCTCCTGCGCAGGGGCCAGATTGCAGCTTAGGTCAGCCGGTGCAGTGCGCAAGCCGTCGTGCGAGTTCCATCGCATGCCGCCAATACACTGCGCCCATGTCTGCGCCCCACACCCTGCTCGCCTTGCTGGTGGTCTTCGTCTGGGGGACGAACTTCGTGGTCATCAAGCTCGGGCTGGCGGACTTTCCACCCATGTTGCTGGCCACCCTGCGCTTTGCTGCGTCTGCGCTGCCCTGGCTCGTCGTCCTGAAGCGCCCGGCCGTGCCCCGGGCGCTGATGGCGGGCATCGGCACGCTGGCGGGCCTGCAGTTCGGGCTGCTGTTTGCCGCGATGCGCGCGGACATTTCACCGGGCTTGGCCTCACTGCTGATCCAGACCCAGGTGTTCATGACGATCGGTCTGTCCATGGCCCTGCTGCGCGAGCGCCTGCACCGCCTTCAGTGGGTCGGGCTGGCGTTTGGCCTGGCGGCGCTGGGTCTGCTCCTTTCGCGCTCCGGCGGAGCCGCCGACCTGACCTTGCTGGGCGTTGCGCTGGTCCTGGCGGCCGCGCTGGCCTGGGCGGTGGCCAATGTGCTGGCGCGCCGCCTGGGCAAGGTGGACATGCTGGCTTTCATGGTGTGGTCCAGCCTGTTCGCGGTGCCGCCTCTGCTGGGCCTGAGCCTCTGGCTGGACGGATGGGCGGCGATCGCTTCCGCGCTTGCGCACGCCAGCCTGGTAGGCTGGTTGGCGGTCGCTTGGCAGGCCCTGGGCAATACGCTGTTCGGCTTTGGTGTCTGGAACTGGCTGCTCACGCAGTACCCCGCAGCGCAGGTCACACCCATGGCACTGCTGGTGCCGGTGTTTGGCTTGTCCGCGTCCGCGCTGGCGCTCGGCGAGCCGCTTCAGAGCTGGAAGCTGCTGGCCGCGCTGCTCATCATGGCCGGTCTGGCGCTCAACGTCTGGGCAGGCCGTTTGCGCAGCCGCACCCTTCAGACCCCATGAGCACCGCGCTCCCTGCCCGCGTTCCCTTTCATGTCGGCGGCGTGCCTGTGGGCAGCCTGGCCGCGGCGCTGGCCACGCGCCTGTGCGAGCAGATCCCTGCCTGGGCGCAGCGCGGCGCCGTGCACGCTCCGGCGGACGACCGGGCGCTGGCCGAACTGGCTGTGCTGCTGCGCAACTGGGGCGTGACCGGCCGCTGGCGTGACGAACTTCTGCCGGTGCTGGACCCGGCCGACGAACCCGGCACGCGGCGCCTGGCGCGCATCGAGCGGGCCTGCATGCGGCCGCTTGGCCTGCTCACGCAGGCCGTGCACCTGAACGGCTGGGCACCGGACGGACGCGTCTGGTTGCAGCAGCGCGCGCTGGACAAGGCGACCGACCCCGGCCTGTGGGACACCCTGGCCGGCGGGCTGGTCAGCGCCCGCGAGCCCGACCTGCCCACTGCGCTGGCGCGTGAGGTGCACGAAGAAGCCGGGCTGCATCTGGTCGATCTGCATGAGCTGCGCGCCACCGGCCACCTGAGGCAGTCCCGGCCGATCGACCCGACGCCGCTGGGCGAAGGCTGGCTGATCGAAGACCTGCTCGCCTGGGACGCCGTGATTCCCGAGCACCAGAACCCCGTGAATCTGGACGGCGAGGTGGCGCAGTTTGCCTGCCTGCCCTGGGGCGCGGTGCTGGATCTTCATGGCGCCGGGCAGCTGACGGTGGAAGCGGCCTGGGTGCTGCGCGCAAGCGCCCAGCGCCGCGGCCTGCCCTGGCGCTGAGCGACCGCTCGTCGCGTGCCGCGCCCGTGGGTTCGGCGATGCTGGCGGATTCGGTGTTCAGGGTTTACCCTAGACAAAGCCCAGTCGTCCTGCTGCCTGCGAAACAATCGTGTCGCGCGGTCGGCGTGAACGCCGGATCCCATGCCCTCCTCCCGCTATTCGTCCGCGCTGTCTAATTTGGCGCTGCCTTGCCGTACCGCGCTGCGCCCCGCCTTCTGGGCCGGCTGTGGTGCGCTGCTGCTGCATGCCGTGGTCTGGGGTGCATCTGGTGATGCAGCCCCGGTGCGCGACGCCACGGCGGCCGCAGGCGCACGGGTCGGCAATGCGCCCGCCGCCCTCGCGGCATCGACACTGAGCCCGAGCGCGCTGCCGGGCCAGGCCGCCGCCAAGCGCATCCGCAACGTGGCCACCGACAGCACCGATGGCGCGCCGCGCACGCTGGAACTGCGCCCCGGTTGGCGCCAAGCCTTCGCCAGCCGCGGCCTGGCTGGCGTGATGGTGCTGACCCGGGTCGGGCGGCGCACGGTGCTGGTGAGTGATGTCGAGCGTGCCCAGCGCCGCCTGGTGCCTGCCTCGACCTTCAAGATCGCCAACGCACTCATTGCGCTGGAAACCGGCGCGATCAAGGACGAATTCGAGCCGGTGCAGCCTGAAGGCACGATTGAAGGCCCCACGGCGCGCACCCACACCCTTGTGTCGGCGCTGCGCAGCTCGTCCGTGCCCACCTTCCAGACCCTGGCCAAGCGCGTCGGCCCGCAGCAGATGCAGGGCTGGCTCAAGCGCCTGTCCTTTGGCAATGCAGACATCGGCAACGACCTCACTGCGTTCTGGCTCGATGGCTCGCTGCAGGTCTCGGCGCTCGAAGAACTCAGCTTTCTCGACCGCCTCTACCGCCTGAACCTGCCCATGAGCGAGCGCAGCCAGCGCATCGTGCGCGACGCGCTCACCGTGGAAGCCAATGCCTGCTGGCGCATCCGCGCCAAGACCGGCTGGGCGCCGCGCGAGCTGCCTGCCGGCGTGGCCTGGTGGGTGGGCACGGTGGAGACCGACAAGGGCGCCTGGGTGTTTGCCATGAACATCGACATCGCCGGCCAGCGCAACCCCAAGGTCTTCGAGCAGCTGAATGCTCGGCGCGAGATCGTCATGGATCTTTTGCGCGACGAAGGCGTGATTCCCGCGCGCTGCGACGCGGCGTCTTGAGTGCGGATGGGCTGAAGAGCCGCATTGGTGCTTGATCAATTCAAATTCGGACGCCAATTTGAGATGTGCTGGATGATGCTTTCCGCGCTTCTGACAAGCGGAAAGCGGCTTTCGACTGGAAAAAATAGACGTATTTCGGTCATCAATGATCAATGCCGCCGCGCTGTCCTGACGCGCACACCGCCCAGCAGACGCCGCGCCCATGCGTCGCCGATCTGCCATCCCAGCGCGAAGCCCGGCGCCAGCGCCAGCAACCAAACGCCTGCGTGCACCAGCAACCAGAACAGAAACTCTGCAAGGCCGTGCGAGGTGTCGAAAAGATGGGCACCCGGCACCTTCCAACGCACCAGCGCCACAAAGGCGCTGAAAAAGAGCGCGTAGAACAGCGCAAAGGCCATGGCGGGCTGGCTCAGCCAAGCCGCGGGCGCACCCACCGGCACAGCCTCGCGCGCCCGCAGCCTGTGCGCGCCAGTGCAGATACTCATCAGCGCGCCCGCCGGCACCGAAATCAGCATTCCCGCAAACATCGCCATCACCACGGCGGCCATGAAGAGTCCCATCGTTCGCTCCTGGGTGGATTGGTTGAACTGGTCTGACGGCCTTGCCGCTCACTCCGCGCCCTGAGCCTGAACGTACGTCGCGGCGGTGCGGGGCGTGTTCGGCGGGCGCTTCTCCGGCAGGCTGGCCTTGGCCTGGGCAAAGAGCGCAAACCAGTCCACCTTGCGTGTGGCCACCATCACGGCCGCCAGCAGGGCAAACAGCATCAGGCTGCCGGATAGCAGGGCGTTTTCCTCCGCATTCAGCAGGCCGTAGAGCGCGCCGTACAGGGCGGTGAGGCCGAGGCTCAGCGGCAGGCTGCGACGCCAGCCCTGCAGCACATGTGCCGCGTAGTAGCCGATCAGCCCGATGCACGCTGCGGCCGAGGCGAAATACGCCCAGCCAAAGCCGACGCGCTCCGCCAGCGAGAGCAGCAGCAGAAAGAACAGCACCAGCGCCAGCCCCACCAGGGCGTACTGCACCGGGTGCAGGCGCAGCTGCTTGAACAGTTCAAACAGCGCAAAACCGGCCAGCGTGAGCGTGATGAACAGCATGGCGTACTTTGTGGCGCGGTCGCTCAGTGAATAGATGTTCACCGGGTCGATCATCCGCACGCCAAAGGCCTGCGCGTGCACCCGGGTGGCATCGCCCCGTTCGGCGTTCTTCTCGGTGCCGAGCGCCGCGCGCCAGACCGCCTGCGCTTCCGAGGCCAGCGCGGGCAGCTGCCAGTGCGCCTCGAAGCCATCGGCGCGCACCTGCGGCTGCGTGGGCAGCACATTGCCGCCAAAGGAGGGGTGCGGCCAGTTCGCATCCAGCCGCACCGTGTTCAGCGTGCCGATCGGCAGGAAGTTCACCGCCTCCGTGCCCGTGAGTACCAGCTTCACCGTGAAGGGCACCACCGTGCCGGGCGCCCAGCGCAGTGGCAGGCCTTCCGGTGCAGCCGCCTGCACGGCGGGCAGGCCGCCGGGGCGCTGGGTGGAGGGTGCCACGGCGACGGCTTCGCCATCGATCGTCAGCGTGAGGCTGCGCAGCCCGCGCGCTTCGCTGAATGCCAGCAGCGGCATGGCCGTGCCCATGAACCTGGCGCTGCTGTCGCGCCGCGCGCGCAGGATCACGTCTGTGGCCGGTACCTTGAAGCTGCCCGTGAGCGTCGCCTCCAGGTCATAGACGTTGGACTTGAACAGCCCGTAGCCGCGCTGCGTGACGTTCAGGCGGCCCACCACATCCAGGGCTTCCGGCATCACGGAATAATGTCCGGCGACGATGCGCTCCACCTTTCGAAAGCGGCCCTCTTCCGCCTTGCCCAGCGGCTCGTCCTCGAACCAGCGCTCCTCAAACGGCAGTTGCAGCACCGGCCCCACCACCAGCTGCTCGCCCGCCTGGCTGTTGCCCAGCGCCTGCCGCGCCGCCTCGCGGTAGCGCAGCCGGTCGTCCACCACGCCAGCGGCGATCAGGCTGGCCACCCACAACACCCACAACAGCGCGAGAACGCTCAGCGCCTTGAAGACAAACGGTTTCATTAGAAGACACCCCCACAAGTCCGATCCGTGCCCGCATCCTGCGCCCGTGGCGTGAGGCTCTGATGGGCTGCGTGCTCCCGCGTGTGAGCAACCTGTGAGGAGTGCGTTAAGCCCCTGCATGGGCCTTGAACTGCGGTAGTGGCATTTGCATGCTGCTGCAAACGAAGGAAAGGCAGGCTGACGATGATCTCGCTTCGAACACTGGTCACCACACTCTGCGCAGCTGCGTTGAGCGCGAGCGCCCATGGCGCAGACACCCAATGCACGGACCGTCCAGAGTGCTGGCCTGAGGGTGGCGCGATGCGTACTGCGCTTGACGCGGCGGCACAGACCGCCAAGCTGGACGCACAGATCGACGCTCGGCATCGTGTGCTGCAACAGCAGTACGAGCTGGACGGTGGGCCTTATCTGCGCGCCGGCATCCTCGCGGCGCTGATCGAGCAGCAGCGCACTTGGCGCGCCGCGCGCGTTGCGGATTGTGAGCTGGCTGGGCTACTGACCCAGGCGGGCGGCTCCTGGCCGCATGCTTGGGCGGCGGTCTGCGAGCTGCGGCTTGCGCAGCAGCGTTTGCAGCGCATCGACAACGCGCTGGCCTGCATCGCGCGCGCCCCGGAGAAGAGCCGCGAGCTGGAATACACCGGCTGTGTTGAGCGGCTCGCAGATCCGATTGAGCCGGCCGCCTGGGCCGAGGCTCTGCCCGGGCAGCACTGAGCTTTAGCGCAACGGCAGCTTCAGCTGAGCGAGTACGCCACCTCGCGGCTGATTCTCTAGCGCCGCTTCTCCCCCATGCCGCGCCGCCACCTGCGCCACGATCGCCAGGCCCAGGCCGGTGCCGCGCTGGCCGTCGGCTTTGGGCAGGCTGTAGAAGCGCTCGAATACGCGGGGCAGGGCGTAGTCCGGGATGCCGGGGCCGTGGTCGCGTACCTGCAGCAGGGCGCGCGCGGCGTCTTTCTCGACGCGCACCTCAATGGCTGCCACGGCCTGCGCGGTGCCCCGAAGCGATTGCACCGATGCGTCGATGGCATTGGCGAGCAGGTTGGACAGCGCCAGCTCCAGCAGTGCGGCGTCGCCCTGCACCGTGATCGGCTCAGCTGAAGGGCTGAGTGCGATGTCGATGCCGCTGGCCTGGGCCGCAGCGCGATGGCTGGCCACGGTGCGATCTGCAAGCGCGTTCAGCTCCACCGGCGCGGCATGGTCCAGTTGCGCGCTGCCTTCGAGGCGCGCCAGCGCCAGCACGCGGTCCACCAGCGCCGTGAGCCGTTCGCTCTGCTCACCCACGAGCCGCGCGAAGCGCTGACGGTCGGCCTCGGGCAGGTCCGCAGCCTGCAGCACCTCGCTGGACGCGCGCACCGAAGCAAGCGGGCTCTTGAGCTCGTGGGTCAGTGCCTGCACGTACTGCTCCACATACTGCCGGCCTTCGATTTCCTGGCGCATGCTCTGCATGGCGTTGCCGAGTGCATCGAGCTCGCGCACAGCCAGCTTGGGCGGTGTTGTCGCCACGCCGCGCTGCGCCTGCTGGGCAAAGTCCACCAGCTTGCCGACCGCGCGCGTAAGCCACCAGCTCATCAACACCCCCACCAGAGCCGCGGCGGCCAGCAGCCACAGCCCGTGCTTGAGGATGGTGCGCTCGGCGCGATCGATGATCGGCGCCACCGTGGACACGGGCTTGACCACGGTAAGCACGCCGATGATTGCGCCCTGCGCGTCGCGCAGCGGCGCGGCCACATGGAACACGGCGCTGTTGTCGTCACCCTCGATCACGCGGGTAGAGCGGGCACCGTATTCGCCGCGCAGGGTGCGGTTCACATCCCGCCAGCGGGAGTAGTCCTGGCCGAGCGCGCGGCCGGTGGAGTCGAAGATGACCTTCCCTTGTGTGTCGGTCACGTAGATGTCGAAGTCCAGGCTTTCCTTCTCGTAGTGCCAGATCTTCGCGCTCACTTCGCGCTGCCGGTAGGCCGCCACCGCCTGGGCGAAGGGCCCGGTGCTCAGGCTGCCCGCCACCACTTCACGCTGCGCGAGCTCGGCCAGCAGATTGGCCGTGTCCACCATGACTTCCTCGATGGTCTCGCGCACGGAGGGCTTCACCTCGGCCACGAACACGCGCAGCACGAAGAAGGCGGCCACGCCCACCACGATGAAGTAGCCCAGCAGGATGCGAAGCGACAGACGCACGGGCTGTCTCAGGGCTCGACGCTGTAGCCCAGCCCCCGATGCGTGCGGATCGGGTCGCTGGCCGGATGCACGGCCGCGAGCTTGGCGCGCAGGCCCTTGATGTGCGTGTCAATGGCGCGCTCGCCGCTGCCCACGTTCAGGCCGCGCGCGGCGTCGATGAGTTGTTCGCGCGTGAACACGCGGCCAGGTTGAGCGAGCAGCGCCAGCAGCAGGCGATATTCCGTCACGGTCAGTGCAAGCGTCTGGCCGTGAAAGCGGATCTGCGCGCGCGCCTCGTCCACTGCGAACACACCGGGCTCGGGCGCCACGGCCGCAGCCTGCTGCTGGGTGATGGCGGCGCGCCGCAGCAGACTGCGGATGCGCGCCACCACCTCGCGCGGCGAGAAGGGTTTGGTGACGTAGTCGTCCGCACCGATCTCCAGGCCCATCACGCGGTCGATCTCGTCGGCCTGGGCGGTGAGAAACAGCACGGGCACGGTGGAAAAGGCGCGCAACTGGCGGCAGACCTCAAAGCCCGTGAGGTCCGGCAGGCCCACGTCCAGAATCACCGCGGCGGGCGTGGCTTGGCCGGCGTCACCCGCCTGCATGGCCTGCAGCGCGGCGCGGCCTAGGGTGACGTGCAGCACCGCGAAGCCCTCGCGCTGCAGCGTGAACATCAGAGGCTGGGCGATGGCGAGGTCGTCTTCAACAAGCAGCAGGGTGCTCACGGTGCCGGGGCGGATGATCTTGCGACAATAGGGTCGCGACTAAATATCAAAATCGGACATGAAATTTGCAATTCTCAAACATGCCGAGATCCGCGCTTCATATGCGGAAAGCGCACAATTGGCGAAATGAAAATAAGTCAATTATGGACATCTAGGCAAGTTCCCGGAGCGGATGCATCCGCTCCGGCCAGCAGGGTTCGAAGAAGCGTTCGACCATCGCGTCGGTCACGCCTTCGATGATCGGCGGTGTCCAGGCGGGGCGGTTGTCCTTGTCGATGACGAGTGCCCGCACGCCTTCCACCACCTCGCCGTGTTCAAAGGTGCGGCGCACGAGGTTGCGCTCCATGCGCAGGGCCTCGGCCAGGCTCATGGACTTGGCGCGGCGCATGGCGGTCAGGCTCACCTGCATGAGCAGCGGGCTGCGCTTGAGCATCGTGGCGCGGGTCTTCTGGGCGAACTCCATGAATTCGGGCCGCGTTTCGGTGTCGAGTTTTTCCAGGATCTCGGCAATCGAGTCCGAGGCAAAGACCTCGTCGATGTAGGGCCTCAGGGCCATGAACTGGCCGGGCGTGGGGCGCAGCGTGAATTCCCTTGCGCAGTATTGGCGCGCCTTTTGAGCCATGTCTGCCCGGGAAGCCGCATGCAGACTGCGGATCGCCTTCAGGAAGCGCGGCCGCTCGGCCAGGGGGACGAACACGTCGGCCATGCCGCAGTGCAGGGTGTCGGCCGCGCCGATGACTTCGCCGGTCACGCCCAGGTAGGTGCCCAGCTGGCCGGGCGCGCGGGCCAGGAACCAGGTGCCGCCCACGTCCGGGAACAGGCCGATGTTGACCTCCGGCATGGCGATCTTGCTGTTCTCGCTGACCACGCGCAGCCAGCCGGTCTCGGCAATGCCCATGCCGCCGCCCATGGTCACGCCCACCATCATGGCCACGTAGGGCTTGGGGTAGTTCGCGATCAGGTGGTTGAGCGCGTATTCCTCGGTGAAGAAGTCTTCCAGCAGCGGGCTGGTGCCGCGCGGCGTGCTGTGCGCGGCTTCATGAAAGAAGCGGATGTCGCCGCCGGCGCATAGGCCCTTGTCACTCGACGTATCCAGCACCACCACCTGCACGGCGGGGTCGGCGGCCCAGGCGTCGAGCGTCTCGCGCAGGGTGCGGATCATCGGAAGCGACAGCGCATTCAGTGCGCCGGGCCGGTTCAGGGTGATGAAGCCGACGGCGTCTTCGATGCGGGTGAGGATGTGCGGATCGTGGGTCGTCATGATTCAGGTGTTGGTGCTGCGCCAGGTGGCCAGGGCGGCGCGGGCGGCCTCAGACAGCTGCTCGGCCGGCAGGCTGGCGGCGTGGTGCCAGATCAGCAGCGCGTAGGGTTTGGAGAGGGCGGCGACTTCCGGTGCCAGCGACATGGCCTCGCCCTGCGCCGGGCGGCGGGTACGCCACCAGTTGATGGCGGCTTCGAGGTCTTGCAGGCTGACGGTGTCCATGGCGCGCAGTTCGAACGGCCCAGGCCGCACAGCATTCATTGTGGCTCAGCGCGCGCAGGCGCAGGCGCGGGCACAGGCCGCGAGGTACTGCATTCGTGCGGTCTGGTCCTGCGCGGCGGCCAGCGGGCGGGCGGCGCTGCGCGCCAGAAAGCCTTGCGCGGCGAAGCCGGCGGCCACGTCCGTCAGGATGTTGCCGGTTGCATCCGGCTGGCCGAGCAGTGCGCCATGCCACTCGCAGTCCAGCTCGGCGCAGAGGGCCTGCCAGTGGGCAGGCAGCGCGCGCACGTCCGGCGCCAGATCGATCGCGTCGGCGGCGTCCGGCGAGGGCAGCGTCGCCACCAGCGCGAAGCGCTTGCCGCGCATCCAGTCCCGGTAGTTCAGCAATGTGAGCGCCTGCCAACCCCGCAAGTGAGCCAGCAGGCGGCTGTGCTGCTGTAGGGCATCGGCTTGTGCGGGCATGAGCAGCACCACGTCCGTGGCGAGAAGCAGGGCTTCAATCAGCGCCTTGGCTGCGCCGACCGGCACGGGTGCGACCTCCCCCGGCAGCGGCTCCAGCGTCAGCCAGGTCTGCGTCCAGTCCGCCGGCAGCCCGCCCGCGGCGAGCAGCGCGAGCATCTGCGCCGGGTTCCCCGCGGGGCTAGGTGCACAGGCAGATTGAAGGAGGAGGATGTGGCGCACGTGAGGCTCGGAGGCTGCAAGTGTGGCCGGCCGGACGCAATGCGCGTTGCCAAACCAACAATTGACACGATTTTGGAGGATCACCCGGCTTCAAGCCGCGCACAGGCTGCCGACATAATCGGTGACCCGCGAAATTGCGTCCAAAGCACGTGTTCGCTGGCCGCAGCGCCAAGGTGTCTGCGCCGCCCTGAATTCTCGCGCCTTCTGGCGCAGCCTGGCCCGCACCGTCGGACCTGGCATCCAAAGAGGCTTGTGCCATGCAAGGTTCATCCCGCCGCGTTTCTTTTGCTCTGGCCGCCGGCCTGTCTGCGCTGCTGCTCGTCGCCTGCGGCGGCGGGGGCGGCAGCAGCAGCCCGCCCGCGCCACAGGTGCAGCAGCCCACACCGGCCGTGGCAAGCATTGCGCCCACCACGCTGGTGGCGGGCAACGACGTCACGCTCACCGGCACCAACCTCGACCAGGTGCGGAGCGCCACGCTGAACGGCGTCGCCCTGAGCCTGCGCAGCCAGAACGCCACCACGGCCGTGTTCACGGTGCCGGCCACGGCGACCTCCGGATTCATCACGATCACCGACAGCAACGGCAGCGCCCGACCCGTCTCACAGCAGCTCAACGTGCTGGTGCGTATCGCGGTCAGTGGCTTCACGCCGGCGCGCGCACTGGCTGGCGGCAGCGTCAGCATCAACGGCAGCGGCTTTGCCCGCGTGCGCGAGGTGCGCTTTACCGGCGCTGCGGCGGCCGCCACCATCACGGCCCGCAGCGACACCCAGCTCACCGTCACCGTCCCGGCCGATGCAGCGTCCGGCCTGATCACCCTGGTGGGCGAAACCGCCAACGACCCCAACCCCACCGGCAGCACCTTCGAACTCGTGCCGCCCGTGGTCGTGAATGCCAGCGCGGTCTACGCACCGGCGGTTGGCGCCAGCTTCAATATCAGTGGCACGGGTCTGGGCGAAGTGACGGGTGCCACCATCGCCGGCCTGCCCGCCACGCTCACCAACGCCAGCGGTACCTCCATCACTCTGCAAGCGCCGGCGGGCGCGCCCTGCGGCGCCATCGTGCTGGTGGCGCGCCTGCAGCCCACCGTGGCCGGCGGCACCCTGGCCACTGCCAACCAGTGTGAAGCCAACGTGCGCCTGGCCGAGATCGACGTGGCACAGGTCTACTCCCAGTCGCCTGGCGATCAATATCAGCGCCTGGTGCCCGGCAAGGAAACCTGGGTGCGCGCCTTCGTGGTGTCCACCGCTGCCAACCGCGCCGCACCAGCCGTGCGCGTCGTGGGCCTGCAAGGCGCCACCACCCTGGGCACCGTCAACCTGACCGGTCCGGCCACGCTGCCGCAGGTGGCCGATGGTGCCGCCGTGCCCGCCAGCGTGCAGTACGACCTCAGCCAGACCTTTGCCGCCGAGTTGCCTGCGGCATGGATCGCGCCCAATCTGCGCCTGCGCATTGAGGTGGACCCGGATCGCCGCAACAACGCCTTCAACACGGCGGACGCCACGCCCGTCGTCGGTACCGCCACGCGCCTGACGGTGATGCTGGTGCCCGTGATCACCGGTGGCAACACCAGCGCGGCCAACCCGCCGGCGCTGCCCACCGCCGCGCAGGTGATCGACGAAGTCGCCCGCTCCCTGCCGATCGCCCGCGACCAGATCGATGTGCGCACCCGCTCGGCCTATACCTCCACCACCACGACCGATGGCCTGGATACCAGCGCGGAGTGGTCCAGCGTGCTGGGCGAGATCAACACCCTGCGCCGCAACGAGAACCCGACCTTCCTGTACTACGGCGTCACGCGCCGCTCGGGGGGCACCATCGCCGGCATCGGCTATGTCGGCAACCCCGCGTCCACCTCGCCCTCGCTGACCTCTCTGGGCTGGAGCCCGGACCAGAGCAGCGGCTGGGGCCGCACGATGATCCATGAGTTCGGCCACAACTTCTCGCGCAGCCACGCCCCCTGCGGCGGCGTGACCGGCGCCGACCCGAACTACCCCTACAGCGGCGGCCAGCTCGGCCCCACCGGCCTGTTCAATTCGAACAGCAACCAGGTGGTGGCACCGGGTACCGGCGCAGACATCATGGGCTACTGCAACGGCACCTGGTTCAGCGACTACAACTTCTCTGCCGTACAGAACTTCCTGGAGCAGCACCGCGCCCGCGGCACCATGACCAAGCCGGCTGCGCCGGCCACCGAGCTGGCGGTGTTCGATGGCGTGATCAGCGCCAGCGGCCTGCAGCTCAAGCCCGCGCAGTTCCTGATCGGCCCGGCGGTGGCCAGCGCCGGCGACCACCGGATCGTGCTGCGCACCGCAGACGGCCGCACGCTCGAGCAGCCTGTGGAGCTGGTGCAGGTGGACCATGCGGACGAGTGGCACTTCACCGTCGCCCTGCCCAACCCGGGCGTCGTGGTGGCGGCCGATCTGATCACCCCGCGCGGCCAGCGCTTCAGCACGCAGACCCAGCGCGTGCTCGCCAAGCCGCAGGCCCCCGGCGCAGCGCTGGCCGTGGAGCCCGGCGCCAGCTTGGAACCCGCCGGCCCGACGGCCAGCCTGCAGACCCTGCGCTGGAGCGCCGACACCCACGCCTGGGCCACGGTCACCCATGTGGCTGACAACGGCCAGCGCACCGTGCTGGCCGTGCGCGCCCAGGGCGGCAGCCTGAAGTTCGACCCGCGCGAGCTGCCGGCGGGTGGCCGCTTCGAGGTGGGTGTGTCCGACGGCGCCAGTGGCCGCGTGATCGTCCTGCCGCGCTGACCGCTCGAGTGCGTGCCGCCCGGCGGCGGCGCGCAAGTGCACGACAGGCCGTTGCGGCGCATTCCGCAACGGCCTTTTCGCTTGTCTGGCGCCCTTCTTCAGGCACTTTGGCTTGAAGAGCCGCATCCAGAGCGGATCTGCGTCGTTCAGTCCGGGCGTCGCCCGAGTTGGGTGCCCTGAAACCGCTGCATCCGGTGGTGACTCAAGGTGGCTTTCCGCTTGTCCCATGCGGGTCTTCAGTCACTTTGCCCTGAAGAGCCGCATCCAGAGCGCGTCTTCACATCTGGCGCGCTCAGGCCAGCCGGTTTCGCCGGGCCGGCGCCGGTGGGTCTGCTGACAGGGTGCTGCGGCGGCGGCTGGCAGAATGCGCAGCCTCTTCACCCACCGTGCCGTGCGGCCTGCGCCTTCAGCGGGTGCCGCCGGCCTTCAAGGGCGTGCCATGAGCACCCGCAATCTGCAACTCTTCTTCATCTGCGTGGCGATCTGGGGCACCACCTGGCTGGCGATCAAGTTCCAGCTGGGGGTCGTGCCACCGGAAGTCAGTGTGGCCTGGCGCTTCGGTCTGGCGGCCGCGCTGCTGGCGGGTTTTTGCGTCTGGCGCGGCGACACGCTGCGCTTTTCCTTCGCACAGCACCGCACGCTGTTTCTGCTGGGCGTACTGATGTTTGGCATCAGCTACGTGTTCGTCTACATCGCCGAGCAGTACGTGGTGAGCGCGCTGGTGGCGGTCGGTTATTCGGCCTCGCCGCTACTGAACATGCTGATCAGCCGCGTGGCGCATGGCACGCCGATGTCGCGGCGCGTGGCGGTGGGCGGCCTGCTTGGGGTGGCGGGTATCGTGCTGATCTTCTGGCCGGAATTCACGGCCAGCCTGACGGCGCAGCACCTGAGCCGCGAGTTCATCCTCGGCGTGAGCTTCACCGCCGCGGCCGTGGTGATCGCGGCCATCGCCAACGTCTACGCCACCCGCGCCAACGAGCAGGGCATCAACGTCTGGCAGAAGATGGCCTGGGGCATGGGCTATGGCGCCGCCTGCTGCCTGGTCTGGGCCGTGGCGGCCGGCAAGCCGCTGGCTTTCGACCTGCGCCTGCCCTATGTGGCCAGCCTGCTGTACCTGGCCGTGTTCGGCAGCATCCTGGCCTTTGGGGGCTACCTGACGCTGATGAACCATGTGGGCGCCGCGCGCGCCGGCTACATCGGCGTGATGGTGCCGATCGTCGCCCTCATCATCAGCAGCATCTTCGAGAACTACGACTGGACCCTGCTGGCCGTGGCGGGCATCGCGCTGGCCACGGCGGGCAACGTGCTGGTGCTGCGCGCGCCGGGGCGGCCGGACGCTGCAGCGAAGGCAAGCGCCCAGACGTGAAAAAGGCCGATCGGTCGCCCGATCGGCCTGCAAACCCCGACAGCGCGCGCCTCAGGGCGTGTTCATGCAGCGGCATTCACGCAGCTCGCGCGTGCTGCCGCTCTCAACGTGCGTGATGCTGCACTGATTGCCAGCGCGTGAAAGGCGAAGCGTCTCAGCAACCGGTGCGCCCCGGATGGCACCGTCCAGCAGGCGACCCTGCGCATCGCGCGGGGCCACCTTGCTGAGCACCACCTCGCTGGCGGTGCTGAAGTCCGTGCCGGCGAGCGTGACCTTGCGCTTGAGCGTGTCCTGCGCGAAGGTCGTCACCTCAGCCATGCACGCGCCCTCCAGCGGACCGACCAGCCGCGCCGGGCTGGCCGGCGTGCTGGCGCAGCCTGCCAGCGCCAGCCCGAAAGCCGGCAGCATCAGCAGCAAGGCCGGGCGCATCAGCGGAAGGCGCTCGAGCGAACCGGGTGGCGCGGCACGTAGCCGTCACCCAGGCCGACGCTCGGGTCAAGCTGCTTGGCCAGGCCGACCGACGCCGCCGGGCAGGCGCCCGTCGTCGCACGAGCCAGCGCGACCGAGAGCATGCCTTCGGTCTGGTCACCCAGGGGCTTGTTGAAGTCATCCGCCGCCGCGCAGCCGGGCACGCCGGTGGGGCCGGTGCCGCCGGGGATGAAGCCGTCGGCGTAGTCACCGAAGCCCTTGGCGTTGGTGCCCTTGAACTCGATCGGGAAGTAGCTCACGCCGCAGTTGTCCTTGGCCGTGAAGCCATAGGGCTTGCCGCAGGTGGTGCTGCCGATCAGGATGACTTCCACATCGATGCCGCGCAGCGCATTGATGATCAGCTCTGAAGCCGAGCAGGTGTCGCCCTTGGTGATGACATACACCCGACCCAGATTGACCGTAGGCAAGGGTGCGTTCGCCGTGGTGCCGGAACCGGTGAAGCCGCTGGCGACATTGAAGAAGGGCGTGGCGGCGCGGGCGTTGTCGGCGGTGCGCTTGTCGTTGAACTGGCTCTTCTCGAAGATGCGGCCGTTGGTGCGCGCGTTGCCTGCGATCATGTAGCCCAGCTGCGAGGAGATGTAGACGTAGCCGCCACCGTTGTAGCGCAGGTCAAGCACGAGATCCGTGATGCCCTGGCTGGCAAAGTTCTGGAAGGTCGAGATCAGCTGGCCCTCGCCGTTCTGGGCGAGGAAGGTCGTGTACTGGACATAGCCGATCTTCTGCGTGCCACGCGTGATCACGCTGGAGGTCAGCACCGGCGACTGCTGGATCGTGGTCGCCGTCAGCGTCACGGTCTTGTCGGTCGTGCCCGTGCCACCGGTGGGGCGGAACACGAAGGTGAAACGCTGGTTGAGCTGCGGGGAGAGTGCCTGGTTCAGGATCGCGACGTTGCCGCCGTTGATGGCGTCATTGCCGTTCACGCTGATCAGCGTGTCGCCGCGTGCCAGCCCGTTGGTGGCTGCCGGAGAACCCGGCTCGACAAAGGCGATGCGGATGTTGCGCGGCGGTGCGCCCTGGATCACCGTCCACTCGATCCCGAAGCCGCCGGGGTTGCCGGAGGACAGGGCGTTCCAGTCTGCCGTCGGGTAGGTGAAGCTGAACTGATCCTGCTGCTTGCCCGACGCGGTGCGCGTGGGGCTCTTGAGTGCGCGGAAGTAGCTGTCCAGGGAGGTGTAGGTCGCTGCCGCCGAGCTGGTGTTCGAGTAGGCCGCGGCGGTCGCATCGATGTTGGGCACCTCCGAATACCAGAGATAGGCCTCGTTGTAGTAGCTGCGGATGAACTGCTTCTCGGTGTCCAGCGTGCCTGCGCGGTAGCCGGCGAGCAGGTTGCCGGCGGAGTCGCGCGCGTTGGCATTCGTCGGAGCGCACTGCTGCGCGCTGGCCGACGACGGCGGAATCGTCGTCGCGGGTGGCGGGCCGGGCGGCGCGGGGGGGGGCGATGAGCCACCGCCTCCGCCACCGCAGGCGGTCAGCACGGCAAGAGACAGGGCCAGCACGGCGCCAAAGCTGGCGCTGCGCACGGTGCGAGGGCGATTCGGTTGCTGCAAGACAGACTCCAGGAGAGTGGGCGAAGCGGCCAAGGGCTCGATTCGATCCAGAGAAGGAGCCGCAAGGGTACAAAGCCTCGAAATCGCGCGGCAATTGGCGGTGTAACCAATCAGTAACGCTCGGCATCCCGTGAATCGGTTGCGGGATGGCACGGGGGCTGCCGACGCGTTGAGCGGCATTCGTCGCAGCGATATTGCTCTGTGCGCAACATTTGGTGGGGCTCACCCGTTGGGTCTTGCCGCTCGAGCGCGCATTCCAGTGCCGGAGTTTGACGCGTTCTCTGCTGCGGTGCCATAATCTACGGTTCCCGGAAAAAGGTCGTGGCGGGCTCATGCCCGTTGCCATCCGGATCCGAGTCGCTCTTTGGCAATTCCGCGTTTGCGCGCTGTCCGTTGAGTCGATCTCGCATCCTCCGGGCATACGTTTTCAACCTGGGCTCCCCAAGGGCCCGCAATCGCAACCGGAACGCGAATGCCAACCATCAACCAGCTCATTCGGAAGCCCCGAGTCTCTGAGACGATCAAGTCCAAGAGCCCGGCGCTGAAGAACAGCCCGCAAAAGCGCGGTGTCTGCACCAAGGTCTACACGACCACCCCCAAGAAGCCCAACTCCGCTCTGCGCAAGGTCGCCAAGGTTCGCCTGGTGAACGGCTACGAAATCATTTCGTACATCGGCGGCGAAGGCCACAACCTGCAAGAACACAGCGTCGTGCTGATCCGCGGCGGCCGTGTGAAGGACTTGCCGGGCGTGCGCTACCACATCGTCCGTGGTTCGCTGGACCTCCAGGGCGTGAAGGACCGCAAGCAGGCCCGTTCGAAGTACGGCGCCAAGATGCCCAAGGCCGGCGCAGCCGCTGCCAAGAAGAAGTAATTGATATCAACCCGCGCAACCACAGGCTTTGGTTGCGAGTAAGTGGCCGCTCACATGAGTTGCCGCGAGCGTCGTGAGGGGTTCGTCCCCCGGCTCAACTGAAATGAAAAGGAAGACCCATGCCACGTCGTCGTGAAGTTCCCAAGCGCGAGATCCTGCCTGATCCGAAGTTCGGGAACGTCGAACTCGCCAAGTTCATGAACGTTGTGATGCTCTCCGGCAAGAAGGCTGTTGCCGAAAGCATCGTCTACGGTGCGCTGGACCAGATCCAGTCCAAGGGCAAGGACCCGCTGGAGGTCTTTGGCACCGCGATCAACAACGTCAAGCCGGTCGTCGAAGTGAAATCCCGCCGTGTGGGCGGTGCGAACTACCAGGTTCCGGTGGAAGTTCGCCCGGTGCGCCGTCTGGCGCTGTCCATGCGCTGGATTCGCGAAGCGGCCAAGAAGCGTGGCGAGAAGTCGATGGCCCTGCGTCTGGCAGGCGAGCTGCTGGAAGCGGCCGAAGGCCGTGGCGGTGCCATGAAGAAGCGTGACGAAGTTCACCGCATGGCCGAAGCCAACAAGGCATTCAGCCACTTCCGCTTCTGATCGCTCAGGCGATCGGCGCAAGCTCCTCCTCGCGCTCCCAAGCGAAGCGTCCGTAACCGGGAAGACACGCTGCACGGCGATCCTGTGCAGTCTTCCCCTCGCAAGAAAGTTTGAGTCATGGCTCGCAAGACCCCCATCGAGCGGTACCGCAACATCGGCATCTCCGCCCACATCGACGCCGGCAAGACGACGACGACCGAGCGCATCCTGTTCTACACGGGTGTGAACCACAAGATCGGCGAAGTGCACGACGGCGCTGCCACCATGGACTGGATGGAGCAGGAGCAGGAGCGCGGCATCACGATCACCTCCGCGGCCACCACCTGCTTCTGGAAGGGCATGGACATGTCCTATCCGGAGCACCGCTTCAACATCATCGACACCCCGGGGCACGTGGACTTCACCATCGAGGTGGAGCGTTCCATGCGCGTGCTGGACGGCGCCTGCATGGTGTATTGCGCCGTGGGCGGCGTGCAGCCCCAGTCTGAAACCGTGTGGCGTCAGGCAAACAAGTACAAGGTGCCCCGTCTTGCGTTCGTGAACAAGATGGACCGCACGGGTGCGAACTTCTTCAAGGTCTATGACCAGATGAAGCTGCGCCTGAAGGCCAACCCTGTGCCCATCGTGATCCCCATCGGTGCCGAAGACAGCTTCACCGGCGTGGTCGACCTGCTCAAGATGAAGGCGATCATTTGGGACGAAGCCTCCCAGGGCATGAAGTTCGAATACAAGGACATCCCGGCCGAACTCGTTGCAACCGCCCAGGAATGGCGCGAGAAGATGGTCGAAGCCGCCGCCGAGGCCAGCGAAGATCTCATGAACAAGTACCTGGAAGAGGGTGACCTCTCCGAGGCCGAGATCAAGCTGGGTCTGCGTACGCGCACCATCGCCACCGAAATCCAGCCGATGCTGTGCGGCACTGCCTTCAAGAACAAGGGCGTGCAGCGCATGCTCGACGCCGTGATCGACTACCTGCCCTCGCCGGTGGACATCCCGCCCGTGGCCGGTACCGACGAGAACGAGCACGAGGCCCACCGCAAGGCGGACGACGGCGAGAAGTTCTCTGCGCTGGCATTCAAGCTGATGACCGACCCCTTCGTCGGCCAGCTGACCTTCGTGCGTGTGTACTCGGGCGTGCTCTCCAAGGGCGACACCGTCTACAACCCCGTCAAGGGCAAGAAGGAGCGCATCGGCCGCATCGTGCAGATGCATGCGAACAACCGCGAGGAAATCGAAGAGATCCGCGCCGGTGACATCGCTGCCTGCGTGGGCCTGAAGGAAGTGACCACGGGCGAAACCCTCTGCGACCCGGCCTCGGTCATCACCCTGGAGCGCATGGTGTTCCCCGAGCCCGTGATTGCACAGGCCGTCGAACCCAAGTCCAAGGCTGACCAGGAAAAGATGGGCATCGCCCTGCAGCGTCTGGCCTCCGAAGATCCTTCGTTCCGTGTCCGCACGGACGAGGAATCCGGTCAGACCATCATCGCCGGCATGGGCGAGCTGCACCTGGAAATCATCGTCGACCGCATGAAGCGCGAATTCGGCGTGGAAGCCAACGTGGGCAAGCCGCAGGTGGCCTATCGCGAGACCATCAAGAAGGCCGCGATGGACGTCGAGGGCAAGTTCGTCAAGCAGTCCGGTGGTCGCGGTCAGTACGGTCACGTCGTGATCAACCTCGAGCCGCTCGAGCCCGGTGGTAAGGGCTACGAGTTCGTCGACGCGATCAAGGGTGGTGTGGTGCCCCGCGAGTACATCCCCGCGGTGGACAAGGGCATTCAGGAAACCCTGCCCGCAGGCATCCTGGCCGGCTTCCCGGTGGTGGACGTGAAGGTCACGCTGCATTTCGGTAGCTACCACGACGTGGACTCGAACGAAAACGCGTTCCGCATGGCCGCTTCGATGGCCTTCAAGGACGCCATGCGCAAGGCCAGCCCTGTGCTGCTCGAGCCCATGATGGCCGTGGAAGTCGAAACGCCTGAAGACTACGCCGGTACGGTGATGGGCGACCTCTCGTCACGTCGCGGCATGGTGCAGGGCATGGACGACATGGTCGGCGGCGGCAAGGCCATCAAGGCCGAAGTGCCCCTGTCGGAAATGTTCGGCTACTCGACCACGCTGCGTTCGATGACGCAGGGTCGTGCTACCTACACGATGGAATTCAAGCACTACGCCGAAGCGCCCAAGAACGTCGCTGAAGCAGTGATTTCCGCCAAGACGAAGTAAAGCAAGGTGTCGACCGCGCTGCGCGCGGTCGACTTTTACGTTTCATTCCGAAGGAATACCAAAAATGGCAAAAGGCAAGTTTGAGCGCACCAAGCCGCACGTCAACGTGGGCA
>LJIA01000005.1 GCA_001295775.1 beta proteobacterium AAP99
CAGCGCTTCACAAAAGCACATCCTCCTTGAAGCCAAGGAGCACATCACGCTCGCTGAGAGCGGTGGTGCCTACCTGAAGCTCGCAGGCAAGGATCTGGAGCTGGGTGCGCCGAATGGGTTCACGGTGAAGGC
Organism: beta proteobacterium AAP99; assembly: GCA_001295775.1. Taxonomy (GTDB): domain Bacteria; phylum Pseudomonadota; class Gammaproteobacteria; order Burkholderiales; family Burkholderiaceae_C; genus Piscinibacterium. The sequence continues at coordinate 133 of LJIA01000005.1, forward strand.
GGCGAAGTACGTATTTGCGGGGCCAGGCAGCATCGGTACGGCATTGCCGAGCTTCTCGAAGTCCGATCTGAAGTACGACCAGCAATTCGTGCTGCTCCTGGCCAGCGGCGCAGCCGTCGCGAATCGCAAGTTCGAAATCACATACGAGGACGGCCGCAAGGTGTCAGGTTCCACGGACAGCGAAGGCAAGACGGGTATTGAGCAGTCACTGATCTCCGAGCGCTGCAGCATCAAGATCCTGCCGCCCGACGCATGAATCCCACCCATCCGCATCGGCAAGGCGCATGAGCTCGAATCCGTTCGATCTGTATAACGAAGTCCCGATCCAATATGACGATCAGGGCCGCCCGTATGCCGACGCAGGCCTGACACCCGTGCAGGACAGCAAGCGTACGGCGCTCGTCGTCCCCGCGTCCAGGGTCATTCCGGTCGTGTTCTTGCCGGGCATCATGGGATCGAACCTGCGATTGGTCGAAGCCGGAGGTTTTGACACCAACGGCCTCGCGTGGAATCCCGGTGGAGCATGGTGGATGCTTTCAAAGTTCCGCCCACTCAGTCCATCGCAACGACGCCGGCTCCTTGACCCGGCCAATACCGAGGTGGCGCTGGACATGCCGCTGGGTGACGAAGCGGTGAGCGGCTTCAACTTGACCAGCGCGTCGGACGGACGTGCAGGCCCCGCCGGGCAGAAGCGACGGGCGCAGAATCTGAAGGCAGAATTCACGCGCCGGGGCTGGGGCTCGGTCATGCTGGGCAGCGGCGGGTACCTTCCCTTCCTGGCCTATCTCGAGCTGCACCTGAACCGCATGTTCTGGCGCGGCCAGCTGGATACGCTCTGGAGCCGCAACGTGCTTCAACGCAAGCGCACCACGGGCCGAAACACTACAGCAGCTGTTGATTGGGACATCACCAAGGGCGACAAGCCGCTGAGTGAACAGGACCTCAAGAAGGCTGCCGAGTATTGGCTGCCGGTCCATGCCGTGGGCTACAACTGGATACGCAGCAACGAGGATGCAGGCAAGTACGTTGCAAAGCGTGTCGAAGGCTTCATCGCACACTACGCGAAGCTGGGCTACCAGTGCGACAAGGTGATTCTGGTGACTCACTCGATGGGTGGGTTGGTCGCGCGCGCTGCGTGCAGTCCGCAAATCGGCAACCTCGCAGGCAAGACGCTGGGCGTGATTCACGGCGTGATGCCCGCGACGGGGGCCGCCGCGGCGTACTGGCGTTGCCAAGGCGGCTTTGAGGGTTGGGCGCGCGGCTGGGATGCTGCGTCGGGCATTCTTGGACCGAACGGCCCCGCTGTCGCTGCGGTGTTCAGCGGGAGCCCGGGCGCACTGCAGTTGCTGCCAAGCAAGCAGTACGGCAGTGGATGGCTGCAGTTCAAGGACACCAAGGGCCGTGTGCTGGAGGCGCTGCCCAAGGCCAATCCTTATTCGGAGATTTATTCGCAGGAGTCCGTGTGGTGGCGTCTCATGCGCCCCGATTGGATTGATCCCGACAACTTTGACGACCTCGAACCCCGGGAACGACGTCTGCTGTGGGCGCGCTTCACCCAAAATCTGAAGTATGCGGAGACGTTCCACGACAAGATCGCGAGCTACTACCACCCGCTGACGCACGCCCAATACGCCAACGACGACGAAGATCACAAGGCCTTCGGCAATGCGGTCTGGCGGATCACCAACTACCAGGCGGTATCTGACGCTGAGATCCACAGCTCCAGCAACATCTACGAAGATGATCAGCATGGGCGCCGGCTTGTTGTGGTCGATCGTCCATCCAAGAGCTGGATCCTGCCCGATGACTGGCTGCCGCGTGACCGCTTCTGGGGTCGGCTCGAAATGCAGGATGAAGCAGGTGACGGTACCGTGCCGGTGCGATCCGGTGCTGCCGCGGCCAAGCATGCGCAGTTTGTGTGCGCGCACCGGCCCGGCTATGACCATCAGGGCAGCTGGAACGACGACCGACCGAGAACAGCGGCGCTCTACAGCGTCGCGCGAATCATCTCCGAGGCACTGTGAAGCTCCATTCGTACACCCCCAAGACGGCCGGACACCCTGCCCTGCACAGAGCAGGAGCGGCGATTGCCCTGCTGTTCACGCTTATTGCCGTGGGCTGTGAGCCCACAGCTGTTGCCCGTCCGCCCCTCAAGTCACAAGCCCCTGAGAAAGCCAACATGAGAATCGAGTGCTTTGGTCGCTACCAGGTCACCGTGCCCGCTGGCAGTGTGTTCAGCGTCCCCTCGGTGACGCTGCCTAACGTCGAATTTCGCGCGCAGCGTGAAGGCGCCGCGACGCTTGAAGCCTTCCAGGGCAAGCTCAAGGCTTTCGCGCAGAAGCTCCGCAACTCGCCCCACGACAGCGAGAAGAGCCTGCTGCACCGCGTGGAGGCGCTGAGCCCGGATGCCGCAGTGGTCGTGTTCCGAGAATCGGCTGCTGCCACTGAAGTTTTCGAGATCCAGGGTTGGCGCTGGCTGGCTCCGGGTGTGGAGTACATCGCTACGGGCGCTACGACCACGGCCGAGGTGACGGCCGACACCCCGCTGTTCGCGCAGGCGGCCCACAATCTGCGCTTTCGTGCACCAGGCACGATGCCTCAGTCCCCTGGTCTGTGCCTGCAGGATGCATGGATCCCAGGCGGTGCACATCGGCGCGAAAGCGTATCTGCACGGCTGACTCTGCCCGCCCAGGGCGTGACCATCACGCTGGCTACCGAGCTGCCGGTGCCCAAGACCCGGGACGACCAACTGCTTGCGCGCTGGAACGCCGCCAAGCGGGTCAGCGCGCCCTTGCCCAAGTTTGAGGAGCTTCGCAACGGCACTCGCATGGTCGATGGACGCACCGCTGAAGAGCTGGTCCTCCTGGCGAACAACGACCGCGGCGTGCCAACTCTGGACGCCAAGCTTGAGGCCTATGGCGACCGTACGCCGCAACGTCCCACCTTGCGCATCAGCATGACCGTCGAGCAGCTCGACGCGCCAGCTGGCGCAGGTGTCAATCAGCCCTTGAGCCGCAAGGCTGCACTCGAGCTCTGGGACAGCCTGACTCAATCGATCCGCCAGCGCGCCGGCGCGTTCTAGGTACCTCTGCAACGCACACACGCATACCCCTGGTGTCGACTCCAACTTCAAACGCGGAAGTGACTCCGTTTGCGCTGAGCATTCTCGGCGCATCCCTCAGCGCGGGCCACCTGTCGGGTGACGAGGTCCTGCGGCAGATCGCAGCGCGGGGCGGCGCCATGGCCGACTTCTCGGTCATGGCGCCGACACAGCAGGCGAGTGCCCAGCTTGCCGCCGAGGATGCGGCTGCAGCCTCAGCGCTGGCGGAATGCGTTCGGGGGTGCGCAGCGAATGCCTGGTTGCCCTGCGCTGGCGTCGGCATGACTGCGCAATCTGCGCACCAGCGCCTGGTCGACCTGCTGGGCAGGGCGGGCCTCGATCACATGCGCGCGCTGCCCCACGAGCTGCCCACCGGTGCTGAGACTGCGTCCGATCCCATGGCACTCGTCTTCGCGCAGTTCGAAGCCGACCCTTCATTGAGCGCCGTGTTGCTGCATGCCCGGCGGCTGGTCAAAGCAGGCCCTGGACATGAGGTGCACGTCGACGTGTTTCTTCTCGTTGGCAGCACGGACCGACTGCAGCGCCGCGTTTCCGAGGCAGGCACGCCGCCCCAGACTGATCCTTCTTCGGATTGGCGCGTGCTGATCGGAGCAGGCCTAGAGAAGATCGCGCCGATGGGTCGCGCGTATCGGCCTGTTGCAGTGTCACTTCAGTGCGACGAGCGCGGCAGTCCGGTCGTTGAATCAACAACCGCTGCGCGGCGGCTGGACAGCACTCAAACCGCTGCTGCATTCGTCCAGGGCTGGACGCATCTCACCCAGGCAACAGGCGATGTGACTCAATGGCCAGCTCGAAAGCCCTTCTGGGTCGTCGACCGCAGGGTGAGCCAAGACAGCATTGCCCTTCAGGGAGTCGCCATGGCGGTGGCCCACCCAGGCGCCAAAGATTTCTTCCTGCCGAGAAGCGATCTGATGCACAGTCACGAGGCCCTGCATCTTGCGGATGAGCATGCAGACTCCTCCGGCGCGTCAGCCCTGCTCGCATGGACGCTGGCATGCATGCAGTTAGCACGGCAGGCGCCTTCGAAACAGAATTCGGCCGTTGTGCTCGGCCTGAAGAACCCTAACCGCATCGACCTCGGTATCGTCACTCGCACCGCCGTTCAGCTCGGCTGATTGGCGTGAACGATCGATAAGATGTATGTCCGAAAATAGTCTTTTTTATACACAGTAGAGAGTTATCCGCTTGCTGTCTAATCTTTTCCAGTCGATCACTGCACAGAGATATATCGGCCGAAATTCAACTATTTTTGCCGGACAAGCACGCGCCCTCCCCGAGCAGGCGTATTGACTTGCATTGCCCCCTGGCTCAGATCCAGCCGCTCACCGGCCAGCAGATCGAGATAGAGGCCTCGCGCACGGTCGGGAAGATTCAGCTTCACCGCGCGTTGGGTGTCAGCGTTGTTGAGCAGCACGATCGCATGCTCATCGCCCAAGGCGCGATGCAGTACGACGACCCGCTCATCCAAAAACAGCGGCGCATCGATGGATCCGCGGCGCAGCACCGCATTCTGATTGCGCAGCGCCGTGAGCTTCCGGAACCAGGCGAGCATGTCTTCGTCCGGCTTGCCGCCAAGGTCCGCCCATGGATAGCTGGCGCGATTGAAGGGATCGTCGCCGCCGGTGACGCTCACCTCGTCGCCGTAGTAGATGGCCGGGGAGCCTGGGAAGGTCATCTGCAGCAGCACGGCGAGCTTGTAGCGCTGCTTGGCCAGTGCGATGGCGTCCGGATTGCTGTCGTCATGCCAGCCCAGTACGTGCAGGCTGCGGGCCTGATCGTGGCTGGAGAGCAGGTTCATCAGCGCATAGAAGGCTTGCGGCGGATAGGCCTCGCGCATGAGTTCGATGTTCTGCCACAGCTCCTTGGCATTGCCGCCCGCCGCGTACTCCAGCACGGCATTGCGGAAGATGTAGTTCATGGTGCTATCGAACATGTCGCCCAGGAAGTATTTGGACGAGTCGAACCAGGTCTCGGCGATCGTGATGGCGTCCGGCTTGTGGGCGCGGATGGCAGCGCGCCACTCGCGCCAGAAATCGTCTGGCACCCAGGGGGCAACGTCCATGCGCCAGCCGGCCGCGCCCAGATCGAGCCAGCGTTTCATGACGCTGTCTGGCTTGCGGTAGGCGAAGTCGCGCCAGGCGGGTGAAGCCTTGTCGAGTTCGGGGAGATCGGCCACGCCCACCCAGCCGGTGTACTGCTTGTTGGGATCGGTCTGGGTCTCGTCGAAGCGGTACCAGCTGGCGTATGGCGAGTCCTTGCGGATCCTGCCTCCTTCAAACGCACCGCGGCTGGCGTACTTGCTGAAGCGGTCGAAGTAGATCGAGTCGCTGCCCGTGTGATTGAGCGAGGTGTCAGGGATGACACGGATGCCGCGCTTGGCGGCCTCGCGGGTCAGCCTCGCAAAGTCCTCGTTGGTACCGAACGCGGGGTCGACTCGCGTGTAGTCCGCCGTGTCGTACTTGTGATTGCTCGATGCCTGGAAGACCGGCGTCATGTAGATGGCATTCGCTCCGAGGCTCTTGATGTAGTCCAGCTTCTCGATGATGCCGACCAGGTCTCCGCCGAAGAAGTCGTTGTTGAAGTGGGCGTCCGAACCATCGCCCGTACCCGGACGGAAGGGTTTGCTGTTCCAGTTGGCGTGGAACTCCACGTCCTTGTCGTGATAGCGATCCTGCGTCCGACCGCCGCCAGGGCGCGGATCGTTGCTTCGATCCCCGTTGCGGAATCGATCCGGAAAGATGTAGTAGTAGACGGTGTCCGGCGCCCAGTCGGGCACCTTGAAGTCGGGTGAGTACACCGTCTGGCGGAATCGACGGATGCTGCGGGCACTTGAGGGCTTGTCCGCTACCGAACCCAAACCGCCACTGCCCTTCTCGCGCGTCCAGAACACGGCCTGGCTGTTGTTCTGGTAGACGAAGGTGGCCTCGCCGATCTGCACCTCGAACCAGTAGCCGTACACGCCGATCCGGTCGAATCGGTGGCTCGCTTCCCATCGCTCGCGGGCGCCATCGGTCAGGCGTTGCATGGGCAGACGAGCGAGCGTGCTGTATTCGAGAACTTCCTGGTTGCCTTCGAGACGCCGGTTCTCCAGCACCAGAGTGACCCGATCCACCCCTTTGGCTGCACCCAGGCTGAAGCGGATCGGCGTACCCACAACCACCGCGCCGAAGGGCTGCTTGAACGCAGGCGTGCGCGAGTCAAACTGCAGGCTCAAGGCGACCGGGTTTGTGACCTGCTGGGCTGTCGGGTCGGCAAACGTCTTTGGGCCGATCGTCAGGCTCGGTTTGCCATCGACGAAGGCCAAGCGCAGTGTGTGCTCGCCTGTGAACACCGCATTCAGGTTTCCAGTCGCGCCAGCGGCCGGCTGCATCTGCTGATCTGCACCAAAGCTGGTTCTGGATGACCAGGCCACGTCAGCCAGCTTGAAGTCATGCCGCCCCGTCACCTTCACATTCAGGTAGTAGGCATCACAGCTCCAGCGGAACTGGAAGTCGTCCACTGCGGCCCAGTTGTTCATGGAACCACGCAGGAACAGCACGGTATCGCCGAGCGGCGCTTGCGCCGGGCAGGACTCGATATCCAAGGTGGGGGTCCTCGTTGAGGGCGCCATGGAAAGACGCAGCCGGTAAACACCGGAAAATCTTCGATTGATCTCCTGCCCGCGCAGCACCAGGGTCTGCGCTGGTGAGGTTGAGGCGGTTTGGCCAGGTGCCGCGCCGAAGTCGGCGTCAGCACTCCAGGCTTCGTCGCCCAACTTGAATCGATGATCGCCCTGAAGCGTCGTCACGAGCTCGTAGCGATCGCAGCCCCAGGCGAACCGCTGCCGATCAACTGCATTCCAGCTGTTGAACGTCCCGCGCAGGTAGAGGCTGCGGCCACCCAGCGGCTCCTTGGCGCATTGCGCTGTGCTTGCCGGAGCCGCCTGCGCCGAGGCAGTGCCCGCGATGGCCGTGAGCAGGGCGAGGATGAGTAGCGACTTCATGTAGAGACAACTGCAGGAAGTTCAGTGAAGACCTATCAACCTTTGACACCACCTGCCGTCAGTCCGGACACGATCCAGCGCTGCGCAAGCAGGAAGACGATGGTGATCGGCAGACCGGACAGAACCGCTGCGGCTGCAAAGTCGCCCCAGAGGTAACGCTGCTCCTGCAGGAAGTACTTCGAACCGACCGCCAGCGTGAGATTCTGCTCTTCGCGCAGCAGGATCGAGGCGACCGGATACTCGACGATGGTCCCGATGAACGCGAGGATGAAGACGACGACAAGTATCGGTACCGCCATCGGAAGGAGCACGTATCGAAACGCCTGCCAGTGCGTCGCGCCGTCCACCTTTGCGTTCTCCTCGATCTCCGTTGGGATCGTTTCGAAGTAGCCGCGAATCGTCCAGATGTGCATGGCTAGGCCACCTACATAAGCCAGCACCACGGCACCGTGGGTCTCGATGCCCAGCCAGGGCACGTAGGTGCCGATGAATTCGAATATGGCGTAGATCGCCACCAGGGCAAGCACCGCAGGGAACATCTGCAACAGCAGCATCGTGCTCAGGATCGAGTCCTTGAACCGGAACTTGAGCCGGGCAAAGGCATATGCCGCAGTCGTGGAGAACGCCACGATGAGCAGGGACGCGATGGTGGCAATCTTCACGGAGTTCCACAACCATTGCAGCACCGGGAACGGCGGCTGCATCACTGTGCCGTCCGGCAGCACATGCGGGATGCCCAGGGCGAGTTTCCAGTGTTCGAAGCTGATCTCGCTCGGAATCAGGGATCCCGTGGCGAAGTTCCCCGGGCGCAGAGAAATGGAGATCACCGCAAGCAGCGGAAACAGAATCAGTGCAATGAAGCAGCAGAGAAACGCGTGGGCAGCAAGCACCCGCCAGCGCTGCGCCTTGCCTGTGACGATGGCCATGTGCGGCTCCTACTTTGTCTGCGCATTGACCTTGGCCAAGCGCAGATTGGCGATCGACATCAGTGCGATCATGAAGAAGATGACCGTGGACACCGCTGCAGCAAGACCGAAGTTCTGGCCGGTGTCCTGGAACGCCAGACGGTAGGTGTACGACACCAGGATGTCCGTCTGCCCGGCGGGCACCTTGGTGTTGAGGAAGTCCGGTCGGCCGTCCGTCAGCAAGGCAATGACGACGAAGTTGTTGAAGTTGAATGCGAACACCGTGATCAGCAGGGGGGTGAGCGGCTTGATGATCAGCGGCGCCGTGATCTTGAAGAAATTCGTCAAGGGGCCGGCACCGGCAAGTGCGGATGCTTCATACAGGTCCGAGGGAATCGCCTTCATCAGCCCGCTGCACAGGATCATGATGTAGGGATACCCAAGCCAGGTGTTCACGATCAGGATCATGATCTTTGCGAGCATGGGATCTGCAAACCACGCAGGGCGAACACCGAACAGGCTGTGCAGGATGGTGTTGATCTCGCCGAAGTTCTGGTTGAACAAGCCCTTGAACACCAGAATCGAGATGAAGGCCGGCACAGCGTAAGGCAGAAAGACCAGCGTTCGGTACACCGTGCGGAATCGCAGCGCTTCCCAATTCAGCAGCACCGCAAGCGGCAAGCCGACAGCCACCGTGAAAGCTACGGTGAGCGCCGAGAACGCCACCGTCCAGACGAAGATCGACAGGAAGGGGCCGCGGAAGTCCGGGTCATTGATCATGCGCGCGTAGTTGTCCAGACCCACCCCGACGGTGAAGCCAGGCGACAGGCGCTCACCGGTGTCGGATTCGAAGAAGCCGGTCTGGCGGTTCGGCAGGTAGCGGGTGCCGGTCTCGGCAGACACGAGCGCCCCGTCCGGCCCAGCTTTCCAGAGCGGGTTGACCACCGCGAACTCGCGCAGGCCCGCGTAGCTCAGGATCACACCGTCCGCTTGCTTGAGCTGAAGACGCATGAGCTGGTCGCGCTTCTGGATGACCTGGCGCATCTCCAGGGGTGCGCCGAGCGTGTCGAGCGCGGGCGCGGGCTCGAGTGCAACGACGCCGGTTGCTTCCTGCGCCAGGATCGGCGTCGCGAACAGCTGTTCGGATGTTCGTGCGCGCAACAGCAAGCGGACTGCATTGCCCTGAGCGTGAACGGTCATGTCCATGACCGTGCTTTCGACAGGCCACGACTGGTCAAGCAGGTACGCACGGGCGCGCTGCTCGCTCAGCAGGTGCGCGGAGGAATAGTTCGTGAATCCGATGCTTGCGGTGTAGAACAGCGGGAATGCGACGAACACCAACATCGCAGCGACGCCCGGATACAAGTATCGATAGGCATGGTTTGCCGTGGACAGATACACGTAGAAGCCCAGGCCGAACAAGGCCAGGACGCCGAGTGCCCAGATCGGCTGCCCGGCGGCGTAGATGCTGAACACTACCCAGAGCACGCCCAGTCCGATTGCTAGCGCAACAACCCACTTGAGCAAGGTGGTCATCAAGCCGGCTTGCGCAGGCGCCTGCAGCGGCGCATGGCGAAGCGATGCAGTCTCGACGCTCATCGCGACTCCAATCGGGCTGCAGCGGCGTTCAGCGCATCGCGCGGGGGCTGCAAGCCGTTCGTGATGGCCTCAAGCGCAGCATCCATGGCAGCCCAGAACCGGCTCATTTCAGGGATGTTGGGGATGGGCACGCCATTGCGCGCACTCTCCATGGTGGCGCGGATGTTCGGATTGGCCGACAGCTCCGCGTAGAACTGCTTGTTGGCCGGAACACCCAGAGGCACGTCCGCATCGATGATGCGCAGGTTCTCAGGAAGAAGCAGATGGTGCTCGATGAACTCGCGCGCCACGTCCTTGACGCGGCTCGGTGCCGCGATCATGCAGCCCAGAACGCCAACGAATGGCTTTGCAGGCTGACCATCTACCGCCGGGATGGGCGCAACGCCGAAGTCAATCTTGCTGCGCCGGGCGTTTTCCCAGGCCCACGGGCCGGAGATCATCATCGCGATCTTGCCCTGATTGAAGCCGGCTTCCATGTTTGCGTAGCGCGCCCCGCGAGGCATCTGGCCATTCCTGATCAAGCCCTCAAGCACCTCGGCGCCACGAACGGCTCCAGGCGCATTCACCCCTGTCTTGCGGGTGTCGAAGTTGCCTTGTGAGTCCCGCCCGAACACATAGCCTCCTGCCGCGGCGAGAACCCCCCAGCTGAAGAAGGACTTGTTGTAATCCCAGAGGATGGCCGAACTTCCCTTGCCGCGCAGTTCGCGATCCATGCGGACCACTTCATCCCAGGACGCCGGCGCCTTGGGCACCAGCGCGCGGTTGTAGATCAGGCCGACCGTCTCGATGGCCAATGGATAGCCCCAGGTCTTGCCCTGGAAGGTGAACGCCTGCCAGGCAAGTTCCTCAATATCGTTGCGCACATGGGCGGATGGCCGCACGGGCACGATCAGGCCGCCTTTGGCCCACTCACCGATGCGATCGTGCGGCCAGCAGAACACGTCGGGGCCTTTGCCCGCTGCCACGGCTTGCTGAAATTTGTCAGTCGCACTTTCCGGGTGCTGGACGATGACCTTCACACCCGTCTTGGCTGTGAAGCTGTCGCCGACTTTCTGCAGCCCGTTGTAGCCCTTGTCACCGTTGATCCAGACCATGAGCTGTGGTGCGCCTTGAGCAAGCGCAGCACCAGCCATGAGGCCGGCAACCAGAAAAGCGACGCCGGCACGCGCAAGCGACGCGAACCGAATAGTCACTGCACACTCCCGAGGTTGGCCGCCGTTCGCCGAAACGCGTTTCCGGATGCGTCGAAGAGATAGCATGCGTTGGCTGGCACCCCCAACTCCACGGCTTGCCCTTGCATCAGGCGGGTTCGGCCATCCAAGGTGCAACTCATGTCTTCGCTGCCAGCGGCGGCGCAGTACATCTGCGTAGCGCTGCCCAGCGACTCGACAAAGCGCACTTCCGCACGAAAGGTGTTTTCTCCGGCACCCACAGCGATGTGCTCCGGGCGGATCCCGAGCGTCACGGCGTCCCCTGATCGAGCGTTGTGAGCATCAACGGCGACTCGCACCCGCTCACCACTGGGAACCCGCACCTCGGCGGAGTGATCGTTTGCGTCGATTAACTCCGCAGCGACGAAGTTCATCTGCGGCGAGCCGATGAACCCCGCGACGAATCGGTTCACAGGGTGCTCATACAGCTCCAAGGGTGTACCGACCTGCTCAAGCCGGCCGGCGGACAGGACGACGATGCGATCCGCCAGCGTCATGGCTTCGACCTGATCGTGGGTCACATAGATCATGGTCGTCTTCAGGTCCTGATGGAGCTTGGCGAACTCGAAGCGCATCTTGACGCGCAGTGCCGCGTCAAGATTTGAAAGCGGCTCGTCAAAGAGGAATACCGCAGGCTTGCGGACGATCGCCCGGCCGATGGCAACGCGCTGCCTCTGCCCGCCGGACAGATCCTTGGGCTTGCGCTCAAGGAGGTGATCGATGTTCAGGGTCTTTGCCGCCTGATGGACTGCCTGCTCGATCTCCGCCTTCGGCACGTTCGCGAGCTTCAGGCCGAACGCCATGTTCTCGAACAGGTTCATGTGCGGATACAGCGCGTACGACTGGAACACCATGGCGATGCCGCGCTGCGCAGGCGGAACATCGTTCACGAGTTTGCTGCCGATGTGCAGTTCGCCCCCCGAAATGTCCTCCAGGCCGGCAATCATCCGCAGCAGGGTGGACTTGCCGCACCCTGAAGGCCCGACGAAAACGACGAACTCGCCGTCCTTGATGTGCAGGTTGATGTCCTGCAGCACCTTCACGCCTCCGTACTGCTTGCGTACGTTGGACAGGCGCACCTCTCCCATCGGGATGTCTCCTGCAAATCGCGAGTCGTGGTCGACCCGTCTCGTATCTAGGTGTCGGCGCCTCTGCGGTCCGAGCTGCGCTGGCACCGCTGAAGCAGAAACGAGTCGACTATAGCCAGCTTCTAGGATTGCTACAAGACTGGATGTAGGCACCAGTCCTTCGTCTCATAGTGACGCAACTCTCTCGTTTGCCATTTCTCTTCAAATAAGTAGCTAAACTACATCGTTGAAGTGAAGCAGTGTGCCCAACCCAAGGGCGCGCATGCGAGCCCGATCGCCGCGCCCCGCACTCTCTCCAGGAGACCACGTGAGCCCAACCAAGACGCACAGCACCACCCAGCCGCAAGGCACGAGCGATGTGGCGCCCGCCACCATTGCCGCGCTGCGCAGCGCGATGAGCAACAAGGACGTGCCGAGTCAGCAATTCAATTCGCTTGAAAGCTGGATGCGAGCCTGCGCGGATGCGTGCCGCCCGGAGCTTGCACAGCGCTGGCATGAGACGCAGGCGCAAGACGCACGAAGCGGGCAACGGCGGGTTCACTATCTGTCCATGGAGTTCCTCATGGGCCGCGCCTTGCGCAATGCGCTGGACGCACTGAACTTGAGCGGCGACTTCGATGCTGCCGCACGCAAGGCCGGGCACGAAGGCTCCGCAGTGCTCGACCGGGAGGCCGATGCTGCGCTGGGTAACGGAGGCCTGGGTCGTCTCGCGGCCTGCTTTCTGGATTCCATGGCGACGTTGGGCCTGCCGTCCTTCGGCTACGGCCTGCGCTATGAGTACGGCATGTTCCAGCAGCGCATTCAGGATGGCGCCCAGATCGAGCAGCCGGATGATTGGCTGCGCGCTGGCAGTCCGTGGGAGTTTGCCCGCCCGGAGATCCGCTACGCGGTCGGGTTCGGCGGTCGTGTTGAAGCCGACGGCCCGGGCTCGATGGCTCGCCGCTGGGTCCCGGCCGAAACGGTTCGCGCAACTGCGCACGACATGGTGATTCCCGGGCACGGCACGCGGCGCGTCTCCACGCTGCGGCTGTGGAAGGCCAGCAGTACGGTGCCGCTCGACTACGCCAGCTTCTCCCGGGGTGAACATGCCGGCGCCGCCCAGCAGCGTCTGCAAGCCGAGCGCCTGAACTGGGTGCTCTATCCGGACGACAGTACACAAGCCGGGCGTGATCTGCGGCTGCGCCAGGAATTCCTCCTGGTCAGCGCGTCCCTGCAGGACATGATTGCGCGCCATCTCGCCGAGCACCGCACGCTGGATCGACTTGGCGATCACATCGCCGTGCATCTCAATGACACGCACCCCGCGCTGTCAGCGGCTGAACTGATGCGCCTGCTTCTCGATGAGCATGGCTTGAGCTGGGACGAAGCCCACGCACACGCGTACAAGGCGCTGTCCTACACCAATCACACGCTCATGCCGGAGGCCCTGGAAACCTGGCCTGTCCGGATGCTCGAGGAGCTGCTGCCGCGCCACCTCGAGATCATCTACGAGATCAATGCGCGCTTTCTTGCCGAAGTCGCAGCAAAGTTTCCGGGCGACGCGGAACTTCTGCGCCGCGTATCACTGATCGATGAACAGGGCGAGCGCCGCGCTCGAATGGCCAACCTGTCGATCGTCATGTCGCACTATGTCAATGGCGTGTCCGCCCTGCACAGCGATCTCATGGTCGAGACGATCTTCGCCGACTTCGCGCGAATCTGGCCCGAGCGGTTCGGCAACGTGACCAACGGCGTTACCCCGCGGCGCTGGCTGGCTCAGTGCAACCCCGCGCTAGGTGCCGTGCTCGACAAGCAGCTCGGCAATCAATGGCCGACTCAGCTCGACGATCTCGCAGGACTCGTGGGCAAAGGCAGCAAGGTCAGCCCGACCCTCATCAAGGCCGTTCAGGCTGCGAAGCGGAGCAACAAGGAGCGCCTCGCCGAGCTGATCCGCAGGGAGCTTGGCATCAGCGTATCGCCGGACAGTCTCTTTGACGTCCAGGTGAAGCGCATTCACGAATACAAACGGCAACTGCTCAACTTGCTCCACGTCGTCTCGCGGTATCAGGCAATCATCGCCAATCCGCAGGCGGACTGGGTACCGCGTACTGTGATCTTCGCGGGCAAGGCCGCGAGCGCCTATGTGGCAGCGAAGAGCATCATCCGCCTGATTCACGACGTGGCCCGAGTGGTCAATAGCGACCCACGGGTGGGCGACAAGCTCAAGCTCGTGTTCCTGCCCAACTACAGCGTGTCCCTCGCCGAAGTCATCATGCCTGCTGCCGATCTGTCGGAACAGATCTCCACCGCGGGCACCGAGGCCTCGGGCACCGGCAACATGAAGTTCGCGCTCAACGGCGCGCTGACCATCGGCACCTGGGATGGCGCGAACATCGAGATGGCCGAGAACGTCGGTCGCGAGCACTTCTTCATCTTCGGCCTGCTCGCCGACGAAGTGCAACGCATGAAGAATCTCGGCTACGACCCGCGCCTGTACTACGAGGAAAACGCCCGGCTTCGTTCGGTCATCGATGCCATCGGCAGCGGCCAGTTCAGTCCGGGTGAGACGGATCGCTACCGCTCGCTCGTCGAGAGCCTGATGAACCGCGATCAATACATGCTGTTTGCGGACTTTGCCGCCTACTGCGACGCGCAAGCACGGGCTGACGAGCTGTTCCGCCAGCCGGCACGCTGGGGCGAAAAGGCCGTTCGCAACATTGCCGGGATGGGCTTCTTCTCGAGCGACCGCACGATCCGGGAATACGCCGAGCGCATCTGGCGAGCACCGCTGAATCGCGCTTGACCGGATCGAAGGCATGTCGCTGAGTTTGCACGAGATCGAGAAACTTGCTGCGGGTGCACACGAGAACCCGTTCGGCGTACTCGGGATGCATGCGGACGACCGCGGTCGCCTCTGGGTGCGCTCGCTTTGCCCCGGTGCTGCGGAGGTATCCGTGTGCGACGCCGGCTCGGGCACCGAGCTCGTGCGGATGGAGGCGCGGGATGCGCGTGGTGTCTTCGAGGCACTGATTCCGCGCCGCCGCCGGACCTTCGACTATCGACTCAGGGTGCGCTGGGCAGCCAGCGGAATCGAGACGCTTGTTGCTGACCCTTACTCGTTCGGGTCGCTCATCTCTTCCGACGACCTGCACTACCTCGGCGAGGGCTCGCATCTGCGGCCCTACACGGTGCTCGGCGCACATCCCGTTCGGGTCGGCCATGTCGAGGGTGTGCGCTTTGCCGCGTGGGCGCCTAACGCGCGGACAGTCTCAGTCGTTGGCGACTTCAACGGCTGGAACCCGATGGCGCATCCGATGCGCCTGCATTTCGGGATCGGGTTATGGGAGATCTTCATCCCCGAAGTCCCCTTGGGCGCGGCCTACAAGTTCGAACTGCGCAGTCAGGACGGCGCTCGACTGCCGCAGAAGGCTGACCCCTACGCACTGCGGACGGAAATGCGCCCCGCCACGGCGAGCCGCGTAGCACAGCTGCCGGCGCCTCGGTCACTGGGAGCAGGTCGGCGCAAGGCCAATCAGCGCTCGGCGCCCATCAGCATCTACGAAGTGCATCTGCAGTCCTGGCGCAGGCCTGGCGATGATGCGTTTTCGGACTGGGACACGCTCGCCGAACAGCTGCCTGAGTACGTGAGCAAGCTCGGGTTCACCCACATCGAATTGCTGCCCATCTCCGAGCATCCGTACGACGGGTCGTGGGGCTATCAGACCCTCTCCCAGTTTGCGCCCTCGGCACGCTTTGGTGAGCCGGACGGGCTAAGACGCTTCGTGCTCGCCTGTCACGGCGCTGGCCTGGGCGTCATCCTCGACTGGGTGCCTGCGCACTTCCCGCTGGACGCGCACGGCCTCGCCCAATTCGACGGCACGGCGCTCTACGAGTATGCCGATCCGCGTGAGGGCTTTCATCGCGACTGGAGCACCGCGATCTACAACTTCGGTCGGACCGAGGTTCGAAACTTTCTCGCAGGCAGCGCCTTGTTCTGGCTGGAACGCTACGGCGTCGACGGCTTGCGTGTGGATGCAGTCGCGTCAATGCTCTACCGGGACTACAGCAGGCCGGATAGAGAGTGGATTCCCAACGTTCATGGCGGCCGCGAGAACCTTGAGGCCATCAGCCTGCTCAGGTCGGTCAACAGCATCATCGGTGAGCACGCTCCGGGCGCCGTGACGATCGCCGAAGAGTCGACCGCGTTTCCGGGGGTGTCACGTCCCGTGTACGACGGCGGCCTGGGCTTTCACTACAAGTGGAACATGGGCTGGATGCATGACAGCCTCGCCTACATGCGTGAGGATCCGGTGCATCGTCGCTGGCACCACGACAAGATGACTTTTGGTCTCGTCTACGCCTTTTCCGAGAACTTCGTCCTGCCCCTGTCCCATGATGAAGTTGTCCACGGCAAAGGGTCGCTGCTCAACAAGATGCCGGGTGATCGCTGGCAGAAGTTCGCAAATCTCCGCGCCTACTACGCATTCATGTGGGCTCATCCAGGCAAGAAGCTGCTGTTCATGGGTGGCGAATTCGCCCAGGAGCGCGAATGGAATCACGATGGCCAGCTGGACTGGCACCTGCTCGACCAAACTGAGCACCGTGGCGTGCAGACGCTGATCCGGGATCTGAATGGTGCCTACAGAAAGCATGCTGCACTGCATGTGCATGACTGCGAAGTCCAGGGATTCGAGTGGCTCGTCGCCAATGATGCGGAGCAATCGGTCTTTGCCTTCATGCGAAAGAGCGGAAACGAACAGGTCATCGTGGTTTGCAATTTCACGCCGGTGCCACGGCACGACTACCGCGTAGGCGTGCCATTCAATGGCGCCGGGGCGTGGCGCGAAATCCTCAATACGGACAGCCAGGTCTACGGCGGCACCGAGGTCGGCAACCTGGGTGCGGCCAAGCCTGTCCAGGCCATTGAGGCGAATGGCCGCAGCCACTCCATTGCCCTGACCCTGCCCCCACTGGCGACGCTGTACCTCGTTCCGGCCTGAGCTGCAGGTCGATCAGGTCATCGCCCAGCATGCATGGGCGGAGTACTCTTGAGGCCCTGCCCAAGAAAGACTCCTCCCATGAAACATACAGACGAAGAATTGGGCGTCCCGGTCTCGTTCAAGATCCGAGAACGCCTCAAAGCAGCCGGCAAGCGCTTCCATGCCAATGACAACATCTCGGCCTACCTGGATGCCGGAGATGATGCACGCCTGATCGAAGAAGTCGCGCACAAGATGCAGACCGTGCTCGAGAGCCTGGTCATCGACACCGAGAGTGACCACAACACGCAGGAAACGGCCCGCCGGGTTGCAAAGATGTTTCTCACCGAGGTCTTCCGCGGCCGCTATGTCGCTCAGCCCTCGGTGACCGAGTTTCCGAATGTCGAGCATCTGAATGAGCTGATGATCGTCGGCCCAATCATGGTGCGAAGCGCCTGCTCGCATCATCTCTGCCCCATCATCGGCAAGGTCTGGGTCGGGGTCATGCCCAACGAGCACTCCAATCTGATCGGCCTGTCGAAGTACGCCCGTTTGATCGACTGGGTCATGAGCCGCCCGCAGATTCAAGAGGAAGCCGTCAGCCAGGTGGCAGACCTGCTGATGGAGAAGCTTCAACCGGACGGGCTTGCCGTCGTGATGGAGGCAGACCACTTCTGCATGGTCTGGCGCGGCGTGAAGGACACCGACTCCAAGATGATCAACAGCGTCATGCGCGGCTCCTTCCTCAAGGATCCGAATCTGCGGCGCGAGTTCCTGTCGCTGCTGTCCAACCGCAAGCCCTGACTGCGCGCATCGCGCCATCCATCACACCGTTCATCCAGGGGACCACCATGCTCGTC
This sequence comes from beta proteobacterium AAP99, assembly GCA_001295775.1. Classification (GTDB taxonomy): domain Bacteria; phylum Pseudomonadota; class Gammaproteobacteria; order Burkholderiales; family Burkholderiaceae_C; genus Piscinibacterium. Next base: position 17,857 of record LJIA01000005.1, read on the forward strand.
AGAATGCTCTACGTGAGCCGCGCCACCGGGCCGATCAGCCGCGCGTCGGTCGACTCCATCCTCGCCCAGTCGCGTGCGCACAATCCGGATCTCGGCGTCACCGGCATCCTGTGCTGGGGCGGTGACATCTTCATGCAGGTGCTCGAGGGTGGTCGCGGGCCGGTGAACCAGCTCTACAACAAGATCGTTCGCGATGACCGTCACAAGGATGTCGTGATGCTTCACTACGAAGAGATCACCGAGCGCCGATTTGCCGGCTGGACCATGGGTCAGGTGCATCTGGAGAAGCTCAATCCGTCCATTCTTCTCAAGTACAGCGAAAGGCCGGTGCTTGATCCCTATGCCGTGTCGGGCAAGGTGTCCGTGGCACTGCTTGAGGAGCTGATCCAAACGGCGGCCATCATCGGTCGGGCCGAATCGACGCGCGTTGCCTTGGCGAGCAATCAGTAGCGAAGCGGGGCTCAGCGCGGCGGCGTGAGCGGTGCGCGCCAACGCGAGATCAGATCCATCCAGTGGACGATGCCAGCGGCCAGCAGGAAGCCCGCAATCCACCACCAGGCGGACTGCGCGAGCACGCTGCGCAGGCTGAGCATCAGCAAGACACCTGAGACGATGTTGGGTAGCCAGTCCCGCGGCGGAGGCCCGAGTCTGCGCAGGTGGTGCAGCGCATACAGGACTGCGCCTTCGATCAGCGTCATCAATGCAATCGCGTCGACGAGATGCGGACTGCGCAGCAGCGCTTCCATCAACGCACTCCGAACGGCGCATTCAGCCGAACGACGGCCAGATTGAGCGCTGCTGCAAAGCTGACCCATGCGAGGTAGGGCGCGAGCATCCATACCGCGAGCGTGCTGTAGCGCCGAACAAGAATGCCCAGCAACACGATCGACAGCCAGAGCAGCATGACCTCGGCAAAAGCCCAGTCCGGCCGTTGGGCCGTAAAGAAGAGCACGCTCCAGAGCACGTTCAGCACGGCATTGAGTGCGAATGCGCCCAGCAGCCAGGTGCGTTCACGAGGCTCGCGGCAAGCCTCCCAGGCGAGCACCGCAGACGTTGCCGTGCAGCCGTAGATCAGCATCCACGCGGGGCCAAACAACCAATCGGGAGGCTTCCAGGGCGGCTGCTTCAGGCTCAGATACCACGCACCGATGTCCGTGGCCAAGCCACCCGCCAGCGCAACCAGAAGTACCGCTGCGGCGGCAAGTGCGATCACGCGCCACGGCAGGTGCGGCTTGCCGCTTGGGCCGGAACTCACACGCGGGCCAACCCGAGCAGATGCGCCATGTCCTTAAAAAAGATTCGGACATGAGCCATGGGCTTGGCGCGCACGAGTTCCTTGTTCATGTAGGCGTCGAATGTCAGCTGCTGAACGTCGCGATCCTTGCAGATGCTGACGAAGCGCTCTCGACGTCTATCACTCGAGTACCAGAAGTGCTGCATGATGCCCAGGACCCAGAACACGCGACCATGGGCCTTCATGAAGCGCTTGCGCGCATTGCGCAACGCGGTGGGTCGACCGGTCTCCAGGAACTCGGCCACCGCCTCGCCCGCCATGCGCCCGCAGGCCATGGCGTAGTAGATGCCCTCGCCGGAGGCTGGCGCCACGACGCCAGCTGCATCTCCGCAGATCAGTACGTCACGGCCGTTGTCCCAGCGGGGCAAGGGCTTGAGCGGAATCGGCGCACCTTCCCGGCGCAGCGTCTTTGCGCCGGCCAGTCCCGCGGCCTTGCGCAGATCAGCCACGCCGCCGCGCAGGGAAAAGCCCTTGTCGGCACTCCCAGTACCGACGCTCATGCTCGCACCGTGCGGAAAGACCCAGCCGTAGAAATCCGGCGACAGCGCGCCGCGGTAATAGACATCACAGCGCGAAGGGTCGACAGCTTCCGACGCGTCCTTGGGCGTCTCGATGATCTCGTGATACGCGAACACAAACTTGCCCTTGTCCGCATCAGGAATCTCCTGACGCGCCACGGCGGATCGCGCGCCGTCTGCGCCAATCACGCAGCGGGCGCGCACGAAGCAAGGGGCCGCGCCATCCGGGGCATCGCGATCGGTGTAGCGCACCAGCGCCGTGCCGTCCGCGTCGCGATCGATGCGCTCGAACACACCGCGCTCGCGCTCCGCGCCGGCCGCCACGGCACGCTCACGCAGCCACTCGTCGAACACGTCCCGATCCACCATGCCGACGAATCCGCCTTCGATCGGTATGTCCACCCGAACATCCGATGGCGAGATCATGCGTGCGCAGCGCGCCTTGGCCACCAGCAGATGATCCGGGATCTCGAAGTCCTTCATCAAACGCGGCGGAATCGCGCCCCCGCAGGGCTTGATGCGGCCGTCCCGGTCCAGCAGCAGCACACGCTTGCCCAGTGCAGCAAGGTCGCGCGCTGCAGTCGCGCCAGCCGGCCCACCGCCAACGACCACCACATCAAAGCTTCGGATTGCGCTCATCATCACCTCTGCTCAAGCTGTGCAACCAGCGCATCCGGAATCCGGTGCGTGCGCGCACGGCTCACAAACTGCTGACCCAGGGACGCCGCGAGTGCCGCTGCCACCAGGAAGAACACCGCCTCGAGGGCAAAGACGCTGGCATACCCGGCTGCGGCGGAACCGAGCAGCCAGCGGGCAACGTCGCTGGCCACCGTGCCGGCAAAGCCGCCCAAGCCGAAGGCGATGGCCTGGGCGGCGCCCCAAAGGCCCATGCGCGTGCCCTCGCGGCGCTTTGCGTTGGCCCCGGAGGCCGTGGTGTTCGGCCCCGTCGCACTGGCCAGACTCATCATGCTGCCGATCGCGGCGATCGAGAACGCACCGTTGGCCACACCGAGGATGAAAACGGTCGCCTTGAACGGCCATGCATTGCCCACGAAGGCCGTCATCACCAGGCCCATCATGGCCAGCGCCGAGGCGATGCACCCGCCGACACACCAGGCTTTCAGGGAGCCGATCTGCCGGCCTCTGCCGCGCCCTGCAGCCAGGGCCACAAGCAGCATGCCCGCGAGCACGCCACCGTGCTGGACGCCGGACAGGCCCGTCGACTCGCCGGGTGTGAAGCCAAGCACCATGCCGGCGAAGGGTTCGAGGATCAGGTCCTGCGCGCTGTAGGCCAGCATGGACGTGAACACAAACAAGGTGAAGCGCCGCGCCGTCGGGTCAGCCCACACCTCACGCAACGCAGCGCGGAAGTCCTCGCGCGCAGCCTCGGGGGCCGCGGCTTGCTGCGCCGGGCGGGTCCCTTCGATGCCCCACAGAGCAATGCAGGAGACCAGCAGCGCCAACACCGACACTCCGCCGGACACCGCCAGCAGCCGCGCGCCGGAGTACGGGTCAAGCAGCTTTCCCGCAATGCCGGCCGTCAGGGCAAAGCCGGCGATCATCATCAGCCACACCACCGTCGCCGCACCGGCCTTGCGCCCCTCGTCCACGTGCTTGGCAAGCAGCACGAGCAGCGACGTGCCACTCGCACTGACGCCCAAACCGATGAGCGTGAACGCCAGCACAGCGAGCACGAAGCCCTGCGTACGCGAAGTGGCCATCAGCACGGTGGCGCAGGCTGCGAGAAAGCCGCCAAGCGCCAGCACTGTCATGCCGCCGATGATCCAGGGCGTGCGGCGTCCGCCGACATCCGAGCCCCAGCCCATGCGCGGGCGGGTCATTTGCACGATGTAGTGCAGGGCAACCAGCAAGCCCGGAATCATGGCGGCCAATGCGTGTTCCACCACCATGACACGGTTCAACGTGGAGGTGGTGAGCACGACCACTGCACCGAGGCAAGCCTGCACCAGGCCAAGACGCACCACACTGCGCCAACTGAACATCGCACTGCCCTGCGGCGTGATCGCCCCGGAGTTGCCGGTCTGGATCGTGTCTTTCATCGTGCCCTCCATCGCCTGCGCTTGCATCGAGTCGTGCAAGCTGCCGCGTGACTCAAACCGAGACTGAGCGCAGGGCGAAGGCGCTGACCATCATCCCGCTCACAAACAGGGGCACGCCCAGTGCGCTGTACCAGAGCGCCCGCGCGACCGGCGCGGCAATGAAGCGCCGCATCATCAGCACCTGCACCCCCAGCAGCACGCCAACAGCCACGGCGTGCCAGGGTGCGCCCCAGAACAGCAGCAGCCCGATCACAGCGAGCTGCGGCACGGCCATCGTGACGCTTGCCACCTGCGCAGCGCGATCCACACCCAGCCGGACGGGCAGCGAACCCACGCCCATGATCCGGTCACCCGCCACGGACTTGAAGTCGTTCAGGGTCATGATCCCGTGCGCACCGGCGCTGTAGAGCAGCGCAAGGACCAGCGAGCGCGAATCCGGCAGGACACCGCCCGCCACCACCGCGGCACCCGTGATCCAGGCCAGCCCCTCATAGGACAGCGCGCAGGCAGCATTGCCCCACCAGCCGTTGCGCTTCAGGCGGATCGGCGGCGCGCTGTAGGCCCATGCCAGCGCCAGCCCGAGCAACGCGGCCACGAAGGCCCAAGTGCCCAGTACCGAGGCGAGCAGTATTGAAAGCAGGGTCCAGGCGATCGCCACATACAGGCCCCAGCGGCCCGGCATGCGGCCAGACGGAATGGGCCGCTTGGGTTCGTTGATGGCATCCACGTGGCGGTCAAACCAGTCATTGACCGCCTGACTGGTGGCGCACACGGCCGGCCCGGCCAGCAGAATGCCCAACACGACGAGCTGCCACTGGCTCGCCAGCGGAGCCGCAGACGCCACCACGCCGCAGGCAAAGGCCCACATGGGCGGAAACCAGGTGACCGGCTTGAGCAGCTCGGCAAAGGCGGAGAAGGTGGGGCGCGCCATGAAGTTCATTCTGCGACGCCCCTCCAAGAGCGTCAACTAAAACTTACACATCGGATCGTAAATATGATCTGATGCAAGCTGGCGGCTTCGCGACGCAGTGTCGCGCATGCCGGTGCGCGCACCGCAAGCGTCTAGTGTGAGAAGGCTCGACTGCAGATTGCGCCCTCCACAGGCGCCGCCGCGCCGACGCCGTGTCGCCAAGGAGCGAGCATGTCTGAACTTGACGCACCCCGAACACCCATGGACGCCCTGCTCGGCGCAAGCCGGGCGCTCGATCCCGCCGGCAGTCGCGCCGCGCGGCGGCCGGTGGCACTGGTGATCGGCAGCGGCTTCGGCGGCCTGGGTGCCGCAGTGCGCCTGGCCGCCAAGGGCTATGCCGTGCAGGTGCTGGAAAAGCTCGACGCGCCCGGAGGCCGTGCCTACGTGCACCACCGCGATGGCCACGTGTTCGACGCTGGCCCGACCATCATCACCGTGCCGCAGCTGTTCGAGGAACTCTGGGCACTGGCCGGGCGCAAGCTCTCAGACGATGTACGTCTGGTGAACCTCGACCCCTTCTATCGCATCCGCTTCGATGACGGCGAGGTCTTCAACTACAGCGGCGAGCCGGACAAGATGCGCGCCGAGGTGCGCCGCATCAGCCCGGACGACGCCGCCGGCTACGAGCGCTTCATGGCCGAGGCCGACCACTGCTACCGGCTGGGCTTCGAAGCCCTGGGCGCGCACGCCTTCGACACGGTCAAGGACCTCGTCACCGCCTCGCCGGCCATCTTCCGCATGCGGGGCTGGCGCAGCCTGCATGGCATGGTCGCCAGCCACATCCGCCACCCCAAGCTACGTGTCGCGCTGTCGCTGCAGTCCCTGCTGATCGGCGGCAATCCCTTCTCCGTCACCTGCATCTACAGCCTGATCAACGCGCTGGAACGCAAGTGGGGCGTGCATTGGGCGGTGGGCGGCACCGGCGCGCTCATCAGCGGGCTGGTGAGTGTGCTGGAACGTCTGGGCGGGCAGCTGCGCTGTGGCGCGGAGGTGCAGCGCATCGAGGTCGAGCACGGCCGCGCGACCGGGGTCACCTTGGCCAACGGCGAGCGGATTGCGGCCGATCTGGTGGTCTCCAATGCCGACACGGCCTGGACCTACCGCAACCTGATCGCACCCGAGCACCGCCGACACTGGACGAACGCGCGCGTGGAGCGGGGCAAGTACTCGATGAGTCTGTTCGTCTGGTACTTCGGCGCGCGCAAGCGCTTTGAAGGCGTGCCGCATCACATGATGGTGCTCGGGCCGCGCTACAAGGACCTGCTGACCGACATCTTCCGCCGCCACCGCCTGGCCGAGGACTTCAGTCTCTATCTGCACCGCCCGACCGCCACCGACTCCAGCATGGCGCCGCCGGGCCAGGACACCTTCTATGCGCTGGCGCCCGTGCCGCACCTGGACAGCGGCACCGACTGGGCGCAGTTTGCCGAGACCTACCGCCGGGCCATCCAGCAGCGGCTGGAGGCGACCGTGCTGCCCGGTCTGGGCGAAGCGATCACGACCTCCTTTGTGACCACGCCGCAGGACTTCCACGACCGCCTGCTGTCTTTCAAGGGCGCTGCCTTCGGGCTGGAGCCGCTGCTGACGCAAAGCGCCTGGTTCCGCCCGCACAACCGCAGCGAGGACATCGACGGCCTCTACATGGTTGGCGCCAGCACCCACCCCGGCGCTGGCGTGCCGGGCGTGCTCATGTCCGCCAAGGCGCTGGACAGCGTGGTGCCGCCGGCGCGCGTCTGGGCGCAGCAGCGGCGCGAGCAGGCCGCCAAGGCAGGTTGACGACGCCTCGATCCGGATAGCGAGATCGGCTTCCGGTGCGGCTTTTCAAAGCAAATGGGCTGAAGAACCGCACCAGACAAGCGGAAAGGCTTTCAGAAACTGCAGCTCACTGCAGTCGTGATGGGCCGTTGGATCGCTTAGCCAGCCCAAAACCCGAAAACGCAGAAGGCCATTTGGCGCGGCTCTCCAGACCAAAATGGCTGGAAACCCGCATGGGACAAGCGGAAAGGCTCTTTGCGCTTGCCGCCGATCGCGGCGACCTCAGCGCACCCGCGGCATGCGAAACGGCAGCATCCACTGCACTGCGGTGGAGGTCAGCCGCGGCACGTGCAGGGTCTCGTGCATGGACACCACACGCTCGCCCAACAGGCTGGACTCCACCACCGAGCGCGTGTAGAACGGCGTGTCTTCCAGGGTCTGCTGCACGCGGGCGCCAGCCGCCGGCTCGGTGCGCATGCTTCGGCCAATGCGCCAGGCGGTGAGCGGCAGCTTCTGGCGCGGCGGCGCCTCGAAGGGCTCGACCTCGCCACGCGTGCCAAAGCGCAGGGCCAGCAGGCGGTCTGCGCCCTGCTTCTGGCGCACGTCATAGATCACGGCCGTACTGCCGTCGCGCAGGCTGGCGCGGGACCAGTCCCACTCGGCGAAGGGGCGGTGGATCGGCTCGTCGCCTTCATTGCTGTCCAGATAGCCGTGGCCGGTCCAGCGCAGATCAGGCGCGTCGAACTCGGCCAGCACCCGCGCAGTCGGCGCGATCGGGCCCCAGCGATGGCGGCCTGCATCATCCAGCGCGGCGGTGTAACTGCACAGCGCACCGGGGTGCACGGTCACGCGCCCCTTCACGCGCTGCATGAAAGGCAAGCTCAGTTCGTCGATCTCGATCACCAGCGCCTCGCCCGTCCAGTGCAGGCGGCTGGGGCCGACACTGAATTCCCTTGCACTGCTCTGCACGTGAGCCGCGCTGCGTTCGGTCATGGTCCAGCGGCGTACGCCGCGGCCGTACAGCGCCACATTGATGGCGCAGTGATCCTCCGCCGCAGCCGGTCCGCGGCGCAGCGCCCTCGCGTAGTACGGCGAGAAGACGCTGCCCACGAAGGCGATGATGGTCAGCCCGTATTGGCCGTCGTCGCTGAGGGCGTCGACATACCACCAGAGGTAGCCACCCGAGACGACCGGCTGGTCGAATCGAGGTGCGCCATCAGGGCCTCGGCTGCCTGCAGGCCGGACATCGCCGCCATCGGCACGCCCGGCCCCGGGTGCACGCTGCCGCCCGCCAGAAACAGCCCCGGCAGCCGGCTCGCCGCGCCAGGGCGTTTGAAGGAGACCATCCATCCATGAGAGGCCCGGCCGTACAGGGCCCCGCCCGTGGCCGGAAAGAGGCGATGAAACTCCCGCGGCGTCACCAGCACCGAATTCGCCGGCGTGGGCGAAAGATCCAGGCCACAGCGCCTGAGCAGGGCAAAACGGCTCGCTTCGCATTGGGCGATCTCCGTGTCTGAAAAGGGGTCGGTATCCACGTCGGAGCGCATGTCACCCGCTGCAGGCGCATTGACCAGGGCCAGCAGTCGCTCCGGGCCACTCTGGGCCGGCGCGCCGTCAAGCCGGTCATGCGCACAGACATAGACCGTCGCCTGGCGCGGCAAGCGCTGGCGCTTGAAGATGTCGGCGAACTCACTCGCATAGTCGGCGTCGAAGAACACGTTGTGCCGCACCAGATCCGCGCCACGTGTGTCGGCATGCATCAGCCAGGTGAGTGCGGACAGCGAGCGCTCCGTCGGCCGCGTCGGCGCCACTGCACGGCGTGCCGCGTCGCCCAGCAGCCCCTCGGCCAGCGAGGCGCAATCGCCGTTGAACAGCACCGCGTCGGCCTCAATGCGCTCGCCCGTACTCGTCTGCACGCCCACGGCACGGCCGTTGCGCACAAGCACCTGCTCCACCTCGCAGCCGTAGTGAAACTTTGCGCCGCGGCTGACAGCCAGCTGCTCGAAGGCACGGGCCACGGCGTGCATGCCGCCCTCCACCGCCCAGACGCCATCCATCTCCACCTGGGCGATCAGCATGAGCGTGGCCGGCGCCTGCCAGGGCGAGGCGCCACAATAGGTGGCGTAGCGGCCGAAGAGCTGCTGCAGGCGCGGATCGCGGAAGTACCGCGCAAGCACACGCCACATCGACATGAAGGGCCCGAGCTGCGCGAGGGTACCGAGCCCTGCGAGACCCAGATCGCGCGACAAACCCAGCAGCGTCGGCCGGGTCGAGCGGATGTAGGGGCCTTCCAACGCGGCGTACACGCGGCGCGCTTCCTCGCAGAAGCGCGTAAAGCGCTGCGCCTCGGCCGCACCCGCGAAGCGGCCGATGGCCTCCTGCGAGCGGTTCGAATCCGCATGGAGATCCATGACCTGATCGGGGCCCCACCAATGTCGCGCCAGCACCTTGAGCGGCACGGTGCGCAGTACGGCATCCACACTGGTGCCGGCGCGCTCGAGGATGGCCTCAAAGATCCAGCGCATGGTGAAGACGGTCGGCCCGGCGTCCATGGGTTGCCCGCCAGCATTGACTTGGCGCATCTTGCCGCCGGGGGCGGCCGCGCGCTCCAGCACCGTCACGCGCACGCCCTGCGCCGACAGCAGCAGCGCGCTGCTCACGCCACCGATGCCGGCGCCGACCACAACGACATGCCGCTCAGCCATAACGCACACCCTGCCAGACCCCATCCATGCTCAGGGGGACGAAACGCATGAACAGAGACTCGCTGAAGAAACCGTCCTGACGTGCCGAACGGATGGCCTCCAGATGCGCGCCGGAGCGTGCATAGGCGTCCATGTCCTCGATGCTGTTCCAGATGCTGAAGGTGGCCTGCCTCAGGAGTGGAGCCTCGCCCAGGCCCACAGCCAGCAGACAGCCTTGCGAGTGCGCCAGCGCCCGCTCGGAGGGCGGCGAGCGCCGCCAGAAGGCCGCAGCGCGTGTGGGGCGGATGGATGCGCGGGTCAGCGCCGCGATCGGCCCGGTGTCTGGGCGCTCTGCCGCGGGCTCGAAGCTTGTGCCTGCCCAACTGCCGCGACTGGAGAAGGCCCGCAGCTTGCAGACGAAGAACTCGCGCCCCCGTGCCCGATAAGCAGCCAGACCCGGAGAACCGCGCAGGAAGTCATCGGCCTGCGCCTCGGTGTCGAAAACGCAGAACACGCCCTGGCGCGTGGTACTGGGGCGCAGACCAAAGCCGCCGTGATGCCCCGAGCCCATGACCTTGCACAGCTTGAGGCCTGGCGCGCGACGCAGACCGAAGCGCCCGAACAGGAAGTGATTGAAGCCCCAGAGGCGATGGCGCCGATCGAGATCGATCAGCACAAGGGTTGCAACCTCCGTGGACACGCACAGCCTCCGTCAGGTTCACCGAAGCAGCAGCTCCGGACACGGCGCACAGAGGCAAGGGCTGCGCGGACGCGAGTTACTTGTCGTCCGAGCCCAGATCGCCCAGGCCGTAGCGCCGCAGCTTCACATACAAGCTCTGCCGGGACAGGCCCAGCATTTCCGCCGCAGAGGCCCGGTTGTCACCGGTCAACTGCAGGGCCGCCTCGATACACATCTGTTCAATCAGGTCCGTCGTTTCACCGACGATGTCCTTCAAGGGCACGCGCCCTACCAGCTCCGTCAGCTCGGACACGGACTGTGGCAGGGCCCGGCCGGCGCGCGGATCGGCGCTCAAGCGCCGCCCGACATCGCGAATCACAAAACCCAGGCAGGGTGTCTCGCCGCCCAGCGAAGACGTGGCCGAAATCTCCACCGAGGCCGAGGTGCCGTGATGCGCTCGCAGCGTCGTGGCGAACAGGCGCACCGCGCCGTGCTGCTTGAGGTTGGACAGCAATACGCTCAGATCCACACCCGAGCGACCCAGCCATCGATCCAGGGACTGGCCCACGACCTGGTCTCGTGAGGGCGCCTCCACAAGCTCGACAAATGCCGAGTTGCTGACGATGACCTTGCCACCGGGATCGGTGACCACGAAGGCGTCCGGCGCGCTCTCCATCAGCCGCATCAGCATCGAGCGGCCGCCTGCATCCGTACTGCCCAGCGTCGCGCTGCTCTGGGCAGCACCCAGCCGCATCAGGAACACCACACCGCCTTCCTGGCGGAATAGCGATGCAGAGAGCATGACCGTGCGCGATTGCCCACGGATGCTGACGCTGACCTGCTCCACGCGACCCGATGCCCGTGCGTCGTCAAGCAGGCCTTGCACCACCGCACTGCCGCCCTCGAACCAGTCGAAGAAGGGCTTGCCGACAATTCGCTTGACTGTGTCGCCCAGCAGGTTGGCGGCCGCCTGGTTCGCTTCCGAAACACGCAGGGTGTTGCCATCGACCACGAGCACGGCATCCGTGGACTGCTCGAACAGGAGCCGATAACGGGTCTCCATGTGGCGCAGGCGCAGATAGTCACGCTGCATCGACTGCTGCGCTTCAACCAGGCGCTGCTGCAGGGCCGCGAGTGCCCGCAGATCGCGGCCGAACACGACCACACGCCCTTCCTTGCCGATCTGGATCGCGGAGTACAACAACGGAATATCCGCTCCGCGCGGCGAGCTGTGATTGATGTGGCGCCACTTGCCGGCAGTGCGCGCAGCGGCGTCCTTGAGCAGAGCCTCGACCTTGGGGCGGCTTTCGAGGGTCACTGTCTGGACCCATGGCTGACCCACCCACTTGCGGAAGTCCTCGTGCGGGAGATCATCCGAGGAGATCGAGATGTCACGGATGATCCCGCTGCCGTCGAGGATCAGTGCAATGTCAGACGCCGTGGCAACGAGGGCTGCAGCGGTTTCTGCATCCAGGCCAGCGAGGGACTGCTTCGGCGCTGAAAAACGGTTCACTGGGTTGACTTCCTGATCGAGATCTCGATCTTCCCGCTCGCTGACTAGTGGATCAGTTCTCAAGTTTTCCGTCTCGCCTCAACATCGATGCTCTTGGGCCAGCACCCGATCGGCCGCGGCGGACAATGCTGCCCTCGCATCCGAGCCCATGCAGTCGGCGCCTACCAAGGCGACGTACTCCGGGTGATGTGCAAACGCCGCGCCCCCGACCATCACAATCAGCTTCTGGTTTCGGGATGCGCGACGCAGGGCGACGATAGCCGAGGTCAGGCCGGCGATCTGGACTTCGGACCCCACTGAAAGGCCAAGAACGTCAAACCAGCGAGCATGCACCGCAGCAATCAACTCGGCTTGTGTCGGCTCTGTCAGCGTTTCGACAGCCCAGCCAGCTCGGGAAAAGAACTCGCCGAGCATCGAGATGCCGAAGTTGTGCTGGCCCCCCGGCGCAGCGGCTAGCAGGATCCGGCGACCGTCGATTGCAGGATCGACGTCGTTGGGCGAGTCACTGCGAAAGCGCGCACTGAGATCGAACAGCAGCCGCTGGATCCGCCATAGACCCAGAGTGACATCGGCAAAGCTGCATGTGTCCGATTCCCACATTGCCCCAAGACGCTGTGCGGCCGGCGATAGCACGTCGAGAAACACCTGCTCGATGGACACACCTCCGTCGAGCAGTTCATCGACAAGCGCCTGCGCACCGGTGTCGTCGTCTCGCAGGATCACTTGTGCCAGCTCATCGATTGCCGCGACGCAGCGACCGTGCTGCCGGGACTGCTCATGCGCGATCGCCACACCCGAGCGTCGATAGCCAAGCAGTCTAGGGATCAGTTCTGCATGAATCGCCTTCAACAAGCGCCCGCGATGGCTATCCGATGGACTCGCTTCACTGACGAAGGTCGACGCGGAAAGCGTGTCCGGGATGGCATCCCGACCCAGCCAGTCCATGCCACCTGCGCCGCGATCCCTTTCAGCGTCGTTGTCCGAACGCATGTGCGCACCTCCTCCCTGGAATTGCGACTTGGCGAGCACCTCAGACGCGGGGCCTGAACGCATTGCGTTCAGGCTCGAAGGGTGTGCGGGCCAACCGAGCTGGCCAAATGCCGCCCCGCAAGCGCTCGGCGCAAGCGGACATGCGGAACCTGTACAAACGTTGTACACGCTCGGCATTTTTCCGTCAAAACAAGTTGACACATTGCCGTGCATTCCGGCTCCCGCTGACCGCAAGCGCGCGGCCCACCTTCCTACGCATCCAACACTTGTTGATCCGTGCAGAGTGGCTGAGCGGTTTGTCTATGTCAAGCGCTAATTACGTCAATCTATGTTGACACTCAGATTCGCTCAGACTAGATTGCATTCGACATCTATTGGCCACGGAGGCCCTGTCAATGCAGGCTCCAACGACAGTGCGCGACCCTCACAGACCGCTCTACACCGCCGCAGAGCGTGCCCGACGCGACGCCACGGCATGGACGTTGGTGCAGGGTGTGCTGGCTCCGCTGCAGTTCCTGGTGTTCCTGGTGAGTCTGGCACTGGTGCTGCGCTTTCTTGCCAACCAGTCCGGTGAAGATGCTGCGCTCTGGTCTGTCGTAGTCAAAACCATCGTGCTGTACGTGATCATGATCACCGGCAGCATTTGGGAACGCGTTGTCTTCGGTCAGTATCTGTTTGCGCGCCCGTTTTTCTGGGAAGACGTGGTGAGCATGCTGGTTCTGGCGCTGCATACGGCCTATCTGGTTGCTTGGTGGACGCACGCGCTACCGGCGCGCGAACTGCTCTGGCTCGCCCTGGCCGCGTATCTCGCATACGTGGTGAATGCTGCGCAGTTCGTGCTCAAACTGCGCGCGGCGCGGCGCGATGAATGTGTGCGTGCTCTCGCAGCCCCTGAACTGACCGGTCGCGGGGTGACCGCATGAGCGACACCGATCCGATCCGCAGCACGTCGGCCGCCTGCAAGGAACCTTCGGTCATCCACGAGCGAGGTCAACACGAAGTCTTCTGTGGTCTGACAGGCATCATCTGGCTGCACCGCAAGATGCAAGATGCGTTCTTTCTCGTCGTTGGCTCACGGACATGCGCACACCTGCTGCAGTCGGCCGCGGGCGTGATGATCTTTGCGGAACCGAGGTTTGCTACCGCGATCATCGAAGACCGGGATCTTGCCGGCATCGCCGACGCCAACGAGGAACTCGACCGCGTGGTGAACCGACTGCTGGAACGGCGCCCGGATATCCGCGTGCTCTTTCTCGTCGGATCCTGCCCGTCAGAGGTCATCAAGCTCGATCTCGGTCGCGCCGCTCAACGGCTCGATGCCCGGCACGCGCGCAAGACACGTGTTCTGGCCTACTCCGGCAGCGGCATCGAAACCACATTTACACAGGGCGAGGATGCCTGTCTGGCGGCGCTCGTGCCGGAGATGCCCCGCGCGTCCTCGGATGCCAAGCGCCTGCTTGTTGTCGGCAGTCTTGCGGACATCGTTGAAGACCAGTTCAGCAGGCAATTCCAGCAGCTTGGCATCGAACAGATCAACTACCTGCCCGGACGGCGTGCATCCGAACTGCCCGCCGTAGGGCCAGGTACGCGCTACCTGTTGGCGCAACCGTTCCTTGCCGAGACCGCGCGTCTGCTGGAAGCGCGTGGAGCACGCCGCATCGCCGCGCCGTTCCCCTTGGGTGAAGAGGGATCGGCACTCTGGTTCGAAGCCGCTGCGCGTGAATTCGGCATTGATGGGTCGGTGGTCCAGAGCGCGCTGCAAGCCGGGAGAGTACGGGCACGCGCCGCGCTTGCTCGACACAAGCCCGCGCTGCAGGGCAAGCGGATCTTCTTCTTCCCGGACTCGCAGCTTGAGATCCCGCTGGCCCGCATGCTGGCCAGAGAGCTGGGCATGCTGCTCTGTGAAGTTGGCACGCCCTACCTCCATCGGGTCCACATGGCCGACGAACTCGCCCTGCTTCCGCCGGGTACACAACTGGCCGAAGGGCAGGATGTGGAGCGCCAGCTCGATAGATGCTTCGCGTCGGATGCGGATCTGGTCGTCTGCGGCCTCGGGCTTGCCAATCCGCTGGAGGCACGAGGACTCGCGACCAAGTGGTCCATCGAGCTTGTGTTCTCTCCCATCCAGGGCTTCGAGCAAGCAGGCGACCTGGCCGAGCTGTTCGCTCGCCCCTTGGTCCGACGTCTCAAGCTGGTCGCGTAGCGGGGCTCAAGCATGCAACTCACGCTCTGGACCTACGAAGGACCAACCCATGTGGGCGCGATGCGGGTTGCCACGGCCATGCGTGACGTGCACTACGTGCTGCACGCGCCCCAGGGTGACACCTACGCCGACCTGCTCTTCACCATGATCGAGCGCCTACCGCGCAGACCGCCGGTGACTTATACGACCTTCCAGGCTCGGGACCTCGGCAAGGACACGGCACAGCTGTTCAAGCATGCGGCTGCAGAAGCCAACGAGCGCTTCAAGCCAGCCGCAATGCTTGTGGGCGCATCCTGCACCGGCGAACTGATCCAGGATGATCCTGCCGGACTCGCCGCCGCACTGGGGCTGTCGATCCCGGTCGTGCCACTGGAGCTCCCTTCGTACCAGAAGAAAGAAAACTGGGCAGCCGCCGAAACGTTCTATCAGCTGGTGCGGCATCTGGCGCGCCCAGGCTCGGTCGGCGAATCGCCGGATGCGCCGACGTGCAACATCCTTGGCCCGACCGCCCTTGGCTTCAGGCATCGCGACGATGTCCGCGAGATCGAGAGTCTGCTGCGCAGCATCGGTGTTCGCGTCAACGTGATCGCGCCACTCGGCGCTTCCGTCGAGGATCTTCGGCGTCTCGGTGAGGCGCACTTCAATGTCGTGCTCTACCCCGAAACGGGCGCGATGGCAGCACAGTGGCTGCAGCGCAATCACAAGCAGCCCTTCACGCGGACAGTACCGATTGGTGTGCGCGCCACAGAAGCGTTTGTACGCGAGGTCGCGCAGCTCGCAGGGCTGGACCCCGAAATCGCGCTGCAGCAAGCGCAGGCAGCACATCCCGCCAGATCGCGCTGGTACAGCCGCTCTGTTGATTCGACCTACCTCACGGGCAAGCGCGTCTATGTGTTCGGCGACGCCAGCCATGCCGTCGCCGCGGCCCGCGTGGCCGCCGAGGAGATGGGATTCAAGGTCGTCGGTCTGGGGACCTACAGCCGAGAGTTCGCCCGCGAAGTGCGCGAAGCCGCTGCGCAGCACGGCATTGAACCGCTGATCACCGATGACTATCTGGAGGTTGAGCAGCAGATCACCGCCTTGCAGCCCGAATTGGTACTTGGAACGCAGATGGAACGGCACATCGCAAAGCGCCTCGGCATTCCATGCACCGTGATCTCCGCGCCGGTTCACGTTCAGGACTTCCCCGCACGGTACGCCCCGCAGATGGGATACGAGGGTGCGAATGTGCTCTTCGATACCTGGGTCCACCCGCTGATGATGGGGCTGGAAGAGCATCTGCTGCAGATGTTCCGCAGTGACTTCGAATTCAACGACACCGCCCCTGCTTCCCACCTCGGTCATGCAAACGCACAGCGAGAGCCACTAGGCGCTTCCGGCCCGCTCGTGGCTGGGACGCCCGAGGCCGCCGCTGTCTCGGACCGCGCAGCCGACCCGATCCTCGTAACACAGTGGTCGACCGATGCTGAACGCGAGCTGGGCAAGATTCCCTTCTTCGTGCGTGGCAAGGCACGGCGCAACACCGAGCGGTACGCGCAGGAACGCGGCGTGCCACTGATCACCGTCGAGACACTCTACGATGCCAAAGCCCACTTCAGCCGCTGAGCGCGCACGCGCCGGGCTGCCCGGCGTTCGCATCGTGATCGTGACGATGGACAGCCATTTGGTCAGCGCGGTACAGCGCGCACGCAGCCTGCTCGCGCGCCGCCTGCCCGGGCTGACGCTCACGATTCACGCCGCATCCGAATGGGGTGACAGTCCGCAACAGCTGAAGACCTGCCTGGACGACATTTCGCGTGGCGACATCGTCATCGCGACGATGCTCTTCATGGAAGATCACTTCCAGCCGGTACTGGCTGCGCTGCAGGCCCGCCGCGAACACTGTGACGCAATGGTCTGCGCGCTCTGTGCATCGGAAGTCATGCGACTGACTCGCATGGGTCGCTTCAGCATGGATCGTGGCATGAGCGGTCCGCTCGCCCTGCTCCGCAAGCTGCGCGGCAAGCCGGATGGAGATCGCAAGCCCCGTTCTGCAGGTGCGCAGCAAATGCGCATGCTGCGCCGGCTTCCCCAGATCCTGCGATTCATTCCAGGTACCGCCCAGGACGTGCGGGCCTACTTCATCTGCCTGCAGTACTGGCTGGCGGGTTCGCAGCAGAACGTCGTCAACCTGGTGCATTACCTGGTGGATCGCTACGCCGATGGACCGCGCTACGGATACAGAGGGCTGGCCAAGCCGGAAGCACCTGCCGAATACCCGGAAGTGGCTCTGTACCACCCCCGGATGCCGGAACGCTTCTCGGAATCCATCAGCGCGCTCCCCAAGGTGGCGACCACCGGCCACCGCGGCCGCGTGGGTCTGCTGCTGATGCGCTCATATCTGCTTGCAGGCAACACGGCTCACTACGACGGCGTGATCGCAGCGCTTGAGGCGAGGGGTCTGCAGGTGGTACCCGCCTTTGCCAGCGGTCTCGACGCGCGCCCGGCGATCGAGTCCTACTTCCATGCACCTGGTCAGGCTCCAAGCATCGACGCTCTCGTGTCGCTGACCGGCTTCTCCTTGATTGGCGGGCCGGCGTACAACGATGCCAAGACTGCGGAGCAGGTGCTCGCTGCGCTGGACGTGCCGTATCTCGCAGTCACACCGGTGGAGTTTCAGAGCCTCGAGCAATGGGGCGGCTCAGACCGTGGCCTGCTGCCGGTGGAAAGCACCATGATGGTGGCCATCCCCGAGCTTGATGGCTCCACAGGTTCGATGGTGTATGGCGGTCGGCCCGAGGGCGCGGGCCGCAAGTGCGCAGGCTGTGAACGCGCATGCAGCTTCGAGAGCAGCGAATCGGATCACGACATGCAGGTCTGCTCCGAGCGCGCTGACGCACTTGCCGCACGAGTCGCGCGGCTTGTCGATCTGCGTCGGTCGCAACGCGCAGAGCGACGCCTCGCGACGGTGATCTTCAACTTCCCGCCCAATGCCGGCAACACCGGCACGGCTGCCTACCTCAGCGTCTTCGAGTCGCTGTTCAACACGCTCAACGCACTGAAGCAGGCGGGCTATTCCGTAGAAGTCCCCGAGAGCGTGGACGACCTGCGTCGACGCATCATTGACGGGAATGCAGGGCGCTACGGCGCGAGCGCAAACGTCCATGCCCTCATCCCGGTCGATGACCACGTTCGGCGTGAGCGCTGGCTCAAAGACATTGAGGCGCAGTGGGGCGCCGCGCCCGGGAGGCAGCAGTCCAACGGGCAGTCCATCTTCGTCCTCGGCGAGCGCTTCGGGAATGTATTTGTCGGCATTCAGCCCGGTCTTGGATACGAGGGCGACCCGATGCGCCTGCTGTTCGAGCGCGGCTTTGCTCCCACCCATGCCTTCTCGGCCTTCTACCGCTGGATTCGCGAGGACTTCGCGGCCCACGCCGTCCTGCACTTCGGCACGCACGGCGCGCTGGAATTCATGCCAGGCAAGCAGACGGGCCTGACCGCGGCATGCTGGCCAGACCGACTGATCGGCGATCTGCCGAACTTCTATCTGTACGCGGCGAACAACCCATCCGAAGGCGCAATCGCCAAACGCCGTGCAGCAGCGACACTGGTGAGCTACCTCACACCACCGGTGACGCAGGCGGGTCTATACCGCGACTTGATCGACCTGAAGGCGTCACTGGATCGATGGCGTGCGCTCGCAGAAGACAAAGCCGGCGAACGCGACGCGCTGGCCGCCCTGATCCAATCTCAGGCTGCACTGCTCGAACTGGTACCCGGCGCCCCAGCGTGGCGCGCGTCCGAGTACGGCGCGATCGATGCGCTCACCGATCGCGTCCTGGAACTGGAATACACGCTGATCCCGCATGGACTGCACGTCGTCGGACGGGCGGCGCCCGAGGCAGAGCGTGACGATCTGCTCGCAGCCTACGCTCAGGGCCAATGTGCTGCGCTTGGCGGCGAAGCGTGGCGCCACCTGATCCACAGCGTACGCCGCACGACCGACTCTGCAGACGTGTCCGCTCGTCTTGCGAACGAAGGGGGACTGACGGTCGAAGACGCCAAGAGGTTGGTGGCTGATCTCGCGGGGATGGACGCGCTGCTGCAAGGCGATCACGAGATCGAAGGACTGCTCCACGCACTTGACGGTCGCTTTGTGCGGCCCGCTCCGGGAGGCGATCTCCTGCGTTCGGCGGACGTCCTGCCGACGGGCCGAAATCTGCATGGATTCGATCCTTTCCGCCTGCCCAGTGCCTTTGCCGTGCAGGATGGTGCGCGGCAGGCGGAGCGTCTGCTGCAACGGCATCTGAGCGATGGCCATGCGTTCCCGGAATCCGTGGCGATGGTGCTCTGGGGGACGGACAATCTCAAGACCGAAGGCAGTCCGATCGCTCAGGCTCTCGCGCTCATGGGTGCAGCGCCTCGGTTCGACAGCTACGGACGCCTCGCAGGCGCAAGTTTGATCCCGCTCGCGCAGCTTGGCCGGCCCCGTGTTGACGTGATGATCACGCTGTCCGGCATCTTTCGGGACCTGCTTCCCCTGCAGGTCCGGATGCTGGCCGAGGCCGCGTGGCTGGCCGCATCAGCAGATGAGCCTGCGGAAAAGAACTTTGTGCGCAAGCACGCCCTCGCCTACCAGGCCGAGCATGGCGGAGACATGGAGACGGCCGCGCTGAGAGTCTTCGGCAATGCCGAAGGCGCCTACGGCGCAAACATCAACATGCTGATCGACAGCAGTGCCTGGAGTGGCGAAGACGAGCTCGCCGAGGCGTATATCCGCCGTAAGGGCTTTGCCTACGGCCGCAACGGCCGCCCAGTCAAGCAACCGGCGCTGCTGGACAGCGTGCTGTCTCGGGTCGAGCTGGCGTACCAGAATCTCGACTCGCTCGAGCTGGGTGTGACCACGATCGACACCTACTTTGACACGCTGGGCGGAGTCAGCCGCGCGGTACGCCGGGCGAAGCTGAGCGCGGGCATCAGTAGCGACGAAGCCGCGCCGGTCTACATCGGCGACCAGACGCGCGGCGATGGTGCCGTACGCACGCTTTCTGAACAGGTTGCACTGGAGACGCGCACAAGAATGCTCAACCCCAAGTGGTACGAGGGGATGCTTGAGCACGGCTATGAGGGTGTACGCCAGATCGAGCTGCACATCACCAACACCATGGGTTGGTCGGCCACCACGGGTCAAGTTCAACCCTGGGTGTATCAGCAGCTGACGCAGACCTTCATGCTCGACCCTGAGATGCGCGAACGACTCGCGCGTCTGAACCCGACAGCGTCGGCCAAGGTGGCAAACCGACTGCTCGAAGCCTCAGAGCGCCAGTACTGGAAGCCCGAGGCTCATGTGCTCGAGGCGCTGCGTCGCGCGGGTGAGGAACTGGAAGACCGAATCGAAGGCGTCTTTGAAGGAAGCACCGCATGACCATGACCCACATCCCCGTGACGGAGATCCAGCGAACGCGTCGCGCCGACGGCGAGGGCAGCGTGCAGGTTCAGCTCGATCCGAGCACGAAGATCGGCAATGCCAAGGTTTTTGCTGTCTATGGAAAGGGTGGCATCGGCAAGAGCACCACCTCGAGCAACTTGTCCGTCGCATTCAGCAAGCTGGGCAAGCGCGTCCTGCAGATCGGCTGCGACCCCAAGCATGACTCGACCTTCACGCTCACCAAGAAGCTGATGCCGACCGTCATCGACGTGCTGGAGTCTGTCAACTTCCACGCCGAAGAGCTGCGTCCGGAAGACTTTGTCTACGAGGGATACAACGGCGTGATGTGCGTGGAAGCAGGCGGGCCGCCGGCGGGCACGGGCTGCGGCGGCTATGTCGTCGGTCAGACCGTCAAGCTCCTCAAGGAACATCATCTTCTCGAGGATACGGACGTCGTGATCTTCGATGTCTTGGGCGATGTTGTGTGCGGCGGGTTTGCTGCCCCCCTCCAACACGCGGATCGCGCACTGATCGTGACCGCCAATGACTTTGACTCGATCTTCGCGATGAACCGAATCGTCCAGGCGATCGGCGCGAAGGCCAAGAACTACAACGTCCGACTCGGTGGCGTGATTGCCAACCGCAGTGCTGCAACGGATCAGATCGACAAGTTCAACGAACGCATCGGACTGCGCACCATGGCGCGCTTCCCTGATCTCGATGTGATTCGCCGCAGCCGCCTGAAGAAGGCCACGTTGTTCGAGATGGAAGCCTCACCCGAACTCGAAGCCGTACAGAACGAGTACCTGCGCCTCGCGGCGTCGCTGTGGGTCGGCACGGAGCCACTCTATGCAGAGCCGATGAAGGATCGCGAGATCTTTGATCTTCTGGGGTTTGACTGATCATGCACACCACCTATCAGCAACGCCGCGGCCAGATAGAAACCTATTTCGACCGCACCGCCGCCCAGGCCTGGGAACGGCTGACGTCCAATGCGCCGGTCGGGCGCATCCGACGCACGGTGCGCGCCGGGCGCGACCAGATGCGCGCGACGCTGCTCTCCTGGCTGCCTGCAGATCTGCACGGCATGCGCATCCTGGATGCCGGCTGCGGCACGGGGGCGTTTGCGGTGGAGGCTGCCCGCCGTGGAGCGCGCGTCGTGGCCATCGATCTCTCGCCCACGCTGGTCGCCATTGCTCAGGAGCGCATGCCTCGGGATCTCGGCACCGGCAGCATTCAGTTTCTTTCCGGCGACATGCTGAACCCAGGGCTGGGAAGCTTCGACCACGTGGTCGGCATGGACTCTCTGATCCACTACAACGCCGCCGACGCCGTGCGGATCATCCGCTCGCTGGCTGAGCGGACGGAGCATTCCATCTGCTTCACATTCGCCCCCAAGACCCCGCTCCTTGCGGTGATGCACTCGGTGGGCAAGCTCTTCCCCAAGGCAGATCGTGCACCTTCCATCGAACCCGTTGGCGAACAGCGCCTGATCCGGCACTTGCGCAGCGAACCGCAGCTGCGTGGCTGGAGCCCGAAGCGCATGGAGCGCATTTCCAGCGGCTTCTACACGAGCCAGGCTCTGGAGCTCGTACGCCGATGAACAAGACGCGGCGCTTCTCGAATGTGTGGCTGCGGATCAGTCCGCGGCTGCTGCCGTTTGCCGATGCGGCAACGGAGGAGTTGCCGCTCTCTCGTCTGCTGCGCCTGTCCCTGTTCCAAGTGTCGGTCGGCATGGCGACCGTGCTGCTGATCGGCACACTCAACCGCGTCATGATCGTTGAGATGGGCATGTCGGCCTGGCTGGTTTCGCTGATGGTGGCCATCCCGCTGGTGTTCGCCCCGTTCCGCGCAATCATCGGCTTCAAGTCCGATACACATCGCTCCGTCCTCGGCTGGCGTCGTGTTCCGTTCATCTGGTTCGGCACGCTTGCGCAGTTCGGCGGGCTGGCGATCATGCCCTTCGCGCTCATCATCATGTCGGGTGACACCACCGGGCCAGCCTGGGTTGGCACTGTGGCTGCAGCGCTGGCCTTCCTGCTCACTGGTGCGGGCATGCAGATCACGCAGACAGCGGGTCTGGCGCTCGCTTGCGACCTCGCCCCCAAGGCCGCACGGCCCAGAGTCGTTGCGCTCATGTACGTGATGCTCCTGGTGGGTATGGTGGCCTGCGGTGTGGTGTTCGGTCATCTTCTGGCCAACTTTTCGCAGGTTCGGCTGATCCAGGTCGTGCAGGGCGCCGCAGAGCTCACGCTAGTCCTCAACCTGATTGCGGCGTGGAGGCAGGAGCCGCGCGTCCGTGGCCGTGTGTTCACCGAGACGGAGCTGAGCTTTCGTCAGAGCTGGCAGGTTTTTGCAAGAGCGCCGACCGCCATGCGCTTTCTGGTCACGCTCGGCTTGGGTACTGCAGCCTTCAACATGCAGGACATCATCCTCGAGCCCTATGGCGGCGAAATTCTCAAGCTGCCTGTCGGTTCGACCACCACACTCACCGCGCTGATGGCCTTCGGCGCGCTGGTTGCATTTGGACTTGCGGCGCGCTGGCTGGCACGGGGCATGGATCCCTACCGCGTGGCTGGCGCCGGGCTGCTGGTCGGGGTGGTGGCCTTTTCTGCCGTGATCTTCGCCGCACCGACGCAGATGCCCTGGCTGTTCCGACTGGGTGCGACCCTTATCGGATTCGGCGGTGGCTTGTTCGGCGTGAGCACACTGACGGCGGCAATGAGTCTTGACGATCGCGGCTTGAACGGCATGGCTCTGGGCGCCTGGGGTGCCGTGCAGGCCGCCTGTGCGGGAACGGCCATTGCCGTGGGCGGCGCGCTGCGCGATGTTGCATCGACGCTCGCGACGCAAGGCGCGTTCGGACAGGCTCTGGTCGATCCTGCGACGGGCTACAGCATGGTCTACCACCTCGAAATCGGTTTGTTGTTTGCGACGCTTGTCGCACTCGGTCCGCTCGTTCGCTCCCGGCGTGCGGTCAGATCCACCCCGCAGGACCTCGGCGCGGCCGGGGCCTCGGTCGAGCCCCTCAGTACACGGCTACAGGCATAGGAGAAAAGTCATGGGAACCGGCGCCATCACGCAGTATGTCGACGTCGCACAGATCGTGCTCTACGTCTTCTGGATCTTCTTCTTCTGGCTGGTCGTGTATCTGACCGTGGAGAGCAAGCGGGAGGGCTTCCCGCTGGAAGCGAGCCACACCGACAAGCGCCTGCTGCCGGGCATCCTGCCCATGCCCAAGCCCAAGACCTACCTGCTGCCGCACGGCGGCAGCGTGACGGTTCCCAATGACAAGGTCTCGCCGCAGGTGCTCAAGGCGCAGGAGGTGCAGCCCTGGGGCGGCGCGCCGATCGAGCCCACCGGGAACCCGATGCTCGACGGCGTCGGCCCCGGCGCCTATGCAGACCGTGCCGACGTGCCCGACCAGATGCTTGACGGCAGCCCGAAGATCGTGCCGCTCTCGGCCGCCAAGGGCTTCAGCATTCCCAGGCAGGACAAGAGCCCGATCGGCATGACCGTCTACGGTGCGGATGATGAAGCCGCCGGCCCGGTGACCGAGGTCTGGGTCGACCAGATGGAAATGATGATCCGCTTCCTCGAGATCACCACGGGCGCAGGTGATGCCAAGCGACAGGTGCTGGTGCCGATCAACTTCACGCGGATCGGCCGCAACGACATCACCGTGCGCGCCATTCTCGCGCGGCACTTTGCCAGCATCCCGGGCATCCGTACGCCGGGTCAGATCACACTCTTGGAAGAAGAGAAGATCATGGCCTACTTCGGCGGCGGCACCCTGTACGCCACGCCGGATCGCCAGGAGCCGCTGCTGTGAGTGATCTGAACAACGGCCGCGAGTACGAGTTCGAGGCGGAGCACGGGCTGCCGGAGCCCCTGCCTGCCGGTGAACACGTCCTGTGGCAAGGCGCACCGGACTGGAAGCTGCTGGCGGTGCAACGCTTCCATGTGCGCAAACTGGCGATCTACTTCCTGATCATCCTCGGATTGCGCTTCGGCTTTGCATACAGCGATACGGGCAGTCTGGCCAAGGCCGGACTGGCCCTGGCCTGGATTGCGCCGGCCATCGTGTTCGCCATGGGCATGTGGATCTACATGGCCTGGCTCACTGCGCGCACGACCGTCTACACGATCACTGACAAGCGCGTGGTGATGCGCATCGGCATTGTGCTCACGCTGACCCTGAACCTGCCGCTCAAGCGTATTGCCAGTGCCGATCTGAAGTCCCTGGCCGGCGGGTTTGGCAGCATCCCGATGCAGCTGGCAGGCACAGACAAGATCGCGTGGTTTCACCTGTGGCCCCACTGCCGACCGTGGCGCCTTGCACGCCCAGAGCCCATGCTCAGTCATGTGGCCAACGCTCGGCAGGTGGCCGGTATCCTGGCACAAGCCTGGGCTGCGGAGACCGGACTGGCCGTCAAGCCGCTTTCGGCCGAGGCGCCAGTGCCTGCCGGTGCACGCAGCCCCGAGAGCGCGAGTCTGCCTGAGCGCGGACGCCGCACTGCCGGTGAGCCCGTGCTCGCAGGCAGCTGATGCGTGGATGAAATGCCGCTGAGTCGCCGATCATGAGCACACACGCCACCTCACCTGTCTCGCCGCGTCACCACGATGAGATCGTCGTGCCCCGCGGACCGCTGATTGCCATCACCCTGCTGCTCATTCTGAGCGTATTGAGCGTGGCCGCCGTGCGTCTGTCCGGACTGGAGATTCGCGAGGCGGATGCGCCTGCAGTCAAGGTACGCGCCTTGCGCTTCGAAGATCGCCCGGACGGCGCAGTCGCGGTGCTTGATGCGGGCAGCGGCCGCGTGATCGATCAACTGTATGGCGAACAAGGCTTCGTTCGCGGCGTGATGCGCGGTCTCGCCCGGGAGCGCAAGCGCCGCGGCGTGGACAGCGGCCCGGCCTTCGAGCTGATCGCACGCGCAGACGGCCGCCTGACGCTCTCCGACCCGGCGACCGGGCAGCGCATCGACCTTGAATCCTTCGGGCCCAATGCACGCGAGTTTGCACGCCTGCTTGATGCCCCCACCCAGGACCCCGCGCCCAAGGCTGGTGCGGGCCTGCCAACCCGACCCTGAGGATATCCAGCATGAGTGCCGTGACCGAGATCACCAGTTCCGAGCAGGCAACCGCCAAGGCCCTGAACGAAACCCTGCTGACGCCGCGCTTCTACACCACCGACTACGACGCAATGGATCGGCTGAATGTCGAACCCGTGCGCGCTGAGTGGGACGCCATGATGGCCGAGTACGAGGGCGACAACAACCACGACCACTTCCAGCGCAGCGCCAGCTTCAAGGACGAGATCAAAACCCTGCCGCCCGAACTGCACAAGGAGTTCATCGACTTCATGGTCAGCTCCGTTACCTCCGAGTTCTCCGGCTGCGTGCTCTACAACGAGATCAAGAAGCACGTGAACAACCCGGACATCAAGCAGCTCATGGAGTACATGGCGCGCGACGAGTCCCGCCACGCAGGCTTCATCAACAGCGCTCTGAAGGACTACGGCCTGGGCGTGGACCTGGGCGGGCTGAAGCGCACCAAGAAGTACACCTACTTCAAGCCCAAGTACATCTTCTATGCCGTGTACCTGTCCGAGAAGATCGGCTATGCGCGCTACATCACCATCTACCGTCAGCTGGAGCGCCACCCCGAGCTGCGCTTTCACCCGATCTTTCGCTGGTTTGAGCGCTGGTGCAATGACGAATTCCGCCACGGCGAGTCCTTCGCGTTGATCCTTCGCGCCAACCCGCACCTGCTGCGCGGTTTGAACACGTACTGGATCCGCTTCTTTCTGCTCGCTGTGTACGCCACGATGTACGTGCGCGACCACATGCGGCCGATGCTTCACGAGGCCATGGGATTCAACCCGACCGAGTACGACTTCGAGGTCTTCCGCATCACCTCGGAGATCTCCAAGCAGGTGTTCCCGCTGGTTCTGGACACCGACAACCCGGCCTTCCGCGATGGGCTTGCGCGCATGGCGCGCTACTCGAGCTACGCGGAAGCCGGCAAGCAGGAGGGCGGTGTCACAGGGCTGCTCAAGCGCGGCTTCTGGTCAGCCGCCGCGGCGAGCCAGTTCGTGCGCCTGTACTTTGTTCCGACGAAGCCCAACGCACTGCCCAGCAAGATCCGGCTCGCGCCGGCGTGGTGAGCACGCTGACCGTGGCTGATTCGCGCATTCGGAGCTGAGGTGTCTGCCTTCTTGCTCCCCGTGCTGTTCACACTGTTTGTGTGGTGGTTCAGCACGGGCGCGATTCTCTATCTGACCGGCCTGCCCCGCTGGACCTTCAAGTGGAGCATGGCCGGCGCGACGGCACTGCTCATCTGCGCGCTGTGGGGCCTGGCGGCGACACGCAACCTCACAACCGTCGCCGGCGCGTATTGCGCGTTCAGCTGCGCCGTACTCGTGTGGGCCTGGCAGGAAGTGGCGTTTCTGCTCGGCTATGTCACAGGGCCCCGTCGCGTGCCGGCGGCAGCAGGCACACGCGGCTTGCGGCTGGCCTGGCAGGCGCTGCAGACCTTGCTGCATCATGAAGCGGCCTTGATTGTTCTGGCCCTGGCCGTATGGCTGTGTGCCGGCAGCGGGAGCAACTCGGTGGGGTGGTGGACCTACCTGATCCTCTGGACCATGCGCGCGAGTGCAAAGCTCAATGTGTTCCTAGGCGTGCGCAACCTCAACGAGGACTTTCTGCCCGCACATCTGAAGTATCTGCAGAGCTACTTCGTGCGTCGGCCGATGAATCTGCTCTTTCCCTTTGCGGTGAGCGCGTCCACCGCGGTGGCCACGGTGCTGTGGGCCGCGGCGGCGGCAGACGGCGCTTCGGCATTCACGGTCGCCGGGCTGACCTTCGCGGCCGGCCTGCTGAGTCTGGCGGTACTGGAGCACTGGTTTCTGGTTTTGCCTTTGCCCGCAGAGGCGCTGTGGCGCTGGGGCTTGAGCTCGCGCGAACCCGCAGTACTCAGCACGGAACTGCAAGCGCTGCCCGCACAAACCGTCTCTGTGCCGCCGCTTGGGCATTAGCTTAGGCAACGCGCGCGGGCTCGCCGCCTGTTGTTGCCGCCGGCGCTCACCCGTTCAAACCGTGACTCGGGGCTGCGGTCTCACGACGGGCCAAGCCAGGCTGAGCCTCTGATCAAGCCATCACTCTTCTCGCTTGAAGGCTTTCCGCGCCGGAGACTGGCGCTGCAGACGCGCGTCTCGAGACTGTTCTTATCGCGTTTCCGCTTGTCTGATGCGGTTCTTGAGGCACTTCGGGCTGGAAAGGCGCATCAAAAGGACATCCGGCACATCGGCGCCGGGCTTGATCCAGCATTCATGAGCCTCTTCAGGCAAAAGTGGCCGGAAACCCGCACCAGACAAGCGGAAAGCCCTTCCTGTACCCATGCCACGCTGATGATCTTCTCTGGCGCCGGCGTCACCCATCGGCACCGACGCACCGGCTTCGCTGCTCACAAAAGCAAAGGCGCGACATCAATGAGTTGATGCCGCGCCTTGCCTGGGGGAGAGGCAGCGGTGGACCGCTGCGCCGGAGGTAGACCCGACTCACACGGATCGCTGCCGTGAGAGCGCCTTGACTCGAACCAGGCGCCGCTGCTGCGGCACCCAGCTGTTACTTCACGTTCACCTCAACCCGGCGCGCCTTGGGATCTTCGCCCGCAACATTCGCTTCGGTCTGCACCGGCTTCTCCAGCACGATGCGGCTCTCGGCGATACCTGCCGTCTTGAGCGCGTCGCGCACCGCAAAGGCGCGCTGCTTGGCCAGCTCCTGGTTCTGCTCCAGGGATCCGCTGGCCGAGTGATAGCCGGAGATGACCGCCTTGGCCTTGGCATTCGCCTTGAGATTCGCCAGCAGGATCTCCATCGTCTTGACTGTCTCGTCAGACAGGTTGGACGCGCCGACGCCGAAGTAGATCACCGCCTGCTCCGCGGTCGCCGTCGCCGGTGGCACGCTGGGCACCAGCATTGCCGCAGTGAGCTTGGACTGGAGCTCCGGGTAGGCACTGACCATCTGCGCGCCGTACAGCGGCTTGTAGGCCCCCTGGTGGCAGGTGGTGCAGTTGACCTTGGCCACATCGCCCGTCGGACCCAGACGGCCCGCCGGGAAGACGGTGGTCAGGGGCTCGAGATAGTCTGTGTTGATGTCGCGCACCATGCGGATGCCGTGCCAGGCCGTGGAGCGCTGCGGTGGGCTGCTGGACCATTCGCCAAACGCCTGGGCGTTGTGGCAATAGGTGCAGTTCACGCCAAGGCTCTTGCTCATGTGCATCATCAGGCCATAGGTGAACTCCGCCTGCTTGGTGGACTGGCGATTGCCTGTGGGCAGCGCCGTCGTGCCGTTGACTCGGATCTCCTTGTCCTTGAGCAGGTAGGGCGTGAACGGGTCGTAGGGCAGCGAGCTGAGGCCCACGGTGGTGGCAGGCGTGTTCTGCCCGGCCTTGTCGCCCAGCAGGCGTGCGGCCTGGGCCTGCGGCAGCGGCGCGAACCACACCTGTTGCGGCACGTTGTTGCCGCGGTGGCAGGTGTAGCAAGTGACGCCCGTGTTGGCGACGTGGGTCTTCCAGTCACCGTTGATGTGCTGGGTCATCTCGATCATCTTGCGCGCGACGACCTTGGTGTACAGGGTGTCATCGGCGAAGTTGCCGCCCGCGTGGCAGTAGGTACAGCCCTGCTCGGGTGCGACCCAGTTCGTGATCGAGACCATCAGGCGGGTGAACTCGCCCACGCTCAGGTTCTTGAGCACCTTGACGTTCTGGTAGACCTCACCCGCCTTGGGGCCTTCTGCCGGCACCTGCGGCGAAGCCTCGGGCGGAATGTTCTGCGGTACCTGCGCGGCCACAGTGCGCGGGTTGTAGACCTGCACCATGGCCGTGCCGCGTGGACCGTTCTGCACCGAGGTCACTGGCGGCCGCTCGCAGCCAGCGAGCAGCGCGGTGCCCAGCACCAGGGCGGACAGCGCAATCGTTCTGTAGCGAAGGCTGATCATGGCTTGGCTCCCGGCAGGGTGGTGGGCAGAGTGGCAGGGTCTACGACAGTGGGCCAGCTGGTCGTGTAGGCCGGTGCGACACCATGCTTGACTGCCCAGAGATACCAGTTGTCAACGACAGTGCCGGTCAACAGGATGCCGATGCCCCCTGTGAGCGGGCAGAGCACTGCAAACCACCAGGCCCAACGGTGGATGGACTCCATCGTGGCGTTGAAACCCATCGTCCAGCGCCAGAACAGGGCGGCGCGCTCGCTGGCCGTGCCGCGATCGGTGATCTGCTCGATCTCGCGCTCACCACCGAAGCGGCTCACTGCGAGGATGGTCGCCCCGTGCATCGCGAACAGCAACGCCGATCCGTACAGGAACGCGATGCTCAGCATGTGGAACGGGTTGTAGAAGAGATTGCCGTAGCGCAGCGAGAAGGCCGCGGTCCAGTCCAGATGCGGGAAGATGCCGAAGGGCACCGCCTCACCCCAGCTGCCCATCAGCAGCGGGCGGATGAAGCCCAGTACCAGGTACAGCCAGATGGCTGCCGCAAAGGCCCAGGCCACGTGAGTGCCCATGCCCAGAGTCCGTGCGCGACGGTACATGCGCACCCACCACAGCAGCAGGGATGCCGTGATGAAGAAGCCGGCGATCAGCCACCAGCCGCCCTGATTGAGTGGTGGCAGCCGCAAGCCATACGCGGGTGGTGGCGGCTCAAGCGACAGCCAGAACAGCTGCTTGATGAACTGGATCGGGTCCATGTTGACCGAAGCCAGCATGTTCCAGCCGATGATCTGGAAGCCCACCAGGAAGCAGAACACCGAGGCGATACCCAGACCGCCCAAATAGATCGGCCCGATCTGCGCATTGCCAATCCGGCCGAACAGGTGAACCAAGGTGGCACCGAAGATGCGCTCGTTGTTGTCTCGCTCGGTGGGCAGCGGCGCACCGTGCCCGATCGGCCCGAAGACCTGGACCTGCGTGAAGATGTTCTGGTACTCAGCCATGTTTTTTCTCCTCAGCAAGGTTCCGTGCTAGCGCCAGATCGGCAGAGCCAGCCACCAGCCCCACCACTCGGGCCAGCCGCGCGTCCAGAACGGTCCGCTGATGACGATGCACACTGCGCTCCAGAACCCGCTGGACAGGGCCAGGAACAACCCCAACCGGTGAATGCCGAGGGTCCCGATCGAGTAGCCGATGCTGTCGCGGAAGAAGGTGTCTTCGTGCTCAGGGGTCTTCACCAGCTCGCCCTTCTTGGGGTTGGTCGAAGACAGCACCAGCGCGCCATGCAGCGAGAGCGCAAAGGTGGTGGCAAAGAAGAAGCTCACCGCGATCATGTGCGCGGGGTTGTAGTGAAAGTGCAGGTACTGGTAGCCCGTGTTCGAGACCCAGTCGAGATGACTCAGAATGCCGTACGGGAATCCGTGCCCCCAGGCGCCCATGAGCACCGGGCGGATCACCACCAGCGTCACATAGGCAAAGATCGCCATGGAGAATGCAAAGGGCACGTGCAGGCCCATGCCGAGTTTTCGGCAGATCTCAACTTCGCGCAGCGCCCAGGAACCGAACGCACCGATCGCGCAGACGGTGATGAGCTGCCAGAGTCCGCCTTCCATCAGCGGCGCGAGGCGCAGGCCGTATTTCAGGTCGGGCGGCGCGATGTTGATCTGCCAGACGTTCCAGGTGGGCCCCTGCGAGGCGCCCCAGAGAATGAGCACCGTGCCCAGCACGGCAAAGAAGATCGTGGTGACGCCAAAGAACCCGACATAGAACGGTCCGACCCAGAAGTCGAACAGATCGCCGCCGATCAGGGTGCCGCCGCGTACTCGGTACTTCCTCTCAAAGTTGAGCATTGCCATGATTCTGTCCCCACATTGCGCGCGAACCCTGCGGTTCGTCCCCGTGTGCACGATCAAATTGATCTGCGCGCGGCTGGTACGTCTACGGCGGTGAAGCCTTCAGAAAAATGCGGCCGTGCAGGGTGAAGGCCTCGTCGGGCTGAACAGACCTCCCGGTCTGCCCAGCCCGAAGACCCTGCGACCAGTGCTTACTGCTTGGGCGCCGGCATCGGCGCGTTTTGCGCCGATGTGCTCGGGGCCTTCTTCGGGCCGTCGAGCCAGTTGAAGCGATCCGTGCTCAAGAGGATGAGATGGATCATTGCGGCCAGGCCGAACAGGAACACGCCCTGTGCAACCATGGCTCTGAGTGGGTCGTACAAACGCCAAATTCGCCACATGGTGAGACTCTCCTTATTGAAGGTAGGACATGAAGGAATAGACCGCCGCCCTCACGTCATCGATCAACGACTTTTCGCCCTCTGCACCCGGTAACCAGGGTCGCCACTTCCACGTGAGAATCTGGGCGATGAGGGCGATCGCCAGAAGCACCACAAAGCTCGCCAGAAAGATGCCGTTGAACGACACGGAGTCGTTCTTCATCATCTCTTGCAGCGTGTCATTGCTTGGTTGGGACATGACAAACCTCTAGTCAGGTGGGAATTGCCTTAGTGGAACCAGGGACGCCAGATCCACACGAGAAAGTGTGCGACGACAGCGACGGCGGTAAAGCCGACGAAGCCTTGCACCCAATACTTGTGGAACTCCTGAGCTTCCTCGTCGGTAAGGCCGGAAATCGAGCCTTTTCTGTCACTCATAGGAATTGCTCCTTCAAGCTGGCCTATCGGCCGTTACCGCGCAATGCCCGCGTGGCTTAGGCAGCCGTGCCCCGAGGGGTCCGACATTCGGTGCGCCCGGCAAGCTGCCGGGCAATGAGAATGAGTTGGCGCTGGAGACCTTCATGCCGGGGCCCCCGAACGCAATGCGGCGCGTGCAGCCTTCACACGGGCGGCGGTGATCAGTGCTTCTCCGGCAGTGCGCGCGTCCTGCTCAGCGCGATCGCGCAACTTCTTCGCTGCAGAGATCTGAACCAGCACGGGCTCGGCACGCACGAACTCGTCAAGCAGCTGCTGCGCTTCGCTTTCCCACAGGCGCGGCGCGTCCGCAGCATCCGCGCGGGCCGGTGTGGCATCCACACGATCCATGTCCGTACCCAAGGGCAAGATGTGGAACAGCGCATCGAACAGCGCGTTGCAGAACTCCTGCACCAAGCACGTTGCGCCGGCATAGCCCATGAACGGCGTGCCGGTGTGCCGGCGGATCACCGCACCCGGGAAGGACGCCGGGATATAGGCCGCACGCCCGCCGACCTCGGCCAGGTACATACGCTCGTTGTAGGAGCCGAACAGCACCAGCGGCGGCTTCTCCTGGACCATGGCGCGGACGGCCGCGTTGTCCGTCTTCTGGCCGGGGATGCGTGCCACCGAGAAATTGCAGGGCAGACCCATCTCGTCTTCAAGGAAGTGGCGGATGCCACGCGAGTAGGTCTCGTTGGCGACCACGCCGAAGCTGGCGGTGCCGAAGAAGTCCTGCGTGACCGAGCGCCACAGATCCCAGACCGGCTTGATCGTGGTGTGTTTCTCGCGCTCAATGAAGGGCTCGGGGTCCAGGCCCAGCAGCTCGCCGAGCTTGCGCAGAAAGCGCGTGGTGGAGTGCAAGCCGATCGGCGCCTGCAGATAGGGACGATCCAGCGCCTCGCAGAGCATGCGGCCGAACTCGCGGTACATGCAGATGTTCACGTCGGCTTCCACCAGCCGCGACACATCGGCCAGATGGCTGCCCAGCGGGAAGACCATGTTCACTTCCGCGCCGATGCCCTGCACCAGGCGTCTGATCTCGGCCAGATCGCTCGGCGAATTGAAGACGCCATAGCTCGGGCCGATGATGTTCACGCGGGGCCGCTCGCCGTCCTTGCGCACGCGCTCGGGCACCTTGCGCAGGCCGTACTCGGACCACAGCCAGTACATGGCACGGTTGGCGCACTGCCACTGATCTTCATCGATCGTGCGCGGCAGGAAGCGCTGGATGTTGGTGCCTTCGGGCGTGACGCCGCCACCGATCATCTCGGCGATCGAGCCGGTCACGACGACTGCAGGAAGATCGGGGTCCAGCGTGGCATGGGCGCGCTTCATCGCACCTTCGGTGCCTTCACGGCCGAGCTGTTCCTCGGCCAGACCGGTCACCACGATGGGCAGTTCGTGCGGCGGCAGCGCGTCGGTGTAGTGCAGCACGCTGGTCACGGGCAGGTTCTCGCAACCCACCGGGCCGTCGATGACGACCTGCAGACCCTTGATGGCTGTGAACACGTACACAGCGCCCCAGTAGCCACCGGCGCGGTCATGATCGAGGACGAGGCTCATGCGCGGCCCTCCATCAGCGACAAGCTCACACTCGGCATCAGATCATCTCCTCCGCCTTGCGCTTCTTCTGCAGCTTGATCACATGCCGACGCGTGTGCTCGCGGAAGTCCGGCCGATCCTGCGGCACGCCTTCCCAGACACCGGACGCAAAGCCCGCGCCGGTCTCGCCGAAGAAGGCCTTCATTTCATCGAAGCGGCCCTTATTGGCAATCGCCGCGTTGATGACCTGCGCCAGCGAGCCGGCGCCGGCCGGACCCATCAGCGGACGGGCCGAGATCAGGTTGGTGAAGTACAGCGCCGGAATGGTGGACTGCTTGGCAGCCTGGACGACTGGCGTGGTGCCGATGGCGAGATCCGGCTTGAACTCGGCCATGGCCGCCAGATCCTGCTCCAGCGAGGCACGGAACTGGACGTGCACGCCACGTGCGGTCAACCAGTCCAGATCTGCCTGGCTGAACGCCGTCTTCGGGCAGGCGCTGCCGACGTAGCGCAGATCCGCACCGCTTTCCACCAGCAGCCGACCGACCAGCAGCTCAGAGCCTTCGTAGCCCGACAGCGTGATCCGGCCCTTGATCGGCGTCTTGCCCAAGGCACCTTTGATGGCTGGCAACCACTGGTTCTTGGCGGCGTCGATCTTGTCCTGAGCGACACCGGCAGCCTGTCCGATGGCCTGCAGCCAAGACTCTGTGCCTTCGTAACCGACAGGCGCAGAGCCGACCACTGGGCGGCCCGCAGCCTCAAACTCACGGATGCTCGCGGTGTAGAAGGGATGGATCGCCGCAACGGCGGCGCAATCCAGCGCGGCGTAGAGTTCGCGCCACTCCCGCGTCGGCACGACTGGCCCCGCAGCAAGACCCATGGGCGCCAGCAGCATGCCGACGCCGACCGGATCGGCCGGGAACATCTCGCCCAGCAGGGTGATGGTGGGCTTGTCGCTTCGGCCGGTGCGCGGTGCCTGCACCGGGCCGGCGAGGATTTCCTCGCGAGCAAAGCGCAGCATCGCGCCTGCGAGCACATCCTTGGCCTCGGCATGGGTTGGCACACCGAAACCGGGCACATCAATGCCGATGATCCGCACACCGTTGATCTCGCGCGGCAGCAGTTGCAGCGGCACGCCGCTGGCCGTCGGCACACAGAGGTTGATGACGACAATCGCGTCATACTTGGCGGGATCCGCCTCCTGATGCACCGCGTCGCGGATGTCCTCAAACAGCTTGCCGGTGACCAGCGTCTCGGAGTTGAAGGGCACATAGCCCACGCTGCGGCGCGCACCGTAGAAATGGCTGGTAAAGGTCAGGCCGTAGACGCAGCAGGCCGAGCCCGACAGGATGGTGGCCGTGCGGCGCATGCGCAGCCCCACACGCAGGGAGCCGAAGGCCGGGCACATGCTCTGCGGCTGGTCATGCGGCCCGGCCTTGGGCGCAAGCGGATAGTCACGGGCGTAGCGCTGCAACACTTCCGTCTTGCCCGCCTGAGCGGCAGCCTCGCGCATGGCGTCTCGCCCGGCATGGCAACCCATGCCGTCGGCCTTGAGGGCTTCAGGGTTGGGAACGGCGGGGTTCTGTTCAGCCATGGATGGGTAGTTCGCTCAGGCGGCGTCGTAGATGACTTCGAGCGTGGGCTTGACCACATCCTCGCGGCCGAGCATGTCCTTCACGGTCGCGGGTTCGAGCACCACATCGCGGCCCACCGCGTCGCTGGCGAACAGGCCCAGCAGTTCGTCCTGGGTCTGGGGCCTGGGGCGCACCGGCGGCGCCAGCGCCACATTCAGTGCGAGTTCCTCGAACAGCGGCCCCCACTGCCCCCCGGGCTTGCCGATGATGTCGTAGGACGCGCTCTTGCGCCGGATGTCTTCGTGCGCAGGGATCGACGCCAGCACCGGGATGCCCGCGTTCTGTGCAAAGGCCTGGGCCTGACCGGTGCCGTCATCCTTGTTGATGACCATGCCCGCCACGCCGACGTTGCCGCCGAGCTTGCGGAAGTACTCCACCGCAGAGCAGACGTTGTTGGCCACGTACAGGCTCTGCAGGTCGTTGCTGCCGACCACGATCACCTTCTGGCACATGTCACGCGCAATCGGCAGTCCGAAGCCGCCACAGACCACATCGCCCAGGAAGTCGAGCAGCACGTAGTCGAAACCCCAGTCGTGGAAGCCGAGCTTCTCCAGGGTCTCGAAGCCGTGGATGATTCCGCGCCCGCCACAGCCGCGCCCGACCTCCGGGCCGCCCAGCTCCATGGCAAACACGCCGTCGCGCTTGAAGCAGACGTCGCCGATGCTGACGCTTTCGCCGGCCAGCTTCTTCTTGCTGCTGGTTTCGATGATGGTCGGGCAGGCCTTGCCACCAAAGAGCAGGCTGGTGGTGTCGCTCTTGGGGTCGCAACCGATCAGCAGCACCTTCTTGCCCTGCTGGGCCATCATGTAGCTCAGGTTGGCCAGGGTGAAGCTCTTGCCGATGCCGCCCTTGCCGTAGATCGCGATGATCTGCGTTTCCTTCGTGACGGGACCGGTTGCGGGTGCGTCGGGCTCGACGGCGGCTTCGGCTCGCAGGCGCTCCATCTGCATGAACTGCACAGGGGCGATCACGCCGCTCGGGTTGCTCATGACAGTGCTCTCCAGTCCAGAATCATCTTCAGACACTCGGCGTCGCTGAACGCGGTGCGGTAGGCCGCTTCCGCGCGCTGTGGCTCGGAGCGGTGCGTGATCAATCCGCTCAAGTCCAGGCGGCCGCTGCATACCAGGCCGGTCACGGCCTGCAGATCGGTGGGCTGCCACTGGGCGGCAATGCGCAGGCGCGCTTCGCGCATGAAGGCCGGCGCAAAGTTGAAGCTCACCGAGCCGGCATAGAAGCCCGCAAGCACAACCTCGCCGCCAGGCGCGAGCCGTGCAATCAGCGTGTCGATCAGATCCGCGTCGCCGCTGACATCGACGATGCAGTGGTAGTCACGCCGCGTGTCCTCATCCGGATGAATGACGCGGTAGCCCGCGGCGCCGCCTTGGCGCACGGCATTGGTCTCCCACACCGTGGGCTGCGCACCTGAGAGCATGGCCAGGCGTGCGATCAGGCGACCCAGCACGCCGTGACCGACGATCAGCTCGGGCTGCGCGCCCTGCCCCGTCACGATCGCATGGTGCGCGGTGGCTGCCAGCGCAAGCAGCACGCCGTTCTCGCCGAGTTGCTCGGGGATCTCGATCACGCGCGCACCGGGCACGACGACGCGTGCTGCGCTGCCGCCGAAAAGCCCGCGCACTTCGCCGAAGCACTTGGCACCCGGAACAAAGACGAGGTCACCCGCACGCAAACCCGAGCGGCTGCCGGCTTCACTCACCCGGCCCACCGACTCGTAGCCGGGAACCAGCGGATAGCCCATACCGGGAAAGGCGGGCATGCGGCCGGTCCAGAGCAGACGCTCGGTGCCCGTACTGATGCCGGACCACATCATGTCCACGACGACATCGGCTTCAGTGGGCGCGCTCAGGGACACCGGCGTCAGGCTGACCCGTTCCGGTTGTTCCATGACCACTGCGACCGTGTTCACACCCGCGCTCCTTGCATGGACGCGTTGGCGGCGCCCCGCTCTCCATGCGCACTGCAGTGCCAAGTCAATCTGACTTGACGCGACTGCTGTGTTCTAAGTGTCATCTTATGATTACCAATTGCAGTGTCAAGCGAAACTTACACACCGACT
Organism: beta proteobacterium AAP99; assembly: GCA_001295775.1. GTDB lineage: Bacteria > Pseudomonadota > Gammaproteobacteria > Burkholderiales > Burkholderiaceae_C > Piscinibacterium. The sequence goes on from LJIA01000005.1 coordinate 54,859, forward strand.
CAGGTTTTGTCGTGGACAGTGGCCACGATCACTGCGGTGTGCAGGGGCATGTCGGTATGCAGCTTGCGAACGCCCGTGAATCCGGCCTGGGTGAGCAGCCTCGCCATTGCGTCGAAGGTGCGTGCCCGGCCGCGACCCATCGCAAGCAGATACACGCCGAAATAGGCATCGCCCATGCGCTCGGCGCCGGGGGTCCCGGACAAGGGCTCGGCCAGGAGCAGCGTGCCGCCCGCCGGCAGCGCGCGATGCACGGCGCGCAGGATGTGCATCGCGCGTTCGTCAGGGTGGTCGAAGATCACACGGACCAGGGTGGCGATATCGGCGCCGCGTGGCAGTTCATCGTCGAGAAAGCTGCCCCCGCAGGTCGTGATGCGGCCGCCCAGTCCGTGCAGTTCATTCTGCACGCGTGCGCGCGCTGCCACCGCGGGCAGATCGAACAGCGTCAAATCAAGTTCCGGATAGCGCGCCGCGACTGCGCGGACGAAGCGCCCCTCGCCACCGCCGACATCGAGCAGGCGGCGATGCTGGCCGAGGTCATAGACGCTGAAGATCTCGTCAGTGACCAGGGGCTGTGAGGCGGACATCAGCGCCGAGTAGGCCGCCACCCGCTCGGCATCCAGCGCCGCAGGCTGCCCGGGGTTGGCTGCGGCATAGGGCCAGTAGCGTGCCAGATCACCGTCGACGCGTTCACCGCGGAACAGGCGTACCGGGTCGGAAAGATCTGCGTACAGCGCGACGTGATGCTCCACCATCGTGCCCACCGCCTCGTTGCCTACCATGGGCGCACCCAGCTCACCCAGGCCGATGCGGCCACCGCTGCGGCGCTCGAACAAGCGCAGCGCCACCGCGGCATCCACCAGACGGCGCGCACCGTCCAACGGCAGGCCGGCGCGCGCGGCGATCTGCTCCAGCGTGAGGGGTGACTCGATCAGCAGGTCAAAGAGCTTGAGCTGCACGCAGGCCAGCAACACCTGCGAGTACACAAAGCCCGCGACGAGATCGAACAGATCTCGACTCTTGCGCCGTGCAATGAAGCGCGTGAAGGGGTTGGATGCCACCGCACGCTGAAACGAGCGCTTGGCCACCGTGCGATCGCGCAGCGCGAGCAGGCGGTCCATCCAGCTCACGGGCGAGGCCGCACTGACTGTCGCAGGCGTGCCGTGAGCCAATCCGTCGTGCGTGTCTTCAGAGGCCATGGCGCGGCGCCTCCAACGCGTGCGCGCAGCGCGGGCGCTGCGTCGCGGCGATGCGGCGGTGAGCAGCTACCCCGTTCCGGCAAGGGTTCACGCAAGCACCACCGGGCGACGCACTACACCCGCCGTGGTTGTCATGGACAGGGGCACGAGGCGCTCGCTCTCCATCTGCACCAGCTGGCGCAGCTGCGGCGCGCCCGCACAGGGCGGGATGGATGCGATCGCGTGGGCCACCAGACGGTCGAAATGCTCCACGGCGCCCTCCAGGCCCAGCTCGGCGGCGGCACTGGGGCGCCCGTGGGTGGCGTCCTGCCCGACGGGCTTGCCCAGCAGCCGCGGATCGGCGATCACGTCGCGGATGTCATCGGCCACCTGGTAGGCCTCGCCCAGCCAGTCGCCCAGATACGCCCAGGGCTCGGCGCGCGCACCGGCAGCCAGCGCGCCGCAACGGGTGGCGGCGGTGAACAGCGCCCCGGTCTTGGCCCGCTGGTATTCCGCGAGCGAAACACGTGGCTCGCACTCCCAGGCCTGCCCCGCGACGATGCCGGTGGGCATGCCCACGCCCTGCACGACCGTGCCGAGCACCGGCGCCACGCGTTCGCAGTGGCGGGCATCGCCGGCCGCGAACTGCTGGAAGGCCATCACGATCAGGGCGTCGCCCGCCAGTACGGCGAGGCGTTCGCCATAGGCCGCCTGCACCGAGGGCTGGCCGCGCCGGGTGGCGGCGTTGTCAAAGCAGGGCAGATCGTCATGTACCAGCGATGCGCAGTGCAGCAGCTCGATCGCGCAGGCCGCAGACATCGCCAGGCGCGGATCATCGTTGCCGCAGGCCATCGCGACGGCCATGCACAGCTGCGGCCGGATGCGCGCGCCGCCCGGAAACACCGCATGGCGCACGGCGGCCGCGAGGCGGGGCGGACAGCCCTGCACCTCGGACCGGGTAAGCGCAGACTCGAGAGCCTGTTCGATGAGCGCCTTGGATCGCATGCGAACTCCTCGCCATCGGCGGAGACTGCGTCACCTGTGTCACGCGTCCATGTCACCCGTCAATGTAAGTTGTTATAGACAGTTCGCAGAGCAGCGTCAATCGAGGTTGACAGACATGGCGTCTCGGCGACCGCGGCCGGGCCTGCGACTCAAGCATGACTTGCGTGGCAAATGCGCCGCCGAGACCATGGATTTGGCTGATAGTGATGGATTGATTGGGCTGATAACGATCGATATCCGGGTTTCAGAACAACCGAATGCCCCGAGATCCTCATGCAGCATGCGGAAAGCCACCCACAGCCTTCATGTGGCTATCTGGCTGAAATCAGCAGATCAATGTGACCGAAAAAGCGCGATCAAACGCGCGTGGCTAGCCGGTGAGATCCTGCCGACGCACGAACTTGCGCGTCTCCAGCTGCTCGACGATGTCGAGCATGCGCAGCGCCCTCGTGCGCAAGCGCCACCAGGGCACCAGGCTCGTGCGCAGGTGCAGGTAGCGGTGCTGGCGCGGCGGCACCGCATCCAGCAGAAAAGCGGTCTGCGCCGCGGCGGGGCTCACGCTCGCGAGCTGCGTCGCAAGGCCGGACACCCACGCATTGCCCAGCACCTGCAGCTTGCGCCGCCCGGAGACCACGGCACGCACGCTCACGGAGTCATAGCGGTTGCGAGCCACTTGTCGGCCGATTTCGGCATACAGACGGCTGGCGGCCAGCACACCCACCTGGCAGCCGCGCGGCAGGGCGCGAATGCCCGCATCGCCCCTCACATACAGCTCGTCGGCCAGCCGCAGCAGGCGCTGCACCACGCTGCCCAGGCGCGCATCAAACTGCGGCTGCGCCAGCCAGGCCTCGGGGTCGATGCCCTGCTCGCGCAGCCAATCGAGCGGCAGATACAGGCGCCCTGCGCGCGCGTCCTCACCCACGTCGCGGGCGATGTTCGAGAGCTGCATCGCCACGCCCAGATCGCAGGCGGCCTGCAGGGTCGGGCGGTCGCGCACGCCCATCAGCACGGCCATCATCGCGCCCACTGCGCCGGCCACGCGTGCCGAATAGGCCAGCACCCCGCCAACGTCGGCATAGCGGCGGCGCTGCGCGTCCCACTCGAAGCCTTCGATCAGCGCATCCAGCAGGCCGCGGGGCAGTTCGTGCCGGCGCGCCACGACGGCCAGGGCGCGGTCTGCGGGGATGTCCTGGGGCTGGCCGGAATAGATGCCATCCAGACGCGCGCGCAGCTGGGCGACGGCCTGCTCGGGCGCACCGCCCAGATCGACTGCGTCGTCCGCCAGCCGGCAGAACGCATAGAGCGCACAGGCCGCGTCGCGTGTGTCGCGCGGCAGAAGATGGGAGGCGGCGAGGAAAGTGCGCGAGCCGTCGCGCAGCAGCGCCTTGCAGGCCAGCAGATCCCTGCCGTCCTGAGCGGGATCGCGCGGGGGGTCCATCGGCATGCCGTCTCGTGCGCTCATGAGCTGGATCTCGCAAAGCGAGCGCAAACGCCCGCGAACGTGTTCAGCCCATGGTAGGCGTGTCAACCTGGATTGACAACCTGGATGATCGACAATCCGCGAGGCCGTCGCAAAACCTAAACGAAGTGCGGGCGGATCGCAGCCCAGACGCGCGAGGCGTCTTCCTCATGCGCCAGATGCCCGAGACCGTCCAGGGTCTCGATCTCCGCACGCGGCTGCAGCGCATGCACGCTGCGCGCCTGCTCGGGCGAGACCATGTGGTCCTGTGTGCCCACCAACAGCTGCAGCGGCACTTCAAGCTGCCCGAGCCGTGCCTGCAGGGGCTTCAAGTCCCAGCAGGCCATCATCGCCAGGGCGCCGGCTGCATGACGCGGGTTGCGCAGCAGGCGGGCGTAGATCGCGCGGCTTTGTGGATCCACCTTCGAACCTGTGGCCGAGAGCAGCTTGTCGATCACCGCATCGCTGCCGGCCCGCCAGGCGAACAGCTGCGGCACGAAGGGGTTCAGGGCCAGCAGCTTGGCCATGGGCGAAAAGAAGCTGCCGGGAAAGCCGGCAAAGGGAAACCAGGCGCCATTCAGGCTGACCACGCGGCGCGGCGTGCATGCGCCGTCCAGGCACATCTGCGCAGCGATCGCAGCGCCCGCCGAATGGCCGATCAGCAGATCCACCTCCAGCTTCAGCGCAGCCAACAGCGCGCCCACCGCCTGCGCCAGGCTCGGCAGCGTGGGCTCGCCTTGTGCCACGGGCGACGTAAACGCATGGCCCGGCAGGTCCATGCTGAGTACGTTCATGTCCTGCGCAATCAGCGGCGCCAGCGCCGCCCAGGAATGCGTGGACGCTCCGGTGCCATGGATCAGCACCGCCAGCGGGCGCCGCGCGCGCGCCGGACTGCGCTGCACGTGCCAGCGCATGCCGCCCGCTTCACGCATCTCGCTCCAGCTGCGCAGCGGCCAGTCGGCCGCATCCTGCGGCCATGCCAGCGCAGCGGCCCGGCCGTTCACGGACCACCCTGCGCGCGCTGCGCCGCAAACACGGCCGCAGACAGGTCGTTCGAGCGCGCGTGCGGCAAGGGCAGATAGGCCGCCTGCATCCGGTCGGCCAACTGCTCGGCCAGGGCCTGCGGCTGCGGCGAGGTATCCACCACGAGCGCGGCCAGCTTCTGCTCGGCCAGTACTGCGGCGGCATCCAGTGCGTCCTTGAAGGCCTGCTCGCGCCCCGGCTGGCCGCTGCGGCCCACGTTGGCGCGGCCATCGGTCAGCACCACCAGCACCACGCTCTGCCCCTGCCTGCGCAGTGCGTCAGTCATCTCCGCCGCCGCCAGCAGCCCGCTGGCCAGTGGCGTACCGCCCCCGCCGGGCAGCCCGGCCAGGCTGCGCTTGGCCCGTACCAGCGAGCGCGTGGGCGGCAGCAGGACTTCGGCGCCCTTGCCGCGGAATGCGAGCACCGCGACGCGGTCGCGCCGCACATAGCACTCGGCCAGCATCAGCTCTACTGCGCCTTTTGCCTCGGCCAAGCGATGCAACGCCGCCGAGCCGGAGGCATCGACCAGAAACACCGTCGTTGTCTCGCGGCGCTGCTGGTACCGATGCACGCGGAAGTCCTGGGGCCGCACCTGCACGCCGGGCCGCGCGCTGGCCGTCTGGCGCACGCGCTGCCAGGGCGCCGCCGCGCGCAGGGTGTCGATCAGGTGCAGGCGCAGCCCCTGGCGCGGATCACCACGGCGCGTGCCCACGCTGCGGCCCCGCTGGGCCACGCGCTGCAGCGCACCGGCGCGCCCGGCGCTGCCCCGCTGGCGCAGACGCAGCTCGTTGAGCTTGAGGCGCGCGAGCAGGTCGGCCGGCAGGTCGGCCACGGCGGCTTCGAGCACCTGGTCCGGCAGCTCGCCGACCTCCCGTTCCGGCGCGTCCGCTGAAGGTGGCGGATCGTCCGCACTGTGCTGTGCGGGTGGTTCTGGGGGAGATTCGTCTTGCAGTTCGTCTTCGCTGGGCGGCAGCTGCGGCACGCGCGTCGCTCGCAGCAGCAGGCTCAGCTGCACCGCCTGCTTGAGCGCCGCGGCATCCACCGCACGCTCGCCAATCAGCGCAGTGAGAAGCCGTGCCACGCGCAGCGTCTGCAGGGGCGCGCGCAGCGACTGCAGACCGAGGCCGGTAGCAATCGCGCAGGCGGCCTCGGCCTCGTCGTCACCCACCTGCACAAAGCCGACCCGTGGCCGGATACACGCACTGTCCGCGGCGTCCATGACATCGAGGTGCTCGCCGTGCAGTTCAGTCATGCTGACCGTGCTCAGGTCGATCACCAGGCTGGCCCGCTCCAGCAGCACCGCAGCAAGACCATCGCCCTCGGCCTGGCTCTCGTCGAGCAGCACCACGCCGAGATGGCAAGGCGTGCGCATGGAGACACCCTCGGTTTCGGTCACGATTTCACCGCTGTCCAGCACCCCCACAAGGCTGGACACCATCGCACGCGGCATGCGCTCGGCCATGGGCACGAGCAGCACACCGCCGTCGGTTTCGGCCAACACACCACGCTGCACGATGGGCCGTCCCTGCTGCAGTGTGGCCGCGAGATCGAGCCCGCCGAGCAGACGGTCCTGCGTCGTGTGCAGAGGCAGGCGTCTCAGGCGCTGCCCGGGCAGCAGAGACTGCAGCACGGCCAGCCAGCGCTCGCGCACCGGCCCGGCCTGTGCACGCACCACCACCACGCCGCAGCCCGCGGGGTCGAGCGCAAACACCTGCGCGGCCAGACAGGCCAGCGCCCAGGCGCTCAGTTCAGCACCGGCCAGCTGCGTGTCAGACAGGTTCTCGGTGTTCATGGCGCTCAGGGTTCCTGCCGCGTGCGCGCAGCCATCAGCGCTCAGTGCCTCAGGCGGCAAAGAGCTCGGCGCAGGCGCGCTCCACCCGCGTGGTGGAGCCTGCATCATCCAGCGGATTGCGGCGCAGGCGGTGACGCAGCGCGGGCGCCGCCACCTGGCGCAGCTGCGCCATGCCCACTTCATCGAGCCCGTCGAGCGCAGCCACTGCGCGTGCCGCGCGCATGAGCGTCAGTTCGCCGCGCAGCCCGTCTGTGCCCAGCTTCATGCACAGGCTGGCGGCCTGCTCCAGCACGGCGTCCGGTATGCGCACCTTCTCGATCCGTGTGCGCGCCTGGGTGATGCGCTTGCGCACCTTGTCCTCTTCCTTCTTCCACTGCGCGGCAAAGCCATCGGGATCGCGCTCATAGGCGTCGCGCCGCTTAATGACGTCCACGCGCAGCTTCAGATCGGTCGGCGTGCGCACCTCGACCGACAGGCCGAAGCGGTCCAGCAGTTGCGGGCGCAGCTCACCCTCTTCCGGGTTGCCGCTGCCCACCAGCACGAAGCGCGCAGGATGGCGCACGCTCAGGCCCTCGCGCTCCACCAGGTTCTCGCCAGACGCCGCCACGTCGATGAGCAGATCGACCAGATGGTCCTCAAGCAGATTGACTTCGTCGATGTACAGGAAGCCTCGGTTGGCACGCGCCAGCAGGCCCGGCTCGAAGGATTTGCTGCCCTGGGACAGCGCACGCTCCAGATCCAGCGCACCGACCACGCGGTCCTCGGTGGCGCCGAGTGGCAGATCGATCACCGGCACGGGCACGGTCTGCGTCCTGGGCTTCGTTTGTGGCCCACCGCTGCCGCACATCTCGCACAATCCGGCCGTACGGCCGGGCTCGCAGTTGTAGGCGCAGCCAGCCACCACCTTCATGGGCGGCAGCAGGGCCGCCAGTGCGCGCACTGCCGTGGACTTGCCCGTCCCCCGATCACCCAGCACCAGCACGCCGCCCACGCTGGGGTCCACGGCGGCGATCAGGATGGCCAGCTTCATTTCCTCCTGGGCCACGATGGCGGAAAACGGGAACGGAGCCTTCATTCAGCACACTTTCTATTGGGTTCAAGACAACCGGCGCACCGGCCTGGCGTGGCTCAATGCAGCTGCGCCTCGCCCTCGACGATCTTGCGCCGGGCGCGGCGCACCGCCAGCAGCACCAGCACCGCCAGCACGGGGACAGCGACGCCGACCGCCACATCCGCATCCAGCTTCAGCCCGCCTGCTTTCAGGCCCTTGGCCACGTAGCTGATCAGACCGGCGACGTAGTACACGATGGCGGCGACCGACAGGCCTTCCACGGTTTGCTGCAAGCGCAGCTGCAGCTTTGCGCGCCGGTCCATGGAGGCCAGCAGCGCCTGGTTCTGGCGCTCGCGCGCGATGTCCACCCGCGTCGAGAGCAGGCCGCTGGCCTGCGCGACCCGCTCGGACAAATCATGCAGGCGCTGCGAGACGGTGGTGCAGGTGCGCACGGCCGGCGTGAAGCGCCGCGCCATGAACTCACCGATCGTCTGCAGACCGGCGAGACGCTCCTCGCGCAGTTCGCCGATGCGCGTGGTCACCAGCTCGTAGTAGGCCCGGCAGGCACCGAAGCGGAACTGGCTCGCTGCCAGGCCGCTCTCGACCTCGGCCGCCAGGCGCGTGAGCTCCTGCAGCAGGGTTTCATCGTTGCCCACGTCCTGGGCGATGCCATCGGTCAGCCCGGCCAGAGCGCGCTCGATTGCCAGAATGCGCGGCGACTGGCGGCGCGCGATCGGCAGGGCCAGCAGCGCGAGCATCCGGTACGCCTCGATCTCGAACAGACGCTGCACCATCTGCCCGGCCTGCCGGCTGGTGAGCGTGCGGTTGAACAGCAGCAGGCGACCTGCGCCGTCGTCATGGATGCGAAAGTCCGTATAGACCCAGGCCGAGCCGTCGCCCACCTGGGCGCCGACCAGGCTGTTGCCGGAAAAGTGCTCAGCCAGCACCTGGATATCCGGCGTCTGTTCAGGCGCGGCCTGAAGCACGGCCTGCACCGCGCACAGCGTCAGCCCGGGCACGCCGGGCAGCCAGTTGGGCGGAAGGTTGGCCGTGATCGGATCGGCAAAGGGTGCGCCCGCCGGTCCGGGGCCGAAGAAGGTGTAGCCGGAGAACTCGCCATGGCGCTCCCACTTGAGCCGGAAGGTGCCCAGACGTGCGCTGAAGTGGGTCGCCCCGGCACCTGGCCCCGGCACCGCGAAGCGCTCGCAAAGCGATGCGATGTGCACGCGCTCGCGCTCCCGATCATCGGGGTCCACCATCACTGCCACGTAGCTGGCACGCGCAGGCGTCTGCAGCGGCTCGGGCGGCCTTGCGTGCACTTCTTCAGCGAGAACGAACCGGTCCGGGTGATCCGGTGGAAGCAGTGCCATGGGCAACCCTTGTTCGCGCCCGGTGTCAGCCAGGCCTGTCGGTCAAGTATGTCACTGAGTTGATACGGCGACAAACAAGAGGACCAACTTGGAACGCGTTTTCTGGGCGTATCCGGCTCAGCTTGGCATGACTGGCTGAGCGCAGAGTTCGATCTTCATACGTTGCTTCGAGCACTTGGGCCACCTGCCGGTGGCCCGGATCGAACTCCCGCAGGGCTTGGGGCTTGCAAGCCCCCAGCCGTTCGCGAGGCAGCAGGCCGTGCACTGGCACGGCTCTCAGTCCGGCCTCTCCACCTCGGGCCGAGCACGGCCCTCGGATTCGGCAGGCTTCAGACAGCACGCAGGTGCTGTCTGAAGTCCGGCCTCATCCCTATCGGTCGGGAGTTCGATGCATCTTCATTGCACCAAACAAAGAGGCCACCTTTCGGTGGCCTCTTTGTTTGGTGGAGCGGAGGAGGATCGAACTCCCGACCTTCGCATTGCGAACGCGACGCTCTCCCAGCTGAGCTACCGCCCCGTGTTCGTGACTGCGTTGACTAAATATATAGCAGCCAAAAGCGCGAGGCGCGCGCTGCAATAATCGCGGGCTTGCGCGGCGGGCGGGGTGCACTGGCTTACCTGGCTGTCGTTTGCGCAGGCTTCTGTCATTGCGAGTTCATTCATGGATATCACGCCGCCGTTTGGCTTTGGTTCGATCACCCCGCTGCGCCCCGACCTGAAGGTGCTGGACTGGCGCAACGCGCCCACGCCGGTGGAATACAGCACCCTGAACGCGGTGCCGATTTCGCTGGGCGAAAGCTGGATGGCCTCGCGCGACTACCCGCTGGTGTTCGCCGAGAACGGCGGCCTGATGGCGGTGCTGGGTTTTGCCGACAAGGAAAACCTGTTCTGGAAGGACGGTGCCTGGGACAGCACGATGTACGTGCCGGCCATGATCCGCCGCTACCCCTTCTGCACGACTCTGGTGCGCATCGACGGCGTGGTGCAGCAGCAGCCGCTGATGTGCGTGGAGTCCAGCTTCGTGAATGACGCCGGCGAACCGGTGATCGACAACAACCGCGTGCCGGTGGGCGACTTTCTGCAGCAGGCGCAACTGGTCGAGGCCTTCGACCGCGATCTGCAGATGACCGCCGCGCTGGAAGACATGCTGCGCAAGCACGGCCTGATCAAGCCCTTCGACCTGACCGCCACGCTGCGCGACGGCACCCAGTTCCAGATGGGCGGCATGTGGCGCGTGGACGAGATGGCGCTCAAGGAAGTGGCCGCCAAGACCCTGCGCACGCTGATCGAGAGCGGCGCAATGCGCCTGGCCTACACGCACCTGAATTCGATGGCGAACTTCGACCGCCTGCTGGACCGCAAGTACGCCGGCAAGCTGTTCGAAGGCATGCCGATGCGCGAGGCGACCGCCACGGAACCGGCCGCACCCGCAGCGAACTGAAGCCCCCGGAGCCGGCATGGACTACGAGCGCCTGTTCAACAACCGAGCGCTCGTCCCGGAGCATCCGGAGATCCTGGCGCGCTGGAGCCGCGACGGCGCCGACGCCGTGCGGCGCCTGGCCTGCCTGCTGGATCTGCCCTACGGCGAGCACGCCAGCGAGCGGCTGGACTTCTTCCCGGCGCGGGTGAATGCGCGTGGCGTGCTGCCGCCGCTGCTGATCTTCATGCATGGCGGCTGGTGGCGCAGCCTGGACAAGCGCGACTTTGCCTGGCTGGCTGCACCCTGGCAGGCACGCGGCGTGAGCGTGGCACTGCCCAATTACGCGCTGTGCCCGGCGGTCAGCCTGCGCGACATCGTCCAGCAGACCTGCGCCGCCGTGGCCTGGCTCTACGGCCGCGCGGGCCGCTACGAATTCGATCCGCAGCGCATCCACATTGCCGGGCACTCGGCGGGCGGGCATCTGGCCGCGATGATGCTGGCGGCCCGCTGGCCGCAGTGGGGTTCACATCTGCCGGCGGATCTGATCAAGAGCGCCACGTCGGTATCCGGCCTGTTCGAGCTGGCGCCGCTGCTGCAAGCGCCTTTCGTGAATCAGGACCTGCAGCTGACCGAAGCGGACTGCGCCGCACTCTCCCCCGCCCGGCTGCTTCCCGCTACGGACGCACCGCTGATCGTGGCGACCGGCGCGCTGGAATCCGCTGCGTTCTTCGAGCAGCAGGACGTGATGCTCAAGGCCTGGAAGGGTGTGGCGCGCGGGCCGATCGTGCTCGAAGGCGACAACCACTTCACCGCCTGCGACCGGCTGGCCGAGCCGGGTCACCCGCTGTTCGAGGCACTGGCCGCAGAGATCGCGCGGCAGGGTTGAGCCGTACTTGCCCCGTGCGATGCGCGGCTGAACAGGTGATCAGGTCGCGCTGCGGCCTGCCTGTTCATTTTCAATTTTTGATTGAAAAGCAAGCTGAAATGCGCAGCATTTTCAAACACTCATTGATCGAGTGAATTGACCGCTTTCCGCACAGAGCATGCGGATCTCGGCCAGTTTCACGACCAAATTTCAGCGCCGCATCTCACGCCGAAGCTTGCCGCAACTCGAGTGCCTTGAGCAGGGCGCTGGTGTCTTCCTTGGCCCAGCCGCGCGCCTGCATGTCGGCAAGCGCCGCCTGCGTCACCTGCACCGCGGGCAGCTCCAGCCCGGCGGCCTGCGCCATCTCCAGGATCAGGCCGTAGTCCTTGGCATGCAGGCGGCTTTCGATGCCGGCGGCAAAGTCGCGCGCCGCCATCTTCGGGCCCATCAGCTCCAGCATGCGGCTGCCGGCAAAGCCGCTGGAAATGGCGGTCAGCATCTGCTGCGGGTCCACGCCCTGCGCGCGGCAGAACAGCATGGCCTCGGCAATGCCCTGGATGTTGACCACCTGCACGATCTGGTTGCAGGCCTTGGCCACCTGGCCCGCGCCCACCGGCCCCACGTGCGTGAGCGTCTTGCCGTAGCACAGCAGCACGCCGCGCACGGTCTCCAGATCCTCGGCACTGCCGCCGGCCATGAGGGTGAGCGTGCCGGCCTCGGCCGCGCGCACGCCGCCGGACACCGGGCAGTCGATGAAGCCGATGCCGCGCGCCGCGAGTGCATCGGCAATCTCGCGCGTGCCGGCCACCGCGATCGTGCTGTTGTCCACCACCACGGCGCCTGGGCGCGCGCTGTGGATGGCGCCTTCGTCTCCCAGAAGTACCTCGCGCACGTCTGGCGTGCTCGTGACGTTTGTAATGATCACGTCCGCGTTGCTGGCCGCCGCCGCCGGTGAGCGCACCGCACGTGCGCCCACACCTTCGACAGCGCGTGCAGCCTCGTCGCGCCGCACGCTGGCGGTCACGGCATGGCCGGCCGCAATGAGGTGGCGGATCATGTGCAGGCCCATGGCGCCGGCGCCGATGAAGCCGATGGCGGGTTTGCTGTCGTTCACTGGCTGATCCCCAAGGTCTGCGCGCGGGCGCGGGCCAGCGCATGGATCTGTCGGATCGTCGGCACCGGGATGGCGGCGTCATCGGCCAGCTCGATCACGCTCTCGACGATGGCCTCCAGCTCCAGGCGGCGGCGGGCCTCCAGGTCCTGCAGCATGCTGATCTTGGCCGCGCCGAGCTGCCTCGCCACGTCGATGCGCTGGTCCGGCGTCACGTCGAAGCGATAGCCCAGGTGCTCGGACACCGCCATGCCTTCGAGCATCATGGCGCGGATGGGCGCAAGCACACCTTCGTCGGCGCAGATCTGGTTCATCAGATAGCCGGTCAGCGCAGCCACCGGGTTGAAGCTCAGATTGCCCAGCAGCTTCCACCAGACATCGCGGCGAATGTCGCTCGCGCGTACGGCCTCGAAGCCGGCGCCATCCAGCGCGGCACACACCGCTTCCAGCCGCTCGCTCGCGCTGTTGTTCAGCTCACCCAGGATCAGGCGCTTGCCGCCGGTCCAGTGAATCTCGCCGGGTGCGCGCACCTCGGCGGCAATGTGCACCACGCAGCCCAGCAGATGCTTGGGGTGCAGGTCCGCGAACATGGTGCCCTGCGGGTCCAGGCACTTCAGGCGGCGGCTGCGGAAAGGGTCTTCAAGATCCGCGAAGTACCACCACGGAAAGCCGTTGATGGCCGGCACCACCACGGTCTGTGGCCCGACCATGTTGCGCAGGCGCGGCAGCACCTTGGCAATGCCATGGGCCTTGGTGGCAAGGATGATCAGGTCCTGCTCGCCCACGGCCAGCAGATCGTCCGTGACCGGCAGAGGCAAGGTGTGCTCGCCGCCGTGCACGTGATCGATCAGGCGCGCGCCCTGCTTGAGCGCTGCCGCATGGGCGCCGCGCGCGATCAGCGTGACCGCATGCCCGGCCAGCGCCAGCCGGCCACCCAAGGCGCCGCCGATGCCGCCGGCGCCGACGATGGTGATCCGCATCGGCATCCTGCTCGCGGCGCTCATGCGGACGTGCTGGGCGCGTACTCCGGCCGGTCGTTCTGCTGCGGCTTCAGGATGCCGCCGGCCTTGCCCGCGGCCCGCTCGGCGCGCCACTGCTCCTTGCGGCGGTTCCACTCAGCGAGGCGGACGTGCGCCTCGGTGCTTTCGCGCGCCATCTCGGCCTCGCTGGCCACCTGGGCCGAGAGTTCCAGCCGGATGCCGTTGGGGTCGAAGAAGTAGATGCTCTTGAAGACGTGGTGGTCGGTGATGCCCAGCACCTCCACGCCATGCGCCAGCAGGCGGGTCTTGATCTGCTCGAGCTGCTCGATCGATTCCACCCGGAAGGCCACATGGTTCACCCAAAGCGGCGTGTTGGGCGAGGGCTCGGCCTTGACGTCGTCGCCCAGATCAAAGAAGGCAATGAAGCTGCCATCAGCCAGGCGGAAGAAGAAGTGCGTGTAGGGGCAGTACTCGCCCGTGGAGGGCACGTAGTCGCTCTGGATGATGTGATACAGCGGCAGCCCGAGCAGGTCTTCGTAGAAGTGGCGCGTCTCCTCCGCATCACGCGCGCGGTAGGCGTAGTGATGCAGCTGCAGGATGGGCACGGGTGCCGGAGCCGATTGGGCGGTGAGTGCGACGGCGGGTTGCGCGGCCATGGCGAACCTCTTTCAAAGGTGAACAGCGATGGCGAATTATGGCGCGCAGACTGGCTTGCAGTGGCCGGGCAGGAACGTGCTTTTAGCCAGCGGGACGCCCCGAGGCAAAAGCGCGGATCCAGCATTCATGCGCTTCTTCAGGCCAAAGTGGCTGGAAAGCCGCATAGAACAAGCGGAAAGCAGTTCAAGAATCGATCTGCAACGCATCCCGGTGAATGCTGAACAGCACACTGGGCGGTCCGACATCCGTTTGAACTTCGCCAACCCGCTCCATGCCGGCCCGAGTCAGCGTGCGGATCGACCCTAGATTCTCAGGCCGGGTGATGCCGTAGACCACGTCGTGAGGCAGCGAAGCAAACGCAGCCTTCAAGGCCGCACCGGCGAGTTCAGTGGCCAAGCCGCGCCCCCACATCTCGGGCGCAAAGCGGAAGTAGAGGTTCAGGCTTGGCAGGCCGCGGATCGACTTGAGCGCCACGCCACCAAATCCGATCACTGCATGCGGGTCCTCGTGCAAGGCGGCAGCCCAATATCCAAAACCGTGCGCGTCCCAGTGCGCACGCCAGGCGTTCAGGCTTGCCGCGCAGGCCGCAGCGTCCGGTGTGCCAGCGGGGTTGTGGGTGTGCGTGGCGGGATTGCCATGGATCGCGATCATCGCAGGCAAGTCTGATTCCTCGACCGGGCGCAGCCTCATGGAGTCGGTTTCGACCCAGGCAAATCCCGCCAGCGGCTGCATGGCGTTCAAGCCTCCCGCCGCAACTTCCCGAATGCCGATACCTTCTTGCCATCCTCGGCGTGAACCTGCCCCTGCTCGCTCTGGAACTGCCCCGCGCTCTGCTGATACCAGCGCTTGAAGGCGTGCTGCAGGGCGCTGGGTTCGGAGAAGCCGAGCAGGTAGGCGGTCTGCGAGACGGTCAGGCCCTGCTTGAGGTAGTGCGCCGCCGCCTCGCGGCGCACGGTGTTGAGCAGCTCGCGGAAGGTCTCGCCTTCGCTTTCCAGCAGCAGGCGCACGCGGCGCACGGGCAGCTTCAGCGTCGCGGCCACTTCATCGAGCGTGAGGGGCTGGCCCTTGGAGAGCAGCAGGTTCAGGGTCTGCACCACGCGGCTGGCCATGCGGGCCTCGGGCTCGAGCCGGGCCATGAGTTCGTCGGCCTGGGTCACGAGAAAGTGCCGCAGGTAGGGATCTGCGGTGCGGAAGGGCAGATCGAGCAGGGCAGCATCGAAGACCAGCGCGTTCTGTGCCGCGCCGAACTCGGGCGCCACACCGAAGGCGCGCTGGTAGTCGGCGGCGAGCGCGGTGCCGGGGTCTGAGTGCATGAAGGTGGCGCGGTGCACCGCCAGCGGCTCGCCGGTGAACATGCGGGCGTAGAACAGGGCCAGGGCCATGTAGTGCTCGGCAAACCAGCGGCTGGCAAAGCGCGGGTCCATGCACTGGTAGATGAAATAGGCCGTGCGGCCATGGGTCTCGTAGCGCACCGAGTCGGACTCGGACACCAGGTAGGCGTACTTGCCCCACTGGTCGATGGCCTCGCGCATGGTGGCGCAGCGCATGCCCAGGTGCGCGACGAAATGCATGCGGTTGTCCGGGTAGCGCTCATGCAGGTCGAGCGCAATGCCCGGATGCTCCAGCACCTGCGCGGTGAGCGCCCAGAGCGCATTGAATCCGGAGAGCGGCACGCGGCCGTCCGGGTCATCGAGGCAGCTGACGCTGATGCCGGTGTCCTGCGCGATGCGCTCGGGCCGGATGCCGCGGTTGAGCAGCAGGCGCACGAGCGTGAAGACGGCGTCATGGGCAGTGGCGTAGGGTTCGTTGGCGGGCGCGGGGCGCGCAGCGTCCGTCGTGCGCGCATTGGTGGGAGCCGGGGCAGCTGCCGGAGCGGGCGGCACCATCTGCAAGGCGGCGCTGCGCGGGCTGCGGCTCATGGCGTGGCGCCTTGCCGCTTCATGCTGCGGATGACCCGCCCTGGGCTGCGCGATAGGCCGCCACCCGTGGGTCCATGATGCGGCGCCACAGGGGCGGAATCGCCGCCAGCACCACCATGGTGGCGTAGCCGGCCGGCAGTTGCGGGCTCTCGTCGAAGTGCCGCAGGGCCTGATAGCGCCGCGCTGCGTGCGCATGATGGTCGCTGTGGCGCTGCAGCTGGAACAGCAGCAGGTTGGTGAGCGCGAAGTTGGAGTTCCATGAGTGCGTGACGTTCACCCGTTCGTAGCGCCCGGCCAGGGGCCCGCTGCTGATCTTCTGGCGCGCCAGACCGTAGTGCTCCACATAGTTGATGATCTCCAGCAGGCTGATCGCCACCACGCTCTGAGCCGCGAAATAGGCCAGCCCCAGCCACCACGGCGCGCTGGTGAACAGCGCCACCACCGCCACGCAGGCGGCCGCGAACAGCGCAGAGGCACCGTACCAAGCGATCAGCTCGCTCGCCAAGGGGCTCCACGCCTTGTTACGTCTGGCGAAGGCTTCGCGCTCGAGCTGGAAGGCCCGCACCGGGTTGTGCAAGAAGGCGCGCGGCACAAAGCCGTAGATCGTCTCGCCCAGCCGTGCAGTGGAGCCGTCCCGGGGCGTAGCCACATCCACATGGTGGCCGTAGATGTGCTCCACCTTGAAGCTGCCGTAGCTCACGGCCGACAGCAGCAGGCCGCCGGCCCACTGCTCCATGCGGCCGGGCTTGTGGATCAGCTCATGCCCGGTGTTGATGGCGGCTACGCCGCCCACCAGCCCCATCGAGATGACCCAGCCCGCCACGCCGACCCACGAGAAGGGCGCCGTCACCAGCACCCAGGCGCCCCAGATCATCAGCGCCGCATACAGCGGCAGGCAGGCCAGGGTCAGCACGCGGTAGAAGCGCTCCTCGGACAGCCAGGCTTCATCTTCCTCGGCGGGGTTGGCCGGGTCCTTGCCGATCAGCCAGTCCAGGGCGGGAATGATCACGAAGTACCACAGCGGCGCATAGAACGCAGCGAGATCCCAGTACCCCGTTCGCTGGCCGAGCCAGTAAGTGACCAGCGGCAGGGACAGCGGCAGCAGGAACAGCAGGTAGGCCCACTTCTTCACCTTGAGGGTGTAGCGCGAGTAGGTCTTGGCGGAAGAGGACGTTGCCGTGTTCATGCCTTGAGGTCCTTCAAGCAGAGGTCAGGATGCGGGAGCGCGCTGCCAGCGCTGCGTGCGCCCGAGCAGGGAGAAGCCGATGTAGCCGCGCACCTTGAGCGTGCGGCCGCCGTTTTCGAGTTCGAGCTTGACGCGGTAGAGCTTGCCGTTGTCCGGGTCCAGGATCTCGCCGCCGGTCCAGACCGCAGCTGCACCCTGGCCTTCCTTCTTCAGGCCGGAGAGGATCAGCATGCCGAGCATCTTCTTGCCCTTGCGGTTACCAGGGCAGACCTCGCAGACGCTGTCCAGGGACTCACCGGCGCGCAGGGTGCCGGTAATGCGGCCTTCAAGCACGCCGTTCTTCTCGATGATCTCCACCACGCCGCGTGGCTTGCCGTCGTTGTCGTCGATCGTGTGCCATTTGCCCACGGGCGTGGGCTCGGGCGCTGCCGCGGGGGCAGCGGTCGGCGCCTGGGCAGCCACCTGGATGAACAGGCTGGCGGCCAGCAGGCTGCCGAGAGTGATGCGGATGGCGTTCATGATGCAGGTCTCCATGGGTCCGTGTGCATCAGAAACGGTAGCCGACGCTGATGGCAAAGACCGTGGGGTCCAGCTGCAGATTCATCTGCCGCTCGAAGGTACCCAGGCTGCCGCCGCGGCGCTGCGCGATGTCATTCAGGATGCCGGTCACCACCGGGCCGGTCAGTGCGTTGCTCGCCAGGCCGGGCACGGGCGCGGGCGAATCCTGCAGCACGGGGGAATTGGCGGTGAGCCGCGTGTTGCGCGTGGTCAGCGTGGCCGTGGTCTTGACCTTCACGTAGCCAACCAGAAAGTTCACATGCAGACGCTTGTCCACCTGCCACATGGCACCGGCAAAGGCGGCCGGGCCGGTGGATGAACTGAGCTTGATGTCGGTCGGCCCGCCCGTATACGCCTCCAGGGCCGGCGTGGCGCGGGCGCTGAAGAAGCGCGTGTAGTTCACGCCCAGGCCCAGGGATGGCCGCACCGTTGCACTGGGGTCGCGGAAGTAGCGGTGCAACACCACGGTGGGTGGCAGCTGCTTCACCGTGGCCACCGGCCCGAGCCGCTCGATGGTGCCCTTGCCGGTGATCTCATGCTTGAACGGCGCCGCCAGGGCGATGGCCTCGATCGCCCAGTCCGGCGTCAGGAAGCGGCCGAAGCTCATGTAGGCGGAACCGGCATTGCCCACATCCGCCTGAACGCCCTTGGGGATGCCGATATCCGGCACGCCCAGCAGGCCGAACAGGCCGTTGTCCGAGGTGCGCACCACCGGGCCGGTGATGTCGCGCGCGTCGTTGGAGCGGTCATTGAGCTTGAGGTAGGCGAAGCCGCCGCGCACGAAGTTCTTGCGCTCGCCGTCTGTGTTGGCGGACTGCTGTGCGGCGGCGATCAGCGGAGCACCCAGCAGCATGCCGAGCAGCGTCCACTTCATGCCGCGCGCCAACCCCTCCTGCAGGGCCGTGCGTTGCATCCTGTCTCCTTCATGTGCCGGCGGGCGCGTGTTGCGGTAGCCGTGCGATCTTGTGAGCCGAACGGTATCAACGCGTTTCATCCACCGAAATGATTGTGATGACACTGCACACAATCTGTGCGTCAGATGGATCACTTTGCCGGGGTGCCCTACCGCATTTGGGGCAGCCGATAAACTGCCGCCCCATGGCCAGCAATCAGTACGAGACCTTCATGCGCCACGTCTTCGAGACGGGCGTGGACAAGACCGACCGCACGGGCACCGGCACCAAGAGCGTGTTCGGCTACCAGATGCGCTTTGACCTGCGCGAGGGCTTTCCGCTGGTCACCACCAAGAAGGTGCACCTCAAGAGCATCATCTATGAACTGCTGTGGTTCCTGCGCGGCGACGCCAACGCGCGCTGGCTGCAGGAGCGCGGCGTGACCATCTGGGACGAATGGGCGAAGCCGGACGGCGACCTCGGCCCCGTATACGGCGTGCAGTGGCGCAGCTGGCCCACACCCGACGGCGGCCACATCGACCAGATCGCCCAGGTGATCGATACGCTCAAGAAAAACCCGGACTCGCGCCGCATCATCGTCAGCGCCTGGAACGTGGCCGATCTGCCCAAGATGGCGCTGATGCCCTGCCACGCCTTCTTCCAGTTCTATGTGGCCGACGGAAAACTCAGCTGCCAGCTCTACCAGCGCAGCGCTGACATCTTCCTGGGCGTGCCCTTCAACATTGCCAGCTATGCCCTGCTCACCCACATGGTGGCGCAGCAGTGCGATCTAGACGTGGGCGACTTCGTCTGGACCGGCGGCGACTGCCACATCTACAGCAACCACCACGAACAGGTGGCCACGCAACTGGCCCGCGAGCCCTTCCCCTACCCCAAGCTCAACATCAAGCGCCGCCCCGCGTCGATCTTCGACTACGAGTTCGAGGACTTTGAGGTGGTGGGGTATCAGCACCACGCGGCGATCAAGGCGCCGGTTGCCGTCTAGCCATGCTCTCCCTCATCCTGGCCCGCGCCGCCAACGGTGTCATCGGCGCCAACAACGCCCTGCCCTGGCATCTGCCGGAGGACATGGCGCACTTCAAGGCGCTCACGCTGGGCAAGCCGGTGGTGATGGGCCGCAAGACCTGGGACAGCCTGCCACCGCGCTTTCGGCCGCTGCCGGGGCGGCAGAACATCGTGGTCACACGCAACGCGGCTTGGCGCGCCGAGGGCGCGACCGCGGTACATTCGCTGTCCGATGCCCTGAAAGCCGCTGGCGACGCGCCCGAAGTCATGCTGATTGGCGGGGCGCAGCTCTATGCCGAAGGTCTGCCCATCGCGCAGCGCGTCTATCTCACCGAGATCGAGCGCGAGTACGAGGGCGATGCCTTCTTCCCGCTGCTGCCGGCCTTTCAATGGCGGGGGAC
Organism: beta proteobacterium AAP99; assembly: GCA_001295775.1. GTDB lineage: Bacteria > Pseudomonadota > Gammaproteobacteria > Burkholderiales > Burkholderiaceae_C > Piscinibacterium. The sequence continues at coordinate 74,750 of LJIA01000005.1, forward strand.
TGCGCGCGAAGACCACGTGAGCGAGAAGGATACGAGCCTGGCCTTCAGCTTCGTGACCTATGAGCGCGTTAGCCCCTCACCGCAGTCGCAGCGTGGCTAGCCACAGGCGTGGGCGACTGATGCGCGACCCCCAGGCGCCCGATCTGCAGCATGCGCTGAACGTGGCGCTGCTGGCCGCGCGTGCCGGCGCCGAAGTGATCCGCACCGGGGCCGCGCAGCGCGCCCAGCTCGTCATTGACACCAAGAGCCCGCGCGACTTCGTCAGCCGTGTGGACCGCGAGGCCGAGGCAGCGATTCTGGATGTGCTCACGCAGCACTTTCCGGATCACGCCCTGCTGGCCGAGGAAACCGGCGCGCAGGGGTCTGCGCACTCACCCTGGCAGTGGGTCATCGACCCGCTGGACGGCACCACCAACTTCCTGCATGGCGTGCCGGCCTATGCCGTCTCGATCGCGCTCACGCATGCGGGCGAGTCGCAGGTCGCGGTGGTGCTGGATGTGGCGCATGCCGAGACCTTCACCGCCGTCCGCGGTGGCGGCGCGCAGTTGAACGGATCGCCGATCCATGTCACGCCTTGCGCGCGACTGGATGAATCCCTGATCGGCACCGGCTTTGCGTTCCGGCCGGATCAGGACTTTGATCTCTACACCCGCCTGTTCAAGGCTGTGGCGCAGCGCACCGCAGGCCTGCGCCGACCCGGTTCGGCCGCGATTGATCTGGCCTGGGTGGCCTGCGGGCGCTATGACGGCTTCTTTGAAGTCGGCCTGAAGCCCTGGGACATGGCCGCCGGGCATCTGCTGGTGACCGAAGCCGGCGGCCGGGTGAGTGACTTCGACGGCCTCGGTCTCACCCGCAATGGCGTGCTTGCCCCTTCGCCGCTGCTGGCGAGCAACGGCGCGCTGCACGGAGCCTTGCGCGCCCTGTTGCAGACAGCGGCAGGCTGAAAGCGCTCGCTCAGGGCTTCACGGCGCGCGCGGTCGAAGCCTTGCCGCGCGTCGGATTCACGGCGGCCGGAACAGCGTCCGCATCCGTCAGGGTCTTGAGAAAGGCGACGATGTCGCGCACGTCCGCGGCGCTCAAGGCCGGGCGCTGGCCGGGGTGGCGGTCGAAGGGCGGATCGGTCGTGACATTGCCGTGGTACTGCGCCGGCATATCGTCGAAGCGGCGCGGCGCACCCTGGCGGCCTGCCGGGTACCAGGCGGCGGGGTCGGTATCGCGGGTGGCGTAGAAGCGCACCGCGGCCTCGAGCCCAGTGATCGCGCCGTTGTGAAAGAACTGCTCGCGCAGCGCCACATTGCGCAGCGAGGGCGTGCGGAACTGGCCGCAGAGATCCTTGCGGGCCTGCAGATCGGTGCGCAGCGGGCCGCAAAGGCCCAGATCGAACCAGGCCGGGTTCCGGTTCGCGGCCAGCGCGCGGTTGCGCGGCACGCCCAGCGCCACGTAGCCCCAATCGGTAAAAAGCGGGAACGCACCTTCCTTGATGTCCGCCACATGGCACAGGGCGCAGTTGCCTTTGTCCGGACGACGGAACAGCTCCAGCCCGCGCGCTTCGGCCGCGCTCAGTTGCGTCTGGCCGCGCAGCACGGCGTCGTATTTGCTGCTGAAGGGTGAAAAGCTGGCGGGTGTCTGTTGATAGACCTCAAGCACCAGCAGCACGGCGTTCAGCGCCAGCGCCTCGTCCTTGAACAGGTCTGCGCCAAACAGGCGCTCCAGCGCCGCGCCATGGCCGGCGGCGCGCACCTTGGCCAGCAGTTCGGCCGGGCTGCGGTTGGCCATCTCGAGCGGCGAGAACAGCGGCAGACGCGCCTGTTCGTGGGCGGAGCCGGCGCGGCCGTCCCAGGTGTGGCCGCCGGCCGGGCCCTGATCGGTCACATCGGCCTCGCCCTCATGGAAGCTCAGGGTGAAGGGCGGCACCGTCTGGCGGTAGCGCAGTGAAGGCACGGCCCGCAGGCCCATGCTGCGGCCGTCGGCACCGGCCCGCGCGATCGACAGGCCGACGGGCGGCCCGAAGGCGCGCGCCGGGTCATGGCAGCTTGCGCAGGCCACCTGGCCGCTGGCCGACAGGCGCTTGTCCATGAAGAGCACACGGCCCAGCTCGGCCATGTCCTCTACCTTGGGTTTGCTCTTGAGCAGCGGCGCATAGAAGCTGCCGGCGGATTGCTGCGCCGCGAGGGGTGGGGCCGCCACGCCGCTCAGGCTCAGCAGGGCCACGAAAGCCGCGGCACAGCGTGCGGCAGTGGGAAGAAGGCTGTTCATGGCCGGATGCTGCCGCTGCGGTGATGACGCGCTGATGAACGCCAGCGCGATGCGGTGCCGCAAATGCGGCAGGCATGCGGCGCCCGGCCGAAGTGCTGTCGCGAGCCTGTCAGGCGCCTGGCGCGGACACGAAAAGTTCACGCAAGCGTCACGGGCTACATCAAGCATGACTAGGGTTTACACCTAGACGGAGGGAAGCCATGAACCGAGATCTATTGACCACTGCGCACCGGCTGCGCCCGAGCCTGATCGCGCTGGCGCTGGCCGGTGCGCTGGGCGCCTGCAGCTCCACCGCCGACCCGGCCGCCCTCGGCCCGACACAGTCCCTGCAGGCCAACGTGAAGACCGTGGTGGTGATCTACGCCGAAAACGAGGGCTTTGACAAGCTCTACGGCAACTTCCCGGGGGCCAACGGCGTGCCGGTCGGTACGGCCTACATCCCGCAGACCGAGCGCAACAGCGACACGCCCCTGCCCACGCTGCCGCAGACCTGGGGCGGCGTGACGGCGGCCGGTCAGAGTCCGGTGATCACGCAAGCGCAAAGCGCCGGGCTCACGAATGCACCCTTCATGATCGAGACCGCCTTCCAGAGCGCCGCGGGCGCACCGCTGACGCAAGGCGTGATCACGCGCGACCTGTATCACCGCTTCTTTGAAAACCAGATGCAGATCAACGGCGGCAAGAACGACAAGTTCGCCGCCTACTCGGACGCTGGCGGCCTGACGATGGGCCGCTATGACGGCAGCCAGATGGCGTTGTGGCGCATTGCCCAGCAATACGTGCTGGCCGACAACTTCTTCCAGGGCGCCTTCGGCGGCTCCTTCCTGAACCACCAGTATCTGGTGTGCGCCTGTGCACCGGAGTACCCCAACGCCGACACCGCCGCGGCCAAGCCCACGATCGCCGCACTCAAGACCGATGCCAACGGCAATTACCTGCCGGCGCTGGCGCAGGCCGCCAACTCACCGGCCTCGGCCATGGACGGCCCGCCGGTCTATGTACTCAGCGGCAACATCGCACCCAAGAACTACTTCGGTGACGGCACCTTCCGCGCCATCAACACCATGCAGCCGCCCTTCCAGCCCAGCGGCAACGCACCGGCCGCTGCCGACACGACCGGCCAGTACGCCGATCCCGCGAAGGCCACTACGTTGCCGGCGCAGACCCAGCAGAACATCGGCGATCTGCTCAACGCCAAGGGCGTGAACTGGGCCTGGTACTCCGGCGCCTGGAACAGCAGCCTGGCGAGCCGCACCGGCATCTACAGCGGCGGCACACCCAACTTCCAGCCGCACCACCAGCCCTTCAACTATTACGCCAACTTCGACCCCGTCAAGAACGCGGCCGACCGCACCGCCCACCTCAAGGACTACACCGACCTGGTGAGCGACGCGGCCGCCGGCAAGCTGCCGCCAGTGGTGTTCTACAAGCCGCAGGGCAACCTCAATCAGCACCCGGGCTATACCGATGTGACCAGCGGCGACGCGCACATCGCGGACACCATCGCCAAGCTGCAGGCCAGTCCGCAGTGGGCCAACATGGTCATCGTCGTCACCTACGACGAAAACGGCGGCGCCTGGGATCACGTGGCCCCGCCCAAGGGCGATCTGCTCGGCCCGGGCAGCCGGATTCCGGCGCTGGTGATCTCGCCCTTCTCCGCGGGTGGCGGCGTGGACAAGACGCCCTATGACACCGCCTCCGTGCTGCGCCTGATCACCAAGGTGTTCGGCCTGCCGATGCTGCCGGGCCTGGCCGCACGCGATGCCGCGCTCGTGGCCAATGGCGGCAAGCCGATGGGCGACCTCACCGCAGCGCTCAAACTGCCTGCGCGGCCCTGAGCGCGCGGGCGGCTGCGCGCTGCGGCTGAGCAACAGCCGGCCTGCGGTGCCGCCCGGGCAACCCGCCGCGCCGTCGATTGCCGGTCAACCTCGGTCGGCGGCGCAGGGTGAATCGGCTAGGCTCCGGGTCTTTGATGATCCGGAGCCTTTTCCCATGCTGCGTCACACTGCCCGCCATCTCGCCCTGAGCCTGAGTCTTGCCACCGCCGCCGCCCTGCTTGCCCCGCAGGCCGCAGCGCAAGGCATCGGCGTGCGCGCCGGTACCAACGGCGTGGGTGGCGACATCGGCTGGGACGTGATGCCCACGCTCAAAGCGCGTCTGGGCTACAGCGCCGGCAAGACCAACTTCACGGTGGATGACACGAGCATCAACTACGACGGCAAGCTCAAGCTGTCGCAGCCGGCGCTGTTTCTGGACTTCACGCCGCTGGGGCCGTTCCGCATCACCGCCGGCGTGATCGGCGGCAGCAGCAAGGTGCAGGTGACGGGCAAGCCCTCGGGCGGCAACTATGTCATCAATGGCGTGACCTACAGCGCCGCGCAGATCGGCACGGTCACGGGTGAGCTGCGCGCGAAGAACAGCGTTTCGCCCTACCTGGGCGTGGGCTACGGCAATGTGTCCGGGCTGGGCGTGAACTTCTATATCGATCTGGGCGTGCAGGCCACGGGCGGTGCCAACGCCACCGTGAACGCCTCCTGCGGCAGCCTGTCGGCAACCGACTGCACCACGCTGCGCAGCAACCTCAATGCCGAGGCCGCTCGCCTGGCCAGCCGCAACTCGCTGAAGTACTACCCGATCGCCTCGATCGGGCTCACCGTGGGCTTCTGAAGGCGCTGCAGGCTCACTTGAGCCGCATTTCGGCGCCAAATTGGCCGATTTTAATTGTTTTCGAAGACTCAAATAGGCCACTTTCCGCATGCAGCAAGCGGAAAGCGGCCTAATTGACTCTCAAGAAAATCTGTCCGAATTCGACTTATTTTTGCTGAGCCTTGCTGGGCGCTACAGCGCCTGCGCAGCGAAGGTGTCGCACTGGCGGATGTCGCCGCTCTTGTAGCCCTGCATGAACCAGCGGGCGCGCTGCTCGCTGGTGCCGTGCGTGAAGCGCTCCGGGCGCACCACGCCGGTGGCTTCGCGCTGCAGCTTGTCGTCGCCCACGGCGCCCGCGGCATTGATCGCCTCCTGGATGTCGGCCTGGTCGAACCAGCCCTTGGCCTTCTGCGAGTGGAAGCCCCAGATGCCGGCGAAGCAGTCGGCCTGCAGTTCCACCCGCACCGACAGCGCATTGTTCTGCGCCTCGCTCAGTCGCGAGCGCAGGCCGTCTACCTTGTTCATGATGCCCAGCAGGTTCTGCACGTGATGCCCCACTTCGTGCGCAATCACGTAGGCCTGGGCCGTGTCGCCCGGTGCGCCCAGGCGCGAGCGCAGGGTTTCGTAGAAGCGCAGGTCGATGTAGACCTTCTGATCTGCCGGGCAGTAGAAGGGGCCGGCCGCCAGGTCACCCACGCCGCAGCCGCCCGTGGGGGTGCGGCCGCTGAACAGCACCAGCACCGGCTCGCGGTAGCGGCTACCGAGCTGTTGGCGCCAGACGTCCTCCGTGCTGGCCAGCACCACGCGCACGAAGCGGCTCATCTCGTCATTGGCCTGCGGGCCCGCGCCCGGCGCCTGCTGCTGAACCGGCGCCTGCACGGCACCTCCGCCGCCGCCCAGCAGGCTGAGCACCGTCATGGGGTTCACGCCGAACAGCCACGCCGCCACGAAGGCGATCACAATCGTGCCCAGACCGATGCCGCGACCGCCGATGCGCGGGCCGCCGCCCATGCCGCCTCCAGCGCCACGACGGTCTTCGACGTTGCTGCTCTCCCGTTCGCCTTCCCAGCGCATGGCGCTCTCCTTTTGCAGCAGATCAACGCAGCGCGACCGCGCCGACTGGATTTCAGCTCGCACCGTGATGGTGCCGACCGCCAGCTCAGTATCCTGTTGTGATTAGGGTTTGCACAGGGGTATTACCCCTGTTCGGGTCGTGGGATCTGCGCCAACATCGCTTAAATTGACATTGTTTACAGGCAAATCCGGTCGAATCCGGCTCACAACGTCGTCTCAACGACATTTCAACCGCCCCGCGAATGAGCACTGACGATCCGAACAAGAACGATTCCGCTGCTTCCGGGGATGCTGCGCGTCCCGCCGAACACCGCCGCCCGCAGATGGCTGATCTGGCCCGGCTGGCCGGCGTGTCCGTGGCCACCGTGTCACGCGCGCTGAACGGCAGCACGGAAGTGAGCGAAGCCACGCGCAATCGCATCAGCGAATTGGCGCGGCAGATGAACTACACGATCAACCTCAGTGCGAAGAATCTGCGGACGCGGCAGAACCGTACGGTCGCGGTGGTCATCCCCTACGACAGCACCTCGCGCCAGCATGTGAGTGAGCCCTTCTTCCTCACCATGATGGGCAGCCTGGCCGACAGCCTGACGGGCCGCGGCTATGACATGCTGCTCTCACGCGTCGACGCCGAAAAGCTCGACACCGCCGCCACGCTCTACGACAGCGGCACGGCGATTGGCATCATCATGATCGGCCAGTGGCATCACCACGACCAGCTCAACCTCATGGCCGCGCGCAATGTGCCGCTGGTGGTCTGGGGCGCGCAGCTGGCACAGCAGATCTACTGCAGCGTGGGTGGCGACAACTTCGACGGCGGGGCCAAGGCCACGCGGCACCTGCTGGACCAGGGCCGCAGGCGCATCGCCTTCCTCGGCGACCCCGACCTGCCCGAAGTCATGCTGCGCCACCGCGGCTACGAACACGCCCTGCGCGAGGCCGGCATCGAGCCGGACCCCAAGCTCCTGCTCAAGCAGCCCTTCGAAGCCAACATGGCCAGCGATGCGGTGCGCCGCCTGGTGGCCGAGGGCGTGCAGTTCGACGCCCTGTTTGCCTGCAGTGACGTACTGGCGGTGGCCGCGATCCACGCGCTGCGTTCCAGCGGCCGCGCGGTGCCCAGAGAGGTCGCCGTGGTCGGTTATGACGATGTGGAGTGGGCCTGCCACGCCGATCCGCCGCTGACCACCATCCGCCAGCCCTTTGCCAACGCCGGCGCGGAGATCGTGGATGCGCTGCTGCAGCAGCTGCAAGGCCAGAAGGTCGCGCCGCGCACCCTGCGCGTGGAGTTGGTCGTGCGCAACAGCTCGATCGCCAGCGGCGCCGATCGCTAGGTACCGCCCGCAGCCGGGACGCAAGGCACACGGCAGCCGCACCCGGCACAAGCTTGGATGTCAGCCTGTGACGACCGGTCTGCAAGCATTGCCGCAATCCTTTGCGAACACAGCAATTGGTACTTCGTTGTTCCGCGAACACGCGGAACACATTCGACGCGATCCGAACTCCATCCGATTGCGCGGTGCAGCAAGGCAAATGCACACCACACAACAGCTAGGCGAGAGGTATTCGCTCACCTCGGTACGCCAACATGGTTGCTGCAGTCCAGCATGAAAATTGCGGCTCGGCCTAACCGCAAACGATTGTGTTTTGATTTCAGCCTGCGTACAGTCGCTCGCCGTGGACAGCCCGCGTTGAACGGTTGCACCATCGACGCCGACGGCAAGCCGCACCAGGAACGGGCGCAAGACCCTCACCCACAAGACCGTGCCCGGCACCGCACAGATCGCTCTTGGAGACATTGATGACGCCGACATTCAAGCTCAGCCGTATCACCCTCGCCCTCACGGGCGCCTTCCTGTTGGGCGGTCAGGTGCTTGCCCAGACCGCACCGGCCACGCCGCCTGCTGCGCCGGCCACCCCGCCCGCCCAGCAGGCCGAAGCCAACAAGGACGACCAGCTCAAGCTCGACAGCGTCGTCGTCACGGGCGCGGCCGTGGCCACCACCAAGATGCGCCAGTCGCTTTCAGTCTCCACGCTGAGCAACGAGCAGATCGAGAAGTCCGTTGCCACCAACGCCGCCGAAGTGCTGCGCTCGGTGCCCGGCGTGCGCTCGGAATCCAGCGCCGGTGAAGGCAATACCAACATCACCATGCGCGGCGCACCGCTGTCCGCCGGCGGCTCGCGCTACGTCTCGCTGCAGGAAGACGGCCTGCCGCTCCTGCTGTTCGGCGACATCGCCTTCGCCACGCCGGACCAGTACCTGCGCGCCGACGCGATGATCGACCGCCTGGAAGTGGTGCGCGGCGGCTCGGCCTCCACGCTGGCCAGCAACGGCCCGGCCGGCATCATCAACTTCATCTCCAAGACCGGCGAGGACAAGGGCGGCATGGCCAGCCTGGGCGTGGGTCTGGACTATCGCCAGTACCGCCTCGAATTCACGCAGGGTGGCAAGGCCTCCGACACGGTGCGATATCAGATCGGCGGCTTCTGGCGCGTGGGCGAGGCCTCCGGCCGCAATGCCAACTTCAATGCCGAGAACGGCGGCCAGATCAAGGGCAACGTCACCTTCATGCTCGGCGGCAATGACTACATCCGCGCCAGCCTGAAGATCCTCAACGACAAGACACCGACCTTCCTGCCGGTGCCCACGCGCCTGTCGGCCGACGGCCGCTCGATCCAGACCATCCCGGGCATCGATCCGCGCAACGCGTTCTTCGTCACCAACGCCTTCAATCGCGACGTGGTGCTCGACCGCAACAACCAGCAGGTCGTCACGGACCCCCGCGATGGTCTGCACATGAAGTCCACGGCGCTGGGGCTCGAAGCCGGCTTTGGCCTGGGCAGCATCCGGGTGGAGAACCGCTTCCGGTACGCAGACAATGGCGGCCGCTTCATCGGCGTGTTTCCCGCCTCCGACGGCCCGGCGGTGCCCGCGGGCGCGGGTGGCCCGCTGCCTGCAGACCGCTTTGTCGGGCACATCTTCAATACCTCGCTGGACAGCCTGGACAACGTCTTCAACGACCTGAAGGCCAGTCACAAGATCAGCCTGGGCGGCAAGGACAGCCTCACCATCACCGGCGGCCTGTTCTACGGCAAGCAGGACATCGCCCAGACCTGGTACTGGAACGGCTACGTGTTCGCACTCAACGGCGACAACCCGCGGAACTTCGGCCAGCTCGGCACGCTGCCGACCCCGATCTGGGGCAACTTCATCCGCTCCTGGGACTCCAGCTACACCCAGACCGCACCGTATGCCGCAGTGACCTGGGATGCGGGCGCACTGACCGTGGACGCCAGCCTGCGCAGCGATCGCAACAAGGGCTCGGGCTACCAGCTGCCTGACGGCTTCACTGCTGCCACGGGCGGCTTCGACACCCGCACGCGCAACAACTTCAACTACTCGATCTCCAAGACCAGCTACTCGGTGGGCGCGAACTATCAGTTCGACCGCAATTTCGCCACCTTCGCACGCGTCAGCTCCGGCATCAGCTTCATGGGTGACCGTGTGCTGGGGGCCGCCACCGCGCGCACGGCGATCCCCTTCAACGAGCTCACGCAGCAGGAACTCGGCGTGAAGTGGCGTGATGGCGGCCTGAGCGCCTTTGTCACGGCCTTCAACGCCAAGACCAAGGAAGGCTGCGCCTTCGAAGCCTCGACCCAGCGCACCCTGTGTGACAACTACAGCGCGCGCGGCGTGGAAGCCGAACTGGGCCTGCGCGCCGGCGCGTTCCGCCTGACCTCGGGTATCACGCTCACCGATGCCAGCATCGACGGCGGCCCGAACAACGGCAAGACCCCGCGCCGCCAGGCCGACGTGGTGTATTCGATCGCCCCGAGCTACTCCGTGGGCAACGCCGAATTCGGCGCCGCGATCATCGGCACCACCAAGTCTTATGCGCAGAACGACAACGTCGTCGTGCTGCCGGGCTACACGGTCGTCAATGCCTTCCTGAACTACAGCATCAGCGAGAACCTGCTGCTCAACGTCGGCATCAACAACCTGTTCAACAAGCTTGGCTACACCGAAGGCGAAGGTCAGAACGGCTTCTTCGTGGCTCGCTCGATCAACGGCCGCACGGCGCGCGCCACGATCAAGTACCTGTTCTGAGCATGACCCCGCGCCCGGCCAACCCGGGTGCGGCCTGAATGACCCAGCGAATGCCTTCGGGGCGGCTCCGCCCCGAGACGCCCCGGGGGCTTCGCGTTTTCCCAACGGCCGCGCCTCGGTGGTGCCACCCGGCCAAAAGCCGGGCCACCGCAGCGCATGACGGACAGGACGCTCGGTCTCCTCCGTGTCCCTGATTCAGCTTCCCCTCTGATGACTCCGCATCCGGACTCCGCGCAGACGCACGAATCGCTCCCTTCCCCGGGCGGCGTGCTGCTGCTCGGCGAGGCGCTGGCCGATTCTTTTCCCGAACACACCGTCATCGGGGGTGCGCCCTTCAACGTGGCGCGCAACCTCGGCGCGCTGGGCCTTGCGCCCGGCTTTGTGAGCCGCGTAGGCGATGACGCCCTCGGCCATGCGATTGCCGCACAGTGCGCTGCGTTTGGTATGGCGACCGCCGGCCTGCAGATCGACCCCGCGCTGCCCACCGGCGTGGTGGACGTGCGCATGAACGGCAGCACACACAGCTTCCACATCCGCGAGAACACCGCCTGGGACGCGATCGACAGCACCGCCGCCGTCGCCTGCGTGCGCGAAGCGCAGCCCGCATGGATCGGCTTCGGCACGCTCGCCCAGCGCGATGCGCGCTCCCGTGCTGCCCTCTACGGCGCACTGGCCGCCAGCCCCGCCCGGCGATTTCTGGACCTGAACCTGCGTACCCTGCCGGCCGGTGGCGTGAGCAACCGCGAGCTGTCCGAAACCAGTCTGGCGCTGGCCCAGATCGTCAAGGTCAATGATGAGGAACTGGCGCAGCTCTTGGGCTGGTTCGGCCGCGGCCCTGTGACCGCGCAACAGGACTTTGCAAGCCCCGATCATCTGGGTGCCATCGCTGCGCTGATGCAGCGCTTTGATATCGAGCTGCTCGTCGTCACGCGCGGTGCGCAAGGCTATGCCGCGTTTGGCAGATCGCAGCATGGCATCGCCGAACCCCTCGCCCAGGGCAGTACGCCCCCCGTGCAAGTGACGGACACCGTGGGCGCGGGCGATGCCTTTTCCGCCGTGCTGCTGGCCGGCCTGATGCACCACTGGCCCTTGGCCACCACGCTCGCACGCGCCGCGGAGTTTGCCGCGATGGTCTGTACCTTGCGCGGCGCGGTCGCCGTCGGTCCCGCGCACTACGCGCCCTGGCGGGCGCAGTGGTTTGGCACCGGAAGCACTGCGGGCCACGGCAGCGCGACGGCAGGCGCGCGGCCGGCCTCCCCCATCCAGCGGCACGCCGCCTGACACAGAGAATCCACCGGACACCCGCCTAATGGCCCACGCCCCGCTCAAGCCGCACCTCAGCTTCTCGCAGATCCTGAGCATGAACTTCGGGTTCTTCGGCATCCAGTTCAGCTTCGGCCTGCAGCAGGCCAACATGACGCCGATCTATCAGATGCTCGGCGCCGAGGGCAAGGAACTGCCGCTGCTTTGGCTGGCCGGGCCGGTCACCGGGCTGCTGGTGCAGCCGATCATCGGCGCGCTGTCGGACCGCACCACGCACCGCTGGGGCCGGCGCACGCCCTACTTTCTGTACGGCGCGCTGATCTGCAGCCTGGGGCTGCTGCTCATGCCGTTTTCTCCGGCGCTGTGGTTTGCGGCCAGCCTGCTGTGGATTCTGGACGCCGCCAACAACGTCACCATGGAGCCGTATCGCGCCTATGTGAGCGACCGGCTCAACCGTGACCAGCACTCGGCTGGCTTCCTCACGCAAAGCGCCTTCACGGGCCTGGCGCAGACCACGGCCTATCTGGCGCCAAGCATCCTGGTCTGGCTGGGCATGAGCAAGACGGCGCAAGCGCCCAACGGCATCCCGATCATCGTGGTCAGTGCCTTCATGATCGGTGCGCTGCTGTCCTTCACCACGGTCTACTTCTCGATCAAGAAGGTGCCGGAGCTGCCGCTCACCGAGGCCGAACGCGCAGAACTGGCCGCCAAGCCGCGCACCGTCGGTGCCATCCTGTTCGAGATCTGGGATGCCATTCTCACGATGCCGCCCACCATGCGCCGGCTGTGGTGGATGGCACTCTTCCAGTGGTACGGAATGATGTGCTACTGGCAGTACATCGTGCCCTCGGTGGCCAAGAGCGTCTTTGGCGTGACCGACCCCAAGGCGCCGGGCTATGTGGATGCGGTGCTCACCAACGGCCAGATCGGCGGCTTCTACAACTTCATCGCCTTCATCGCGGCCTTTGCCATGGTGCCGCTCACGCGCCGCTTCGGCGCCAAGATCATGCACGCCATCTGCCTGAGTACCGCGGCGCTGGGCATGTGGATGCTGCCGGGTATCAATGACAAGGCGCTGCTCTTCATCCCCATGCTGGGCATCGGCCTGGCCTGGGCCAGCATCATGGGCAACCCCTACGTGCTGCTGGCCGGCAGCATTCCGCCGGAGCGCGCCGGGGTCTACATGGGCATCTTCAACATGTTCATCGTCATCCCGATGATCATCCAGATGCTCACCCTGCCCCTGTACTACGAGCGCCTGCTCGGCGGCGACCCCGGCAACGTGATCCGCCTGGGCGGCGTACTGCTCGCCTGCGCGGCCGTGGCCGTGCTCTTCGTCAAGACCACAGACACCGAACCCGCTGCCCTGACCGGCGCGCGGGCACCCCATTGAGCCCATGCAATGAGATACACGTTCAACGCCTTTCGAACGCCTGCAGGCCGTAGCGAGCGGTTCAAGCTGCGCGTGAGGAGCGCAGACAGTACGACTAGTACGGCGAGCACCGGAGCGCGCAGATTGAGCCGCGCAGTAGGCATGCAGGGGGCCGAATGAAGAACCAGGTTCAACTCATCACCTATGTCGATCGCCTGAGCGGCGGCGACCTCAAGGGCCTGCACAGCCTGCTCAAGCAAGAGCTCGCAGGCCTGTTCGGCGGCGTGCATCTGCTGCCCTTCTACGACCCCATCGACGGATCGGACGCCGGATTCGACCCGATCGACCACACGCAGGTGGATTCGCGCCTGGGCACCTGGGCCGACATCAAGGCCCTCACGGCCGACATGGACGTGATGGCCGATGTGATCGTGAACCACATGAGCAGCGAATCACCGCAGTTCAAGGACTTTTCTGCCCGCGGCAGCGCCTCGCCCTACAACGGCCTGTTCCTGACCATGGACGCCGTGTTTCCGCAGGGCGCCACGGAGAAGGATCTGCTCGCCATCTACCGCCCGCGGCCCGGCCTGCCCTTCACCTTCACCACGCTCAAGAACGGCGAGAAGCGCATCCTCTGGACCACCTTCACGCCGCAGCAGGTGGACATCGACGTGCGCCACCCCGCAGGCGCCGCCTACCTGCACGGCATCCTGCAGACGCTCGCCGCCAGCGGCGTGAAGATGGTGCGGCTGGACGCCGTGGGCTACGCCATCAAGCGCGCCGGCAGCAGCTGCTTCATGATGCCGGAGACCTACGCCTTCATTGACGAGTTCGCCAACCAGGCGCGTGGCTTCGGCATCGAGGTGCTGGTGGAGATCCACAGCTACTACCGCACGCAGATCGAGATCGCCAAGCGGGTGGACTGGGTCTATGACTTCGCCCTGCCACCGCTGGTGCTGCACGCCTTTGCCTTCAAGACCGCACGCGCCCTCAAAGAGTGGATCCGCATCCGCCCCAACAACGCACTCACCGTGCTGGACACGCACGACGGCATCGGCATCATCGACATCGGTGCCGACAGCGCGGACCGCGCCGGCAAGCCCGGCCTGGTGCCGCCCGCCGAGCTGGACCGCCTCGTGGAAGTCATTCACGAGAACAGCCGCGGTGAAAGCCGCAAGGCGACAGGGGCCGCCGCCTCCAACCTGGACCTCTATCAGGTCAACTGCACCTTCTACGACGCCATGGCCCGCGACGATGCACGCTACCTGCTCGCCCGCGCCATCCAGTTCTTCCTGCCCGGCGTGCCCCAGGTCTATTACGTGGGCCTCCTGGCCGGCGAAAACGACATGGATCTGCTTGAGCGCACCCGCGTGGGCCGCGACATCAACCGCGAGTACTTCACGCCCGACACCGTGCGCGGCGCCATGGCCAAACCCGTAGTGCGCGAGCTGTGCGAACTCATCCGCCTGCGCAACACCCACCCCGCCTTCAACGGCACCTTCGAACTGCTCGGCGGCAGCGACGAACAACTCGCCCTGCGCTGGGCCGCCGGCGAACACGCCGCCACGCTCAAGGTGGACTTCGCCAGCGGCACCGGCGAACTGCAGGCCACCGGACGGGCTGCTCAATCCTTTGGGGTGCCGGCGGCGGCCGCCTGAGCAGGCGCACACGCACGATCCAAGGCGCTCGGGGAGCAATCCTTGAGGGCCTTTCCGCTTGTCCCATGCGGCTTTCCAGCCACTTTGGCCTGAAGAACCGCATCCAGAGCCGATCTCGCCAATCAACTTCCGGCCGGCACCGCGGCGGTGCAGTGGCGTCGCACGGCGCTACCCGGCGTGGCGTGGCTTCGTACCGACGCGGGAAGTACGAGCGCCCGGCAGCGGCGTGCCATGCAATGGCATCGCGCAATGCTGCGAAGCCCACAGACCCACACCATGCTCCAGACGCTCCTGTCACCGCTCGGCATCCCGGGCATCTTTCTTATTGCACAGGCCGTGCTGCTGGCTTGGGCGCCGAGCCTGCAACTGGACAGGTGCGTGTGGCGGGTGAGCGTCGGCTGCGCGGCGCTGGCCTACAGCGTCTCTGCGAGCTGGGTGATCGTCTACACGCAGCGGCCGGGGTCCACATTCAGCGTGTCCTTGAGCGATCTGCCCTACGTGCTCGGCAGCATGACAACGTGCTTGCTGCCGTTTGCACTGGTCGGTGTCGTGTGGAGTCTGTTCCGCACCGACAAGCCTTCCACAGCGCTCAAGCTCACGCTGCTCGCAATCGCCGTCCTGTTGGCACCCTCCATGCCCTGGCTGGCGATCAGCTGGTTCCTGATGGGTGTTTGAGTGGTACGCCAGATCGAGCCAACGAGCCTTTCCGCTTGTCTGGCGCCGAGGCAGGGGTTTCGCGGCGCACCGCGACGTGCCGGCTGAGGAGCGAGCGCCTGCCAGCGCGAGCCCCCTGCGCCACTGACCTCGCTTGTCTGGCGCGGCTTTCCAGCCACTTTGCCCTGAAAAGCCGCATCCAGAGCCGATCTCGCTTTCAGCATCCGGGCGTGGCGCGCTGTCGCGATCGCGCAAATGGGGCTGCCGGAAGCCGCTGCCCGGCCATTACGATCCCTGAGCTTCAAGGGGGGCTTTATGGAAGGCGACAGCCGGCGGGCCGAAGCTCGCAACTACGTGCACATTCTGTTTGACGATCTGGTGCAACGCGGGGGCTCGGACCTCTACCTCACCGCCGGGGCGGCGCCGCGGGCCAAGGTGCGCGGTGTCACGCAGGCGCTCAGTTCCGAAGCGCTGGCGCCCGGCGAATGTGCGCATCTGGCCTTTGCCCTGCTCACGCCGCAGCAGCATGCGCAGTTTGAGCAGGACAAGGAGCTCAACTTTGCCTATGCCCTGCCCGGCGGCCAGCGCTTTCGGGTGAACCTGCACTACCAGCGCGGCGAGGTCTCGCTGGTGGCGCGCGCCGTAAACAGCAGCATCCCGAGCATCAGCGCCCTGGGCCTGCCCGCGCAGGTAGAAAAGCTCGCCATGGTGGAGCGCGGCCTGGTGCTGGTGGTGGGCGCCACGGGCTCGGGCAAGAGCACGACCATGGCGGCCATGATCAACCACCGCGCTGCCCTGCGCAGCGGCCACATCCTCACGGTGGAAGACCCGATCGAGTACGTCTTTGCTCACCAGGCCAGCACCGTGAACCAGCGCGAGGTGGGCACCGACACGCACAGCTTCTCCGACGCGCTGCGCAACTCCATGCGCCAGGCGCCAGACACCATCGTCATCGGCGAGATCCGTGACCGCGACGCGATGATGCAGGCCATCACCTACGCCGAGACCGGCCACCTCTGCCTGGCCACCCTGCACGCCAACAACGCCAATCAGGCCATCAAGCGCGTGCTCAACTTCTTCCCGGAAACCGCCCACCGCCAGGTGCTCAATGACCTCTCACTCAACCTGAAGGCCTGCATCTCGCAGCGCCTGCTGCGCGGCCGGCAGGGCCAGCTGGTGCTGGCCTGCGAGGTGATGATGCAGAGCGCCTACATCGCCGACCTGATCGAAAAAGGCGCCATCGACGAGATCAAGGCCGCCATGGCCAAGAGCACCGAAGTCGGCATGCTCACCTTCGACCAGTGCCTGTACGAACTCTGGAAGACCGCCAAGATCGACACCGAAACCGCGCTCAGCCAAGCGGATTCACGGACGGATTTGGGGTTGAAGATGAAGTTGGGGTGAGGAGCGGGCAACCGCTTGCGCGGTCATTGGTGCCTTTGCGACCTCATCATATGGACAGAGCGCCGCCAAGCGCTCAGGCAGGAGCCCGGCCGACGCGCTTGCGTGCGCCCGATTCCTTCGTTGCTGAAGCCTTTGATGCTCGAACTTGGTAGGTGACACGTTCTTCGTTGACGGACAGCTCGCTGCCATCCACACGACTCAGCCGCTGCAACGCATAGGTGTTCAGGCTCACACCTTGTTCTGCGGCGTTCACTGCCAACGCGCGATGAAGCTCGGACGGCATGCGCAGAACGAAGCGGCCACTGAACTTCTTGGTGGCCAGTGGTTCGGGCGGCGCTTCGCCGGCCTTTCTCATGTCAGCGACGACGTCCTTCACAAGAGCTCGGATGCCGGAGAAGGCCTTGGCAGCGTCCTTGTCGAGCCATGACAAGGAGGAAAACTCAGCGCATGTGCCGACAAACTCACCGTCTTCGGCGCTGAAGCTCACGCGATACGTGTAGTGGTCGATGTTCATGGTTTCTCCCTCATGGACGCGAGCCGGTCGATTGCGGCGAGCACTTGGCGCACCTGGTAGGCCTTGGCCTGGGTGCCGCTGCGCTGGATGTTGACGCGCGGGTCGCCTGCCCAGGGGGTCTTGTAGACATGGTGACTGGAGCCGCTGATGCGCGGCGGGCCAAAGAAGTGCTCGCAGACTTTGGCCAGGTCCCTGAACTTGACTGCAGCAGGGGCGCTGCGGAACTCGTCGATCAGGGCCTGGATGCGGTCGGCTGGCGGCATCGGAGAATGATACTGCAGGCAGTATCAAATTGGCGAGGTGCGGGCCTCAACACTCCACAATATTCACCGCCAGCCCCCCGCGCGCCGTCTCCTTGTATTTGAGCGACATGTCGGCGCCGGTTTCGCGCATGGTCTTGATGACCTTGTCCAGGCTCACGTAGTGGCTGCCGTCGCCGTGCAGGGCCATGCGGGCGGCGTTGATGGCTTTCACACTCGCAATGGCGTTGCGCTCGATGCAGGGGATCTGCACCAGGCCGCCCACGGGGTCGCAGGTCAGGCCGAGGTGGTGTTCCATGCCGATCTCTGCGGCGTTTTCCACCTGCGCGGGCGTGCCGCCGAGCACGGCGCACAGGGCGCCGGCGGCCATGGAGCAGGCCACGCCCACCTCGCCCTGGCAGCCCACTTCCGCGCCGCTGATGGATGCGTTTTCCTTGTAGAGAATGCCGATGGCGGCGGCGGTGAGCAGGAAGTCCTGCACGCCCTGCTCACTGGCGCCGGGCACGTGGCGGCTGTAGTAGTGCAGCACGGCCGGGATGATGCCGGCCGCGCCATTGGTGGGCGCCGTGACCACGCGGCCGCCGGCGGCGTTTTCCTCGTTCACGGCCAGGGCGTAGAGGTTCACCCAGTCCATCACGGCCAGGGGGTCTTGCCCGGCGGGGGTGCTTGAGAGCTTGCGGTGCAGCGCCGCCGCGCGCCGCTTGACCTTGAAGCCGCCGGGCAGTACGCCCTCGGTGGCGCAGCCGCGGGCCACGCAGGCCTGCATGGTGGCCCAGATGCGCGCGAGGCCTTCGTCAATCTGCGCGTCGCTGCGCCAATGCCGTTCGTTCACGCGCATGAGCTGGGCGATGCTCATGCCCTGCTGGGCGCACAGCGCGAGCAGTTCCTCGCCGCTGCGGAATGACATGGGCAGCACGGTGCTGGTGGGCACGATGCGCGCGGCGCGGGCGCGGTCGCCGGCCAGCTCGCCACTGACCACAAAGCCACCGCCCACGGAGTAATAGGTCTTCTCGAACAGCAGCTTGCCGCTGGCCGCGAGCGCGCTGCACACCATGCCGTTGGCATGAAAGGGCAGCTGCTCGCGCGCAAAGAAGAGCATGTCTTCGCGCTCGACGAAGCGCACGCGCTTCTTGCCCACCAGCTCAAGGGACTGCTCGGCACGGATGGCGGCGAGCAGCGCGGGCACGTCATCAATGGGCACGGTTTCCGGGTCATGCCCGGCCAGGCCGAGCAGCACGGCCACATCCGTGCCGTGGCCCTTGCCCGTGGCGCCCAGCGAGCCGTAGAGCTTCACCCGCACGCGGTCCACGGCGTCCATGTGGCCTTCGCGGCGCAGGCGCTCGCCAAACAGCCGCGCGGCGCGCATGGGGCCGACGGTGTGGGAGGACGAGGGGCCGATGCCGATCTTGAAGAGGTCGAAGACGCTGACTGCCATGGTGTGGGGTTCGCTTCAGTTTGTCTCTATCTATTAGTAGTAGGCGCAGCGGCGCGGCTGGCGGTTCATTTCTTGCCCCTCCCCCTGCCTGCAGGGGGAGGTTTGGAGGGGGTCAGGCACTAGCTGGAACCCCACCCTAACCCTCCCCTGCGCGCAGGGGAGCGGCCTCGGCGCACTTGCTGCGGCGGAATCTCCGTACATCCGCTCGCATTGAGGCGCCAAGAACCTAAATCGAGATTGGCGGCGGCTTTGGCCCCGGCGCCGGCGGCGGGCCGCGTTCGATCTCGGGGCGCTGCCACTGAAGCTCGGGCAGCTTTGGCACAAACACGGGAGCCGGATCCGCTGCGGCCACCCATCTGTTCATCATCTCAAGCACGCTGCGACGAACATCGGCCCGCCGCATGGCGTCGATGTGCTGGCCGTCGTCGATGGCGATCATGGCCGCGCGGTTCGCCGTCGCAGACAAGGCGCGGACGATGTTTTGCCCGTTGTCGAAGTCCACCACCCGATCCAGCTTCCCGTGAATGACAAGTGTGGGCACGCTCACCTTGGCCGCGGCCGTGACCGGGTCCTTCTCCGGGCCCGGCAGCAGCTTCACCCCGGCAGGGGCCAGGGCGCCCAACACCGCGCTCCTGGCGGCGGCCTCGCGCGCAATGCCGCGGTAGCTGGCGAAGGCGCTGTCGATGATGGCGCCGCGCACCCCGGCGCTGTCTTGCGCGAGCAGGCGCAGCGCGGTGGCGCCGCCCAGGCTCTGGCCAAAGACCACGATGCGCTGCGCGTCCACGCCCGGCTGCTGGCGCAGGGCCTTGAGTGCGGCCTGCGCGTCTTCCACCACGCCGTCCAGCGTGGGGCGGCCCTGGCTTTGGCCGAAGCCGCGGTAGTCAAAGGTGAGTACGTGCCAACCTTCAGCCGGCAGCCAGGCCACGCTGGGCAAGTGGTTGCTCACGTTGGCGGCGTTGCCGTGCAGGTGCAGCACGGTGCCCTTGGCTTTCTGGCCCGGCGCGAGTTGGGCGGGCAGCCACCAGCCATGCAGGCGGCTGCCGTCCGGGGCGTTGAAGTAGAGATCTTGGGCAGTGAGGCCGAACTGTGCCGGGGTGCTGTAGGCCTGCTGGTCCGGGTGGAAGAACATGCGCTCCACGCAGCCGGTGGTGGTGGCCAGCAGCGCGGCCAGCCCCAGAGCGAACAGCCCGCGGCGCAGGCGCGTTGGCGATGGCCGCAGGAATGATGGCCGCAAGAACGGCGGCCTCAGGCGGCCCAGGGACGCTTCAACGAGATTCGGCATGAGATGCGCACGCTCCACAGCCCCCTGAAACACCCGGCTTTCCGCTTGTCTGGTGCGGATCTTGGCCAGAAAACGATCTTCAAACATTGATTGAAAATCGGCTCTCCAGAAGCTCGATTTTCAATTCTCTTCCCACAACTGCCGCAGCCCTGCGCCTCAGCCCAAGCCCGGCACGAAGCGCCGCAGACCTTCCAGCACCACGGTGGCGCCCAGGGCAAAGATCAGCCCGAAGTAGATGATGGTCAGCAGATTGAAGCCGATGCCAATGAGCGTGCAGCCGCCGTCACGCTGAATGAGCGCCACGGCGGTGAAGATGATGCCGAGCGCCGGCAGGGTGTTCGAGAAGGGCACCAGACCCAGCGGCACCATGAGCAACCCTGCACCCAGCACCAGCAGCGCGCCGTGCAGGTTCTGCATGGGGCCACGGGTGAGTGCCGCCAGGCGCGGGCGGCTGATGCGCTCCAGCCGCTCCACCCACTTGGCGCCGAGTTCAAGAATGTCTTGCAGGCGGCCTCGCGCAAGGGTGTAGCGCGCGATCTTGCCCGGCAGCCAGGGGGCGGTGTTGAAGGTGATGGCCACGCCGATCAGCAGGATCAGCGCGCCGAAGATGGTGCTCACCCCCGGAATGCTCACCGGCAGCAGAAAGGGCAGGCACAGGATGATGGCCAGCAGCAGCAGCCCTTCCCGCCCCAGGGACTGCATGAGCGCCGACACCGGCAACCCCTCTTCGGGCAGGGTGTTGGCCATGTCATGCAGCCACTGGCGCAGGCTGGGGCGGTCGCTGTGCTCGGAGAGCTTCACGCGCGGGCTTCGGAGATACCGGGTCGCTTACTCGGCGGCCGGCGCATCTTCCGTTTCCGCCAGGTAGTTCTCCATCGGCGGGCAGGCGCACACCAGGTTGCGGTCGCCATACACGTTGTCCACGCGGGCCACGGGCACCCAATACTTGCGCAGCTTGAGGCCGGCCACGGGGTAGGCGGCCTGCTCGCGGGTGTAGTCGTGCGCCCACTGCTCGGCGGTGACCATGCGCGCGGTGTGCGGTGCGTTGCGCAGCATGTTGTCCTCGGCGTCGATGGCGCCCGTCTCGACCAGCTCGATCTCCTTGCGGATCGAGATCATCGCGTCGATGAAGCGGTCGAGTTCGACCTTGGGCTCGCTCTCGGTGGGCTCGATCATCAGCGTGCCGGCCACGGGGAAGCTCATGGTCGGCGCGTGGAAGCCGTAGTCGATCAGGCGCTTGGCGATGTCTTCA
The DNA here is from genome assembly GCA_001295775.1 of beta proteobacterium AAP99. Lineage (GTDB taxonomy): Bacteria > Pseudomonadota > Gammaproteobacteria > Burkholderiales > Burkholderiaceae_C > Piscinibacterium. The sequence goes on from LJIA01000005.1 coordinate 95,925, forward strand.
TTGCTGATGCCGCACTTTTCCTTGAGCGGGCGGATGTCGATGATGCACTCGTGCGCCACCAGACCTTCGTGCCCGCTGTACAGGATGGGGTAGTGCGGCGCGAGCTTCTTGGCCACGTAGTTGGCTGAGAGGATGGCGTTCTGCGTGGCGCGCTGCAGCCCGCTGGCGCCCATCATCATGATGTACATGAAGCTGATGGGCAGGATGCCGGCCGAGCCGTAGGGCGCGGCAGACACGGGGCCTACGGTGCTGTGGCCGGTGTGGGGGTTGGCCGGCAGGAAGGGGGCGAGGTGCGCCTTCACGCCGATGGGACCGACACCGGGGCCGCCGCCGCCGTGCGGGATGCAGAAGGTCTTGTGCAGGTTGAGGTGGCTCACGTCGCTGCCGAACTTGCCGGGCTGCGCAGTGCCCACCAGGGCATTCATGTTGGCGCCGTCCATGTACACCTGGCCACCATGCTGGTGAATGATGGCGCAAATTTCCGAGATGGCGTCTTCGAACACGCCGTGGGTGGACGGGTAGGTCACCATCAGCGCGGCCAGGCGGCTGCTGTACTGCTCGGCCTTGGCCTTGAGATCCGCCACGTCCACATTGCCTTGAGAGTCACAGGCTGTGACCACCACTTCCATGCCGCACATCTGGGCGCTGGCCGGGTTGGTGCCGTGGGCGGAGGACGGAATCAGGCAGATGTCGCGATGCCCTTCGCCGCGAGAAATGTGATACGCGCGAATGGCCAGCAGGCCGGCGTACTCGCCCTGCGCGCCGCTGTTGGGCTGCAGGCTCACGGCGTCGTAGCCCGTCACTTCCACGAGCCACTTCTCAAGCGTGTCGGTCATCTCGCGATAGCCGGCGGCCTGATCGGCGGGCACAAAGGGGTGGATCTGCGCGAACTCGGGCCAGGTGACCGGGATCATCTCGCTGGTGGCGTTGAGCTTCATGGTGCAGGAGCCCAGCGGGATCATGGCGCGGTCCAGCGCGAGGTCCTTGTCCGACAGGCTGCGGATGTAGCGCAGCATCTCGGTTTCGGAATGATGGCTGTCGAAGACCGGGTGCGTGAGGAAGGCGCTCGTGCGCTGCAGCGCTGCGGGCACGACTTCCTGAACGGCGGCGTCCAGGGCGTCGATGGAGAGATCGGCCTTCTTCCCTGCAAAGGCTTCCCACACCAGTTCCACATCGGCGCGGGTGGTGGTTTCGTCAAAGGACAGGCCGATCACGTCGGCCGCCACCTTGCGGAAGTTGGCACCCAGCGCCACCGCACGGGCGTGGATGGCGTCTGCATCCTTCGTCTTGACGATGAAGGTGTCAAAGAAGTGCGGCACCGGGCACTCGAAGCCCAGCTTCACGAGGCCATCACGCGCGATGGTGGCAAAGCGGTGCGTGCGCTGGGCAATGCGCTTCAGACCGGCGGGGCCGTGATACACGGCGTACATGCTGGCCATGACGGCGAGCAGCACCTGCGCGGTGCAGATGTTGCTGGTGGCCTTCTCGCGGCGGATGTGCTGTTCGCGCGTTTGCAGGGCCAAGCGCAGCGCCGGGTTGCCTTGCGCGTCCTGCGACAGACCCACCAGGCGGCCGGGCATGTTGCGCTTGAAGGCGTCCTGGCAGGCCAGGAAGGCCGCGTGCGGGCCGCCGTAGCCAAAGGGCACACCGAAGCGCTGCGAGGAACCGATCACGATGTCGGCGCCCCACTCGCCCGGCGGCGTGAGCAGCGTGAGTGCGAGCAGATCGGCCGCAGCGATGAACAGCGCGCCCTTGGCATGCGCTGCATCGGCATAGGGCTTCATGTCGTGGATCTGGCCCACCGTGCTGGGGTACTGCACCAGCACCGCGAAGTAGTCCTGCTCTTCCATGAGCTTGGGCGCAAAACCCACCACGACCTTCAGGCCCAGCGGCTCGGCGCGGGTCTTGACCAGTTCGATGGTCTGCGGGTGACAGTCGCCGGCGACGATGATGGTGTCGCTCTTGCTCTTGGCGCTGCGCTTGGCGAGCGTCATGGCCTCGGCCGCGGCGGTGGCTTCGTCCAGCAGGCTGGAGTTGGAAATCGCCATGCCGGTGAGCTCGCAGATCATGGTCTGGAAGTTCAGCAGCGCCTCCAGACGGCCCTGGGAGATTTCCGGCTGGTACGGCGTGTAGGCCGTGTACCAGGCGGGGTTCTCAAGGATGTTGCGCAGGATGACGCCCGGGGTGTGCGTGCCGTAGTAGCCCTGGCCGATGAAGCTCTTGAGCACGGTGTTCTTGCCGGCAATGCGCTTCATCTCGCGCAGGGCCTGGGCCTCGCTCAGGGGCTCGGGCAGGCTCAGCAGATCCTTCTTGTGGATGCCGGCCGGGATGATCTTGCCCATCAGCTCTTCGAGCGAGCTCGAACCCACGACCTTGAGCATTTCGGTCTGGTCGTCCGGGCCGGGGCCGATGTGGCGGGCGTGGAATTCAGAGGCGTTTTCGAGGTCGGAGAGCTTCATGGCAGGTATCACTTCGGTTCAACAGGAGGGGCAGCGCGGCGTGCTTGGCGCCGCGCCTTTCGCAACAGACAGGAGGGTCAGGCGGCCTTGACGGCGGCTTCGTAGCCGGCGGCGTCCAGCAGGGCGCTCATGTCGGCACCACCGGCGGGAGTGATCTTGAGCAGCCAGGCGCCGTAGGGGTCACTGTTCAGGCTTTCGGGGGCGGCTTCGAGTGCGTCGTTGAAGGCGGTGATGGTGCCGTCCACGGGCATGTAGACGTCGCTGGCGGCCTTGACGCTTTCCACCACGCAGGCGGGGTCGCCGGCCTTGAGCGCGTCGCCCACCTTGGCGTCGCCCACGAAGACGAGGTCACCGAGCATGTCCTGCGCGGTGTCGGTGATGCCCAGGGTGATGGAGCCGTCGGCTTCGACGCGCACCCATTCGTGGGTCTTGGTGTACTTCAGGTCGGCGGGGATGTTCATGGTGTGGCTCCGTAAATGACGACGACTTCAGGGATGAAGCTTCAGTTCAAGGAAAGTGGCCCGGCGGGCCTGAAGAAAACGAAAGCGGAAAACGGTTCTGCTCAGACGAGCACCTGGCCATTGCGCACAAAGGGCGGCTTGACCACGAGGGCGTTGACGCCCTTGCCGCGGATGTCCACCTGCACGGTGTCGCCGATCTGTACGGCCTTGGGCACACGTGCGAGGCCGATCGACACGCTCATGGACGGCGAGAAGGTGCCGCTGGTGATCTCGCCCTCGCCATGCGGGGTCATGACCTTCATGTGGCCGCGGATCACGCCCTTGTCCAGGAGCTTCAGGCCGACGAAGGCGCTCTTTTGGCCGTCGCGGTCCAGTGCGGCTCGGCCGATGAAGTCGCGCTCAGTCTTGCGGTCCACGGTCCAGCCCATGCCGGCATCCAGCGGGCTGACGCTCTCGTCCATGTCATTGCCGTAGAGGTTCATGCCGGCCTCCAGGCGCAAGGTGTCGCGCGCGCCCAGGCCGCACTGCGCCACGCCAGCAGCCTTGAGATCCGCCCACAGCGCCGCGGCGTCATTCATGGGCACCATGATCTCGAAGCCGTCCTCGCCGGTGTAGCCGGTGCGGGCAATGAAGTTCTCGCCGATTTCAGCAGCCTGGAACACCATCAACGGCTCGCAGGCCAGCTTCCAGTCGGGGCGCACTTGCAGCACCTTGGCGCGGGCGTTCGGGCCCTGCACGGCGATCATCGCCAGATCGCGCCGCGGTGTGAGCATGACGCCGAAGGGCGCGGCCACGGCGGCCATGTGGGCGAGGTCCTTCTCGGCCGTGGAGGCATTGACGACGATGCGCCAGCTGTCGCCCCCGCGCCAATACACAATCAGGTCGTCGATCACGCCGCCGGCTTCATTGAGCATGCCGGAGTACAGGGCCTTGCCCACCACCGTGAGCTTGTCGACGTTGTTGGCGATCAGCTTGTGCAGGAAGGCACGGCTCTGGGCGCCCTTCACGTCCACCGGGCACATGTGCGAGACGTCGAACATGCCGGCGTCGCGGCGCACGGCGTGGTGCTCCTCGATCTGGCTGCCGTAGTTCAGGGGCATGTCCCAGCCGCCGAAGTCCACGAGCTTGGCGCCGGCGTCGGCATGGGTTTGGTACAGCGGGGTGCGCTTGAGCACGGAGGAGGAAGTCATTGGACGCGGGAAATCGATCACTGGCCATCGCTGCCAGCGCGCGTCCCCCCTGTCCTTGATGCCTGAGAGTTTTTCACCCGTGCCATTCGGCTCGGGCTTGATCTCCTTCGGCGGCCGCCGCGCTGCGTGGCAACGGGCTGCGCTCTCCAGGGTGCTTCAACGTCGGTGCGGTTCGGGAACCTGAGCGATTTCGGGCATTACGCCTTCGGTGGCCACCCCTTGGGGGTCGCACTCTCCCGCGCCAACTCGGCAAGGTGCGCATTGTGCCGCAAAGGCGCCCGTTGCCGAACCCCGGCAGACCCTGAGCGACGCCGATCCGCGTGGAGGGTGGTATCCAAAACTGCAAGATCCAGCATTCATGCGCCTTTTCAGGCCAAAGTGGCTGGAAAGGCGCGCCGGACAAGCGGAAAGCCATTTAGTGCGCTGCGTCTGAGGGCTGCGGGCGGTGATTCGTCCGCAGCCGGCTGCAGTTCACGGCGCCCAACCCACCGCTCATCCCACAGCGCGGGAGCGGCGAAGTTGCGCCACCTACACTGCGCGCACTTTTCCGGCCCTGGGCAGCGCATCGCCTGAAGCCGAACTCAACCCGCATCTCCTCAAATCAAGAAGATCACATGAACAAATGGGTCAAGCGCGGCCTGATCGCGGCCGTCATCCTCGCCGTGGGCGGCGGTCTCGTCGTCGCCGGTCAGCGCAGCAAGGCCAAGGCAGACGCCGCGCCGAAGTACCGCACCGCCCAGGTGGACCGCGGTGCCATCACGCAGGTGGTGCTGTCCAGCGGCACGGTGCAGCCGGTCAAGAGCGTGAACGTCGGCACGCAGGTGTCCGGCACGGTGCTGGAGCGCTACGTGGACTTCAATGACCGCGTCAAGAAGGGCCAGGTCATGCTGCGACTGGACCCGGCGCTGATCGAGGCACGCATCCGCCAGGCCACGGCGCAGGTGAATTCCGCCAATGCGGCGCTGGCCGTGGCGCGCAGCACGCATGAGCGCAACATCAAGCTGCAGGCGCAGGGCTTCATCTCCGGCTCGATCGTGGACCAGAGCAAGCAGCAGCTCGATGCGGCACTGGCCCAGCTCGAAGTGGCCAAGGCCCAGCTGGACCAGGCGCAGACCGATCTGAACAACAGCGTGATCCGCTCACCGATCGACGGCATCGTCACCCGCCGCGCGATCGACGTCGGCCAGACCGTGGCCGCCAGCTTCCAGACGCCAGACCTCTTCACGGTGGCCAATGACCTGAAGAAGATGCAGATCTTCAGCAACGTGTCCGAGGCCGATGTGGGCCTGGTGCGCGAAGGCCAGCCGGTGCGCTTCTTCGTGGACGCCTACCCCGAGCGCGAGTTCGAAGGCAAGGTCTCGCAGTTCCGCCTGAACCCCACCAGCCAGGCCGGCGTGGTGACCTACGTGATCGTCATCGACGTCGACAACCCCGAGGAGCTGCTCAAGCCGGGCATGACGGCGCAGACCCGCATCGTGGTCGCGAGCAAGAAGGACGCCGTCCGCATCCCGACGGCCGCCCTGCGCTTCCGCCCGCCCGAGGACGACGTGGCCAAGAAGGACGGCAAGAAGAACGAGAAGAAGGACGACAAGTCCGACGCCAAGGCCACCGACGGCAAGGACGACAAGAAGGCCCCTGCGACCAAGGCCGCACCGGCTGCCGACCCCAATGACGACGGCGCCCTCTCCACGCTGAAGGCCGGCCAGCGCGTGTTCCGCGTCTACACCGTGGGCGAGGACAACAAGCCCAAGGCCCACGAGGTGACGATCGGCATCTCCAACACCCGCTTCACCGAGATGGTGACGGGCGACATCAAGCCGGGCGATGCGCTGATTACGCGCAGCCTGAAGGACGCCGCGCCCGGAAGCGAAGACTGATGCTGATCGACCTGAAAGGCATCACCAAGAGCTACCAGACCGGGGATGTGGTGACCCCGGTGCTGCACGGCATCACGGTGGGCATCGACCGCGGCGAGTACGTCGCCATCATGGGTCAGTCCGGCTCGGGCAAGTCCACGCTGATGAACCTTCTCGGTCTGCTGGACCGCGCCGACGGCGGCACCTACACGCTCAACGGCGTGGACGTGACCGCGCTGGACGCCGCACAGCAGGCCGAGGTGCGCAACAAGACCATCGGCTTCGTGTTCCAGAGCTTCAATCTGCTCAAGCGCATGAGCGTGGCCGAGAACGTGGCGCTGCCCCTGGTCTATGCCGGCGCCAGCCGCGGCGAGGCCAAGAAACGCGCCACCGAGCTGCTGGAGCGCGTCGGCCTCGGCGCCCTGGGCGGCCGCATGCCGAACCAGCTCTCCGGCGGGCAGCAGCAGCGCGTGGCGATTGCCCGCGCGCTGGTCAACAACCCGCCCCTGCTGCTGGCCGATGAACCCACCGGCAACCTGGACACCAAGACCACCGAGGAAGTCCTCAAGGTCTTCGAGCAGCTCAACCGCGAGCAGGGCCTGTCGATCGTGATCGTCACCCACGAGCCAGACGTGGCGCACCACGCCAAGCGCCTGGTGCGCCTGCGCGACGGTCTGGTGGTGTTTGACGGCGCACCCGCGGAGGGCGCCCATGGCTGAACCCCTGTGCTTTCGCGCCCGGACTTCGATGGCCAGATCCAGCATCCATGCGGCTTTCCAGACCAAAGTGGCTGAAGAACCGCACCGGAAAAGCGGAAAGCTTCGCAGAGGGGCTCGCGCTGACAGGCGCGAGCTCTTTGCGCGGCGCCAAGCATGCTTGGCGAAACCCCTCGCAAAGCCTTTCCAGATACACACCGGAGACGATCAATGAGCTTCGCGCAGATCCTCGTTGAAGCCTTCCGCAGCCTGTCCGCCAACCGGCTGCGCACTGCACTCACCATGCTGGGCATCATCATCGGCATCGCCTCGGTGGTGCTGATGCTGTCCGTCGGTGACTCCGTCCGCAAGTTCATCGACAAGGAGTTGTCGGCGCTGGGCAGCAACATGCTCATCGTGCGCCCTGGCACACCCACCAAGGACGGCGGCGTGCGGCGGCGTGCCGGTGAAGCGCCGGCCCTCACCATCGAGGATGCCGCGGCGCTCAACACCCTGCCTACTCTGAAGGGCGCCGTGCCGATGATGCAGGGCTTCCACCAGATCAACTACGGCACGGACAACAGCAACACCACCGTGCTCGGCGTGGTGCCGGAGGTCTTTGCGCTGCGCAACTGGACGATCGATACCGGCGCTGGCATCTCGGAGTCGGATGTGCGCTCCGCCGCGCGGGTCGCGGTGATCGGCAGCAAGATCGCCAGTCAGTACTTCTACAAGACTGATCCGATCGGCAAGCTCATCCGCGTGGACAACCAACCCTACACCGTGGTGGGCGTGATGGCGGGCGAAGGCAGTGCGTTCGACGTGAACGACATCGGTGACGTGATCATGGTGCCGATCACGCGACACCCGATCCGCATGCCGCTGCCGCGCACGGTGCATTACTTCGTGGCGCAGGCCAAGGACGCCGCCTCGCTGAAGGAAGCGCAGCTGGACATGGCCGACGTGCTGCGTGACCGGCACCGCATCACACCGGGCAAGGAGGACAACTTCGTCATCACCAACCTGGCCAGCTTTGCCCAGGCAGGCGCCAACATCGGCTTCGCGCTGTCGATCGGCCTGGGGCTGATCGGCGCGATCTCGCTGATCGTGGGCGGCATCGGCATCATGAACATCATGCTGGTAAGCGTGAGCGAGCGGGTGCGTGAGATCGGCATCCGGATGGCCATCGGCGCCAAGCCGCGCCACGTCCTCACGCAGTTCCTCGCCGAGGCGGTGGTGATGTGCGTGGTGGGCGGTGCAATCGGCACCCTGATCGCGGCGGGTGGTGCCGCCGCGGTGACCGCCACCGGCAAGTTCGACATGGTCCTGGGCGTGAGCCATGTGGTGACGGCCGTGCTCTTCTCTACCGCGGTGGGCCTGTTCTTCGGGTTCTACCCGGCGCGGCGCGCCAGCCGCCTGCTGCCGATCGAGTGCCTGCGGCAGGACTGACCCGACAAGACCGTGCAGTTCGAGCGATCGACGGCCAGTCAGTGAACTGGCCGTCTTTCATGGCGCTGATCCTTCGATCGTGCCGGTGGCGGCGCACAACAATCGATTACCGATTGCACCCGCGCGTGTTTGCCCCACCCGTACCTGCACCACCATGCCCCGTCTCATCGACTCTGTTGCCCGCATCACCGGCATGCGCGACCGTGACGCCTTGAATGTCACGATCGCCGAAGTGCTGGTGGACTGGCTGCGCCCGGAAAGCGTCGCGATCTACAAGATCGTGGGCGAAGGCGACGGCCGACGTGTGGTCCTGCGCGCCAGACTCGTGGACGGTCAGGCCCATATCGAGTCTGACGTCGCCCGCGACCCCGACAGCCTGCCGCGGCTGGCGACCATGCCCTATTTCCGCCGATGCGTGAAGAACGTCACGCAGGTGCGCATCACGCCACCGGCCGGCAGCCCGGTCTGCACCCTCTTTCCGATCCAGAACGACAGCGACGTGACCGGCGTCCTCGCTGTGGAGACGCGCCACGCCCTGCTGCCCGAGCAGCAGCGCCTGGTCAAGGGCGTGCTCAAGATCATCCGCAACCTGCTTGCGGTGCTGGACTACAGCGAGCACGACACGCTGACCGGTCTGATGAACCGCAAGACCTTCGACGCCTCGTTCCAGAAGCTGCTGCAGGCCGCGCCGAACATTGCCGCGCCACCGCAGCCGCCACAGCTGCCACCGACGGGCCAGCCGGAGCGGCGCAGCGAGCATGGCGAGTTCGCGCGCTTCGCAGCCGTGATCGACATCGACCACTTCAAGAGCATCAATGACCGCTTCGGCCACCTGTATGGCGACGAAGTGCTGCTGCTGCTCGCACGCCTGATGCGCGGCAGCTTCCGCGCCACCGATCAGCTCTACCGGTTCGGTGGTGAGGAGTTCGTGGTGGTGCTCGACTGGGTCAGGCCGGACGACGCGGCGATGGTCTTCGACCGCTTCCGCGCCAAGGTGGAAGCTTTCACCTTCCCGCAGATCGGACGCGTGACCATCAGCATGGGCTACACGCAGATCCAGTCCTTCGACAGCCCGAACCACGCCATCGAACGCGCGGACCAGGCGCTGTACTACGCCAAGCAGAACGGCCGCAACCAGGCACGCAGCTACGAGCTGCTGATCAGCAGCGGGGCGCTGTCTTCCAAGGAAGACGCCTCCGACCTCGAGCTGTTCTGAGCGACACCCAGCCGCTCAAGTGAACTCCCGAAGCACCACACGCCGCGCACCCGGCTGTCCCATGGCGACGAGCAGGTAGCTGCGCATATCCTTGAAGCCGCCCGAGTCCGGATCGGCAAAGTTCGTACCGCCATCAAAGTCCTGCGATGCGCCCTGCGCATCGCAGAACCGTACGGAGAAGGTCGGGCGCGTCAGGCCGTAGTCCACCGGTCGGCCGGGCTTGCCGGGCTCGAGGTTCGGGAAGTCCAGACTGAAGTCGACCGAAGCGTCGATGCTGACACCATCCGCCGTGGCGTTGACGACATTCAGGCTTGCGCGACCGCCGCGTGCGGGCAGATTGGACTCCTGTGTGACCACCATCCGGTAGTTGCCCGCTGTGCCATAGACAACGATCAGGTAGTCGCGCCCCGGGTTCAGGCTCTGCGTGGCGGTAGCCATTGCGAAGTTATCTGTCGTGCGGACGGCTGCAATCGCCGGCGTTCCGGCAGCCACCACCTGATAGGCGCTGAAGTTCGCGTCCAGCGTGCTGGAGGACTGTCCGTTCACCGTGAAGCGCACCTGCCCGGCTGCGCCGAATACGTCAGTCCCGTTGACAAAGCGCACGCGCGAGCGCGTGTTGCGCACCACGCGGGACGCACCGGCGCTGTCCTTGCCGTGCAGCAGGTAGGCATTCACCAGGCGCGAACTCTTGAGCGTGTAGAGCACCAGGGTGACCACCTGCCGCGAGTCGATTTGCACGCCATCCGCATCGAACAGCAGTTCACGCTTGTCGCCCGCTGGATAGATTCGGATGCGCCATATGCCGGAAGCCAGTTCCGCGAAGCCGGAGGCTGCCTGCGGACCGACCCCACGCAGTGTGGCCGTCGCGGTGTCGATGCTTGCCGTGGATGCGGTGAGGTAGACGTCGTAGCTGATGCCGCGCGCCACGTTGTTCAGCACACGCAGCTTGATCCGGCCGTCATCAGGGCGCCCTTCGCCATCATTGAGTACCTGCACGCTCACGTCCGTGTCCGTACCGGACGCCACGACCGTGTAGGAGTTGTCCTTGGCATAGCCCGCGGTGGCACTGCTGACGGTGCCGCTGCCGGGTTCAGCAATCACTTCAGTACTCAGGTTGCCGCCGTTGGTCCCCGCATAGCCGGAGCCAGTTTCGAAGGCGACGCCCGAGACCTTGGTCTTGCCGTCAACACGCAGGGTGAGCGTGTCCACGTCGGTCATGAGATTGAGGAGGCGGACGTTGACATCGCCCTCGCCATCATTGCCGCATCCGGAAAGCAGGCCGCCGGACAAGCCGGCCAGGCCCAGTGCGCCCGCTGTCTGAAGCGCAGCGCGGCGGGTGATCTTGGTGTGTTGAAACTGCATGTTGAGCCTGTTCTAAGTGCAATCCATCCGGCAATGTGCCGCAGCGAAAGACTAGGCAGCGCGCGTTGCGCCGCGTTGGCTCAAGATGAAGAAGGGTTGCTGCAAGGAAAACGGCATACGAAACGTGCACCCTGCGGCGTGTTGGCCTCGCAGTGCACAGTGCCGCCGTGCTGCCGCGCGATCTCGCGCACAAGGCTCAGACCGAGACCCACGCCGCCCTGGGCCTCGCTACTGCCGCGTCGGCGATAGAAGGCTTCGAAGATGCGCTCACGCTCCGCCTCGGGCACGCCCTCACCCAGGTCGCTGACGATCAGTCGCGTCTCCTGCGCATCCTGATCGAGCGTCAGGTTCACTGCACGCTCTTGCCCGTACTTGAGTGCGTTCTCCAGCAGATTGCGCACCATTCGGCGTAGCAGCTGAGGTGTGCCCATCATGCGCACGGGCGCGAGCGGGAAAGGCAGACCTGCACGGTGCGCTTCCTCGGTGCAGATCTGGCCTAGATCCACCAGCTGCGGACTGTCTGGCTGGCCGCCCGCTTCCAGCCGGCTCGCAGTCAGGATCTCGTCGATCAGCTCGTCAAGTTCCCCGATGCTGCTGCGCATCTCGCGCATCGGGCCCAGCTGCTCGGGCACACCGTGCAAATCGGTGAGCAACTCACCCGCCATCCGGATGCGTGTCAGCGGGCTGCGCAACTCGTGCGACGCATTGGCCAGCAGGTTGCGGTTGGCGCGGACTAGCTCTTCGATGCGCTCGGCGGAGCGGTTGAAGCTGCGGGCCAGATCGGCCACCTCATCATTGCCGTCCACCGCGAGCCGTGTGGACAGCTGACCTTGCCCCAGCTCGGTCACGCTTTGGCGGAAAGCCTCTAGGCGGCGGGTGATCCGCCGCACCAGTGGAAAGGTCGCCAGTCCGACCGCTAGTGCGATGCCGATGAGCGGCAGTGCAAATGCGCTCCACGGTGGCCGGCCCACGCCGAATTCGCCGGTCTCGAGCCGTTGCCCCCCCGCCAGCTCGATGCGATGGCGCGCTTCGTCATTGAGTCCCGCTGTTCGGCCGGCTGCCTTGGCAAAGACGAGGATGCGCCCTTGCTGATCGGTGATGCGCACGAAGGTGTTCCATTCGTCTGCGAGGCGTTGCGCACGATCCTGAGAGACATGCTCACGCTCGAGCAATGCCAGCGTGGCGCCGGTCATGCGCGCTGCCACCGTGCCCGGCGGGTCGTAGATGATGATCGCCATCGCCAAGCCACCCAGTGCACCGAGCGTGCCGGCCAGCGCCACAGCCAGCCAGACCCGTAGGTACAGGCGACTCACCGGGCGATGCTCACTGCTGGGTTCGTGCGAAGACATAGCCGGTGCCACGCACGGTCTGGATGCGACGCGGGTCGCGTGGGTCGTCCTCGATCAGTGCGCGGATGCGAGCGATGTGTACGTCGATGCTGCGATCGAACGCCTCGATCGGCGTGCCGCGCATCAGGTTCATGATCTGGTCGCGAGTCATGACGCGCCCCGGCCGCTCCGCGAGCAGCACCAGCAGATCGAACTGGTGCGAGGTCAGGCTGCGGCGCTGACCATCGATACGCACCTCTCGCGCATTCATATCTACCTCGAGGCGACCGAAACTCAGTAGCCGGCTGCCGGATGCCTGGTCGGCGAGCGCCGGTCGCCTCAACAGGGCTCGCAGGCGGGCGAGCAGCTCGCGCGGCTCAAATGGCTTCGGCAGGTAGTCGTCTGCGCCCATTTCCAGGCCGATCACGCGGTCCATGGCGTCACCCTTGGCGGTGAGCATCAGGATCGGCACGGAAGCGCGATCGTCACTCCGGGCGCGGATGCCGCGGCAGACCGCCAGGCCGTCCGTGTCGGGCAGCATCAGATCGAGCACGATGGCATCGGGCCGAACGGCGCGCAGCGCGGATTCTGCCTGCTGTGCAGTACCCGCCAGACTCACCACAAAGCCATTGAGCGTCAGATAGTCGGAGACCATGCCCAGCAGCCGCTGGTCATCGTCGATCAGGAGAATCTGGCTGGAGGTGGGGCTGGACGGGCGGGATTGCATGGGACACGAGTGTGGCTTTCGCACATTGCTGGCCCGGCCGTGGGGCGTAAAGATTTGTTGCTGCACCCCTGGAGCGTGGCCCGACCAAAACACGACAGGCGCCGACTCGCACGTAACTTCACAGTTCTTTACGTCGCGCGCATGGGTGCGAAACAGCCGGATCCGAGCATGTGATTCGTCGCGCAACACAGCGCTCGGATGATAGATCGCCCTCCCGTGAACAAAACGAAGAAGCTGCTGCTGTTAGCAGCGCTGCTCATTGGCCTGTTGGCCATCGGCGCACGGCTCTGGTTCGGTGCACCTGGCCGATCAGGCAGCGCACCCGCGACCTACCTCACCCAGAAGGCAGAGCTGGGCACGATCACGCGGATCATCAGCGCCAGTGGTCCGCTGACGCCGGTAAATCAGGTGCAGGTAGGCACACAGGTGTCCGGCACCATCAAGCGCATCCATGCGGACTTCAATGACACGGTGCGCACTGGGCAGCTCTTGGCCGAGCTGGATACTGCGCTGCTGGACGCTGACCTCGCGCAGGCACGCGCGAGTCTTGCGAGCGGGCAGGCCGCGCTGTCGCTGGCGCAATCCAATCTGCGGCGCAGCCGTGATCTTGTCAGCAAGGGATTTCTTTCCAGCGCCAATCTGGATGAACAGGAAAACGCGGTACGCACTGCACAGGCGCTGACGCAGCAGCAGGAGGCTGCGCTGCAACGCGCCCAGACCAATTTGCGCAATTCACGGATTGTTTCGCCGGTATCTGGCACCGTGGTCTCACGCGATGTGTCTGTCGGTCAGACAGTGGCTGCCGCACTGAACACACCGGTCCTGTTTCGCATCGCCCAGGACCTGCGCGAAATGCAGATCGAAGCCAGCGTGTCCGAGGCGGACATCGGCACCCTGCAGGCCGGTCAGCGGGTGGATTTCACGGTGGATGCGTTCCCGGGCCGCCCGTTCGCAGGCACGGTGCATCAGATCCGCAACAACTACGCGGTGCAGCAGAACGTTGTGACCTACACGGTGGTCATCAAGACGCGCAATGACACGCTGGAGCTGCGTCCGGGCATGACAGGCTATGTCCGGGTGACCGTGGCCGAGCGCGCCCAGGTGATCCGCATTCCGAACGCCGCGCTGCGCTACGAGCCAGTGACAGCGAAGGCACAAGCAGGCGAGCAGAACGTGGCGTCCACCACAGCGCAAGTACAGCGCACGCTGTGGAAGCTGGATGCCTCTGGCCAGAGCGTGGGCGTAAGCGTGAAGCTGGGCATCACGGATGGCCGGTTCACGGAGCTGGTTGCAGGGGACATCAAGCCGGGGGACGCACTTGTGGTGGGCGAGCCGGCGTCCAGCCGCGAGTTCGGCCCCAAGATCTTTTGAGGCGCCCGCGGATGGATGCCCTGATCGAGTGCACGGCGCTGCGGCGGGTGTTTGACATTGGCGGCGAGCCCTTCGTGGCCCTGCGCGACGTCAACTTGCGAATCATGCCGGGCGAATTGGTGGCGATCACCGGCCCCTCGGGGTCGGGCAAGTCCACGCTGCTGAACCTGCTCGGTGGGCTCGACCGTGCCAGCGCAGGCATGCTGCATCTGGCCGGGCAACACACTGAGACTCTGGACGAACCGGCGCTTGCCCGGCTGCGCAACGCGCTCGTGGGATTCGTATTCCAGCAATTCAATCTGCTGCCGCGCTACAGCGCACTGCGCAACGTCGAACTGCCGATGATCTATGCCGAGCTCGACGCCGGGCAGCGTCGTACCCGCGCGCACGCGCTTCTGGGCGAACTGGGTCTGGAGGCGCAGGCACGCAAGAAACCGACGCAGATGAGCGGCGGCCAGCAGCAACGCGTGGCCATTGCCCGGGCACTTGCGAACCGACCGCGATTGATCCTGGCCGATGAACCGACCGGTGCGCTGGACTCACGGACGAGCGCCGAGGTCATGAAGCTGCTCACCGACCTGAATGCGCACGAGGGCACAACCGTGATCATCGTTACGCACGACGCCAATGTGGCTGCGCAATGTCGGCGGCGGATCGCGTTCTCCGACGGTTCGATCGTCGAGGACTCGCCGATTGGAGCCCCACATTGAAGCCCGCTGATCTATTTCAGGAGGCGGTACTTGCACTGGGTGCCAACCGCCTGCGTTCGGTGCTGACCATGCTGGGCATCATCATCGGCGTGGCTTCAGTGATCCTGATGCTGGCCATCGGTGAAGGTTCAAAACGCAACGTCGCGCAGTCCATTGCTTCGCTGGGTGCGAATCAGGTGATCGTGCAGAGCGGCGCGGGCAGTCAGGGAGGCTTTCGCGGCAGTACCGGCAGCCTGCCCACGCTCACGCTGGACGACGCAGCCGCCATGGCCGAGCTCTACAGCGTGCGCAACGTGGCGCCGATTTCCAGTTCGCAGGGGCAGGTTGTGGCCGGCGGGCGCAATCGCTCCACACTCATCACCGGCACGCTGCCGGCCTACTTCGCCATCAACAACATGCGTCTGGCCGAGGGCGCCCTGTTCGCGGAAGCCGACGTACGGACCTCAGCCAATGTGGCCGTCATCGGCGAAACCGTGGCCAAGGATCTGTTCGGTGCGGTCTCGCCCATTGGCCAAACCGTGCGCATCCAGCGGCAGACCTTCGTCGTGATCGGCCGGCTTGCGCCGAAGGGTCAGGGCTTCGGCGGGCAGGATCAGGATGACGTGATTGTGCTGCCCATCACCACCGCGCAACGCAAGCTGGCAGGTACACCGTTTCCCGGCGCGGTGAGTCTGGTGATGGTCGAGTCCAGCATCCCGGAGCAGCGCGGCTATACCGAGCAGGAGATCACCCTGCTGCTGCGGCAGCGCCATCGCATCGCCCCGGGCGCAGACGACGACTTCAGTGTGCGCAACCTGAGCAGCGTGTCGCAGACGCTCGAGTCCGTCTCCACCATCATTTCGGTGCTGCTCGCAGCGGTGGCGTCGATCTGCCTCTTCGTGGGCGGCATCGGCATCATGAACATCATGCTGGTCAGCGTCTCGGAGCGGACCCGCGAGATCGGCATCCGCATGGCTTTGGGCGGGCCGCGCCGCACGATCCTGCTGCAGTTTCTGATCGAGTCCGTCGCGCTGTCACTGGCAGGCGGCCTGCTCGGCGTGCTGCTCGGTATTGGCGTGGGCCTGCTGGTGGCGGCCAGCGGCGCGCTTACCCCGGTGTTCTCAGTGAGTGCAGTGGCCATGGCCTTCGGCATGGCCCTGGCGGTGGGTGTGGGCTTCGGCTACTGGCCGGCGCTGCGCGCCGCGCGCCTCGAACCGGTCGAGGCGCTGCGGCACCAGTAGCGCCCAGAGGTGCTCAGCGCGGCTTCACGCAGTCCACGAAGTAGCGCAGCTTGCCCTCGCGCTCTTCTTCCACCAGGCCATGCACGTCGGTGTCAAAGCCGGGGAACTTGGCGTTGAATTCGCGCGCGAACTGCAGATACTTCACGATGGTGGAGTTGAAGCGCTCACCGGGAATAAGCAGCGGAATGCCCGGCGGATAGGGCGTGAGCAGCGTGGAGGTGATGCGGCCTTCGAGCTGGTCGATCTCGACCCGCTCGATCTCGCGGTGCGCCACGCAAGCCCAGGCGTCGCTGGGCTTCATGGCGGGCTGGATGTCCGAGAGGTACATCTCTGTCGTCACACGGCCGATGTCGTGGGCCTTGTAGGCCTCGTGGATCTTCTGACAGAGGTCGCGCAGGCCCATGCGCTCATAGGCCGGGTGGGCGGCACAGAACTCGGGCAGGATGCGCCACATGGGCGCGTTCTTGTCGTAGTCGTCCTTGAACTGCTGCAGCGCGGTCAACAGGGTGTTCCAGCGGCCCTTGGTGATGCCGATGGTGAACATGATGAAGAAGCTGTAGAGCCCGGTCTTCTCCACCACCACGCCGTGCTCGGCGAGGAACTTGGTGACGATGGCTGCTGGGATGCCGGTTTCGGCAAACTTGCCGCTCACGTCCAGGCCCGGCGTGACGATCGTGGCCTTGATCGGGTCGAGCATGTTGAAGCCTTCGGCCATGTTGCCGAAGCCATGCCAGGCCTCGTTGGGACGCAGCATCCAGGCATCGCGATCGCCAATGCCCTCTTCCACCAGTTCGTCCGGGCCCCAGACCTTGAACCACCAGTCGTGGCCGTACTCCTCGTCCACCTTGCGCATGGCGCGACGGAAGTCCAGGCTCTCGATGATCGACTCTTCCACCAGTGCGGTGCCGCCCGGGGGTTCCATCATGGCGGCAGCCACGTCGCAGGAGGCGATGATGGCGTACTGCGGACTGGTGGAGGTGTGCATCAGGTACGCCTCGTTGAACACGTGGCGGTCGAGCTTGTCGTTCTCGGACTCCTGCACCAGGATCTGGCTGGCCTGCGAGATGCCGGCGAGCAGCTTGTGGGTGGAGTGGGTGGCGAAGATCAGACCGTTCTTGCGGCGCGGACGGTCCTTTCCGATGGCGTGCATCACGCCGTACAGATCATGGAAGGCCGCGTGGGGCAGCCAGGCTTCGTCGAAGTGCAGGGTATCCACATAGCCTTCGAGCTTGGCTTTGATGGTCTCCACGTTGTAGAGCACGCCGTCGTAGGTGCTCTGCGTGATGGTGAGGATGCGCGGCTTGATGGTCGCGGCGTCCACCCCCTTGAGCAGCGGGTGTTCGGCAATCTTCTTCTGGATGTTGGCCGGTTCGAACTCGCTTTGCGGGATCGGGCCGATGATGCCCAGGCTGTTGCGCGTGGGCGTGAGGAACACCGGCACGGCGCCGGTCATCATGATGCTGTGCAGGATGCTCTTGTGGCAGTTGCGGTCCACCAGCACCACATCGCCTGGCGCCACCGTGCTGTGCCAGACCATCTTGTTGGAGGTGCTGGTGCCGTTGGTGACGAAGTAGCAGTGATCCGCATTGAAGATGCGCGCTGCGTTGCGCTCACTCGCCGCCACGGGGCCGGTGTGATCCAGCAGCTGGCCGAGCTCTTCCACCGCGTTGCAGACGTCGGCGCGGAGCATGTTCTCGCCGAAGAACTGGTGGAACATCTGGCCGATGGGGCTTTTGAGAAATGCCACGCCGCCGGAGTGGCCGGGGCAGTGCCAGGAATAGGAGCCGTCCTCGGCGTAGTCCAGCAGGGCCTTGAAGAAGGGCGGCTGGATGCCTTCGAGGTAGCTCTTGGCCTCGCGCAGGATGTGACGCGCCACAAACTCGGGGGTGTCCTCGTTCATGTGGATGAAGCCATGCAACTCGCGCAGCACATCGTTGGGGATGTGGCGGCTGGTGCGCGTCTCGCCGTAGATGTAGATCGGGATGTCCGCGTTCTTGAAGCGGATCTCGCTGATGAAGGTGCGCAAGTGCAGCACGGCCGGGTCCAGCTCGGGGCCGGGCGTGAACTCCTCGTCGTCGATCGACAGGATGAAGGCGCTGGCGCGGGACTGCTGCTGCGCGAAGCTGGTCAGGTCGCCGTAGCTGGTGAAGCCGGCGACTTCCATGCCCTCTGCCTCGATGGCCTTTGCCAGCGCGCGGATACCCGAGCCGGAGGTGTTCTCGGAGCGAAAGTCTTCGTCGATGATGACGATCGGAAAGCGAAAGCGCATGGAGGTCGTCCTGCCCGGGTGGGCGCAGCACAAAAGAAAAAGCGGCAGGGTGGATGCACTTCATCTGCACATCGCCACAACCCGGCCGCACGGCGTAGGCAAATTATAGGAACCGGTTCGATGCAGCTTGCGTGACAGCAAGAATCGGAATGCATCATCCACGCCACACCGCTACGCTGGCTCCATGACTCGCACCTATGACGAGATTGCCGGAGCGATCCGCTACATCGCCGCGCACTTCGACGAACAGCCGGATCTGGCCACCCTCGCGCGCGAGGCCGGGCTGTCCGAAAGCCACTTCCAGCGCACCTTCAGCGAAGCCGTGGGCATCAGCCCCAAGCGCTTCACTGAACTGGTCACGCGCAACCATGCCCGCCAGCTGCTGGCGCGCGGCAATTCCCTGTTGGACGCCACCTACGCCAGCGGCCTGTCCTCGCCATCACGCCTGCAGGACCTGTTCGTCAAGCTCGACGGCCTGACCCCGGCACAGATCCGCCGTCTGGGCGAAGGGCTCACCATCCAGTGGGGCGCATTCCAGACCCTGCTGGGCGCGACCGCTGCCGCCTGGACCGGCCAGGGCATCTGCCGACTGGTGTTTGGCGAAGCGGCCCAGCCCGCGGCCTTCGAGCAGCATCTGCGCAGCGACTGGCCCGCCGCCCGCCTGCAGCGCGACGACGCCGCGATGGCGCAGCGCATGGCGCCGGCCCTGATGGGCGACGCGCGCCTGCCGGTGCATGTGCGCGGCACCAACTTCCAGGTGCAGGTCTGGCAGGCACTGCTGTCGATCGCCGAGGGCGCATTGACCACCTACGGCTCGATCGCCCACCTGATCGGCCGGCCGAGCGCCTCGCGCGCCGTCGGCAATGCCGTGGGCGACAACCCGGTGAGCGTGCTGATCCCATGCCACCGCGTGATCCGCGAGAGCGGCGTGCTGGGGGGCTACGCCTGGGGGCTGGAGCGCAAGCTGCTGCTGCTGGGGCGCGAGTGGCAGAAGCTCGCCGCATGAGGCATCTGAACGGGCTTTCCGCTTGTCCCATGCGGCTTTCCAGCCATTTTGGCCTGGAAATCCGCATGGATGCTGGGTCTGGCTCATGAGACCCTCGGACTGGGGCCGTCTGCTGCTGCTTGCCGCCATCTGGGGCGCGGCCTTTCTCTTCATGCGCATCGTCGCCCCGGTGCTCGGCGCCTTGCCCACGGCCTTTCTGCGCGTGCTGATCGCTGCGCTCGGACTGATCGTGATCCTGGCGGTCATGCGGCAGACCTGGCGCTTTGAAGGGCGCGTGCGCCATGTGCTCCTGCTGGGCGCCATCAACTCGGGTGTTCCGTTCGCGATGTACACCTATGCCGCAAAGTCCCTGCCCGCTGGCTACTCCGCCATCCTGAACGCCTGCACGCCGATGATGGGCGTGTTGATCGGTGCCGCCTTCTTCGGCGAGCGCGTCACTGCGGCCAAGCTGGGCGGCGTGGTGCTGGGCCTGCTTGGGGTGGCCGTGCTGACGGGCGCGGGGCCGGTAGCGCCAACGCCGGCGGTGCTGCTGGCCGCGTCGGCCTGCCTGCTTGCGACGGCCTGCTACGGGCTGGCCGGCTTTCTCACCCGGCGCTGGGCGCAGGGCATTGACAGCAAGGTGGTCGCGCTGGGCAGCCAGTTCGGCGCGACGCTGCTGCTCGCCCCGCTGTTTGCCACGGTCATGGCCATGGCGCCGATTGAGCCTTCGCGCTGGCAGTCCGGCCCCGTCTGGCTTGCGCTGGCCGCGCTGGGCCTGGTGTGTACGGCCCTGGCCTACCTGCTCTATTTCCGCCTCATCAAGGACATCGGTCCGGTGAAGTCGCTCACCGTGACTTTCCTGATTCCACCCTTCGGTGTGCTCTGGGGTGTGCTGTTCCTGGGCGAGCACCTGAACTGGGCGCACGCCGGTGGCGGGGCATTGATCGGCGCGGCGCTGTGGTTGATCCTGCGCCCGGCATCGACTGCGCCGCCTACTTCCGGTTCAGCTCGTTGATGATCGACCCCGGCGCTGTACCGGGCCCCTGCTTGCCGCCGCCGCAGACGGTCTGCGGGAAAGGCGACCACAGGCCAAGATCCACCGTTTCGCACACCTCGCCCGTGACGGGGTCTTCGGTGCGCCGATAGCCCTGCTTGATGTTGGGCGCCGGCATGCGGCGGGCGATGCGTGCCTGCACGCTGTCGCCCGGCTCGGTCTGGCCCTCGATGATCACGCGCTCAAGCTGCTGGCTTGCGCGCACGTCGCCGCGCAGCGCAGCTTCCTGCAAGGTCAAGGCACTGCGGGTGCGTTCGGCCTGCTGGCGTGCGCGCTCTCGCAGCTGCTCATTGCTGCCGTCGATGAACCGGTTGAGGTTGCCCAGCAACTGGGCCTCCGCGCTGCCCGGCGCGGACGCATCAGGGTGGCTGCGCGGGGAAACCGCCGCGCGGATGGCATCACTGCGCGCATCCGTGGCTGCTTGAGACTGTGCATGCCCTGCCGACGCAACCGAGCCTAGAACCGCCAGGGCGAGAAGCCGGAACCCGACTCGGCTCAACGCAGCGGGCTGCGCAACATCGGATTGGGGTTTGGATCGATCACCACGCAGCAGGCCGGGCCGACACAGTCGCGCACGCACTCCTTGCGCTTGCCGCCCGGCAGGCTCTCCACCGTGACCACGGTGCCGTCCGGGCGGGTGAGCACGTTGCCGATCTGCTGTGTGGGGTTGTTGACCGTCCGATCACCCTCCACCACCACGCGCCCCGGCTGCCCCGGCGCAGCAGGCTTGCCGGTGTTGATGCCGCGTTGTGCGTTCACCTTGGCACGCTCTGCAGGATCGACCGGCAGCTTTTCCACGTCGGGCTGCAGCGCTTCCTCCATGCTGCGCGGCGGGCGCGGCGGCACGGGCGCCACCACGGGCGGCCGCTCCGCCGGACGAGGAGCCGCGCTGCCAGCGGCGGACGTGTCCTTGCCACGCAGCTGGTTCACATTGGGCGGGGGTACATCCGGCCCCTTGCGTGCAGGCTCCGCGGCGGGTGCGGCCGGCGTCTTGGTCAGATCGGGCGGGGCGGGGTCAGGTTTGGGCGCGGTCTGGGCCGACGCCGCGCCTGCCAGGCCGATCAGTCCGATGACCAGCAGCTGCCGCGCTGTGCTTGCAAACGACATGGTGATCTCCTCGCGGCCCATCAGGTCTTGGGCAGTGTCACGCCGCGCTGACCCTGGTACTTGCCGCCACGATCCTTGTAGCTCGTTTCGCAGACTTCGTCGCTCTCAAAGAACAACACCTGTGCACAGCCTTCTCCGGCATAGATCTTGGCGGGCAGGGGCGTGGTGTTGGAGAACTCCAGCGTCACATAGCCCTCCCACTCGGGCTCGAAGGGTGTGACGTTGACGATGATGCCGCAGCGCGCATAGGTGCTCTTGCCCAGGCAGATGGTCAGCACGCTGCGCGGGATGCGGAAATACTCCACCGTGCGGGCGAGTGCGAAGCTGTTGGGCGGGATGATGCAGACATCGCCCTTGAAGTCCACAAAGCTCTTCTCGTCGAAGTTCTTGGGGTCGACGATGGTGCTGTTGATGTTGGTGAAGATCTTGAATTCGTCTGCGCAGCGGATGTCATAGCCATAGCTCGAGGTGCCGTAGCTGACGATGCGGTGCCCGTCGGCTGCGTGGCGCACCTGCCCCGGCTCGAAGGGTTCGATCATGCCGTGCTGTTCGGCCATGCGGCGGATCCACTTGTCGCTCTTGATGCTCATGCGCGAAGGTCGCTTTCTTCGAGTGCGGGATGAATCTGGTCTGGCGCCAGAAAGCCGCGGGATTGTAGGTGTTATCCCCGAGGGTTCAGGACTGACGCCGGGGAACCTCGCTCGGTGTAATCCAGCCTCACGTCGGCGTGGTTCGCGCCCTGCGAGCCGCACTCGGCTGCACCCATACGGAGTTCTCCTCATGCGCATCATTTCCGCCCTGCTGCTGGCTGCCACCGCCGGCCTGCTCGCCCCCGCCGTCTCAGCCAATGTCGACCCCGGTCAGGCCGCCCCGGCCTTCACGCTCAAGGACGTGAACGGCAAGGACGTCAGCCTCGCCCAGTTCAAGGGCAAAACTGTGGTGCTGGAGTGGAACAACCCCAAGTGCCCCTTCATCGTGAAGCACTATGTGTCCGGCAACATGCAGGACCTGCAGCGTGGCGCCGGCAAGGACGTCGTTTGGCTGGCGATCAACTCCACCAACCCCAAGAGCAGCGACTTCATGAGCGCAGCTGACCTCGGCAAGTGGATGGGCGAGCAAAAGAGCCAGCCGACGGCCTACCTGCTGGACCCGGATGGCAAGGTGGGCCAGGCCTACGGCGCCAAGACCACACCGCACATGTTCGTCATCAACGCCCAGGGCACCGTGGTCTATGACGGCGCCATCGACGACAAGCGCAACGCCCGTCCGGAGGACGCCAAGACCGCCAACAACTTCGTGCGTGCCGCGCTGACGGATGTGGCCGCCGGCCGCGCCGTGGCGAACGCCACCAACCAGCCCTACGGCTGCAGCGTCAAGTACTGATGCGCCCGAGGCCCGCGGCGCTGCTCAGTGCGTCGCGGGCATCGCCTCGGCGACCCGCCCGGTGTGGACGCGCCGAGACTCAGCCACCTTGCGCACGAGGCGGATCAGGTCCTCGGGCTTGAAGGGCTTGGTCAGGTACTCGTCCATGCCCGCAGTCAGGGCCTTGTCGCGCTCGCCATACATGGCGTCGGCCGTCATCGCAATGATCGGCAGGCGCCCCGCCGCGGCAGCGGCCGGTGCCGTGCTGCGAGCCGCCTCGCGCGCCTCGATGAGGCGGATCGCCCGCGTCGCCTCAAAGCCGTCCATGTTCGGCATGTGGATGTCCATCAGCACGGCATCGAAGTGGTCAGTGCCGCGCTCCACGACTTCGCGCACCGCCTGCAGCCCGTTGATCACCGACAGGCACTCGCCACCCGCCAGGGCGATCACGCCCTCGGCCACAGCGCGGTTCACCGCGTTGTCCTCCACGAGCAGCACGCGGTAGCCGTTCAGTTCGGTGGCGGGCGCAGCCGTGCCCAAGTCACCCGCAGTGAGCGTGTCCTGCTCAGCCAAGGGCAAGCTGAGTTCGAAGAAGAACTCGCTGCCCACGCCCGGTTCGCTGCGCACGCCCAGCTCCCCACCCATGCGCTGCACCAGTTGCTCGGAGATGCTCAGACCGAGACCCGCGCCCCCCTGAGACCGACGCACGCTGCGATCTACCTGCTCAAACGGCCGAAAGATCGTGTTCAAGGCCGCAGCAGAGATCCCGATTCCGGTGTCCTTGACCACGAAGCGCAGCCGCACCGCGTCCTGCGCGAACCCCTGCTGCGAAACATCCAGCGCCACCGAGCCGCTGTTCGTGAACTTGATGGCGTTGCCCACCAGATTCATGAGCACCTGCCGCAAGCGCAGGGGGTCAGCCATCACTGCAGGCAGGGTGGCGGGCCAATGGCCTGCAAGCTCCAGGCTCTTGCGGTCCGCCTCGGCACGGAACGCCTGACACAC
This sequence comes from beta proteobacterium AAP99, assembly GCA_001295775.1. GTDB lineage: Bacteria > Pseudomonadota > Gammaproteobacteria > Burkholderiales > Burkholderiaceae_C > Piscinibacterium. The sequence continues at coordinate 119,751 of LJIA01000005.1, forward strand.
CTGCTCCGCAATCTCGTCCAGACGCACGGGCACCGATTCGATCGCGATCCGACCGGACTCGCTCTTGGTGACATCCAGCACATCGTTCAGGATCGCGAGCAGGCTCTCTGCCGACTGCTGCGCCATGCTGAGGTGGCGCCGTTGATCTTCGCGAAGCGGGCCGGCGAGCACGAGGCCCGTCATGCCGATCACGCCGTTGAGCGGCGTACGAACCTCGTGGCTCATCTGTGCGAGAAACGCGGTCTTGGCCAGTGTGGCTTCTTCTGCGGCGTTTCGCGCCTCGGACAGCGCACTCTGCGTGCGGCGGTGGCGCTCGGCTTCCTCGCGCAGCGCCTCGTTCTGCGCGACGAGGCGGGCGTTGAGCCGCTCCTGGTTCGCAGCAGCCTGTTCCCGCTCCAGGCGCAGCCGCACCGACTGCACAAGCACCTTGTTCACATACGCGCAGGATCGATGCAGGACGAAGGAGAGAAAGGCAGTCAGCGCGGCCAGACTCCAGCCGAGTTCGCCGCCCATCACCACAAAACCGACCAGCACCGGCGCCAGCACGCCCCCCATGAAGACCTGATAGATCCGCGCGTCGGCCGCAAGCATGGCCAGCCCGCCCGCCGACATGCCCACCAGCAATGTCATGACGGCCAGCTTGGTGGTGAGATCGGCCCAGATCACCGCGGCGATGCCCAGCAGGCACCAGAGCAGCGCGTTGATCAGCACGCCCATGCGCAAGTGCGCAAGCCACTCAGCAGGCTCAAGGAGTTCGGGGGTTTGCTGATACTGCCGCAAGCGCCAGGCGCGCCATGCGGTGTTGATCAAGACAGCGGCAAGCCACACCGCACTGAGCGCCGGCGGCACGGTGTTTCGCAACAGCCACGCGAACAGCAGCGCAGCAAGCACGACGGCCGCCTGCCCGAGGGGTGCGCCTCGGTACAGCAGCCGCACCAGCTCGGATTCGAGCCTTGCGCCGGGTTCGTCCTGCAGCTCCGCAGACATGCCCCCTCCGGGTCGGTGGCGGGCATCGGGCGCGGCTGCCGTTCTGTGTACCGCGCTGTCACCCGAAGCGCCACATCTGCGGCTGATCTTAGCCCTGCGATTTCTGCAGACAAGACCCTGATCGGCGTAGGCATTGACGGCCCGGCATCTGCCGCAGGCCCGGGCTCAGGCTGCAGGCGCGATCAGCCGGATGTCGAGCCGAACGGCCCGCGGCCCGGCAGCCGACGGGCGCGCCGGCACCCAGACCGCACGCAGGCTTTGCGGCGCAAGCCGACGGCCGTTGCTGGTGGTCTGACTGCGCCAGCGCACGTTGCCTGCATCGGCAGACACCTGGGGAGTGACGCCGGGCTCGATGAAGTCTTCCCGGTCAAAGAAGAGTTCGCCGGCGCCGGCAAGCGCCGGCGGCAGCTTCAGGCGCACCTCGATCCCCCGAGCCGTTGCGTCGAAGCGCGCTTCCCCCGATGCGCCTTCGACAGGGCGGGGCAGGCGCCCGCGCGCGTCCACGAAGCGGGCGGCATTCGGCCCGGGCGCGGCCGGCTCGCTGCGCACGGGCAGATCGAGGCTGAGCTCGGCCGCCTCCGGGATGCAGGACTCCTTGCAGACCAGCCAGTCCGCAGCGAGCTTGATGCTCAGGGTCGAGCCGGGCTTGAGACTGCGGTCCGGAAAGGCCAGCACCGGCAGCAGATGCAGGCCCTCGTAGCCGTAGGAGGCAAGGCGCCCCACCGGATACCGGTAGGGATGCGGCCACTCGATCTCGCCGACGCGCAGCCCCGCGGGCAGCGTCCAGCTGAAGGTCGGCGGGATGCCGGCATCCCCCGGATTCTTCCAGTAGGTGTGCCACTTCTCGTCATGCAGCATGGACAGGCCCAACCAGAACGGCCGGCCCGGCTGGACGCTGGTGACCTCTGCCATGAGTTCCACGGCCACGTATCCCGGCTTGGCACGGCTGACGGGTTTGCCGGCCGGACTCTGCGCACGGGCGCCCTGCAACGGCAATGCAAGCAGGCAGCCTGACGCAAGCACGATGCGGCGGCGCAGAGGATCGGACGGTCGGTGGGCAGACATCGCTCAAAGCTCCGCAGACTGGGTTCGCACGAGAGCGGCATATCGTCCGTTCTGTGCCATCAGGCTGTCGTGCGTACCCTGCTCCACCACCTGACCCTCGTCAATCAGCACAATCCAGTCGGCATCGCGCGCCGCGCCCAGGCGGTGCGTGACCGTGAGCGTGGTGCGGTTCCGGGTCAGGCGCAACAGGGCCTGCTGCACAGCGGCCTGAGACTCGGCGTCCAGCGCCGAGGTCGGTTCGTCCAGCAGCAGGATCGGCGCATCCTTGAGGAACGCCCGCGCAATGGCCACCCGCTGGCGCTGACCGCCCGAGAGCTGGCCACCGCGCTCGCCGACCATCAGGTTCCAGCTTTGCGGCTGGCTGTCCAGCCAGGCGGCCAAGGCGGCGTCCTGCACGGCCGTGCGCAGCTGATTCTCGCTCGACCCCCACGAGCCGTACTCGACGTTCTCGCGCAGGGAATCGTCGAACAGGAAGGGTTCCTGCCCCACATAGGCGATGCGTTCGCGCAGCGCGGCAGGCGAGAGCTGCGCAATGTCCATGCCGTCCACCAGCACGCGGCCGCTCGTGGGTGGCAGCAAGCCCGCAATGAGCTTGATCAAGGTGGACTTGCCGCTGCCCGAGGGGCCGACGATCGCCGTGTGCCTGCCGGCAGCCAGGGTCAGGTCCAGGCCCTGCAGGGCAGCGCTGTCACGGCCTTCATAGTGGAGGCTGACGGTCTCGAAGCGGATTTCACCGCGCACGGGCGCCGGCAAAGCCTTGCCTTCGCGGCGCTCAAGCGGCGCATCGAGCAGTCCCGCGAGTCCATCCAGGCCGGCCGCGATCTTCTGCGAGATGCCCGGCATCTGCGCGAGGCGGCGCAGGGGCTGCAGCAGCAGCAGCACGCTGGCGAAGTAGGACGCGAATTCGCCCGCCGTCATCGCGCCCTGGCTGCCGCGCCACAGCGCTGCGGCAATGATGGCCGCCACGCCCAGGCTGGCCACGGTCTGGCTCACAGGCACGGTGGAGGACTGCGCGATCGCCACGCGCACCGACAGGCTGCGCATCCGGCCCTGCGCGGCGTCATAGCGGCGGGCCTCATGGTCCTCGCCGCGGTAGATCTTGATCAGGCGCTCGGCGTCGAAGGCCTCCTGGATGCGGCGGGCCAGCTTGCCGGTGGCCTCCTGGTAGTCCACGCCCAGGCGGCGCAGCCGCTTGCCGAAGAAGCGGTTCACCGCCGCCAGCACCGGCGCCACCACCAGGATCAGCAAAGTGAGCTGCCAGTCCACATAGAGGAGATAGGCCGCCAGGCCGATCGCGGCGAGACTGTCCCGGACGCCAATGGCGAACAGCTCGGATACGCCTCCAGACACGTTCTGCGCATCCACCAGAAAGCGCGACAGGATCTGGCCCGAGGTGTTGCGCTCATAGAACTCGCCGGGCAGGTGCAGCAGACGGTTGAACAGATGCGAACGCAGACCGAACAGGGTGTCGTTGGACACGCGCTGGCCGAAGTAGGTGGACCCGAAGATGGCCACGCCGCGCGCCAGCATGATGCCGATGAAGACCACTGGCGCCAGCCACAGGATGCTTGCATCGCGCTCGGTGAAGCCGCGGTCGATCATCGGCTGCATCAGGTAGGTCATCATCACGCCGGTGGCGGCTTCCAAGCTCAGAAAGGCAGCCATTGCGAGCAACATCGCACGGTGCGGCGAAACGAAGGGCCAGAGCCGCGCGCGCAGCAGGCCGTAGGTGCTCTGCTTGGCGCCGCTCATGCAGCCGGCTCCGCCCAGGCCTGCAGCCGCTCGAGCACCTGCGCACTACCGATCTCACGGATGCAGTGGCAGTCCCGCGTACGCCGGCAGTCTTCGCAGGTCGGCCGGTCGATGCAGAGCACCTCGGCCCGGCGGCCCACCGGGCCCCAGCGCACCGGGGAGAAGCCGCGCCCCGGGCCGTGCAGCGCCAGGGTGGGGCGGCCCAGCGCCGCGCCGAGGTGGATGGGGCCGGTGCTGGCGCCGAGCACGCCATCGGTGAGATCGATCACCGCTGCGAGCTGCGCGAGCGAAAGCGTGCCCAGTTCAGTCAGCACGTGTGGCTGGGTCAGCAATGCCGGACATTGAGTGCGAATCTGCTCGCCCTCCGCCGCCGAGCCGTGCACGATGATCAGGAACCTCGAAGGATCCAGCTGCTTGACCACATCGAGGTAGCGCTCCAGCGGCCAGGCCGGTGCGCTGCCGCCGGTGAGCGGCTGCAGCAGCAGCTTGAAGCGGGTGTCCCCCACCCAGGCGGGTAGCACCTGGGTGTGGTCATCCACCTTGAGCGTGTACAGGTCGGCGGCGTTGAATGGACCCTGCTGATAGGTGATGCCCAGGGGTTCGAGCAGGCGCATGGTCTGGTCGATCTCGTGCATGCGCGTGTGATTGGCCGCGCGCGGCACGTTGTGCGTCGGCAGGGTGAAGCGCGCCAGCCCGCGGAAGGTGCCGATGCGCATGGGCACGCCGGCGGCCTTGGCGGCACGGGCAAGCACCGCATCGGCGTGGAAGAAGATCGCGCAGTCCGCCTTGAGCTGGCGAAAGTCAGCCGCATCAGGCGTGACCACGGCATCCACCTGCTGCGCCAGCTGCGCAAGCGGGGCCAGCGGCGCACGCACGACCAGCGTGATGCGACAGCGCGGCCAGTTCTGGCGCAGCACGCTCAGCGCCGGCAGGGTGCACAGCAGGTCGCCGATCCGGTCGGTGCGCACCGCCACGAAGTGCGGCGTGTCGGTGGGGAAGGCGTGAAGGGGCATGCGCTGCGCTTTCGGGGCCGGCTCCTGTGTTGCGCAGCCGAAGAAGCTGCGCGAGCCCGCAAGCAGAATGGAGTGCAAATCTTACAATCGCGGTTTCGCTCGACAGACTCGTTCGTCGCGCGAACCGCACTTACCGTCGCACAAGGCGCCGCGCCAGCCATGTTGTCCAACGAAGCTTCTGCCCGCAATGCCCGGCCCCCACGACCACTCATCGTGCGCATCCGCAACTGGATCGGCGATGTGGTGCTGGGCCTGCCCGCACTGACGGCGCTGGAGGATGAAGGCTATGACCTGATCCTGGTCGGCAAGCGCTGGGCCGGGGACCTGCTGGCGGGCTACGGCTGGCCGGTGCATGCCAAGCCGGGCAAGCTGGGTGAGACGGTCGCCCTATACAAGCGACTCCGAGCCGAATGCCGTGCGCTGGACCCCGGCTTTGATTCGCGGGTGAATGCCGTGACCCTGGCAACGAGCTTTTCCAGCGCACTGGAATTCCGGCTGGCCGGACTCAAGGGTCTGGGCTATGCCACCGAGGCGCGCGGCTTCCTGCTCAAGCGCACCCTGCCCATCGTGCACGGCGGCCATGCGCTGCGCAGCTACTACGAACTGACCCAGGCCCTGTGCAGCCGCAAGGCGCCGCCACCGCAAGAGATCGCCTTCAAGCTGGCCGATCGCCACCGCGAGGAAGCCGCCGCGCTGCTGACAGCCGCCGGCATTACCCGGCCTTATGTGCTGATCTGCCCCTTCGCCGGCGGCACCTTCGAAAAGCTCGACAAGCGCTGGCCGGCCTTTGCGGACTACACCCGAAAGCTGGCGGGCTGGTGCGCCGCGCAGGGCATGCAGCTTGTCATCGTGCCCGGCCCGGGCGAGGACACGGTGGCGCGCGATGAGTACGGCGCGGCCACGCCGATCTTGAACGCCGGCATGGGCGCCTACAACGGACTGCTTGAGCGGGCGGCGCTGGTGGTGTCCAACGACACCGGCCCCGGCCACATTGCCGCGGCGCTGGCGCGGCCGACCCTGTCTGTGCTCGGACCCACCAAGCCGGAACAGTGGGGCGTGTGGGGCGGCGCGGCGAAGATCCGGCGCGGTGGTGCGCAAGGTGCGCTGTGGCCGGACGCGTCCGACGTCATGCGCGAGACCACGCGCATGCTGGGGCGCTGACTAGGACCAGCGCGGGTGTTTGGCCAGCCGGTTGATGTTGCGCGAGACCGGTGCGGGCGGATCGCCGTGCCCACGCATGGCAAAGCCGCCCCCGGCAGCCGGCACCAGACGCACGCCACGGTTGGTCTGCGGACCGCCGCGCGAACTCTGGCAGATGTCGACCACGGCCTCTCTCTCGCCGGCCGACTGGACGCGATCCACGATCGCGATGTGCTGCACCCGATCATGACCCCGATCATCGACCGTCGCGTCCCAGAGCAGCACGGTACGCGGCGTGATCTCGCTCAGATTCGTGAATTCGGTCATGCGCTGGTGCCGCGCGTAGTTCGCGACCTCGGACTCCGGCACGCGCGGTACGGCGCCGATCCACTCCAGATAGGTGCCCACGAAGCCCAGACAGTCCAGCCCGAACACGTGTTCCTGCACCATCTGGTTCAGGCCCGCCGCGGTCAGCTCGCCGCGATCCAGAAAATGCCCCAGCGAGTCGTCGCCCGAACCCGGTGCACCCGCCAGCAGGGCCGGGTGCGCCACCATCAGATTCATCACGGCAATGATGTCGTCCGGCCGGCCCTGACCCGTGAAGACGTGGCGCCACTCCGAGGTGCGGCCGGCGCCGGCGATGATCTGCGCGCGCACGACCTCCAGGGCGCGTAGGGCCTCGATGCGGGCATTGGCCATGTTCACCGGGAACAGGCGCGCCGCCCGGGTGCTGGACCACGCGTGCGTGCGACCGCCACTGGGCGTGAGATCCAGCTCGCTGTCGGTGAAGCCGCTGGCCAGGGTCTGGAAGAAGTGGTTGGCCTGATAGGCCAGCGGAAAGCGCGTGCGGCTGGTGGAGACGTAGGTATTGAGCTGCACCGGGCCGCGACTGGTCCGCAGGCCCTGCACGGTCAGATAGTCGACGTACTCTGAAGGCAGATGGGGGCGGATCGACATGCGCTGCTCCGGACACGACGGTCACCCATTGAACGGCGCGCGACCCGCCCGGGCAATCCCCTGGACGCGGCCAGCAAGCGCAGCGCACGCAGACCGGCACACCCGGCGCCTCAGGGTCCTGCGATCAATATGCCAATTTCGGACAAAATTCTTCTAGATTGACAAAAACACAGTTTCCGCTTTTCTAAAGCCATTTTTCAGCGACTTTACACGATTGAATGCGCCTAAATTAGTACATATTCGGCCAATATTAATTATTCAGCGCCATTCAGCCGTATTCGACCTCCACGCCCAGCCCAAGGCCCTTGGCGGCCGCCACCAGCGCGGCGTCCGGCCTGAGCTTCCAGTCGTCGGGCAGGCGCATCTCGCACAGGCCACTGGCGGCGCGCACGTCCAGGCGCACCGGGCAGCCTGCGGGGCTGCGGAAGGGCTCGATGGCGCGCTTGAGCTGGGCCATCGGCACGCCGGCCTGGATGCCGCGGATCACGATGCCGCTGGCGCGTGCGGCGCGCAGTTCGTCCAGTGAGTAGACCTCGTTGGCGATGATGCGCACGCCGCCGGAATAGCTGTCCTCGCTGACCTTGCCCTGGATGATGACCAGCTCGTCCACCGCCAGCAGCTTGCTGCGCTCGGCAAACAGCTCGCCATAGACCATGACTTCCAGCGTCGCGGTGCCATCGTCCAGGGTGACGAAGGCCATCTTGCCGCGCTTGCCGATCTGGGTGCGCACGGCACTCGCAATACCGGCCAGCCATTGCGGCTCGCGCGCTGGCTCGACGTCCTCAAGCCGCTTGGGCACGAGCTTGCGTACCTCGCCCTTGTAGGCATTGAACAGGTGGCCGGAGAAATAGAAGCCCAGCGCGGTCTTTTCTTCGGCCAGCTGCGCGCGGTCGTCAAAGCGCGGCACATCGGCCAGGCTGATTTCCTGCGCGGCCTCGACCACGTCGCCAAACAGGCTCGTCTGCGAGGCGCTGGCCGCTGCGGCCTCGGCCGCGGTGAGTGCCGCCTCCAGTGACGCGAGCAGCTGCGCACGGTGGTTGTTCAGGGCATCGAAGGCCCCGGCCTTGATCAGTGCCTCGATCGCGCGGCGATTGACCACCTTCTTGTCGATGCGGCGGCAGAAATCAAACAGGTCCTTGAAGGGGCCGTTGGCCGAACGCTCGGCCACGATCGCCTCGATGGCGCTCTGGCCGGTGCCCTTGACCGCACCCAGGCCGTAGCGGATGGTGCGCGTGGGCTTGCCCTTGGCCGTGTGTTCGTCGGGCACGGGCACGAAGCGGTACTGCGACAGATTGATGTCCGGGCCCAGGACGGCCACCTTCTGCGCCAGGGTGTCGGCATGGAAGATCATCACCTTGTCGGTGGCATCCATGTCTGCGCTCATGGTCGCGGCCATGAACTCGGCCGGGTAGTGGCACTTGAGCCAGGCCGTCTGGTAGCCGATCACGGCATAGGCGGCGGAGTGCGACTTGTTGAAGCCGTAGTCCGCAAACTTCTCCATCAGGTTGAAGAGCTCGGTGGCCAGCTCGGGCTTCACACCGCGCTCGGTGGCGCCGGTGACGAAGATCTCCCGCTGCTTGTCCATCTCCTCCTTCTTCTTCTTGCCCATGGCGCGACGCAGCAGATCGGCGCCGCCCAGGGTGTAGCCGGCGAGCACCTGGGCCACGAGCATCACCTGCTCCTGGTAGACGATCACGCCGTAGGTGCTCTTGAGCACCGGCTCGAGCTTCTCGTGGAAGTACCACTCCATCTTGCCGCGGCCGGTCTGGGTCTGCTCCTTCTTGCGGGCGATGAAGTCGTCCACCATGCCCGAGCCCAACGGGCCGGGGCGGTTCAGGGCATTCAGGGCGACGATGTCCTCGAATACCGTGGGCTTGAGCTTCTTGCAGAGATCGCGTGCCGAGCGGCTTTCCATCTGGAACACCGCCGTGGTGTTGCCGTCGGCAAAGAGCTTGTAGGTGGCCTTGTCGTCAAAGGCGGCGAGGTCATCCAGCGTGAACCTGCGCCGGTCCTCGTTCATCTGCCGCACGTACTGCACAGCCAGCTCGAGAATGGTGAGGTTGCGCAGACCGAGGAAGTCGAACTTCACCAGACCCACGGCCTCGACATCGTCCTTGTCGAACTGGCTGACCGCGCTGTCCTCGCTGCCTTCAGCGCAGTACAGGGGGCAGAAGTCGGTGAGCTTGCCCGGAGCGATGAGCACGCCGCCGGCGTGCATGCCCACACTGCGCGTAACGCCTTCCAGTGGCCTGGCCAGTTCGATGATCTCGCGCGCTTCCTCCTCGTTTTCCACGCGCTCCTTGAAGGTGGGCTCTTCCTCGAGCGCACGCTTCAGGTCCCAGGGGTCGGTGGGCTGATGCGGGATGAGCTTGGACAGGCTGTCGCAATACTTGTACGGCAGATCGAGCACGCGGCCCACGTCGCGGATCACGGCCTTGGCGCCCAGAGTGCCGAAGGTGGCGATCTGGCTGACGCTCTCGCTGCCGTAGCGGCGCTTGACATAGTCGATCACGCGGTCGCGGTTGTCCTGGCAGAAGTCGATGTCGAAGTCGGGCATCGACACGCGCTCCGGGTTCAGGAAGCGCTCGAACAGCAGGTCATAGGGCAGCGGATCAAGATCGGTGATGCCCAGGGCATAGGCCACCAGCGACCCCGCGCCTGAACCCCGGCCCGGCCCCACGGGCACGCCGTTTTCCTTGCCCCAGTTGATGAAGTCCTGAACGATCAGGAAGTAGCCGGGGAAGCCCATCTTGATGATGGTGTCGCACTCGATCTTCAGGCGCGCCTCGTACTCCGGCCGCTTGGCCTCGCGCTGTGTGGCATCCGGATAGCGCTGGATCAGGCGCTTTTCCAGCCCTTCTCTGCTCAGATGGACGAGGTAGTCGTCCAGGGTCATGCCGTCCGGCGTAGGGAACAGCGGCAGCTTGGGCTTGCCGAGTTCCAGCGCAAGGTTGCAGGCCTGGGCGATGGCGACGCTGTTGGCCACGGCCTGCGGCATGTCGGCGAAGAGTTCGGCCATCTCGGCCTGGCGCTTGAAGTATTGGTGTTCCGTGAAGCGCCTCACACGCCGCGGGTTGCCGAGGATTTCGCCCTCGGCAATGCAGACCCGCGCCTCATGCGCCCGGAAATCTCCGGGCGAGATGAACTCCACGGCATGCGTGGCCACCACCGGCAGCCCCAACTGCCCGGCGAGCAGCGCGGCCGACTGGGTGTACTGCTCCGTCGCGCTGCTGCCGTCGCGCTGCAGCTCGATGAAGTAGCGGCCGGGAAAGCGCGCGGCCCAGGCCTGCGCCACGCCCGCTGCGTCGCCCTGCGCTTGCAACACGCGAGCCAGTTCGCTGTGCATGCCGCCGGACAGACAGATCAGACCGGACGCGGACTGCGGCGTCAGCCAGTCGGCCTGCAGCTCCGGGCGTCCACGGTACTGGTTGGTGAGAAAGGCACGCGTGAGCAGTTCGCACAGCTGGAGATAGCCAGTGCGGTCACGGACGAGCAGCAGCACCCGGTGCGCCGCATCGCGGTCCTTGGGGTTCGTGATGGCGACATCGACGCCCGCAATCGGCTTGACGCCCTTGCCACGGGCCGCCTTGTAGAACTTGACCAGACCAAACAGGTTGCCTGCGTCCGTCACCGCCACGGCGCCCATGCCATCGGCCTTGGCGGCCTTGACCAGGTCGTCGATGCGCGTCAGCCCATCGGTGATCGAGAACTCGGTGTGGACGCGGAGGTGGACAAAACTGGGCTGGGTCATGACTGCTACGGCGCGGGTTGGAGCGAAACCTTAGCAGCTTGGACTGCGCCTCCGCGAAAGCCGCTCCAGTGCTCGATCAGACCAGGTTCCAGCTCAGGACATCGGCCCCGGACAGCGCAGAACGCAGCGCTTCGCGCCGATCGGGGTCGGCGTACTCGGCCGTGTCGTGCAGCTCGCCCAGCTTGAAGAACCCCCGCGCCAGGCGCGGGTCGTCGTATTCGTAGCCGAAAAAGCGCCAGCCGCCGCGCCGCGCATGGAACTGGCGCATGGCCGCGTCTCGCGCCGGCCAGTCCTCGGGCTCGGAGAACACCAGGCCGCAGGTGGCATTGAAGTCATGCTGCGCCTTGAAATGGTCCGCCGGGCACAGATAGTCCTGCGCATCAAACATTTCCAGAAAGTGCCGGCCGACATACACGTAGTGGAGATGCAGGTTGCCAAAGCGCAGTTCCGGCGAGAAGTGATGCATCTCCTCGGCAGGGATCTGCCCCATCAAGCGGTACACCTCCGGGAGGTGGTTGAAGTCGAGATTGAACAGATGCTGCCGCCGCCCGCTGTACACGTTGCCCAGCTCGTACTCCAGCCAATGGATGGCCAGATTCATTTCATGCGCCGTGTCATACAGCTCGGGCACATAGCGCTGCCGAAAGAACTCCGGAAAGTTCAGGTGCAGGCGGTTCAGGGTGGTTTGCCAGCCGCTGGCATCTACCGGCTCCAGCGCCAGGCCCAGCTGGCGCGCCGTCCGCTGCAGGCGGGCCAGGGCATCGAGTATCTGCGCCGTCTGTGCAAAACCGTGGCGGTGATTCAGATCGCCGCGCACGAGCCACTCGGGCCGCATCTGCGCCATCAGCGCCAGCCACGTGCGCGCGGTTTGCGTGTCGTTCAGTCGGTAGCGCAGGCGCAAGCCCGTGCTCATCAGCACTTCGAACGTCGGGAGCCGGCCGGTGATGTGCGGCAAGGTCGATGCGCCGGCCATCGCAGAGGTGGGCGCAGGCTGAAGCGTGGCAGTGGACACCGGCTCGTTCACGGCACCAACCGTAGCAGCGCAGCGGATGAGGCGCCATCGGCGCGAAAGTGAACTCCTACAATTCAGCCATGGCATCCATTCTGAACATTGCCGCCTATCACTTCACGCAGATCGAGCAGCCCGCCGCCGTGGCGCAACAGTTGCGCGATTCTGCGCTGGCTCACGATCTGTTGGGAACGATTCTGGTCGCCCAGGAGGGCATCAACCTCTTCCTGGCGGGCGAGGAATCGCCGCTGCGCACGTTGTTGGCCGAGGTACGCGCGCTGCCCGGCTGCGCCGCACTTACCGTCAAGGAAAGCTGGTCCAAGCATGTGCCGTTCCGCCGCCTGAAGGTGCGGGTGGAGCGCGAAATCATCACCTTCGATCCCACGATCAACCCCGCCAAGGACGTGGCCCCGTCTGTGGCGCCCGAGGTGCTCGCACGCTGGATTGAGCAGGGCCATGACGATGCCGGTCGGGACCTTGTGTTGCTGGACACGCGCAACGAGGAAGAAGTGGCCGTTGGCAGCTTTGCCGGGGCCGTGAACCCGCACATCCGCAAGTTCACCGAGTTGCCCGAGGTCGTGCTCGCCCAGCGCGAGGCCTGGGCCGACAAGACCGTGGTGGGCTTCTGCACCGGCGGCGTGCGCTGCGAGAAGTTCATGCCCTGGATGCAGCGCCAGGGATTTGCGCACGTGGCGCAGCTCGAAGGCGGCATCCTCAACTACTTCGAGAAGACCGGTGGCACGCACTGGCACGGCGCCTGCTTCGTGTTCGACGAGCGCGTGGGCCTGAAGCCGGACCTCACACCGCTGGTCGATGCGCCTGCGGACGGTCGCGTCTGAATCGAGGTGCGTCTAGACCTCGGGCTTGCCGCGCCCGGTGTCGCTCGCGTCAACAGCCGCTTCGTTGAGCAGCCATTGCGCCGCCGTCGGCGGGGGGATCACCTCCGGAGGCACCACGCCGTGCTCGATGCCCCACAGCGCCTGACCCACTTCATCCACCAGACCGGGCGCCTCTGCAGCCGCCTGCTCCGGTTCGGGTGAGGCGGCCAGCGCCTGGGCTTCGAGCTCGGCCTCCGTGATCGGCGGAGCGCCTTCAGGAATGGCGAGCTCCGGGGGCAACACGGGGGCGACGACGGTGGGTGGCTCCAGCCAGTCCGGCGGCGTCATCCGCAAGGGATCGGCCAGGCGAGCAGCTTCGTCGGAGGCCACACCATGTTCCATGGCCCAGACCGCACGGCCGACTTCGTTGGTCAACGGCTCGGCCGCGGCGGCTGTGCGTCTGCCGCCCTCACTCGACTCGGGTTGCGCAGCGAGCGCCTGGCGCGCCAGCTCTTCGTCGCTCACCGGGACAGTGGCTGCTTCGAGGATCGCTTCGAGCTCCGCTGCCCCTTCGGTCGATGCGGCGATCTGGGTGGAGTCGGAAGACGGTGCGGTCATGTGAGTACTCCTGCGGGGGCGTCGACTCCGACACTAGGCCGATTGGGCACGCTCGGCAAGCCCGGAAAGCAAAAGCCCGCGACCGTGCCGCGGGCTTTTGCTCCTGACCGGCGCAACCGGCGCCGCGGTGCGGGCTGATCAGGCCTTCTTCCAGCGCGCCGCGGTTTCCGCGACCCGCTTGCCGAAGAGCTCGGCCGTCATCAGGTCGCCTTCGCTCATGGCATCCGCGCCCTTGTCGGACGGGGAGATGGCCATCGCGCCCGCAAAGCTGCCGACATTGTTGATGTCGGAGCGCGTGGCGCCTGCGTGGTTGGCCGGCAGCATGCCGGTGCCGACCCACAGCATGCTGTGCTGCATGGCCAGGGTGAAGATGTAGTGCAGGGTGGAGAGCTTGTCGCCGTTCATGCTGGCGCTGTTGGTGAAACCGGCGGCAACCTTGTCCTTCCAGCCCTGACCGAACCAGACCTTGCTGGACGCATCCGCAAACTTCTTGAACTGCCAGCTCACGGTGCCCATGTAGGTCGGCGAGCCCATGATGATGGCATCGGCCGCGTTGAGCTTGTCCCACGCGCCTTCAGGCAGGTTGCCCTCTGCGTCGATGGCAATCAGTTCAGCGCCCGCGCCCTTGGCCACGCGCTCGGCCATGTGCTTGGTGTGGCCGTAGCCGGAGTGATAGACAACGATGACTTTGATCATGGGAAGGTCCTTCTTTCGGGATGGCTGGGGGGAGATTGATCGATCGGGTTCAAGGCGGGCCTGCAGGCCCTAGAACGACGCGGCGAGCGAACCCATGTCGCCGCGGTAAAAGCGTGTGGCGTAGGCGGCAATGTCCTCCGCGCAGTTGCCCATGAAGGGGCCCTTGGGGAAGATCGGCTCGCCGATCGGCCGGCCGGCAAACAGCACGCCGCGCGCGCCTTGCGTCCCGGCCCGGAGAACCACCGAATCACCGTCGCGCTCGAAGACCAGCGCACCGGGTGCCGACAGTGTCTGGCCATCCGCGGCCAAGGTGCCCTGCATCAATACGAAGAACGCGTTCTTCGCGGCAGGCAGGTCGAACTGGGCGCTCGCATCGGCGTCGATGCGCAGGTCGATCATGTCGCCCTGCGTGAGCCAGCGGGCGTCCTGTGTGATCGGCGAGCGCAGCACGGCGCCCTGCCAGGGCAGTTCGCCGGCCATGACGGTGCCGCGCAGCCCCGCTGCCTGCAGCACAGGCATCGCTTCGCGCCGGACATGAAACGCAGCGGGCGGCGCCTGCTTGTGCGCCCGGGACAGGTTCACAAACACCTGCAGGCCACGCGCCGCGCGGCCCGGCTCGGACGGAATCTCCTCATGCATCATGCCGCTGCCCGCCTGGGTCCAGTGCAGATCACCGGGGCGGATCTCACTCTGGTCACCCAGCGAATCGCGATTGATGAAGCCGCCCTCGGCGTCGTCGAACATCAGCGTCACGGCACTCATGCCGGCATGCGGATGCGGCGGGAAATAGGGCTGCGGCATGGTGAAGGCATCCACGCCGATGAAGGGGTCGAGCAGGTGCAGATCGCGCGGATGCAGCATGTAGGCGCCGCTGGCCGCGTCGAACGCGTGCCAGGGCATGGAAATGAAGGTCTTGATGCTGCGAGTCATGGTCTTGTCTCCGGGTCTGCACCCCATGTGTGATGCAGACCCTTGAAGCATCAGGCGGCCAGGTCGAACACGAGCACTTCAGCGTCCTTGCCATGCTCGAGCACGAGGCGCCTGCTGTCGTCGGCCACGCGCCACATGGCCGCGTCACCGGTGTTGAGCACCGCATCGTTCACCGCCACCGCACCGCGCACCACGTGCACATAGGTATGGCGTCCGGGCGTCAACTCAAGGCTGGCGCGTTCCGTTCCGTCGATCAGACCGGCATAAAGACGGGCGTCCGCATTGGCAGTCACTGACCCCTCGGCGCCGTCCGGCGACACGACCAGACGCAAGGTGCCGCGCTTCTCGCTGCCGTCAAACGCCTTTTGCTCGTAGCTCGGCTGGATGCCGGTGAACTTCGGCTCGATCCAGATCTGCAGGAAGTGGGTCTGCCCCTTGGCGTGGTTGAACTCGCTGTGCATCACGCCGCGGCCGGCGCTCATGCGCTGCACCTCGCCCGGACGAATCACTTCCACATTGCCCATGCTGTCCTTGTGCGCCAGTTCGCCATCGAGCACATAGCTGATGATTTCCATGTCGCGGTGACCGTGCGTGCCGAAGCCGCTGCCGGCGGCGATGCGGTCCTCGTTGATCACACGCAGATTGGCAAAGCCCATCCACTGCGGGTCGTAGTAGCTGGCAAACGAGAAGCTGTGATAGCTCTTGAGCCAGCCATGATTGGCCAGGCCACGCTCATTTGATCGACGAATTTGCATGATTGACTCCTGAGTCTGTTCCCGCCGAGAAGGCCGTGGAACAAGCGGTAACGGCAAGATAGGGCTTCTGATTCCGGCTTCCAAGCGGCTTGAATTCGCTAACTCGTTCAAATACATTGAATGAACTTTCCCGTTTCGGGGTCAATCCATGATCGATGCAGAGTTGCTCACGGTGCTGGACGCCATCACCCGCCACGGCAGCCTGGCGCAGGCCGCCCGCTCGCTGGACCGCGTGCCCTCGGCCCTGTCCTACACCGTGCGGCAATACGAGGAACGCCTGGACCTTCTGCTGATCGACCGACGCGGCCACCGCGCCAAGCTCACCCCGGCGGCCCAGACCATCCTGGAGAACGCGGCGCCTGTGCTGGCGCAGCTGGGCGAGATCGCCCAGCGTGCGCAGACCCTGGCCAGCGGCTGGGAACCCGAGTTGCGCATCGCCGTGGACGAGGCCCTGTGCTTCGAACGCGTACTGACCCTGATCGACCGCTTCTACGCGCTGGCGATGCCCACGCGCATCACGCTCCAGCCCGAAGTGCTCTCAGGCACCTGGGACGCCCTGCTGGAAGGGCGAGCCACGCTCGCGCTGGGCGCGGTCGAGGGGCTGGAAGACGCCAATCTGCTTGGCAATGCACTGAAATGGCAGCCCCTGGGCGACATGCAGTTCGTCTTCTGCGTGGCGCCGCACCACCCGCTGGCGAGCGAGACCGCGCCCATTGCGGACACCCTCCTGGCCCAGCACCGCAGCGTGGCCGTGGCGGACACCGCGCGGCGCCTCAACCGTGCCAGCTTCGGCATCCAGCCGCGGCAGGACGTGCTGACCGTGGCCAGCATGCAGCACAAGATTGCCGCCCAGGTGCGCGGAAGCGGTGTGGGCTGGCTTCCGCTGAATCATGTGCGCGATCTGCTGGCGAGTGGTCAGCTCCTGCGCAAGGCTGTTCAGAGTGAACGTCCGCCGGCGCGTTTCAGCACCGCCTGGCGACGCGGGGCCGAAGGCAATGCCGTGCGCTGGTTCCGGCGCTTGCTGGCGGACCCGGCCGAAGCGGCAGCACTGCTGGGTTGACCATGCCGCCGGCCACGGGCCGGTACGTGCCTGTGCTCGCTCAGTGCCAAGCCCGCGCCAAGCACATCCAGCAGTTCGGCCTGCAGGCTCTCCCGATTGAAGGGCTTGGTGAGGTAGCCATCCATGCCGGCGGCCATGCATTGGGCGCGGTGCTCGGGCAGGGCGTGGGCTGTCAGGGCGATGACCGGCGTGCGCACTCGGCCATTTTGCTGCTCCTGCTCGCGCAGAAGGCGTACCGCGGTCAGGCCATCCATGACCGGCATCTGCAGGTCCATCAATACACAGTCCACTGCGGCTTGATCGAGCAGCCGCAGCGCGGTCTCGCCATCTTCCGCGAGCATCACCTCATGGCCCATGCCGCTCAGCAGCGCGTGGCTGACCATGCGATTGAGGGCCTGATCCTCGACCAGCAGCAGTCTCAGCGCACGCATCTCAACCACCGGGCGAGCCGCGGCGTTGTGGCCTGGGGTACGCGGGCTCCGAGGCGCGGCCACGGCCTGGGCGGGCAGCGCAAAGCTGAAGATTGATCCCGCGCCGGGCGAGCTACTCACCCGCAGCTCGCAGCCCATGGCCTGCAGCAAGCGCCGCGAAATCGACAAACCCAGCCCTGTACCGCCGAAGCGCTTGCCGATGGAATCATCTGCCTGGACGAAGGGCTCGAAGATGCGCGCCAGCTGCTCGGCCGACATGCCGATACCGGTGTCCTGGACGCTGCAGTGGACGAGGCCGGGCTCGGCGCGCAGACGCAGACATACGCGGCCCTGTTCGGTGAACTTCAGTGCATTGCCCAGGAGATTGATGAAGACCTGACGCAGCCGCTGGGCGTCAGTGCGGATCGCAGCTGGCAGATCGGCGGCCAGCTCCAGGTCGAGTGCAACGCCCTTGCCGCGCGCGATCAGCGACAGAGCCGCACCGGCCTCGCGGGCCACCGCCGCAATGTCCACGGCCTGCTGATCCAGCGTGAGACCGCCGGCCTCGATCTTGGAGTAGTCCAGAACGTCATCAATGACGCCCAACAGATGGCGACCGGAACCCTGCGCGATCTCGACCAGACGCCGCTGCTCCGGGCTCAGGTCCATCCCACCAAGCAGGGACAGCGAACCCAGCACGCCGTGCATGGGGGTGCGTAGCTCGTGGCTCATGTTGGCCAGAAACGCGTCCTTCGCACGGTTGGCCTCATCGGCCCGCTGGCGCGCAGTTTCAAGCTCTGCCTCGCGCCGATGCGCTGCCGTGACATCGTGCGAGACCACCAGCATCTGCTCCTGCCCCTCAACGTCTCGCATGCAGATCCGGGTCGCCTCCACCACGGAGGGGCTGCCATCGGCGCGGATATAGCGCTCCACGCGCGTGACGGGCACACCGGTCGCGCGAGATACCGCCTCATGGGCCGCGATCTGTTCGCGTTCTGCATCGTTGCGCGCCAGCCCCTGCGCCGTGATCTCCTGAAGCTCCTCGAGCGAGCGGCCTGTCCACTCCTGGAACGAACGATTGGCCATCAGATAGCGCCCTTGCGCATCTTTCAGGACGATGAAGCTCGGATCCGCATCCAGAATCTTGGCCAGCAAGTCGCTCTGCGCACGCAGCGCGTCCTCGGCCTGCTTGCGCGCGGTCACGTCCAGTCCGAACCCAAGCACCCCGAAGCGCCCGTCGCCCAGCTCCACGCGCACCTTGCCGATGAACATGGTGTGCGGCTTGCGATCGGCGAGTACGTGATGCTCCTCGCGTTCGATCATCTTGCCGTCCAACAGCACTTGACGATCCGTGGCAAGAATGCGCTCGGCGGCATCGGCTGCGTACAACTCGTGCGGTGTCTTGCCCAGCATCTCGGCGGGGTCGCGCCCGAAACGCTTGGCCGCCAACCGGTTCACAAGCAGGACACGGCCGTGCTCGTCGCGCAGGAAGATGCCCAGCGGAAGGACGTCCAGCAGCATGCGAAGCACCGCAGGTGCGATTTCGACTGCATCCGGGTCGTTGAGCGACATGTCGTGAGTATGCGCCCGAGCGCAGCGCGGTGCGAGCAGTCTGGGCGCAAACCTTTTCGGCTTGACCACCGACGCACCGCAGCGGGCGGGATAATGCGCGTCCCCCACTGCCCTGCCTCGCCATGAAGTCGATTCTCGTCATCCGCTGGGGTGCCATCGGCGACCTGCTGATGACCACGCCGCTGCTCCGAACCCTGCGCACGCGCTGGCCGGGTGTGCACATCAGTTTCGTGTGCGACCATGGTCTGGCAGGGGTGGTGCGAGCCACTGGCCTGGTGGATGAGGTCATCGGCATCAACAAGCGCACCGAGTACACCCTGAGCACCCTGCCTGCCCTGCGCAAGCGGCTTCGGCAGCGGTCGTATGACCTCGCGCTCGATCTGCAGCCGGTCTTCCGAAGCCGCTTCCTGGCGTGGCTGAGCGGTGCGCGGACGGTGTTGCACGTACCGCGCGACCCGCAGTTCGGCCCAGGGCGCCCGGCGCGCCGCAGTGCGGCGGAGAACTTTGTCGCCGTGCTCGGCCCGCTGGGTATAGAGAACGCGCTGGACGGTCTGCACCTGAGTTACACGCCCGGCAGTGCTGCGGCAGAGCGCGCTGCAGCGCTGCTTGCTTCGCTTCACGTGAATGCCGGGACGTACGTGCTGGTGAATCCGGGCGCCAGTGCTGCCAATCGGCGCTGGCCCGCGGACCATCTGCGTCAGACGATGCTCGCACTGCGCGCACGGCACCCGATGCTGGCCATCCTGCTGATCGGCGGCCCTGGGGATATTGCCCAAATTCAGTCGCTGCGCATCGAAGAGATGCAGGATCCGAAAATCCACGTGCTGCTGGGTACGGTGGACCTGGAAACAACTGCAGCACTCATGGCCGTGTCAGCCGCCACGCTGTCCACGGACACCGGCCCCATGCATCTTGCTGCCGCCGTCAATGCCCCGCTGGTCGCCCTGTTCGGCCCAACCTCGCCGGCGCGCACCGGCCCGGCACGCCGCGGACCTGCGCTGGGTGATGCACCGCGGGCGCGGCTCGATCCCATCACCCTGCAGGATCAATCCGATCTGCCGTGCCGCCCCTGCGACAAGCGTGACTGCGCCAGAGGCGATCTGGCCTGCATCCAACGAGTGCTGCCAGCCACCGTGGTTGACGCGATCGACCGGCAGCTTGGCGCCTGAGCGGCGCGACCGCTTCAGTCGTCTGCGCGGATGACGCGGTTGCGGCCGTTCTGCTTGGCCACGTAAAGCGCCTTGTCGGCACGATTGATCAGCTCCCGGCCATCCTCGGTGCCGTTCCACTGCGCGACGCCGAAACTCGCGCTCACGGCGCCCACGTTCTCATAGGGTTTTCCGGCGATCTTCTGGCGCACCACTTCAGCCAGTGCCATCGCCGCATCGATGCCGGTCTCCTTGAGCAGGATGATGAATTCCTCGCCACCGAAGCGTGCCGCGCAATCACTCGCGCGCAGCAATTCACGTACGCGGATTGCCGTGTGCTTGAGCACGGAGTCGCCGCTGTCGTGGCCGAAGGTGTCATTGATGCGCTTGAAGAAGTCGAGATCGAACATGATCACGGACACTGCCTGACCATTGAGCCGGCTGGCAGCCATCTCCTGTTCCAGGCGTTCAAAGAAACGCCGGCGGTTCACAAGATCGGTAAGGAAATCCTTGGTCGCAAGGTCTTCGAGTTTGCGATTCACGCGCGCCATCGGCTCGATCACCAGCAGCGAAAGCGCGGCGTTTAGAACGATGAACGCGAGCCCGAAAATCGCCACCAGCGACCAGATGAAGGTGTTGAAGCTCTGACGGGCCCGCTCCAGCGGGTAGAGCATCGGCACCTTGACGATCTGCATGCCGACGGTCTCGCCCATCTTCCAGCCGAAGCCATTCTTGTCGCCATACACCTTCAACATCGATGGCGGCGCGACGGCCGGGTCGCTGTGGCACGCAAGGCATGCTTGGTTCTTTATCGTGATCGGCCGTGCGATGTAGACGGCACGGTTGATGCCCTCGCCGTGCACACCGGTGAGCTCCTGCTTTGCGGCATCGGACCGGAAGCTGTCGATCAGCTTTGCCTCCCAGTCCGTCGCCCGATCACGCGGATTGGTCGGGTTCAGCACCGCTTCCTTGTAGACATAGCCTTGGTACTTGTCTGAGAGGCGACGCAGGGTCTCGATGGCCGCGAACGCTGGCACGGTCTGGGGCAGAAACTTCTCAGCCAGCAGAGGATCGAGGTGGGGCTTGACCTGATCGGTCGTGTAGCCACGGATGGCCAGCGCCGTCTCCATCATCAGGTCGGAGTTGTGGCGTACCTCATCGAGCGCCTGCCGCTCGAGGTGTCCGCTGTAATACCAGCCTGCACCAGCAAGACTCGCCACAAATGCGAGCAGCAGGATCAGGTTGAACTTCAGGCGAAGCGACATGCCGTGCCCGCGCACCGCATGGGTGCGCGCCCCTCCCTGTTGGAATGCGCGGCACTGTAGCGCAGCGCGCGGGGCAATCGCGTCGCTTCGCCGCGACGCCGCGGTATGAGGATGCGTTGTTGGCTACTTGCCGGAAGCCAGCGCGCGACGGCGCTCGCGGACACCCGCCGACAGAGTGGCCAGCAGATTGACTGAGTCCTCCCAGCCCAGACAGGCGTCGGTGATGGACTGGCCGTAGATGAGCGTCTGCCCGGGAACGAGATCCTGCCGCCCTGCCTGCAGGTGGCTCTCCACCATCAGGCCGATGATCCGGCTCTCACCACGCGCCAGTTGTTGCGCGACATCCGCCGCAACAAGCAGCTGGTTCTCGTGCTTCTTGCTGGAGTTGGCGTGACTGCAGTCGACCATCAGGCGCTGCGCCAGGCCAGCCTTGCCGATGTCTTCGCACGCGGCCTGGACATGCGCCGCGTCATAGTTGGGCGCCTTTCCCCCCCGCAGAATGACATGGCAGTCCTCGTTGCCGCGCGTAGCGACGATGGCACTGTGCCCGCCTTTGGTCACCGACAGAAAGTGGTGCGGGTGTTGCGCCGCCTTGATGGCGTCGACGGCAATCTTGATGTTGCCATCGGTGCCATTCTTGAAACCCACGGGGCAGGACAAGCCGCTGGCAAGCTCCCGGTGCACCTGACTCTCGGTGGTCCGCGCGCCAATTGCGCCCCAGGCGATCAGATCCGCGATGTATTGGGGGCTGATCATGTCGAGGTATTCGGTGGCCGCCGGCAGACCGAGCTCGGTGATGTTCAGCAGCAGCTCCCGCGCAGCGCGCAGCCCCTTGTTGATCTGGAAACTGCCATCGAGGTCCGGATCATTGATGAGTCCCTTCCAGCCGACCGTCGTGCGCGGCTTCTCGAAGTACACGCGCATGACAATCTCCAGATCGGCTGCGTGCTTGCGCCGTTCCTCGGTCAGGCGGTTGGCGTACTCGATCGCGGCCTTCGGGTCGTGGATTGAGCAAGGGCCGATCACGACGACCAGGCGATCATCCTGACCATGCAGGATGCGATGGATCGCATTGCGCGACGTGGCAACGACCTCGGCAGCACGATCAGCACAAGGAAATTCCCGGATCAAGTGTGATGGTGGACTGAGCTCGTGGATGCCCGCGATGCGGAGATCATCGGTCTGAAATGGCATGGATCTGCTCCCTCGATGTCTTTACATGCGCCTACTTGGCCGACGCTATCGCGCGACGGCGTTCGCGCACGCCGCGCGCCAGTGTCTCCAGCGCCTGCACCGATGCCTCCCAGCCCAGGCAGGCATCCGTGACGGACTGGCCGTAGTTCAGGTCGGCGAGGCGCTGCCCGCTCAGCAGGTCCTGGCGACCCGCCACGAGATGGCTTTCGACCATCGCTCCCATGATGCGCATCTCGCCGGCGGCCAGCTGCTGCGAGAGCGAGTCCGCCACCTTGAGCTGGTTATCGTGCTGCTTGCTCGAGTTGCCGTGGCTGCAGTCGACCATCAACTTCTGCGCAAGCCCGGCCTGAGCGAGCGCTTCCGATGCACTCTGCACGCTCGCTGCGTCGTAGTTGGGGGTCTTGCCGCCGCGCAGGATGACATGGCAATCCTCGTTGCCGGCGGTCTGAACGATCGCCGAGATGCCGCCCTTGGTCACGCCCAGGAAGCAATGCGGGTGCTGCGCGGCCTTGATCGCATCGGCGGCGATCTTCAGGTTGCCATCGGTCCCGTTCTTGAAGCCCAGCGGGCAACTCATGCCGCTGGCCAGCTCGCGATGCACCTGGCTCTCGGTTGTCCGTGCGCCGATGGCGCCCCAGGCGATCAGATCGCTGTAGTACTGCGGGCTGATGGGGTCGAGAAACTCCGTTCCGGCCGGCATGCCCATCGCGTTCACATCGACCAACAGCTCGCGCGCCAGACGCAGTCCGCGGTTCACATCGAAGCTGCCGTCGAGATGCGGGTCGTTGATCAAGCCCTTCCAACCCACGGTCGTGCGTGGCTTCTCGAAGTAAACGCGCATGACGACCTCCAGGTCGAGCGCGAGACGCTTGCGCTCGGCGATCAGGCGCCGGGCATACTCCCTTGCTGCTTTCGGATCATGGATGGAGCATGGGCCGATGACCACGAGCATGCGATCGTCCTGGCCGTGGAGGATGCGATGGATCGCGCGCCGTGCTGCTGCCACGGTATCTGCGGCCGCATCCGCCAGCGGAAACTCGCGCAGCAGGTGCGCCGGCGGGGTCAGTTCTCGGATCGCGGTGACGCGGATATCGTCGGTACGAGTGCTACTCATGGATCGGGCTCGGTTCGGTCAGTGTCGATTCAGGCAAGGTCTATCGGACGGGATCGAATCAATGGCAGGCCATGGGTACGGACCAAAAAAAACCGCCGGGTTGTGCCCGGCGGTTTTTGAGATTCTTCGTCGCTCGTTCGCGCGTCAGCCTCTCACCGCCGGGCGGCAGAGATAAAACCAGAAAAAGAAGTAAGCGCGGAACAGCATGCTTGGAATGTATCAGGCGATTGCTGCACTGCGCAAGCAAGCCGCGCGCTCACGCAGTGCCTCCCACGGTCATGTTCTCCATGCGCAGCGTCGGCTGTCCGACCCCGACCGGTACGCTCTGACCTTCCTTGCCGCAGACACCCACGCCGTTATCGATCTCCAGATCGTTGCCGATCATCGTGATGTGCTTCAGACTCTCCGGGCCGCTGCCGACCAGCGTTGCACCCTTGACCGGATAGGCCAGCTTGCCGTTTTCGATCTTCCAGGCCTCCGTGCAGCTGAAGACGAACTTGCCGTTGGTGATGTCGACCTGGCCACCGCCGAAGTTCTTGCAATAGATGCCATCCGCCACACTCGCAATGATCTCGTCGTGAGTGTGCTGCCCGGCAAGCATGTAGGTGTTCGTCATGCGCGGCATGGGCAGATTGGCGAAGCTCTCGCGGCGCGCATTGCCCGTGATACGGTCCTTCATAAGGCGGGCATTTTGCGTGTCCTGCATGAATCCCTTCAGGATGCCGTCTTCAATCAGCACGGTGCGCTCGGTCGCATTGCCCTCATCGTCAACGTTCAGCGACCCGCGGCGATTGGGCAGCGTGCCATCGTCGATCACCGTCACGCCCTTTGCCGCCACTCTTTGCCCGACCATATTGGCAAAGGTGGACGAGCCCTTGCGGATGAAGTCCCCCTCAAGCCCGTGACCCACGGCCTCGTGCAGCAACACGCCCGGCCAGCCGGGACCGAGGACTACAGTCATCTGACCGGCCGGCGCGGGTCGTGCATCAAGGTTGGTCAGCGCCGAGCCGACTGCCTGCGTCGCAAGCTGGTCAAGAAAGGCATCGTCAAACATATCCATGCGTCGCCGTCCGCCGCCGCCTGCATAGCC
Source organism: beta proteobacterium AAP99 (assembly GCA_001295775.1). Classification (GTDB taxonomy): domain Bacteria; phylum Pseudomonadota; class Gammaproteobacteria; order Burkholderiales; family Burkholderiaceae_C; genus Piscinibacterium. The sequence goes on from LJIA01000005.1 coordinate 144,095, forward strand.
GTCTTCGCGCCGACCGTCCTGCTCAACGATGACCTGCACGCCAAGGCGTACCAGCGGGCGCACGTCGGCGGCGACCACGCCGTCCGTACGCACGACCAGCATCACCGTGTAGTCGCCTGACAGTGAGCAGTTCACGCGCTTTACCCGCGGATCCTTGGCGCGGGCAATGCGCTCAAGGCGCTCGAGCAGCGCCACCTTGGCGTTGGAGTCGAGCGCAAGAAGCGGGTCTTGAGCGGTGTAGAGGTCCACGGCCTTGGGCGGCTGATGCGGCAGCTTGACCTTGCGACTCTGGCCCAGCCCGCCGATGGCTCGTACGGTGCGCACCGCTTCGCGGATGGCTTGCTCGGTGACTTCGTCGGAGTACGCAAACGCGGTCTTTTCACCCGCAACCGCGCGCACGCCAACGCCCTGGTCGATCGAGAAACTGCCGGCCTTGACCTTGCCTTCCTCAAGACTCCAGCTCTCGGATCGACTGAACTCGAAATAGGCATCGCCAAAGTCCACCTTGCCCTGCATCAGCTCCCCGGTCAGCGAAAGCACGCGGGACAATTCAAGGCCGGTCGGTTGGAGCAACAGCTGCGAGGCTGTGGCGAGAGGTTGCGCGAAGGCATCAGCAAGCTTCATGGATTCAGGCTTCAGGCAGAGTTCAAGAGTTTCAAAGCACGCGGTGCTCAAGCGCCGGGAGATCGGTGCGTACCTGTCGGAGTCGCGTTGGATCGATGGTGCCGGTCACCAGTCCCGGCCCGTCAGGCAGAACGTCCAACACCTCGCCCCACGGGTCGACCAGCATGCTGTGCCCCCAAGTGCGCCGACCATTGTCGTGCACGCCGCCCTGAGCCGCGGCAAGCACGTAGCACTGGTTTTCCACAGCCCGTGTCCGCAGCAGCAGCTCCCAGTGTGCCTTTCCGGTGGTGTAGGTGAAGGCTGCAGGCACAACGATCAAGTCCAGCGGCTCGGCTCGGCCCATCGCCCGGTACAGCTCGGGAAAGCGCAGGTCGTAGCAGACCGACAGACCTGTGCGCAGACCGGCCAAACGCAAAGCCACCGGGTCGCTGCCAGCGCCGATGGTGCGGGCTTCGTCGTAGCTTTCGCTGCCGCGCTGAAAGCGAAACAGATGAATCTTGTCGTACCGAGCAACTCGCTCGCCGTCCGGGCCATACACGAGGCTCGAGTTCCAGACGCGTGTGCCGCTCGGATGCCGCAGCGGCAGAGTGCCGGCGATCAGATTCACGCCCGCATCCCGAGCCATCGCCGCGCATGCGTCTTGGATCGGACCGCTGCCCAGGGCTTCGGCCGCTTGAACCTTGTCGGTCTCAGAACGGCCCATCAGACAAAAGTACTCAGGCAGCAGCACCACACGCGCCCCGCCGGCAGCGGCTTCAAGAACGCAGTTGCGCGCCTGGGCGAGGTTTTCTTCGAGACGTACCCCCGAAACCATCTGTACTGCAGCCACACGGATCGACTCGCTCATCGTCTCGCCTCCTGTGCCTGAGCCGCATCGCTGACCTGCGACCGCGCAGCATCCGGCGCCTGACCGGGTTTGGGTCTGAGCTTGACCACCGGCTCGCGCCAAGTGCCTTGCAGATCAAACTCCTGCGACAAGCCCTTGTTCACTGAATCTCTCACCGCCGCCTGTGCGAGCAGGGTGCCCAAACCAACGGCCGGGTTGATGAACAGGTAGGCGAAGCTCACCGCGCCCAGGTTCAAATCGGGTGTGACGATGATGTGCAGGTTTTGCGTCTCCCGCACCAGGTCCACGCTGCCGGCCATGGCCACCCCAGCCTGGGCGCCGCGCATCTTGAAGCTCTCGGTCTGCAACACACCATTGGTCAATGCGGCGTCGGCACGTACAGTGTCATAGGAGAAGCCTTGGGCGAACACATCGCGGAAGTCGAAAGTGAAGCGCCGCACCAGGTTCTGCAGGGAAAAGACGCCGAGCAGACGTGCCACGCCCGGGTCCTGACGCAACCATTGCCCCTGGTCCAGCTCCAATCGCACCTGACCGTCCAGGCTCGGCAGATCCAGACCCAGCGGGCTACCCACCCAGTTCAGCTTGCCACTGAGTTCGCCGCGACCGGCACGCATGACGCCGGGAAAGCCCATGACTTCAAGCAGATTGCCGGCATCACGCACGTCCAGCTTGAAGTCCAGATCCATCGACCGCGAGCCGCGGTTGGCGGGTCGGCGCCAGAGCCCGGTGCCGTTCAGCGTCGCCGCCGGATGGCTCACGACTAGCCGTTCGAGGACCCACGCATTGCCCGACCGCGCGCCCTGATTCTGTGCCACCACCTCCAGGCGCCCCAGCCGACGCGCGCCAAGCTCGAACTGCTCGGCGATCAGGTCGATCCCCGGCAGCTCTCGCAGGCCCTGCTCTCCCGAGCCGGCGCTCTCAAGAAACTCGACCACCTGATCGCGTTCGCTCTGCGGGATCGAAAGCTTCGCGAGACGCGCAGTGAGCCGACCCAAGGCGCCATCGCGCTCGTTCTGGCGCCATGTTGCATGGCCGGACACCTGCGGGGAGTCCAGATTCAGCTGCCACACATCGCCTTCGCGTGAGGCTCCAGCCACGACCCGCGTCAGCCGCTTGCCGCCGACCACCAATTCGCGCGCCTGCAGTGCAATCAGCTTGGGCAGCATGGTCGTGCCGGCGGCCGTCGAGCCGGACGAATCGGTGCCTGCACCCGACGCTGCGTTGGGGCCGGTGATCGACAAGGCCTGCAGCTTGCGCGACCAGTCGTCCACATCCAGACGGTCGAGATTGGCAATGGCCGCAATCCCGGCGACATCCGGCAGCACGGCGTCGTTGTTGATCCCCACACCACCCCGAACCACGCTCAGCACACCCTGCGCATTGCGCTGACGCTGCAGACGCACAGCCAGAACGCTGCCCAGCTCCACCGAGATCTCGTCGCCCACGGTCTGACCCGCCGTGCGCTGCGGCGCGATGTTCACGGCCAGCGGGAGTGCATCAGCGCTTTGCTTGCGCACTACGCCCGGCAAGTCAAAGCTCACACCCTGCAGATCGCTGCGCAGAGCCACCGCCGTCGAGCCGCCGCGACTGTCCACCTGCACCGTGTAACGGAACTGCCCCGTCGCGGCATCAATCAGCCGCATCAGCATGGCCTCGCCGACGATCGCCTTGGCTTCACTCACCCGAGCCTGGCCTTCTCCGCGGAACTGCAGACCCCCTTCCGCCTGGGAACCACCGGAGAAGCTCACCGGCCCGCCATAGACCACGGCGCGACCGTCGCGTACACGTATGGTGCGTTCGGTGAAGTCAAGATTCGCGCTGGTGTCTTCGAACACGGGCAGCGCAGAATCCAGTTGCACCCGATTGTTTGCCAGTTGCAGACTGCCCTGGACTTCCGTCCTTGCCGCGTCACTGATCGGGATCAGCAGGCGCAGACGCAGGGCGGCATCCCCTTCGATCTGCGTGCTCTTGGTGAAGTGGCCGATCCAGCCGGCGATCGGGCCGGCGTTGACATAGCGCACGAGATCTCGCCCGGGGCCGGTGGTGTCACCGCTGATCACCATCGGCCTGGCGGCCGTCGCGTACAGATCCGGGATGACCACACTGACGTTGGCAAGTCGTGTCTCCAGAACGCGGCCCGAAGCACGCCGCACTTCGATGCGCGTGCGATCCATCACGAATTGCCCGTCGATCTCCTCGACTGGCAACCATCGCAATTCACCGCCGGGCGGCAAGTGCACGTAGTCCAGGGTCACGCCCTGAACGCGCGCGGCCACCTGGAACTCGCCGTTGCTGCGACCCTGCGCATCGGGTGCGAAGGGGAAATCGTACAGATTGCCCTTGAGCCGGAACTGGACATCGCGAGCGCGCCCCGTAAGCAGCGCATCGCGAACCCAGTGTCTCGTGGACTCCGGCAGCCGCAGGGGCAGATAACGATACACGGCGCGCGCGTCCGCCCGGCCCAGCGTACCTGCAAGCTCGATCTCTCCGGGCCCGGTCTGCCCGGCCGCCGGGCTGCGATACGTCGCCTTGAGCTCGCCTGCTGCGTCCTGGTTCGCAAATCTGGCGTCTGGCAGTTCGACCACGACTTGCCCGGAGACGAGCTTCCAACGGGCCGTCAGCTTGAGATCGGTTTCAGGCAGCGCCGGCGCCTCAAAGACGCCGGGAAACTCCAGCACCGCAGCACGGCTGTCCAGCGCCAGCTCGCCTCCAGACTCGGTGGCCATGAAGCGGCCCGTCAAGTTCGAGAATCCGGGCAGTCCGATTACAGGCAGCGGCCGGGTATCCGAGCTTGATTGGGCCGCAGCGGCCGCGGGTGGGTTGCTGCGCAGCAACTCAGGCGTCAGCAGGCGTGCAAGCATGCTGCGGTCTGGCTGCGCGCGCAAACCAAGGCCTGCAAAGTCCCCGCTTGCCTTGAAGCGGGTCACGCTGTTCGGGTCGGTCGGCTGCGGCGCCTGCCACTCCACACGCAACTGGCCCACCTTGCCACGCGGCTCGAACGCCGCGAGCGCCGAGCGCACGACCGGGCTGAGCGGCAGACGTTCAGACAGCTCATGCAGCAGGGCGAGGTCAAGCGCTTCGGCCGACACCATGCCCTGTGCCGAGGAGCGCGGTGTGCCTGGGATGAAGCGCTCGGCCAGATTCATCGGGACGGGCGTGCGGCCATCGGGCAAGGTCAGACTCAGACCGCGAACGCTGACCTCATGCGCCACGCTCTCTGCGGCCAGCTGCCGCCCCTCGATGCGCCCGCTGAGCGCGGCGAGCTCAAGCGGCGCCAGATCCGGCGCGAACTTGAGCACCAGCCGACTCAGCTGCACGTCGGCCGTCACCTGCGTGATGCGCAGTGCATCGAAATCCACCCATCCCCGAACCGCACCCTGGCCCTGGGTCACACTCAAGCCGCCCAGCGCCGGCAGCGGAACACGGCGCAGGACACCCGCGATATCGGCCCGGTCCAGCTGCGCAAACAACTGCCCGCGCCAGTTGCGCAGGTCCTCGACCGGCCGAAACAGGCGATGGGTGAACTCGGCCCGCAGATCCAGCGGCTCGATACCCTTGTCCACCGGGTCGGCCTGCAGGCCGATGCGATGACTCAATGCTCGGTTCTGCGCTAGGAGATTGACGTCGCGAAACGCGATCGGGGACGTTCCGGCAACTTCGTCCGTCCAGCGCAGGGCGCCGCCGGTCAGCGCAATCTCATGTTGCGTCAGCAGCCATCTCAGGCCGCGGCCATCGCCATCGGTTCGTGCCGGGTCGATGACAAATCCGGCGACCTCGAAACGCCCGTCGGCGCGCCGTCGTACATCCAGATCCGGGCCTCGCACTTGAAGGCGATGAAAGATGGGCTGCAGCTTGAGCACTGACTCCCAGGCCAGTACGGCGTCCACGCGCGCCAGTTGAAGGCGCAACTGGCCCTGCGCATCGCGCACCTGCACTTGATCAATGCTGAATTCAGGCCAGATCCCGGCAAGTCGGGCTTGAACGGTACCCAGCTGCACCTGCGTGCCCGTCGCCGCGGACAGGCGCTGCTCGATCCAGGTGCGCTGTTCATCGACCCGTGGCAGCACGACATGCCGCAGGACCAGGACGGTCAGCAGAAACGCGACGTAAGTTGCCAGAAGCACCCAGCCAACGACACGCAGCCCCCTCAGACAGCCCCGCCCCAGCGCAGGGCTGAGGAAGGCACGCCGGGCGGCGGGCGGGCTCGCGGCCGGCGGGGGTGTTCGTACGGCGTCTGTCATGGAGTTGTGACCCGATTCTACGAGGCCGGTTTCATGACAGTGCTCACACGAATCGGCGGCCGAACCGCATGCTCCGTAACGATTTGTATGCTTGAAATGCAGTCTCCGACTTCTCCCTGACCCGCCTACACACCCGCCTGATGAACGATCGTGTTGCCCGATGGAGCGGCCCCGCGCGCCGGCTTGATGTTGCTGAGCGCACCAATGCCGAGCAACCGATCACGCCAGACCGTATCGCGCTGGTCTGGCGGCAGCGCACTCTGGCGCTGCCACCTCACGAGCAGCATGACGCAGCCGCGCTGGCGCGCGAACTGCGCGGGCTGCGGCGCTGGCTGATCGGCAGCCTGGCCTGGCGGGATCTCGCGCACGACGCGCCATTGGCCGAGGTCGAGACGGCGATGACGCACTTCGCTGCTCTGGCCATCGATGCGCTGCTGCCTGCGCTCGTGAGCGAGACCGAGCGCCGCATGGGTCAGCCGCGCGACGCCGAAGGCCAGCCGATCGATCTGCTCGTGATCGGCATGGGCAAGCTGGGCGCCGGTGAGCTGAATGTGTCCTCGGACATTGATCTGGTGCTCGCCATCCCTGCCAACGGCCCGGCGCAGAGCACAAGCGCGGCCAACCACGATGCGCTGGAATTCCACGCCCATGTGGCCGACCGGTTGGCGACACTGCTGCGCACCGAGGTCAGCCGCGACTTCGTGTTTCGCGTGGACACACGCCTGCGGCCTTTCGGCGATGTCGGCCCGCGCGTGATCACGCTCGATGCGCTGGAGCACTACTTCATGGCGCATGGGCGCTTCTGGGAGCGCTGCGCCTGGCTGAAGGCGTGGGTGGTGAATGCGCCGGTCAGCATGTCGGCCCAGGCGTTCTCTGCGGCCTGCCAGCGCCTGGACGAGATGCGTCAGGCCTTCGTGTTCCGCCGCTACACGGACTACACCACCATCGACGGCCTGCGCGATCTGGCGGCGCGCATCGGCGAGCAGCGCCGCGCCGCGCAGCTCAAGGCGCGCGCCACGGCGGCATTCGGCGACGCGGACGTGAAGCTCGGGCGCGGCGGTATCCGGGAGATCGAGTTCATCGCCCAGGGCCTGGCCATCACGCATGGCGGGCGCAACCCCTGGCTGCGCGTACCCGCCACGCGCACCCTGCTCACCCGCCTGGCCAGCGCCGGGCGGCTGGAGGCCGAGCACGCCGCGTTCCTGGACCGCGCCTATGTGCTGCTGCGGCGCATCGAACATGCCGTGCAATACGTGGCGGACCAACAGACTCACGCCATTCCGCCGGACGACGCACAGCGCAACGAACTCGCGGCCTTGATGGGATTCGAGACGCTGGCGGGCTTTGACGAGTCCCTGAGCGAGATCCGCAGCCGTGTGGCGCAGCTCTTCGATCTGATCCTGCCGCCGCCGCTGGCCGCGCGCAGCACGCAGCTCGGTACGCGCACTGGCGAGACGCCCTCGCGCATCCTGACCTGGCTGAGCGCGGCCAACCGCGAGAGCGAAACCACCCAGCGCAAGCTGGAGGCCGTGCTCTCGGCCTTCGATGGTCGCTTTGCGCAGGACGAAGCCGGCAACGAGGCCTTCACCCGCGCGGCCCGGCTGGCGCAGACCATCATGAAGCGGCGCACCTATCTGGACCTGTTGAACGCGCACCCGCCGGTCATGGATCGCGTCACGCGCCTGGTGCAGGCCAGCCCCTTTGCGGCGGATTACCTCACTCGGCACCCGATCCTGCTCGATGAGCTGATCGATCCGCGCATCGGTTCGCGCGGCATCGACTGGGTGGCGTTCGATGCCGAACTGGATGTGCAACTGGCAGGCGAGCTCGACACCGAGCGGCACATGAATGTGCTGCGCGACGCCCACCATGCCCAGGTGCTGCGCATACTCGCGCTGGATCTGGAAGGGTCGACGCCGGTGGAAGCCATCTCGGATGAGCTCTCGCTGCTGGCCGACAGGCTGCTCGCCCGCGCCCTCGAGTGCGCCTGGCGCGCGCTGAAGATCGACGGCCCGCGCCCGGCGCTGGCCGTGCTGGGTTACGGACGGCTGGGCGCCAAGGAAATGGGCTATGCCAGTGACCTGGACCTGGTGCTGATCAGCGAGGACGCGCCTGACGAGGTCGAGCGCCTGACACGCTGGGCGCAGCGCCTGCAGAGCTGGCTGAGCCTGGCGACCACGTCCGGCCGGCTGTTCGAGGTGGACCTGCGACTTCGGCCTGACGGCGCAGCCGGCCTGCTGGTCACGCCCCGCGGTGCGTTCGAGCGTTACCACGAGACCTCAGCGCTCTGGGAGAAGCAAGCCCTCACCCGCGCGCGCTTCGTCACGGGCAAGGTTGCGCTGGGCGAATGGTTCGAGAACTGGCGTCGCCGCACACTGGCAGCGTTGCGCGAACCCGAGGACGTCGGGCGCGAAGTGAGCGCCATGCGCCTGCGAGTGCTGGAGGGTCACCCCAACAAGACGCCGGACTTCGATCTGAAGCACGACCCCGGCGGCCTGGTGGACATGGAGTTTGCGGTGCAGGCCATGGTGCTGGCCCACGCCAGCCGGCACGCGGATCTGCTCGACAACGTCGGCACGCTGGCGCTGGCCGGGCGGCTGGGTGCGCATGGACTTGTGCCGCCTGCGGTGGCGGGCGCTGCGCGCGAAGGCTATCGAACGCTGCGCGGCCTGCAGCACGTGCTGCGCCTGCGCGGGGCGGACGTGGCGCGAATGGCGCCGATCGAAGCTTCGGGGCAACGCGCAGCGATCCGGGCCTTTGTCGCAGCTTGCGGCCTGGCGTTCCCGGAGAGCCGTTGAAGTCTATTTTCAATCAATCGTTGATAAGCAGCACGTTGCGGCCGTTATTTTCAGCAATTGATTGAATACATCGATTAGCCTCTTTCCGCACAGAGCATGCGGATCTTCGTGGATTTTCAGCGCCAGATTGGGTCGTGCATCTCACGCCGATCGGCAGGTGCTGGGCGCAGCACGAGGCTGCGTCTGACTCGGGGCAGCCGCCGGCCTTTGAAGCTTCAATCCTTGGCGCCCACCAGGCCCATGAGCTGCTCGCGGTCCACCTTGGGCGCCATCAGGCGCACGGCCTCGACCGTGAAATCGCGCATGAACACGCCGCGGCGCACCGCCAGGCGCGAGGTGTGAGTGCCGAACAGGTGCCCCGCCGGGATGGCCTGCAAGGGCTGGTCGCGGTCCGGCTCGTAGGCCATCTCGGCGATGATGCCCACGCCCAGACCCATCTGCACGTAGGTCTTGATCACGTCGGCGTCGATGGCCTCCAGGACGATGTGCGGCTTGATGTTCTGCCCGCCGAAGGCCATGTCGATCCGGCCCCGGCCGGTGAACTGGCTCTCATAGGTCACGATCGGATGCCGGGCGATGTGCTTGAGTTCCAGATCCTTGGCGTGCTTGAGCAGCGCGTGCCCGGCGGGCGCCAGTACAACGTGCTGCCAGCTGTAGCAGGGCAGCGTCACCAGGTTGTCGAACAGGGTGAGCGCCTCGGTGGCCACGCCAATGTCGGCCTGACCGTGCGTGACCCAGTCGCCAATCTGGCGCGGCGTGCCCTGCAGCAAGGACAGCTGCACCTTCGGGTAACGCGTGCGAAATTCGGCCAGCACCTTCGGCAGGAAATAGCGCGCCTGGGTGTGCGTGGTGGCGATCACCAGGCGGCCGCTGTCCTCGTTGGCGTACTCGTGGCCCACGCGCTTGAGGTTCTCCACCTCGTTGAGGATGCGATCCACCACCTTGATGACCTCGCCGCCCGGGCCGGTCAGGCCGGTCAAGCGCTTGCCGTGGCGCTGGAAGACGGCAAAGCCAAGCTCCTGTTCGAACTCGGCAATCGACTTGGACACGCCGGGCTGCGAGGCCATCAGCATGTCGGCGGCGCGGGTGAGGGAGAACTTCTGCCGGACGATTTCTCGCACGGCGCGCATCTGCAGCAGGTTCATGGCAGGGGCTACGGGGTTGAGGCTGCGCTGCCGGCCGCCCGGACGCCAGGCGGGGTTTGAGCGCTCAAACCCCGCAGGGTAGCAAGCCTGTCGCTCTGGCGGCCGCAGCGCGCGCGAAATGCTTACTTCAGAACGGCGCGGCCCGAGGCAGCCGCGCAGGCAAAAAAAAGCGCATCCCTGGGGATGCGCTTCAAAAGGGCAGCAGAGCTGCCTCTCCTCCTCCTCGAATTCAAGCCAGGTGCATTACCGCAGCGCTGACTCAAACTCAAAGCAAAAGAAGCATAGTGAAGCCAACACGTTCCGTCCAGCGAAACGCCCTCTAATCGTCACTACCGTGCGGTAGACAACCGGGCTGTTGCGTGGCAAGGACAGGGGTTCGTCTCGATACCGGCTGCGAACGAAACGATTGACCGACCAATGCAGTCGGGCATCGGGTCAGCGGCGCTCAGCGCGTGCGCTGCACCCACCACAGCAAGGCGGCAGCCAGGGCCAGCCCCACCAGCAAGGGCGCCACCGCGGTGAACAGCGGCGGCCAGGTGTTGAGGTTGCCCAGATGCGAGAAAAGCCGGTTCAAGGTGTGGAACAGCACGCCGAGGAGGATGCCCACAAACATCTTTGCGCTCACGCCCCCGGCGCGCGACTGCAGAAAGGCAAAGGGCAGTGCGAGCAGCAACATCACGATGATGGACAGCGGCACGAACAGCTTCTGATAGAAGGCCTGCTCCAGCGCCGTGGTGCGCTGCTGGTTCTCAGCCAGGAAGCGGATCGTCCGCCCCAGCTCGACCAGGCTCATCTCTTCGGCTGTTCGTGAAATGGAGCCGAACACCTTGGGCGACACCGCGGTATTCCACATCCAGGAGTCCAGTCTGCCCGCCTGTGCCGAGACGGACTCACCCAAGGGGCCGAGCGCCCGGGCAAATCGAACTTCCTGCACGCCATGCAGCATCCAGCCGCCGGGGGCGACTTCGCCGCGCTGCGCAGTGATCACGCGCGTCAGTCGGCGTTCGGCATCGAACTCGTACAGGCTGACGCGCTCCACCCGTCCGTCAGGGGCAAGGCGTCCGGCGTTGGCATAGCGGGTGAATCCCGGTGCAAGCCCGGTGTTGTCCTTCAGCCAGCGCCCGCTGGCCAGGTCCTGCCCGGCCGCCACCTGCAATGCAGACAGCCGCAGCGTCTCCGCCCGTTGCACGGACCAGGGCGTGACCACGTCGGACACGACCCACACCACTGCGGCAAAAGGCAAAGCGATCAGCACGATCCAGAGTGCCAGGCGCCGCGTGGACAGACCGGCGGCGCGCAGGATCGTGATCTCGCTGCCGCTGGCGAGCTGCGCCAGCGCCACGATGCCTCCAATCAGTGCTGCCACGGGCGCCAGCTCGGCAATGTTGGCCGGCACTTGCAGCGCCGCCCAGGTCAGCATCTTGGTCAGCGTGTAGGTACCGCGCCCGACCTTGTCGATCTCGTCCAGAATGCCGAAGAACAGGAACAGGGTGATGAAGGCCAGCAGCGTCAGCGCCGTCATGTGGGCCATGTTGCGGGCCAGATAGAGCAGCGCCACGGGCGGCGCGCGCAGCTTCATGGTGCGGCCCCCGCACTGCGGCGCGCCACCAGCAGCTCGCGCAGCCAGGCGCCGAGGCCGCGTCCCTTGGGCTGATCGCGCAGCGCGGTAAAGACCAGCGCCGCCACAAGCACCGTGCCGTGCAGCACGAGCATGCCCGGCAGCAGATCGGTCTTGCCCGAGGCCACGCGGGACTGGATCAGCGTCGTCAGGTTCACATAGGTGGCAAACACCAGCAGCGCAATGATGAAGGGCGTGGCCCGCCCGGAGCGCGGGTTGAAGTAGGACAGGGGCAGCGCCAGCAGGGCCAGCAGCACCCCGACCAGCGGCAGGGACAGCCGCCAGAACAGCTCGCCGCGATACGGCGCCTCGGTCTTTGAAAGCAGCGCCCAGGTCCCTGTCAGCTTCGGCGTATTCAGGTCAGCCAGCTGCAGCGGTCGATCATCCAGCCGGATCGTGTAGCGGCCGAACTCCATCAGACGCGCATCTGCCTGCCCCGAGCTGAGGTCATAGCGGCGGCCCTCATCAAGGATCAGGAATCGAACGCCCTCGCGGATCTCGATGCGCCCGCGACTGGCCACCACCAGACCGGTGCGGCCCGGCTCGGTCAGGCGGATGAACACATTGCGCACCTGATTGCTCTGCTCGTCGATCGACTGCACGTAGAACACCCGCTGACCGTTGGCGGACTCCCGAAACTGCCCGGCGGCCATGCGCGAGACATCGTCGCGCTTCTGGAAGGCGTCGCGATACACGGCGATCTGCTGATTCGCCCAGGGCGAGACGATCATGCCGACAAACAGGGACAGCAGCGCCACCGGCAGAACAAAACGCAGAACCGGTCGTACCCAGTTCCAGAGCGACACGCCCGAGGCGGTCCACACCACCATCTCGCTGTCGCGATACATGCGCGTAAGCACCATCAGCACCGCCACGAAGACGGACAGGTTGAGCATCATCGGCAAATAGTTCAACAAGGTGAACCCGAGAATCAGGAACACGCTTTGCGGATCCAGCCGGCCGCTTGCTGCCTGACCTAGCACACGGATCAGCGCCATCGTTGTCGTGATGATGAACAAGGTGGCGAAGACGCCCAGCGCCAGGGTGCGTAGCTCGGCAGTGAAGGCGCGGTGGTAGAGCATCGGGGCTATGCGTGGGCGTCGGCGTCGGCGTGGGCGGGTGGCGGCGTGGTCGGGGCCTGCGGGGCGGGCAGTCTGGAAGGGTTGTCTGGCCCGGTCGGAGGCCCACACCGGCCTGCACCAGAGCAGATTCGGGATCCCATCCGTTTTGACGTACCCGAGCGGGCCTTCAATAATCCAAGGCTTGTCCAGAACACGCCCGGGCCGCAAACCCGGGATCATGCGTCGGCCGCTGAAGCGCTGCCAACGCGAGTTTCGAACGACTTTCCCTCGGAAACGCCAATGAAATTTATCACGCAGGTCTCTCTCGCCCCCGCTGCTGCCAGCGCCAAGTTCGCCACGGATGCGGTGGTCGTCGGTGTGTTCCAGGGCGGCGACGGCAAGACCGTGGCGAGCGCTGAAGCACAGGCACTGATCAAGCGCGGCACGGTGGCTGCCTCGCTGGTTTCGGATGCCGCAGCAGGCTTGGGCCGTGTCACCCACCTCACAGGCGCGGATGGCACGCGCGTGTTCGTTGTGGGCTTGGGCAATGCGGACAAGCTCGACGCCAAGTCCTTCACCCAGGCCGCCAAGGCGGCACTTGGCGCCGTGACCGGTACCTCTGCCAAGAGCGTGGCCTTCGGCCTGATGGATGCCAAGGCCAAGGGCCTGGACCTGGCCGGCAAGGCGCGCATCGCTGCAACTGCCGCGGTGGAAGCGAGCTACCGGTTCGACATCACCAAGAGCAAGAAGGACCCAGCCGTCGCACTGGCCACGGTCTCGCTGGTGGTCGAGTCCTCGCAGGCCAAGGCAGTGCTGGCCGCCGCCGCGACCGGCGAGGCCCTGGGCGAGGGCATCAACCTCACGCGCACCCTGGGCAACCTGCCCGGCAACATCTGCACACCGACCTACCTGGCCAATGAAGCCAGGAAGCTCGCCAAGACCTACAAGCTGGGCGTGGAAGTGCTGGACAAGAAGCAGTGCGAAGCGCTGAAGATGGGCAGCTTCCTGTCAGTGGCCAAGGGCAGCGACGAAGCGCCCAAGTTCATCGTGCTCAAGTACACGGGCGCCGGCAAGGCAGCACCGCACGTGCTGGTGGGCAAGGGCATTACCTTCGATTCCGGCGGCATCTCCATCAAGCCGGGCGAGGGCATGGACGAAATGAAGTTCGACATGTGCGGTGCCGCCAGCGTGATCGGCACCTTCCGCGCCATTGCCCAGATCAAGCCAAAGATCAACCTCGTCGGCCTGATCCCGGCCTGCGAGAACATGCCCAGCGGCCGCGCCAACAAGCCGGGCGACATCGTCACCAGCATGAGCGGCCAGACGATCGAGATCCTGAACACGGATGCCGAAGGCCGTCTGATCCTCAACGACGCGCTCACCTACGCCAAGCGCTTCAAGCCGGCAAGCGTCGTGGACATCGCCACCCTGACCGGTGCCTGCGTGATCGCGCTCGGCCACGTGCATACCGGCCTGTTCACCAAGGACGAAAAGCTCGCCGCCGATCTGCTGGCCGCAGGCCAAGCCACGGGCGATACCGCATGGCGCATGCCCCTGGACGACGACTATCAGGACATGCTGAAGAGCAACTTCGCCGACATGGCCAACATCGGCGGTCGGCCCGGCGGCGCCATCACGGCAGCCTGCTTCCTGGCTCGCTACGCCGACGATCTGCCCTGGGCCCACCTGGACATCGCCGGTACGGCATGGAAGAGCGGCGCTGCCAAGGGCGCGACGGGGCGCCCCGTGAGTCTGCTGACCCACTACCTGCTGGGCCAGGCCTGATCACGTTCACTCCAGACGCACCGGCATGACCCGGATCGACTTCCACACGGGTCTGCCGGACAAGCTCGCCTATTGCTGCCGTCTGCTGCGCAAGGTGCAGGCGGCCGGCCAGAAGGCACTCGTCTTCAGCAGCGATGCCCAGGCGCTGGCGGATCTCGACCGCCAGCTCTGGACCTTCTCGCCGCTTGACTTTCTGCCACATCAGTACGCACACGAAGCTGACCCCGATCTGGCTGTCGTGCTGCTCGCGGGCAGCGAAGTGGCCGGGCAGCACCATCGCCTGCTGATCAATCTAGACACCGGCCATCCACCCGCCTATGCCAGCCACGAGCGCCTGATCGAACTGGTCGGTACCGAGGCCGAAGACGCACAGGCCGGGCGCCAACGTTTCAAGTTCTATCGGGATCAGGGTTACCCTTTGCAGCATCATGTTGCCGGCGCCTGAGCGCCCAGGGTCGATGAGCACACCGAACGACAACTCGATCCCCGTCCTGACCGAGATCATCGAACTCACGGACGAAGCCCAGCGGCAGCGCGCCGGTCCGATCGCGGACATCTCGCTGGAACTGCCGGACTTCGCCGACACCGTCTCGCCCGAGCAACCGTCCGGCCCGCTCGCTGCCGAGGTCGAGGCACTGGCGGCCCGAAAGCTGGCCGAAGCCTTGGACTTCAAGCTGCCCGGAGCAGTGGATGACGCCCAGCCTGCCGAACAGGCGCCCGAAGTCCCGCGCCAAGCCGATCAACCCCTCGAAACGACACCCAAGCCAGCACACGCAGAGGTACCCGTGCCCGCACCGGCCGAACCGGCAACTGAGCAGCCGGAAGCAGCGGCGGCGATGTCGCAGGTGCAGCCGCAGCCGGACCCCGCGGCAATGCGCGCGCTGTCCGTCGCACTGCCACCGCAGCCTGCCAGTCCGCCCACGCCTGTTTTGGAAGCGGCAGCCGTGCCGATGGACGAACCGCCGAACCTGATCGCGGATCCAGTGGCTTTGTTGGCTGGGTTGAACGCCGGCATCCAGCACTCCCCAAGCGCCAGTCCGATGGAACATGCGCCGGCGTTCCTGTTCAGCCCCGCCCGCCCCACTCAGGTCGAACCGACCGCTGTGCCGATGCCGCCGCTTGCAGCGATGGCTTCCAACGTAGCGCCCGAGCCGTTGGCGGTAGTCGTGGCAGCGCCCGTGCCTGCAGCACCCGAAATCGCGGCCGCGCCCCAGCCCGCCACCGAGCTGACCGCTGCCACTTCCGAGCCCGCCTCAGCGCCCGCGAGCAGCGCCTTCGGCATGCCGGAGGCGCTCGAACTGCCTGCATTTCTGCTCGCCGCTGCACCCGCGATGCGCAGCAGCGCGGACCGCGCCGGCCCGACGATCATTTCCGCCCCGGCGGCAGCGGTCAGCCTGCCACCGCCGCCCGCTCCGACGGCCTTCCAGCAGCCCAGCGCCGCGAGCGTCGCCTCGTTGCCGCCCCCTGCAGAGCCCGCGATTCAGCCCGCCGAGACACCGCGGCCCGCTACGGCGTCTGCGCCGGCCGCACCGATCACCGTTGCCGTCGCCGCGCCGGGCGTGCCAGCGCTGGACGAAGCAGCAGTCGATGCGCTCGAAGCGCGCCTGCGTGACAGCATCTTGAGCGCCCTCGCGCCTCGCGTGGAGCAATTGCTGCACGGTGCGCTGCGCGAGCGGGTGGCCGAGATCGTGGATCATGTGGTGGCCAGCACCCGCGCCGAGTTCAAGGTGGTGGTGCATGAGAGCCTGCGCGAAGCCATCCGCCGCGCCGTGGACGAGGAAGTCGCCCGCGTGCTGAAGCAGCCGGATCTGTTCTAGGTCGCTGCGCCCGGGCAAGCAGGAGCCTGCCTCCTACAATCCGATCTCTGTTCACGCACTGCGCGCTCCGGCCCCGCTTGACCTGCGGCCGGGGCATTGCGCAGGCGTTCACGCCTGCTTCGCCACGAAAACTCGATCATGTCCGCCATCCTCGCGCAAGAACTCGCCAAAGCCTTTGATCCAGCCGCCATCGAGGCCCGCTGGGCCCCCGTCTGGGAGCAGGCTGGCGTCTTCCATGCAGGTGCGCAGGCCGACGTGCCGTCCTTCGCCATCCAGCTACCGCCGCCGAACGTCACCGGCACGTTGCACATGGGCCATGGCTTCAACCAGACCATCATGGACGCGATGACGCGCTACCACCGCATGCTGGGGCACAACGCTCTCTGGCTGCCGGGTGTCGATCACGCCGGCATCGCCACACAGATCGTGGTGGAGCGCCAGCTCGAGCAGCAGGGCATCAAGCGCCATGATCTCGGCCGCGACAAGTTCCTGGAGAAGACCTGGGAGTGGAAGCAGTACTCCGGCGGCACCATCACGCAGCAGATGCGCCGCTTGGGCGCCAGCGTCGATTGGGGCCTGGAGTACTTCACCATGGACGACAAGCTCTCGGCCGTGGTGACCGAGACCTTCGTGCGCCTGTACGAGGACGGCCTGATCTATCGCGGCAAGCGCCTCGTCAACTGGGAGCCCAAGCTCAAGACCGCCGTGTCCGATCTGGAGGTCGTCAGCGAGGAAGAAGACGGCCATCTCTGGCACATCCTCTACCCCTTCGCCGACGGCCCGCAGGGCGATCTGCGCGGCCTGACCGTGGCCACCACGCGGCCGGAAACCATGCTCGGTGACGTGGCCGTGATGGTTCACCCGGAAGACGAGCGCTACAGGCAGCTGATCGGCAAGCAGGTACACCTGCCGCTGTGCGAGCGCACCATTCCGATCATTGCCGACGCCTATGTGGATCGCGAATTCGGCACGGGCGTGGTGAAGGTCACGCCGGCGCACGACTTCAATGACTACGCCGTGGGCCAGCGCCACGGCCTGCCGATGATCAGCATCCTGACCCTGGATGCAAACATCAACGAGCACGCGCCGAAGGCCTACCAGGGCATGGAGCGCTTTGCCGCGCGCAAGCAGGTGGTGGCTGACCTTGAGGCACAGGGCCTGCTGATCGAGACCAAGAAGCACAAGCTCAAGGTGCCGCGCTCGGACCGCACCGGCACCGTGATCGAGCCGATGCTGACCGACCAGTGGTTCATGGCCCTGTCCAAGGCCGCGCCGGCCAGCCACGCCTTCCAGCCGGGCCAGTCGATTGCCGAGAAGGCCCTCGAGGTCGTGAACAACGGCAGCATCGAGTTCGTGCCGGAGCACTGGATCGCCACCTACCGCCACTGGCTGAACAACATCCAGGACTGGACCCTGTCGCGCCAGCTCTGGTGGGGCCACCAGATTCCCGCCTGGTACGACGAGGCAGGCAATGTCTATGTGGCGCGCAACGAGGCCGAGGCGCAAGCCAAGGCTGGCCCTGATGCCAAGCTGCGCCGCGACCCCGACGTGCTCGACACCTGGTATTCGTCGGCCCTGGTGCCCTTCTCTACCCTGGGCTGGCCGCAGAACACCGAGCTGTTGGCGCGCTACCTGCCCTCGTCGGTGCTCGTGACCGGCAGCGAGATCATCTTCTTCTGGGTCGCCCGGATGATCATGATGACGACCTACTTCACGGGCAAGATCCCCTTCAAGACGGTCTACATCCACGGCACAGTGCGCGATGCCGAGGGCAAGAAGATGAGCAAGTCCGAGGGCAACGTGATCGACCCGGTGGACCTGATCCAGGGCGTCGATCTGGAGACCCTCACGAAGAAGTCCACCACCGGTCTGCGCCGGCCCGAGACGGCCCCCAAGGTGGCGGCGCGCGTAAAGAAGGAATTCCCGGAGGGCATGCCCGCCTATGGCGCGGATGCGCTGCGCTTCACCATGGCCAGCTACGCCTCGCTGGGCATGAACGTGAATTTCGACACCAAGCGCTGCGAGGGCTACCGCAACTTCTGCAACAAGCTGTGGAACGCCACGCGCTTCGTGCTGATGAACACCGAAGGGCATGACTGCGGCTTCGATGCGCCCCCCGGCCACTGCGACAAGAACTACCAGGACTTCTCGCTGGCCGACAAGTGGATCGTCAACGAGCTGCAGCGCGTGGAGGCCGCCGTGGCCAAGGGCTTTGCCGAGTACCGGCTGGACCTCGTGGCCAACACGATCTACAGCTTCGTCTGGGATCAATACTGCGACTGGTATGTGGAACTGGCCAAGGTCCAGATCCAGCGCGGCAACGAGGCCCAGCAGCGCGCCACGCGCCGCACCCTCGTGCGTGTGCTGGAAGCCGTGCTGCGCCTGCTGCACCCGGTTGCACCTTTCATCACCGAGGAACTCTGGCAGCGCGTGAGCGTGGTCGCGGCCAAGCGCAAGGAAGGCGAGACCGCCTACTGCGCCACGCAACCCTATCCGCGCGCCCAGATGGACAAGATCGACCCCGCGGCCGACCGCTGGATGGGTGAGCTCAAGGGGCTGATCGATGCGATCCGCAATCTGCGCGGCGAAATGAACGTCTCGCCCGCCGAGCGCGTACCCCTGCTGGCCACCGGGCCGGAATCGCTCGATGGCTTTGCACCCTACCTGTCCGCGCTGGGCAAGCTCGCCAGCTTCGAGCGCGTGGCCGCGCTGCCCAACATCGGCGCACCAGTGGCGGTGGTGGGCGACGCGCAGCTGCTACTGAAGATCGAGATCGACGTGGACGCCGAGCGCGCTCGCCTGGGCAAGGAGATCGCCCGCATCGAAGGCGAGGTTGCCAAGGCGAATGCCAAGCTCTCGAACGAGAGCTTCGTCGCCCGTGCGCCCGAGGCCGTGGTGGCGCAGGAGCGCGGCCGTCTGGCTGACTTTGGCGCGACCCTGGAGAAGCTGCGCACCCAGCTCGCGCGGCTGGGCTAGCCGTCGTTGGCGTGGACGCTAAGGACACACCCGTTGCACAAGAACACCGGCACATCGTGTCAACGGCTTGAAGAGGGCCTCAGGGAAGCCGTTCGACAAGCGGTGCGTGGCGAATGCCAGGCAGGCTGTATGGCCACGCTAAACGCCGAAGAGCAGCAGGCCTTCGAATCACTGGCACTCAAGCGCTTAGTGTTTTGGGAGAGAGTTGTTCGGAGCGAACTAGAGATGCTCGTCCATGCGCACGGCGAGTCTGCCAAGCGCACTTGGCGCACCTATTTTCCGCTCATCGGGCGCGGCCAACCTACAGCCCAGTTGGAGTGGGAGCCGTGCTGGGTAGACCTTTGCCACTGGAGCGGGTTCCGCCGCGAGGCTGCGCTGCACAGTTTGCGTGAACCGGCTGAAAGCGCCTTCTTGCTAGCCCTCGTCTTGCGTCGACTGAACGATTGGGTGCCGCAGGTCAGAGCTGCTGCGAATTTCGCCGTCAGCCGGCTGCTATGTGGATGCAGCCCGGCAGTCGCAGTTGATGCCATCCTGACAATGATGGCGCAGTGGGGGGACTGGGGGCGCATCAGCGACGATGACAAGCATTTCATCGCAGGCATTCTCGCTGACCCCAATATCAAAGCGGCTTTCGTGGAGCGTCTGTCTGCTGCATCAAGTGGTCCTATGGCTCTGGCCTTGCGCGAAGCCTTGCGCACAGACGCTCTCGACACTCACCTTCCAGCCATTGCGACCAGCAGCGTCCAACCAGCGGTCCGCGCTCGGGCTTATCGGGCGCTCCTTGTTGGTCAAGCCACATGGGTCGAACGCCGAAGGTGGGTATGGACTGACGTTAGATATTGCGAAGGCAGGCTTGAGGCCGTGATCGGCCGCAGACCTCTTGCCGCCAAACCTGAGCGTATGGCTACGCTGAAGTCTGCTGCCGTAGACCGGTCTGCGCTCGTACGAAAAGTGGCGGCTGAAGCGCTGATTCGGGAAGTACCGACCCTTGGTCACTTGGCTTTGCCACTAGCGGAAGCCTTTGGCGCCGATAGTTCTGCGCCGGTTGCCGAACGCGGGCAGTTCGCCCTACGACAGATTCTCGGACCGGCGACCTGACACCGACACGTCGCGCATACCATCGACGACAAAGCAAAGGGCCGGTATGAACCGGCCCTTTGTTCATCGTGTCAGCTCGCTCAGGTGCGGCGGCGCAGGAAGTAATAGAACACGTTCTCGTGCTTGCCGTGCGCGACCAGTTCATTGCCGGTCTGCTTGGCAAAGGCGGTGAAGTCGCGTTCGCTGCCGGGGTCGGTGGCCTGGACGCGCAGCACATCGCCGGTTTCGAGATCGGCCAGCGCACGCTTGGCGCGCAGGATGGGCAGCGGGCAGGACAGGCCTCGGGCGTCCACGTCCTTGTTGTAGGGCATGTTCAGATCAACCATGACAGGCTCCAGGGCGGGCCGGCGTGCATTCGCCAGCGGTCGGATTCTCGGGCTTGCGCACCGTGTCGGCGCAGAAGCCGACGGAACAAGTGCGCGGGACGCAGATGGTAGCCCAGCCGCCCGAATGCGGCGCGGCCGGGGCGCGGATTCCTGGCGAAAGCTCCCGGGATTGCGGGAGCACCGGCCGGCTCAGGCCTGCGCGTTGCGCGCCAGCTCGGCCACCAGGCGCGGATGCAGGCGCGCCATCAGGTGGCTGCTGACGTACTGGCCGTCGCGAAAGGAATCGCCGCGCAGCGTGCCTTCAATCTCGAAACCGAACCGCCGGTACAGCGCAATGGCGCGCGCGTTGCCCGTGAACACGTGCAGCTCGACCCGCAGAGCCTGGGCCCAGTCGTCTGCGTACCGCACGAGTTCGGTCATGAGCGCCGTGCCCACGCCCTTGCCCCAGGCATGCTGCGCAATGCCGATGCCCATGCGCCAGGTGTGGCGCTGGCGGACGCGCGCGCCGTCGCAGAACACGCCGGCATGGCCCACCACCTCGCCATCCAGCTCGGCCAGCAGCACGAGCTTGTCTTCCGTGTCTTCAGCCAGACGCTTCTTCCAACGCTCCACGCCCGGATGCGGCACCTGCAGCAGGTTGGCATACACCGCGTGGGCGGCATTAATGCGGGCAAAGTGCTCGGCATCGTCCAGCGTTGCACGGCGGATAGCGATCGTCATAGTTTGGCCGAATTCAACTGTTACTTAACTTGATCAATCCCACTTTCCGCATACCAGTAGACGATCTCGGTAAATTTTCGACCTTTTCATATCATGGCCGATTTTCACTGCTTCGGCTGAGCATCCGGCTTCGGATCGGTAGGCGGGGTGGGCGACGGAGCGGGCACGGGGCTCGGCACCGGCAAGGGAACGGCCACCGGGGCAGGCGCTGCGGCAGGCGCAGGCGTCACCGCGGGGCCGGGGGTTGAGGGCGCGGCCGGGACGCTCGGGATCGCCGCAGCAGCGGCCCCGGCTCCTGCGGCTGCGGCCTTGGGCTTGTCCGGAATCACGGCGTCTGCCGCGGCCCCGACGGCCTTGCCCGCAATGCGCGCGGTGCCGATGGCTGCATCCGCGGCCAGACCGACGCCCTTCACGGCCACGCTCGCCGCGGTGTCCACCACCGAGATCACCGTGCAGGCCGACAGCGCGCATGCCGCCACGCAGAGGGTCAGCCCCCGCGTCATGGTGCGCAGGGGCAGCTTGTGGAACCAGAGCGCGGCGTTCATCAGCGGATCCAGATCAGGCCCGTTCTTCAACAAAGCCGCGCACGCTCTCCAGCGCGCGCGGCAGCGCTGCAGCGTCGGTCCCGCCGGCCATGGCCATGTCCGGTTTG
Source organism: beta proteobacterium AAP99 (assembly GCA_001295775.1). Lineage (GTDB taxonomy): Bacteria > Pseudomonadota > Gammaproteobacteria > Burkholderiales > Burkholderiaceae_C > Piscinibacterium. Next base: position 165,803 of record LJIA01000005.1, read on the forward strand.
CCGCCGCCCTTGCCGCCCACCTGCTGGGCGACGAAGTTCACGAGGTCGCCCGCCTTGATCTTGCCCATCACGTCGGCCGTGGCGCCTGCGGCCAGCTGCACCTTGCCGCCATCCACGGCCGCCAGCACGATGGCGGCGGTCTTGAGCTTGGCCTTGAGCTGGTCCATGGTCTCGCGCAGGGTCTTGGCGTCGGCGCCTTCGAGCCTGGCGGCCAGCACCTTGATGCCCTTGATGTCCACGGCACTGCCGGCGAGGTCGCTGCCCTGCGCGGCGGCCAGCTTGCTCTTGGCGGCGGCCAGCTCCTTCTCCAGGGCCTTGATGTGATCCTGCACCTGCGCCACCCGGGCCACGAGTTCCGTGGGCTGGGTCTTCAGAGCCGCGGCCACTTCACCCACGGCCGCATCCATGCGCTGCACCCAGTTCACCGCATTCATGCCGGTGATGGCCTCCACGCGGCGCACGCCAGCGGCTACACCGCCTTCGCTGACGATCTTGAACAAACCGATGTCGCCGGTGCGCTCAACGTGCGTGCCGCCGCAGAGTTCGCGGCTCGTGCCGATGTCCAGCACGCGCACTTCGTCGCCGTACTTCTCGCCGAACAGCATCATCGCGCCGAGCTTCTGCGCATCTTCCATCGGCACGACGCGGGCGAGCGTGCTGCTGTTGGCGATGATCTCGGCATTGACCTTGGCCTCGACTTCGCGCATCTGCGCATCGGTCATCGGGGCGTTATGCGCAAAGTCGAAACGGGTCTTGTCGGCATCGACCAGGCTGCCCTTCTGTTGCACGTGGCTGCCGAGCACTTCGCGCAGGGCCTTGTGCATGATGTGCGTCACGCTGTGGTTGCGCATGGTGGCCGCACGCACGGCGCCGTTCACCGTGGCCGTGAGCACATCGCCCTTCTTGAGCGCGCCCTTGGTCAGCGTGCCGTGGTGGCCGAACACCGCGGACTGGATCTTCTGCGTGTCCTGCACGGCGAACTCGGCGCCGGCATGGGCCAGCACGCCGACGTCCCCCACCTGGCCGCCGCTTTCGGCATAGAAGGGCGTGTTGTCGAGCACGACCACACCTGAATCGCCGGCCTTCATCTCGGCCACTTCGGTGCCGCCCACATACAGCGCGGTGATCCTCGCGCCTTCGATGACGAGCCTGTCGTAGCCGTGGAAGTTCGTGGAGGCGCCGCTGTAGTCGAGTGCACGATCCATCTTGAACTTGCCGGCCGCGCGGCTGGCTTCCTGCTGACGGGCCATGGCGGCATTGAAGCCGGCCTCGTCCACCGTGAAGCCGCGCTCGCGGCCCACATCGGCCGTGAGGTCGAGCGGGAAGCCATAGGTGTCATGCAGCTTGAAGGCCACTTCGCCATCCAGCGTCTTGATGCCGCCGGCGAGCGCGCCGTCCAGGATGCTCATGCCGTGCTCGAGCGTCTCGAAGAAGCGCGCCTCCTCGGCCGCAAGCGTGTCCATGATTCGCTGCTGCTGCTCGGCGATCTCGGGATAGGCCTCGCCCATCTGCGCAACAAGATCCGGCACCAGCTTGTGGAAGAAGGGCTTGCGGCAGCCGAGCTTGTAGCCGTGGCGGATCGCGCGGCGCACGATGCGGCGCTGCACGTAGCCGCGGCCTTCGTTGCTCGGGATCACGCCGTCGGCCACCAGGAAGGCAGTGGCGCGGATGTGGTCTGCAATCACCTTCAGAGAGTTGTTCTCCAGATCGGCACAGCCGGTCTCGCGGGCGGCGGCCTTGATCAGCGCCTGGAAGAGGTCGATCTCGTAATTGCTGTGCACGTGCTGCAGCACGGCGGCCAGACGCTCCAGGCCCATGCCGGTGTCCACGCAGGGCTTGGGCAGCGGGATCAGCGAGCCGTCGGGCTGCATGTCGAACTGCATGAACACGTTGTTCCAGATCTCGATGTAGCGGTCGCCGTCGGCTTCCGGGCTGCCCGGAGGACCGCCGGCGACTTCGGGGCCGTGGTCGTAGAAGATCTCGGAGCAGGGGCCGCAGGGGCCGGTGTCGGCCATCTGCCAGAAGTTGTCGCTGGCGTAGCGCTTGCCCTTGTTGTCGCCGATACGCACGATGCGGTCGGCCGGCAGGCCGATCTCCTTGTGCCAGATGTCGTAGGCCTCGTCGTCCTCGGCATAGACCGTGGCCCAGAGTTTGTCCTTGGGCAGCTTGTAGACCTCGGTCAGCAGCTCCCAGGCGAACTTGAGCGCGTCGCGCTTGAAGTAGTCGCCGAAGCTGAAGTTGCCCAGCATCTCGAAGAAGGTGTGGTGGCGCGCGGTGTAGCCGACGTTTTCGAGGTCGTTGTGCTTGCCGCCGGCACGCAGGCTCTTCTGCGCGGTGGTCGCGCGGCTGTAGGCACGCTTGTCCGTGCCCAGGAACACGTCCTTGAACTGCACCATGCCGGAGTTCACGAACAGCAGCGTGGGGTCATTGCCCGGTACGAGGCTGGAGGCTCGCACTCGGGTGTGGCCCTTCGATTCGAAGAAGGACAGGAACTTTTCGCGGATCTCTGCTGCTTTCATGGGCCGGATGCTCGGTCGCTGGCGTGCAAGGGGGCGCACGCGCTCTGTGGTGAAGAGGAACCGCCGATTTTAGGGGCCAGAAGACCAACGGCCCGCGCTGCGGCGGGCCGTTGGTCACTCGGGGAGGAAAGGCCTGGGGAACGTGGGGCGCGTCTGGCGGACGCCCGGCCTTGGCGCGAGGGCTCAGCCGCGCGTCTTGTCGTTGTGCTTCTTGTTGTAGATCTTGGCGGACTGGTGGTTCTGCCGGGCATTGATGCGGGCCTGCTCGGCCGCGCTCACATGGCCGTCAGCACCGGCACGGGCCTGGGCACCATCCACACGGGCCTGGCCGCGCTCGAGATGGCCCACTTCCTTGTTCGTGAGCGAGCCGTTCTTCACGCCATTGGCGATGCGCTGCTCCTGGTTCGCGTCACGCTGCACGGTCTGCTGCATGCGCTGGCTGGATGCGGAGTTGGGGTTGCCGGTCTGCGCGTCGTGCTTTTCCTTGTAGATGTCCTGGCTGACCTTGTTCTGGGCGGCATCGATGCGCTGGCGCTCTGCGGGGCTGAGCTTGCCGTCCTTCAAGGCGTTGGCCTGCATGCGGTCCACGCGGGCTTCCTGTTTCTCAAGGCGGGCGGCTTCACGGGTTGTGAGCTGGCCGGACTTCAGGCCATTCTCGATGCGCTGCTGCTGATTGGCGTCGCGCTGGGTCATTTCGGCAGTATTGGTCTGGGCCATGGCGCCGGCGCTCAGGGCGGCACCGAGCAGCAGGGCAATGATCTTGGGGCGGGTCATGGGGGTCTCCAGTTCGGCTGGGCTTGAAGCAGTCATCGAGGTGCGCACCCGCCCTCAACGCAGAGCCCCCGCGCCGCCGCCGACCGACGGGTGTAACTGCGCGTAATCCCGGGCGCGGCCCCGACAGGCTTCTGCAAGCTGCGCGCGGCCTGGCGGTCAGCGAAAGCGCGGGCCGATGAGGTCCAGCCGGTCAGTGCAGATCGCATCCACGCCCCAGGCCAGCAGCTCGCGGGCGCGGCGCGGCTCGTTCACCGTGTAGGCCATCAGCCCGTAACCCGCGGCCTTGATGGCGGCGCAGCGCGCTTCGTCCAGATGATCGTGCCGCACGTGCGCGGCCACACAGCCAAGCGCAGCCAGCTGGGCGGCCCAGTCCTGCGGCAGTTCGCGCCAGAGCTGGGCCCGCGGCAGATGAGGCGCCGCCTGTGCTGCGGCCTGCAGCGCCTCGCGGCTGAAGGAGCTGAGCAGCGGCACGCCAGCCGCAGCCTGCGCGAAGTAGCGCGCGCACAGACCCGCCGCCACTTCGCCTGTGCGAGCATCGCGCCCCGGTGCGGGCTTGATCTCGACATTCATGTGCATGCTTCGTGCGCTGCAGTAGGACAGCGCATGGTCCAGGTGCGGCACGCGCGCGCCGGCGTAGCGCGGGTCCTTGAACCAGGCGCCGGCGTTCTTGCGCTGCAGGTCTTCCCAGCGGGTCTCGTTCATCTGGCCGGTGCCAAACACCGTGCGCCCGAACTCGGCATCGTGCATCAGCACGGGCTCGTCGTCCGCGGTGAGCATGACGTCGAACTCCACGCCCTGGAAGCCCATCTGATGTGCGAGCTGCAGGGCCTGCACCGTGTTCTCCGGGGCGAGCGTGCCGCCGCCGCGGTGGGCATAGATGCGGGTGAAGTAGCTGTCGCTCATGGGGGTTCAGTGTGGGGCAAGGTGCGCAGGATCGGGAAACTTCCCACGGCTGTGCGCAGCGATCAATCGCATACTTGCAGCATGCCGGAACTTCACGTGATCGTCTCGGGCCGTGTGCAGGGCGTCGGATTTCGCGACGCGACGCAGGACATGGGCCAGCAGCTCGGGCTGGCGGGTTGGGTGCGCAATCGAAGCGATGGCACCGTGCAGGTCTATGCCCGCGGCGAGGCGCCGATGCTGGGTGAGCTGCGCGCCTGGCTGGCGAGCGGCCCGCCGCTGGCACGGGTGGATGGCGTGCTGGATCTGCCTGTGTCGGGCAACGAGCGGTCGATTTCGCCTTCGCAGAGCTTTGCGAGGCTGCCCACACTCTGATTTGTCCGTTTATGACGGTATCTAAAGAGCGCCAACAGCTGTATCCGCTTGTCTGATGCGCGGAAACAGCATCTTTATTGACTGATGATTTTCTGTCCGAATTTGACGTTTACTGCGCGACCGTGCGGGCATTGACCCACTTTCGGATCGGCGGTGCGAGGACGAGCACGCAGCCGAACGCGGGCAGCCAGGCCAGCAGGAAGGCATGGGCCCAGCGGCTCACGAAGTCGCCAGTGATGCCGGTGTTGATGGCCGTGACGATGGCCGTCATGATGAAGGCCATCATCGTGCTCATGAGAAACGAGAACACCAGATGCGCGTAGCGGGCGGGGATCTTCACGGGCGGCTCCTCAGTCCGTCTGGCCGGCAGACAAGCGTTGATACACCTGTGGATCATGCCGCTCCATCATGCGCTCCGGCCGTTCCAGCGGCGTGAAGCCGTAGCCGGCATACAGCGCATGAGCGTCGCGCGTGGCCAGCATGAAGCGGCGCAGGTTCATCAGCTCCGGCTGCGCAAACAGCGTCGAAAGCATGACGCGCGATAGCCCGCGTCCGCGGTGCTCGGGCAAGACATAGACGTCGGCCAGGTAGGCAAAAGTCGCGTGATCGGTGATCGCACGCGCAAAGGCCACCTGCTGGCCTTCGGCGGCCACCACGCCCACGCACAGCGAGTGGCGAACGGCGCGTTCCACCACCTCAAGCGGAATGCCCGCACCCCAGTAGGTGTGGGTCAGAAAGGCGTGCACGGCGAACACGTCCATCCGCTCTGCGCCCAGGTGAAGCGCATAGCCCGGAGGGAGCTGTTCCGTGCTCATGCGGCCAACCACTGGCGGCGCAGCTTGCGCTTTTCCAGCGCCGCCTTGTCCGAGGCGATCAGCTTCACGCTCGTGGCGGGCGGCACGGCGAGCTTCACCCGGACGTCAATCAGCTCATCGCGCCGAAAAGCGTGCACCGTGACCGTGTCGCCTGCGCGGTAGCGCGAAAGCAGCCCGTCCAGATTGCCCGGCGTCGCGCGCAGCCCGTCGATGGCGACGATCACGTCGTTGGCGGACAGGCCCGCTGCGTGGGCCGGCTCGCCGTTGAAGGCGGTGGCAATCACGCAGTCACTGCCCTGCCCCTTGGTGCGTACCCCCAGGCTGGGCGTGCTGCCCTCGGCGCGCTGGCTATAGCTGATGCCCAGCGCAGCAAACAGCGGTTCCAGCGGCAGATCCTGTGTGGTTTCGGTGGCCAGATGCAGTTCACGCGAGAGATCCAGGCCCGTGGCCTGCTTCATGAGGCCCGTGATCTCTTCCGGCGCCACGCCCTGTGGCTTGCCCTGATAGAAGTCGCGCCCGAAGCGCGTCCAGAGCAGGCGCATGAAGTCGTCCAGGCTCTTTCGTCCGCGCGTCCGGGTGCGGATGCTCAGGTCCAGATACAGCGCCACCAGCGAGCCCTTGGTGTAGTAGCTGACGATGGCGTTGGGGCTGTTCTCGTCCTGGCGGTAGTACTTGGTCCAGGCGTCGAAGCTGCTCTGCGCGACGCTCTGCTTGAGGCGGCCAGGGCCGCGCAACACGCCGCTTACGGTCTTGGCCAGGGCCTTGAGGTACTGATCCTCGGTCATCAAGCCGGCGCGCGCGAGGATCAGGTCGTCGTAGTAGCTGGTGAAGCCTTCGAACAGCCAGAGCAGCGGTGTGTGGGTCTCGCGGCTCAGGTCGTAGGGTGCGAACACCGCCGGCTTGATGCGCTTGACGTTCCAGGTGTGGAAGTACTCGTGGCTCACCAGCCCGAGGAAGTTGCGGTAGCCCTCGCTGCTGTCGGCGCTGCCGGTCTGCGGCAGATCATTGCGATTGCAGACCAGCGCAGTGGAGGCGCGGTGCTCGAGCCCACCATAGCCATCGCCCACGGCCATGGTCATGAAGACATAGCGATCACTGCTGTCCAGGAAGGGCGCCAGCGCGGTCTTGGGCTCGAAGAACCTGATCTGCGCTTCGCAGATCTTCTTGAAGTCCGCTTCCAGACGCGCCATGTCCAGACCCGGCACGCGGCCGGTGATGGCGATGTCGTGCCGCGCGCCGCAGGCCTCGAAACCGCCGGCGGCAAAGCTGCCCATCTCCACCGGATGATCGACCAGCGCGTCATAGTCCGGCGCCACGTAGCTGCCGAACGCCTGCGGCTTGGTGCCTTTGCTTCTGGGCAGGCTGGTGGCGACCTTCCAGTTACGTACGCCCTTGGGTGCACGAATCTCCAGCTCATGCGGCAGATGCTCCGCACCGTGGACGCGCAGGAACACGCTGGTGCCATTGAAGAAGCCGTAGTGCTGGTCCAGATGCGCGGTGCGCACGGAAAGGTCCCAGGCATAGACCTGCATGGTCACCGCAAGCGGCCCCTTGCAGGGTGCAGCGCGCCAGGTGTCCTTGTCCAGCTTGGTGAGCGCCACGGGCTTCTTGCCGCTTGCGGCCGAGATGCTGACGATGTTCTTGGCGAACTCGCGGATCATGTAGCTGCCGGCAATCCAGGCCGGCAGGCTCAGCACCTGACCCTCGGGCGCGGGTCGCTCGACAGTGAGCGTGATCTCGTAGAGGTGGGCCGCCGGGTCAGCGGGGATGATGCTGTAGGAAATCTTCTGCACGGTCGCGGTCTGCGGGGGTGTCGATGTCGAGCAGGATACCGGCGTCATCGCACTCCATGGTCCGGAGCAGGTGGCTGTCCAGCACGCTGCGTGCACCGGCATCACCGCGCAGCGCGAGCAGCGAGGCCTGGCACTGCACGCTGAAAGCCACCGGATGCCCGCGCAGCCCGCCATGCGTGGGCGCCACGCAGTCTGCCTTGCCGATCCGCAGCTGCCGCGCCACCTCGCGGATCGTGGCCGGGGACACGCAGGGCATGTCCGCAGGCAGCACCAGCCAGCCGGCGGGCGACTGCCAGGTGGCGACGGCCTGCGCGATCACCTCGCCCATGCCGCCCGAGCAGACGTGATGGGGAACGTCCTCGCGCCGCGCGATCTCGATGATGGAAGGCGGTGTATGACTGCTCACGCACAGTCCGATCGGCAAGCCTGCTGCCTGCACATGCTTGAGCGTGATCGAGAACACGCTGGAATCCGCAAGATCTGCCGTGAGCTTGTGGGTGTCCGGCTGCTCCTCGCGCCAGCGGGTGGCCTGGCCGGCAGCCAGCAGCAGGACGATGGGGCTCAGAGTCAGCATGGGTCAGCTCTTCATGTCGTGATGCGGTGTTTTCGGCAGTTCCGGCGGCAAGCTGAGCTCGACCACGAAGCCACGGTTGGCCACGGGCAGCTCCACCCGGCCGCCATGGGCCTGTGCCACCAGATCGGCCAGCGCCAGACCCAGGCCGATGTCCGTGGCGGGCGTGCCGCCTTCCAGTGCCAGACGCAGATCCTGCCAGCGCAGGGCATCCACACCGGGGCCGTTGTCGGAGAGGCGCACGAGCTGCTCGCTCGGCGTCTCCACGTGCAGCTCCGTCGCCCCGTGGCGCACCGCGTTGTCCAGCAGATTGATCAGGGCCGCGGCAAGCAAGTCCGGGTCTGCATTCACGAGCAGCGCCCCTTCGGCTACACGCACGTTCAGCCCGTCGACCGGGATGCGGCGCATCAGCTCCTTGAGGTTCACGCTCTGGCGTTTCAAGCCCACGCCGCTGCGGAACAGCGTGAGAATGGCCGTGACCACATGCGAGAGGCGCCCGGCGGCCTGCCGCACCTGCTGCAGGCGCTCGGTCAGGTCCGGCGGGCTGGTCTTGAGCGCCACGGCGAGCTGCGCATCCATGCCGGCCAGCGGTGTGCGCAGCGCGTGGGCCGCGTGGGCGGCGAACGCTCGCTCCTGCGCGACGCGGCGTGCAAGGCGTGCGGTCAGCTCATCCACGGCATCGTGCACGGGCTGAAGCTCCTCGCGCTCGGCCGCGCCCAGCGTGGCCTTGGGGTCCAGCGGGTCATGCAGCGTCAGGCGTGCCGACAGGCGCTGCAGGGGCTGCAGCTCGCGCCGCACCACGATCCGCAGCCACACGAGTGCCAGCAGCACCATGGCCACCGCCGCCAGACCCGTGTTCAGCGCAATCTCGGTCTGTGCTTCCACCCGCTCCGCATGAGTCTGGGCCACGTAGAGCATCCGGCCTTCATGGCCCAGCGTGCTGCCATGGATGCGCCAGAGGCCGACATCAAAGAAGCCGGCCGTGGACGTGGCGCGGTAGGGCTCGTGCGGCGCGGCGCTGGAATGCGCGAGCACCCTCGCCGGCCCGGCGCCGGCGTACTCGACCACCTGCCAGGCGAAGCGCCCGCTTTCGTCGATGCCATCCGTGGCCTTGTCCAGGCGCAACTGGAGCGTGGGGTCGGTGAGGGTGCGTTCGTCGGCCAACAGGACGGCCAGCACGCGGCTGGAAGACTGCAGCGAGTCGTCCAGCAGTTCATGGACCTCGCCCTGCACGGCCAGCCAGACGGCCAGACCCACCGTCGCACTGACCAGCAGCGCGTGCAGGCCCAGCATGCGGCTGAAGGCGCTGCGGATCGACAGGGTCTTCATGCGCCGCCGTCCTGCATCAGCCGGTAGCCGAGGCCGCGCACGGTCTGCACGAGATCGCGGCCCAGCTTGCGGCGCAGGCTGGACACATGCACCTCCAGTGCATTGCTGGACACTTCGCCCGCACCACCCAGCGCCAGCTGCTCCAGTTCGTCCTTGGACACGATGCGTCCAGGCCGCAGGGCCAGCGCCTCCAGCACGGCCCACTCCCGTGCGGTGAGTTCCACCGCCTGCTCGCCCACCCTCACGCTGCGCGCACCGAGATCGATCAGTACATCGCCGCAGCGCAGCCCTGCGTCGGCCACGCCGGCCTGCCGGCGCATCACGGCGCGCATCCGCGCACTGAGTTCTTCCGGTGCAAAGGGCTTCACGAGGTAGTCGTCCGCGCCGGCATCGAGCCCCGTGATCCGATCCGCGAGCAGATCGCGCGCGGTCAACATCAGCGCAGCAGTGCGATCGCCCTTGCTGCGCCGGCGCACCAGCCAGTCCAGTCCCGATCCGTCGGGCAGTGACCAGTCCACCAGATAGGCGTCGAAAGCTTCGGCCAGCGGCGCGTTGGATTCAGAGAGCCGCTGCGCCCAGGTCACTGCATGCCCTTCGGCACGCAGGAAGTCGCGCAGGCCGGAGCCCAGGACAGGGTCGTCTTCGATAAGCAGCAAGCGCATGAGGAGGTAGATGGTCTCTGCTGTGCGCCTGCCGTCGAAGGGCTCGCGCACAGCCGAATGTTCGCCGCCCGCTTCAGCTTCGCTTCAGCTTGGCTGGGCATGCTGGGTTCATGGAAAACCCTAGTATCGACGCCAAACCCGATCACTCGAAGTCGGGCGTGTCCGCCGTTGTGGGCTGGCGCCTGCAGGCGTCCGTCGAAGCCGTGATCGTCGGTCTGTGCCTGTTCTGGCTGCTGTCGGCCAACGGCGCATTCCTTGCCGGCGCGTTGAAGTCGCGCAACTGGAGCGAGCCGGCCACCTGGGCCCTGCTGGCGGCGATGGTGGCACTGGTGCTGGCGCTGCACGCCGCCATCCTGGGTCTGCTGCTCAATCGCTGGACGGTCAAGCCGCTAGGCACGGTGCTGCTGATCGGCACCTCGCTGGCTGCGTTCTACATGCAGCGCTACAGCGTGGTGCTTGACCCATCGATGTTGCGCAACGTACTGCGCACCGACCTGCATGAAGCCGGCGAGCTGCTCTCCTGGCCCATGCTGCTGCACGTGATGCTCTATGCCGGTCTGCCCACGCTGCTGCTGTGGCGCGTGCAGATCGTTCGGCAGCCGCTTGCGCGCGCGCTGCTGCGCAGGCTCGCCTTCATCTTCATCGCCATGGTGGTGGGCGTGGTCAGCGTGCTGGCGGCGTTCCAGCCCCTGGCGTCCTTGATGCGCAACCAGAAGGAGTTGCGCTACCAGCTCACCCCGGCGAACTATCTGTATTCATTGACCAGCGTGGTGGCCGGCGATGTGCGCGGCGCCGCCCGCCCGCGCGAGCCCATCGGCCTCGATGCCAAGCCGGGGCCCAGCTGGGCACAGGCGCAACGTCCGAGACTCATCGTGCTCGTGGTGGGTGAAACAGCGCGCGCTGCGAACTGGGGATTGTCGGGCTACCAGCGCCAGACCACGCCCGAGCTGGCCAAGCTGCCGGTCATCAACTTTGCACAGGTCACAAGCTGCGGCACCAATACCGAGGTCTCCGTGCCCTGTATGTTCGCCCCGGTGGGCCGGCGCGACTATGACGAGGCCCGCATCAAGGGGCAGGAGGGCCTGCTGCATGTGCTGGCCCGCGCGGGCGCTCAGGTTCGCTGGGTGGACAACCAGTCCGGCTGCAAGGGCGTGTGCGACGGCCTGCCCACCGATGCCGTGGCCACGCTGAACCCGCCCGGCCTGTGCGCGGACGGCCGCTGCCTGGACGAGGCGCTGTTGCCAAGCGTGGACTCGGCCATCCAGCGCGCTGCATCCATGCAGAAGCCCGGGGTGGAAGTGCTCGTGCTGCACCAGCTGGGCAACCATGGCCCGGCCTACTTCCGCCGCTATCCGCCTGCCTTTGCCCGATTCACGCCGGCCTGCCGCGATGACGACCTGCAGCGCTGCAGTCTGGAGGAAATCCGCAACGCCTACGACAACGCGCTTCTCTACACGGACCACCTTCTGGCCAGCGTGGTCGCGCGCCTGCAGGCGGCAAGCGAGCGCGTGGATACCGCCATGTACTACGTGTCGGACCATGGCGAGTCTCTCGGTGAGAACCGTCTTTTCCTGCACGGCATGCCCTATGCGATCGCCCCGGAAGTGCAAAAGCGGGTACCGATGGTCATGTGGTTCTCTGAGCGCTTCAGCAAGGACGCGGGGCTGGACACCGGCTGCGTGCGCGAGCGCGCGCAGAAGGAGGCCTTCAGCCACGATCATCTGTTTCACACCCTGCTCGGTCTGGCGGACGTGCAGACCGGGCTGTATGAGCCGAAGCTTGACGCCCTGGCCAGCTGCAGAAAGGCCGCGCCATGAGCACCGTACTCAGCGCTCCGGCAGGAAGCGGCCGCGCATGGCAACGCCGCCTGCGGCTTGATCTGTGCATCAGTGCCGCGGCCCTGCTGCTGCTGGCTGCTTGGGACTTCAGCGGTGCCGATCTGATCGTGAGCCGCATGTTTGCCGACGCAAGCGGCTTTGCCCTGCGCGACGATGTGCTGCTCGCCCGTGTATTTCACGATGGCGGCCGCTACCTGGGCTGGGTGGTGCTGGCCGCGATGCTCTGGGTTGCCGCGCGCGCGGATGTGTACGGCAGCGCCGATACACCCCCCCGGCGCCTGCAGCTGCAATGGATCGGCGTGATGCTGGGCTGCGTCATCCTGATCGGGGTCATCAAGCGCTACAGCCTGACCAGCTGCCCCTGGGAGCTGGCGGAGTTCGGCGGGCTGGCGCACGTCGTGTCGCACTGGCTTCCCGGCGTGAGCGACGGCGGCCCCGGCGGCTGCTTCCCCTCAGGCCATGCGGTGACGGCCTTCGCCTTTCTTGGAGCCTGGCAGCTCTGGCGCCCGTGGCAGCCGCGGGCGGCCCGGACCGTGCTGCTGATCGTGCTGCTTGCCGGTGCACTCTTTGGCGCCGTGCAACTCATGCGCGGCGCGCACTACGTCAGCCACACGCTCTGGACGGCGTGGATCTGCTGGACCCTGTGTGCACTTGCAGCGGCCTGGCTGCACCGGCACCTGCCTGAACCCGACCGGAGACCCCAATGAGTTCTGCTTCGCGTGTTCTGCTTGCCAGTCTGGGCGCTCTGCTTGGATGCGCCGGCGCACAAGCGCAGGTCAGTTCGCCGGACATGCCCACACTGAACCCCAGCGGCAGCATCAGCGCTGCGGCCGCGGCCGCCGAGACCGAAAGTGAAGCGCAACGCGAAAGCGAGCGCATGCGCATGGCGATCGCCAATGCACGTCGCGACCCAGCCGGGCTGCTCGACCTGCCGCCCGACAGAGTGCAAGCTGACGACACACCCAGTTCCTTCAGCTGGCTGCTGGGTCCGGCCATCCTGAACACGCCGGCCTATTCGGGGTCAGACACCCGCAAATGGAAGGGCCGCCTGCTCGCATCGGTGCGTTGGGGGCGCTTCAGCTTCAACGGCCCGCGCGCCGGCATTGCGCGCAGCTTCTCCGACGGCGGCTCGGAAGTCGCAGGTGCAAGCGCCTCGCTGATCGAGCGGCCGACCTTCAAGCTCAATCTTGGCCTGCGCCTGGACTCCGGCCGCAAGGCAGGCGACGACCCCAAGCTTGCCGGTCTGTCTGACATCAAGCGCCGCGTCACCTACGCCCTGGGCAGCACGCTGAACCTGACCGAGTACTGGTCCGCGACGGCCACCCTGTCCAGCGACATCAAGAGCACCGAGACCGGCACCGTGTTCTCGCTGGGCACCGGCACCTCGCGCCGCATCGCGCCCAACTGGATCGTGGGCCTCAATGGCTCGGTGTCCTATGCAGACAACCACTTCATGAAGATCTACTACGGCGTGCCACAGAACCTGCCGCCGGGCTCCACGCTCACGCCCTACTCGCCGTCTGCGGGTTTTCGCGATATCGGCGTCAGTGCGTCGATCCGCCATCAGCTGGGTCGCCACTGGGTGGGCTTCGGCCAGATGGGCCTCGGCTACCTGATCGGCCCGGCCGCCGAGAGCCCGCTCACTCAGCAGCGGCGCCAGGTGTCCTACATGCTGGGCGTCGCCTACAACTCCAACGCCATCACCCTGCGCTGAACCCGCCGGCTCGTTGCCCCAGTGGCAACTGGCCTGCTGCCGGAACCCGGATTGGCCTCCGTGCCTACCCGGCACGCGCTGCTGCAGTCGCACAGGGTCTGCGGCCTACACTTTCGGGCTTCATCCTTACCGCCTCACAAGGGCCCGCCATGTCTGAAGCTGCACCGCTGGGCAACCCCCTGCTCGCCACCTGGTCCACCCCCTACGGCCTGCCGCCCTTCGAGCTGCTGGAGGCTGCCCACTTCCTGCCGGCCTTCGAGGCTGCATTTGCCGAGCACCGCGCCGAGCTGGACGCCATTGCCGCGAGCACTGCCCCGGCCAGCTTCGAGAACACCATCCTCGCCCTGGAGCGCAGCGGCAAGACGCTCAAGCGCGTGGCGCATACCTTCTCCAACCTGGTCGCTTCTGAGGCCCCGGCCGCCCTGCAGGCCGTGGAGCGTGATGTCGCGCCGCGCATGGCCGCCCACAGCAATGCCAAGTACCTGAACGCCGCGCTGTTTGCGCGCATTGATGCCCTGCAGCAGCAGCGCGACACGCTCGGCCTGGACGCCGAGAGCCTGCGCCTGCTCGGCCGCGTGCACATGGACTTCGTCATGGCCGGGGCAAAGCTGCCGGCCGACAAGCGCGCGCGCTACGCCGAAGTGACCGAGACCCTGGCCAAGCTCACGACCGAGTTCAGCCAGAACGTGCTGGCCGACGAGCAGGACTACAAGCTCGTACTCGAGACCGATGCAGACACCGCCGGCCTGCCCGGCTGGGTGATTGATGCCGCCAGAAGCGCCGGCGAGCAGCGCGGCCTGCCCGGCAAGGCCGTCATTGCCCTCACCCGCGCCCTGTACATCGGCTTTCTGACCTTCTCCACCCGGCGCGATCTGCGCGAGCAGCTCTTCAAGGCGTGGACCTCCCGTGGTGCCGGCGCGCGCGACAACGCCGCGCTGATCCAGCGCATCATGACCCTGCGCCAGGAGCAGGCCACGCTGCACGGCTACCCCAACTACGCCGCCTACGTGCAGGCCGACATGATGGCCGGCAGCACGGACGCCGTGATGGACCTGCTGCACCGCGTCTGGGCGCCAGCCAAGGCCGCCGCGTCGCGCGACCGGCAGCAGCTCGAAGCCCTAGCCCGTGCCGACGGCATCAGCGAACTCGCCCCCTGGGACTGGCGCTACTACGCCGAGAAGGTGCGCGTGCGCGACTACGACCTCGACGACGCCGAGATCAAGCCCTACTTCAGCCTGGAGCGCATGATCGAAGCCATGTTCGACTGCGCCCAGCGCCTGTTCGGCCTGCGCTTTGTCGAGGTGAAAGGTGTGCAGCTGTATCACCCCGACGTGCGCCTCTGGGAAGTGCGTGACGCCAAGACTGACGATCTGCGCGCCATCTTCCTGGGCGACAACTTTGCCCGGCCAACGAAGCGCGGCGGCGCCTGGATGAGCCTGTACCGCCACCAGTGCAAGCTCGACGGCGCCGTGCTGCCCATCGTCGTGAACAACAACAACTTCGCCAAGGCACCGGCCGGCCAGCCCACACTGCTGTCCTTTGACGACGTGCGCACCCTGTTCCATGAGTTCGGCCACGGCCTGCACGGCCTGCTGAGCGACGTGACCTACGAGCGCCTGTCCTGCACGCAGGTGCTGCGCGACTTTGTGGAGCTGCCCAGCCAGCTCATGGAGCACTGGGCGCTGGAGCCGCAGGTGCTCAAGGCCCATGCCCGCCATGTCGAGACCGGCGAGCCGATCAGCGACGCGCTGATTGCCAAGCTCAAACGCGCCCGCCGCTTCAACCAGGCCTACGACAGCGTGCAGTACACCGCCAGTGCGCTGGTGGACATGGCCCTGCACATGCAGACCGACTTCAGCCAGCTGGATGCCAAGGCCTTCCAGGCTGCCGAACTCGCCCGCCTGGGCATGCCCGCCGCGATTGGCAGCCCCATGCACCACCTCGTCCACTTCCGCCACCTGTTTGCCGGCTACAGCTATGCCGCCGGCTACTACGTGTACCTGTGGGCCGAGGTGCTGGACGCAGACGCCTTTGACGCGTTTGTGGAAACGGGCGACATCTTCGATGTCAGCACCGCCGAGCGCCTGCTGGCGAACATCTACAGCGCCGGCAACCGCCAGGCCCCGCGCGAGGCCTACCGCGCCTTCCGCGGCCGCGATGCGAAGGTGGAGCCGATGTTGGCGAAGAAGGGTCTGCTCCAGGTTGCCTGAGCCTGCTCGCAACGCACGCCGCCGTTCACGCAGCGTGCGTTGCAGCTCACAGCGTGTGCCGCCAGGCGAGCGTCCAGTAGGTCATGCCCGGGTTGCCGCGGCTGGGACCGAACACGTCGCTACGGCGCAGGCGGCTCTGCGTGTAGCGCACCTCTGCGCCAACGGTTTGGCTGCGTGAGATTGGCCACAAGTAGTCGACGTTCACCGAAATGTAGGGTGACCAGCCGGCCTCGGTCCGCCCGCCGAAGCGCATGGCCGTGCGCGCCATCCCGGTGCCGATGCCCGCAGCCGGGTAGCCACCCAGCCAGCGCACGTCAAAGTCGTACTCGGCATCTACACCGAGCGCCCGGCGCTCATAGAAATTGCCGCCCTCCGTGTTGCGCGCCGCGTGGCCACCTACCTGCAGATGCCAGGTATCCGTGAGGGGTCGGCCCCAGCGCACCGAGGCGGCGTAGCCCGTGGTGGCCACCCACCAGTCCTGCTCGGTGGTCATGGCACCCAGGTTGATCTGCACATAGTCCGGCCGGTCGGCGCTCGTTTGCGCCGCGGCGCACAGGTGCGTGCCCGTCAGCGCGGCTGCGGCCAGCAGCGCGGTCAAGGGTTGGAACGCCCGCAGGTTCAGCCGGATTCGCGGCTGCTTGTGCTGTGCTGCAGCGTGGCCAGCGAGAGGGTGAAGGGGATGCATGAGGAGGCTTTCTTGTTGTCGCCCGCCCACTCGCGCAAGACCTCGGCGGCGGGTCGGGTGCGGTCGCCCTGGCGGATCTCGTAGGGGCGCCCGGTGGTTGAGGAACGACTTGCACACTGCTCGATGAACTGCTCGGCACTTTGCGCGCTTGCGCACTGCGCCGGCCACTTGCGGCGAAGGAACTCCGCCGCCTGGGCCGCGGTGTAGCTGCGGCCATTGCGAATGAAGCGCAGGTCCTTGTGCCCTTCGATCCGGCTAATCAGCGCCTCGATCTGCGCGCGCGCGGCGGCCGACGGAGCGGCAGGTGCCGGGCTGGGCGCCTGTGCGACCGCCGAGCCTGCTGCCGCGCTCAACAGTGCCCCGAACACAACGGCGTGGAAATGCCTTTCCGCTTGTCTGGCGCGGTTCTCCAGCCATTTTGGCCTGAAGAGCCGCACCCAGAGCCAGCTTCGCTTTTCAAGCCCGGGCATCAGCCGCCTTCGCAAGCGCTCAAACCGTCTTGACGGTGAGGCTTACGTCCACGTTGTTGCGCGTGGCGTTGCTGTAGGGGCAGACCTGGTGCGCGGTGTGGATGAGCTTTTCGGCGTCTTCCTGGGACAGGCCGCCCACAGTGGCGACCATGTCCACCTTGAGGCCGAAGCCGCCGGCGTCGTTGGTGCCGATGCCCACGGCGCAGTCGATGGCGATGCTGCTCGGGTTGAGCTTGAGCATGCTCTTGGCGACGAACTCGGCGGCGCTGCCGAAGCAGGCGGCGTAGCCGGCGGCAAAGAGGTCTTCAGGCGTGGTGGTGCCGGGCTTGCCGGGGCCGCCCATGGCCTTGGGGATGGAGAGATCCACGCTGACGATGCCGTCGCTGGACTGGGTGTGGCCGTTGCGGCCGCCGGTGGCGTGGGCGTGGGCGGTGTACAGAACCTTCAGGGCCATGCTGTTGCTCCTTCGTTGAGTGAATTCACTTCATGGCGTGACGTCATGCTTCGACCGTGCGTCGAACGCCTGGCTTTGCGCGCTGGAATTGACGCCGCGCCAGCCGCAAGCTGGCGCGGCGGTGAGCCGGATCAAACGATCTTGTCCGGGAACGGCATGTTGCGCAGACGCTTGCCGGTCAGCCTTGCAATGGCATTGGCCAGGGCCGGGGCCAGCGGCGGCAGGCCGGGCTCGCCAATGCCGGTGGGCGGGTCTGCGCTCGGGACGATGGCCACATCCACCTCGGGCATGTCGGTGATGCGCGGCACCTCATAGGCGCTGAAGTTGGTCTGCTCGACCATGCCGCCCTTGAAGGTGATCTGCTCGCCGGGCATGCAGGTGCCCAGGCCCATGAGCGCAGCGCCCTGTACCTGCGCCTCGATGTTGCGCGGGTTCACAGCGAGGTTGCAGTGCACGCCCGCCCAGACCTTGTGCAGCTTGGGCACACCGGCCGTGACGCTGGCCTCCACGATGAAGGCCACTGCGGTGTTGAAGCTCTCGTGCACGGCCACGCCCCAGGCCCGGCCTGCGGGCAGCGTGCGGGTGCCGTAGCCGCTCTTCTGCACGGCAAGATCCAGCGCGGCGTTGCAGCGCGCGCCCTTCTTTGAATCGAACAGCTTCTTGCGGTAGGCCACCGGGTCTTGCTTGGTGGCCATGGCAATCTCGTCGAGCAGGGTCTCCATCACGTAGGCAGTGTGGGTGGAGCCGACCGAGCGCCACCACAGCACCGGCACGTTCTGGCGGGGGTGATGTACGGCCAGCTTCATGGGCATCGTGTAGGGGTCGCGCATGCCTTCGGTGATGGTGCCGTCGATGCCGTCCTTGATCAGGAAGCTCTCGAAGGGCGAGCCCGCCACGATGGACTGGCCCACGATGGTGTGGTCCCAGCCCAGGATGTTGCCCTGGGCATCAAAGCCGATGCTGGCCTTGTGCAGGTGCGAGGGGCGGTAGTAGCCGGCGGCCATGTCGTCCTCGCGGCTCCACATCACCTTCACGGGCGCAGGCGTGCCGCTCTTGAGCAGGCCCATGGCCACAGCCACGGCTTCCACGTGGTACTCCACCGTCGGCACGGCGCGGCGGCCAAAGCCCCCGCCAGACATCTGCACATTGATGCGCACCTGCTCAGGCTTGAGGCCCGTCATCTTGGCGATGGTGCCGGCGTCCACGCCGGGCATCTGTGAGGCGCTCCAGACCTCGCACTTATCCTTGGTGAGATCCACCACGCAGCTCATCGGCTCCATGGCGGCGTGCGCCAGGTAGGGGAACCAGAACTCGGCGTCGATCTTGTTGGGTGCGCCGGCGATCTTGCTGGTGTCGTCGCGGAACTTGGAGAGGCTGCCGGGCTTGGCGGCCAGCTCGCGGTACTCGGCCATCTGGCGGGCACTGTCCACCTTGGCCACGCTGGCCAGATCCCAGTTCACCTTCATGGCATCGCGCGCCTGCTTGGCGTTCCAGTAGGTGTCCGCCACCACGGCCACGCCCTGCGCGCCCATGTCCAGCGGCACGGGGAAGATGGCCTTCACGCCGCGCATCTTGCTCGCGGCGTTGGCATCGAAGCCCTTGAGCTTGGTGCTGAAGGTGGGCGGCTGGGCAATCACCGCCACCAGCATGCCCGGGCGCTTGACGTCGATCGTGTACTGCTGCGCGCCGCGGCTCTTGTTGCGCGCGGCCAGCAGCGTGACGGGCTGACCGATGATCTTGAAGTTCTTCGGGTCCTTGAGCGTGACCTTGGCGGGCACAGGCTGCTTCATCGCAGCAGCGGCCAGGCTGCCGTAGGTGGCGCGGCGGTTGCCAGGGCCAGTCACCACGCCCTTGTCGGTGCTGCACTGCTCGGGCTTGACCTTCCACTGCTGCGCGGCGGCGCCCACCAGCATGGCGCGCACGCGCGCGCCCAGCTCGCGGTACTGCGTGTAGCTGTTGGCAATGCTCTGCGAGCCGCCCGTGAGGTGCATGCCCACCACCGGGTCCACATAGCGCGGGTCTGCCGTGCCGAAGGCGCTCCTGACCTTGGACCAGTCGGCGTCCAGTTCCTCGGCCGCGATCATCGGCAGGCCGGTCTCGATGCCCTGGCCCATGTCCAGGCGGTTCACGGTGATGGTCACCGTGCCGTCCGGCGCGATGCTGATGAAACCCTGCGGAATCTGCGTGGGCTTGAGACCGGGCCCACCGGCCTGGGCCACGGAAGGCAGCGAGGCTTCGGCCAGCGGGGCGAAGCCCAGCGCAAAGCCGCCCGCCCCGGCCGCGCCGGAGAACTTGAGAAAGTCGCGGCGCGAAAAGTTCGCGGGCGGCGTGTTGTCTGCCTCGACAAAGCGGGCAATCTGCTTGAGGGCCTGAAGGTCGTGGTGCATGGTGCGGCTCCTCAGGCGATGGCCTTCGCTGCGTCCTTGATGGCCGCGCGAATGCGTTGATAGGTGCCGCAGCGGCAGATGTTGCCGGCCATGGCGGCGTCGATGTCTGCATCGCTCGGATTCTTCTTGCCCTTGAGCAGTGCGGTGGCGCTCATGATCTGGCCGCTCTGGCAGTAGCCGCACTGCGCCACGTCGTGCTTGACCCAGGCGTCCTGCACGGCCTTGCCCACACGGTCTCCGGCCATGGCTTCGATGGTGTTGATGCTCGCACCTTCCGCAGCCGCGATCGGCGTGACGCAGGAGCGGATGGCCGCGCCGTTCATGTGCACGGTGCAGGCACCGCAGGCCGCGATGCCGCAGCCGAACTTGGTGCCCGTGAGGTTCAGGTTGTCGCGCAGGGTCCAGAGGATGGGGGTGGACGAATCCACCTGCACATTCACTGGCTTGCCGTTGAGGGTGAACTTCGCCATGGAAGATCCTTTGCTGGAGGAGGTCAGGGGGACGGCCGGGGCAATGCCGCTCAGCAATGAGCGTTGCACCTTGCGGGCACAGGGCATCGGACAGCATGCACCGCGATGCGTTCGGGCTGGAAACCAGCTTAGCGAAGGCCTGTTGCGGCGACGAAGGTCAGTTGCGGCTGGCGAGCGCACGACGGTCGAAGCTGCCGTCTTGGTGCAAACGATTGAGCCTGTTCAGAGTAGGCCGGGGCGCCAGGCTTCGCAAGCAGCAACCGCGTAGAGCGCCGGGCCGGCAGCGGGCGCCTCGGGTGTGCCGGGAAACTCGCCGGTTTCCTCGCAGGCGAGGCCCGCGTCATTGCCGGCACCCGGCGCCTGGGGCGGGGCGGCCTGCGGTTTGGCCCGAGGGCCGTGCAGTTCGGCCTGCGTGGCACGCACGGCCGGCGGTTCGCGCAGGGTTTCGATCCAGGCCGCACCCGCCGTGACCAGGACCCACGCAAGGATCAGCGCTCTCATCTCCGGCCTCCAGAAACATGCCGAAACGCGTCGCCTCTCCGTCCGGCCGCGCCCCGGGGCGGCCGGCCTTCCTCTCTCGATATCCGTCTTGCTTCAGGCCGGTCGATGCATGCCGCACCGGCTAGGAACATTGTTAGAGGTTGTTGTTACTGCGGCTCCCGGCGCGCGTCCAGTCTGGCGCGCCGGTTCCGGCAGGTGCTCACATAGCACCCATTCAGCGCGGCAGAATCCGCAGTACACGGCCGTTGTCCGCGTCGTCAGCCAGCACGTACAGCAGCCCGTCCGGACCCTGGCGCACATCGCGAATGCGCTCGTTGGCGTCCTTGAGGATCACTTCCTCGCTGACGATCTTGTTGCCGTTGAGCTGGATGCGCATCACTGCACGCTCGCGCAGCGCACCGACAAACGCGCTGCCCTTCCACTGCGCGCCATAGCGGTCACTGGTCAGAAAAGCCAGTCCGGACGGCGCGATCGAGGTCGGCCCCCACATCTTCACGGGCTGCTCCATGCCGGCCTTCTCGGTGCCTTCGCCGATGCGCAGGCCGGTCACGTACTGGCGGCCATAGGTGATGGTGGGCCAGCCGTAGTTCTTGCCCGCTTCGACGAGGTTGAGTTCGTCGCCACCCTGTGGGCCGTGCTCGTGCGCCCAGAGCTTGCCGTCGGCCGGGTTGAAGGCCGCGCCCTGGATGTTGCGGTGGCCGGCGCTGAAGATCTCGCCGGGCACGCCGGTGCGGGCCAGGAAGGGGTTGTCCTTGGGGATGCTGCCGTCCTTGTTCACGCGGATCATCTTGCCGGCGGTGTCCGACATGTCCTGGCTGCGGTCCTGCGCGCCGCGGTCACCGGTGCCCATGTAGAGCGTGCCGTCAGCCGCCTCGACGATGCGGCAGCCAAAGTGGTGGCGCGCACTGGTCTTCTTGGCCATGCGCCAGATCACGCGCACGTTCTCCAGACCGCGGTTGTCTGCAGACAACTGCGCGCGTGCCAGTGCCGTACCCCAGACGTTGCTGGAGTCGCCCGTGCCCGGTTCGTTGAAGCAGAAGTAGAGGGTGCGGTTGCTGGCGAACTCGCGATCCGTGATCACATCCAGCAGGCCGCCCTGCCCCTGGGCCGCCACCGCTGGCAAACCGGTGAGCGGCGCGGAGAGCTTGCCGTCTGCCTCCACCACACGCATGCGGCCCGGCCGCTCGGTGACGATCATGCGCCCGCCCGGCAGGAAGGCCATGCCCCAAGGGTTGGACAGGCCGGTGGTCACCTGCTCGGTGCGCACGCCGGCGGTCTGAGCTGCGCTTGGGGCCGGCGACTGCGCCTGCACGCTGCCGATCAGCAGCAGCACCAGCGTGCTGGCGGCCGTCGCGATGGTGAACAGGCGGGGCAGGGAAAACGGAGACTTGAGCGCGCGGGTCTGTGATTGGCGATTCATGGAGAGGCGGCGTGCATGCAGATAAAAATGGACAACACGCAGCGTAGAAAAGCGCAGAGGCCGCAGCCAGCGCTTTGCCCTAGGACTTTCCTCTCCCGGTGAACCCCGATCCTGCGCGCGCACCAGCACAGCGGCAGCCCGCCTGACGCAGGCGCGCTGGATCAATCAGGCGTTCACGTCCACCACGATGCGGCCGCGCACCTGCCCGGCCATGAGCTGCTGCGCCAGATCGACGGCGCGCGCCAGCGGCACGTTCTGCGTCATGGCGTCCAGCTTGGCCATGTCCAGCTCGGCGGCCAGTCGCGCCCAGGCGCGCTCGCGCAGCGCACGCGGCGCCATCACGGAGTCCACCCCCTGCAGGCGAACCCCACGCAGGATGAAGGGCGCCACCGAGGCCGGCAGGTCCATGCCCTGCGCCAAGCCGCAGGCCGTGACGGTGCCGCCGTACCGGGTCTGGGCGCAGGCGTTGGCCAGGGTGTGGCTGCCCACGCTGTCCACGACGCCGGCCCAGCGCTCCTTCTGCAGGGGCTTGCCCGGCGCGCTGAGCGCGGCGCGGTCCATCACCTCCGCGGCGCCGAGCTGCTTGAGATAGTCCGCCTCGCTCGCCTTGCCGGTGGAGGCCACCACGCGGTAGCCCTGCTGTGCCAGCAGGGCGGTGGCCACGCTGCCCACGCCGCCGGTGGCGCCGGTGACGAGAATCTCGCCGGAGTCCGGCTTCACGCCGGCGTCCTGCAGGGCCATCAGACAGAGCATGGCTGTGTAGCCCGCGGTGCCGATGGCCATGGCGCGCGCGGCACTGATGGCCGCGGGCCGCGGCAGCAGCCAGTCTGCCTTCACGCGGGCCTGCTGCGCCAGACCGCCCCAATGCACCTCGCCCACACCCCAGCCATTGAGCAGCACCGCGTCGCCCGGCTTGAAGCGCGCGTCGACGCTTTCGATCACCTCACCCGCGAGGTCGATACCCGGCACCATCGGCCAGGTGCGTACCACCGGCCCCTTGTTCGTGAGGGCCAGGCCATCCTTGTAGTTGAGCGTGGAGTAGGCCACGCGCACGCGCACCTCGCCCGCGGGCAGCTCATCTTCATTCAGAGTGGTGATACCGGCGGAGAACTGGCCGGCGTCGTTCTTGGTGAGCACGAGGGCCTGGAAGCTCATGGTGGGTGCTTTCTGTTCAGGTGGGGTTGGAGGAGGAAGGCCGCTCGCCCGGCAAGACTTCGGGCACAGCAAGATTCAGATAGCGGAAGTAGCCGGCTTCAAACTCATCGACCGGCTGGACGGACGCAGCCAGCTTGGCACGCAGCACGGCGCCTTCCCAGCCCATCCAGAAGAAGCGCGCCGCGGCCTGCGGGTCCACATCGGCGGCCAGCGCCTCGCGCGCCTGCGCTTGCGCCAGCGCATCAGCCAGCGCGGCCTCCCAGCGCTCGAACACACCCGCCAGCGCGCTGCGAAACGCCGGGTTCACGCCACCCAGCTCCTGGCCGAGGTTGCCGACGATGCAGCCGCGCCTGAATTCGTACCTGAGCAGCCCACGCCGCCCCGCGTCAATGAAGCCAGCCAGCTGCTGCGCGAGGCTGAGCTCGCTGTCGCCAAAGCTGCGCGCCAGACGCTCGGCAAAGTAGGCCTCGTAGGCCGCCACCACGGCCAGGCCAAAGTCGTCCTTGCTGTTGAAGTAGTGATAGAAGCTGCCCTTGGGCACCTTGGCCTTGTTCAGCACGCGCGCCAGACCCGTGGCGTCCCAGCCGGTCTCGGACAGCACTTCCAGGCCGATGCGGATCAGCCGCTCGCGCGTGGCGCTGCGCTCGTTGTCGCCATCCAGCGCCTTGCGCGGCCGGCCACGCGGGCGGCGCGGGGCACCGATCTGCTCAGTCGGCTCAGCGGGCACCGCCACATTCAGCCCTTGGGGTAGAGCACCATCTGCGTGCAGCGGAACAGCACGATCACCTTGCCGTTGTGCGTGAGCGTGCTCTCCCAGACCTGGGTGGTGCGCCCCAGGTGCACCGCCCGCCCCTCGGCCAGCACCACGCCTTCGCGTGCGGTGCCAAGGTGGTTGGTCTTCAGCTCGATGGTCGTGAAGCCGCTCGCGCCCTCCGGCAGCGAGGCCATGCAGCCGTAGCCGCAGGCGGTGTCCGCCAGCGTCACCAACGAACCCGCGTGCAGGAAGCCGTTGGGCGCAAACAGCTGTGGCGCCACCGGCATGGACAGCCGGCACAGGCCGCGCTCCATGTGCTCGACACGGATGTTGAGATGGCCGGGGAAGCAGGCGTCGCCTGCGGCTTGCCAGCGGGCGATGTCTGCAGCAGAGGCGGACGAGGATGGCGCGGAGGAGGATTCAGGCGACATGCCTGAATTATTAGACCAGTCGTCTAATTAAATCAAATCAAATCAGGCCTTTTGTCTACAGAACACACCGAGACAATCAAATTCATGGCCGAAATTGAATTTATTTCTTATCAAAACCCGATGAAAACACTTGAAGAACCGCACAAAATAAGCGGAAATCCCGAATCAAGTATTAGGCCAGAATTTGACCATTTTCGATCTTTTCTTTCCGACGAAGCGGCAGGCGACCGCCTTCAGACAGACACCGTCACCGGCGCGGCGCTCGGGTCGAACTTCAGTTCCTGCATTGCATAGATGAGCGCCGCATCCATCTGCTGCGCGTGCATCGGGAACCATTCGGCGAGACCAAGCACCAGGCGCTCCAGATAGCCCTGCACCTCCTCGGCCGGCTCGCTGCCGATGCGGCCGAGCACGTCGCGCGCGACCTCCAGCACCTGCCGGTGCTGCGAGAAGTGGCAATTCCCCTCCTCGAAGCCCATGGCGCGCATCCAGGCCTCTTCCATGCTGAAGTGGGCTTCGCAGTGGCTGATCAGTGCCTGCAGCGCCGCAGCCGAATCGCCGTCTTCGAGGCTGCGTTCGAGCGCCGCGAGTGCGTCCACGAAGTCCTGGTGGGTGACGTCCAGATCGGGCTGCGCGAGGGCGAGTTCGGCAGACCATGAGAGAGCGGGCATGTCGGCGTTCCTTGGTGAAGGCGTGAGTATCGCCGCCGGCCGCGCACTGCCGTGCACCGCTGCACCGTGCCTTGCCGTGCGTCAAGCCGGTGCGGGAAGCAACGCGGCGGTTCGGCGCAGACCGACCTCCGCTGCCGCTGCTGAAATCGCAGCGATACGCTGACGCTTCAGGCACGCATGCGGCCGGCCAAAAGCCGCCACACTTGTCGGCGCGTTGCCGCGGGCTCCCCATGGATGAATGACCACACGTAATGAAGACCTCTGATTACCGCTGGCTGGGCCAGGTGCTGGTGGCCGAACACCTGGTGCGCGAGGCCGAGCTGCCGGACATGCAGGCGCTGACCGATGCCAGCGCCTGGGAGCTGGCCGCACGCCTGAGCGGCCGCACCCAGGCCGAGATTGCAGAGCGCGCGGCAGCCCGCCTGAAGCTGCCCCTGGCCGACCTGGCGCAGCATGAGCCCTCCGCCGATCACCTGCTGCCGCCCAAGCTGCGCCAGCAGCGCCTGCTGCGTGCGCTGCGCGCCACACCGGCCGGGCTGGAGGTGGCCTGCGCCCACCCGCGCGACGGCGAACTGCTGCGCCTGCTGCGCTTCACGGCAGAGCGGCCGGTGCGCCTGCTGCTGGCGCCGGCCGATGCCCTGCTGGCCGCAGCGTCGATGCCCACGGATGCGGAAGCCGAGGCTTCGGAGCAGGTGCACGAGAGCCGGGCCGTCGGGCAGATCATCGATCTGGATGCCGCCACTGACAACGAGCCCGCCGTGATCCGCCTGGATAACCATGCGCTGCGTCAGGCCGTGACGCTCGGTGCCAGCGACATTCATATCCAAGCGCTGGGCGACGGCGGGGTGATCCGCATGCGGGTGGATGGCGTGCTGCGCCGCATGGCCGTGATTCCGCGGGCGGTGATGCTGCGCCTGATCTCGCGCGTGAAGCTGATCTCCGAGATGGACCCGACCGACAGCCTGCGCCCGCAGGACGGCCGCCTGCGCGTGCGCGTCGAGGGGCGCGAGTACGACCTGCGCATCTCCACCGTGCCTGCCAATGAAGCCGAAAAGCTCGTCATCCGCCTGCTCGGTGCCAACACCGTGCGCACGCTTACCGATGTCGGCGTGATCCAGCCGGAGCTTGACCAGCTGAGCCGCCTGCTCTCGCGCGGTCTGGGCATCGTGCTCGTGACCGGCCCCACGGGCAGCGGCAAGACCACCACCCTGTACAGCGCGCTGGCCGAGCGCAATGACCCCGCCATGAGCATCGCCACCGTGGAAGACCCGGTAGAGATCCGCCTGCCCTGGCTGGCGCAGATCGAGGTCAACCCCAAGGCCGACCTGACCTTTGCCACCGCACTGCGCTCGGTCCTGCGGCAGGACCCGGACATCATCCTGATCGGCGAGATCCGCGACCGCGAGACCGCGCAGATCGCCGTGCAGGCGGCCATCACCGGGCACCTGGTGCTGGCCAGCCTGCACACCAATGACGCCATGACCGCCATCCCGCGCCTGCTCGATCTGGGCGTGACGCCGCAGCTGCTCGGCCAGGCGCTGGCCGGCGCCTCGGCCCAGCGCCTGGCGCGGGAGCTGTGCCACGACTGCGCCCGCCCGGCGCCGATGACTTCACTGGCGGCACGCTGGCTGAAGGAGCATGCGGGGCTCACCGAGATGATGGAAGCCGTGGGCTGCGAGCACTGCGGTCACACCGGCTACCGCGGCCGTCTGCCCTTCTGCCAGGTGTTCGAGTTCACGCCGGCCATGGCCGAGCAGCTCGAGGCAGGCGCCCCGCTGGGCCGCCTGCGCGACCTGGCCGAGTCCGACGGCATGCGCACCCTGGCCGACAGCGCGCTGGACCGGCTGCGTGCCGGCCATACCAGCCTGGACGAAGTGCTGCGCGTGCTCGGTGTGGACTTCTGGAACGATCTTGCACGCAGTCTGGATGCGCCGGTCTTCAAGGCCGCGCACGTGCAGCGCTCGCTCCCGGACGACCGAGACGCCGAAGCCCCGGTCATGGTGCTGGGCCGCGACCCCCTGCTGCGCGCCCAGGCCGTGCAGGCCCTGCGCGACGCGGGCCGACAGGCCGTGGAGGCCGACTCCGCCGCCGACGGCCGCGAGATTCTGGAAAAGAGCGGCCCGGTGGCTGCCTTGCTGGTCGATCTGCAGGGCCTGCGCCCGGACCGTGTGCAGGCCCTGCTGGGCGTGCGCAACACCCTGGGCGGCGCGGCCATCCCGATCCTTGCGCTTACCGATCCGGACAACCCGCAGCTCAGCGATCTGCTGGACGACCATGCCGGCGTGATCCTGCGCGAGCGGCCGGCCGATCCGCAGGCGCTCGCTGCCCTGCTGCGCAATGCCGTGGCGGCACTGGAGTAGCGCAGCAGCTCATTCAAAGGCCGAAATTGATCTTTATTTATCTATTCAGACAGCAAAAGTAGCTCAAGACGTGCTTTGATCATGCGGAAAGTCGAAATCAGTCTTTCTATGGAACTTTGGCCGATTTCGAATGTTTAGTCACATACCGCGGAAGCGATAGTTGAAGGCCTGGCTGACGGCGATCTTGTCGTTGCGGCTCTTCAGTGACAGCGTGATCTTGCCCAGATCGTCACGATGCGCGCGCGCGATCTGGTCGGCGCGCACGATGGTGGAACGGTGCACCTGCCACCAGAGGTCGGGGTCGAGCTCGTCGCTCAGCTCCTTGAGGGTCTTGCGGATGTGCGCTTCGTCATTGGCCGTGACGACCTTGGTGTACTTGTCTTCACTCTGGAAGTAGACGATCTCGTCGATGCCGAACATCTTGATCGTGTCGCCCACGTTCGCGCTCACCCAGCGCAGGCGCTCGGCGCGCGGCTTGAGGGTCTGCGAGATCTGCGCCACCAGCTGCGTGAGATCGGCCGGCGGCGTGGCGATGCGCTCCTTCAGGCGCGTCACCGCCTCACGCATGCGCTCTTCGCTCACCGGCTTGAGCAGGTAGTCCACGGCGCGGGCGTTGAAGGCCTCCACCGCGTATTCGTCGTACGCCGTGCAGAAGACCACATGGGTCTGGCCGCTGGCGGCGCGCGCCACCTCGATGCCGGTGGCGCCGGGCATGCGGATGTCCAGAAACGCGGCCTGCGGCTTGCGCGCGGCCAGCAGATCGAGCGCTTCCAGACCGTTCTCGGCTTCCAGGATCGTGATGCCCTCCCAGAGGCCCTTGAGCGTGGCGATCAGGTCGCGCCGCACCAGGGCTTCATCGTCGGCGATCAGGATGGTGGTCATACGTCGCAGTCCTCCAGGACAAAGGGCAATTCAATCGTTGCAGCAAAGCCGCCTTCGGGCGGCGCCTTCATGATCAGTCGTGCGCGGTCACCGTACATGGTGGCCAGCTGCGTGCGGATGTTGCGCAGACCCAGGCCGGTGCCCGGCTTCTTCATGCCGCTGGTCTGCGCGGCCTCGAAGCCGATGCCGTTATCCAGCACGGTCAGGCGCAGGGTCTGTGCGTCGGCGTGGACCTCGACATGCACCTCTACATGGCCGCCCTCGGGCTTGCCTTCGATGCCGTGCTTGATGGCGTTTTCCACCAGCGTGATCACCATCAGCGGCGGGAAATCCGCGCGGCGCAGTTCCTGCGGCACGTCGAGATCGAAGGTCAGGCGCTTGTCCATGCGCACCTTCATCAGCTCGAGATAGGCCCGCACGCTGTCGATCTGCGCGCCCACGGTGGACGAGTCATTGATGCCGTCGTCGCGCATCTTCGGGATGCTGGTGCGCAGATAGTCCGTCAGGCGATCGAGCAGGGCCACCGCGCGTTCGGGGTCTTCGCGGATCAGCCCGCGCAGGCCCGCAAAGGTGTTGAACAGGAAGTGCGGCTCCACCTGGGCCTGCAGCACGGACAGACGCAGCTCGGCCTCGCGCCGCGCGTTCTGCGCCTCGGTGAGCACGCGGCGCCGGTTGGCGGCGGCCACCTTCACGTTCTCGCGGAAGTAGCTGATGAGCGCGAAGCCGCCACCCAGCAGGCTGAAGATCAGCAGCTTGCCAGCGCCATTGATGACATGCACACCGATCTGCTCAACCTTGCTGCGGTCCTTGAGCTTGAGCTTGGCCGCGGCCACCTCCGGCTGCTTGGCGAGTTCCGCTTCGAGGTAACGGGTGGCATAGAAGTCCGCAATGGCTGACAGGGCCACGCCAAACACCACCGCAGCCACCACACCGATCGATTCGCGGCGCTGCGGCCAGCGCAGATAGCGCACGCCAGTGGCCATGGCTGGGCCGACAAAGAGCATGAACAGATAGGCAAACAGCATGGCGGACGCCGCATTGCCCGCACTGCCCCAGTCCTGCGTAGCCACGCCGTGGCTGATCAGCAGCGCCGATGCGCCCAGCATGATCGGCACGGAAAAGACAATGAAACGCCCGCGCATCCACTTCAAACTGAAGGTCGGATACAGGCGATAGCGAAACAGCCGCCCGAAGGTGGACACCACCACCTCGGCGGGCAGGGGGCGGTTCAGGGCGATCGGGTCGCCCGCGTCTTGAACTTGCGCGTGATCCATGGGCAGCAAGCGTAGCAATCGGTTCCCGGACAGGGCGGGCGGTGGGGATGAATGGCGCAAGCGGGCGATGAGCCGAGGCGCGGGCTGGATGAACGGGGCCATGGCACGCCGGGCCCCACGCCAGCACCGAACGCCTAACGCGCAGGCTGAGCCTGCTGCTCGAAGAAGCGCACGCGGTCCTCGTGCCCTGGGTGACTGTTCAGGAAGGCCGGTGGCTCGTCGCCTCCCTCCTTGGCCTGGATGCGCCGGAAGAACGCTGCCATCACTGCGGGGTCGATGCCGTTCTCGCGCATCACGGCCACGGCGTAGGCATCGGCCTCGCGCTCGTTCTCGCGGGTGTAGCGCTGCACCTCCAGGAAGGTGCCCACACCCGCAGCGATCGTGGAGAAGTCGCCCACATAGATGCTGAAGAACAGGCCCACTGCGGTGCTGCGCGCCAGGTTCTTCAGGCCACGCTGATGCGCCACATGGCCGATCTCGTGCGCCAGGATGCCGAGGATGATGTCGTCGCTGTACTGCTGGACCAGCGCATCCGTGATGACCACGGTGCCGCCGGGCAGCGCGAAAGCATTGACCATCTTGCCGGCGTCGCGAAACAGCAGGCGCGGCTTGGCACGCGGCTGCTCCAGCATGGGCGGCAGCTTCAGGGCGGCGAAGCGCTCCTCGATCGCCTCCTGCCGCTCCTCCGGCAGCTTGGACGGCTTGAACATGTCCGCGTCCAGCTGCTTCATCACCTGTGTATCCAGCTTCTGCGTCAGATGCACCGGCATCCAGCCGGCGAACTGCGCCGCAGCGGCGGGCAGCAGCACCCAGTAGCACAGCGCAAGAAAGGCCGCGAAGCCGGCGGCCACCACAGCCAGCGCCCGGGGCGAGCGCGCCCAGGCTTCCACGGGGTCGCGCCGCACAGGCAGGCGCGCGATCAGCGCCTGCACTGCCGGGCCAGGGGCCAGCTCGATCACACCCCCATGGGGCAGCTCCAAGACCAGCGGCGCGTGCGCAAACGGTTCGCGCAGGTGAATCGCTGGCAGGTCAAAGGCCCACTGGCCCTGCGCCGAGATCGCCAGCAGCCGCTGGCCGACCACGTGCAGATCCACGGCCTCGCCGCGCAGGTCTGCGCCTTCGGCCGGCAGATAGAGTTGGCCGCGCAGTGCCTGCGGGGCTGCTGCCGGCGGCGTGTGCGCGGAGGGCATGGGCAGGTCGATCTGGCTCATGTCAAAACCCCATGTCTGCGCCGAAGAACTCGGCCGATTCACTGCCGGCAGTGCTGCCTTGCGGAAGGGCGGCGTGGGCGAGCACCGCGCCGGCGTCGCCATGCCACCAGAGGCTCTCCACCCGCATCTTGACCACGGCGATCCAGCCGAGCGGGCGCCACAGGCCGAGCGTCAGGAAAAGCAGAAAGAGGTTCTTCAAGTACAGGCGGATCAGGGCGTTCGCCTGCAAGTCACAGTTGAAGGCATGGTCTCCGAGAAAGGTCCACTGCCAGTTCAGCTTTTGGAGGCGCGCGATGAGATACGGAGTGAACACACCCCAGCCGATCAGCACACCGATGATCAGCCCGAAAACGTTGCCCTTGTTCCCGATCAGCCCGCCAAACGGAATGAGCAGAAGGCCGACGACCATTGCAAAGAAGAACGATGCAGCGATCAGGAAGAGCACAGCCTTCACATAGAGCGCGTAGTAGCTGCGCGTGGGCACTGTGTTGGAAAAGCACAGACTGCCCCAGACTGTGTGATTGGCGATCCAGCGCCGATAGCGCGCGTGCACCCAGGGCGCAAGCAGCCAGGGGCCGAAGGAGACAGCCGCAAATACGAAGCCGTGGGTGTAGATCCAGCCTTCCAGGTTCGACCCCGCGACCGCTGCAAACACCAGACCTGGGCCGATGAAGATCAGCACCGGCGGCAGGATCATGCTGTAGGCCTGCTGCAGCGTGCCGTCGAAGTGGAAGCGCTGGCCGCGGTGGCGCGTACGCGCGGCACGAAAGCGCAGGCCCGACCACATCAGCCACGGAAATACGGCCGCCAGCGCGCCGAGCACGAGGATCGCCACCCAGGCCGGGAAGTAGCCGTAGGTCGCGTAAGCCGCGATCAGCACGGCAGCCACGAGCCGCCCGCGCAGAATGGCCAGCGGATCGGCCAGGTACTGGAAGGCCGCCGCGACGCTCGTCCCTTCCGCGCCGCTGCCGCCAAACAGCGTGTTGCGATAGACGTACTCCACGCGCCGCACCTTGGCCCAAGCCGAATAGATGCCCAGGGTCATGAAGGTCAGCGCGATGTTGGTGAACCAGATGCCGAAGTACTCGCGCCCGGTGCCGGTGAAGCGAAAGCGCAGCTCCTCGAAGCGCCGCGCATCCGGCTCGCGGCCGGGCACAGGCTCGGTAAGCGAGGGCATGGCCGCAGGGCGGACCTCGGGTTCGGGCTCCGTGCGAAGCGGCACCGTCGGTGGATCAAGACGAGTGCCCAGCGGCAGCGTTGCGGGTGAATCCATACGGCAGGTCGGGAAGTGCGGGGATTGAGGTGGCGTGTGCGCTGGCGGGCCGAGCGGCTCAGCTACGCTGGCGACGGTATCAGACCCCTTCACCCGGCCGCGGCCGCACCGCATGCGTTCCACATTTTTGACACCCGCACCCGCCAAAACACGGGATGGGGCTCGCCCCAGTGTTGCGCTGCCGCCAAAGGCGCATGCGGCGCTCGGCACCGCCCTGCGCTGGGGCGTCGCTGGGCTGGTGACGCTCACCGCCTTCGCGGCGTTCACAGCGCTGGCGCAGCCCGCGAAGGCGCAGTCCCCTGCGCTTGCAGAGCCGCGCGCCAACGCACAGGCCGGCCGCGTGATGAAGGTGCTCGATGGCGACACCTTCAGCTTTTCCACCAGTTCACGCGAACGCTTCGTGGTGCGCTTCAACGCCATCGACACGCCCGAGCAACTGCAGCGCGGCGGCAGCGAGGCCACGCGCAGCCTGCGCGAGCTGCTGCGCGCCAAGCCCGTGAGCGTGGCCTGCTACAAGCGCGACGAGCGCGAGCGCCGCATCTGCCGCGTGTTCAACGCGAAGGGCGATGTCGGCCTGCAGATGGTCGAGGCCGGCGCCGCCTGGCACTTCCGCCGCTTCGAGAGCGAACAAACCCCCGCAGAGCGCGCCGCCTACCGCGCCGCAGAAGAGCGTGCCCGCGCCGCCCGCCGCGGCCTGTGGGCCACGCCCAACCCCATGCCCCCCTGGGACTGCCGCGAGCGCCTGCGCACCATGCAGCGCTGCGAGTGATTTCACGCAGGACATTGCGCGTTCCCGCTTGCTGGATGCGGCTTCGCAAGGCATCTCCCTGAAAACGCGCTGCTGGTGCGGGTCTTCAGGCCAATGCCTTGGAGAATGGCTTCAGACAAGCGGAAACAGGCATAGGCCTTGCGCGGCAGATCGTCTGATCGCCCGCCGCAACCCAGGATTCGTCGCGCCCAAAGAAAAACCCCGCCGAAGCGGGGTTTGCTCTGTGCGGGCTGAGTGCAATCAACCCGGCTGAGGATTTGGGCCGCGAGGCAAGGCGCGAAGCCGCAGACAGTACGAGTAGTACGGCCAGGCTGAGCAACGCAGCATCGCGGCCCAAAGACCAGCCGGTGATTACATGTCCATGCCCATGCCGCCCATCCCACCCATGCCGCCGCCAGCGGGCATCGCCGGCTTGTCTTCCGGCAGCTCGCCGACCATGCAGTCGGTGGTCAGGATCAGCGACGCGACGGAGGCTGCGTTCTGCAGGGCGGTGCGGGTGACCTTGGTGGGGTCCAGCACGCCTTGCTCAACGAGGTCACCGTACTGGCCGGTGGCCGCGTTGTAGCCAAAGTTGCCCTTGCCATCCAGCACCTTGGCCACGACCACGCTGGCTTCGTCGCCGGTGTTGGCGACGATGGTGCGCAGCGGGGACTCCATGGCGCGCAGCACGATCTGGATGCCGGCGTCCTGGTCGTCATTGTCGCCCTTGAGGTCCTTGATGGCCTGCTTGGCGCGCAGCAGTGCGACGCCGCCGCCGGGGACGATGCCCTCTTCCACTGCAGCGCGGGTGGCGTGCAGGGCGTCTTCAACACGGGCCTTCTTTTCCTTCATTTCCACTTCGGTGGCAGCACCGACGCGGATCACGGCCACGCCGCCGGCCAGCTTGGCGACGCGCTCCTGCAGCTTCTCGCGGTCGTAGTCGCTGGTGGCTTCCTCGATCTGCACGCGGATCTGCTTGACGCGGGCTTCGATGTTCTTGGCATCGCCGGCGCCGTCGATCAGCGTGGTGTTTTCCTTGGCGATCTCGGCGCGCTTCACGCGGCCCAGATCCTGCAGGGTGGTCTTCTCGAGGGTCATGCCGGTCTCTTCGGAGATCACCACGCCGCCGGTCAGGATGGCCATGTCTTCGAGCATGGCCTTGCGACGGTCACCAAAGCCCGGGGCCTTGACGGCGACGGTCTTCAGGATGCCGCGGATGTTGTTCACCACCAGCGTGGCCAGGGCTTCGCCTTCGACTTCTTCAGCGACGATCAGCAGGGGCTTGCCGGCCTTGGCGACTTGCTCCAGCACCGGCAGCAGGTCACGGATGTTGCTGATCTTCTTGTCGAACAGCAGAACGAACGGGTCGTCCAGAACGGCAACCTGCTTGTCCGGGTTGTTGATGAAGTAGGGCGACAGGTAGCCGCGGTCAAACTGCATGCCTTCGACGACTTCGAGTTCGTCGGCCAAGCTCTTGCCGTCTTCCACGGTGATCACGCCTTCCTTGCCGACCTTGTCCATGGCTTCGGCGATGCGGTCACCGATGGAGGCGTCGGAGTTGGCGGAAATGGCGCCCACTTGAGCGATTTCCTTGCTGGTGGTGGTGGGCTTGCTGAGCTTCTTGAGCTCGCCGACGGCGGCGATCACGGCCTTGTCGATGCCGCGCTTCAGGTCCATCGGGTTCATGCCGGCGGCGACGTACTTCATGCCTTCGATCACGATCGACTGGGCGAGCACGGTGGCGGTGGTGGTGCCGTCACCGGCGTTGTCGCTGGTCTTGGAAGCGACTTCCTTGACCATCTGGGCGCCCATGTTCTGGAACTTGTCCTTGAGCTCGATTTCCTTGGCCACGGACACACCGTCCTTGGTCACGGTGGGGGCGCCGAAGGAGCGCTCGAGCACTACGTTGCGGCCCTTGGGGCCGAGGGTGACCTTGACCGCGTTGGCCAGGATGTTGACGCCTTCAACCAGCTTGGCGCGACCAGCGTCGCCGAAGAGAACTTGTTTGGCTGCCATTTGGGTTACTCCAATTCAGTAGATGTTCGGGAATTCGGGGCAGACGGAATCAGGCGGCGATCACGGCCATGATGTCGTCTTCGCGCATGACGAGCAGCTCGTCGCCGTCGACCTTGACGGTCTGGCCGCTGTACTTGCCGAACAGGACGCGGTCACCCACCTTCACGCCCATTTCGATGAGCTTGCCGGCGTCGTCGCGCTTGCCCGGGCCCACGGCCAGGATCTCGCCCTGATCAGGCTTCTCGGCGGCGTTGTCGGGAATCACGATGCCGGAGGCGGTCTTGCGCTCGGAATCCACACGCTTGACGATCACGCGATCGTGAAGAGGACGCAGTTTCATCAAAAACTCCTCGGAAAATCAAAGGTTTATGTTTGTTTTGACCCGCAGCGAGCTGCCGACCGGGTCGTGCGAAAGGGCGTTGAGCTGTTCTGGGCGAGGCCCGGAACGGATGCTGAACCTGCTGTGTGACAGGATCGTTAGCACTCACCGCCAGCGAGTGCTAATTATAGGGTGATGACCAGTCATTTCAAGGCGAGCCGGATTCCGGGCTTTTCCGGAGGCGTCTCGGATGTGGGCACGGCCTTGGCGCTCGAATCGATGACGAAATGATCGCGGCGCTGCGCGCCCTAATGACGCCGCTTGGCGGCATGACCAGCGGCAGTGCGGTCTTCACGGGCACTGATGCGGCGCACACGCCCTGGCTTCGAGATCGAACGGTCAAGGCAGCGCCAACGCAATGCACGGCCACAGCGCCAGGTCATTTCGTCATCAAGGCGCGCAGCGCCGCGATCATTTCGTCATCGAGCTTCACTGGTACAAAGCCCGTCATGATTGCCGGATCCACAACCCCCCTGCGCCGCCGCTTTACCTCGCCGCACTTTGCCACGACGAATGCTGCCCGCCTGCTGGCCGCGGTCGCCGCATGGTCCTTCTGTATAGAGAGCACCGCGCAGACCACGCCCGCCGAGCCGCCCCCCCAACCGCCCGCCCAAGCGCAACCGGCGGCCTCGCTGCCAACGGCCCTGCCGACCAGCACACCCAACCCCGCACAGATTCCCGCGATCAGCCAGCCTGCCCCGGTGGCGACGGTCATGGCACCCCAGCCGCCCGTCGGGGAATGGATGGCCGCCGCCAGGCTCGGGCCGGCGCAGGCCTCCTTCTTTGTGCAGGAAGTGGGCACAGGCTCACCTTGGGTGGACATCAACGCCCGCGGTGCGCAGAACCCGGCCTCACTCATGAAGCTGCTGACCACCTATGCGGCCTTGGAGTCGCTCGGGCCGGCGGCTACGTTCCGCACCACGGTCTGGGCCACCGGTCAGCGCTCGGGCGGCGGGGACGGCGGCCGGCTCGTCGGCAACCTGTATATCCGCGGCGGTGGTGACCCCGCGCTGACGATCGAGGACTTCTGGGCTCTGTTGCGCCAGGTGCGTCTGCAAGGCATCCGCGAGATCCGCGGCGACATCGTGCTGGACCGCAGCCTGTACAACCTGCCCGATTCAGACCCGAACGCCTTCGACGGCGAGGGCCTGCGTGCCTACAACGTGGGGCCGGATGCGCTGCTGATCGGTTTCAAGTCCGTGCGCTTTGCCTTTGCGCTGGACGAGACCCAGAAGCAGTGGGTGGTGACGGCCGACCCGAAGCCCCCGCGCATGCGCATCGATGCCAACGTTGCGGCAACCGCCGGCCCCTGCGGCGAGTGGCGCAGCCAGCTGACCATGAACTTCGAGCCGGAGGTGAATCCGCCGCGGGCCAGCTTCGGCGGTCGGATCCCGGCGGCCTGCGCCAACACCGATCTATATAGAGCGCTCTTTTTGCCGGACCGGTACCTGGCTACGGTGGTGCGCCAGATCTGGGAGGACTCGGGCGGCGTGCTCACGGGCGGGGTAAAGGCCGGTGAGGTCCCGGCGGATGCCCGCTTCCTGGCTGACGGCAGCAGCCGCCCGGTGGCCGAGCTGATTCGCGACATCAACAAGCGCAGCAACAACGTCATGGCGCGGATGCTGATGCTCAACCTCGCGGCCTACGCGCCGAAGCCATCCGGCACGCCGGTCGACGCGCCCAGCGGCCCGCCGGTGCCCAAACCGCAACAGCCAGTGGGTCTGGCGGAGGCACGCATGGCGTTGACCTCTGCGCTCGCCGCCCGCGGCCTGAGCTTTCCAGAGCTGGTCGTCGACAACGGCTCCGGCCTGTCGCGCCAGGAGCGGATCAGCGCCGCCAATCTGGGCCGGGTTCTGCTGGCGGCCTGGGCGTCGCCGAACATGCCGGACTACATTGCCTCCCTGCCGCTGGTGGGCGTGGACGGCACCATGCGCCGGCGCCTGCAGGGTTCAGCCGTGACCGGCTACGCCCACATCAAGACCGGCACACTTCGGGATTCCCGCGGGATTGCCGGCTATGTGGTGGGCTCAAGCGGACGCCGCTACGTGGTCGTCTCCATCATCAATGGCGAGGGTGCAGCCACCGCCCAGAGCGTGCATGACCAGTTGCTGGCCTGGGTGCGGGATCGCGGTTGAGCGCCCGAGCGCGCCCATGTGAGCGTGCGCACACATTTAGGAAAATCTCTATAAATCAATGAGTTGCACTCTCCACCCCGGTGACTCACACGCCGCATCGAACCTCTCCAAGGGCGGGCGCACCGAACGGTCCCAAGGCGATACCGTTCGGAATTGCAATGCAAACAATGCACTTCGCAGCTCCCTCATTTGGGTTGAGGCTAGAGCTACCGATCGGTAAGCCCTGTTTGACCGTCCCAAAAAAGCCTCTCTACAATCGCTCTCGCGTATCGGGGAACGCCGCGACCTTACCGGGTTGCGAAGCCTGAACCGCCCAGCCGGGCACCCAGGCACCAAGCGGACAAGCAGCTTCAGTCAGCTGCATGTGCCCTTCCGTCAACGAGCCAAGCCGAATCCGGCGCCGGCCCGTGCGTGAAGAGGCCAGCCGCAAGGTTGAGCGTCACAACGTGGAGCGGGGTGCTCCACACCACCGAAGCGTCTGGAGAGGCAGCAGCGCATCCGCCCGGATGGTCGCGGCCAGCTTCGCACCCCAGTCAATGAGTCGCCGCCCTCGAGCTGGCCGCCCTCCCCTTGGAGCGCCGCCCGCCCGGAGCGCGAACCCGCTGCAACCCCGCTTGGGCAGCCTGCCC
Source organism: beta proteobacterium AAP99 (assembly GCA_001295775.1). Taxonomy (GTDB): domain Bacteria; phylum Pseudomonadota; class Gammaproteobacteria; order Burkholderiales; family Burkholderiaceae_C; genus Piscinibacterium. Next base: position 203,608 of record LJIA01000005.1, read on the forward strand.
GCGGAACAGCGTTGATGGATCGTGTTTTTGCAGTGGCCTGCAGGTCAGGTGCCCGCTCGGGTGTCTGTCGGCGTGCGTTTTGCCGCGCCGCAGCATTGGCCGCCGACGTCATGCGATGCGCTCAGAGCCGAGCGCCCGTGGCCGGCGCCGCCCTTCGGAGCAGACCCTCTGCAGGTTGACGTGGGCCGGTGCGAGCGCGCCAGGTGAACCGACCGATCAGTGAATCGGCGTGTCCTGGCCAGCACCCGCCCGAAGAACAACGAACAGAAAAGAGCAGAGAATGAACACCACCCTCCAGAACACCCTGGATCTGGCCCGATGTCGCCGATGGTTTGCCGGCCTGGCCACCGAAGGCCACGCCCGCCTCGCCCGCTTTGGTCACTGGATGCTGACCGCCAGCCTGGCCGCCGCGCTGCTGGCCACCCTGGCCTGGCGCATGGAACCGAACCCGATCTCCACCCCGCAGCCCGGCGAAACCCTGGCCAATGAGGGCGAAGTCATCGCCGGCGGCGCGCATCTGCCGCTGGACGCCAGCGGCAAGCCCCGTGCGCTGCCCGTCAGCACCCAGTTCCTGATCGGCCCGATCGAGGCCGAGCGCCTGACGAGCTACCTGTCGCGCCGCTTCCGCGTGGCGGACTCTGCCTTGGCCGCGCTGATCGTCGGCGCCAACAAGGCCGCGCAGGAATACCGAGTGGACCCGCTGCTGATCATGGCCGTGATGTCGGTCGAGTCCAGCTTCAACCCCTTTGCCGAGAGCTCCATGGGCGCCCAAGGCCTGATGCAGGTCATGACCCGCGTGCATGAAGACCGCTTCGAGCGCTTCGGCGGCCCCGAGCAGGCGCTGCACCCGATTGCCAACATCAACGTCGGCACCCAGATCCTGGCCGAATACATCCGCCGCGGCGGCTCCGTGGAAGACGGCCTGCGCATGTATGTCGGCGCCACCGGCCCCACCGACGGCGGCTACGGCGCCCGCGTGCTGGCCGAGCGAGCCCGCCTGGCTGCGGCCGCCCAGGGCCGATTCGACTTCAGCCCGGTGAGCGCCCCGGCGCCCAGCCCTGCGCCCGCCAAGCCGGCGGACGTGGAAGCCAAGGCCATGCCGATTCCGGAAGGCCATGTGTTCGACACCCCGGCCACGCCCGCGGCCAAGCCGACCGAAAAGGCGGCCAAGGATCAGGTCGCCACGCTCTGAGGCCTTGCGTGAGCTGACGCAGCGCTCCCTGGTCTGCACGCAAAGGAAAACGGCACCCTGCGGGGTGCCGTTTTTCATTCGAAATTTCTGATCAAGCGTGCATGGCGCTTTCCGCACAGGACAGGCGGATCTTGGGGGGATGGCCTTCCCGGCAGACTCAGAAACCGAAAACTCACGCAATCGGATTGAATGATCTGCTGCTCCGCCGTGGCGGCTAGCCGCGTGCGCTGAGCACCTTCGCCATGCGCCCGACCGCCTCCTGGATGCGCGGCAGCGCGGTGGCGTAACTCAGGCGCACGTAGCGCGCCGGCTCGGCAAAGCCGAAATCCCGCCCAGGCACGATGCAGACCTTGGCCTCATTGAGGACGCGATAGGCGAAGGCCTCGCTGTCCTCGGCGAAGCGCGAGCAGTCGGCGTACACATAGAAGGCGCCGTCCGGCGTGACCGGCACCGACAGCCCCAGACCGTTGAGCGCGGGCACCAGCCAATCGCGCCGTTCACGGAAGGCTTGGCGACGTTGCTCGTAGATGGCTATGGATTCCGGCAGGAAGCACGCCAAAGCCGCATGTTGAGCGAGAGCGCTGGGACAGATGTACAGGTTCTGACCGAGCTTTTCGACCGCAGCCACCATGCCCGGCGGGACCACCATCCAGCCCAGGCGCCAGCCGGTCATGCAGAAGTACTTGGAAAAGCTGTTGATGACGATGAGATCGTCGCCGAGCGAGAGCGCTGAGCGCGGTTCGTGGCCGTAGACCAGGCCGGCGTAGATCTCATCCACAAGCAGAAAGCCCCCTCTTCTGCGTACTTCTGCGTGGATCTTCGCCAATTCCGCAGAATCGATGGAGGCGCCGGTGGGGTTGGCCGGGCTGGCGATTATCACGCCGCGCGTGGCGTTCGTCCAGCGCGCAGCCACATCTGCGGCGGTGAGCTGGAAGCCTTGTTCCGGCCCGCAGGGCTGCAGAACGGGCGTCGCACCAAAGGCCGAGACAAAGTGGCGGTTGCAGGGGTAGGTCGGGTCCGGCAGGAGCACTTCATCGCCGGGACCCACGAGCGCGGCCAGGGCCAGCAGCATCGCACCCGAAGCGCCCGCGGTGATGACGATGCGCGCCGGGTCCACGACCACGCCCTCCCGGGCGTAATGCGCCGCGATCGCTTCGCGCAGGGGCGTGATGCCCAGCGCCGGCGTGTAGGCAGTCTGACCCGCCTGCACCGCAGCCATCAGCGCAGCCTGCACCGCGGGCGGTGCGGTGAAGTCCGGCTCGCCGATGCTCATGTGAATCACATCCTCGCCCCGCGCCTGCAGCGCCGCGGCGGCCTTGACGATCTCCATGACGTGAAAGGGCTCGATGGCGTCATTGCGCGCGGCCAGGGCAAAGGGCAAGTCAGAGCGGGAGTTCATCGAGGAGCGGGGCTTCAGGAGGCTTCAAACAGCATTCAGTCAGATGCAGGAGGCGTGCGGTGCACGGGCGCAACCGTTCGCGCGCTCACTGCGTGCCGGCCCGAACGATAGGCGCTGTGCGCGCCGCGCCCGCCACCTTGTTTCGCCAAGCCAGCGGCCGTGGGGCGCACGCGGTGCACACGGCGAGCGCGCCCGCAAAAAGAAAAAGCCGGTGGGCGATGCCACCGGCTTGTCCTTGCGATGCGGGCCGTGCCACGCATCTGCAGAAAAAGCAGCTTGCCGTCCGAACGCGCCGTGACCGGTCGAGGAGGGAGGAGGAGAGGCACCAGAAACAATGCCCGCTCGGACTGGTTTGGCAAGCTGCTAAAACCAGACTGCAGACTAGGCGATGAGCTTGGACAAGTCAAGAAATTGTCCAAGACAAGATGAGCGAAAAGCGGCGGATTTCTTGGACAACTCGCAAGACGGATCAAGGAATCCCAAAAAAAGCCGCCCCAACACCAGCCGCTGGCTAGTGCCGCGCTCGCTTTGTCGCTCTACTCCCGGCTAATTCGTTCAAATGCCGCGGGATGGGACATGCCGGATCAGCCTGGCGCCGCCGGTTGAGGCGCCCCACAGAATTCACCTTTGTCAGCGCCGCCTGTCGGATCGACATCGATTTCGGTGTCAACCGAAACAGCAACGCGACCCCATCGCTTGCCGGTCAGTGCTTGTGGCCGTGATCGTGGTCGTGCGAATGGCCGTGGTGATCATGGTCGTGATCATGCCCATGATCGTGGCCGTGATTGTGGCCGTGATTGTGGCCGTGATCGTGGCTGTGCGCATGATCGTGCTCGTGCCCATGGCCGTGCGCGTGATCGTGGGCATGGGTGCGCATCGGCGCACGCAGCGCCGGCGGGTCCAGACGGCCGCGCTGCGGCATCACGCTGTAGCCCTGGGCCGCCAGCCAGCGCTCCAGATCTTCGATGGGTTCGAGCAGCAGGGTCGCGCCGTCGATCGCGCAGGCAAAGCCGCTTTTGCCGATGGCGAAGGCTAGTTGCGCCATCCTGGCAGCGTCCGTCTCCGTCACGGCCAGCACGATCTGCTCGGCGCCGGTGGTACGCACCATCATGCCCTGCGCGTCCACCAGCACATCGCCCACGGCCAGGTGGGTGTGATGCGGCAGCGCGAGTTCGGCCTGCGTGCCGTCGGACAGCGTGATGGCACCCAGGCCATCCGCGAGCTGGCTGTGCACAATCTCGAAGGACGGCGCGCGCTTGAGCAGCGCGGGAGCGAGGCGGTTGGCGCTATCGAGCTTCTTGATCAGCTTTCGCATGGCAGCAGGTCCGGTGAGTGCAGGAAAGCGGCGATGTTAGAGGCGCTTGCGCCACCGCCCGCATTCGCGCCAAGGCAAAGAAAAAGGCGACCCCGTGGGGCCGCCTCTTGAGCTTTGCGGCTCACCGTCGTGAGCCACACGAGCGTCGATTACTCAGCCGAACGGGCTTCGGCGTGGTTTTCCTTGACCCACTGGTCCATGTACTCGTCGGACTTCTTCTGCGCGTCGGCGCCGAGCACGAACACCCAGCCGAGGAAACCGAACACCATGGCGGCGGGGATGAGGATGAGAACAGCGGTGGTCATGACAGGTCCTGCTTGCGGAGGTTGAGGGGAAACCAGACGCCGGGGCGAGATGCTTGAATCCGACGGGCGCCCTGCAAACAACACACTGGATCGGGCGCAAAGTCGCGCATTGTGCACCACAGCACGCGACACTGAGCTTTGAGATCGACACAAGTTCACAGAAGTTGAGTGCACGCCCTAGGAAAGACCATTTGCCGCACTGGGGCATTGCCGCCCAGGCCTGACCTGGGCCGCCCCCGGGTCATGCAGCAAACGCATGGTCTTTTTACTTATCGGCAGCCAATGCCCCCGAACCCGGCGGGATAATCGGTTTGCAATCGATCAATCTCCTCGCCAGCCTGCGTCTGGCGAACCCAACGGCGCTGCCGCGTCGCACCCCATGGCCACCAAACTCGACCCCAATCTGCGCAAAGCCGCCCTCGAATATCACGAGCAGGGCCGGCCCGGAAAAATTGCCATATCGGCTACCAAGCAGCTCACCAACCAGCGTGACCTCGCCTTGGCCTACTCGCCCGGCGTGGCTGCGGCCTGCGAAGAGATCGTCGCGGACCCGGCCAACGCCTTTCGCTACACCGCGCGCGGCAACATGGTGGCTGTCATCACCAACGGCACGGCGGTGCTGGGTCTGGGCGACATCGGCCCGCTGGCGGCCAAGCCGGTGATGGAAGGCAAGGCGGTGCTGTTCAAGAAGTTTGCCGGCATCGATGTGTTCGACATCGAGGTCAATCAGAAGGACCCGGACAAGCTGATCGAGGTCATTGCCGCGCTGGAGCCCACCTTCGGCGGCATCAATCTCGAGGACATCAAGGCGCCCGAGTGCTTCTATGTGGAGCGCGAGCTGCGCAAGCGCATGAAGATCCCGGTCTTCCATGATGACCAGCACGGCACGGCGATCATCGTCGGCGCGGCCATCACCAACGGCCTGTCGGTGGTGGGCAAGGACATCAAGCAGGTCAAGCTCGTGGCCTCCGGCGCAGGCGCGGCGGCGCTGGCCTGTCTGGACCTGCTCGTGGATCTGGGTATGCCGCGCGAGAACATCTGGGTGACGGATCTGGCCGGCGTGGTCTACCAGGGCCGCACCGAGCTGATGGACCCGGACAAGGAAGTCTTCGCGCAGCCCACCGACAAACGCACGCTCTCCGAGGTGATCCAGGACGCCGACATCTTCCTCGGACTGTCTGCCGGCGGCGTGCTCAAGGGCGAGATGGTGGCCAAGATGGCGGCCAAGCCGCTGATCATGGCCCTGGCCAACCCCACGCCGGAAATCATGCCGGAAGAAGTGAAGGCGGTACGCGACGACGCCATCATCTGCACCGGCCGCACGGACTACCCCAACCAGGTCAACAACGTCCTGTGCTTCCCCTACATCTTCCGCGGTGCGCTGGACGTGGGCGCCACCACCATCACGCGCGAGATGGAGATTGCCGCGGTGCATGCCATCGCCCAGCTGGCGCGCGCTGAAGCGAACGAAGTGGTGGCCGCGGCGTATGGGATCGCCAACCTGCAGTTCGGCCCCGAGTACCTGATTCCCAAGCCCTTTGACCCGCGCCTGATCGTGAAGATTGCGCCGGCGGTGGCGCAGGCGGCCATGGACAGCGGCGTGGCCACGCGGCCGATCACCGACATGCAGGCCTACAAGGAGAGCCTGCAGCAGTTCATGTATCACAGCGGCAGCTTCATGAAGCCGCTGTTCAGCATTGCGCGCAAGGCACAGCGCAAGCGCATCGTCTATGCCGAAGGCGAAGAGGAGCGCGTGCTGCGTGCCGTGCAGGTGGTGCTCGACGAAGGCCTGGCCGAGCCGATCCTGATCGGCCGCCCGGCGGTGATCGAGAAGCGCATCGAGAAGTTCGGCCTGCGCATGAAGCCCGGCGTGGACGTGGAGCTGGTGAACCCGGAGTTCGACCCGCGCTACCGCAGCTACTGGGAGGAGTACCACCAGCTCACCATGCGCAAGGGCGTGACCAGCCACTACGCGCAGATCGAGATGCGGCGCCGCCACACGCTGATCGGCAGCATGCTGATCCACCGCGGCGAGGCCGACGGCATGATCTGCGGCACCTTCGGCACCACGGGCCTGCATCTGCACTACATCGACCAGGTCATCGGCCGGCGTGATGGCGCCTGCTGCTACGCCGCGATGAACGGCCTGATGCTGCCGGGCCGCACCGTGTTCCTGCTCGACACGCACGTCAACCTCGACCCCACGGCCGAGGAGATTGCCGCCATGACGCAGATGGCCGCGGCCGAGATGCGCCGCTTCGGCATCCAGGCCAAGGTGGCCCTGCTCTCGCACAGCAACTTCGGCTCCAGCGATGCCCCGAGCGCGCAGAAGATGCGTCGCGCGCTGGCGCTCCTGCGCGTGCAGGCGCCGGACCTTGAAGTGGATGGCGAGATGCACGGCGACGCCGCGCTCGACGAAGCGCAGCGCAAGGCCATGATCCCGGACAGTACGCTGAAGGGCGAGGCCAACCTGCTCGTGTTCCCCAACATGGACAGCGCCAACATTGCCTACAACCTGCTCAAGGTCGCTGCCGGCAACAACATCGCGCTCGGGCCGATCCTGCTCGGTGCGAATGCGCCGGTGCATGTGCTCACGGCCAGCGCCACCGTGCGCCGCATCGTCAACATGACGGCACTCACCATCCTGGATGCCAACGCCGCCCGGCCGGGCATGTAGTGCGGTGCTGCCGCGTGCCGCACCCGCTGCACGCGCGCGCTGCCCGGTGATACGCTGACCGATCAAGACTGAGAGGGGTGGCACCATGAACTCGACCTGGATCCGGAGGCTTGCGCTGTCCGGCATCGCCGCGGGCCTGCTCGCCCTGGCCGGCTGCGCCAGCACGCCCGATGTGCGCAGCGACTTCGACCGCTCGGTGGACTTCACGCAGTACAAGACCTTCGCCTTTGCCAGCCCCCTGGGCACGGATCGCAGCGGCTACCAGACCTTGGTCTCGCAGCACCTGAAGGCGGCGACGCAGCGCGAACTGGAGGCCCGCGGCATGCGGCTGGACGAAAGCGCGCCACAGGTGCTGGTGAACTTCAATGCGGCGCTGAACGAAAAACTGCGCGTGAGCACCCTCCCCGCGCCCACCATGGGCCTGGGGATGGGCATCGGCGGCCGCGGCTACTACGGCTACCGCATGGGCATGTATGGCACCTTCCCGCTCTATGAGGAGCGCGTCTCGCAGTACACGGAGGGCACGCTGAACATCGACATCGTGGACGCGCGGCGCAAGCAGCTGGTCTGGGAAGGTGTGATCAAGGGCACCGTGACGCAGAAGACCCTGGACAACCTGCAGCCGGCCATCGATGCGGCCGTGACTGCGGCCTTCGCCCGCTACCCGGTGCCAGGCCCCGCCGCCAAGCCGGTCACCAGGTAGCACCGCGGCAGACGCCCCGGGTCTGCCCCCCGGGATCAGCCCCAAGGTCGGCCCGAAGGGCGTCTGCAATCAATCTGTCCGAAAACACAAGCCCAGACCGGCCGATATGAATTGAATTTCACCGTTTTCCGCCCAGGGCACCCTCGAAGATCGTCATCAGACAGACGGGAAGTGGGGCATCCCAGGGAACGTAAAGATCCGGCTGAAATCAATCGATGCACGTGGCCGAAAATGCACTCGCTTGACGACCTGCCGCCTCCGTGGCGGCCGCACTCAGAATGCGCGCTCGAGGTACAGGTGGATGTAGTTCGAGCCGCCGTTGACGCTGCCCAGCAGGCGCGACATGGCGAAGATGCCCGAGCGGTGCGACACGCCGATGCCCAAGAAGGTGTCGCGCCAGGCGGGCTGGCCCACCACGTCGCCCAGGCTCACATCGAGCGTCGGGTCCAGATAGTTCAGCACCCGCGAGGTCGGCCGCGAGCGCTCGGCCTGGCTGCGCACTTCGTCGTAGGGCACGGGGTCGCTCACCGAGATGCCCATGCCCAGACCCAGGCGCGTCTTGACCCGGTTGCGCCACGGAAAGCCGTAGTACACGGCCTTCATGAAGGCGTTCACCTCGACGCCGTTGCGCTGATAGGGCCGGTCGTTGTGATGCACCACGCCGATCATGCCGATCATGTCCAGCGGCCAGCCGGCCAGGCCTTCAATGAAGGTCTTGCCGACATGCAGGCCGGCCACCTCCGTGGGCGTCTCGGTGTTGAAGTTCAGGCACTTGAAGGTGACGATGCGGGCCAGGTGGCAGCTATCCCGGCTGGCGGCGCCGTAGAAGGCCCGCACGATCAGCGGCCCCTGCCCATGTTCCCAGCGCGCCTGCTGGCTGCCGAAGTCGTACACCGCACCGAGATACAGCGCCGGCTGCACGCGCGCATCGGCCACCGGACTTTCGCGCACCGCCTCGCTGTAGCGCGTGGCCGTGATGCCGGCAATGCCGCGCCAGCGCTCGGACAGCGGCGTGGTGGCAAACAACCCCGCGGTGACATCCAGCCCCCAGCCCGGCTGGTAGGCCGGCCGGCCGGGCCGCGCCTCCTGCGGCCGCACGCCGAAGTAATAGTTGTTGATGCGCGCCGAGCGGTAGGTTGCCGTCAGCACCGGCTCCAGCGTGACCGCGCCCCACTGGTGCCGCGTGTTGATGCCCACCGTGGCATCCCAGCCGTCGGACGTGCCGCTCACATCGTTGCCGGCCAGCGCATAGAGCTGCCCCCCGGCAAAGCGCCAGCGCCAGGCCACACCCAGGTCCAGACCGTTGGCGCGCCGGTCCATGCCGGTCAAGGCCTGCGGCACCTCGTCGGCAGGAAAGGCATCGAAGCGCCGCCGCGCAAACAACTCCAGCGTGTGCTCCGGCGCCGGCTGCCACTTCAAACCCACGCGGTCCGTGCGCAGAAACACGCGCTCGCCCTCGTAGATGTAGAGCGGCGTGAGATCGCGCCGCGTGCCGCCGCCGCGATAGGGCGAGCGATCAAACTCCGTGAGCACCCCCAGCCCCGCGCTGCCGGGCACCGCCAGCAGGTCGGATAGCGTCTCCATGGCGGCAGTCTGGGCGTGGGCAGGCGTGGCCAGGGCGCCCAGCATGGTGACGCTGAGGCCGCAGAGTGAAGCGCGCGCCCATCGGATGAGGCCGCCGCTCGGGAATTCAGTGTTCATCCAGCTGCCGTGCAAGAGTGCGGCAGACCCTATCCGGGGTGCCGCGTGCAAAGTCAAGCATCGTAGAGCGTCGGGCCTGCCGGGATGATGAATGCCCCGCGCGCGGCGGTGAAGCACGATGCCCAATTTGAGGTGCTAGCGCCCAACCGCCCGCAGCACCGCCAGCAGCTCCCAGCCGTAGGCGTCAAGCTTGCGTGCGCCGATGCCGGGGATGGCTTCGAGCTCCTCCAGATCGGGCGGCGCGCTGCGCGCAATCTCGGCCAGCACGGCGTCGTGGAAGATGACGTAGGCCGGCACGCCGTGGGCACGTGCGGTTTCGATGCGCCACTTCTTCAGGGCGGCAAAGCGCTCCAGCGCCGCTTCGTCCAAGCCGAGCGCGGCGTCGGTCTTGCCGCTGCGCGGGGTCTTGGCGGACCTGGCGGCCTTGTCCGGTTTGGTGTCGCGGCGCAGCTCCAGACGCAGCTCGCCACGCAGGATCGGCCGCGCGTCTTCGGTCAGCATGAGCGACTGGTATTCGCCAATGCCCACGGCGCCGCCGGCAATGAGTTGCCGCAGCACGCTGCGCCAGGTGGACTCCGGCAGATCGCGCCCAGCGCCGAAAGTGGGCAGCTTGTCGTGGCCGAACTGGCGCGTCTTGTCGGTGGCCTTGCCCAGCAGGATGTCGGTGATGTGCCCGGCGCCAAAGCGCTGGCCGGTGCGATAGATGGCCGAGAGCGCCTTCTGCGCGGCCTCGGTGGCGTCCCAGGTGGCGGGGGGCTGCAGGCAGTTATCGCAATTTCGGCATGTATACCCCCCCACGCTCAGCCCGAACGGGCTTCGCTGCCCCCCGAGGGGGCTGCCGGCGATTCCGCCACCTTGTGACGGCCCGGCGGTGGCGGAATCACCGGCGGGCTCTTCGCCGAAGTAGCGCAGCAGGTGCAGCCGGCGGCAGTCGGCCGCCTCGGCCAGGCCCAGCAAGGCATCGAGCTTGGCACGCATCACCGTCTTGAAAGCGTCAGCGCCCTCGCCTTCATCAATCATTCGGCGCTGCTGCACCACGTCGTGCAGGCCGTAGGCCATCCAGGCGTCGGCGGGCAGGCCGTCGCGGCCGGCGCGGCCGGTCTCCTGGTAGTAGCCCTCAATGTTGCGCGGCAGATCCAGATGCGCCACGAAGCGCACATCCGGCTTGTCGATGCCCATGCCAAAGGCAATCGTGGCGCACATCACCAGCCCGTCTTCATTCAGGAAACGGTCCTGATGCAGGCGGCGGGTATTGGCGTCCATGCCGGCGTGGTACGGCAGGGCCCTGATGCCGTGCGCGTTGAGCCAGTCTGCGGTCTCTTCGACCTTCTTTCTGGACAGGCAGTAGACGATGCCGGCCTCACCCGCATGCTCGGCGCGGATCCAGGCCAGCAGCTGATTGCGGCCGTCGTGCTTGTCGACCAGGGTGTAGCGGATGTTGGGCCGGTCAAAGCTGGCCACGTACTGCGGCGCGTCGGTGAGGCTCAGGCGCTGCAGGATGTCCTCGCGCGTGTGGGCATCGGCCGTGGCGGTGAGCGCCACACGCGGCACGTCCGGAAAGCGCTCGGTCAGCACGTTCAGGGCCACATACTCGGGGCGGAAGTCGTGGCCCCATTGCGAAACGCAGTGCGCCTCGTCAATGGCGATCAGGCTCAGCTTGCGGCGCGCGGCCAGTGCCCCCAGCAAGCCAAGAAAACGCGGCGTGGTCACGCGCTCCGGCGCGGCATAGAGCAGCACGAGTTCATCGTCGCGCACCCGGCGCTCGATGTCGTCGGCCTCTTCCATCGTCAGCGTGGAATTGAGGAAGGCCGCCGGCACGCCCAACTCGGCCAAGGCCTGCACCTGGTCATGCATCAGGGCAATCAGCGGGCTGATGACCAGCGCAACCCCCAGCCCGGCGCGATGCCGTGCAATCGCCGGCAACTGGTAGCAGACGGACTTGCCACCGCCCGTCGGCATGAGCACCAGGGCATTGCCGCCAGCCGCAAGCTGCGCGCAGATCTCGCCCTGGCGGCCGCGGAAGTCGGTATGGCCCCAGATCTCGCGCAGGATTGCGCGCAACGCAGCCGGCTGGGCGATGCGCGCCTGGAGGTGTTGCGACGCTTCGCCAGGCAGCGCGACATCGTGCGGAACAGGGAACTGCGAGGACAGGGCGTCAGGAAGCAAGGTGGCGGCGAAACAGGGAGCGGGGCTGCGGGGGTGAGGCTGCGGGTGTCGGGCGGCGGTGCAAACGACGTTCAGTGACCGCATGAGGCGCGCTTGGGCGCGCAAACCGTGATTTTCGCCGATCTGCAACAGCCGCGCCTTGCGGTGCGCGCTGCGCTGATGCACCCTGCAAGGCAGAACAGACACGCATCGGTGGCGCGGGAGGGCGCCTCCCATGAGCGAACGCGACCAGGACAACAATGCGGAGAACGGCCCGGCCTCCGCTTCCGCGCCCGCCACGATGGGCCAGGAGGTGCCGGGCTCGGCGCTGCCGCATGCGGAAAGCGTGGACGCCGCCGCGCTGCGCACGCTGCGCCTGCGGGCGCCGACGCCTACGCTGGGCACGGCGCTGGTGCTGTCCGGCGGCGGCGCGCGCGGGGCCTACCAGGTGGGCGTGCTGCGCGGCATCACGGACATTCTCACCAAGGCCGGGCGGCTCAAGCCGGGCTCGCCATCACCCTTCGGCATCCTCACGGGCACTTCGGCCGGGGCCATCAATGCCGCAGCCCTGGCCGCGCAGGCAGACGACTGGGCCACGGGCATGGACGGGCTGGAGCACATCTGGTCGAGTTTCTCGGCCGATCAGGTGTACCGCGCCGATGCGCTGGCGGTGTTCAGTTCCGGGGCGCGCTGGCTGTCGGCCCTGTCGCTGGGCTGGGCCCTGGCGCGGCGGCAGCGCTTCAAGCCGCGCTCACTGCTGGACAACGGGCCGCTGGCCAATCTGCTGGCGCACCGCATCCGCTTCAAGCGCATTCCGAGCATGCTGCAGCAGGGCCATCTGCATGCGCTGTCGGTCTGTGCGTTCTCCTATTCAGCCGGCGTGCACCTGAGCTTCATGCAGGCCGCCGCGCCGCTCAAGCCCATGAGCCGCAGCCAGCGCATGGCCGTGCCCGCCACGATCGGGCTGGATCACCTGCTGGCCTCCAGCGCCATTCCCTTTGTGTTCCCGGCCCGCGCCGTGCAGCTGGCGCACGGGCTCGAGTACTGCGGCGACGGGGCCATGCGCCAGAACGCGCCACTCTCTCCGGCGCTGCACCTCGGCGCACAGAAACTGCTGGTGATTGGCGCGGGGCGCATGCTCGAGCCCCAGGTGGTACCCGCGGCGCGGCCCGGCTATCCGACCGTGGCGGCAGTGGCCGGCCACGCGCTGTCGTCGATCTTCCTGGACGCCCTGCCGGCCGATGTGGAGCGCCTGCAGCGGATCAATCGCACCCTTTCGTTGCTGCCCGAAAAGGATCGTGAGAGGAGCGGGCTGCGGCCGGTGCGCTGCCTCCTGATCGCACCCTCGGAGCGGCTGGATGACATCGCGCAGCGCCATGTGAGCAGCCTGCCGATTGCAGTCCGCGGCCTCCTGCGCACGCTCGGTGCGGACGACGTGAAAGGCGGCATGCTCGCGAGCTATCTGCTCTTCCAGGCCGCCTATACGGCCGAGCTGATGCGCCTGGGCCGGCACGACGCGCAGGCCCATGCGGGTGAGGTGCTCGCGTTCTTCAACTCCTGAAGTCCGCGGCCCCCGCGGCTTGCAAGCGGGCGCGGATTCATGCATAGAATCGGCCATGCTTCAAACCGCCCCGATCGTCAAGGACATCGCCCGGACACCCGCGCCCACGCGCGCGTCACTGCTGCGCGGCCTGCGTCGCGGGGCGGTGGCGATGCTCGCCGGCCTGAGCCTGATGGCGGCGGTACAGGCACGCGAAACGCCAGAGAAACCGGCCGCACCCGCAGCGATGCCGACGATCTCCGTGGCCGATCTGCCGCGCGAAGGCCGCAAGACGCTTGAGCTGATCAAGAAAGGCGGGCCGTTCCCCTACAACAAGGACGGCACGACCTTCAATAACCGCGAACGGCTTCTGCCCCGGCAGCCGCGCGGCTACTACTCGGAATACACCGTCCGCACGCCGTTCTCGCGCGACCGAGGCGCACGGCGCATCGTGGCCGGCAAAGGCAGCACCGGCGATCCAGCCACCTCCGGTGAGTATTACTACACCGCCGACCACTACCGCTCGTTCGCGCGCATCAAGGAATAGGGCTGATGACCATCGAGGACATCAAGGCAAGCATCAATGAAGGGGGCGTGATCCACCGCGTCGTCCCCAACCAGGACGATCTCTTCATGGCGGCCGCCGAGCTGGATTACTGGCGCATGGCCATCGACTGCAAGGGCGTGACCACCAAGAGCGGCCTGCTCACCCGGATCTCCGACACCCTGCAGTTCCCCGACTACTTCGGCATGAACCTGGACGCCCTGCACGACTGCCTGACCGAGCAGCTGCACGGCAGCGGCAAACCCGGCGCCGTGGTGCTGCTCAAGGGCCTGCGCGGCAACGAGTCTGGACCGGATGTGGAGACCATCAAGGCCACCAACCGTGCCATTCTGGGCGTGTTCGAGGATGCGGCCGACTATCTGGGCGACCGCAAGCTCAAGCTGGCCACCTTCTACTCCTGAGCGCCAACGCGGCGGCACGTCAATGCCCCGTACACGCCCGCGGCCGCTGATTGCGGGCTGCGGGCGACATGACCGCTGCGCGAAAGTTTCCGATTCGACGGGTTTCTGTCATCATGACGGGCCGTGGCCGCCCGTTTTGTGAGCGGCCACTAACTAGGGCTTGCCAACCCTGCCTTCGCCACGATTGCAAGGGCAGCGTTTGCAAGGTCTAAGCCAAACGCGCCAGGATCGAAGCACGTGCAGACTCGCTTTCAGAAACTAGAGCTCAAGAATCAGTCGTCGGAGTTGGTCACGTTCGAGGTCGATGGCACGCCACTGGCGGTCAGCTCACCGACTCCCGGCGTGTTCCGGCTCAAATTTGGCAAGAGCCGGCAACCCGATTACGGCCTGATCGTGCCGCAGGAGTCTGCCGAAACCATCACGGTTGAGCCGTTGCTGGACGGCAAGCCCGGGGACGTCGTGCTCAAGACCTTCTTCACCGAGCTGACGATTACCGGCAAGCCCTTCTCGGTGCGCCTGACGCACCGGATGCGCCCCCGAGTGACGCTGCCCTCATTTGCCTTTGACAGCAAGGCCGCGACGTGGACCGTCGGGCTCGGACTGGCTGAGGGCGAAGCGGTCTATGGCCTTGGCGAACAGTTCACGGCCTTGAATCGCCGCGGTCAGGTGCTGACGCCGGACGAATCCCTCGCCTACCAGGTCCCGCTCGCATGGAGCCCGCGTGGCTGGGGCGTTTGCCCCATCACGCCGGCTGCCGTCACACACGACGTTGGTGCCTCGGAAGACGCGCTGTACGAGGTGCGGGTCGACGATGAGTCCCTGGACCTGCTGCTGATCGGCGGCACGCCCACCGAGGTGCTCAACGCCTACACCAACATGACCGGCAAGCCGACCGTGCCGCCGGTATGGAGCGTGGGCGTCTGGGTGAGCAACAGCCAGTACAGCAATGCGCAGGAGGCCGTCGAGCTGGCGCAGAAGCTGCGCGCAGAAGGCATTGGCTGCGATGTGATCGCGATCGACGGGCATGCGGCCTGGAAGGTCCAGACCCGCTCAGCATTTGAGTGGGACCGCAGCTTCTTTTCCGACCCGGTTCGCACACTGGCTGCGCTCAAGGCCTTGAACATGCACGTGAGCATTCAGGAGCAGCCCACCGTGCCGCTGGATGCGCCACAGTTCGATGAGTTCCTGTCTCGAGAGATGTTGCTGACCACCGCCGATGGCAAGCCGGTTCTCGTCAAGGCGGCCGACGGCACGGACGCGGCCCTGCTGGACTTCACTCAGCAGGACGCCTACACGTTTTGGCGCGAGAAGCACGAGAGCCTGTTCAAGGACGGCGTGGGCGTCATCGACACGGGATTCATTCACGGATCAGTTCGGGAAGCGCAGGCGTACAACGGTGACAGCGGAGAGCGCCTGCAAAGCGCCATCCCGTTCCTGCGCAATCGCTGCGTGTTTGAAGCGACCCAGAAGTTCGTCGGCGAAGGCATCGACAAGCGCGCCACGATCTGCGCTCACATTGGTGGCATCGGCAGTCAGCGCTACCCGCTGATCTGGAGTCGCCACAAAGCCCAGGGAACGCACTGGGATCAGCTTCGTGAGCATCTGCGTGGCGCGTTGAATGCCGGCATGAGCGGGCTGCCGTTTTCGGCGGTCGATGTTGGCGGCGCAATCCCGGATGCAGCCATGCCCGCCGAGACCTACGTGCGCTGGCTGGCTGCAAGCGTGTTCTTCAGCCACGTGCGCTTTCCCGCGCTCGACAAGATCGGCCCGACCAGCTTCGGCGATGAGACACTCGCGCTGATCAAGCGCTGGCTGAAGTTTCGCTACCGCCTGGTGCCCTACATCATGGGCGCGCTCGAAGAAGCGGCGCGTAACGGCCTGCCAGCGATGCGCGCCATGCCACTGGCATTTCCGGATGACCTTGAAGCGCACCGCTGGCCGGACCAATACCTGTTCGGACCGGCGCTGCTGGTCGCACCGATCCTGTCGGACAGTGCCAAGAGCGTCGTCTACTTCCCGCGCGGCGAGAAGTGGCACGACCTGGCCACTGGCGTGCGTTACGACGGCGGAACAGTCTACGAATTCGAAAAGCCCTTGGACGGCCTGCCCGTATTCGGCCGTGAAGGGCACATCCTGTGTCTTGGACCTGAAGCGCAGGCGACGCATGAGATCAACAGCATCCGCCCAGTGACTGAGGCCTGGCTGTTCGGCCTGCCGGCGGTCGATCCGTGCGTCACGGCCATCAAGGTGAAGGTGATGCAGATGCAGGGCAACGCCTACATCAAGGGCCTGGAGGGCACCAAGGTGCTCGCTGCGTACGGATACGAGGTCAGCCGCCGGGGCGCCGAAGTCAAGGTCGTGAAGAAGCGCTAGTTGCGGAGCGCGGCCAGGTTGGCCGGTACGGTCTGCACAGTGATCTACGTATGAGCCCACGGCCTCCTAAAGCACTAGGAAAAGACAAAGGCCCCTGACGGGGCCTTTGTCTTTTTGATGCCGAGCGTTATGTGACGCTCGACTTCAACAGCTTAGAAACGGTGCTGGATACCGAAAGCCATGCCACGGTTGTCGGTGTTAGGAGCAAAGCTCACGCCACCCAGGAAGCCATTGCCCCCCGGCAGCGCCTGCGCCGTACGACCATTCATGAACTGCACAAACGTCGTGTACAGGCTGGTACGCGGCGAGAGTGAGTAGATGTAGGCAAGGCCCGCGGACTCGACGTCCGCATCAAACGGACGCTTGTCGTTGTACTTGTTGTAGGTTGCCCAAATCTTGTGCGGGCCAGACTTGTATTCAGCACCCACGCCGTACACCACGCCATCCTGCTTGAAGGCGTCATATGCGGCGTTGGCAGCGTTACGTCCGATCAACGCTGCGTTGGGAACAAGTGCAGCAAGAGCCGGATTCGTGTTGATTGTTGCAACGACGCCGTTGAGCACCTGCGTCCTGAAAGCGGCGATGCCATTTGGTGCATCGTCCTTGAACTGGCCGGCAACACCCGTGAACTTGAAGGGTCCGAACACGCCGTACGCGCCGACGACCGTGGTCTTCAGCGACTTCTGGCCCAGTTCATTGGTGCGCTCGTTGTGACCCGCGCCGAAGCCGAAGTCCTTGGTCGTGTAGGAGCCGTTGATGCCCCAGAGACGGCTGGACTTCTCGGAACCGACCACTTCGCCGACGCCGTACATGGCCTGCGCCTTGATGCCGCCGAGCTCGATGCGGTAGGAGATCGTGTTGCTCTCGCGGATTTCCAGAAGCGCGGGCAACGAAGCCAGCTGGCCCGGACCGATGTTCGAGGACGTACCCGTCACGTCGAAGGTCGCAAACGTTTCAAATGCGGGGGTGTACTGGCGTCCCATCAGGAAGGCGCCGACCGGCGTGATGAGACCCATGAAGGCTTGGCGGTCAAACAGGCGGCCAGGAATATTGACGCCATACGAGGCGCTGGCCAATGCCGGGTAAGCCTGGCCGTAAACACCACAGGCCACCTGAGCTGCTGCAACTTGCGCTGCAACTGGAACGGCGGTAGGCGCACCCTCAGTCAGCCGCGCGCCAAGAACTGAACCGTCCGTCGTACGGCCACCACAATTCACGTTGAGCGCAGCAGTTGCATTCGGTGCAGGCAAGCTTCCGTTTCCACCGACTGAGAAGAAACGCTCAGGAACTTGCGTACCGGACACCGGGCGGTTGCTGACCTGACCGTTGTCGATTTCAAGGCGATTTTCAAGCAGGAAGATCGCGCGAACACCGCCGCCCAGATCTTCAGTACCGCGAATGCCCCAGCGGGAACCATCCAGCACGCCGCTGGAAACCGCCGTCACGCGCCCCTGGTCGCCGGTCGAGGTACGCACGCCGCTGACGTTCGTGATGGCGGCATCAACGATCCCGTAAAGCGTGACCGAAGTCTGCGCCGCGGCGCCGAGCGACGCGGACGAGAGCGCTGCGAGCACTGCAGTGCTCATGATTGTTTTCTTCATTCGTGTCTCCAAGATGACCCAGATCCCAGACTACCTCTTCAGCTGCAAAAAAGCGGGGGATCTGACGCCCCCGCTTCTTCGGCTTGCACGATCAGATCGCTTCCGATCAGAACGCGTGACGCACACCCACGTTCACGGCGGTCTTCTCGGTCACGTTGTCCTTGAAATCACCCGTGGCCATCGAGAAGCCCGTGTACAGAATCGAGCGACGCGACAGGTTGTACTGGGCGCCCAGTGCGAACTTGCCCAAGGTACCTTCACCACGCGCCGATACATTCGAATTGAGGTTTACGTCTTCGAACTTTGCGCTCGTGTAATTGGCCAGCAGCGTAAATGGAGCAAGAGGTACAGTGGCGCCGACTGTGTACACAGTGTGCTTGTTAAGAACGCCATCACCGTTCAGCAGCAGCCCGTCACCTTGTCCAGTGCCACGTACTGCAACCTCGAGATCACGATTGCTTTGGAAGCCGGCGTGCAAACGTGCAACCCCAAGGTCGAACGAACCAACAACCATTGTCACCTTGTTACGGGTCGCACCGGTCGAAACTGTTTTGTCTTGCTGGTAGGCAGCCCCCACGCTCAGCGGACCACTGGTGAAAGTGGCGCCCATGTTGAACTGGCGGCCACGCGACACGTTGCCTACCGTCTCGCCGAGGCGGTACTGGAACTCACCCACGAAGCCGTCGAAGTTCGGAGTGCGGTAGTTCACGGAGTTGTCGTTGCGGACACCACCCAGCGAAGCCGAGTTGGTAGCAGGAGCAATGAACAGGGGCAATTCAATTGCGGACGTAACTGCAGGAGTTACACCGGTGTTCGACGTGGTAACACTGCGGCCGGTAGCAAAGCCGCCGGCGACGTTACCCACTTGGCCCTGACCGAACGGATCAGCAATTGCCATCGTGTTCCACACCGGGGTGTTGTGACGGCCGAGGGTCAGCTGACCAAAGCCGCCGGCCACGCCGACGAATGCCTGACGACCGAACAGACGACCACCTTGGGCCGAGTTGCCGGTGTCGATGTTGAAGCCAGACTCGAGCGTGAAGATGGCACGCGTACCGCCGCCCAGATCTTCAGAGCCACGCAGACCCCAGCGCGAGCCGTTGATACCGTTCGTGGTGCCGTCGTTCATGCGGACCACGGTGGTGCCTGCGGTGCCAGGAGCGGCCTTATCGCCGGCTTCAAAGCGGGAAATGTTGGCGTCGACGATGCCGTACAGAGTCACGCTGGTTTGGGCGGCAGCCATGCCACCGAACGTGCCGAGCACTGCGAGTGCGAGCAGAGATTTCTTCATTGAGTAGCTCTCCGAGGGTTGGTTATTCAACAGGACGCAAGCGGTTTGAGTTGGAGGATGCTTGGTCACAACTTCCCAGCTTGTGGAAGCCTGCTGCGATTGTCGCAGAGGCATCGCCGGTGTCCAAATTGGACCCCTACCCGTGTTGCGGCAATCCCGAATCGTGTTGCCGCAGTGCAACGAAGCTGCCGACAGGAAGTCGGCCCCGACGTTTCCATTAGGCGCCGCGCAACGAAGCCGCCCAGTCAGATTTGCGATAAATGCAATTTGGTTTCGTGACTTTGTCACGCAGTATCAACCCAGGCTACGGCGAGCGACAAAGTGCTCCATCGCTCGGATGCGTGCCGACGGCCAAAATGCGGAAAAAGTTGTTCGCCTCAAAACGGTGTAATCAGTGAAACGAAGTTCTTCACCTGTCGACGCACTTGTCGTCGAATTTGATACCGCGTTGCGCACATTGACAGGCGGGCTGACGGCCGCCCGAAGCTACCCCGCAGCAGGAATTGCCGAATCAGCGCAGCCCACCGAACTTGCTGGACAACTGATGCGGGTCAATCACACCGGCGAAGTGTGCGCGCAGGCGCTGTATCAAGGCCACGCCCTTGGCACGTCGACACCAGCGCTCAACTCATTCTTCCGAGAGGCCGCTCGCGAGGAGCAGGACCACCTTGCGTGGACCGCGCAGCGCCTGAAGGAATTGGGCAGCCGTCCGAGTTACCTCAACCCGCTCTGGTATGCCGGCGCATTGGCGCTCGGGTTTGTTTCCGCCAAGCTTTCAGACGGCAAGGGCCTGGGGCTGATGTCTGAAACCGAGCGGCAGGTTGAGGCCCATCTTGCTGGCCACCTCGAACGCCTGCCTGCCGACGACATGCGCTCACGCAGCATCGTCGACGCGATGAAAGCTGACGAAGCCCATCATGCGGACGAAGCCGAACGCCTCGGCGCCGACGCGGTGCCCGAGCCGCTGAAGGCCTTGATGCGCGCCTCGGCGAAAGTGATGACCACCGTCGCGCATCACGTCTGATCCATCAGTCAGTGCTCAGCAACTCGAAGCTTGTAGAGATTTCGGCGGTCTTGGCGAGCATGGCCGTTGCGGAGCAGTACTTGTCGTGCGAAAGCTTGATCGCACGCTCGACTGCGGCCTCCGAAAGCTTGCTTCCGCGCACCTTGAAATGAAAGCCGATCGCGGTGAACACCTTGGGGTCTTCAACCGCGCGCTCCGCCTTGATGAAGACCTCGCAGCCCTGCACATCGATGCGGCCGCGCTTGAGGATCAATACAACGTCGTAGGCGGTGCAACCACCCGCCCCGGCGAGCAGCATTTCCATGGGCCGCGGCGCCAGATTATGGCCGCCCCCTTCAGGTGCACCGTCCATCACGACGCTGTGCCCGCTGCCAGTGTCTGCCACGAACTGCATTCCATGAACCCCGGTCCATCGCACCGTGCATTCCATCAAGTAACTCTCCAAAAGCGAGGCGGTCAACGCACCGCAAGAGCACACTCTAGCCGAGCATTGATTCCGCGGCGCACAAGAGGAGTGCATCGGCCGCTCAACAAGAGTGCACAAGCGGCACCGCATACTCCAATAGAAATTGACCTCGAATTTTGAGGCCATGTCTTCTATTGCATCGCAGCAATTTGACCTAAACTGTGAATATGTCTCCTCCACCGATCCCAATTTGGTGGTTTCAGGCCCGGCGTCAACACGTCGGGCCTTTTTCTTTCGCGACGCAAGTTCGCCAGATGTGATCATCAGGCCGCCACGCAGGTTGCACTGAACGCACCCACCGCTGAGTATCGGTGTCCTCTATTTCAAGAAGCGCGTACAATCGAGAGTTTCCGCCGAATTCGGAGAGGCTGCACTATCAAGAACAAGCAGCACGGCGGAAAACGTTCCTCAACTGATTCTTGAAAGTCATCACATGAAAACCTGGGTCGCCAAGGCTGAGACCGCTCAGCACGACTGGTTTGTGATCGATGCCACGGACAAGGTTCTCGGACGTGTGGCCAGCGAAGTCGCACGCCGCCTGCGTGGCAAGCACAAACCTGAATTCACCCCGCACGTAGATACGGGCGATTTCATCATCATCGTCAACGCAGCCAAGCTGCGCGTGACCGGCAACAAGTCGCTGGACAAGAAGTACTACCGCCACTCGGGCTACCCCGGCGGTATCTACGAGACCAACTTCCGCGACATGCAGGCCAAGCATCCTGGCCGCGCCCTGCAGAAGGCCGTCAAGGGCATGCTGCCCAAGGGCCCGCTGGGCTACGCCATGATCAAGAAGCTGAAGGTCTATGCAGACGGCACGCACCCGCACGCCGCGCAGCAGCCCCAGCCCCTGGACATCTGAGGATCACGCACATGATCGGTGATTACAACTACGGTACCGGCCGCCGCAAAGATGCAGTGGCTCGCGTGTTCATCAAGAAGGGCTCGGGCGCCATCGTCGTCAATGGCAAGCCTGTAGACCAGTACTTCGCCCGCGAAACCGGCCGCATGATCGTGCGTCAGCCGCTCGTGCTGACCAACCATGTCGAAACCTTCGACATCATGGTCAACGTGAACGGCGGCGGCGAATCCGGCCAGGCCGGTGCCGTGCGCCACGGCATCACGCGCGCGCTGATCGACTATGACGCAGAACTCAAGGGCACCCTCAAGCGCGCCGGTCTGGTGACGCGTGACGCCCGCGAAGTCGAGCGCAAGAAGGTTGGTCTGCGTGGCGCACGTCGCGCGAAGCAGTTCAGCAAGCGCTGATCGATGTTCAACTGCGTCGTCCTCCGCGGCGCAGTGCAGTTTGTTTCAAAAGCCACCCGCGGGTGGCTTTTTTCTTTGGGTGAGCAGCCCTGACAATTCCGCCATGCGTTTCACCCTGCTTCGCCGCCGATTCACGATCTCTGCACCGCGCATGGCCATTCGGGCGCATGTCCCCTGGCCGATCCGGGTCTTCGGCTATGCGATCGTTCTCGGGCTGGCTGCGGCAGTTGCTATGTGGGCCTACGACCTGGGCAGCCGTTTCGCCGGCTTCAACAAGGGTGAAGTGAAAGAAGAACTGACGCGCCTGCGCAGCGATGTGGCCAGCCTGCGCGCCGAACGGGATGCGCTGAAGACTGCAAGCCTTGCAAGTCAGAGCGAGCTGACGATGGAGCGCGCGTCCCAGTCCAAGATGGCCGACCAGGTCAAGGCGCTCGAAGCCGAAGTCGCGCAGCTCAAGGAAGAGACCGCGTTCTACGAAAGCCTGATTCCCGCAACGACCGCCGGGCCGGGCGTGTCGATCCGCAATCTGCGCGCGCAGCTCGATCCTGCGTCCAGCACGATGCGCTACCGATTGCTCGTGATGCAAACCGGTCGCACAGAGACGGAATTCCGCGGTCAGATCCGACTCGATGTGAGCGTTCAGTCCGCGGGCAAGACCGAGGTGGTCAGTATCCCTTCTTCGAGTGCGGGTTCTGTGCCCTCACTTGAACTGGCATTCCGGCGGGTACAGCGCGTGGAAGGTGAGATGCAACTGCCCAAGGGTGTCACCGTAAAATCCGTCGTCGCCAAGGTGATGCAGGGCAGTGCAGTTCGCGCTCAGGTACAGACCGTACCCAGCTGACAGAGTGCGTTGGATCACTCAAGGAGATTCCGATGTTTTCTTCTGGCAAGTCCAAGTCCGGCAAGATGCCGCCGATCGAAAGCCTGATCGGCGCCGATCTCGTGGTTGAAGGCAACCTCATCTTCAAGGGTGGCCTCCGCGTGGACGGCACGATCCGCGGCAATGTCACGGCGCAGGAAGGTCAGGCGGCGATGCTGGTGGTCTCCGAGCAGGCAAAGATTGAAGGCGAAGTGCGTTGTCTGCACGTCGTGGTGAACGGCACGATCATCGGCCCGGTGATCAGCACCGAACTCATCGAACTGCAGCCGAAGGCACGCATAACTGGCGATGTGACCTATGCTGCGCTCGAGATGCATCAGGGCGCAGCTGTTGACGGGCGCCTCGTGCACAGCGAAGCGGCGAAGCCGGCGCTGAAGCTTGCGGCCAACAACGGGTGAGCAGCACCTCACCACACCGACGAGCAGCTTGAGGTTTTCCTGCTCGCCCCAATTTTCAAGATTCTTGTGAAGGAACCGACATGAACGCAGTTGCAGAACTGGCCCCGCACACCGAAGCCATGCCTATGCCCCTGAACTTCACCGACGCGGCTGCCGCCAAGGTGAAGACGCTGATCGACGAGGAAGGCAACCCGGACCTGAAGCTGCGGGTCTTCGTGCAAGGCGGTGGGTGCTCCGGCTTCCAGTACGGCTTCACCTTCGACGAGATCGTGAATGAAGACGACACGCCGATGGAAAAGAACGGCGTTACGTTGCTGATCGACGCGATGAGCTATCAGTATCTGGTCGGCGCCGAGATCGACTACAAGGAAGACATCGAAGGCTCGCAGTTCGTGATCAAGAACCCGAACGCCACGACCACCTGCGGCTGCGGTTCGAGCTTCTCGGTCTGAGTCGTTTCCACTGATTGCCCGGCTTGTTTCCGGGCAATCCTAAAAGGCGCGCATGGGAAAGCCAGCGCGCCTTTTGTTTTGGGGAAGCCGCCCGGCACGCCGCCGAGGTGCGGCACTCAAGCCGGGGTAAAGCTGCCGAGCACCCGCGGCCCTGCCGCACCGGTCACCGCCGGCACGTTGCCGGGCAGCCGCAGCACATGTGCGCGCGCAAACCAGGCCCAGGCCAGGGCCTCGACATGCTGCTCGTCCACGCCGCGTACGGATACCGGCTGCATGGGCAGGCCGATGCGGCTCTGAAGATCAGCCATGAGCGCGCGATTCTTCGCACCGCCGCCGCAGACCCACACGCCGGCCACTTCCGGCGCGTGGCGGCGGATGGCCTCCGCCACGGTCTGCGCGGTCAGCGCCGTAAGCGTGGCCTGCACGTCGGCGGCTTCGTAGGCCTGGCTGCCGCCCAGGTGGGACTCCAGCCAGACAGCATTGAACAGATCACGCCCGGTGCTCTTGGGTGGCGGGGCCTGGAAGTAGCGCTCGCGCAGCAGACGCTCAAGCAGGCTGGCGATGGGCGTGCCTGCGGCCGCAAAACGGCCGCTGTCGTCATACGTGCCGCCGCGGTGGCGCTGCGCCCAGAGATCCAGAAGGCAGTTGCCGGGGCCGGTGTCGAAGCCTTCGACCCGGCCGTCGCCATGCAGGATCGTGATGTTGGCGATGCCGCCCAGGTTCAGCACCACCTGTGTCTTGCCCGGCTGACCGAAGATCTGGGCGTGAAAGGCCGGCACAAGCGGCGCGCCTTGCCCGCCGGCCGCGATGTCTCGGCTGCGCACGTCATGCACGACCGAGACGCCGGTGCGCTCAGCGAGCAGTGCCGCATTGAGGAGCTGGATGGAGATGCCCGGCAGGCCATGGCCATTGGCAGCAGGCGCGTGGCGCACCGTGACGCCGTGCGCACCGGCGGCCAGCACTTGTGCAGGCTGCAGGCCGGTTTGCTTCAGCAGTGTGCCCACGAGCTCGGCGTACTCGGCGGCCACAGCGTTGGCTGCGTGGGCAGATCGGGCGAGGTCGTCGCTGCCTGTGCGCTGCAGGGCCAGCAGCTCGTTGCGCAGTGCAGTCGGGAAGGCGCGGTGGGCGCTGGCGCGCAGCTCGGGCAGCGCAGCACCCTGATCCCGCCATGAGGCCACCACCCCGTCGATGCCGTCCATGCTGGTTCCGGACATCAACCCGATGGTGATCATGGCGGTCTCCCTATTCTGCTTGTGCGTACTCCCGGCCGCCGGCCAGCGCGAGGCGGCGGCCCATCTCGCCTGCATGGGCGCGGAACGCCGGCATGAGGTTCGCGGCGATCGGTTGCGCGTCGGGCAGGATGGCGGTCTGCGGGTTCACCGGCGCGCCGTTCACATGCAGCTCATAGTGCAGGTGCGGACCGGTTGAATTGCCCGTCGAACCGACGAAGCCGATGATATCGCCCTGCGTCACGCGCTGGCCCTTCTTCAGGCCGCGCGCAAAGCCCGACAGATGCGCGTACAGCGTGGAGTGCACGCCGGCGTGGCGGATGATCACGGTGTTGCCGTAGCCGCGCTGCCAGCCTGCGAACTCGACCGTGCCGTCCGAGGCGGCGCGCACACCCGTACCGCTGGGCGCCGCGAAATCGATGCCGGTGTGGCGGTGGCTGTAGCCGAAGATCGGATGGTTGCGGTTGCCGAAGCCGGAGGAGATGCGGGTGAATTCCACCGGCGTCTTCAGGAAGGCCTTCTTGAGGCTGCGGCCGTCAAAGGCATAGAACGCACCCTTGTGGCCTGCGGGGCCATCGGCGTCGAACCACAGCGCCTGATGCTTGCGGCCGGCATTGATGAATCGGATGGCCAGCAATTGGCCGGAGCGCACCACTTCGCCGCTGGGCAGCGCGAGCTGCTCATACACCACCTCGAAGCTGTCGCCGCGGCGCAGGTCGTTGTAGAAGTCAATGTCGCCGGAGAGCAGATCCACCATCTGCTGGGTGATGGCGTCCGGAATCTGCGCAGCATCCGCAGCCGCGAACAGCGAGCTCTGGATGCTGGCGCTGCGCATCACGACGCGCCGCTCGTAGGCCTCCACAACCTGACGGGCCTGCAGCGTGCCGTCGTCGCGGCGCTCGATGAAGAGCATGCGGGCATTCGGTTCGTCGGCCGAGAGCATGGCGCGCAGCCAGAGCAGCTCGCCGTCTTCGTCCGTGCTGGCCGACACCGTCTTGCCGGGGCGCAGCTTGAGCAGCTCGCGAGCCACCGCATCACGGCCGGTAAAGGCCACGGCAGCCGCGTCCTGCACGCCCAGACGTTCCATCAGCGAGGCGATCGTGTCGCCCTTGGCGACGCGGACTTCCTGGATGTAGCTGGTGGGCGCGGCTTCTTCGTGCACAGCCAGCTCAGGCAGACTGACAGCCTGCGTCACTCGCGTGACCGGTTGGTCAGCGATGTCCGGCGCAAACGGCGCCACGCCGAAGGCGGCAACGGCAGCCAAGGCGGCCACGCCGCCGACGATCAAGCGAATGCGATGCAGTCGATCAGCAGCGGTTGCTGCACGCCCTGCGAACAGGCGGCGCCCGGCTTTAAGGCCTTCCGGCCGATCGAGAGACCAAAACTTGCTCATGCGCGGCGTCTCCAGTAGTCGCGTCATGCGGGGCAGCGCCCCGTCCCAACACAGTGATTCCCTGATGCCCGATGCAATAATCTGGAGCTCTTTGCGGCTCCTGTCACAGGCGGTGCGGACTGAAGTCCGGGCTTGACTGTGATGCTCCCCAGCAGATTTCGCGCCAGCGCGAAATTGCAAGTCTTGGAGTTTACCGGTGCGACCGGTGCAGCCAGCCCGGGGAAAGCCCGTGCGGGTTGATCCCGGCGCATCCGAAAACGCTTCAAAGTGTGAATCTGATTGAGTGTGGCGCGGCCCGGCAAGGTTTGCGCTGTCAGAAGTGCAACCGCGCGCTCGCGCGAAAGACAAACCGCCCGGCTGAATACATCCGGCATTGATTCACCCGCCCACCATGTCGAACGCTCCTGCCCCCGCTCATCCGATCACCGACCGCACCCGCGAGGCCCTGGCTGTCACCCGCCGCGGCTGCGAAGAGCTGCTGGTGGAAGAGGACTGGCTCAAGAAGCTCGCCCGCAGCGAGGCCACCGGCGCGCCGCTGCGCATCAAGCTGGGCCTGGACCCCACCGCGCCGGACATCCACATTGGCCACACGGTGGTGCTCAACAAGATGCGCCAGCTGCAGGACCTCGGCCATCAGGTGATCTTTCTGATCGGCGACTTCACCAGCCTGATCGGCGACCCGTCCGGCCGCAACAGCACCCGCCCGCCGCTCACGCCCGAGCAGATCAAGGCCAACGCCGAGACCTACTACAAGCAGGCCAGCCTGGTGCTGGACCCGAGCAAGACCGAGATTCGATACAACTCCGAGTGGAGCGAGCCCCTGGGCGCGGCCGGCATGATCAAGCTGGCCGCCAAGTACACCCTGGCCCGCCTGCTGGAGCGCGACGACTTCACCAAGCGCTTCAAGACTGGCGTGCCGATCAGCATGCACGAACTGCTCTACCCGCTGATGCAGGGCTATGACAGCGTGGCGCTCAAGAGCGACCTGGAGCTGGGCGGCACCGACCAGAAGTTCAACCTGCTGGTGGGCCGCGAGCTGCAGCGTGAATACGGCCAGGAGCCGCAGTGCATCCTGACCATGCCCCTGCTCGAAGGCCTGGACGGCGTGGAGAAGATGTCCAAGTCCAAGAACAACTACGTCGGCATCACCGAGGCGCCGGGCGAGATGTTCGGCAAGCTCATGTCGATCTCCGACGACATGATGTGGCGCTACTTCACCCTGCTGTCCTTCCGGCCCATCGCCGAGATCGAGGGCTTCAAGGCAGCCACCGCCGGCGGTGCGAACCCGCGCGACTTCAAGGTGCTGCTCGCGCAGGAGATCGTGGCCCGATTCCACGACAAGTCGGCCGCCGAGAAGGCGCTCGAGGAATTCAATCACCGCGCCCGCGGCGGCGTGCCCGACGAGGTGCCGGAAGTCACCACGGCCGGCGCGCCGCTGGGCATCGGCCAGCTGCTCAAGCAGGCGGGGCTGGCGCCCTCCACCTCCGAGGCGCTGCGCAATGTGGAGCAGGGCGGCGTGAAGATCGACGGCAGCACGGTCAGCGACAAGGGCCTGAAGCTTGCGGCCGGCACCTATCTGGTTCAGGTGGGCAAGCGCAAGTTTGCGCGAGTCACGCTCACGGCATGATCGCTGCCGCGTGATCGCCCTCATCCAGCGTGTGTCCGAAGCCGCCGTCCGCGTGGACGGCGAGGTGGTGGGTGCCATCGGTGGCGGGCTGCTCGCACTCGTCTGCGCCGAGCGCGGCGACACACCGGCGCAGGCCGAGCGCCTGCTCGACAAGCTGCTGGCCTACCGGGTGTTTGCCGACGAAGCCGGCAAGATGAACAAGAGCCTCAAGGACGTGGGCGGCGGCCTGCTGGTGGTGAGCCAGTTCACGCTCGCCGCAGACACGAACAGCGGCACGCGCCCCTCCTTCACGCCGGCGGCCGACCCAGCCACCGGCCGCGCGCTGTACGAGCACTTCGTGGACCGCGCCCGCAGCCTGCATCCGGTCGTGGCCACGGGCCGTTTTGGCGCGGACATGAAGGTGGCGCTGGTGAATGACGGGCCGGTGACCTTCTGGTTGCGGGTTGCACCAGCCGCAGCCTCATAGATCAAATTCGGCCGAATTTTTTACAATCAGGCAAAAACCGCATTTCCGCTTGTCTGAAGCCGATCATGAGGCATTGTTGAGTAATTTTTTACTCAATTTAGTTCATTTTCGGCCTTAATTCATTATCGACAGGCTCTTCTGCCGTGCACACAGGGCTCCCGTCACGGTGCCTCGATTGCTCCGCTGCCGCAGGCGCTCGTATCCTCGCGCTCTCACGGGTGCTGCGCCTCCCCGGACCGCGCGACCACAGCATCGGCCGACGACTGCACCCGGAACAACAACAGGGATCCGGATCATGAACCTCATCAGCCAGTCCTTCAGCGAAGGCGAATTCATCCCCGGTGAATTTGCCTTCTGCGTGATCGACCCCAAGACCCACGTCACGCTCTCGGCCAACCGCAACCCGCACCTCAAGTGGAGCGACGCGCCGGCCGGCACCAGGAGCTTTGCCCTGATCTGCCACGACTACGACGTGCCCAGCCGCGGCGACGATGTGAACCAGGAAGGCAAGATCGTGCCGGCCGACCTGCCGCGCGTGGACTTCTATCACTGGAGCCTGGCCAACATCCCCGCCAGCGTGAGCGAGATTGCCGCCGGCAGCCACAGCGCCGGCGTCACGCCGCGCGGCAAGGCCGCCGGCGCCGCACCGCTCGGGCAGCACGGCATCAATGACTACACCGGCTGGTTTGCCGGCGACAAGGACATGGGCGGTGACTACTACGGCTACGACGGCCCCTGCCCGCCCTGGAACGACTCCATCATTCACCACTACGTCTTCACGGTGTACGCGCTGGACATCGACACGCTCTCATTGCCCGAACGCTTCACCGGCGCCGATCTGCACGCCGCCATGAAGGGCCATGTGCTCGACTCCGCCGAGCTGATGGGCCTCTACACGCTCAACCCGGCGCTGCTCTGAGCCGCCGCGCATGACCGAACTGCTGCTCGCCCGCCATGGCGAGACCGCGTGGAATGCCGAGGGGCGCTATCAGGGGCACCTCGACATCGACCTGAGCGACACCGGGCGGCAGCAGGCGCAGCAGCTCGCGGCGCTGGTGGCTGCGCAGCATGAGCGCGAGCCGGTCGATGCGCTGATCAGCAGCGATCTGGCGCGCGCTTTCCACACCGCGCAGCCTGTGGCCGCTCGGCTCGGGCTGCCGATCCGCACCGACGCCCGCCTGCGCGAGCGCCACCTGGGTGCGCTGCAGGGCCACACGCGCGAGGACAACGCCCGCCTGAACGCCGAAGCGCACACCCGCATGCTGGAGGCCGGCTACGCCCTGCCCGGTGGCGGCGAGTCGCAGCAGGCCTTTCATGACCGGGTGCGCGCCGCGCTGTTCGACATTGCGCGCCACCACACCGGCCAGCGGGTGCTGATCGTCACCCACGGCGGTGTGCTGGCCATGGCCTGGCGGATCGCCATGGGCGTGCCCGTGGACGCGCCGCGCGCGGTGCCGATCCTGAACGCCAGCCTCAATGCCCTGCGCTTCGATGGCACGCAACTTGCCATTCGGACCTGGGGAGAAACGGGGCATCTGGATCGCGTGCTTGACGAGGCGGCACGCATCTGAGGTACACCACCGTTTCCGGGCCGGATGCAGCGCATCGTCGGCCCGGCGCGCCGGTTGAGGGACCGGCGCTGCCAATACGACGGCACACGAACTTGCGGGAGGGCAGGTTTGGATCTCAGGGCGAGTCAGGGCGAGGACTTCACGCGCACGCTGCCGGGCTTGACCGCGACAGCGGCGTCTGCGCAGCTGCATGGCGACACACCGCAGGCCGCCACCGGCTGGCGCGCCGAACTCACGGTTCAACTGCATGCCGGCACTGAACGCGCCCGCGTGCACCATGCCCACAGCGGCCCGCTGCGCCTGCAGAAGATCCTGGAACCCGAGGGCCCGCACTGGCCGCAGGCGGTGCTCGTGCATCCACCCGGCGGGCTGTGCGCCGGCGACGTGCTTGAGCTGCGCGGCCGGCTCTCCGCAGACACCGATCTGCGTGCAACCGCCGCGGCGGCAGCGCCCGCCAATGCGCCGGTGACGGGCCTGCTGGTCACCCAGCCCGGCGCCACCAAGTGGTACCGCAGCGAAAACACGCGCCGTGCGCAGCAGCGCGTGCACTGGCGCGTGGGCGCAGGCTGCGCGCTGGAGTGGCTGCCGCACGAGTCGATTGCCTTCGACGCCGCGCGAGCCGACAGCGAGCTGCTCATCGATCTGGAGGGTGACGCCTGCTGCATCGGCTGGGACGTCTGGGTGCTGGGCCGCCGTCTGCACGGCGAGCACTTTGCGCGCGGCGAGGTGCGCCAGCACCTGCGCATCACGCGCAACGGCACACCGATGTACCTGGAACACAGCCGGCTGGATGCGCAGGCACTCGCCCGCCGCGCCGGCCTGAACGGCCAGGCGGTCAGTGCGCTCGCCTGGTGCGCCGGGTTCATGCCGGACGAAACGCAGATGGAGAGCCTGCGCACCGCGCGCCCGCTGCTGGCGCTGAGCAGCCCGCAGCCTGACCTGCTGCTCGCCCGCGCGCTGGCCGCCGAACCCGAAGCCCTGATGCAGGCCCTGCGTGCGCTCTGGCGCGACCTGCGTCCGCTCGCCCTGCAGCGCCCCGCCACGCCGCCCAGGCTCTGGGCCACCTGATTCCGCACACCGAAAGCCCGCCATGGATCTCACTCCGCGCGAGAAAGACAAGCTGCTGATCTTCACCGCCGCCCTGCTGGCAGAGCGCCGCCGCGCGCGCGGCCTGAAGCTCAACTACCCCGAAGCCATCGCACTCATCACCGCGGCCGTGATGGAAGGCGCGCGCGACGGCAAGAGCGTGGCCGAACTCATGAGTGAAGGTGCCACCGTGCTCACCCGCGCCGACGTGATGGACGGCGTGCCGGAGATGATCCCGGACATCCAGGTGGAAGCCACCTTTCCGGATGGCACCAAGCTCGTCACCGTGCACCAACCGATCCGCTGACCCCGACGACCCTCCTCTGTTGGAGACTCCCATGCGTCCTGCCCTGCCTTCGACCTCCCGCCTGCACCTCGTACAGCGCACCGCGCTGGCCGCCGTGCTGCTGCTGCCCGCGCTCGCTGTCGCGCATACGGACCACGGGTCCGCGCCGCACATCGGCTTTGCGGCCGGGTTCGCGCATGTCGCCACCGGCGTGGATCATCTCGCTGCGCTGCTGGCCGTGGGCCTGTGGAGCGCCCTGCACGCGCGCCGTGCCTGGACGGCGCCGCTGGCCTTTGCCGTGCTGCTGCTGGTGGGCGCCACCGCCGGGGCCACCGGCTTGCTGGCGCATGTGCAGGCCGCCGCGGTGGAGCCGATGATCGCCGTATCGCTGCTCGCGCTGGGCCTGCTGCTGGTGACGCGTCTGAGCCTGCCGGGCCATCTGGGCGCGCTGCTGGCCGGCGGCTTTGCGCTCTTCCATGGTCTGGCGCATTGCCATGAGTTGAGCGGCGCGCCGGCGCTGGCCGGCATGGCGCTGTGCTCCGCGCTGCTGTTGGCCGCGGGCGTGCTGCTGGGCCGCGCGCTGCGCCACACCCACCAGGAGGCCGGTGCGAGTTCTGCGGCCTGCCGCCTGAGCATCCAGGCACCGCGCGTGGCCGGGGGCCTGCTGGCCGCACTGGGTGCCGTGCTGCTGGCCGGCGGGTGGTTCGCATGATTCCGGGCGAACTGCTCGTCGCGCCCGGCGAGATCGAACTCAACGTCGGCCGCGCCACGCGCACCGTGGTGGTGGCCAACACCGGAGATCGGCCGATCCAGGTCGGCAGCCACTATCACTTTGCCGAGACCAACGGCGCGCTGGACTTCGACCGTGCCGCCGCACGCGGCATGCGCCTGAACATCACCGCCGGCACCGCCGTGCGCTTCGAGCCGGGTCAGCGCCGCACGGTGGAGCTGGTGGCACTCGCCGGCGATCGAGTGGTGTATGGCTTTGTGGGCGCCGTGATGGGCGCACTCGACGCATCGTGCAGCCCGGGAACGAAAGGTAAGACCGGCTCTGGGCGCGGGTCTTCAGGCCAAAGTGCCTCGAAAGCCTTGCCAGACAAGCGGAAAGCCCCTGCGAAGGCAGCCGTGAAGAAACCCATACGAAAGGCCAGAGCATGACCCGCATCAGCCGGCAGGCCTATGCAGAAATGTTCGGCCCCACGACGGGTGATCGCATCCGTCTGGCGGACACGAACCTGATCGCCATGGTCGAGCACGATCACACGATCTACGGCGAGGAAGTGAAGTTCGGCGGCGGCAAGGTGATCCGCGACGGCATGGGCCAGAGCCAGCGCGCAAGCAAGGACTGCGCAGACACCGTCATCACCAACGCGCTGATCATCGACGCCATCACCGGCATCGTGAAGGCGGACATCGGCCTGAAGCATGGGCGCATCGCGGCCATCGGCAAGGCGGGCAACCCGGACATCCAGCCGGGCATCAACATCATCATCGGGCCGGGCACGGAGATCATTGCCGGCGAGGGCATGATCGTCACCGCGGGCGGCATCGACACGCACATCCACTTCATCTGCCCGCAGCAGATCGACGAGGCCCTGGCCAGCGGCGTGACGACCATGATCGGCGGCGGCACCGGCCCGGCCACCGGCACCTTTGCCACCACCTGCACGCCCGGCCCTTGGCACATGGCGCGCATGCTGCAGGCGGCCGAGGCCTTTCCGATGAATCTGGGCTTTCTGGGCAAGGGCAATGCCTCGCTGCCCGCCGGGCTCACCGAGCAGATCGATGCCGGCGCGATCGGCCTGAAGCTGCACGAAGACTGGGGCACCACGCCCGCGGCCATCGACTGCTGCCTGTCGGTGGCCGACAAGACGGACACGCAGGTCGCCATCCACACCGACACGCTCAACGAGAGCGGCTTTGTGGAAGCCACGATCGCCGCCTTCAAGGGCCGCACCATCCACAGCTTTCATACCGAAGGCGCGGGCGGCGGCCATGCGCCGGACATCATCAAGGTGGTGGGCGAGGCCAATGTGCTGCCTTCCTCCACCAACCCCACGCGGCCCTACACCGTCAACACGCTGGACGAGCATCTGGACATGCTGATGGTCTGCCACCATCTGGATGCCGGCATTGCGGAGGATCTCGCATTCGCTGAATCCCGCATCCGCCGCGAGACCATCGCCGCCGAAGACATCCTGCACGACCTGGGCGCCATCAGCATGATGAGCAGTGACAGCCAGGCCATGGGCCGGGTGGGCGAAGTCATCCTGCGCACCTGGCAGACGGCACACAAGATGAAGGCCCAGCGCGGCAGCCTGGCGGGCGACCCGAGCGGGGCGACCGAGCACGACAACTTGCGCCTGCGCCGCTACATCGCCAAGTACACGATCAACCCCGCCCTGGCCCATGGCATTGCGCATGAGGTCGGTTCCATCGAGGTGGGCAAGTGGGCGGACCTCGTGCTCTGGAAGCCGGCTTTCTTCGGCGTGAAGCCGGCGCTGGTGCTCAAGGGCGGCTGCATTGCGCTCGCCGCCATGGGTGATCCGAACGCGAGCATCCCCACACCGCAGCCCGTGCACTATCGCCCGCAGTTCGCCAGCTACGGCAAGAGCCTCACGGCCAGCTCGCTCACCTTCGTCTCGCAAAGCGCGATGAAGAAGAAGGTGGGCGAACGCCTCGGCCTGCAGAAGCCACTGTCGGCCGTGAGCGGCATCCGCAAACTGCGCAAGGCACACATGGTCTGGAACGACTACTGCCCGCAGATGGACGTGGACGCCGAGACCTATGCCGTGCGTGCCGATGGCGAACTGCTGGTCTGCGAGCCGGCCAAGGTGCTGCCCATGGCGCAGCGCTACTTCCTGTTCTGAGCCCGGGAACGCGATGCTGGATCAAGCATTCATGCGCTTTTCCAAGGCAAAGTGGCTGAAGAAGGCCGCCGGACAAGCGGAACGCCATGTCGGATTCTGCTGAAAACTCACTGCAGATGCTGCGCGCCGAGGCCCGCTTGAGCACCGAGGACGCCCGCAGCCTGGCCGACACGCCACTGCCCGAGCTGCGCCTGCCCTACCTGGAGCGCAGCAAGAGCCGGCTGCGCGCGCGCCTGGATGATGGCCGGGAGATCGGCGTCTTCCTGCCGCGCGGCAGCACCCTGCGCGAGGGCGATGTACTCGTCTGCGACAACGCACAGCTGGTGAGGGTGCGCGCTGCGAACGAGGACGTGATGCTGCTGCACGCACCCGACGCCTTCAGCCTGCTGCGGGCGGCCTATCACCTGGGCAACCGCCACATGCCCATGGAGCTGGCGCTCGACCACCTGAAGCTGGAGTACGACGCCGTGCTGGCCGACATGGTGCGCGGTCTGGGGCTCACGGTGACCCGAGCCCAGGCGCCCTTTGAACCGGAGTCCGGCGCCTATGCGCAAGGAATCCCGCACCACCATCACTGAACAGAACCGCAGGGCGCCACGAGCGTCCGACCGGTCAAGGAGGACGACATGAATCGCTTGTTCAAAACCCTGCTGCGCGGTCTGCTGATCGCTGGCCTGCTGGGCGCCGCCGGCGCGAGCCAGGCGCAGCGGATCAGCCAGCTGCCGTCGGAGTTCGCGGACTGGGACGCCTTTGTGGAGGCCCAGCTCAAGCTCTGGAATGTGCCCGGCGTGTCCATGGCCATCGTCAAGGACGGCAAGGTGATCCTCCAGCGCGGCTACGGCCTGCGCGATGCAGAGAAGAAGCTGCCGATGACCGAGAACACCGTGCAGCCGATCGCCAGCGTGACCAAGAGCTTCACCGTGGCGAGTCTGGCCACGCTGGTGCGCGATGGCAAGATCGAGTGGGACAAGCCGGTGCGCGACTACCTGCCGGACTTCCGCATGAACAGCGACTACGCCACCAATACGCTGACGGTGCGCGATCTCGTCACCCACCGCAGCGGCCTGCCGAGGCACGACGCCGCCTGGTTCGGCAGCACGGCCAGCCGGGAGGAGCTGTTCAAGCGCCTGCGTCACTTCGAGCTCTCGGCCGAGCCGCGCGCCCGCTTCCAGTACAACAACTTCATGTACATGCCGGCCGGCTACCTGGGTGGCCGCGTGGCCGGCACCGACTGGGAGACCCTGGTGCGACGCAGTGTGTTCGACCCACTGGGCATGAAGTCGTCCAGCTTCACGATCGCCGACCTGCGCAAGCAGCCGGACCACGCCACGGGCTACCAACTGGATGACAACGACCTGCCCAAGCCCAAGCCCTATCAGGAACTGGTGGCCATGGGGCCGACGGGCTCGATCAACAGCAGCGCGCGCGACATGGCGCAGTACCTGCTCATGTACGCCGCGGGCGGCAGCTACGGCGGCAAGCCCCTGATCAACGCCGGCGACCTGCGCGCCATGAGCACGGGCCAGTTCACTCTGCCGGACTCGCAGCTCTGGCCGGAGATCTCCAGCCCGCAATACGGCATGGGGCTGTTCATGCGCAACTACCGCGGTGAGCGTCTGGTCGAGCACGGCGGCAACATGCCCGGCGCGTCCACCACCTTTGCCTTCATCCCCGGCAAGAACATGGGCGTGTATGCCACCGTGAACGTAAGCGGCAGCTTCCTGCGCGACGTGATCATGTACGCCGCCATCGACCGCCTGTTGGGCATGAAGCCTGTGGACTGGAGCGCGCGCTTCCGCGACATCTACGTCAAGGGCAAGGAGAGCGAGAAGTCGGCCAAGGCCCAGAAGCTCAGCCCCAAGAAGCTGGGCACCCGCCCCAGCGTGGCGCTGGATGAATACGTGGGCGACTACGAGCACGAGGGCTACGGCCCGATCGCCATCACGCGCGAGGGCAACCGCCTGCGCGTGAGCTACAACGGCATGAGCACGCCGCTGGATCACCTGCACTACGACGTCTGGCAGGCGCCGGAAGACAAGCTCAACGAGCTGGAAGAAACGCGCGTGCAGTTCATGATCAATTTCGACGGCGACATCGATAGCCTGCGCACCGAGTTCGAGCCCGCCGTAAAGCCCATCGTCTTCAAGCGTCTGCCGGACAAGACCTTCAAGGACCCGAAGTTCCTTGCGCAGTTTGCGGGTCAGTACAAGATCAGCGTGTCGGAGTTCAACGTGGTGCTGCGCGCCGATGGCGTGCTCACCCTGGTCGGTCGCACCGGTGCGCCACGTGAACTCATCGGCATCCGCGGGCGCAAGTTCAGCGTGAAGGATCAGGCCGGCGTGCAGGTGGAGTTCGTGCCGGACGCCAGCGGCAAGATCACGCAGATGGCCATCTACTCCAGCGGCAATGCCGCTGTGGCCACGCGCACACAGTAAGCATGCTCCACGCCCTGCCCGCCCTGCTGCACCTGGCCTCACCGCAATTGCCGGTGGGCGGGTTCAGCTATTCGCAGGGCCTGGAGGCGGCGATTGAATGCGGCTGGGTGCGGGATGCCGCCACAGCCGCGCAATGGATCGGCGAGCACTTCGATGCCGGCATGGCCTGCTGGGAGCTGCCGACGCTGGCGCTCATGCACCGCGCCGCGCTGGCGGCAGACACCGGCGCGCTGCGGACGCTCAATGAAGACTTCATCGCCAGCCGCGACACCGCCGAGCTGCGGGCCGAAACCCTGCAGATGGGCTGGAGCCTGATTGCGCTCTTGGCCGGTTGGCCGCGTGCCACCGCCACGCTGCAGGCACTCGCCCCAGCCTTCTGCGGCCTGAACGGCCCGCGACCGGTGGAGCCCGTGAGCTTTCCCTGCGCATTCGCCGTGGCGGGCGCCGCCCTCGATACGCCCACGGACGGCCTGCTGTCGGCCTATGCCTTTGCCTGGGTCGAGAACCAGGTGGCCGCCGCGATCAAGGCGGTGCCGCTCGGTCAGGCGGCTGGCCAGGG
Source organism: beta proteobacterium AAP99 (assembly GCA_001295775.1). Taxonomy (GTDB): domain Bacteria; phylum Pseudomonadota; class Gammaproteobacteria; order Burkholderiales; family Burkholderiaceae_C; genus Piscinibacterium. Next base: position 240,824 of record LJIA01000005.1, read on the forward strand.
CATTCTGCTGCAGGCGCATGAGCGCATCGGCGCGGCCGTGACCCAGGCCCTGCAGATGCCTGCCGCTGAACGCCACACCACCACGCCGCAGGTCTCGATCCTGTCGGCCCGACATGAAACCCAGTATTCCCGTCTGTTCAGGAGTTGATCGCGCATGGCCATGCAACGCACCAAGAAGAACCCGCCGCTGCGTGTCGGCATCGGCGGCCCGGTGGGCAGCGGCAAGACCACGCTCACCGAGATGTTGTGCAAGACCATGCGCGACACCTACGACCTGGTCGTCATCACCAATGACATCTACACGAAGGAAGACCAGCGCCTTTTGACCGTGGCAGGCGCGCTGCCGCCCGAGCGCATCATGGGCGTGGAAACCGGCGGCTGCCCGCACACCGCCATCCGCGAGGACGCCTCCATCAACCTCGAGGCGGTGGACCGCATGCTGGGCAAGTTTCCGGACGCCGACGTCGTCTTCATCGAAAGCGGTGGCGACAACCTGGCCGCCACCTTCAGCCCGGAACTCTCCGACCTCACGATCTACGTGATCGACGTGGCCGGCGGCGAGAAGATTCCGCGCAAGGGCGGCCCGGGCATCACCAAGAGCGATCTGCTGGTAATCAACAAGACAGACCTCGCACCGCACGTGGGCGCGAACCTCGAGATCATGGAGCGCGACACCAAGGTCCAACGCGCTACGCCCACGGGCCTGCGGCCCTACGTGTTCACCAACCTCAAGACCCTGGACGGCGTGCAGCAGGTGGTGCGCTTCATCGAGGAGCGCGGGATGCTGGCCGCCTGAGCTCCGCCGCGCGGCGCCCCGGCTTGGTGCGGCGCTGCGTCTGAGCGGTGCATGAGATCCAGCCCCGGCACGAAACGCCTGATCGGCTGTGCCGAAAGCTGCTTTTGCTGCAACGCAGCACATGGCACGGAAGATGCGATGCCTCCCCTGAAACCGGGCCACCGGTGGCCCGGCGATTGGAACCAGGGACAAGGGAGAGGAAACGCATGAAACGTCGCGCAGTCATGAAGGCCGCGGTTGCGGTCAGTGCAGTACTCAGCATGGGGGCCGCCTGGGCACAGGCCAAGGAGCCGATCAAGGTCGGCGTGTTGCACTCCCTCTCCGGCACCATGGCCATCTCCGAAACCGTGTTGAAGGACACGGTGCTCATGGCCATCGAGGAGATCAATGCCAAGGGCGGCGTGCTGGGCCGCAAGCTCGAACCCGTCGTCGTGGACCCGGCCTCCAACTGGCCGCTGTTTGCCGAGAAGGCCCGCCAGCTGCTGACCAAGGACAAGGTGGCCGTGACCTTCGGGTGCTGGACCAGCGTGTCGCGCAAGTCGGTGCTGCCGGTCTATGAGGAACTGAACGGCCTGCTCTTCTACCCCGTGCAGTACGAGGGCGAGGAACTCTCCAAGAACGTCTTCTACACGGGTGCCGCGCCCAACCAGCAGGCCATTCCCGCGGTGGAATACCTGATGAGCAAGGACGGCGGCAGTGCCAAGCGCTTCGTGCTGCTGGGCACGGACTACGTGTACCCGCGCACCACCAACAAGATCCTGCGCGCCTTCCTGAAGAGCAAGGGTGTGGCCGATGCCGACATCATGGAGGAGTACACCCCCTTCGGACACAGCGACTACCAGACCATCATCGGCAAGATCAAGAAGTTCGCCAGCGAAGGCAAGAAGACCGCGGTCGTTTCCACCATCAACGGCGACTCCAACGTGCCCTTCTACAAGGAACTGGGCAACCAGGGCCTGAAGGCGACCGACGTGCCCGTGGTGGCCTTCTCGGTCGGTGAAGAGGAACTGCGTGGCGTGGACACCAAGCCGCTGGTAGGCCACCTGGCTGCCTGGAACTACTTCATGAGCCTGAAGAACCCGGCCAATGCCGAGTTCACCAAGAAGTGGGCGGCCTATGCCAAGGCCAAGAACCTGCCCGGCCACAAGGACAAGCCCCTGACCAACGACCCCATGGAAGCCACCTACATCGGCGTCTACATGTGGAAGCAGGCCGTAGAGAAGGCCAAGACCACGGACGTGGACAAGGTGATCGCTGCCATGGCCGGCCAGACCTTCCGGGCGCCCAGCGGCTTCACCGCCAAGATGGATGAGCGCAACCACCACCTGCACAAGCCTGTGTTCATCGGCGAAGTGCGTGCGGATGGCCAGTTCAACGTGGTCTGGAAGACCCCCGGCCCGGTGCGCGCCAACCCCTGGAGCCCGTTCATCCCGGGCAATGACAAGAAGAAGGACGTGCCGGACGGCAAGACCAAGATCTGATCCATCGGCATCGGGTTCGCGCGCATGCACTCGACATGTGCGCGAACCCTTCCCTTCATTCAAGTCTGCCTGCGCACCGGCTGTGGCCGGTGCCGGAGTGATCCATGTCCGCGACGCCCTCACGCGTTGATGGGTGGCTGCTGCTGCGCGCCACGCTGCTCTGCCTCATCGGCCTGCTGGTCTTTCTGCCCTATGTCGTGATGGCCCAGGCGGCCGCGACGCCGGCAGCGCCGGCCAGCCTGCCTGCGTCGGTGATCGTGCAGCTGACGTCAGACGACAGCGATCTGCGCGTCCAGGGCATCCGGGCGCTGGCGCAATTGCCAGAGCCGATTGCGCGGCCCGTGCTGATTGCATTCGAAGCCGGGCAGCTGCGTGTGGCTGGCGAGCGCCTGCTGCTGGACGACGGCGTGCAGGTCATCGACCTCGCCACCGGCGCCAAGACCCCGCTGCCCGACGATGCGGGCGAGATCACGATCAACAACCGACTGCGCCGGGAACTGGGCACGGCCCTGGCGCTGCTCGACCTCGCCTCTGCCGACGCCGCCACGCGCCGCGCGGCCGCCACCAAGTTGCTGGCCGATGCCGAGATCGAGAGCCTGCCCCTGATCGAACGCGCACTGGCCGCGGAGCGCGACCCCGAGATTCGCGAGACCCTGCAGATGGGCCGCGCCGAGCTGATGCTCAAGAGCCCGGACGCCACCCAGCGGCGCAAAGCCGTCGAGCTGCTGGCCGCGAGCAGCCGGCCGGAGATTCGCGCCGCCTTGGCCGCCATGCTCGAAAGCCCCGGCGGCACACCGAATGAGCCGGACAGCGCCGTGCGCGCCGCGGCCCAGACCTCGCTCGCCTCCATTGAACGTCGCATTGCTCTGGGCAACGCCGTGGCCACCCTGTTCACGGGCGTGAGCCTGGGCAGTGTGCTGCTGCTGGTGGCCCTCGGTCTGGCCATCACTTACGGGCTGATCGGCGTGATCAACATGGCGCATGGCGAGCTGATGATGATCGGCGCCTATGCCACCTACGTGGTGCAGGTGCAGGTACGCCAGTGGGCACCGGAATACTTTGCCTGGTACCCCGTGCTGGCCCTGCCCGTGGCCTTTCTGAGCGCGGCCCTGGTGGGCGTGCTGCTGGAGCGCACGGTGATCCGCTTCCTCTACGGCCGGCCGCTGGAGACCCTGCTGGCCACCTGGGGCATCAGCCTGATCCTGATCCAGGCCATGCGCACGATCTTCGGCGCGCAGAACGTGGGTCTGGAGAACCCGCCCTGGCTGTCCGGCGGCTTTGCGCTGCTGCCGGGCATCGTGCTGCCCTACAACCGCATCGCCATCATCATCTTCGCGGTGCTGGTGCTGGTCAGCACCTGGCTGATCCTGACGCGCACGCGCCTGGGCCTGTTCATCCGCAGCGTGACGCAGAACCGCCCCATGGCCAGCTGCTGCGGCGTGCCCACGGCGCGTGTGGACATGATGGCCTTCGGGCTCGGCTCCGGCATTGCCGGGCTGGGCGGGGTGGCGCTCTCGCAGATCGGCAACGTCGGGCCGGACCTCGGCCAGACCTACATCATCGATGCCTTCATGGTGGTGGTGCTCGGCGGCGTGGGCCAGCTGGCCGGCGCGGTGTCTGCGGCCATGGGCCTGGGCCTGCTGTCCAAGCTGCTCGAGGGGCAGATGGGCGCAGTGCTCGCCAAGATCGTGATCCTGGTGGGGATCATCCTCTTCATCCAGCGCCGGCCGCAGGGTCTGTTTGCGCTGCGCGGCCGGTTTGTGGACTCATGAGCAGCGCCGCACCGCTTTCCGCACCCGGCCCGGTCAGCCTGCGCCTGATCGGCAGCGATGCCGCCAGCCAGCGGCGCGCCCTGTGGGTCATCCTGGCCGTGGCCGGTCTGCTGCTGCTCATGCCGCTGGCGCATGCGCTGTTTCCGGAGGGGCATGCGCTGCATGTCTCGGCCTACACGCTCAAGCTGGTCGGCCGCATTCTCTGCTACGCGCTGGTGGCGCTGGCCATGGACTTGATCTGGGGCTACACGGGCATCCTGAGCCTGGGCCAGGGCCTGTTCTTTGCGCTGGGCGGCTATGGCATGGGCATGTACCTCATGCGGCAGATCGGCCGCGACGGCGTCTACAAGAGCGATCTGCCGGACTTCATGGTGTTTCTGGACTGGAAGGAGCTGCCCTGGTTCTGGGCCGTGTCAGACAGCTTCATTGCACAGATGCTGCTGGTGATTCTGGTGCCGGGGCTGCTGGCCTTCGTGTTCGGCTACTTCGCCTTCCGTTCGCGCATCAAGGGCGTGTATTTCTCGATCATCACGCAGGCGCTGACCTACGCGGCCATGCTGCTGTTCTTCCGCAACGAAACCGGCTTCGGCGGCAACAACGGTTTCACGGACTTCAAGCGCATCCTCGGCTTCGACCTGACTGCACCGGGCACGCGTGCCGTGCTCTTTGCATTGACCGTGCTTGTGCTGCTGGCCGCCCTGCTGGCCTCGCGCGCGCTCATGGCCAGCAAGTTCGGCCGCATCCTGCAGGCCGTGCGCGATGCGGAAAGCCGCGCGATGTTCTGCGGCTACAACCCGCTGTACTACAAGCTCACCATCTGGGTGATCGCCGCGGTGCTCTCGGCCATCGCGGGCGCGCTGTATGTGCCGCAGATCGGCATCATCAACCCCAGCGAGATGTCGCCGGCCAACTCGATCGAGATCGCCATCTGGGCGGCGGTGGGCGGGCGCGGGACGCTGATCGGCCCCATCATCGGCGCCGCCACGGTCAACGGCTTCAAGAGCTGGTTCACCATGGCCTTCCCCGAGCTGTGGCTGTTCGCACTGGGCGCGCTGTTCGTGCTGGCCACGCTGTTCCTGCCGCGCGGCATCGTCGGCGCGGTGGCGCAGTGGCGGGCACGTGGGTCGAAAGGCGGCAGGCCATGACGCAAACTGCAGTGGGACTGGGCGCGAGCGACGGCGGCAGCACCCTGGCCGCTGGGCGCATCGTGCCCGAGGGCGTGGACACCTCGCATGGCGTGATCCTGTATCTGGACGCGATCGAGGTCAGCTTTGACGGCTTCAAGGCCCTGAACCAGCTCAGCCTGACCCTGGCGCCGGGCGAGCTGCGCTGCATCATCGGCCCCAACGGCGCGGGCAAGACCACGATGATGGACGTCATCACGGGCAAGACGCGGCCCGATGCCGGCAGCGCCTTCTTCGGCCAGACCATCGACCTCACGCGCCTGTCCGAGCCCGACATCGCCACCTCCGGAATCGGCCGCAAGTTCCAGAAGCCCACGGTGTTCGAGATGCTCGATGTCTTCACCAACATCGAGCTCGCGCTCAAGGCGCCGCGCAGCGTCTGGGCCAGCCTGCGGGCGCGCCTGAAGGGCGAGACGCGCGACCGCATCGACGGCCTGCTCGCGCAGATCGGCCTGCTGGACGACCGCCAGGTGCTGGCGGGCACCCTGTCACACGGCAAGAAGCAGTGGCTGGAGATCGGCATGCTGCTCGCGCAAGACCCGCAGCTGCTGCTGCTCGACGAGCCCGTGGCCGGCATGACCGATGCCGAGACCGAGCGCACGGCCGAGCTGTTCCGCTCGCTCGCCGGCAAGCACACACTCATGGTGGTGGAGCACGACATGAAGTTCGTGGGCAGCATTGCCGACCAGGTCACCGTGCTGCATGAAGGGCGCGTGCTGGCCGAGGGGTCGCTTGCGCAGGTGCAGGCCGATGAACGCGTGATCGAGGTCTATCTCGGCCGATGAGGATGCGCCCGTGCTGAATGTCGAATCGCTCAACCAGTTCTACGGCGGCAGCCACATCCTCAAGGACGTGAGCCTGTCGGCCCAGCGCGGCCAGTGCACGGCCGTGCTCGGGCGCAATGGCGTGGGCAAGACCACGCTGCTGCGCTGCCTGATGGGCCTGGTGGCCCCGCGCACTGGCGACATCACCTGGGACTCGCGCTCGGTGCTCGCGCTCAAGCCGCATGAACGCGTGGCCGCCGGCTTTGCCTACGTACCGCAGGGCCGCGAGATCTTTGCGCGCCTGTCGGTGAAGGAGAACCTGCTGATCGGCATGGCGGCGCACTCCGGCGCGGCGGCCCGGCGCATCCGCGACGACGTGCTCGACTTCTTCCCGGTGCTGCGCCAGATGATGGACCGGCGCGGCGGCGACCTCTCCGGCGGCCAGCAACAGCAGCTGGCCATTGCGCGCGCCCTGCTCGCGCAACCCAAGCTGCTGATCCTGGACGAACCCACCGAGGGCATCCAGCCCAACATCATCCAGGACATCCAGCGGATCATCGCCGCGCTGGCGGCACGCGGCGACATGGCCATCGTGCTGGTGGAGCAGTACTTCGACTTTGCCGCTGCGCTGGCAGACCAGTACATCGTGCTGGAGCGCGGCAGCGTGATCGCCAGCGGCGATCGCAGCACCGTCGGCACGGACGCCACACGCGCGCTCCTGGCCATCTAGGGTTGCCCCGCAAACCGGCGCCTGCGGCGCTCACGTTTGCAAACTTGTGTTGACCAAGCGACACAAGCGCACACCTTCAATGCTTGATGCCCGCTAAAAAGACGGGGACGGCCGAAATCGCGGCCACAAAACGAGGGCGCGACGCCCGCCCCAAGGAGACCCCGTCATGATCCGCCTGCACCGCCTTGGTGCGGTGGCCCTGCTTGCGCTCGGCCCCCTGCTCACTCCCCTCGCCCACGCCCAGAACACGCTGAAGATCGGCTTTGTCTGCCCCTTCACCGGCGGCAGTGCGGACTTCGGCACCTCGGCGCGTCATGGCGCCGAACTGGCCGTGGAAGAGGTCAACCGCGCCGGCGGCTTTCTCGGCCGGCCGCTGGAGCTGGTCTTCAAGGACGATGAAGCCAAGCCGGACAACGCCCAGCGCATTGCCGAGGAGCTGATCAACAAGGACAAGGTGGTCTTCACCATAGGCTTCTGCAACACCGGCGTGGCCCTGCGCGCCATCGACACCTTCCAGAACGCGAAGCACGTGCTCGTGGTGCCGGTCTCGACAGGTACGGCAGTCACCGCCAAATTCCCGGCCAAGGACAGCTACATCTTTCGCATGAGCGCGCGGGACGCCATCCAGGCGCCGTTTCTGGTGGAAGAGATCGTCGAGCGCCGCAAACTGCGCCGCGTGGCGATCTTTGCCGACAAGACCGGCTACGGCGAGGGCGGCCTGAAGGACGTGACCGCGGCGCTCAAGGAGCGCGGGCTGGACCCCGTGTACGTGGCGCGCTTCGACATCGGCGTGAAGTCGCTGGTGAGCGAAATGGAAGCCGCGCGCGACGCCGGCGCGCAGGCCATCGTGTCCTACACGGTCGGCCCGGAGCAGGGCGTGGTGGTCCGCAGCCGCGGCCAGGCTGGCGTCAGCGCCCAGCTCTTCGGCCCCTGGCCCATGAGCTTCCGCACCGTCTGGGACACCGCCGGCAGCGCGGCCAACGGCGTGTTCATGGTGCAGACCATCATCGAGGACAGCGGCAACTCCCGGCGCAACAGCTTCATCCTGGGCCTGAACCGCAAGCTGCAGGGCAAGCCCGTGCCCTCGCTGATGGCGGCGGCGCAGAGCTATGACGCCGTGCTCTTCATGTTCCAGGTGCTGATGCAGGCCGGCTTTGACACCTCCGGGCCCAACCTCAAGCGCACCATGGAGAACATGAAGAAGCCCTATCTGGGCGTGGTGGCGACGCACGACGGCCCCTTCTCGGTGGATGACAAGGATGCATTCAGCCGCAACATGATCTTCCTGGGCCGCTGGAACAACGGCTCGATCGACTTCGCCTACCCGGCCGACGCCCGGCGCAGCGCGATCGCCAGCAAGAAGACCAAGTAAACTTTCAGCACCATCATCCCCGCGCAACTGGCGCAACGTGGACAACGCTCCACCAAGGTGAACTGACACCGGGAAGCGCGGGGATCGGTGCGGCGCACGCTGCACCGAGCCGAGCGCCTGGGCATCCCGATGGCCGATTGAATCCACCCACCTTCTCGCAAGGGGCATCGACCATGTTTTCACGCAATCAGCTTATTGAGCACACCGATCCCGAGCTCTGGGCCGCCATCCAGAAGGAAAACGCGCGCCAGGAGCACCACATCGAACTCATCGCCAGCGAGAACTACACCTCGCCGGCCGTGATGGCCGCCCAGGGCAGCCAGCTCACCAACAAGTACGCCGAGGGCTACCCCGGCAAGCGCTACTACGGTGGCTGCGAGTTTGTGGACATTGCCGAGCAGCTGGCCATTGAGCGCATCAAGCAGCTGTTTGGCGCAGACGCTGCCAACGTGCAGCCGCACTGCGGGGCGAGTGCCAACCAGGCCGTGTTCCTTGCCTTCCTGAAGCCGGGCGACACCATCATGGGCATGTCGCTTGCTGAAGGCGGCCACCTCACGCACGGCATGCCGCTGAACATGAGCGGCAAGTGGTTCAACGTCGTCTCCTACGGGCTGAACGCCAAGGAAGAGATCGACTACGACGCCATGGAACAGAAGGCGCACGAGACCAAGCCCAAGCTCATCATCGCCGGCGCCAGCGCCTACAGCCTGCACATCGACTTTGCGCGCTTTGCCAAGGTGGCCAAGGACGTGGGCGCCATCTTCATGGTGGACATGGCGCACTACGCCGGCCTGATTGCCGCGGGCGTCTACCCCAACCCCGTGCCGCATGCCGATGTGGTCACCTCCACCACCCACAAGAGCCTGCGCGGCCCGCGCGGCGGCATCATCCTCATGAAGGCCGAGCACGAGAAGGCCATCAACAGCGCCGTGTTCCCCGGCCTGCAGGGCGGCCCGCTGATGCACGTGATCGCCGGCAAGGCCGTGGCCTTCAAGGAAGCGCTCACGCCCGAGTTCAAGCTGTATCAGCAGCAGGTCATCAAGAACGCCGATGTCATGGCCCGCACCCTGGTCGCGCGCGGCCTGCGCATCGTCTCCGGCGGCACGCAGAGCCACGTCATGCTCGTGGACCTGCGTCCCAAGGGCATCACCGGCAAGGAAGCCGAAAAGGTGCTGGGCGAGGCCCACATCACCGTCAACAAGAACGGCATCCCCAATGACCCGGAAAAGGCCATGATCACCAGCGGCATCCGCTTAGGTTCACCGGCCATGACCACCCGGGGCTTCAAGGAAGAAGAAGCCGCACTCACCGCCAACCTGGTGGCCGACGTGCTGGAAGACCGCAGCGAAGCCAACATCGCCGCTGTGCGCGCCAAGGTCAACGCCCTGACCGCCCGCTTCCCGGTGTACGGCTGACCGATTCAGGCGCAGCCAAAGCAAAAGGGCCGCAGATTCTGCGGCCCTTTTTCATTCGACCCGGCAACGCGGATCGAGAGTTCATGCGGACTCTGAAGACAATACATCAGCCTGAGGTCGTAGTCTTGGTCATGGCTCCTTTAACTCGGAAGAAAGAACTCTTACCAATAAATATATAGTTGCAACCGCCACAAATAGCGTCAGCAGCAAAAGATAAACATCAAGATCGAATTGCCTAAAGTAGACAGACAAAATAACTTGCGGCAAAAAAACTAAGACAAGGGAGAGACCCACGTAGATCCACAGCAGAAAACCACTGAGAAGCCCTACTGGCTTGCCTGCAAATTGCCGCCTTCGAAAATAATTTATTAACACAAAAGCATTAGAAATGGCTATGCCGACACTAAACCCCCAAGCAACGTGAAAAATACAGAGAAACAAACCAACATTTGCTTGGATTTGGAAATACAAAGGAGACACCTAATCAGCCTCTACAAGACGAAGAACTCGAACCGGAACCAGAGCCAGAACCTCCACCGCTCGCAGAACCGTGGCGACCTTGCAACCACGAAATAGGGCTAGGTCTTACCATTTTTCCATCGCAGCACTCGCAATTTCGGCCAAATTTTGAATCTGCCGCTTCCGTTCAAGAGCGGCTTCCGACAAGCGGAAGGCAGACTTCGATGAAATGCGTTCAATCATTTTCAGCCATACTGACGTAGGCAAAATGCAGGGCCCGACCCAGATCCTCTGCTGTAGTGCTAGACCGACTCCGCACAATGAATCCCGCGAAGCCTGAGAGACGCACACACTCGATCAACGATGGCATCGCTCTCTCCGTCTGATATGAAGTACTGACCATTTTGTACGGCTTGATACCCGGTCGGGAGGCCGAAAACCGGTGGGTCGAAGTTCTTCACAGAGCCTTCAAAGTAGTAATTCCATTCGCTTGGCCCACCAGGCTTGTTTGAGAATACAACCTCAAATTGCCGCAACCACTTCGCGAATGCTGTATTGATTTTATGTAGTTCGGGAAAGCTCACTTTCAGTGCTGCCGAGAGAAAGTGAACTTCGCCTACAGACCACAACGCTCCACGTACTTGACGCGGCAGATAGAGTGTTGCGACTGGTGAAGCGCTGGTGTCAATCGAGCCGGCTAGTGTGTATGCAAGTTGGCCGAAGTCTCGGAAGTAAAGAACGATGGCTCGATCAGTTTCGGTTTCCTCCGGAGGCACGGGCAAGCCTTTAAACCACTGGCGCACAGAGCTTGTTGTCGCGGGGTCTTCGATGAACCGATAGATGGTGCTCATGCTGTTCGGTCAACTTAGCCGTGAGAGGCGGCCAGAGTGAAGCGTCGGGAAGCACAAGCGCAGCTTGTGGCTGTCCCTCTCGGCTGTAGTGTTAGGGCTAGGACGACCAAATGACATCAAGATCTCCATCAACAAACCCCACCGCAATGGCTTGCCTAGACTTAAGGATGTTTGAAATGCGTGGCTCTGCTTCGAGCGCACTTTCAACCATTGCCTTTACTTTTTCTAGACACTTTTCCCAATCCGCCCCAGAGAAGGAAGACGGGATATTGAGTTTTCGCGGCTGAACAGCCCAAACCTCATCGCACGCCCAATCTGAATCATTAGGATCAAATGCCGCTGCGCCAACTAGCTCGATACCGAATGTGACTCCATCAATCCCCGCAGGCTCGAAAAGATTGAATGAGAACGCCTTTACTTCGCTCGGTACGGGATGGGCGAGCGCCAGTAACAACCAATCTCGGAACTCTCGAGGAAAGTTCATTTGAGCGAAAGCCCTGACTAGATATAGACCGCAAATCTGCAACATAAAACGGCGCTTGTGGTCTAAGTCAAGGCCGTCGCACCCTGCGGAGCATTTATCGGCTCGGGGCCGCGTCATGCGGTAGAACTTCTGAACGGCATCAATGACGACCGCAGACCCGACAGGCCGCCGAAGTCTATCTGGCTGCTCCGCAGAGTGCGAGAGGAGCGCCGCAAAAGCAAAAGGGCCGCAGATTCTGCGGCCCTTGTTCATTCGATCCGAAAACGTAGATCAAGCATTCATGCGCATCTTCAGGGCAAAGTGGCTGGAGAAGTCCGCCAGACAAGCGGAAAGCCCCTTGAAGCCGGTCCGTTACTGCTTGCCGACCCGAGTCGCGCGCATAAACCCGTGGCGCTCCAGCCAGGCGCTGGTCCAGTCGTCTTCGTCGGTGGCGATGGCCACGGCCTTCAGGCCGAGCTTCTTGGCGTGGGCGTCGATGGCCAGCAGGATCTGGTTGGCGAAGCCCTGCTTGCGAAATTCGGGCACCACGTCCAGATCGACCATGCGGCCGTACCAGGCGCCGCCGCTGGCCAAGGTCATCATGCCGACCATGCCCACGGGCGTCTCGCCGTTCATGGCGAAGTACCACTTGATGGGCAGGCCGCGCTGCTGCTCGTGCATCTCGCGCACCTTGCCTTCGGCGTCGGCGCGCATCTTGTTGATGGCCAGCTCGACCTTCTCGCGCAGGTCGGTGTACATCGCCCAGGCGTCCGGCCCGCTGATCTGCTTGAGCGCAAGGCTGCTGGCCTCGGGCGCGTCGGCCACCGGGCGGATCATCAGCCAGTTGCCCCCGCCCAGGGGCGGCGCGCGGCGCGGGGCGCCGAAGAGCATCGCTTCCGAGGTGGTGGCCGCTTCGAGCAGCGCGGGGGAGAGTTTGTCTGGCGAATTCATACAGACCGCAAGCTTATGCGTTTTCAGCACATTGCTGCGCTGCGACGCCGGGATTTCGCATGAAACAGCAAGCGACTGTGCGCGTCTTGAGGGCAAACACGCCCGAAAGCCGCGCCAGGGCTGCGGAAAGCACGGCGCCGTACTGGCGTTCTGTGCGTGCAAAGCTGAAAAACAAGAGTGGCTCTGGAAGCCATTCTTCAGACCAAAATGGCTGGAAAGCCGCGCCAAACATGCGGAAACCCGCTTTGGATCGCATCGGAATCACCCGGATGCTCAACCCAGCAGCGCATTCAGCACCACCCCCAGCACGGCCGCGGCGCCGATCACCTCGATCACGCCGCGCTTGAACACGAACAGCGCCGCAGCGGCGGCCAACGCAATGGCCAGGCTTGCGGCGTAGCGCGCGTCCATGGCGGCCGGCCCCCAGAGCACGGCCGCAGCAAAGAACGCGGCCAGCTTGGCAATGCCGCCGACCACGGCGGCTGACACCGCGGCCAGCGGCGCGGCCAGGCGGCTGTGCTGCCGGCCGCTTTCCACCAGCGGCCCGCCGATCAGGATGAACAGGAAGCTCGGCAGGAAGGTGAAGAAAGTCACCACGCTGGCGGCCAGCGCCCCGGCCGCGGCAGGCGACGCAGCGAGCTGCTCGGCCGCGCCCCAGCCGCCCACATAGCCCACAAAGGCCACCACCATGATCAGCGGGCCGGGCGTGGTTTCGCCCAGGGCCAGGCCGTCGATCATCTGCGTGGCCGTGAGCCAGCCGTAGTGGTCCACCGCCCCTTGATAGACATAGGGCAGCACGGCATAGGCGCCGCCAAAGGTGAGCAGCGCCACCTTGGTGAAGAACCAGCCCATCTGCGTGAGCGCGCCCTGCCAGCCGTAGAGCGCCGTCAGCACCGCCATCGGCGCCACCCAGAGCACCGCGCCCGCGGCCAGCAGCAGGGCCAGGCGCTGCGGCGAGAAGCGCGCGTGGGCTGGCGGCGGCGTGTGGTCGTCAATCACATGGCCGCCGGTGTCTGCGGTGGCGCCGCCGGCTGGCGCATGTGAAGCCGGCGCCCAGTGCTGCGCGGTGAACACGCCCACCAGCGCCGCCGCAGCAATCACCCACGGAAAGGCCACGCCCGCCAGCAGCGCCGCAAAGCTTGCCAGCGCCGGGGCCCAGGCCAGCGGCGCGCGCAGCACCTTGCTGCCCAGGCGCCAGCCGGCAAAGGCAATCACCGCCACCACGGCCGGCTTGATGCCCCAGAACAGGCCCTGCACCCAGCCCAGATTGCCGTGCGCCATGTACAGCCAGGACAGACCGATCAAGATAAACAGCGAAGGCAGCACAAACAGCCCGCCGGCGACGAGGCCGCCCCAGGTGCGGTGCATCAGCCAGCCGATGTAGGTGGCCAGCTGCTGCGCCTCCGGCCCCGGCAGCACCATGCAGTAGTTCAGGGCATGCAGAAAGCGCCGCTCGCTGATCCAGCGGCGCCGCTGGACCAGCTCGCTGTGCATGATGGCGATCTGCCCGGCCGGGCCGCCAAAGCTGATGAAGCCCAGCTTGAGCCAGAAGCGCAGGGCCTCGCTCAAAGGCACTGTGGGCGCGGCAGGCGCGGCAGTGTCGCTGGGTGGGGCCGCAGGGCGCGCCGCGGCGTGGGGCGTATCAGACATGTGGCCGATCTTAGGCAGGGCAGATGACACGCCGGACCATGGCCCAGGCACAAGCAATGCAAAAATCCCGCAATGCGCTGCCCCTTCTGCAACCACGACGACACCGCCGTGCTTGAAACCCGTGCCTCGGATGACGGCACCGTCCTGCGCCGCCGCCGGCAATGCCCGGCCTGCGAGAAGCGCTTCACCACCTATGAACGCGCCGAGCTGAGCTTCCCGCTGGTGGTCAAGAAGAACGGCAGCCGCGTGGAGTACGACCAGTCCAAGCTGCGCGCCTCGCTCGGCCTGTCGCTGCGCAAGCGCCCGGTCACGGCCGAGAGCCTGGAGGCCGCGATCGGCCGGATCGAATCCAAGCTCATGAGCTCGGCGGAGAAGGAAATCCCCTCCGAGCGCCTGGGCGAACTGGTGATGCGCGAGCTCAAGAAGCTCGACAAGGTGGCCTACATCCGCTTTGCCAGCGTCTACAAGAGCTTCGAGGACGTGGACGAGTTTGCCGACGCCGTGCTCGAACTCAAGCCGCGCAAGGACAAGCCGGGCGCCTGAGCCCGGCTGGGCCGGCGGCTCGCCGCAAGGCCTGCGCCTGAGGTCATTCGATGGGTGACGCGCAGCCCAAAAGCGCGCCAGATCGGGGCGGTTTGCGCTGAATCAAGCGCCGAACACTGCGAACGTTTTCGGCGCTATTCGACCCATGCTTCCCCCTTGGAATTGCCCGCACAGCCCCTAGTTTGGGTGCATGGACGCGCAAGCTGATGCGTCCGCTGCCCCAAACCCCAAGGAGGTTGACCCATGAACGCCATCATCACTCGCCGCAATGTGCGCGACCCCTTCGCGCTGTTTGATTCCGTGCTCGACGATTTCTTCGCCCGCCCCGGCGCTGTGTCCGCCCCGCTGGCACGCGAAGGCCAGTCGCTCGTGGCCAAGGCCCGCATCGAAGTGGTGGAAAAGCCCGAAGCCTATGAAGTCCGCGCCGACCTGCCCGGCGTCAGCAAGGACGACATCGAGGTCGACGTGCACGAAGCCACCGTCTCGATCCGCGCCACCCGCAAGAGCGTGGGCGAGCAGAAGGACGGCGAGAAGATCCTGTTCTCCGAGCGCAGCTACGAAAGCTACGCCCGCACCTTCGAGCTGCCCCAGGCTGTGGACTCGGCCCGCGCCGAAGCCAAGTTCGAGAACGGCGTCCTGACCCTCACGCTGCCGCGCGTGAATGCACCGCAGGTGAAGCGTTTGTCGGTTCAGTAACTCTGACTGCTTCAGCGCAAAAGGCCCGCTTCGGCGGGCCTTTTGCATGGCTGCCGGCACGTGGCGGCGATGCGCAGCTAAAGTCGGCCCCTATGTTTTCTCCAGACGACGAACGCTTCATGCGCATGGCCCTGGCCCAGGCCGAGGCGGCGCTCTATCTGACGAGCCCGAACCCGCGCGTGGGTTGCGTGCTGGTCAAGGACGGCACGGTGATCGGCGCGGGGCATACGCAGCGCGCGGGCGGGCCGCATGCGGAGGTGATGGCCTTGCGCGCGGCGCGCGAGGCAGGGCATGACACGGCGGGCGCCACGGCCTATGTGACGCTGGAACCCTGCAACCACTTTGGCCGCACGCCGCCCTGCAGCATGGCGCTGCTGGAGGCCGGCGTGGCGCGAGTGATTGCCGCCGTGGAAGACCCGCACCCCGCGGCGCAGGGCGGTCTGGCCCGGCTGCGCGATGCAGGTGTGGAGGTGCGCTGCGGTCTGCTGCGCGATGAAGCCACCGAGATCAACCGCGGCTTTCTGCGCCGCGCTCAGGGCGGGCTGCCCTGGGTGCGCGTGAAGGCGGCGGTGAGCCTGGATGGCCGCACGGCCCTGGCCAATGGCGTGAGCCAGTGGATCACCGGCGAGGCGGCGCGGGCCGACGGCCACCACTGGCGGGCGAGGGCCTGTGCGGTGCTCTCGGGCATCGGCACCATCCGCAAGGATGATGCGCAGCTCAATGTGCGTGCGGTGGACACGCCGCGCCAGCCGCGCCGCATTCTGGTCGACAGCCGGCTGGAGGTCTCGCTGGAGGCGAAGCTGCTGCACTCGCATGGCGGGCCGGTGACGGTGCTGCACGTGAACCGGGATGCAGACAAGGAAGCCGAGCTGCGCGACCGCGGCGTGCATCTGATCCAGATCCCGGAAGCGGCCAACAAGCCGGGCAAGGTGGATCTGCGCGCGGCCATTCAGGCGCTGGCCGATGAAGGCCTGAACGAAATCCACGTGGAAGGCGGCGGCAAGCTCAATGGCTCATTGATTGCCGCCGGCGTGGTGGATGAGCTGCTGGTCTATGTGGCGCCGCGCCTGCTCGGCGAAGGCCCGGGCATTGCGGAGCAGCCGGCCTACGCCCTGCTGGGCGATGCGCCGCAACTGCAGTTGCACTCCGCGCAGGTGATTGGCGAGGACGTGCGCATTCTGGCGCGCTTTCGGACGCCGCAGGGCTGAGCGCCCATGCGCACACGCTGGCTGGTGTTCTGGTGGGTGCTGCTGTTCGGTGCAGTCCTGGCTGGCCTGTATTGGGGGCGGCCGATCATGGACAAGATTGGTGCGCACCTGTTCGTGATCCTGATGGCTGGCTTGGGGATCGGCCTGGGGGTGCTGACCGTGATCAGCGCGCCGCGCGTGTATCTGACCATCAAGGTGGCGGCGCTCAAGGATTTCTCCAGCCGCTACGTGGACTTCCAGGGCGAGGTGCTGCGCCTGCATGACGACGGCGAAGCACCCTGGCTGGATGCGCGCGACGTGCACCGGGTGCTGGGCCTGCGGGTGGAGCGCCTGCCCCGCGGCTGGCCGGAAGACCACTTCCGTGTGTTCAATGCCAAGGAGGCCGGCTATTCGCTCCTGGGCTTGCAGAAACTGGTGGCACCGCTGTCCAACCGCACCGGTGCAGCCCTGCTGCGCTGGTTCGAATTCGAGGTGCTGCGCCCCTGGCTCAAGCATCATCAGGTGCGCATCGAGGAGCCGATCCACCACAAGCCGCCGCGGCCCGGCGAGTGGAGCTGAACGGGCCGGATTGAGCACGCAAACTGCACGCTGATCGCTCCCCTGTTTTGGGTGAGCTTGCGTCACACACCCCTCCATATACTGCCCCGCAGATCGGGAGGGATCCAACGTGTTTCATGTCAGCAAGCTGCTGGCCGGCGCAGGCATTGCGCTGGCCCTGTGTTCGTCTGCACTGCCGGCCGCGCAGGCCGCGAGCATCACCCGCTTCACGCCGCAGGGCGAGATCATCGAAGTGCGCCAGGTGGTGGCCAAGTTCTCGGAATCCATGGTGCGCTTTGGCGACCCCAAGGCCGCGGATCCGTTCAATGTGGATTGCGTGGCGCCCGGCGCGGGCCGCTGGATCGATGACACCACCTGGTCCTACGACTTCACCGAAGACCTGCCGGCCGGCACGCGCTGCAGCTTCGCGCTCAAGCCGGAGACCAAGACGCTCGCCGGCAATGCGCTGACGGGCACCACGCGATTCGCCTTCGATACCGGCGGCCCCTATCTGCGGACCAGCCGCCCGTACCGGGAGGCCGGGAGCATCGACGAGCACCAGGTCTTTCTGCTCACCCTGTCCGGCCCCGCGGTGCCGGAGTCGATCACCGCCTCGGCCTACTGCCAGATCGAGGGCGTGGCCGACCGCGTGCCGCTGAAGCTGTTCGCGGGCAAGCAGCGTGACGAGTATCTCGATGCCGCCTACTGGTGGCGCCGCAGCAAGGACAAGCCCAACAAGGAAGAAGCCGCGCGCCGCCAGCGCGACGAAGCCCGCACGGTGGTGGCGCAGTGTGCGCAGGCCGCCGGCCCCAAGGCCAAGGTGTCGCTGGTCTGGGGCCCTGGTGTGAAGACCGCCTCGGGCGTGGCCACGACCAAGACGCAGGTCTACAGCTTCACGGTGCGCGAACCCTTCACGGCCAGCATGACCTGCACGCGCGAGAACGCGCAAGCGCCCTGCACGCCCATCCTGCCGATCACGGTGCAGTTCAGTGCCGGCGTGCCGCGTGACATGGCTGAGAAGTTCCGGCTCAAGACCCCGGACGGCACGCGCAAGCCTGACCTGCCCAAGGATGACCGCGGTGCGATCAACCAGATCAACTTCGCGCCGCCCCTGCCCGAAGCGGCAGAGCTGGTGATCGAGGCGCCGGGTGAACTGAAGGACGAATCCGGCCGCACGCTGGCCAACGCCAGCTTCTTTCCGCTGAAGACCAAGACCGCAGACGCCCCGCCGCTGGCCAAGTTCGCCAGCGGCGTGTTCGGCGTGCTGGAGTTCAACAACGCCCCGGCCCTGCCCGTGACCGTGCGGCGCATCGAGCTGCCCAAGGGCGCCGCCAGCCCAAACGTGCGGCGCATGAAGGTGGATGACGACGCCAAGATCCTTGAGTGGCTGGCAACCCTGCGCGGCTACGACCGAACCGACGCACCCTACAACGCCGACAGCCGCGACCGCTCCATGCTCAAGGGTCAGGGGGCCGAAGTCATCCCGCTGCCTGCGCCCAAGACGGAACCCAAGGGTGACGCCTACCCCTTCGAGGTGGTGGGCGTGCCCTTCAAGGATCCGGGCTTCTATGTGGTGGAGTTGGAGAGCCTGAAGCTCGGCGAGTCCTTGCTGGCGCGCAAGCAGCCGATGTTCGTGCGGACATCGAGCCTCGTCACCAACATGGCGGTGCACTTCCGGCTCGGCCATGAGAACGCCGCGGTGTGGGTGACAAGCCTCGACAAGGCACAGGCCATGGCCGATGCCGAGGTACGCATCACGGACTGCAACGGCAAGCGCGTCTGGCAGGGTGCCACCGACAAGGACGGCATTGCCCGCGTGCCGCTGGCCCTGGAGAACCCGCGCTGCGGCCGGGGCAACGACTACGACGCCCCGCGCTATCTGGTCAGCGCACGCAAGAAGTTGCCGGATGGCCGTACGGACATGGCCTTTGTGCTGTCCACCTGGAATCAGGGCATCGAGACCTGGCGCTTCAATCTGCCCACAGGCTGGGAGCGCACGGGCAAGCTGCGCGGCCACGCGGTGCTCGACCGCGATCTGCTGCGCGCCGGCGAGACGGTGTCGCTCAAGGCCTACCTGCGCACCGAAACCAGCCGCGGCCTGAACCTGCTGCCGGTGGAGCGCCTGCCCAAGACCGTGAAGATCACGCACCAGGGCTCACAGCAGGAGTTCGTGCTGCCGCTGGCGTGGACGGGATCGCGCTTTGGCACGGCCAGCTGGGTGATTCCGAAGGACGCCAAGCTGGGTCGCTACTCGATGACCGTGCAGGTACCGCCGGCCACGCCCATCGCTGGCGCCCGAAAGCCCCGCAATGCGGACATGGATGATGACGAGTCCGGCCCCGGCGTACGCACGATGGAGCTGGGCATGCTGCGCGTGGAGGAATTCCGCCTGCCCACCATGACCGGCCGCATCCGCCCCGCCGCCAAGGACGCCAAGACGCCCGCACCCGCCGTGCTGGTGAACCCGCGCGAACTGCCGGTGGCCGTGAATCTGGACTATCTCTCCGGCGGGCCGGCGGCAAACCACCCGGTGCGGGTGTCCGCCATGCTGCGCGATGCCGGCGTGGACTTTGCGGACTACGACGGCTTTGCCTTTGCCCAGGAGCGCCGCCGCAGTGATGAAGAAGGCGAGCAAGCGCCGCCGCAGCGCATCGTGGCCAACAAGCTGCCGCTCACGCTCAACAAGGGCGGCACGGGTACGGTCACGCTCAAGGACCTGCCGGCCGTCAAGCGCGCCAGCGATCTGGTGCTTGAAGCCACCTATGCCGACGCCAATGGCGAGGTGCAGACCTTGAGCCACACGGCCCGCGTCTGGCCAGCCGGCGTGGTGGTGGGCATCAAGGTGGGCGGCTGGGTGAGTGTGGGCTCCGCGCTTGCCGGGCAGGTACTGGTACTCGATACCGCGGGCAAGCCGGTGGCGGGCAAGGCCATCGAGGTGGACGCCACGCTGCGCAACACCCAGAGCTACCGCAAGCGCCTGGTGGGCGGCTTCTACGCCTACGACAACACCGAGAACAGCAAGAGCTTGGGCACCGTGTGCAAGGGCAAGACGGATGCGCGCGGTCTCGTGCTCTGCGAGATCGACCTGAAGGAAGCCGGCAACATCGAACTCACGGCCAGCAGCCGCGACGACGCCGGCAACACGGCCAGCAGCTCCACCTCGGTGTGGGTGACGCGCCGCGGCGAACTCTGGTTCGACAACGACAACCATGACCGCATGGACCTGCTGCCGGAAAAGCGCCGCTACAAGCCGGGCGAGACGGCCAAGTTCCAGGTGCGCATGCCCTTCCGCTTTGCCACGGCGCTGGTGTCGGTAGAGCGTGAAGGCCTGATCGAGACCCGCGTGGTGCGCATCAATGGCCGCGACCCGACGGTGGAAGTGCCCATCAAGCCCGAGTACGGCCCGAACGTGTACGTGAGCGTGCTGGCCGTGCGCGAACGCCTGCGCGAGGTGCCCTGGTACAGCTTCTTCCAGTGGGGCTGGAAGGCGCCGGTGGAGTGGTGGCACGAGTGGCGCGAGTACCGCAACACGCCTCAGCCCGATGCGCTGGTGGACCTGACCAAGCCCGCCTTCAAACTGGGCATTGCCGAGATTAGCGTCGGCCTGCAAGCCAATGAACTCAAGGTGGCCGTCACGCCGGACAAGGACACCTATGCCGTGCGCGGCCAGGCCAAGGTCAAGGTGAAGGTGACTGACCCCAACGGCAAGCCCCTGCCGGCCGGCACCACGGTGGCCTTTGCGGCGGTGGATCAGGCCCTGCTCGAACTCTCGCCCAACACCAGCTGGAAACTGCTGGACGCGATGATGGCGCGGCGCGACTACGGCATGGAGACCTTCACCGCGCAGATGTACGTGGTGGGCAAGCGGCACTTCGGCAAGAAGGCGGCGCCTCCGGGCGGTGGCGGCGGCCAGGGGCAGACGCGCGAGCTGTTTGACACCCTGCTGCTCTGGAACCCGGCGGTGACGCTGGACACCAACAGCGAAGCCACCCTCACCGTACCGCTCAATGACAGCCTGACCAGCTTTGCGCTGGTAGCCATTGCCGACGGCGATGCCACGGGTAACTACGCGCTCTTCGGCACGGGGCGCACCAACATCCGCGTCACGCAGGATCTGCAGATCGTCTCCGGCCTGCCGCCCCTGGCGCGCGAGGGCGACACCTACAACGCCGGCATCACCCTGCGCAACACCACCAAGCGCGAGATGAACGTCGAGGTCACCGGCAAGGCCGGCGATGCGGCGCTGGAGCGCAAGCAGCTCAAGCTCGCACCGGAAAGCGCGCAGGAGATCAGCTGGCCGCACACGCCGGGCACGGTGGACCGGGTGGACTGGGAGATCGCCGCGCGCGAACTGAACGCCCCCGCCGGCGCCAACGGGGCGGCGGACCGCATCAAGCTGGCCCAGCGCATTGTGCCGGCTGTGCCCTACACGGTGCAGCAGGCCACGCTGCTGCGGGTGGACGGCACGATCAGCCTGCCGGCCACACCACCGGCCGACGCCCTGCCGGGCAAGGCGCGCATCGACGTGAGCCTCGTGGATTCCCTGGCCAAGCCCATGCCGGGCGTGCGCCGCTTCTTCGAGGAATACCCCTTCATCTGCCTGGAGCAGAAGACCAGCAAGTCCATCGGCCTGCGCGACACCAAGCTCTGGGACGGCATCATGGCCCAGCTGCCGCTGTATCTGGATGCCGATGGCCTGGCGGCCTACTTCCCCGGCGGCCGGGGCTACGACGTGCTCACCAGCTACGTGCTGGCCGCCAGCCACGAGGTGGGCTGGGCGATTCCGGCGGAAAGCCTGTCGCGCATGCAGCAGGGCCTGATCCAGTTCGTGGACGGCAAGCTGGAGCGGCCCTTCTGGTCACCGCGCGGCGATCTGGAAGCACGCAAGATCGCCGCGATCGAGGCCCTGTCGCGCCGCGGCGCCGCACGGCCCGAGATGCTCGACAGCATCCGTCTGAACGCCAACCTCTGGCCCACACATCAGGTCATCGACTTGGTCAGCATCCTGCGCCGCATGCCCAACGTGAAGGACCGCGACGCGAAACTGGCCGAGGCCTACCAGGTGCTGCGCAGCCGCCTGAACACCCAGGGCACGCGACTGGGCTTCTCCACCGAGAAGGACGACTACTGGTGGTGGCTCATGATCAACGGCGACGCCAACATGGCACGCCTGCTGCTCGCCGTGATGACCGACCCCGCCTGGAAGGACGACGTTGGCCGCATCGTGCAGGGCACCCTGCAGCGCCAGCAGCGCGGCGCCTGGCTCACCACCACGGCCAACCTCTGGGGCGGCCTGGCCATCGAGAAGTTCGGCCGCACGTTTGAATCCGCCCGGGTGGAAGGCACAACCAGTGCGCAGCTGGGCAGCGCGCCCGCACAGAGCGTGGCCTGGCGGCAGGACTGGGTGGCGCCGATGCGCTTTGCCTGGGGCGAGAAGCCGGACCCGAATGCGCAGATCAAGGTGACGCACGCCGGGCAAGGCGCGCCCTGGGCCACGGTGGCCAGCGTGGCCGCGGTGGAGCTGAAGAAGCCCTTCACCAGCGGCTACCGCATCACCAAGACGGTCACGCCCCAGGACCCGAAGGTGCCGGGCAGCTTGAGCAAGGGCGACGTGCTGCGCGTGAAGATCGAGATCGACGCGCAGACCGACATGACCTGGGTAGTGATCCAGGACCCGATCCCCACCGGCGCCACAATCCTGGGCAGCGGCCTGGGCCGCGATAGCGCGATCGAATCGCAGGAGAGCAGCGAGGCGCAGGAGCAGACCTGGCGCTGGGACGGCCCGATGCTGGCCTATGTGGAGCGTCTTTTCGAGGGCTACCGGGCTTATTACGAGTTTGTACCCAAGGGCAAGTTCACCGTGGAGTACACGGTGCGCCTGAACAGCACCGGCACCTTTGCGTTACCGCCCACACGGGTGGAGGCGATGTATGCGCCGGAGATGTTTGGGGAGAGTCCAAATGCGAAGGTGGTGGTGAAGTGAAAGGGGCCGCGGCGGTGCTGTGCGATGCGAGAACCGTGTCGTGCGATGGCTTGTCGCGCGGAAGGGTCGGTTTCGCACTCGTGGCATTCGCAGGCGCTGCGCGAGGATGCGAGCCATGAGCGCCAGAAAAGCCTTCCCGCTTATCCAGCGCGGCTCTCCAGCCAATTTCGCCCGAAGAACCGCATGGATGCTCGTTCTAGCCGCGAGCCTGTTGGCCCCAGCCGAAGCCACTCCCTCCTACCAGCAAACCAAGCAATCCCACCACCCCAGCGACAAACAAGTCCTCGCCCGCAACGGCACCCCCATCGGCAGCGTGCGTATCGACACCACCGCACGGCGCGGTGCATGGCTCACGCTGGACCAGTTCTCGCCGGCGCTGATCGACACCGTCATCGCCGCGGAAGACGCGCGCTTCTTCGAGCATGGCGGGGTGGACTGGAAGGCCGTCGGCGCGGGCGCCAGGCAGACCCTGAGCGGTTCGCGCCGCGGTGCGTCCACGCTCACCATGCAACTGGTGGGCCTGATGGACGAGGACCTCAAGGCCAGACCCGGTGGGCGCAGCGTGCTGCAGAAGGCCGGGCAGGCGCGGCAGGCCCTGGTGCTGGAGCGGCGCTGGACCAAGGGGCAGATCCTTGAGGCCTATCTGAACAAGGTGCCCATGCCCGGCGAGATCCTCGGCATCCCAATGGCCAGCCAGCTCCTGTTCGGCAAGGCGCCGCATGGCCTGAACCGCCAGGAGGCCGCGATCCTCACGGCGCTGATCCGCGCACCGAATGCGAGCGAGAAGCTCGTGGCGCAGCGGGCCTGCCGCATCGTGCACGGTGCAGCAGCCACGCCGGCGCAGTGCGCGCCGCTGGAAGGGCAGACGCAGATTGCCCTGGCGCAGGCCGTGCAGAAGGGCGCGTTGCCGGGCGCACGTTCGCCGCTGGCTGCGCATCTGGCGCGGCGCGCGGGCAAGGCGCAGGTCTGGCAGACCACGATCAATGCGCCGCTGCAGGCCCTGGCGCGCGACAGCCTGCGCCGCCACGTGGCGGAGCTGTCCACGCGCAACGTGGAAGACGGCGCCGTGCTGGTGCTGGACAACGCCACGGGCGAGGTACTGGCGTGGGTGGGTTCGTCCGGCGCCCTGTCGGACGCGGCGCAGCTGGACTTTGTGAGCGCACGGCGCCAGGCCGGCTCCACGCTCAAGCCCTTCGTCTACGCCCAGGCACTCACCGAGAAGAAGCTCACCGCCGCGAGCCTGATCGACGACGCACCGCTGGCGGTGCCCACGCAGTCCGGCATCTACGCGCCGCAGAACTATGACCGTGGCTATGCCGGCCCGGTGTCGGTGCGCACGGCGCTGGCGTCCTCGCTGAACATCCCGGCCGTGAAGGCCGCGATGATGGTGACGCCCGAGGCCCTGTTCCGCCAGCTGCAGGCTCTGGGCTTTGCGCTGCGCGAAAGCGGCGACTACTTCGGCCCCGGCCTGGCGCTGGGCGCGGCGGAGGTGAGCCTGTACGAACTCACCAATGCCTACCGCACGCTCGCCAACCAAGGCATAGCGAGCGAACCGCGCTTCGCACTCAAGCCTGTCACGCCACCCGCCGCGCCCCGGCGTGCACTGAGCGCAGACGTCAGCTGGATCGTGGCGGACATGCTGGCCGACCGCGAAGCCCGGGCCCGCACCTTCGGCCTCACCAGCCCGCTGGCCACGCGCGGCTGGGCGGCGGTGAAGACCGGCACCTCCAAGGACATGCGCGACAACTGGTGCATCGGCTTTTCGGACCGCTACACCGTGGGCGTGTGGGTGGGCAACGCCAGCGGCGCGCCGATGTGGAACGTCTCCGGCGTGAGCGGCGCGGCGCCCGTGTGGGCCGAGGTGATGCGCGCCCTGCATGCGGGCCGGCCCTCGCAGGCACCGGCCTTGCCCGCCACGCTGGTGAAGCAGGCGGTGGACTTCGGCGGCGTGGAGCCGGCACGCGAGGAGGTGTTTCTGGCGGGCACCGAGCGCAGCACGGTCGCACTTGCGCAGCGCATCGTCACCGCGCGCATCACCGCGCCGGCGGCCGGCACCGTCGTCGCGCTGGACCCGGACATTCCGCCAGCGCAGCAGCGGGTGCAGCTGGTGGCCGAGGTGCCGCCGGGTGAACGCGTGCGCTGGCTGGTGAACGACCGGCCACTGGCGCAGGGCGCCCGCACCAGCTGGCTGCCGCCGCCCGGCAAGTACCGCATTGCGCTGGTGGACGCGCAGGGCAAGGCGCTGGATGCGGTGGCCATCGAAGTGCGGGGCGCCTGGATGCCGGCGGTGAAGGCCGCGCGCACCACCGCTGCCCGGGGCGGCGGTCGCCCAAGCGCTGCCGCACCCTCGTCGGCGGCGCTGCGCTGAACCGATCAGCAGGCGGCACGCGGCGCAGCGCAAGACGGTTGCACTTGGATCTCCCGCCGCGACTGCCTCACGCCGCAATACACCCCTGAAGCACTCGCACCCGCCAATCCGCTTGTCTGGCAAGGGTTTCCAGGGCACCGGGCTGAAGACGCTCTTCTGGTGCGGCTTTTCAAGGCATTGCTCTGAAGATCCGCACCAGACAAGCGGAAAGCGGCATCTCGCCTTGCAGATCCGCCGCAGTCTGCGCGCTCAAGTCGCGTGCCCGAACGGCAACCGGCCTGCGCAGGCCGGTCTGCTTCGTGAACGAGCGAATTGCCCCGTGATTCCCCTGCAACTCGGCCCAAAGAAGTTGCTTAGTTTGCTCAACCTCGCGCCCGCGAGGCCGATGACTCCCTCAGGACGCCGCAACCCGCGGCAGGCATTTGAGCGGAGCAATCGGACATGGCGCGCAGCAACACACCCCGGGGCGAGGCTTGGCGCAACGCCCTGCGCGTCACGCTGCTGGCGCTGGCCGCCGCCGGCACCCTGGCCGCCTGTGGCGGCGGTGGTGGAGGCAGCAGCGGCCCGGCCGCACCCACGCCTGCGCCTGCACCGCCGCCTCCTCCGCCGCCCGCGCCGCCCAGCGGCAGCACCGACCCGCAAGCCACCCTGTGCACCCAGTTCAGCAAGGATCTGGCGCGCAGCGAAGCCGGCGTGAACTATCTGAATACCGTGCGCAGCGCCGCCAATGCCCCGCTGCTCACGCACAACGCCACGATCACGGATGTGATCCACCGACACGTGACCTACCTGATCGTGAACAACGAGTTCACCCACTACCAGACCCAGGGCAAGCCCTGCTTCCTGGGCGCGGCACCGGCGGACCGCTTCGTCGCCGGCAGCGTGGGCAACTACGGCTTTGCGTCCGAATCCCTGGCCGGGGTGAGCGGCGGCACGCAGGCCTCGGACCGCGATGCCATCGACCTGAAGCTGGACAGCATCTATCACCGCTTCGTGCTGCTGGCGGCCGAGGCGCGCGAGGCCGGCGTCTCCGGCGCCAACACGGTGTACGGCCTGAACGTGGGCGCCCGCACCGTGGACACCGCGCCGAGCAACCGCGTGGTGCTCTGGCCCTTTGCCGGGCAGGGCAACGTGCCCACCACCTTCTTCAGCGACCTCGAGCAGCCGGACCCGGTGCCCGAGCGCGGCGAAGTCGGCTACCCGATCACCGTGAACGTGGCGCCGAACATGACGCTGAACGTGGTGAATGCGCGTCTGGTCGACGGCGCAGGCAACGTGGTCGAGATCAAGCAGCTGCTGCCCGGCCGCGAGCTCGCCCGCAATCAGGCCGCGCTTGTGCCGCTGAACCCGCTGGCCGAGCAGACCACCTACACCGTGTCGATGCGCATCCAGATCAATGGCATGACGCAGGACATTGCCTACAGCTTCCGCACCAGCAGCGAGAAGTTCCGGCTCGAACCGCGCGGCTGACGCGGCACCGCTCCCACCTAGACGGCCCGCGCACCGCGGGCCGTTTGCATTGGCGCGGCAACACGCTGTCACAGGCATTCAAGCCCTGAAACCGCGGTTCACAGCCGCGCGCATTCGGATGCTCTGTTGACCACACACCGGCCGCCGCAGAAACAGATGCACGCAGGCGTGGCCCATAAGCTCGCGGCGCGTTTCACCCGCAATTCACGCTTGGGGCCCATGCATGCAGATCCTGCAGACCGTCACCGCGCCGTACACGCAGTCGTCTGAACACACGGCGGCCATCGTGCTCGCCACCCTCGGCATCACCCTGGCGCTTTGGCTGCTGGTGCGCACCGCGCGCAGCGGCTGGGGCTGGGCCGCGGGCACGGCGCTGTTCCTGCTGCCCGTGGCCGTGCCGCTGGTGCGGCATTGGGGCGACCCCAATGGCAAGGACCTGCGTCTGCCCCTGTTCGGGCTGCTGGGCACGCTCGCCGTGAGCGGGCTGGTGGCCCTCAATGCAGGGCTGAGCGTCCCGCGCGAGGCGCTGGCGGAGGCGCCCGCCAAGCTGCAGCAGACCGCGCAATGGTTCAGCAGCGGCGCAGCCCTGCAATGGGCACGGCATGAAGTGCCGCGCCGCATCGACCGCCTGCGCCCCGCGAGCATGCCCTTCGCCACGGCGCCCCTGGCCGCCGAACGCGAGGCCGACTGCCTGCGCATCGACACCGTGTTCCATTCCAGCCTGGGCACCTGCGTGGAAGCGAGCCCGCAGGACCTCGCCGCGCGGCGCGAGCTGCTCGCCGGCCGCGGTCTGTCCGTGGCGGCCTTCAACACCGAACCCGGCCTCGTGCTCTACACCGCCTACGACTGCCGGCGCTGCGAGCAGACCCGCCAGTGGCTGCGCGAACGCAAGGTGCCCTTCGTGGAGCGCAACCTCAACATCGAACGCGAGCACCAGCCGGGCTTTCGGGCCATCGGCGGCGCTGCCGTGCCGTTCATGATCTACGGCCGCGAATCACGCGAGGGCTTTGACGAAGCCTGGCTCAATGAGCGGGTGGGGACGCAGGCGGCAGGTGCAGGCGGTGCTGCCAGCACAAGCTAGATCCGTCGGTAATTGATTCAATCACAGATGAATCAATTGAAATTTCCGCTTGTCTGAAGTCGCTCTTCGGCATTTTTCAGATCAAGTAAATCATGTCCGAAATTGGCATGCATGGCCCGGCGATCACTACTGCGCGCGGACGGCGTTGAATTCAGCTGCAAAGCAGGCCTGTAAGCCGGATTCTGTGCGGCGCGCTTGCGCGCGTCCGGCAGTCATTCCTCTAGGCGGCACATTGCTGCGCCGCTCAAGCCTTCTACCCGCAGGCGCACCGGGCCGATGCATGGCCTGCCTATTTGAAGTTGCTCCGGGTGGGGTTTGCCGTGCCGCGCCTGTCACCAGCCGCGCGGTGCGCTCTTACCGCACCGTTTCACCCTTGCCTGTGCCGCTTGCGCGGCCATCGGCGGTCTGTTCTCTGTTGCACTGTCCGTCGGCTTCGGTGCCCGGCGCGGCGCAGATTGCTCCGCATCGCGCGTTCCCTTCACCGCCTGGCCGTTAGCCAGCACCCTGCCCTGTGGAGTCCGGACTTTCCTCCCGTGGGGCGAACCCACCGGCGACTGCCCGGCCTGCTTTGCAGTGCGCATTGTCCCACGCAGGGGCGGCCAGCCTGCGGGCGTAACATGCGCGGCCTGTACGCAAGGGACCACGCACGAGAGAGGAACACCGCGATGCAGACGACCCAACTGGTCGACGCCCTGAAGCGCGAACTCAAGGCGCGCGGCATCAACTACGCCACCGTGGCCGAGGGCATCGGCATGAGTGAGGCGACCGTCAAGCGCATGCTGTCCACGCGCAATCTCACGCTGGAGCGGCTGGACGAGATCCTGGAGGCTACCGGCATCAAGCTGCAGGACCTGCTGCGCGTGTCCCTGGCCGATGAGGACAGCAAGCTCATCAGCGAGCTGACCGACAAGCAGGAGCGCGAGATCGTGGCCAACCCCGCCCTGTTTGCCACGGCGGTCGCCTGCATGAACCTGATGCGCTTTGACGAGATTCTCGATCTCTATGCGCTGACCGAGGCGCAGCTCGTGGGCATGCTGACCAAGCTGGACAAGATGGGCCTGATCGAGCTGCTGCCGGGCAACCGCATCCGCGTGAAGGTGGCGCGCACCTTCCGCTGGATTCCGAACGGCCCGATCATGCAGTTCTTCCGCATCCAGGCGCAGGAGTACTTCAGCTCCAGCTTCCATGGCACGGGCGAGAAACTGATCCTGGTGAACAGCATGCTCACGCGCGCCACCATCGAGAAGTTCATCGAACGTATGCAGGAAGTGGCGCGCGATTTCTCGCGCCTGCATACCGAGGACACCAAGTACCCGATCGACAAGCGGCACGCACACAGCCTGATCCTGGCCGTGCGGCCGTGGGAGCCGAGCACGCTTCGCCCGCTGCGCAGGCGACCAGATCAAGTGCGCTGACGCGCACTTGATCTGGCTCGGCTCCAGTTTCTGAACGAACGAGGCGGGGCTTCGCCCCTCCTCGAGCACCTCCCCCTTGGGGGCTTTGCCCCCTCTCCCCCCTAAACAACCGCGCCCCTTACTCCTACAGTCTTGCTTTCGGTCCCTCCTCTGCGTGCGGGGGAAGTTGGCGGGAATTCGCAGAGCACTGCTCTGCGCCGCCAAGCTTCCAAGCGCCGTGCACGGCGCGCGGTGGAGGGTTAGGGTGGGGGCAGCACTTCGCCACTGACTACATCGTTTCGAGCTTCACCATGACCCACCCCGCCCGCACCGCCGCCCAATGCCTCGTTGATCAACTGCGCATCCACGGGGTGGATACCGTCTTCTGTGTGCCGGGGGAGAGCTATCTGCAGGTGCTGGATGCGCTGCATGGCGACCAGGATTCGATCAAGCTGGTGGTGAACCGGCAGGAGAGCGGTACGACCTTCATGGCGGAGGCCTACGGCAAGCTCACGGGCAAGCCGGGGATCGCGATGGTGACGCGCGGGCCGGGGGCGACGAATGCGGCCATCGGTGTGCACACGGCTTTTCAGGACTCCACGCCGATGATCCTGTTCATCGGTCAGGTGGGCACGGACATGTTCGAGCGCGAGGCCTTCCAGGAGGTGGACTACCGCTTCATGTATGCGCGCCTGGCCAAGTGGGTGGCGCAGATCGACCGTGCGGACCGCATTCCGGAGTTCATTGCCCGCGCCTTTGCCGTGGCCACCAGCGGCCGGCCCGGGCCGGTGGTGCTGGCCCTGCCTGAAGACCTGCTCTCGCAGGCGGTGGAGGTGGCGAACGCCCAGCCCTATCACGCGGTGCAGGCCTCACCTTCGCCCGCGCAGATGGCGCAGCTTGAGAATCTGCTGGTCCACGCCAAGCAGCCGCTGGTGCTGGCAGGCGGCCCCGGATGGAGCCGTGAGGCCTGCGCCAACCTGCGTCACTTTGTGGAGCGGTGGAACCTGCCGCTGGCCTGCGCCTTCCGCTTCCAGGACAGCTTCGATCACCATCACCCGAACTACGTGGGCGATGTCGGCATCGGCATCAACCCGGCGCTGGCCGCACGCGTCAAGGCGGCCGATGTGCTGCTGGTGCTCGGGCCCCGTCTGGGCGAGATGACGACCTCCGGCTACACGCTTCTGGAAGTGCCGACGCCGCGCCAGCATCTGATCCATGTGCATCCGGATGCCAGCGAGCTGAACCGCGTTTATCAGGCGGAGCTGGCGATTGCCGCCAGCAACTTCAATATCGCCGAAGCACTCGCGCACCTGCCCGAGCCAGCCTTTGCGCCGTCGCAAGCCCCCTGGTCCGACACCGTCACCGCCGCGCGTGCCGACTATGACGCCTGGCAGACCGAACCGAAGGCCAGCCGCGAGGCGCGCTTCAACCCCTGGCAGATCATGCAGACCCTCAAGGCCGAGCTGCCGGCGGACACGCTGATCGCCAACGGCGCGGGCAACTTTGCCACCTGGGGGCACCGCTTCTGGCGCTACGGCGGCATCGAGCACCATGGCCGCACGCAGCTGGCGCCCACCAGCGGCGCCATGGGCTACGGCCTGCCGGCGGGCATTGCGGCGTCCATCCTCGACCCGCAGCGCACCGTGCTCATCACCGCGGGCGATGGCGACATCATGATGACCATCCAGGAGCTGGCCACCGCCCTGCAGTACGGCGCGCGCCCGCTGATTGTGCTGTTCAACAACGGCCTGTACGGCACGATCCGCATGCATCAGGCGCGGGACTTTCCGGGCCGCATCGCGGGCACGGAACTGCGCAACCCGGACTTCGTGCAGCTGGCGCAGGCCTTCGGCGCCCATGCGCAGCGCGTGACCGAAGTGGCGCAGTTCAAGGCCGCGCTGGACGCCGCGCGGGCCGCCATCCGTGACCAGGGCATCCCGGCGCTGATCGAACTCATCACCGACCCTGGCCTGATCACCCCGGCCATGCGTCTGCCCGATCAGCCTGCCGGGGCCTGAAATCGGCCATTGGCGAAATTGCTACAAGACGTTGCTCGCGCAGCAACGTGATTGAAAGATTCTTCAATTTCGGCCATACACGTTCAGTTTCAAAACTACGATTCCGTCACACATTCATTCAGAGCGCACACTGGGCAGGCTCAGCCTGAGGAGAACGGTGCAGCGCCACAAACGGGATCCGTTGCTTCCATGAGTGCTCTTCGCTTGACCGCCCTTGCGGCGGCTTCGTGTGCGGCTGTGTGCGCACTGCTTGTACCTGCCAGCGCCCTTGCCCAGACCCCGCAGCCCGCGCCTAGCAGCGGAAATGCCCAGGGCAACAGCCAGGAGTCCGTGTCGGACCGCACCCGGCGCCTGGCGGACAACCCGCTCAAGTGGATCATGATGCAGGACGACCGGCCTCGACGCGGCAATGCCCAGGCGCCCGCCAACGCCCAGCGCCCGGCCGCCCCGGCGGCAGCCGCCGCTGCAGCGGCGCCCGCGCAAGCTGCGACCGCGGCGGCAACGCCAGCGACTCCAGCCGCCGCTGCGGCACGCCCCGCCAGCGCAACCGCTCCGGCAACGACAGCGGCGCCAGCCGCGGCAGCAGCAGCACCCGCGGCCGCAAGCGTGTCTGTTGCAGCGCAGCAGCCGGCCACACCCCCGGCGGCCCTGCCGGCAGCCGCCACCACGCCCGCGGCAGTGGCCGCCCCTACGGCCGCAGCGGCTCCCGTGGTGGAAGAAGATCAACCGCTGAAGCTGGTCAAGCAGGTCGCGCCGGAAATTGGCAGATCCATACTGCAGCGTGGCATTCGCAGAGGCGATGTCCGCGTGTCATTCACGGTCATGCCCGACGGCACCGTGACGGATGCGGCGATCGTGTCCTCCACGAACACTGTGCTGAACGCGCCGATCCTGGCGGCAGTTCGCCAGTGGCGCTACGAGCCGATTCGCCGCCCGCAGCAGCATGGCGCGCAAATTGCTTTCGACTTGGATCAGTGATTTACGCGTCTGCGTCTGTCACTGGGTAGTTTCTTCATTCTCCGACCACGGGTAGCGCTTTCGTCAACGAGGCGCCGATTCCCAAGGTGTTCAGCCGGGGCGAGCCGCAAGGGTCGCCCCGCTTCTTTTGTGCGGTGCGCCAGGCGACCGCAGCAGCAAAGCGCCCCGCGCTCAGTTGTGCGCGCTGCGCCAGCCCAGCGTCTCGCCCGAAGCCAGCGGCACGAGCGGCGACTCCAAAAACGGCACCTCGTCGGGAATCACCCAGCTCTCGCGCTTGAGTGTGATGCGGCCGCTGTTGCGCGGCCGGCCGTAGAAGTCCGGGCCATGGAAGCTGGCAAAGGCTTCGAGCTTGTCCAGCGCACCGGCCTGCTCGAAGGCGTGGGCATACAGCTCCATGGCATGCAGGCCGGAGAAGCAGCCGGCGCAGCTGCTGGCGTGCTCCTTCAGGTGCCGCGCATGCGGCGCGGTGTCCGTACCCAGGAAGAAGCGCGGGTTGCCTGACGTGGCCGCTTCGACCAGCGCGATACGGTGCGGCTCGCGCTTGAGCACGGGCAGGCAGTAATAGTGCGGGCGCAGGCCGCCGGAGAAGATGGCGTTGCGGTTGTAGAGCAGGTGCTGCGGCGTGATGGTGGCGCCCACGCGGCCCTCGGCATCGCGGACGTAATGCGCCGCTTCCCTCGTGGTGATGTGCTCAAAGACCACGCGCAGCTCGGGAAAGTCGCGGCGCAGTGGGATCATCACCTCGTCGATGAACACCGCCTCACGGTCGAACACGTCCACGGACTTGTCCGTCACCTCGCCATGCACCAGCAGCGGCAGATCAAGCCGCTGCATGCGATCGAGCGTGGCGTGGCACTTGCGGATGTCGCTCACGCCGAAGTCGCTGTTGGTGGTGGCTCCGGCCGGATAGAGCTTCAGGCCGATGATCTTGCCGCCCGTATCGACCGCGCGGTCGATTTCGTCGGGCGGCAGGTTGTCGGTGAGGTAGAGCGTCATCAGCGGCTCGAAGTCCGATCCCGCCGGCAGGGCCGCGAGGATGCGATCGCGATAGGCCAGGGCCGAGGCCACGGTCGTGACCGGCGGCTTGAGGTTGGGCATGACCACGGCGCGGCGGAACTGCCGGGCGGTGTAGGGCGCCACGGCCTTGAGGGCGTCGCCATCGCGGAAATGGACGTGCCAGTCGTCGGGCTGGGTCAGCGTGAGGGTGTTCGGTGCGGTGCTCATCTGCGCATTATCGCGGCCGGGCGGCCACTCACCGGGCACACGGCCCACGCTCGACTTCGGCATGAGATGCAACGCTGAAATCCGAGACGGAAAGTGGCCGAGACCCGCTTCCTGCATGCGGAAACTGGCCCCACGCCCTTTCAATCAAACACTGAAACTGATGGCTCCGGCCAAACACTTTTCAACGCTTGATTGAAAATCAGCGCCCCAAGCCCCAACCATTTGCGTTGGCCTCGGACTCCAGCCGGTCGCGGGTGGCGATGGCCTGCGCGCGGGCCGCGATCACGCCGGAGAGCTGCGCGCGTGCGGTGTCGCGGTCGCCCTGGGGCAGCTTCACATCGTCGGCACGGGCGCGCAGGTTGACGAGGTCGTTGTCCAGACGCTGGACGCGCTGATCGGCTTCGTACAGCAGGCGGCCGTGATTCCAGGCGCGCTGCAGGGTGGTTTCGTCCATGCCGCGGCAGATCGGGCCGAAGCTGTCGTTGCGGCGCCCTTCGCGCAGCAGGTAGCGCGGCGTGCAGTAGGTGGCCTGCCCTTCGGCCCAGCCGTTTTCATACGCCTTGCGGTCCGGATTCGTGCCCAGCTGCTGGCAGGCGGCGCCGCGGCGCCAGCCCGCGTCAAGGGGCCGGCCGTCCAGCGCAGTGCCGCGGCCTTCGTTGCGCCAGTCGATGCGGACGCAGTCTTCAGGCTTCTTGGGAGTGGTGTCGCAGCCGGCCAGCAGGCCCACGGCGACGAGGACGGCGAAAGCAGCGCGAAGCAATGACATGGACGACCCTGAAGTGATGTGTGTTGTGGACTGACTGCAGACTCAACGCGCCAGCTCAGGCGAGCGCCGACGCGATCGCCTCGCCCAGCGCCTGCGTGTTTGCCCGCCCGCCGATGTCCGGCGTCTTGGGCGCAGTCGGATCGGCCAGCACACACTCGATGGCCGCGAGAACGGCATCGTGCGCCTGCGGATGGCCCAGGTGCTGCAGCATCATGGCACCGGCCCATATCTGGCCGATCGGGTTGGCAATGCCCTGGCCCGCAATATCCGGTGCGCTGCCGTGCACCGGCTCGAACAGGCTGGGAAACTTGCGCTCCGGATTGATGTTGGCCGAGGGCGCGATGCCGATGGTGCCGGTGCAGGCGGGGCCGAGATCCGAGAGGATGTCGCCGAACAGGTTGCTGGCCACCACCACATCGAAGAAGGCCGGGCGCTGGACGAAGTGCGCGGTCAGGATGTCGATGTGGAACTTGTCCACGTTGATCTGCGGATAGCGCTGCGCCATCTCCGCGACGCGCTCGTCCCAGTAGGGCATGGAGATGCTGATGCCGTTGCTCTTGGTGGCGCTGGTCAGGTGCTTCTTGGGCCGGCGCTGCGCGAGGTCGAAGGCGAACTTGAGCACTCGGTCCGTGCCGGTGCGGGTGAACACGGCTTCCTGCAGTACGAACTCGCGCTCGGTGCCTTCGAACATGCGACCGCCCACGCTGGAGTATTCACCCTCGGTGTTCTCACGCACGATGTAGAAGTCGATCTCGCCGGGCGCGTAGCGGCTGCCGTCGCGCTTGACCACTGGCGCCGTGATGCCGGGCATGAGCCGCGCGGGGCGCAGGTTGATGTACTGATCGAACTGGCGGCGGAACTGGATCAGCGAGCCCCAGAGCGAAATGTGATCGGGCACCGTGGCCGGCCAGCCGACCGCGCCGAAGAAGATCGCGTCGTGCCCGCCAATTTGCTGCTTCCAGTCGTCCGGCAGCATCTTGCCGTGCTTGAGGTAGTAGTCGCAGTGCGCGAAGTCGAAGTGATCGAAGGCCAGGCCGATGCCGAAGCTCTTGGCCGCAGCCTGCAGCACGCGCAGACCCTCGGGCATGACTTCCTGGCCGATGCCGTCTCCGGCGATGACTGCGATGCGATGGCTCACGGGCCTGCTCCAAGCGGTTGCGCTGCGAAAGGCTCGATTGTGGCGCAAGCGGCGCGCCCGACTGCATGCGCCCACAGCCTTGATTCCTACAATGTGCGGCATGAATACGGTTGTGGACCCTGCGCTGCAGGACATCGATACCCAACGCCGCTTCGGCGGCATGGCACGCCTGTATGGCGCGGCTGGAGCGACACGCATTGCGCAGGCGCATGGGGTGGTGGTCGGCATCGGTGGCGTGGGTTCCTGGGCGGCGGAGTGCCTCGCGCGCAGCGGCGTCGGCAGGCTCACGCTGATTGATCTGGACCATGTGGCCGAGAGCAATGTGAACCGCCAGGTCCATGCGCTCACACCCACGCTCGGCCAGGCCAAGGTGCTGGCGATGCGCGAGCGGATTGCGCAGATCAATCCGGCCTGCGTGGTGCACTGCGTGGACGACTTCGTCACGCCGGACAACGCTTCAAAGCTGATCCCGGCGGACGCCGATGCCCTGCTCGACTGCATCGACCAGGTGCACCCCAAGGTGGCGCTGGCCCTGCTCGCACGCGACCGCAAGCTGCCGCTGATCATGGCGGGCGCCGCCGGCGGCAAGGTGGACGCCAGCCAGCTGCGTGCAGATGATCTCGCCTTTGCTACCCATGACCCGCTGCTGGCGCGGGTGCGCGGCCTGCTGCGCAAGCAGCATGGCTTTCCCGCGCCGGACGCGAAGGCCAAGACCGCCAGCAAGCGCACACCGAAGATGGGCGTCCGAGTGATCTACAGCGCCGAAGCGGTGCGCCGCCCGCAGGTGGAGGCCTGCGAGACGTCTGAACCGACAGCGGCGGCTGCACCTCAGGGACTGTCCTGCGCCGGCTACGGCTCGGCCATGCACATCACGGCCAGCATGGGTCTGATGGCGGCAGGCGCGTTGCTCAACACGCTTGCGCAGTGAGCGCCGCGCCCGCGGCGGTGCTCAGTTGAGCGCCGTGGACAAGCGGCGGCGCCACTTGCCCACCACCTCAGGCGAGGGTCCTGTCATGTTGAAGATGTCGATCATCTTCTTGCGGCCGACGTCTTCGCCGAAGGCACGGTCGCGCGTGACGATCTCCAGCAGCTGCTCAAGCGCTTCTTCCCAGGCGGCCACGCTGATGTAGGCCTCGGCCAGATCGAGGCGCGCCTGGAGGTTCTTCGGGTCGGCGTCGATGGCGGCCTGCAGCTTGTCCACGCCCGGCAGCTTGAGTGCATTCTTGGCGGCGTGGATGCGCGAGTCCAGCGCATGCCAGCGCGGGTCGATCTGGTTCTTGGGCGAGATCTTCTCGAACTCGGCCTTGGCGGCTTCGCTGTCACCGGCGTCTACAAGGATCTCGACGAGGTCGAAGCGGGCTTCGTCAAAGCCGGGGTCGAGCGCGAGCGCGGCCTTGAGCTTGCGCTGCGCGGTGTCGAGGTCGCCTTCGGCACGGGCCTGACGCGCGGCGGCCAGCTCCATCTCCTGTGGCTTGGGCAGGTGCTTGTCGAGGAAGGCGCGCAGCTGGCCTTCGGGCAGGGCGCCCATGAAGCCGTCCACCGGCTTGCCGTCCTTGAAGAGCACGCAGGTGGGGATGCTGCGGATGCCGAATGCGGCAGACAGCTCCTGCTCGTCGTCCGAGTTGACCTTGGCGAGCTTGAAGGCGCCGCCGTAGGCGGCTTCGAGCTTCTCCAGCATCGGGCCGATGACCTTGCAGGGGCCGCACCAGGGCGCCCAGAAGTCGATCAGCACGGGCGTGGTGGCTGAGGCGGCGACCACTTCGGACTCAAAGTTCTCTACGGTGACGTCGATCATGGCGGGCAGGTACGTGTGGGCTATTCGATGAATGTGGCGAATTGTCGGAGATTTTCAAGGCCGATGACCTGGGCTGCGCCAGGTCTTACCAGCGCAGGGGTTCGCTCTCGTCGTCCTGTGCCTTGCGGCCCTCGCGCGTGAGCAGCGCGGACAGATCCGCCCGACTGCGGTCCGCGAGGCTGATCAGGGTCTTGGTGTCGCCGCGATGCTTGGCCGATTCCTTGAGCATCTTCTCGTCATGCGCGATGAAGGTGCGCGTGGCCAGATGCGCCTGATGCGGCGTCTCGCCGAGTGCGATCAGGGTCTTTTCGCCCAGCCGGGCCGCCGCGCGGAAGGTCTCGCGCTCGTGCACAACGCCGAGGTTTTCCAGGTCGTAGGCATCCGTTCGACCGATCGCACGAGCGAGCACCTGCACCTGCGGGAAGCGCGCCTGCACGAGCCTGACGGTCTCGGCAATCACGCCACCATCGTCGATGGCCAGCACCAGCGCACGCGCCTGGGCAATGCCCGCGGCCTCCAGCACGTCGATGCGCGAGGCGTCGCCGTAATAGCTCTTGAAGCCGAAGCGGCGGGTGAACTCCACCTGGTCGGCGTTGTGGTCGATCAGGGTCACGCCGTAGCCGCGGGCCATGAGCAGGCGCGCCACCACCTGCCCAAAGCGGCCGAAGCCTGCGACGATGATCTCGTTACGCTCCTCGATCGTGTCGGCCTCGCGCGCGGCCTGCGCGTTCATGCGCGGCATCACGAAGCGGGTGAGCGCCATGAACAGCAAGGGCGTGGTCAGAATGCTGGCCGCAACGATGGCGTTCATGATGTCCGCGTAGGGCCCGGGCAGGGTGCCCTGGGCACGCGCCGCAGTCAGGATCACGAAGGCGAACTCTCCCACCTGCGAGATGATCACCGCGAACAGCAGACCGTCCTGCCCGCAAAGCTTGAACAGGCGTGCAATCCCGTAAAGAACGGCCGCCTTCAGCAGCACCAGCGCGAGCGCGCCGCCGATCACCAAGAGCGGCTGCTCGACAAACAGGCGCATCTGCACGCTCATGCCCAC
This sequence comes from beta proteobacterium AAP99, assembly GCA_001295775.1. GTDB lineage: Bacteria > Pseudomonadota > Gammaproteobacteria > Burkholderiales > Burkholderiaceae_C > Piscinibacterium. Next base: position 278,962 of record LJIA01000005.1, read on the forward strand.
GGCAATGAAGAACAGGCCAAGCAGCAGTCCCTTGAAGGGCTCGATGTCCAGGTTCAGCTCGTGGCGGTATTCGCTTTCCGCCAGCAGCACGCCGGCCAGGAAGGTGCCCAGCGCCATCGAAAACCCCACGTGCTCGGCGGCAAAGGCGGCGCCGAGCACCAGCAACAGCGAGAAGGCAATGAACACCTCGCGCAGGCCCGTATTGGCGATGAAGCGCAGCACCGGGCGCATGGCAAAGCGTGCAATCACCACCATGCCCACGATCAGTGCGATGCCTTGCCAGAGCGAGAAGCCGTGCGCCGCCCCGCCCTCCTTAACCGGCGCAATGGCCGCGAGCAGCAGCAGGATCGGAATCACCATGATGTCCTGGAACAGGCTCACGGACAGCGCACTGCGCCCGCCTGGCGTGGGCAGCAGGTTGCGCTCGGCCATCAGCGCCAGCGCCACACTCGTGGAAGACTGCAGCGCTGCGATGCCGATCACCAGCGCGATCGGCCACGGCAGACCGGCCGCGATCATCACGCCTGCGACGATGGCCGCAGTGACGAACACCTGCAGCCCCCCCATGCCGAAGATGGGCACGCGCAACTGCCAGAGCTTCTTGGGGTTCAGCTCCAGCCCCACCAGAAAGAGCAGCAGCACCACACCGAACTCGGCGAACTTGAGCACCGAGTCCGGGTTGTCGATCAGCTTCAGACCCGCGGGACCGATGATCACGCCCGCAATCAGGTAACCAAGCACCGCACCCAGGCCCAGGCGCTTGAACAGCGGCACCGCCAGCACGGCGGCCACCAGAAAGATCAGGGTGTCTTGCAGCATGGCGGCCCCCTCAGCGGCTGTCGACCACGGGTGGCAGATCGCCGGCGACCAGTCGCTGCATCAGCGCGCGGTAGCTCTCTGCCATGTCCGGCAAGCGCTCGTGCAGATCGGTGTCCTCGGCACCGTGGGCCACATGGCCGAGGAAATTGAGCTTGCAGAAGCAGGCCGTGGCTTCCAGAGGGCGCAGCAGTTCGGTGAGCGTGAACTGGCCGTGCTCGCGTCCGTAGCCCGCCTGGTCCCCGCCGATCGACACCGCGATCAGCAAGGACTTGCCCGCCAGTGCCGTGCCCTTGCTGCCGTAGGCCCAGCCGTGAGTCAGTACCTCGTCCTGCCAGGTCTTGAGCAGGGGCGGCGTGGAATACCAGTACATGGGGAACTGCATCACGATCACATCATGCGCGAGCAGCAGCTCCTGCTCGCGCGTCACGTCGATGAAGCCATCCGGATAAGCCGAGTACAGGTCCTGCACGTGCACGCCGCTGACACCGCGCACGGCCTCACGCAGCGTGGCATTGATGCGGCTTTCCGGCAGGTTGGGGTGAGCCAGCAGAATGAGAACGTTCAAGGTGCGCTCGCTTCAGGGGCAATGGCGCATTGTGGCTGAAGCTTCTGCTCGCGAGCATTACGCCAGCGGGTCGCTGGCTAGACGTCCATTTCATGCGGCTTTCCAGACCAAAATGGCTGGAAAGCCTTGCCAGACAAGCGGAAAGCCCTTTCAGTGCGCAGCGGCGCGCCGCCCCGGCTGCGCCAGAAACTCGCCCAGGATGCGCCCGGTGTGCGAGCCCTTGTGTGCGAGCACATCGGCCAGCGGCCCGGCCACTACCAGCTGCCCACCGCCGGAGCCGCCTTCCGGGCCCATGTCGATCAGCCAGTCGGCCTCGGCCATCACATCCAGGTTGTGCTCAATCACCACCACGCTGTTGCCGGCATCCACCAGCCGGTGCAGCACGCGGATGAGCTTTTCCACATCGGCCATGTGCAGGCCGACCGTGGGTTCGTCCAGCACGTACAAGGTATGTTCATTGACCTTGAAGCGGCCGGTCTTGTCGGTGCGCGCCTTGGCCAGCTCGGTCACGAGCTTGATGCGCTGCGCCTCGCCGCCGGAGAGCGTCGGTGAAGGCTGGCCGAGCGTGAGGTAGCCCAGGCCCACGTCCTGCATGAGCTTGAGCGGGTGCGCGATGCTCGGGCTGGCGGCAAAGAACTCCACCGCATCGTCCACGCTCATGTTGAGCACGTCGCCAATGCTCTTGCCGCGCATCTGCACTTCCAGCGTGGCTGCGTTGAAGCGCTTGCCACCGCAGGTCTCGCAGACCACCTTCACATCCGGCAGGAAGTTCATCTCGATGGTGCGCATGCCCTGGCCGTCACAAGTTTCGCACCGGCCCTTCCCTGCGTTGAAGCTGAAACGGCTGGCATCGAATCCGGCGGCACGTGCGTCGAAGGTGTCGGCAAACAGCTTGCGGATGGCATCCCAGAAGCCGATGTAGGTGGCCGGGCAGGAACGCGGCGTCTTGCCGATGGGCGTCTGGTCCACCTCAAGTACGCGCGTCACCTGCTGCCAGCCGTCGATGCCGGCGCAGCCGACCCAGTCCGCAGCCTTTTTCGCCTCGCTGGTGCGGGCCTGCAGATTGGCGAGCAGTACCTCGCGTGCCAGCGTGCTCTTGCCCGATCCGGACACGCCGGTCACCACGCTCAGCACGCCCAGGGGCACCGGCACATCCACCTGCTGCAGGTTGTGCAGGCTGGCGCCACGTACCGTGAGGCGACGCGCGGCGTCCGGTACACGCGGCGTCTGCATGGGGTGGGCGATCGGCGAACGGAGATAACGGCCGGTCAGGGAGTCCTCGTGCGCCATCAGCTCCTGCAGGTTGCCCTGGGCGATGATGCGCCCGCCCCGGCTGCCGGCACCCGGACCGATGTCGATGATGTGCTCGGCACGGGCAATCGTGTCCTCGTCGTGTTCGACCACGAGCAGGGTGTTGCCCTTGCCTTCGAGGCGCGAGAGTGCATCGAGCAGCACGCGGTTGTCGCGAGGATGCAAGCCGATGGTCGGCTCATCGAGCACGTAGCACACGCCCTGCAGGTTGCTGCCCAGCTGCGCAGCCAGGCGGATGCGCTGCGCCTCGCCACCCGACAGCGTGGGTGCGGCGCGGTCCAGAGTCAGGTAGCCAAGGCCGACCTGATCGAGGAAAGACAGGCGGCCGTTCACCTCGGCAATCAGATCGCGGGCGATCTCGGCTTCCCGCGCGTTGAGCTTCATGCCGTCGAAGTAGGCCTGCGCCTCGCCCACGCTCATGGCACCGACCTGCGCGATGTTTTGATCGCGAAAGCGCACGGACAAGGATGTGGGGTTCAGGCGCTGACCCGCGCAGGTCTCGCAGGACTGGGTGTGGTCGACATCGACCTCCTCCTCGGCCAGCTTCTGCTCGCGCCCGCTGACGTCCTCGCGGTCGTCGATGTAGCGCGTGAGCAGGCCGGTGCCCTGGCAGCTGCCACACCAGCCGAGCTTGGAGTTGTAGGAGAACATGCGCGGATCGAGCTCCGGGAAGCTCAGGCCGCAGGTGGGGCAGGCGCGCTTGCTGGAGAACACGCGCAGCGGCGTGTCGGCACTGGCACCGAGCGGATCGCCCTTGTTGAGTGCATTCACCAGGCGCTCGAGGTGCGTGATGACATGCACCGTGCCCTTGCCGAACTCCATGGCGCGCGAGAGGAGGTCGCGCAGCTGCCGCTCGTTGTCTGCGTGCACGAGCAGATCGCCCACGGGCAGCTCGAGCGTGTGCTCCTTGAAGCGGTCCAGGCGCGGCCAGCGCGCCGTGGGGAAGAAGCTGCCGTCCACGCGGATGTGGGTGTAGCCCTTGCCGGCGGCCCACTTGGCCAGATCGGTGTAGTAGCCCTTGCGGGCCACCACCAGGGGCGCAAGCAGGCCGATGTGCTGGCCGGCATAGTCCGCCAGGATCTGGCTGACGATGGCATCGAGCGTCTGCGGCACGATGGCTGCGCCGTCGTTCGGGCAGTACTGCGTGCCCAGCTTCACGTACAGCAGGCGCAGGAAGTGATGCAGCTCCGTGACCGTGGCCACCGTGCTCTTGCGGCCACCGCGGCTGGTGCGCTGCTCGATGGCCACCGTGGGCGGGATGCCGAAGATCGCGTCCACATCCGGCTTGCCGCCGGGCTGCACGATGGAGCGCGCATAGGCGTTCAGGCTTTCCAGATAGCGGCGCTGGCCTTCGTTGAAGACGATGTCGAAGGCCAGTGTGCTCTTGCCTGAACCGGACGGTCCGGTGATGACCGTGAACTTGTCGCGCGGGATGTCGAGATCGATGGCCTTGAGGTTGTGCTCGCGCGCCTTGCGGATCTGGATCTGCATGGGCGCGCCTTCGTCCCCAGCGGCGTCGTGGGTGCCGTAAGTGGCGCGCGGCTCCTCGACGCGAAAGCCTGCCGGATGGCTCAGGCGCGCGTCGTACTCGCGCAGTGCGCGGGCGGTGTGCGAGTCCGGGTGCGCGAGCAGCTTGTCCAGCGGGCCGGCGAAGACCAGCTGGCCGCCGGCGTCGCCGCCCTCGGGCCCGAGATCGATCAGCCAGTCCGCAGCGCGCATGACATCCAGGTTGTGCTCGATCACGATCACGCTGTGCCCGGCGTCGATCAGCTTGCGCATGGCCTTGAGCAGGCGGGCAATGTCGTCAAAGTGCAGGCCGGTGGTGGGCTCGTCGAACAGATACAGGGTGCCGGCCTTGGGCACGGTCTTGCGCTGTGCAGCTTCCGCCAGAAAGCCCGCGAGCTTGAGGCGCTGCGCCTCACCGCCCGAAAGCGTGGGCACGGGCTGGCCGAGCTTGAGGTACTCCAGACCCACATCGGAGAGCGGCTGCAGCACGCGCTTGACCTCCCAATCGTCCGAGAAGGCCGACAGCGCCTCGCTCACCGTCAGGTCCAGCACATCGCTCACGCTGAGCTGGCGCCCCCAGGCACCGAGCTTCACTTCGCGGATCTCCGCGCGGAAGCGCGTGCCGTCGCAGTCCGGGCAACGCAGGTACACATCCGAGAGGAACTGCATCTCGATATGCTCGAAGCCCGAGCCGCTGCAGGTCGGGCAGCGCCCGTCGCCGCTGTTGAAGCTGAAGGTGCCGGCGGTGTAGCCGCGCTCCTTGCTCTGCGGCAGGCGCGCAAAGCGCTCGCGGATGGCATCCCAGGCGCCGACGTAGCTCACCGGGTTGGAGCGCGCGGTCTTGCCGATGGGGCTCTGGTCCACGAGGACCACATCGTCGATCTGGTCTGCGCCATAGACCGCGCGCGCCTTGCCCGGCTGCTCGGTGGACTTGCCCTTGGCACGCAGCAGCGCGCGGTGCAGCACCTCGTCCATGAGCGTGGACTTGCCCGAGCCGGACACGCCCGTCACCACCACGAAGCGGTGCAGCGGGAACTCGACACTGACGTTCTTGAGGTTGTGCTCGCTGGCCTCCTCGACGCGCAGCTTGGGGCCGGAGAGCAGGCCTTCGCTGTTCACGAAGGGCGGGCGGGGTGTGATGCCGGCATCGGCCCGCTTGCGGCCGTTGAGGTAGTCGGCCGTCAGCGTGTCGGCCTGCGCCACTTCGCTGGCCTTGCCGTAGAACACGATGTTTCCGCCGCGCTCGCCCGGGCCGGGGCCGATGTCGAGCAGCCGGTCGGCGGCAAACATCACCTGCGGATCATGCTCCACCACCACCAGCGAATTGCCGGCGCGCTTCAGGCGCTGCATGACGCCGTTGATGCGGTCGATGTCGCGCGGATGCAGGCCGATCGAGGGCTCATCCAGCACGAACAGGGTGTTGGTCAGCGAGGTGCCGAGTGCCGTGGTCAGGTTGATGCGCTGCACCTCCCCGCCGGAGAGCGTGCGGCTCTGGCGGTCGAGCGTGAGATAGCCCAGACCCACATCGCAGACGTACTGCAGGCGGGCACGCAGTTCATCGAGCACGAGCGAGCCGGCTTCGTCCAGGCTGCCTTCGAAGGACAGGCCATCGACAAAGTCCTTCACCCGCGCAATTGGCAGCAGCATCAGATCATGCACGGTCAGGCCCGGCAGGCTGTCGAGCACGGCTTGCGAGAAACGCGCTGCGGTGGGCCGGTAGCGTGGATAGTCCTTGTCTGTCGTTGACACCAGCGCACGCTGCGCGTCGGCCGCGGTGCCGACGCGATACAGGCAGGCCTCGGGCTTCAGGCGTTCACCACGGCAGGTCGGGCATTCCGTGTAGCCGCGGTACTTGGAGAGCAGCACACGGATGTGCATCTTGTAGGCCTTGCTCTCCAGGTACTCGAAGAAGCGGCGGATGCCGAACCAGTCCTGTTCCCACTTCTTGAACTTGGGGTCGCCGTCCACCAGCCAGCGCTTGTGCTCCTCGGGCAGGTGCTTGTAGGGAATGTCGATGGCCACACCGTGCCGCGGCGCATGACGCAGCAGATCGTCCTGGCATTCCTTCCAGGCGGGCGTGGTCCAGGGCTTGATGGCGCCGGCTTTCAGACTCTTGTTCTCGTCCGGAATGACCAGGCCGTAGTCCACGCCGATCACGCGGCCGAAGCCGCGGCAGGCCTCGCAGGCGCCCAGCGGTGAGTTGAAGGAAAAGGCGGACGGGTTGGGCGGCGTGTAGCGCTTTCCGCTCTCGTCTTCCATGTGCTCGCTGTAGCGCAGCACTGTGGTCGCGCGCTGGACATCTTCCGCATCCAGCACCCGCACCTGCGCCCGCCCGTGGCCGAGCTTCAGTGCGCCTTCAAGCGCCTCCAGAATGCGCGGGTCATCCACACTCGCCAGCTTGAAGCGGTCTGCCAGCACGGTGAGCTGCTCGGCCTCGCGCGCAAAGACCTTGGTGTAACCCTGGGCGCTCAGGTACTGCTCGATCTCGGCCTCGGAGAAGTTGGCCGGAATCCGGACCTCGAAGGTCACGGCGACACGATCGTCCTGATCTCGGCTGCGCAGTTCCTTCAGGATGCTCGCCGGGGAATCACGCCGGATGGCATGACCACTCACCGGGTCGTAGAGCGTGGAGAAGCGCGCAAACAGCAGCTTGAGGTGGTCGTTGATCTCGGTCATCGTCCCGACCGTGGAGCGGCTGGTGCGCACCGGGTTGGTCTGGTCGATGGCAATCGCCGGCGGCACGCCCTCGATGGCATCCACCTGCGGGCGGTCCATGCGGTCCAGGAACTGCCGCGCGTAGGGCGAGAAGGTCTCGACATAGCGGCGCTGGCCCTCGGCATAGAGCGTGTCGAACACCAGCGAGCTCTTGCCGGAGCCCGACACGCCGGTCACGACGACCAGCTCACCGAGCGGAATGTCGAGCGAGAGATTCTTGAGGTTGTTCTGGCGCGCGCCGCGGATGCGGATGCGCTTGCCGATGACATTGCCGAGATAGGAGGAGGGATCTTGTTCGGCCATTTTGAGGAGTGATGGGTGTTTGCTCCATGCTACCCCTCGGGTCAAGCGCGCCGGTGACGGTGTGCGCTCTGAAACGGGCTTCGAATCACCGCTGCTGACAAGGCTGTGTCAGCAGGTCGCAGACGGGAAAACCCGCGGCGTTCCGCGATCAGCGCAGCGGCGACACGTCGCCGCTGCCCGCGATGCTCTTGGTCACCTTGGGCTCGCCGCGGTAGCGCACGTCCCCGCTTCCGGCGATACGCACGGAAAGGGTTTCGCTGGCATGCACGCGTGCATCGCCGCTTCCGGCAATGCGCACCTCGACGGCCTTGGCCGCCAAGTCTTCAAGGCGCACATCGCCACTGCCGGCGATGCGGATGGTGCTGTCCTCGGCGCTGCCGCTGCCCCGCACATTGCCGGAGCCGGAGATGCTCACGCTGAGCTTGCGGATCTCGGTGTCCCGCAGGTGGATATCGCCCGAGCCGGAAATGCTCAGCTCCAGCTGCGGCGTCTTGTAGGCCGGCAGCCGCAGTTCGCCGCTGCCGGCAATGCTGGCGCGCGTGAGGCCGCGCACGTTGAGCACGGCAATCAGCGCCTGGCGGGGGCGCAGGTCGAGGTTTCGGCGCACCGGGCGGATCTGCAGCACGCCGTTGTCCACCACCGTCTCAATCAGCGGCAACAGGTTCTCGTCGCCGGACAGGGTGATCTCCTCGCGCTCGCCCACCACCACGCTCACGCGGATCGGCAGGCCCAGCACCACGGCGGTGGTGCCAGCCACGGGTCGCGCCTCGGTGCGATACGGGCCTTCGCCACGTACGGTCTCGGCGTGCAGCGGCAGCGCGGCACACAAACCGATCGCTGCAGCCAGCAGGAAGCGCCAACCCGACAAGAAGCCCGTGTGCATGTTCATCGCGTCCTCAATTCTCCATCTGCACGCTGCCGCTGACGGTCAGCGAAAGTTCCGTGGAGCCCGCCTGGATCGGCATGTCGGCCTCTGGCGCCGCAGCCATGGCCGCCATGCGCAGCATGGGGCGGGGCTGCGGCGGCACGATGCCGCTCGTGGTGCCCACGTTCACCTGCTGGATCGAGAACTTCCGGTACCCGAAGGCACTCGTGGCCACCTGCGCCTTGCGGCGGAACTCGGCGATGGCGCGCTCCATGAGCTTGGCCTCTTCGGCATTGCGCAGCTCGGTGGAGACCTCGAAGCTGTTGTTGGTGATCTGCAGTGCGTTGGGGCCGGCCTGGGTGAGCTTGCCGGCCAGCTTGCCCAGCGCGGTGAAGTCCTTGCTCTTGAGAATCACTTCGGCGCGCACGGTCCAGCCTGTGCGCTGGCCCTTGTTGTCGAAGCGCTGGAAGGTGGTGAAGCCGCCGGTGGATGCCTGAATGCCGGCGACGGTGCGTGCTTCCTTGAGCGCTTCCGTGATGGCACGGGTCACTTCGGCGCTGGGGCCGGCGGTGTCTGCGCCGCTGCGCTCGGCGGCGAGCATGACCACAGCCAGATCCGGCGTGACCTGCGTCTGCACAGTGGCATCGAGATTGAGCACGTCCTTGGGGGTCATGGGCACCATCATGGCAGGGGTTTGCGCGTGCGCCGGGCTGAATGCAGCCAGCGCGCCGAGAGACAGGGCCGCCGCCAGCAGTGAATGGGCCAGCATGCGCCTGAGCAGCGCGGGTGCGGCGGATGAGCGGGCTGTCAGTGTCTTCATGGTCGTTCTCCGTGTGGGTGACTGTAATTCAACGGATGCGCCCCGCTCGCGGGGTTGCCGCGGGCGCCATGATTTGTGACAAGCTGTACGCCTTGCGCCGAACACGCCTTGAACAGCACGCCGCCTCCATTGCCGGACATCGATGACGCCGCGCCCGCGCAAAGCGCAGCGGCCGGCACCGACTTTGCGCGGCGCATCGCACACTTGGACATGGATGCCTTCTACGCGTCCGTGGAGCTCGCCCGCCGGCCGGAGCTGGCGGGGCTGCCGGTCATTGTGGGCGGCCGGGGCGACCCGGAGTCCCGCGGTGTGGTGACCACCGCCAACTACGAGGCGCGCAAGTTCGGCGTGCACTCGGCCATGCCCATGGCCAAGGCGGTGCGTCTGTGCCCGCAGGCCGTGTTTCTGCCGGTGGACTTTGCCGAGTACCGCCGCGTGTCGCGCCTGTTCAAGGCAGCGATCATCGAGATCGCGCCGGTCATGGAAGACCGCGGAATCGACGAGGTCTACCTCGACCTCACCGAGCACGAGGAACCCACACGCGTGCTCGGGCTGGCGCTCAAGGCAGCCGTGAAGGAAGCCACAGGCCTGAACTGCTCGATCGGCATTGCGCCCAACAAGCTGCTGGCCAAGATCGCCAGCGATCTTGAGAAGCCCAACGGCCTGACCATCATCCGCACGCAGGATCTGGCCACCCGCATCTGGCCCCTGCCGGCGCGCAAGATCAACGGGATCGGCCCCAAGGCAAGCGAGAAGCTCGCCGCACTCGGCGTGCACACGATCGGTGAACTGGCCGCCTGCGACCCGGCCTGGCTGGTGGGCCATTTCGGCAAGAGCTACGGCGCCTGGCTGCACCGCGCGGCCAACGGCATCGACGAGCGGCCGGTGGAAACCGAAAGCGAGCGCAAGAGCCTGAGCCGGGAAACCACCTTCGACACCGACCTGCATCCGGTGCGCGACTGGCAGGCGCTGGCCCGGCTGCTGGCAGAACTCTCGCGCGAGGTGGCGGCCGATCTGGCCAAGCACAAGCTGCGCGGCCGCACCATCGGCGTGAAGGTGCGCAACGACAAGTTCGAGATCGCCACGCGCGATCTCTCCCTGCCCGAGTTCACCGACCACGAAGCCGCCATCCGCAAGGCAGCGTTCGAATGCTTCGCCCGCGTGCCGCAGACGCGCAAGCTGCGCCTGCTGGGGGTGCGGGTGAGCAACTTCGAGCAGACCTAGTTTGGACCGGCGCATGGCTGATTCCGCTTGTCTGGTGGGCATCTTCAGGCACTTTCCCTGAAGACCCGCCCTGGTAGCCGATCTTCAGGCACATGCCTTGGAGATCGGCTTCAGACCAGCGGAAGCCGGCACCCACTCTGCGCAGATGTCAGCGGACGCGGATCACAGCTTGGTGCCGCCGCTGACGTCCACGATCTGCCCGGTGGTCCAGGCGCCGTCCGGGCCGGCCAGGAAGCCGACCACGCCGGCCACATGTGCCGGCTGGCCGATGCCGGGCAGCGCCTGAATCTGCGCCACGGTCTCGTGCCCGCCGGGGCCATGGATCCAGCTGCTCATCTGCGTGTCGATCGCGCCGGGCGCCACGGCGTTCACGGTGATGTTGCGCTTGCCGAGTTCGGCGGCCAGCTGCAGTGTCAGCACATCCACGAAGCCCTTGGTGGCCGCATAGGCCGGAATGCCCGGGAAGGCGATGCGGGTCACGGCAGACGCGAGGTTGATGATCCGCCCGCCGTCCGGGATGCGCGGCAGCAACTTCTGCGTGATGAAGAACAGGCTGCGCATGTTCACGTTGGCCTGGCGGTCGAAGTCTGCCTCACTCATCGTGTCCACGCCCGCGAACAGCGCTACACCGGCGTTGTTGACGAGGATGTCGATCCGCGGCGAGCTCACGGCCTCCGCGAGCTTGGCGGGGCCGTCGGCCGCAGCCAGATCGGCCTGCACGGTGCTGGCCTTGCCGCCGGCGGCGCGGATCTCGGCCGCCACGGCCTGGGCTTCGGTCGCGCCGCTGCCATAGTGCAGGATGACTTCGGCGCCATCGGCGGCCAGACGCTTGGCGATGGCGGCACCGATGCCGCGGGAGGCGCCGGTCACCAGCGCGATCTTGTGGAGGAGAGGTTTGTTCATGGATGCTTTCTTTACTGGAACGATCGGTCAATATTGGCCCCAATAAAAGGCGCCTGACCGATCGGTGCGGCGCCTGGGGCGATGGAACCTGGCGCGGGCTGCCGGCCCGCGCCATGAACGCTAACTGTGGTCGAGCATGGCCATTGCAAGGTCCGCGCTGCGCTGCAGGCGCGCTCTCGAGTCATCCACCCGCGCCGTGACGCGCAGGCCGCTCATGAGGCTCATCAGCAGATCGGCCAGCTCGGCCGAGGGTGCGGCGTTGCGCACCGAGCCATCCTTCTGCCCGCGCTCGATCGTGCCGCGCAGCAGCTCATGTGTGGCCTGCCACTTGGCTTGCAGACTCAGGCGAAGGGCTGGATCGTCCACGGATTCAAGCAGGCCCGTGGTGACGATGCAGCTTTTCAGCGCCGGCTCGCCGCTGGCGCAGACATGCACCAGGCCATCAAAGAACGACTGAAGCGCAGCACGCCCGTCGGGTGCGGCCTTCATGGCCGCCACGGCCGCGCCGAAGCGGCCCACGGCGCAATCAACAGACTTGAGATACAGCGCCTGCTTGTCGCCAAAGGCGTTGTAGAGGCTCTGCTTGCCCAGGCCCGTGGCCTCGCACAGCATGGCCACGGACGTTGCGCCGTAGCCATGGGTGCTGAAGACATCCGCGGCGCGCTGGAGCACCTCGGGTTCGGAAAAGCTGCGTTCTCGGGCCATGCGCGCAGCTTAGGTTGTTATTGACCAATCAGTCAAATAAAGCTTTTGAGAACGTCAGGACGGTAGCACCCGCAGCTCCACCTCCGGAATCCAGCCGCGTGCCCGCCGCGCGAGCCGGTCGCCCGCCGCCTCGCCATCGAAACTGACCTGAGCGTGCTGCAGACGCTCGGGCGCCACGCCGTCGAGCGCGCGTGCGCTCACCACGCCGTACAGCCGGCCGTCGATCTCGGAAGTCACCACAGGCACGGCGCCGCAGCGTCGGCAGACATGAAAGTCGGCCGTGCCCGTGCCGAAGCGGTAGATCGAGTGCTCGGCGCGCTCGGCAATCAGGACCCGCAGGCTCCCCTGCGGATGACTGGTCCACACGCCGCCATGCTTCTGGCAGAAGCTGCAGGTACAGGCGCGCGCCGGAATGGTCGCGTCAGGCGCAAAGCCCGACAGCTCGAACCGGATGTTTGCGCAATGACAGCCGCCCAGCAGATGCATGACCCCTCCTTGAGGCACGGATGCGCCTGTATGCGCACGATAGTGCGCGGGGCTGCAGCCCATGGCGCCGAAACCGCAGCCTGTCGCATGCCGGGTTTGCGGCATGCACCCGCGCCACCCGCTTCCAATACAGTCGCGGCTGTTTTCAATTCCGGAGCTGCCATGCCCGCCCGACTCAAGTCCTTTGCCGCACTCGCCGGCGCAGTCACCCTCAGCATGTTGACCCCCGTTGCCGGCGCCCAGACCACGCGCGACTACGACAACCTGCTTCGCGCCGACAAGCCCGCCGAAGCCGAGCGCCTGGCCGATGCAGCCCTGGCCAAGACGCCGACGGACCCCGTGGCGCTCGCCGGCAAGGTCAGCGCGATGCTCAATGGGCCGAATGCGGTCAAGCGTGTGGATGAAGCCGTGAAGCTGGCCGAGCGCTGCGTGGAAGCCAACCCCAAGGCCGCCCTGTGCCACAACAGCCTGGGCGGCGCGCTGGGCACCAAGGCCATTTCCGCCGGCATCATGTCGGCCATGGGCTATGCCACGAAGATCCGCGACGCCTTCAAGACCGCCGTGGAGCTGGATCCGAAGTTCACCGACGCCCGATTCAACCTGATGCAGTACTACCTGCAGGCGCCGGGCATCGTGGGCGGCGGCAAGGGCAAGGCGCGCGATCTGGCCGAGGACACCGCCAAGGTGCTGCCGGCCGCCGGCGCGCTGATGCGAGGCAGTCTGCTGCTCAACGACGAAAAGACGGCCGAAGCCGAAGCGATCGCGCTGCGCACCGCGGTCGGCGACGACCCAGATCTGCTCGACCAGCAGCGCGGCCTGATCTTCGGCGTAGCCAATCAGTACGCCGGCGCCAAGCGCTGGGCGGATGCATCACGCATGTACAACGAGGTCATCAAGCGCTTCCCTGAAAGCGAATGGGGCCCCTTCGGCGTGGGTCGCGCGCTGCATGAGCAGGGCAAGTGCAACGAGGCCGTGCCGATGTACGAGCGCTCGATCGCCATGAAGGCGCGCGCTGCGGCGCACTTCCGTCTCGGCCAGTGTCTGAACACCCTGGGCGACAAGGCCAAGGCCAACGCACAGGTCACGCGCGCGCTGGCCATGCAGCCGGGTTTGTCCAAGAAGCAGCGCGAAGAGGCCGAAGCCCTGCTCAAGACGCTCTGAGCGCGAGCCCTCGCAGCGGCGCGCTGCGCTTCAGCGCCCGGCCGCGTCTGCCGCAGGCTTGTCTGAGGCGCCGGTACCCGGTTCTGCAGTCGGCTGGTCCGGCGGCCGCGGCGGGCGGCGCGCATCGCGGATGGCCGTGAACGCCTGCCACGCGAGAAACGCCCCCATCAGCGCAAACAGGCTGCCGCTGATGGGGCGGGTGAAGAAGGTGGCAAAGCTGCCGTGCGAGAGCAGCAGCGCGCGGCGGAAGTTCTCCTCCAGCATCGGCCCGAGGATGAAGCCCAGCAGCAGCGGCGCGGCCTCCAGGTGCAGGCGCATGAAGAGGTAGCCGATCAGCCCGAATGCCGCGGTGACGAAGATGTCGTCCAGATTGTTCTGGTGGCTGTAGGTGCCGACGCAGCAGAAGAACAGGATGGCCGGGAACAACGAGGCAAAGGGCACCTTGAAGATCGACAGCAGATAGCGCACCAGCGGCACATTGAGGACCAGCAGGAAGACGTTGCCGATCCACATGCTGGCCACCAGCCCCCAGAACACCTGCGGATGCTCGCCGATGAGCTGCGGCCCCGGCGTGACGCCCTTGACGATGAAGGCCGCCATCATCAGCGCCATGACCGCGTTCTCCGGGATGCCGATGCTCATCAGCGGGATGAAGCTCGTGCGCGCGGCCGCTTCATCCGCTGCGGCCTGGCCGGCCACGCCCTCGATGGCGCCCTGGCCGATCTCGGCGGCATGCTTGCTGAACTTCTTCTCCGCCGCGTAGGCACCGAACTGCGCGATCGTCGGACCGCCACCGGGCAGCAGGCCCAGCACGGAGCCGATCAGGCTGCCGCGCAGCGCGCTGGGAATGATGCGCCAGAACTCGGCGCGGTTCGGCCAGAGATCAATCTTGCCGGTGAAGGGCGTGAAGCCGCTGCGGTTGTCCAGGTTCTTGGTGATCTCGGCAATGCCGAAGCAGCCCAGGGCCACGCTGATCAGGCCCACGCCCTCGGCCAGAAAGGGCTGGCCCATGGTGAAGCGCTCCGCGCCGCTGTTCACATCGGTGCCGATCATGCCCAGCAGCACCCCCACCAGCGCCATCGACAGGCCATTGAGCAGGCTACCGCCCGTGGTCACATAGCTCACGCTCAAAAAGCCCAGCAGCATCAGCGCGCAGTAGTCGGCCGCGCCGAACAGGAAGGCCACTTCGGACAGCGGCTTGGCCAGCGTGGCCAGCGCAACGATGGCGATGCTGCCACCGATGAAGCTGGATACCCCGGCCGAGAACAGCGCCAGGCCGGCGCGGCCCTTGAGCGTCATCTGGTAGCCGTCGATGCAGGCCACGATGCTGCTGGCATGCGGCATCTTCATGGTGATGGCGCTGACGTTGTCGCCATACTGCGCGCCGTAATAGATGCCAGCCAGCATGATGATCGCGCCATCGAGCGGGATCTGATAGGTCAGCGGCAGCAGCAGGCTGATGGTGGCCAGCGGCCCCATGCCCGGCAGCAGCCCGATCAGCGTGCCGACGATGCAGCCGATCGCGCAATACATCAGGTTGGACCAGGTCAGGGCATGACCGAAGCCGAACGCCAGATTGTTGAGCACCTCCATCATGGCGCGCGCCTCACCACAGGGTCAGCTGCAGCCCGAGGCCGTAGCGGAAGCCGAATGCGATCACGATCAGCGCCGCGCTGATCTTGAGGTTGCGCTTGACCGAATAGTCCGCCCCAGCCAGCGAAGCCACGAACACGAGGAACACGATCGCCGGCAGCAGGGCAACGTACCGGGCGATGAGCGTGAAGCCCACCAGGCTCGCGATCACGAAGCCGATGTTGCGCAGCTTGAAGTCCAGCGGCTCAGGCGCCTGCAGGCGCGACTGCACCAGCATGGCCAGGCCGATCAGCGCCAGCATCACGCTGATGATCAGCGGGAAGAGCCCCGGCCCCGCGCGACCCACCGTGCCCAGCGGAAACCGCAAGGACGCGACGCCGAACAGCGTCGCGATCACCATCAACACCACGCCGCGCACGAATTTGAGGTTCTGCATGGATTCCCCTGACCAGTGCGCGCCACCGGGCGCCGCACGCGGGTTAACCCTAGCAGCGAGCCAACACTTCGACAGGCGGCCGACAGCCCGGCGAAAGGTGCCGTGGACCGAGGAATTGGGGCTGCTTGGGGGCACTGCGTGGCCGCGCCCGTACCCGCACATCGTTATGCATCGTCGGTGCGGAGGCCAGGCAGGGTTGCCGCAGCGGCTGGCCGGCCTCGCCGATCCGGACGGTCGGCGCCGCCCGGACCATGCAGAACCGGCTGCCGGACAGACCGCGAACAACGAAGCAATCACGCTCGCGACATCGGCCGGATACCGGCTGCGCCAAGCCGCCCCCGGTTTCCGCTTGTCCCATGCGGATCTTCAGACCATCTGCCGGGAAAGCGGCCTGCAGACTGAGTCTTCAGACCCATGCCGTGAAGATGGGCTCTGGCTGGAGCTTTTCAGCCCAATTGCCTGGAGATCCGCATGGAGCAAGCGGAAAGCGCCTGGGGGTTCGGCAGCCGGCTGCCGGCGCACCACCGGATCGCCCCCGCAGCCGCCTTCGCGCCGCCGCGCGGCGACAATCGCGCCCCATGGATTTCGACTTCGCCGCCCTCGTGGCCCCGTTTCGCATGCAGCCAGGGCTCTCGCGCATGCCCGATGGGGCGCCCAATCTGAGCGCCCTGGACCCGGGTGATCGGCTCTTCGCCGAGAAGCTCGCCGCCCTCGCCCACCCCGAGCAGACCGTGCTGCTCGCGCCAGACTTCGACGCCACGCCCGCCGCCTTCGCCTTCGCCGCGCGGCTGGCGCTGGATGCGCCCGAGCACGCCCGGCTGGAGGGCGAGACCCTGCACCTGCCAAGGTTGGACGCACGCATTCACATCCGCAGTGGCGAGCTGCACCTCGGCCCCGCCACGCCACAGGGCGTGCAGGTGGCGCTCGACCGCCTTGCCGCCGAACCGCTGCGCCGCCGCTGGGCGCTGTTCGCCCTCGCCGTACGCGAAGATCTCGCCGTGCTGGACGGCAGCACGACGCGCTTGCAGGTGCTGTCGGTCTGCGTGCCTTCGCACTGGGCACCGGAAGACAAGATCGGTCTGCCGTTCGCGGCTGCTCACATGCCGGTGGCAGACAACGCACTGTTGATCAAGGCGAGCGAGTCCCTCGCCCGGCTCGTCACGGGCACCGAACGCTGGCAGCGCAACGTCTGGACCTTTCAGCCCAGCCCCCACTTCGACGGCCACCCCAGGCGCGCCGCGCCGCGCGTCTGGCCGCT
Organism: beta proteobacterium AAP99; assembly: GCA_001295775.1. GTDB lineage: Bacteria > Pseudomonadota > Gammaproteobacteria > Burkholderiales > Burkholderiaceae_C > Piscinibacterium. The sequence goes on from LJIA01000005.1 coordinate 295,632, forward strand.
GGACGCCGAACCCGCCTCGCTCGGCGACAAGCTCTGGGCGCGGGTCGAACACCAGAGCTTCATCCCGGTGCCGAACGCCGCCACGGCGCAGGCCGTGTTTAGCATCCGGCTCATGATCGAGCCGATCGAAGCCGCCATCGCCACCCCCGAAGCCGCCGCCGCCACCCACGCCGCGGTCGCCACCATGAGCGAGCAGGTGCTGGCGTATCGCAGCCTGACGCGGATTCAGCCGGGGCTGCTGGCTTGGCTGGCAGCTAGGGCCCGCGAATAGCGCGGCCCACCGCTCGCTGGTCGGTCAGCCGCAGCAGTCCAGCCGGTAATTGACGAAAAGGCCCGCCTCCGCGGGCCTTTTCGCATTGCGACGAAATCACGCCCTTGTCACAATGGCGTCACTGAGTCTTTCCTCCCGGATCGTGGCCTTACCCGCGGCTCCAGACGGTGCTCCACCCGGCGCGGTGGACGCCACACAGACAAGAGCCTTCCTCGCGCTGATCACCTGCACGGTACTGGCCCACACGGCCCTGACCGGCGCACGCGTCACCCTCTCCCTGGCTGCGCTGGGCAGCGGTGCCTCCGCAGCCTTTGTGGGCTTGGCGATTGGCCTGTTCGGGCTGCTGCCGTTCCTGATTGCCATCCCCGTGGGCCGCTGGGCGGACCGCGTCGGACCGAAACTGCCCATGCGCGTCGGCCTGGCCATTGAACTCACCGGTGTGCTGATCGCCACCTTCGGCCCGCACCCCTGGAGCCTGCTGGTGGCCTCCACGCTGATCGGCACCGGCCTGTCGATGAACACCCTGACCATGCAGACCGTGGCCGGGCTGCTGTCCACAGCTGAAACCCGGCCCGCGACCTTTGCGCGGATTGCGATCGGTGCATCGATTGCCAGCCTGGTCGGCCCAGTGCTGTGCGGCTTCCTGATCGATCACCTCGGCTATCGCGCCGCTTTTGGTGCCATGAGCGCCTGCGTGCTGGCCGCGCTGATCGGCCAATGGCAACTCGGCAGGCGCCAGCCGCAGCTGTTTCCAAAACCGCCACCCCATCCAGGGCGCGAAGGTCACAGCCTGATGGATCTGCTGCGCGACCCGGAACTGCGCCCCCTGCTGCTGCTGACCACGGCAGTGGCCGTGGCCTGGGACACCTTCCAGTTCGTGATGCCCATCCACGGCAAGAGCATTGGCCTGTCGGCCTCGACCATCGGGCTCCTCATGGGCGCGTTTGCGGCCGCACTGTTTGCCGTCCGCCTGATGCTGGGCTGGCTGGCCGGGCGCTTCGAGCCCTGGCAGGTGCTGCGCGCCGTGTTCGTGATCTCCATGCTGGTGTACGCCGCCCTGCCCTTCATCCATTCGGTGCCGCTGCTCTTTGTGGCGGCCTTTGCGCTGGGCCTGGCCCTGGGCGCGAGCCAGCCGCACTTTCTTGCCCTGGTGCACGAGGCGGCGCCGCGCGGGCGCGAGGCCGAAGCGGTTGGCCTGCGCGCCACCTTCGGCAATGCCTCCAGCTTTGCCCTGCCGACCTTTTTCGGCGCGGCCAGCGGGGCTCTCGGGATCGCCGGGCTGTTCGTTGTGGTGGCATTGATGCTCACCGCCGGCAGCGTGGCGGTGCATCGGCGCATCGCAGCGCGGGCTGCCGAGTAGGCCCGGGGCGCTGGCACACGAATCGCTAAGCTTCAGACTCATGCAACCTCCCGGCGCCCATCGAATCTGTCGCAGTCTGGACTGTCTGCTGGAGAGCATCACGCCGGGGCACGACGTCTGGGTGTTTGCCTACGGATCATTGATCTGGAACCCGGGCATCCCGGTCATCGAGAAGCGCCGCGCGCGTCTGGCCGGTTTCCACCGCGGCCTGTATCTCTGGAGCCGGCACTTCCGTGGTACGCCACAGAACCCGGGCCTGGTGCTCGGACTGGATCGCGGCGGCGCCTGTACCGGCCTGGCCCTGCGCATTGCTGCCGCCGACGTGAAGACCGCGCTGACCGAGCTCTGGGAGCGGGAGATGACCAACCACTCCTACGACCCCACCTGGCTGCGCGTCAGCACCGACAAGGAGCCGCTCACGGCCCTGGCCTTCGTGGTGCGCCGCGGCGCAGACGGCTACTGCGGCAAGCTGCCCATGCAGGAGCTGCTTGCAGCCCTGCACAGCGGCGTGGGCAGCCGCGGCACCGCGCGCGAGTATCTGGAAAACACCGTTGCCTCTCTGGAAGCGCACGGCTTTCGGGATACACGCCTCAAGCAACTGGTGCGCCTGCTGCACGCCACCGCATAGACGCAGCCCGCATTGATCCGACCGTGCACGGGCCGGCTCTAGACTTGCGCCCATGAGCTCGATTGCAGACCTGCGCAAGACCTACAGCCGCGGCGCCCTCGATGAAGACGCCTGCGCCGCCGATCCCGTCAGCCAGTTCCAGCGCTGGTTCGACGAAGCCCTCAAGGCCGAGATCCCCGAACCCAATGCCATGACCCTGGCCACCGTCGGCGAAGGCGGCCGGCCGAGCACGCGGGTGGTGCTCATCAAGGGTGTAGATACCCGCGGTTTCGTCTGGTACACGAACTACGACAGCCGCAAGGGCAAGGAACTCGCCGCGCACCCATTCGCCGCGCTGCAATTCCACTGGGTCGAGCTGGAGCGCGTGGTGCGCATCGAAGGCCGGGTGGAGAAGGTCAGCGACGAGGAGTCCGATGCCTATTTCGCAAGCCGCCCGCTGGACAGCCGCATCGGCGCCTGGGCGAGCCCGCAGAGCCAGGAGATCTCCTCGCGCGCCGTGCTGGTGGCGCGCGCGGCCGAGTACGGCGCGAAGTTCCTGCTCAACCCGCCGCGGCCGCCGCACTGGGGCGGATTTCGGCTGGTGCCGGATCGGGTGGAGTTCTGGCAGGGCCGCCCCTCGCGTCTGCACGACCGCATCCTCTATACCCTGAATGGGTCAGACGGCTGGAAGCTCTCGCGTCTGGCGCCCTAAGCTTTCCAACCGCAGTCAATTTCCCGCAGGTGCAGCATGACCGACAAGCTCAGCATCATGGTCGTCGAGGACGAGCCCGAGTTCCAGCGCCGCTTCACGGATGCGGTCACGCGCGAAGATGCCTTTGAGCTGCTCGGCGTGGCCTCCACCATCGCCAACGCCAAGACCATGATCGACGAGGAGCAGCCAGACGTGATGCTGGTCGATCTGGGCATGCCTGATGCCAGCGGCATCGAGATCATCAAGTACTGCGCCGAGAAATACCCGGACACCGACATCATGGTCATCACGGTGTTCGATGACGAGATGCACGTGGTCGACAGCATCGAGGCCGGTGCAACCGGCTACCTGCTCAAGGACACGCCTCAGGAAGAGTTCGTGGACGCCATCAAGACCCTGAACGCAGGCGGATCGCCCGTCAGCCCGGTGGTGGCGCGCCATGTGCTGGAGCGCTTCCGCGCCAGCAAGCCGCGCGCAGCCGCGGCGCCCGTCAAGCCGGCCACGCCGGTGGAAGGCCCGGAGGTGCCGCTCTCGGCACGCGAGACGCAGATCCTGCAGCTGCTGGCCAAGGGTTTCTCCTTCAACGAGATCGGCGAGCTGCTCGACATCTCGCCCTACACCGTGGCCACGCACATCAAGAAGATCTACCGCAAGCTGGCGGTGAACTCTCGCGGCCAGGCTGTGTACGAAGCCACGCAGATGGGCCTGCTCGGCGCGATCTGAACGCCATGAACGCGTGTGCCCTGCAAGCCGGCGGCGCACGCGCAGTCGGGCTTGGCCTGAACCCGCTGCCATGCCCCCTGCGGCGTCTTTGCGCGTTCATCTCGCTGCTGGTTCTGGCATGCCTGCTCATGCCAGCCGATGCGCTGGCAGACGCCAGCCGGGCCGTGGTGCAGATCACCACGGTCGAGATCCGCAGCAGCGCCCAAGGTGCAAGCAGCGCAGACACGCCGCCCGGTCCCGAGGAGGCCTTCGCCCGCACGACGCTGCCCTACAACTGGACGGCGCCAGGCAGCGAACGCGCCGACCAGCTCAATGCCCAGTGGATCCGCCTGCGCTTCGACCTGAGCGCACGCACGTCGGAGCCGATCGCCCTTCTTGTGACGCGCATCTACAACGGCGGCTGGGTCTATGTGAACGGCATGCGCGTGGGCGGCATCCCGCCGGGCGACGAGCGCAACTTCGTGCGCTGGCGCAAGCCCCTCCTGATCGAGCCGCCCAATGCCCTGCTCTGGCCGGGCACCAACGAGATCCTGATCAAGACCACCTTCCGCAGCGGCCCGAACTCCATCCCGCCCATGGAGATCGGCCCCACCAGCATGCTGCAGGAGAAGTACGAGACCGCATTCTTCATGGCGCACACCACGCCGCGGATCACTGCGCTGGTGAGCTTCACCTTCGGTCTGGCCTTCATCTGGTTCTGGTGGTTGCGCCGCGAGCAGGTGAGCTACGGGCTGCTCGGTCTGGCAGGTGTGTTCTGGGGCATCCGCGCCGTGTATTTCTGGATCGAGTTCATGCCGCTGGAAGCGCGGATTGCCTGGCGCCTGCTCTATTACGTGGGCTATGGCGGGGTGACTGCCTGCCTGATGATGGGCATCACGCGCCTGGTCGGGTCGATCCACCGCTGGGTGGATGCCGCCGTGATCGCGGTCGGCATGGCCGGCGTGCTGGGCGCGCTGTTCTTCGGCGTGAACCCGGAGGGCATCTTCGGGCGTATCTGGAGCGTGAGCATCGCCTCGATCGCGTTCTATGCCGTGTTCCTGCTCGTGCGTGCGGCACTGCAGCGGCCTACGCTCGAAGTGACGGGCCTGCTGCTCTCGCTCACGCTGATGGTGGTGCTGAACCTGATCGATTTTGCCGGCACCCTGGGCCTGCTGCCGATCGCCGGCCCGGTGTTCGCCCACCTGTCCGGGCCGGTAGTGATGATCGTCATGGGCGCGGTGCTGGTGTCGCGCTACGCGCTGGCCATGGACCGGCTGGAGACCGTGAACGTGATGCTCGCGGATCGCGTGGCAGCGCGTGAGATCGAACTCATGCGCAAGTACGACGAGCAATACGAAATCGAGCAGCGTCGCATCACCGTGGAAGAGCGCGCCCGCATCATGCAGGACATGCACGACGGCCTGGGCAGCCAGCTGCTGTCTTCGCTCGTCATGGTGGAACGCAGCAACGTCAGCAAGCAGGAGATGGTCAACATCCTGCGCGACGCGCTGGACGATCTGCGTCTGGCGATCGATGCCTTTGCACCCGACGGCGCTGAGCTGCTGCCGGCCGTGGGCAATCTGCGATTCCGCATGCAGGCCCGCTTCAAGGCGGCCGGCGTCAAGCTCAACTGGAGCATGCTGAACGTGCCGGACACCTCCGCGCTGCCGGCCACCGCCACGCTGCCCATCCTGCGCGTGATGCAGGAGAGCCTGACCAACATCCTGAAGCATTCCCAGGCCACCGAGGCCGCGGTGCAGCTGCGTCTGCAGACCAATCCGCCCGCCCTGCTGGTCGAGATCTCGGACAACGGGGTGGGCTTTGAGGTCAAGGCCGCGCCGGGCCGTGGTCGCGGCCTGCCCAATCTGCAAAAGCGCGCCAACCGGATCGGCGCCCACCTGCTGCTCGAATCTGGCGTGCGGGGCACGCGGGTCCTGCTCACCGTGCCGCTGGACAGCAGCACCGTGAGCGCCCAGGCCAGCGCCGCCGCAGCAGCAGTCGCAGCCATGGAAGCCACCGGCGCATTCGCCGTGCCGCCCCTGGTCGTCAAGCCCGGTGATGTGGGCGCCGCCGATCCGCTCACTGCGCCCACACAGCCCCCCGGTGCGGCGCCGTCGCGCGGCCCGCGTGATGTGGAAGCGGCCTAGCGTCCGCTCGCCCCGGCGCCTCGTCCCGCATGACCGGTACACCCCCCGACCAGTTCGGCCTGTTCGGCGAGGAGTCCGCGGCGCCCTCACAACGGCCTGCAGGGCGGCCGGCTTCGCGCAAGGTGCGAGATGCCGAACCCGCCGGCCCGCTGCCAGACACGCTGCAGCTGTCGCGCGCGCTGCCATCCGGCGTGCGCCTCGGCACCTCGTCCTGGTCCTTTCCGGGCTGGGCCGGCATCGTGTACCCGGAGGCCGCCACGGAGAGCACGCTCGCCCGCAAGGGGCTGAAGCAGTACGCCCGGCATCCGGTGCTGGGCGGCGTCGGCATTGACCGCGGCTTCTATGCGCCGCTGTCCGAAACGCAGTACCGCGACTATGCGCAGCAGGTGCCGGCGCACTTCCGCTTCCTGATCAAGGCACCGAGTGCGGTGTGTGACGCCATGATCCGCGGCGAACGCGGCGTGGCCCTGCAGCCCAACGCGGACTTTCTCAACGCCCGCCTGGCGGTGGAGCAGTTCATCAAGCCCTGTCTGGACGGACTCGAAGCCAAGGCCGGCGCGCTGGTGTTCCAGCTTTCTCCGGTGCATCGGGCGCTGCTGGCCGATCCGGCGGGCTTTGCCGCGCGCATCGGCGAATTCTTCGGCGCCATCCGCGCCGCAGAATCTCGCCCCGCCACGCTCGCTCTCGAGCTGCGCGACCCCGAACTGCTCACGCCGCGCCTGGTGCGCACCCTCCGCGAACACGGCGTGCGTCTGTGCATCGGCATCCATGCCCGCATGCCGGAACTGGCGCGCCAGGTGCGCGCGCTCGAGCTCCTGCCGCCCGGCCCGCTCGTGGTGCGCTGGAGCCTGCATGCCGGCCTGAAGTACGAGGGCGCGAAAGACCGCTATGCGCCTTTCAATCGGCTGGTCGATCCGGACCTCGATACCCGCCACGGTCTTGCCGATCTCGCCGCCGCCCATGTGCGCATGGGTCAGCCGGTGCAGGTGATCATCAACAACAAGGCCGAGGGCAGCGCGCCGCTGTCCGTACTGGAATTGGCGCGCGCCATCCTCGACCGGCTGGGCGACACGCCGCTGCCGCCCGCTACACCAGATAGTCCTTGAAGGTCTTCATGAACTTCTGCACCTTGGGCGCCACCACGAAGGCGCAATAGCCCTGGTTGGGGTGCTGGTTGAAGTAGTCCTGGTGGTAGTCCTCGGCCGGCCAGTAGTTGGCGGCCTGATCGGTGCCCGTGAGCTGCGTGACGATCGGATCGCGATGCGCGCGCTGTGCCTCGCTCATCACCTCGCGCGCAGTGGCGGCCTGCGCCTCGTCGTGCGGAACGATGATGGAGCGGTAACTCTCGCCCACGTCATTGCCCTGGCGGTTCAGCGTGGTGGGATCGTGGATCGAGAAGAAGATCTCCAGGATCTGCCGATAGCTGATGACCTTGGGGTCGAACTGCAGGCGCACCACTTCGGCATGCCCGGTGGTCTCGCTGCACACCGCTTCGTAGCTCGGGTTCTTCGTGTGGCCGGCCGCATAGCCGCTCTGCACGTGCTGGATGCCGCGCACGCGCTGGTACACGGCCTCCAGGCACCAGAAGCAGCCGCCGCCCAGAGTGGCGGATTCAATATGCGCTTGAGTCATGGTTGTTTGCTCGTTGAAGGGAGAGGGAGCCGTCTGTCGTTGCGGGCTGCCGGAACCTTACGCTGGGTGTCGTACAGAGAAACGCGGCAGAAGCGCTCAACGCATACGCTCAGCGCCGGATGATCACCGGCGCATCGGCCAGTTCGTTCGGGTTGCTCTCGCCTGCCGGGAAGTGCGTGGCCAGCGCGTCATTGATCGCGGCCAGGACTTCGATCGTGCCCGCCTCGAAGCGGCCGGCGCGGTAGGCGGCCTGCAGCTGGCTGACCCAGGCGTCCCACTGCGGCTGCTCGATGGCGCGCACGGCAGCGCGGTCCGCCACGATCTCCACCCGACGGTCGGCGTGCAGCACGTAGATCAGGACGCCGTTGTTGGCCTCGGTGTCCCAGACGCGCAGCTTGCCGAACAGGTTCACCGCGCGCTCGCGGGCATGGGCGTGACGCCACAAGTACGACCAGGGCAGGCTTTCCTCGACGCAGAAGCGCAGTTCTGCGGTGTGGCGCCGCTCGCCGGCCGTGATGGACTGCTCGATGGCGCGCACGCTGGCCGCGGGCCAGGCGCGCGAGAAGCCTGCGGGCCAGGCGAAGCTGTGCCTGAGGATGCGAACGAGCTTGTCCATCACCAATCCCCGCTCGCGCCGCCGCCGCCGAAGTCGCCCCCGCCGCCGGAGGACCAGCCGCCGCTGTCACCGCCGCCAGACGACCAGCCGCCACCGCCGCTGCCGCTGCTCCAGCCGCCGGGGATGTAGACCGATCCACCGCTGCCGCGGGACACCGAACGGCTACCCACGCGCGAACTGAAGACAAAGCTGGCGATCAACACGAAGAACCAAAGCGCCCCTGCCCAGAGCCAACTGTGGCCAATCGCATGCGCGTAGAAGGCCGTGCCGCCAGCCGCGAGCAGCGGCCCGATGCCACCAAAGATGCGACGCAGAAGTGCGCCAACAGCCGCACCGACAAGCAGAAAGACAAAGAACCCTTCTTCGCCACGCCCATCTGCGGGATTTGGCATTGACACGCTGGTCGTAGGTGCCGGCAATGCCCCCGCCGCCGCTTCCTTGTCCAGCAGCTGATCAATGCGCGCCAGCGCCTTGACGATACCGCCGGCATAGTCGCCTGCCTTGAAGGCCGGCGCCATCACCTCGCGGATGATGCGGCCGGCTACCACGTCCGGAATCGCGCCTTCCAGGGTGCGCGCCACGTCGATGCGGGCGCGGCGGTCCTGCACGGCCACGATCAGCAGCAGGCCGTCGCCCACGCCGGCGCGGCCGATCTTCCAGCTGCTGCCCACGCGCTGCGCGAAGTCCTCGATCGGCTCGCCCTGCGTGCTGGGAATGACCAGCACGGCAATCTGGCTGCCGCGCCGCTGCTCGATGTCCGTGAGCTGCGCGGCGATGCGCTCGCGGTCTGCCGGGTTCAGTGCGCCCGCGGTGTCCGTGAGTTGCGCCAGCGGCGGCACCGCCAGGGGCTGCTGCGCCTGCGCAGGCAACGCCAGCAGGCTTGCAGCAAGTACCACCAGCCACGCAAGAGCAGCAAACCACGCAGGGCTTTCCGCTTGTCCCATGGGCTTCTTCAGCCATTTTGGGCTGGGAAGGCGCATGGATGCTGGTTCCGGCACGTCAAGTCCGGGCGTAGCGCAGTGCAAGGCGGCTTACTTCTTGTTGAAGTCCACGGCCGGCGGCTTGCTGATGGCGCCCTCGTTCTCCACCGCGAACTGCGGCTTCTCCTTGGCGCCGGTCAGCAGCTTGCCGAGCATGTTCTGCAGCAGCGCGATGGTGGTGTTGTATTGCTGGACTTCCTTGATGTACTTGTTGCGCGCAATCGCGATGCGGTTCTCGGTGCCTTCGAGCTGCGTGCGCAGGTCCTGGAAGCCGGCGTTGGCCTTCAGGTTGGGATAGTTCTCGGCCACCACCAGCAGGCGCGAAAGCGCGCCGGTGAGTTCGCCCTGAGCCGCCGTGAATTTCTTGAAGGCTTCCGGATCATTAACCAGCTCCGGCGTGGCCTGGATGCTCGTGGCCTTGGCGCGGGCCTCGACCACCTTGGTCAAGGTCTCCTGCTCGAAGCCGGCCTCGCCCTTGACGGTGTTGACGATGTTGGGGATCAGGTCTGCGCGGCGCTGGTATTGGTTCAGCACCTCGGCCCAGGCGGCCTTCACGCCCTGCTCCTGACTCACGATCGTGTTGTAGCCGCAGCCCGACAGCAGCGTCGCGGCCAGTACCAGCAGCGCGGCGGTGGCGCGGCGGATCATTGAAGTGTTCATCCCGTCCTCCTTGTTGGATCAGCAAACCCTGCGGCCAATATAGGGGCCGAGCGCGCAGCCTCAAGACGGCCGTGTGACAAAGCTCAGTGGATCGTGGGCGGCTTGCCCGCTTCGGCCGACGAGTGCAGCGCCGCCACCTCGGTCACCGGCTCATCCGCCGCCTGCACCGGCACTGCATGCAGGGACTTCCGGCGCGCCAGGAAGCTCAGCACCGTGTCGCCAAACAGGTCCGGCGCCTCCAGCGGCGACAAGTGCCCGACCCCGCCGAGCTCCACGTATTCGCTGCCCGGCACCTGCCGCGCCATGGCCTGCATGAGTGCGGGCGGTGCGGTCTTGTCCTCGGTGCCGGCAATGAACAGTGTCGGCACACGGATATGACCCAGCATGCGATGCCGGTCAAAGTTCGTGATTGCATCCAGCGCCGCGCGATACACGGCCGAGGGCACGCCGCCCATCACATGCGTGGCCAGCCGCACGCCCTCCACCGAGGCCTGCGGGCCGACCAGCGTGGGGATCAGCTGCTGTGCAAATTGCTGCATCGACAGCCCCGCGTCGATCGGCGCGCTGCGCTCGCTGATGTAGCGCTGCTGCGCGGCACCGCCTGCGTGGCCGAAGGCCGGCACCGTATTGGCCAGGATCAGCGCCCGCACCAGACCGGGGCGGCGCGCGATGAGCTCCTGCGCCACCATGCCGCCCATGCTGTGGCCCAGCAGGATCACCGGCGCGCGGTCACCGCTGGGGTCCAGCGCGTCGATCAGCGTAGCCAGGCTCTCGGCCAGACCCTTGAAGGTGTAGGGCTCGATCGGCGCGGAATTGCCGTAGCCCGGCATGTCCCAGGACACCGCCCGGAAGCCCTGCGAGGAAAAGTGTTCGATCTGCGGCGCAAAGGCCGCGCTGCCCCCGCTGATGCCGTGCAGCATCACGATCGTGGGGCCGGCCCCCAGGGCGCGAAAGGCGGGAATACGCATGTCGCAGCCATGGTATCCCTGCGATGCCATTCACCCAAACCTGCTCCACAATGCCGGGAAACCATTCCAAGAAAAGACGCATCCTCCGTGAACCCGACCCTCACCCGGGAATTCTCCGCCCGCGACTTCCGTGACTGCCTTGGCCAGTTCGCCACAGGCGTCACCATCGTCACCAGCCGCGCGGCCGACGGCACGCGCGTCGGGCTCACAGCCAACTCCTTCAACTCCGTCTCGCTGGACCCACCGCTGGTGCTCTGGAGCCTGTCCAAGAAGGCCGGCAGCGCGCCCGCCTTTGCCGCCGGCAGCCACTACGCCATCAATGTGCTGGCGGCCGACCAGATCGAGCTGGCGCGCCGCTTTGCCAGCAAGGATGTGCCCGACCGCTTTGCCGGCGTGGCCTTTCTGGAGGGCGAAGGGGGTGTGCCGATCCTGGCCGGCTGCGCCGCCTGGTTTGAATGCGCCAACCGGCGCCAATATGACGAAGGCGACCACATCCTCTTCGTCGGCCAGGTGGAACGCTGCGGGCTGGCGCGGGACGCGGGCACCAGCGGCGCGGCGAAGACACCGCTGATCTATCACGGTGGGCGGTACTTCACGGAGTTGCCATTGGAGTGAGGATCAGGTGAATCGCTGGGCCATTCCCGATTCGCTGGAACGGGTCGTGAGACAGCGCGATCTGGCATGCGTGTATTGCCGATTGAGCTTCGGCTTGCGAGATGCACCTCGCGGGCAGCGCCCGTCCTGGGAGCACATCGTCAATGACGCCCGCATGGTGACCGAGCAGAACATTGCGCTGTGCTGCATCTCATGCAACGCAAGCAAAGGCGCAAAGCCTCTTGATCAATGGCTACCGTCAAGCTATTGCCGAAGGAGGCTCATCAACGAGTCCACCGTGGCGCCTGTCGTGCGCGCTGCAATCATCGCGACACGCTCCGAATCCTGAACCAGCCCTGTCTGTGCCGAACCCTGTGCGCGCGGTCGGGAACTTTGCACCACGCTCACCGCAATCCCCTGCATCTTCATCACGCACTGCCTTGCTCTTGACGCCCCCGTAGCACCTGCTTGCAATCCTGTCGGAATGCAGCGTCAGCGAGATGGCAATTCAAAGCGTGGATGAACAGTGCGCTGCTGGCGCGGGAGGCTGATCATGGCAATTCGCTTGGGAACGAATCGGAAGCAGGAGCAGGACGCGCCGCGCGGCGGGCTGTTCGGCCTCGCCCTGTACCTCGGCGCCACGCTGCTCGCGGCACTGGCGATGGCGTCCATCGTCCGCGCGCAGTCCGAGCGGCCGCCCAACCCGCCGGGGGCTGATGTGGCCGCGGCCAGCGCCGGCACGCAGCAGCCGGTGACGGACGCGATGATCTGGCGCGCGGCCTCGCGTCTGGGCTACGCCCCCACGGCCGAGCTGGTGGACGCCATCCGCCGCGCACCGGGCGGCGCGCAGGGCTGGGCGCTGGCCGCGATCGACAGCGCCGCCGCGGCCAGCCGGCAGCCACCGCAGATTCCGCAGCAGCTCGCCACCTTCAACCAGCCCCTGCCTACGCTGTTTGATGAATACCGCAAGGAACGCGAGGCACGGCGCGAGGTGCGCGTGGAGATGGCCGCGCAGGGCCAGCAGATGCAGCCGGGCCAGATGCAGCCCGGCCAGCAGCCCACGCCCCGGGCCGCTGCGCTGGCCGATCTGCCCAATATCTCCCGCGACGCCACCCAGACCGCCGCTGCCTGGCGCTTGCTGGCCTGCAGCGACCCGCGCGCCGAAGACCCGCTGGCCGCGCGCATGACCGAGTTCTGGTTCAACCACTTCAACGTGTTTGCCGGCAAGGGACCCGTGCGGCCCTTCCTCGGGCACTACGTCACTAACGCCATCCGGCCCAATGTGCTGGGGCCGTTTGATCAGCTGGTGCTGGCCACGGCGCGCCACCCGGCGATGCTGAACTACCTGGATCAATCCCAGAGCGTGGCCGAAGGCACGATGGGCGGCCCGGCGGCGAATCGGCAGCGGCGCGGCCTGAACGAGAACTACGCCCGCGAGCTGATGGAGCTGCACACGCTCGGCGTGCACGGCGGCTACACCCAGAACGACGTGCGCGAGATGGCCCGCGTGCTCACCGGCTGGACCCTGGACCCCAATGCCCCCGGCGGCTTCCGCTTTGCGGCGCGCGCGCACGACACGGGCGACAAGACCGTGCTCGGCCAGCGCTTCGGCAATGAAGGCGAGGCCGAAGGCGTGCGCGCCATCGAGATGCTGGCCACGCACCCGGCCACCGCGCAACGCATCGCGCTGCGTATGGCGCAGTGGTTCGTGGCGGACAACCCGCCCAAGGCGTTGACGGACCGGCTGGCCGCCAGCTTCTCGGCCAGCCGCGGCAACCTGCGCACCGTCATGCGCACCCTGGTGCAAAGCCCTGAGTTCTGGGACGAGCGGGCACAGCTGGTCAAGACGCCGATGGACTACGCCTGCAGCACCCTGGCGCTCACCGGCGGCGTGAACCCCACGGCCCAGCCGGGTGTGGGTGAGCGGCGCGTGCGCACTGCGCTCGGCTTCCTGGCGCAGGCCGGCCAGCCCATGCATGGCTGGCAGACACCCGATGGCTACAAGGTGGACGCCGCCACCTGGGTCGCGCCCGAGGCGCTGACCCGCCGGGCGGACCTCGCCTTCGCCCTGGCGCGCGATGCGCAGCCCGCTGCGGACCTGACGCGCTTTCTTGCGCCCACCACCCTGGCGCGCATCCAGCAGGAGCCGGAGCAGAGCCGCCTGGCGCTCATGCTCGCCAGCCCGGAATTCATGAAGAAGTAGGCCGCAGCGCATCGTCGCCGCACCCAACCCCATCATTCAGGAGACGCTCATGTCCTCCATCAGTCGCAGACAGTTTCTGGCCGGTGCAACGGCCCTGGGCCTCTCGACCCACTTTGCCGCAGCGCCGCTCTGGGCGCAGAGCCGCAGCAGCGCAAACAGTCTGAATGGCGGCCGCATGGTCGTGGTGTTCCTGCGCGGCGCCTACGACGGCCTGTCCGCCTTCGTGCCCTACGCCGACCCGGACTACGGCCAGCTGCGCCGCAACACGCGCATCCCCGCCCCTGACGGCACGGCGCAGACCGCGCTGGATCTGGATGGCCGCTTCGGCATGCACCCTGCGCTCGCGCCGCTGCTGCCCCTGTGGCAGAGCAAGCAGCTGGCCGTGATTCCCGCCGCCGGCTCGCCGGACCCGACGCGCTCGCACTTTGAGGCGCAGTACATGTGGGAAGTCGGCCAGACCGGCCGCGTCGCCAGCATGCCGGGCTGGATGAACCGGCTCGCGGGATTGGACGCAAGCGCCGCGCGCGAGGACCTGATCCTCGGCGTGGGCGAGGCCAACCCCGCCATCCTCGCCGGGCCGGCCAAGGCGCGGCTCATCCCGCGCGGCCAGGCCGCCACCAACACCGGCGTGCTGGCCAATGAGCGCACCCGCAACGCGCTGCTGGACCTGTACAAGGGCGACGACCCGATCGCCAGGGGCTTTCGCGAAGGCAGCGAGAGCCGCATGGCCAGCGCGCGCGAGCTCACCCCGGCAGGCGCTGCCGCCAACGCCGCGAGCCAGCAGATGACGCAGCAGGCCGCCGTGGCTGCCGCCCAGCGGGACATGGCCACCAGCGTGCGGCCGGACGGCCGCCTGCGCGACAGACAACGCCGCCAGACGGCCTACGCCGCCGGCAGCGATGCCGCCATGGACGCCCAAGCCCAAAGCGGCATGGCCGACATGCCCGACGTGAAGTTGGCGGACGGCCGCAGCTACAACGCCGTACTGGCCGCTGCCAACAATGGGGCGCCCAGCGTGCAGGGTCTGGCGCTGGATGCACGACACCTCGCCACCCTGATGAAGAACGACCCCAGCCTGCGCCTGGGCTTCCTCTCGGCCGGCGGCTGGGACACCCATGCCAATCAGGGCGGCGTGACGGGTCAGCTGGCCAACAACCTGGGCAACCTCGCTGCGGCGCTCACGGTGCTGCGCGAGCAGTTCAATCAGCCCGGCGACCTGATCATGGTGATGAGCGAGTTCGGCCGCACCGCCGCGGAGAACGGCACCGGCGGCACCGACCACGGCCACGGCAACGCGATGTGGCTGATCGGCGACCGCGTGAACGGCGGCAGGATCCACGGCCAGTGGAACGGTCTGGCGCGCGGCAACCTGAACGAAAACCGCGACCTGCCCGTGCTGCATGACTTCCGCAGCGTGATTGCCCAGGGCCTGCGCGGCAGCTTCAGCTTGAGCGACAACCGGCTGGCGGATGTCTTTCCGACGCTGAAGTGGGACCGCCAACTGGACGGGCTGATGCGCCGCAGCGCCTGATCGAGCGTCTGGGGCAAGAAAAACGGCCAGAATTCACTAGATCTGGCCGTTTTTGATTTAAATGTGCAGTTTTCTTATTCAAGAATGCCTGAAGACCGTCTTCAGACAAGCGGAAAGTGCCCTGCGTTTCAATTTTGCATTTGATGGCCGAAATTGATGCTCAGCTCTTGCCTGCCGTACCCACCTTCAGATCATTGTTCACACTGATGCCGCTGCCGAAGAACTCGGTCGCCCAGCGTACGCGCTCGATCTGTTCGGCTGTGGTGGGCACGGTGCCCGACAGCGTGACGTAGCTCGCGTCGCCACTGACCGTGAGCGGCGCGCCCGGCCTGAGCCAGGCCATGAGCGTGTTGGCCTGCGGCAGCCAGCCCGGCGCCACGGCCGCCGGGTCCACCGTGAGCTGGTTCACCACCTTGTCGGCACCGTAGATGGCGGCGGCTTCCTGGGCGAGCTGGGACTTCACGATCTCCGTGGCCACCGTGCCCTTCATCGTCAGGCGCCCGCCTTCGGCCGTGAGCGTCAGCGGATCGACACTGGTCACGGACAGGGGCGAGGCGGCAGGCGCGGCAGCCGGCGCGGCCGCTGCAGGGGCGGGTGCTGCGGCCGGCGCCGGCGCCTTCTGGCAGGCCACCAGCAGCGCACCCGCAGCCAGGACAGCTGCCCAGCGGGCGACCGTAGACAGCGGCGAACGGGTGGATTGGGATGCAGCAGGCGCAGCGGCGTGCGGGCGGATCATGGATTCAGACTCCAGCGTGAAGACAAGGACGCAAGGGATTTGGACACGAGGGCGGCTCAGATCCGCACCTGCGCACCCAGTTCGATGGTGCGGTTGATCGGCAGGCCGAGGTATTCGGCCGGGTCGCCGGCGTTGCGGAGCATGGCGGCAAAGATTTTCTCCTGCCATAGGGGCATGCCCTTGCAGGTGTCACTCACCAGCACGTGGCGTGACAGGAAGTAACTCGTGCTCATGGGTTCGCACTCGATGCCCTCGGCCGCGAGCAGCTCGATCGCCTTGGGAATCTCCACCGCGTTCTTGAACCCGTAGCGCACTTCCACCGCCCAGCAGTCATTGCCCAGGGCCTGTACCTTCACCCGCTCGGAGAACGGCACCCAGGGCACGGGTTCGTAGCGCACCGACAGGAACAGGTTGCGCTCGTGCAGCACCTTGTTGTGCAGCAGGTTGTGCATGAAGGCCCGCGGCACCACGCCGGCGCGGGCATTCAGGTAGACGGCCGTGCCCTCCACCCGGTGCGGCGGCGACAGAAACAGGCTCTTGAGGAAGCCCTTCAGCTCGATGGCTTCCTCATCGGTAGCCTTGCGGATCAGGTTTCGGCCGCGGTTCCAGGTGAGCATCAGGCCGAGCACGGCCGCACCCAGCAGCAGCGGGAACCAGCCGCCGTCACGCACCTTGATCAGGTTGGCCGAGAAGAAGGCAATGTCGATGACGGCAAACGCGCCTGTCGCGCCGATGCACAGCGGCAGGCTGAGCTTCCAGCCGTAGCGGATCACGAAGAAGGTCATGAAGGTCGTGGCCAGCATGGTGCCCGTGACGGCAATTCCGTAGGCGGCCGCCAGGGCAGACGACGACCCGAAGCCGATCACCGCCAGCACCACCAGCGCGTACTGCGCCCAGTTCACGAAGGGGATGTAGATCTGCCCGACTTCCTTGCTGCTGGTGTGGGTGATGGTCATGCGCGGCAGATAGCCCAGCTGCACGGCCTGCTTGGTCAGCGAAAAGGTGCCGGAGATGGTGGCCTGCGAGGCAATGACCGTGGCCGCCGTGGCCAGGATCACCAGCGGGATCACCGCCCAGGTGGGCACCATGCTGAAGAAGGGGTTGCTCACATCGGCCGGGCGGGCAAGCAGCAGCGCGCCTTGCCCCAGGTAGTTCAGGGCGAGTGCCGGAAACACGAGCCAGAACCAGGCCAGGCGAATGGGCCGGCGGCCAAAGTGCCCCATGTCGGCGTACAGCGCCTCGGCCCCCGTAACGGCCAGCACGATGGCGCCCAGCGCGATGAAGAAGATCCAGCCGTTGTTCACTGCAAAGCGGACTGCATGCACCGGATTGATCGCCGCGAGGATCGCCGCGTCACCGATCATCATGTTCCACACACCCAGCGCCGCGAGCACCACAAACCAGACGGTGGTGATCGGGCCGAAGAGCACGCCGATCGAGCCCGTGCCGCGCTTCTGCATCCAGTACAGGCCGGTGAGGATGCCGATCACGATCGGCACCACAAAGGGCTTGGCCGCGGGCGTGGCTTCGGTCAGACCTTCCACGGCCGAGAGCACCGAGATCGCCGGGGTGATGACCCCGTCGCCATAGAACAGGGCCGCGCCGGCCAGCCCGGCAAACAGCAGAAAGGGGTAGGCGCGGTGCTTGCGGCCGACCGACTGCAACGCCAGGGCCAGCAGGGCCATGATGCCGCCTTCGCCCTTGTTGTCGGCGCGCAGGATGAGCGTGACGTACTTGAAGCTCACGACCACCGTGAGCGTCCAGAGGATCATGGACACCACGCCGATCAGGTTGGCCTGATTGAGCGCGACGCCATGCGAGGGGGAGAAGACTTCCTTGAGGGCATACAGCGGGCTGGTGCCGATGTCCCCGTAGACCACGCCGATAGCGGCCAGTGTGAGTGCCGCAGTCGACGACTTTTGGTGTGAACCCATGAAAGCGCGTCTGCTCCTTGTTGGCGAGCTGGCGCTTGAGTTGAAGGGAGCGAGATTGTGCTCCCAGAAATGCTGCACCGCAAAATAGCCAAAACGCTATCGCGCGGTGCGGCGCGATAGCGCTTTTGTGGTGGCACCGAACTCAGGCGGCGACAGGTGCGCCGGTCTGTGCCTTGCGCAGGGCGTAGCCGATCAAGCTGCCGACCTGACGCAGGTAATCCACATGCGACTCGCTCCACGCCAGGATGTCGGTGGTGTTCTCACAGCAGAACAGGCCCCAGGGCTCGCCACCCACGTTGATACCGACATCCAGCAGCGAAACGATGCCCAGGGGGTCGAAGTAGACCTCGTTGAAGCAGGCCGTCACAGGGTGGGCACGCGCGTCACTGGCCACGATCAGGTTGTCGGTGCGCATGGCTTCGAAGTAGGGCGCGAAGTCGGTATCGGACAGCGTTGCGCCTGACGACCAGGCGGCGTCCGTGCGGTCATACAGACTGGCGCATTCGATCCGATCGCGGCTCAGCGGGTCGGCGTAGATCCAGAGACTGGCGCGGGTGCAGCCCATTTCCTCGGCGAGGATGCGTGTGAGTTCCTGGTGAAAGGCAGCAGCGTCGGCGCCGCCGTCCATGAAGCGCTTGGCCGCCGCGAGCACGCGGTTCTTGTCAAACATTGAGAGTCCTTGTCTGGGCGCGCAGTGCGAGAGGGGTTCCATTCAGGGGCGCAACCCGCCCTCTTTATCGAACGCTCTGGCAGCCGGCTTAAGGCCCGGCGACATGAAGTTGACCGCGATACACCGGCCGCGGACCGGCTTCAGCCGGCGATCAACTCCGGACGGTGGTGCAGCCAGCCCTGCTGCAGCGTCACGCCCAGCTGCGTGAGCCAGCCTGCGGTGGCCGGCGTTTCCACGCCCACGGCAATCAGCTCCGCGCTGGCGCGGCCGGCGAACTTGATGCCCTGCTCCAGGTACTCGCGGCTGCGTTGCTCCACATATGAGACCTTGAGGTACTCCGGACGCAGGCGCTGGGCCCGGCCCAGGGTGTTGCTGCCATCCAGAAAGCCGTCGAGCACGATGCGCGCCTTCACGTAACGGAAGGCATTCACACAGTCCAGCAGCCGGTCTTCGGCACCGGCCAAAGCCGCGCCGCCGATCTCCACGAACAGCCGGTCCGGATAGGGCTCGAAGGCGCCGATCACCACGCGCAGGGTTTCGGGCTCGAGCATGGGCGTATGCGGCGACATGTTCACACCCACGCGGATGTTCGCGTCGCTGCGCAGCAGCCGCAGCGCCAGCTTCAGGCAATGCACATCCACCGCGGCGATGGCGCCCATGGCCTCGGCTTCGCGAACGAAGCGGGCGATGTCCGGCACCTGCGCGCTGCGCGCCAGCAGCTCGGTATAGAGCACCTCGCCCGTCGCGGGCACGAGCACGCGCTGACCAAAGAAGTGAAGGCTGTCGTGATTCATCGTCGGAATGTGGAAGGCGGCCTCGCATCGTCGCGCAGGGCGCGCCGGCTCAATCGGTCGATAAGCGGGAGGCGCTGCGGGTGCCGAGCACGGCCCCTAAACTGCCGCGTGTTTAGCAGCTTGCGGCCCGGCTGTCCTGCGGCGCCGCCGCCCAGCCGAGCGACGGATGTGCAACACACCTCCACGCACCCGCAAGCGTCCAACCCTGCTGCCTCGCGACGCCATGCCTGCCGACCGCCGTCTTTGGGACATCTCCCCTGCCCTCGCCCCGGGCATCCCCGTCTGGCCGGGTGACACCGCCTTTGAAGAAGCCCGCACCTGGGTGCTGGAAGGCGAATGCCCGGTGAACGTCTCGCGCTTCACGCTCTCGACCCACACGGGTGCGCACACGGATGCGCCCCTGCACTATGACGCCGCCGGTCTGCCGATCGGTGCGGTGCCGCTGGACGCCTACCTGGGCCCCTGCCGGGTGATCCATTGCGTGGGCGCCGCGCAAGTCACGCTGGACGCCGTGCGCAGCCGGCTCACGGATGTACCGCCGCGCGTGCTGTTTCGCACCTACGCCGCCGCGCCGCAGACGCACTGGGATGACGCCTTTGCCAGCGTGGCGGCCGATCTGATCGATCACCTGGCCGCGCAGGGCGTGACGCTGGTGGGCATCGACACCCCGAGCCTGGACCCGCAGACCAGCAAGACCATGGACGCGCACCACGTGATCCGCCGCCACGGCATGGCCATCCTCGAGGGCATCGTGCTCGACGAGGTGGCCGAGGGCGACTACGAACTGATCGCACTGCCGCTGAAGCTCGCCCATCTCGACGCCAGCCCCGTTCGTGCCGTACTGCGCGAACTCCCCTGAAACACCACGCCACACGCGCCGACCCCACTCATCCCTGCCCCATGCAAGCAAGAAGCCACTTCGAAGCCCTCGACGCCGCCGATCCGCTCGCCGGTCTGCGCAAGCAATTCACTCTGCCGCCGGGTGTGATCTATCTGGATGGCAATTCGCTGGGCGTGCTGCCCACCCGAACCGCCGCGCGCATTGCCGGCGTGGTGAGCCATGAATGGGGCGAGGGCCTGATCCGCTCCTGGAACAGCGCCGGCTGGATCGACCTGGCAGCGCGCATCGGCGACAAGATCGCACGCCTGATCGGCGCCGGGCCGGGCGAGGTGGTGGCCGCAGACTCCACCAGCGTGAACCTGTTCAAGGTGCTGGCGGCCGCGGTGCGGATTGCGCGGGAGAACGACGGCGAGCGCACCGAGATCGTGAGCGAGCTGGGCAACTTCCCGACCGACCTCTACATCGCCCAGGGCCTCGCGGACCTCACGGGCGGCGGCGTGACGCTGAAGATGGTCGAGCGCGAGGACATCCTCAAGACCCTCTCACCGCGCACGGCGGTACTGATGCTCACGCATGTCAACTACAAGACCGGCGCGATGTGGGACATGCCGGCGGTGACCGCGGCCGCACATGCGGCCGGCGCGCTGATGCTCTGGGATCTGGCCCACTCCGCAGGCGCCGTGCCTGTGGACCTGCGTGCGGCCGGTGCGGACTTTGCCGTGGGCTGCGGCTACAAGTACCTGAACGGCGGCCCCGGCGCGCCCGCCTTCGTCTGGGCGAATGCCAAGCACGTGGAACGCTTCTGGCAGCCCCTGTCCGGCTGGCTGGGCCATGCCGCCCCCTTCGCCTTCACACCCGATTACCAGCCCGCCGCCGGCATTGCGCGCTATGTCTGCGGGACGCCGCCGGTCTTGAGCATGGCGGCGCTGGAATGCGGCGTGGACACGGTGCTCGCCGCCGAACCGTTCGGTGGCATGGCCGCGCTGCGCGCCAAGTCAATGGCCCTCACGGACGCCTTTGTCTCGCAGGTGGAAGCGCGCTGCGCCGGCATGGGCCTGACGCTCGCCAGCCCGCGCGAGGCCGCCGTGCGCGGCAGTCAGGTCTGCTTTGCGCACGCAAACGCCTACGAGGTGATGCAGGCCCTGATCGCGCGCGGCGTGATCGGCGACTTCCGCGCGCCGGACATCCTGCGCTTCGGCTTCACGCCGCTGTACACGCAGCATGTGGACGTGTTCGATGCCGTCGAACATCTGCACGCCGTGCTCAGTACCGGCGAGTGGCGCAACGCGCGTTTCTCCCAGCGCAACGCGGTGACCTGAATCATGTCGACCTACCACCACCCCGACGCCGCCACCGAGGCCAAGAAGGACTTCTCCAAGGACATGTCCTACGGGGACTACCTCGGCCTGGACGCGATCCTCACCGCCCAGCATCCGAGGAGCCCGGATCACAACGAGATGCTCTTCATCGTGCAGCACCAGACCAGCGAGCTGTGGATGAAGCTGATGCTGCACGAGCTGCGCGCGGCGATTGCCTGCGTGGCCGCCGACGATCTGGCGCCGGCCTTCAAGATGCTGGCCCGCGTGTCGCGCATCATGGAGCAGCTGGTGCATGCCTGGGACGTGCTCGCGACGATGACGCCGTCTGAATACAGCGCGATCCGCCCCTATCTGGGCCACAGCTCGGGCTTTCAGAGCTACCAGTACCGCGAGATCGAATACCTGCTGGGCAACAAGAACGCGGCCATGCTCAAGCCGCACGCCCACCGGGCGGACCTGCTCGCCCAGGTGCAGCGCGCCTTTGATTCACCCTCGCTGTACGACGAGGCGATCCGCCTGCTGGCGCGCAAGGGGCACGGCATCGACGGCACGGAGCGTGACTGGACGAGCAAGCGCGAGTACGACCCGCAAGTGGAAGCGGCATGGCTGGCGGTGTATCGCACGCCCGATGCGCAGTGGGATCTGTATCAGCTGGCCGAGGAACTGGTGGATCTGGAAGACGCCTTCCGCCAGTGGCGCCACCGCCACGTGACCACGGTGGAGCGGATCATCGGCTTCAAGGCCGGCACCGGCGGCACAGCCGGCGTGCCCTATCTGCGCCGGCAGCTGGACACGGTGCTGTTTGCCGAGCTGTGGCAGGTACGCACGGTGCTTTGATGACGGAATGACCTTGACCTGCGGCTGTCGATGCTGCCGCTGCGCGGCGATGACCCGGCAGGGGCGCCAGATGGTGGGGACTGCATGCTGCGGAGCCTCCACTGATTATTTTTGGCCGATATTGATCTTTATTTTATAAGAAAAATGCCACTTTCCGCGCACCAGATGTGCGGAAAGTGGCATTTATTCTTTCCCCATAATTGAGTCCAAAAATGATCTATTTTTGGACTGACCTGCTAGACGTCCGTCAGGCCGCGCTCAGCCTGAATACGCCCACCGCCTGCTGCAGGCCATCGGCCTGCTGGCGCATGGAGTCCGCAGCGGCGGCGTTCTCTTCGACCAGCGCGGCGTTCTGCTGAGTCATCTGATCGAGCTGGCCCACGGCCTGGTTGATCTGGGTGATGCCCGCGGTCTGTTCCTGGCTGGCGGCGGTGATCTCGCCGATCAGGTCGCCCACGCGGCGCACCTGGCCCACGAGGTCTTCCATGGTCTTGCCGGCGGCGTCCACCATCTGAGTGCCGACCTCGACCTTCTCGACGCTGCTGGCGATCAGGGACTTGATCTCCTTGGCGGCCTCGGCGCTGCGCTGGGCGAGCGTACGCACTTCGGTGGCCACCACGGCAAAGCCGCGGCCCTGCTCGCCGGCGCGCGCGGCTTCCACCGCGGCGTTCAGGGCAAGGATGTTGGTCTGGAAGGCGATGCCGTCGATCACGCTGATGATCTCGCTGATCTTCTTGCTGCTGGCAGCAATCTCGTTCATCTGCGCCACCACCTGGCCCACGGCTTCGCCGCCGCGGTTGGCCACGTCGGTGGCGGACAGCGCGAGCTGGTTGGCCTGGCGCGCATTTTCTGCAGCAGCACCGACGGTGCTGGTCATCTGATCCATCGAGGCCGCCGTCTGCTGCAGGTTGCTGGCCTGCTGCTCGGTGCGGCCCGAGAGGTCCTGGTTGCCGCTGGCGATCTGGGCGGCGGCGGTGGCCACACTGTCCACGCCGGTGCGCACACGGCCCACCACCTCGCGCAGGCTGTCCTGCATGCGGACCAACGAGCGCAGCATGTCGGCGGCTTCGTCGCGACCCTGCACGTCAATCGTTTCGGTCAGATCACCGGTGGCCATGCGCTCGGCGCTGGCCGAAGCGCGTGCAAGGGGACCCACCACGGAGCGGGCCAGCATCCAGGCAAAGCCCAGACCGAGCAGGATGGCAGTCACGGTGCCGCCGATCAGGATGGCGACGCCGCGCTTGAAGTCTGCCTTGGACGCGGTCTCAGCGGCCTTGAGGCGGTCCAGCTCATGGAGCTTGAACGCGCGAATCCGCTCGACATAGGTCTTGGCCAAGGGGCCTAACTCGGACGCTACTCGCGGGCCTAGATCCTGCCCTGCGTCATGCCGCTTCATGAAGTCCACACGCTTGCTGCGGTAGGCCTCGCGTGACTTGCCGACCTCTTCCAGTAGCGCCTTGCCCTCGGCAGTGGCCACGAGCGGCTCGATCTGCTTTTGCAGCTCCGTGATGAGCTTGGACGTCTTCTCGACCTCCAGTTTCAATTCGTCGCCGTACATCGGATCGGCCGAACGCATGATGGACTGAGTACGGGTCCAGTTCAGCTCGACCGCCCCCAGCCAGTCCGCCGACAGCGCCACCTTGCGCATGTCCTTGTCGACGATTTCATCGGTCATGCGCTGCTGGGCGACAAGCTGCCACAGGCCTGTAGCGGCTACGGCGACAGCGATCAACAGGACCACGGCGAATCCCAGTGCAAGACGGGGGCCGATGCGAAGCTTGAAAAGCGCGTTCATGATGGGTGGATCTCCAGATCTCTGTGGCGGGCGCCAAAGGGCCACGCCGGCTTTGAAGCCCGCGCCCCGTGTGTCTAGAACAGTAGGTGCAATCCTGGAGACACCATGCCGCGAGCTGGCCCGCAATTTCCACGCAAATCGCGCCACGCAGCGGTGAGTTCAGCCGGACAGCCGCACGCCAGAGCATTGTCTGCCGGCCTAAACTGCCCCCCTTTCGATGATCGAGCACGCCATGAACGCCCCAGACCTCTCCATCGGCAAGATTCATTCGTCGGCGCACACCAGCCGCGCCTTCCAGTGGGATGACCCCCTGCTGCTGGAAGAGCAGCTGACTGAAGACGAGCGCATGATCCGCGACGCCGCCCGCGCCTACTGCCAGGACAAGCTCCTGCCGCGCGTGACGCTCGCCTTTCGCAACGAGCAGACCGATCCGGCGATCTTCCGTGAGATGGGTGAACTGGGCCTGCTCGGCCCGACCATCCCCAACGAGTACGGCGGCCCGGGCCTGGGCTATGTGGCCTACGGCCTGATCGCCCGTGAAGTGGAGCGCGTGGACTCCGGCTACCGCAGCATGATGAGCGTGCAGAGTTCGCTGGTCATGCTGCCGATCTACGAGTTCGGCACCGAGGAGCAGCGCCAGAAATACCTGCCCAAGCTGGCCACGGGCGAGTGGATCGGCTGCTTCGGCCTGACCGAACCCAACCACGGCAGCGACCCCGCGAGCATGATCACCCGCGCCCGCAAGGTGGACGGCGGCTACAGCCTCACGGGCAGCAAGATGTGGATCAGCAACAGCCCGATCGCCGATGTCTTCGTGGTCTGGGCCAAGGATGACGAAGGCGCCATCCGCGGCTTTGTGCTTGAGAAGGGCTGGAAGGGCCTGAGTGCGCCCGCCATTCACGGCAAGGTGGGCCTGCGCGCCAGCATCACGGGCGAGATCGTGATGGACGAGGTCTTCTGCCCGGAGGAAAACGCCTTCCCGGACGTACGCGGCCTGAAGGGCCCCTTCACCTGCCTGAACAGTGCACGCTACGGCATTGCCTGGGGCACGCTGGGCGCAGCCGAGGACTGCTGGTTCCGGGCCCGCCAATATGTATTGGATCGCAAGCAGTTTGGCCGGCCCCTGGCCGCCAACCAGCTGATCCAGAAGAAGCTGGCCGACATGCAGACCGAGATCACCCTCGGACTGCAAGGCTGCCTGCGCCTTGGGCGCCTGAAGGAAGCAGGCAAGGGCGCGGTGGAGATCACCAGCATCATGAAGCGCAATTCCTGCGGCAAGAGCCTGGAGATTGCGCGTCTGGCGCGCGACATGATGGGCGGCAACGGCATTTCCGACGAATACGGCGTGGCCCGTCACCTCGTGAACCTGGAGGTGGTGAACACCTATGAAGGCACGCACGACATCCACGCCCTGATCCTGGGCCGGGCGCAGACGGGGATCCAGGCCTTCTTCTGAGCCTCCGCTTCCGCTAATCACAAAGGGCCGCGATTGCGGCCCTTTGTTGTTAGTGCACTTGCACTCAGCTGATGCCGTGCGTGAACTCGCGCGCATCCTTTGCCTGGGCTGAGGACGCGCCTGCCAGCTGCCAACCCGGCCAGGCCGCCTGGCTGGTGATGCGCAGGGCCTGCAGCCAACTGCGGGTGAAGGTGTCCGTGAGCTGCTGGGCGACCTGCCAGGGCTGCATCCAGTCGTATAGCGCGGCGGTCGGTGAGTGCTGGGCCGGCGCGGGCTGCTGCACGTGCTCGGCAGCGGCGAACAGCGCGTCCTCGATCATCAGGTAGCCGTGTGCGTCCGAGCCCTCGCACTGCACCTGCATGCCGGCGGCGCGAGCGAGGGCGCGCATCGGCGTGTTCTCGGCCAGGCAGCTCACGTACAGGCGGCGGTAGCCAGCCTCGCGGGCATGGGCTGCGGCGGCGGCCAGCAGAGCGAGGCCCAGACCGCGACGGCGGGCGACCGGCAGCACGCTCACGCCCAGCTCCATCGCGCTCATGTAGGGCGCCGCCTCGGCCAGGGCGATGAGCTGGCCCTGCTCGTCGAAGGCACCGAACAAGGCGACGGGGCGCCGCGCGATCTGGTCGCAGTGCGCCAGCACGGCGGCATCGCTGGCGAAGTGGCCGAAGCGGTAGATCCGATCGGAATCCGGCAGCGCTAGGTAGTGCGCGCGGATCGCAGGCAGATCCTGCAGGTCCAGCGTGCGCAGGCGGTTTTGCGCTGCGGTGGGGGCGGGATTGAGGGCGTCGTCGTTCGGCATGGTGAGCCTCCTGAAGGCACGGTGTGCGGATGGCGCAACCGTTCTCACGCAGTGTATGTATCGAATGCTGCTTTGCAACACAAACCGATGAAGTCCTCCATGTTTCATAGGGGCAAAACAGCGCAACCATCATGGTGCATTGCACCAATGTTGCGCATTTCGGGGGTTGTGTACGTGACTTACACGCCGTAACCCGTCGCGACTGGCGATGTGCTTTCCGTGCACTTAGCGTTCGGTCATGCGCGAAGACTGCGGCCCGAACCGCCCGCGCGCATGCATCCGTACACCTGCCACGCAGGGAGGCCACAACAATGAATCAGGATTCCACTCAACTCACCGCGGGCCGGCGTCTGCAGCGCTGGGCCCAGGCCGCGCTGCTCGCGCTGGCCGTCATCGGCATCGCGGCCTGCGGCAGCGGCGGCAGCAGCCCGCCGCCACCCGGCGCCAACGCGCTCTCGGCCACGCGCCCGGCGGCGCCGGATGTGTCGGGCAAGCCGAGCTTCGAGGACGCCGCGCGCTTCGTGGCGCAGGCCACCTTCGGCGCGCGTTCGCTGGACGATATCGAATATGTGCGCAACAACGGCTACGAAGCCTGGCTCTGGGATCAATTCCGCGCCCCCGCCGCTTCGCACATGGCCTACATCAACAGCCAGCGCGCGCGCGAACGCAGCCGCGACTTCCCGCTGGGCCGCTACACCGAGGAAATGAGCTACGAGGCCATGTGGCAGCAGTGGCTCTACGGCGACGACCAGCTGCGCGCCCGCGTGGCCTTTGCGCTGACGCAGATCCTGGTGATCAGCAACGTGTCGCCGGAACTGCGCGCTGAATCCATGTCCAGCTACATGGACATGATCAACAAGAACGCCTTCGGCAATTTCCGCCAGCTGCTCGAGGAAGTGACCCTGCACCCTGCCATGGGCTACTACCTCAACATGATCCAGAGCGAGAAGGAAAACGCGGGCAAGGGCACCTACCCGAACGAGAACTACGCCCGCGAGATCCTGCAGCTGTTCTCCATCGGTCTGGTCAAGCTGAACCTCGACGGCTCGATGCAGCTGGACGCCAACGGACTGCCCCAGCCGGCCTACGACGAGAACGTGGTCAAGGGCTTTGCCCGCGCCTTCACCGGCTGGAGCTTCGGCAACGCCGGCACCAACTTCTACATGGGCGAGAACGAGGGCGACTGGACCCAGCCCATGAAGGGCTTTGCCAGCAAGCACGAGCCGGGCGACAAGCAGCTGCTCGACGGCTTCGTGCTCAAGAGCAGCACCTCGCCCGAGGCCAGCATGAAGACTGCGCTCGACCAGATCTTTGCCCACCCGAACGTGGCGCCCTTCATCACCCGCCAGCTGATCCAGCGCCTGGTGACCAGCAACCCCAGCCCGGCCTACATCCGCCGCGTGGCCACGGTGTTCAACGACAACGGCAGCGGCGTGCGCGGTGATCTCAAGGCCGTGGTGCGTGCGATCCTGGTCGACCCCGAAGCGCGCGATGCGAGCGTGAGCGCCTCGGACACCTTCGGCAAGCAGCGCGAGCCGGTGATCCGCTTTGCCAACTTCCTGCGCGCCACCGGCGCCAAGAGCAAGAGCGGCATCAACCAGATTCATTACCTGGACAGCTCGGACAACGGCCTGGGCCAGAGCCCCCTGCTCTCGCCCACGGTGTTCAACTTCTTCAGCCCGAGCTATGCCGCGCCCGGCCCGATCGCCGACCGCGGCCTGAGCTCGCCGGAGTTCCAGATCACCACCGAGACCTCGGTGGTGGGCAGCCTGAACTTCTTTGCCAGCCTGTTCAACAGCGGCGGCTACGGCGGCGGCGACAACCGCCTGGTGATGGACTACACGAACCTGCGCAGCCTGGCCGGCGATGCCAACGCCCTGGCCGACCACCTGAACAAGCTGTTCTACCTGGGCGCGATGACGCCCGAGACGCGCACCATCCTCACCACGGCGGTGAACGGCATTGACGCCAACAACCGGGACGCGCGGGTCAAGGCCGCGCTGATCCTGACGGCCATCGCGCCGGACTTCGTGATCCAGAAATAAGGGGGCCCATCATGGAACGCAGAGATTTCTTGAAGGGCGTCGGCAGCGTCGGCATCGGCGCCGCCGGACTGGGCGCCTGGTCGGACCTCGTCTCGCAGGCGCATGCCGCCACGGGCGAGGACTACAAGGCCATCGTGTGCCTGTTCATGTTCGGCGGCAATGACTCCAACAACATGGTCATTCCCTACGACGACGCGCGCTACGCCAAGTACGCCACGGACCGCCGCTCGATCGCCATCCCCAAGGCCCAGGCCCTGCCGCTCACCATGAACGGCGCGACCGACTACGCCCTGCACCCGAACATGGTGGGCATGCAGAACCTGATCAACACCGGCAAGGCCGCCATCGTCGCCAACGTGGGGCCGCTGTTCGAGCCGATCACGCGCGCCCAGTGGCAGGGCGGCCAGGGCCGCCGCCCGGAAAACCTGTTCTCCCACAGCGACCAGCAACTGCAGTGGCAGACCAGCTCCACCATGATGGCGACGCGCAGCGGCTGGGCCGGCCGGATTGCCGACATGATCGCCGCCAACAACGGCGCCAATGCCGGCTACACGGCGCTCTCGCTGTCGGGCAACACGCCCTTCCTGACCGGTGACCGCTTCCAGCCCTACAAGGTCTCGGCCAGCGGCAACTTCGGCTTCGACTTCTACAACCCCACCGGCAACGACCCGCTGTCCAAGGCCATCACCGCTACGCTGAACCGCCAGGCCAAGCACCTGTTCGAGCAGCAGTGGCAGCGCACGGTCACGCGCTCGATCGACAACCAGCGCATCCTGACCTCGGCCCTGAAGAGCAGCACCATCACCACCCCCTTCCCCAACACCGGGCTGGCCACGCAGCTGTCCATGGTGGCCAAGCTGATCGCGGCGCGCGGCCAGCTTGGCCTGAAGCGCCAGGCCTTCTTCGTGTCGATCGGCGGCTTTGATACGCACGGCAGCGATCACTACAACAGCCACGGCAACAGCATGGGCCAGGTGAGCGCGGCCATCACCGCCTTCACCAATGCCATGACGGAGCTGAACCTGTCGGAGAACGTGACCCTGTTCACCGCCAGCGACTTCTGCCGCACCTACCGCCCCAACGGCGACAACGGCACAGACCACGCCTGGGGGGCCAACCACTTCGTCGTCGGCGGCGCGGTGAATGGCGGTCAGATGTATGGCAAGTTCGCCGACCTCACCATCAACGGCCCGGACGACACCGACACCGGCCGCTGGATCCCCACCACCAGCGTGGATCAGATGAGCGCGACGATCGCCAAGTGGTTCGGCGTCTCGGCCGGCAACATGAGCACCGTGTTCCCCAACATCGGCCGCTTCGCCACGGCCGACATGGGCTTCATGAAAGCGATCTGAGCCGCGCAAGCCTCACGAAAGTCAAAACGGCCGAAAGACGTTGTGTCTTCCGGCCGTTTTTCCTTGTTTCTGGCGGGTTTCTTTGCGGATCCATCTGAAGACCCGCTTCCCACATGCGGAGAGCGGGGTATGCCTCAGGGCCTCAAAGTACGGCTGATATCGAACGATTTCTACGGCCGATTGGGTATCACCCGCACCGCTCAGCGGGCCCGAAGCAGCTCCGGTACGCGCAGCAGGATCACCTCGTTGGCCTCGTTGCGGCCGAACTCGCGTGCCTGTGCCACGCCCAGGTTGTTGTCGTTGAGCACTGCGATGTGCTCGGCATCGATGATGTCCAGCCCTTCGATGCACCAATGCGGGAAGGTGAACTTGCCGCTCACACTGCCGAAGCGCGCCACCCCCTTGGGATCATTGATGTCCAGCAGATCGATGTAGCCGATCTTGCGCACGAAGCCGTTGGCATCGAGGTTGGCGGTGTCGATCTTGTAGATGCGCTTGAAGCGCGCCGGCACGTTGAAGCAGTCCTCGCGCGCCGGGCCGTTGCAGGCCTGGGCCGGGGCGCCTTCGCCGTTGTCGCGCTCGATGACCAGGGCGGTGGTGGCGTCGATGAAGTTGAAGTCGCCGATGTTGTTGCCCGCCTGCTCCAGGGCATAGCGCATCACGCGGCCCGTGTACGCGAGCTTCTCGGTGTCGAACTCGAGGATGCGTACGGCCTCCTTGCCGTCCTGCATCTCCCACGCGCGTGCCTCGGCATTCCACAGCGGTCCTTCGAGCATCGGGTACAGAAAGCGGCCGTCGCTGCTTGCCGCCATGCCCTCGAAGCCGCGCGAGCGGCGCACCGGCGTGGCAAAGTTGCCCGGCGTGGCCGGTGCGATGCTGGTGAAGTGATCCGGTGAGCGCAGGAGCTGGCCATCCACTCGGGTCTCGAACACGCCGGTCACCTTGCCGTTGCGGTCGGCGCGGATCAGGTAGGGGCCGAACTCGTCGCCGAACCAGAAGCTGTCGCCCACGAGCTGGATGGATTCGACGTCGAAGTCCGCGCCAGTCAGGTAGCGCTTGGTCGTGGCGGAGTTCACGATGTTGAACGGCACGCGGCCATCCGGGTCGTGCAGGAAGATCGTGCGCAGGCGCTTGAACTCGCCCGTTTTCCAGTCGGGCCGCATCTGGTGGAACATCAGCATCGCGTCCGGTGAGTTGGCGCGGCTGCCGAAGCCGTTGTCCGAGGGCACCCAGAGCGTGCCGTCCTTGGCCGCCTTGATGCCCGAGAAGCCCTGCACGGGCTGCCCCTTGAAGGGCGCATCCATGCCCGTGGAGCGGGGTGCCCTGGGATCGGACAGGAAGGCGACGCCGCGGATGCTGCCCGGCTCGTCACGGCGGCGCATGTCGCTGTGCATGAAGCGGCCGGACAGGCTCAGATTGGCCGGCGCGTCCTTGGGCGGCGCGATGAAGGTGGCGGCCGGCAGGACGGCATGGCCTTCGAGCGTGGACGGGAATACGGCGGGCGCAGGCGTGGCGGTCTGGGCGATGGCGGCGGCGCCCAGCGCCAGGCCGGCACAGGCTGCGGCTGCGCGCAGGGCCGAGGTCTTGATCATGGCAAGCTCCTTGAGAACCTTGGAATGACTCACAGCTCGTTGAGCTTGGTGGTGGGGATCATCTTCCAGATGGAGGTGTTGCCCGAGGCGCTGATGTCGATGCGGTAGATCTCGTCGTTGGCCTGGTTGATGGCGCTGGCGCCGGTCTGGGGCGGTACGCCGATCAGCAGCGAGACGATCAGCGGATTGATGCCGCCGTGGCCGACGATGACCACCGTGCCGCGCGGCGTGCGCTCGCGGATGGTCTTGAGGGCTGCCTCGGCGCGGCGCGACTGGCTCTCCAGCGTCTCGCCGCCTTCCATGTCGTCCGTCCAGGTGAAGCGGCGCTTGTTCCAGTCCGCGACGATGGCCGGGTCCTTGTCATTGGCGCCTTCGAACTTGCCGAAGAAGCGCTCGCGCAGCTCGTCCATGGCCACGATCCGGGCCTTGCCATCAAACACAGCGGCGGTCTGTGCGGCGCGCTGGTGCGAGCTGGTATAGACCGTGTCGATCTTCACATCGGCCAGCAAGCGGCCGAGGTTGGCGGCCTGCTCGCGCCCGGTGGCATTGAGCGGATTGTCCGTGCCACCCTGGATGCGGCCTTCGCGGTTCCAGTCGGTCTGGCCGTGCCGCACCACATACACGGTGAGCTGGGCGTGGGCCGCGGCGGACCAGAGCAGGGAGATGGCGACAAACGCAGCGAGCAGCAGCCCGTGGAGTGGGTGGCGGGTCATGAACAATCCTTTCAGGCAGGGTGGCGCACCCGGCTGGGGCGCGCAACGCAGTGGGCCGGCGCAGGGGTGTGCCGGCGGCTAGGTCGCCGCCTCGCGCGGATAACGCGCAGACGCTGATGCGACCCGCTGCGCAGTGTTTGCCTAGTGCATGACGTTGCGGTGAACCTGCTGCGTCATCGCGGTGACGCACGGACACTCGCTTACCCGCAACGACGTGGATGAACGCCGAGGAACCACGCGGCCCCGTCGCAGCAGATCGAAAGCACGGTGGTGCAAATCAAAACGCCACCGCTGCAGGTCGAAGGCACGGTGGCGCATAAGAAAACGCCACCGCGCGTGCGCGGTGGCGTGAAGCCAGGGCCGGTTGTGCGGGCGGGTAGCCCCGTGTCACCCCCAAGGGGATCGTTGGTGACGCCGAACCTGGAAAGACCCTCGTTCCCCCGTTGATCTGTGCGGTCTCTGTGGCGGCTGGGCTCGGGCGCCTGTGTTCAGCGCCTCGTGGGCTCCAGCGGCCGGACCTTCTCTCTGCCTCCCTCGTTGTCCTGTCTGATCTGTGTGCAGCGCCCTATTGCACGAACACCGCCACCGTCCGGCCAGGCACGTTGAAGGTACCGGTGCCTGAAGCGAATGTGGACGTCTTCACGCGCGCGTCCGTACCCGCCGCCTGCACGGGGTGCAGTGCAAGTGCACGGCCCTGGGCTGCGGCATGGCTGAAGCTGCTGGCGTTCTTGTTGGCGTTGATGAGCACGTAGATGGCCTGGTACTTGGCGTCGCCACAGCTGCCGCCACCTGCCTTGGTGCCGGCAATGCGCATGACCACCAGACCCGTCTGCGAGGCGCTGCCCTGGTCCGGGAAGCTCACGCAGGCCTTCACGTCCGCGCCGGCCCCCAGGCGGAACATGCTGGTGTCCTTGCGGACCTTGAGCAGGTCGATGACCGCATCGCGCGCAGCGGCGATCTCTGCGCCGCTGGGCTTGATGGCAGCGTTGGAGAGATAGGTGCCGATCAGGGTCCAGTTGTCCTGGTTCTTCTCGGCGCTGGGCAGGCCCATCTCGCCCCAGTAGTTGGTGCTGGCGGTCCAGTCGATGCGGTTGAACCAGTCGCCGGCGTTGTAGCTGTCGCGGTCCATGCTCTTGCTGCGCAGCAGCTCGTCGCCGGCGTGGATGAAGGGAATGCCCTGGCCCATCAGCACGGTGCCCAGACCCACCACCTGCGCGCGTGCCCGCTCTGCCGACGTGGTGGCCGTGGGGTGCTTGAACTGGGCCATGTCCCAGAGCGTCTCGCCATCATGCACGCCGGCATAGTTGATGACCTCGACGGGGTCCTGCGTGAAGCCGGCCTGCTGGCCGCCATAGTCGTAGGCGCTGGCCAGCTTGCCGTTAAGCGTGAAGTCACGCACGCTGCCGGCCAGACCCAGGCGGATGATGTCCTGCCAATAGGCGGCGTTCGCGGCATCGCAGGTTGCGCTGGCATTCACGTCGTAGCACTGGCCGCTGGCAAAGCCCTGGTTGCGCACCATGGCCGTGCCGGTGTCGAAGGGTCCGCCACCGCGGATGGCGTCGCGGATGCGGTCGCTGAAGCTGCCCACGCCGGTGCCGGCCAGGTTGGCCTGGCGTGCCTGATCAAACAGGCGGTCGTTGGCCACTTCGCCGAAGTTCCAGGCCTCGCCGTAGTAGTAGAGAGTGCGGCCGGCCGCAGTGTTCACGGCGGTCTGCAGCTTGACGATGCCGCTCTTGGGAATATGACCCATGATGTCGAAGCGGAAGCCGTCGATCTTGTAGTCGCGCGCCCAGACCGCGGCAGTGTCGATCATCAGCTTTTCCATCATCATGAACTCGGGCGCGGTGTTCTCGCAGCAGGTGGAGTTCTCGATGTAGCCGTCGCCGTTCAGTCGGTAGTAGTAGCCGGGGACGATGCAGTCCAGGAAGCTGCCGGCCGTGTGGTTGTAGACCACGTCCATCACCACGCGCAGGCCCGCGGCATGCAGGCCCTGCACCATGGCGCGGAACTCGCGCACGCGCATGGCGCCGTCGGCGGCGTTGCTGGCGTAACTGCCCTCGGGTGCGGCATAGCTGCGCGGGTCATAGCCCCAGTTGAAACAGTCCGTGTCCTTCGCAGCAGCCACCGCCGCCTGCGGGCCGGTGTCGGTGGGCGACGTGGCGGCGGGAATGGTGGGCGTGGTGCAGCCGCTCTCATTCACGCTGGCAATGTCATTGAGCGGCAGCAGATGCACATGGGACAGCCCCGCCTGCGCCAGACGCCGCAGATGCTGCATGCCGTTGCTGCCGCTTTCGGTGAAGGCGAGGTACTTGCCGCGGTTGGCGGCGCTCACGGTGCTGTCATTGGCGGAGAAGTCGCGCGCGTGCAGCTCATAGAGCACGACATCCGCATTGCTGCCCAGGGCCGGAATCGCATGGGTATCCCAGCCTGTCGGTTTGAAGGCGGCCGCGGAAATGTCGGCGACCATCGCTGCACGGGTGTTGGCGTTCAACGTGAGCGCGTAGGGGTCGACCACCTCGACCATCGCTGCACGGGTGTTGGCGTTCAACGTGAGCGCGTAGGGGTCGACCACCTCGCTGGTGACGACCGCCTTGCTGCGCCAGTCCCAGGCGCGCACGTTGTAGGTGTAGTAGGCGCTGTTGGTCAGGGCCTTGTCGCCGGTGAGGCTCCACACGCCGGTGGCGGCATCCAGCGCCATGGCGGTGGTGGCACCGCCCGCGATCTTCAGCTCCACCGCCTGCGCGGTGGGGGCCCAGAGGCGGAAGGTGGGCGTGCCGTCCCCGGCAAAGCTCACACCAAGGCTTTGTGTCGCGGCGGCGGCATAGGCCTCATCAAGCACACCCTGGATCTGCAGGTGCGTGGCCTCGGCGGCGGTGGTGCCGGCAAAGCGCACCGCCACTAGCTGACCCTTCATGAGCGTCTTGATCTGGTCACGCGCCGCCTGCGGCACAGTGAGCGGCAGACCCGTGGCCTTGGCGCGGAACCTGGTCTGGAGATCGGCTGGCAAGGTGCCGGGCGTCAGGTCGAAGCTGAGATCTGCCCCCACCACGCCGCTTGCGCGCACCTCGATGCCACCGTTGGCTGCGTAATAGAGCTTGTAGCTGTTGCCGCTCGCGCTCTGGCCGGGCCAGACCAGCGTGCCCGCAGCGAGCCACACGGCGCGCGCATGGGCCATGGC
Source organism: beta proteobacterium AAP99 (assembly GCA_001295775.1). GTDB lineage: Bacteria > Pseudomonadota > Gammaproteobacteria > Burkholderiales > Burkholderiaceae_C > Piscinibacterium. The sequence goes on from LJIA01000005.1 coordinate 330,676, forward strand.
CAGTGAGGTGGTGGCGTCCAGGCTGGTGAACACGCGGCAGTCGCCCTGCTTGAGCCAGATCTCCTGGCCAATCGTGGCGATGTTGGCGCTAAAGGTGATGGCGCGGTCGCAGTCCGGGTCCTTGTCTGCGGTGGTCGCGCTGGTGGGCTTGTTGAGGACGAAGTCCATCTTGCCCTTGGTGGGGTCGATGGTGATGTCCACATACCTGCCGTAGCTGTCCGTCTTGTCGAACTCCCAGCGCGGGCTGCCTGGCCAGCCGGCCGAGGGCGTGGTCGGGCCGTTCCATGAATACACGCCCCAACCGGTGTAGGTGTTGTCGGTGCGCTGGTAATGAACGCGCATCAGGTTCGGCCCGATATTGGCTGGCGGCGGGGGCGGAGGAGGTGGCGGGGGCGGAGGGGGTGGCGACGGCGTGGGTGCGGGCGCGGATGAACCACCACCACCACCGCCGCCGCCACAGGCCGTCAGGCCGCCCAGCCCGACCACCAGCAGACTGGCCACCACCGCAGCACGTGCGGCACTGCCGGCCAGATGCCAGGACGAACGCATTCCCTTCGGCGCCGGCGCTGCAGAAGCCGCCGGCCCACCCACGAGCCTGTCCATGCTGTCTCCTCCGTCACCGCGGGTCGGGCGCTGCAGCCCGTCGGGTGCGATTTCTTTTTGCGCCGCCGTGGCACCTTGACCTGGCAGCATTGCGGCGGATACTAGTGAAGTAAAACTACATGGTCAACGAGTTGACGGGCTTCATGGGGTCGTGATCGATATCGAAACGGCGAACTAAAACTACATTTCGATCTGTAGCGATCGTCGGCCAGGGGGCGTTAAGCATGCAAAGCGGCAGACCTGGCTGCGGCCCAGGCGGTGTGGCCGTTCGAGGCGCTGCCTACACTCGGCGCTCGCCTGCCACGGAGAAGCCAATGAAACACGTCCTGCCGATCGTCGCCTCCCTGGGTCTCGCCCCGTACGCCATGGCCAAGCCCTGCGAAGAGCTCAAGGCCGAGATCGCCGCCAAGCTCGATGCCAAGGGCGTCAGGAACTACACGCTAGAAGCCATCCCGGCCGATCAGGCAAGCGATAAGAAGGTGGTGGGCAGCTGCGAGGCGGGCAAGAAGAAGATCGTCTATGCGAAGAAGACTTAGTGCGCAGGCCTTCAAACGCCAAGCAGGCGCTCCAGCGCCTCAGTGTCACGCGCCAGCTCTGTAGAACGCCCCTCTAGGGCCACCCTCCCCTTCTCCAGCACCAGCGCGCGATTGGTGTGCGCCAATACCGCGCGGGCGTTGCGGTCCACGATCAGGATGGCCAGGCCGCTTTCGCGGATCAGGCTGACGATGTGCCAGATCTCGCGCACCACGAGCGGCGCGAGGCCTTCGGTGGCCTCATCGAGCAGCAGCACGCGCGGATGGGTCATGAGTGCGCGGCCGATGGCCAGCATCTGCTGCTCGCCGCCGGATAGCTGACCACCCGCATGGTTGATGCGCTGCGCCAGACGCGGGAAGGTGACGAGTGTTTTCTCAAGCGTCCAGACGGCTTCGCCCTGCGCGGGGGCGCGCGCCGCCATGAGCAGGTTCTCGCGCACGGAGAGGTTCGGAAAGATGCCGCGCCCTTCCGGCACGTAGCCCAGGCCCAGACGGGCGATGCGCTCGGGGCGCGCGCTGCCGATGTCCTGCCCCGCAAGGCGCATGAGGCCGCGGCGCTGGCGCAGCAGGCCCATGAGCGCCTTCATGAGCGTGGTCTTGCCCATGCCGTTGCGGCCCAGCAGGCCGACGCTCTCACCGGCAGCCAGCTGGAAGCTCACGCCCTGCAGCACGTCGCCGCTGCCGTAGCCGGCATGGAGATTCTGCACCTCGAGCAGCGCGAGTTTGGCGCTTTGGGCGGCGTGGTCAGGCGTCATGGAAGTCCTCGCCCAGGTAGGCACGCTGCACTTCGGGATGCGCGCGGATTGCGGCGGGCGTGTCGCTGGCAATCACGCGGCCTTCGACCATGACGGTGATGCGGTCGGCAATGCGGAACACGGCGTCCATGTCGTGCTCGATCAACAGGATGGCGTGATCCGCCTTGAGTGACTGCAGCAGCGCGAGCATGCGCTCGGTCTCCTCGGCGCCCATGCCGGCCAGGGGTTCATCGAGCAGCAGCACCTGCGGCGCGGTGGCCAGGCACATGGCAATTTCGAGCTGGCGGCGCTGGCCGTGGGAGATGCTGCTGGCGGTGCGCTGCGCCAGCTCGCTCAAGCCCACCTGCGCGATGCAGGTGTGCGCGCGGGCCAGCAGTGCGGCGTCCTGCGTGGCGGCCGGCCCGATACGCCAGGGCGCGGGGGCTGGAGCCTGCGCGGCTAGGCGCACGTTCTCCAGCACGGTGAAGTCGGTAAAGAGGGTGCTGCGCTGATAGGTCCGCCCCAGGCCGGCGCGCGCGCGTTGCGGCTGCGCGGTGTGCGAGGCGTCTATCCCCAGCAGTTCCACCCGGCCATCGCTGGGGGGCAACTCGCCCGCGAGCACATTCACCAGCGTGGACTTGCCCGCGCCGTTGGTGCCGATGACGGCATGCACCTCGCCGCGCTTGAGTTCGAGCGAGACCTCGCTCACCGCCACCAACCCGCCGAAGCGGCGGGTGATGCCTTGGGCGCGCAGCAGCGGGGCGTCCATCGAAGGGGCTTTCCGCTTGTCTGGCAAGGATTTCCAGCCACTTTGGCCTGAAGAAGCGCTTGAATGCTCGATCTGCGTTTCAATATCCGGGCTTGGAGCCGGTGCAAACCGGTCCAGCAGCCCCGCCAGCCCCTTGGGCATCAAGGCGACACAGGCGATGACCGTGGCGCCCATCCAGAGCTGCCAGTGCTTGCTGGCCTCGCCAATCAGCGCCTGGGACTGGAACGCATCCTTGAGCAGCAGATAGGCCGCCGCGCCCAGCACGGCACCGCGCAGGCTGCCCAGGCCGCCGAGGATCAGCATCACCAGCACCGTGCCGCTGGTGTGCCAGCCGAGCATTTCCGGATTCACGTAGGCGTCCTTCACGGCCCAGAGAAATCCAGCCAGCCCGGCCACCGCGGCAGACAGCACGTAGGCCGCCAGCTTGTACGCAAAGGTGTTGAAGCCCAGGGCACGCATGCGCTGCTCGCTGGCCTTGATGCCGGCCAGGGCGCGGCCGAAGCGGCTGCGATTGATCAGCGCCAGCCCCGCGAGCACGGCCACCAGCAGCACAAAGCAGAAGCCATAGAACACCGGCGCGCGGTCCAAGTCCAGTGCACCCGTGGCGGGCTTGAGGTTCATGTAGATGCCGTCTGTGCCGCCGCCCAGGGGCGTGTCATGGAACAGGTAATAGGCCATCTGCGCAAAGGCCAGTGTGACCATGATGAAGTACACGCCCTGGGTGCGCAGGGCCAACGCGCCAGTGAGCAGGGCAAAGCCGGCCGCGGCCAGCACGGCCAGCGGCAGCAGCGCAAGGAGTGAGGCGGGTGCATCCGCGGGCGAAGCCAGCACGGCCACATAGGCCGCAATGCCGAAGAAGGCCGCATGCCCCAGACTCACCAGCCCGGTGCGGCCCACCAGCAGATCCAGCCCGGCCACGAAGATGGCGTAGATCATCACCTTCACGGCGAGGTCCGTGCCATAGCGGCCGAACACGAAGGGCACGAGGGCCAGCAGAACCAGCGCCAGCACCAGAGGCGCAGCGCGAAGCCAGACGGGCGAGGTGAGGCCGCGCTTCACTTCCCTGCCCCGCCCATGCTGCTGCCGAACAGGCCCTGCGGCTTGATGAGCAGCACCGCCGCCATCAGCACGTACACGAGCACGCCGGCCGCCTGCGGCAGCAGCACCTTGCCGAAGGTGTCGACAAAGCCGATAAGCAGCGCTGCGACGAGTGCGCCCTTCACCGAGCCGATGCCGCCGATCACCACCACCACAAAGCTGATGATCAGGATCTGCTGGCCCATGCCGGGAAAGGCCGTGGTCACGGGCGCGGCGACCATGCCGGCCAGTGCCGCCAGCGCCACACCGGCCGCAAACACCAGGCGATAGAGCAGGCGAATATCCACGCCGAGCGCGGCCACCATCTCGCGGTTCATGCTGCCCGCGCGGATTTGCATGCCCAGCCGTGTACGCGTGAAGACCCAGGCCAGCAGCAGCACCGCCGCCAGACACACGCCGCTGATGAACAGGCGATACACGGGGTAGCTCAGCACCTCGGTCAGCGCAATGCTGCCCGCCAGAAACGCGGGCGCCGGCACGCTGTAAACGTCATCACCGATCAGCAGCGAGCGCAGCTCCTCGAAGACGAGGATCAGGCCGTAGGTCATCAGCACCTGCTGCAGGTGCTCGCGTTCGTACAGGAAGCTGAAGAAGGCCCACTCCAGCAGCAGACCGACAAGTACCGCGATCACCAGGCCGATGGCCAGCACCGTGAAGAAGCCGCCCCCGAGCTGCGTGCCCACCCAGGGCGCGAGGCCGTAGGCCAGGTAGGCACCCATCATGTAGAAGCTGCCGTGGGCGAGGTTGATCACGCCCATGATGCCGAAGATCAGCGTGAGGCCGGCCGCGACGAGAAACAGCAGCAGGCCGTACTGCACCGCATTGAGGCACTGGATCAGGAAGGACGCGAGGTCCATGGCTAGTGGATCGCTTGATCCAGCGCGCGGATCAGCCGGTCGATCTCCGACGCGGTGTTGTAGTGCGCCATCGAGACCCGCACCACACCGCCGTGCGCATGCAGATCCAGCGCATCGGCCAGGCGGCGTGCGTAGAAGTCGCCAAAGCGGATGCCGATGCGATGCGCGTCCACCGCACGCACGATGTCCTCGGAGCGCTGGCCGGCCACCACGAAGCTGATGGTCGGCATACGATCGGCCTGCTGCACCTGCGGCCGGCCAAAGATTCTTACGCCCTTGCGCGCACGCAGCCAGCCCAGCAGCTGCTCGGCGAGTGTGTCCTCGTGCGCGGCAAAGGCATCAAAGGCCGCCTGCATCTGCTGGCGCGGGGTACCTGCTGCGCCCAGTGTGCGGCCCACATGCTGCAGATAGTCCGCAATCCCGATGCAGCCATACGACAGCTCGAAATTCACATTGCCCGGCTGCAGCTTGTAGGGCAGCACCTCGGGGCCGATGAAGAAGTGGTTCAGGCTCGGCAGGCCCAGCAGCAGCTCGCGCCGCCCCCAGAGCACCGCATAGTGCGGGCCGAAGATCTTGTAGAAGCTGAACACGTACACATCCGCGCCGCTGGCATGCACGTCCACAAGACGGTGCGGTGCGTAGGCCACGCCATCCACCGCCAGCTTGCCGCCCACGGCATGCACGCGGCGCGCCACTTCGGCCACGGGGTTCACCGTGCCCAGCACATTGGACGCATGCGTCATGGCCACCCAGCGGGTGCGCGGCGAAAGCAGCGTGTCCAGCATGGCGAGATCGAGCTCCAGGGTCTCGCGGTTCACCGGCCAGAGCTTGACCACGGCGCCCTGGGCCTGCAGGCGCATCCAGCCGCCGACGTTCGATTCATGATCGGTCTCGGTGACGATGATCTCGTCGCCCGGCTGGATGCTCGGTGCGATGGCCGTAGTGAGCAGGTGCATCAGCAGGGTGGTGGCCCCGGCCATGACGACTTCCTCGTCATGCGCCGCGTTGATCAGTTGCGCCACGCTGCGGCGCGCTTCAAGCACGCGCTCGGAGGCGGCCTGCGAGACCGCATAGCTCGCGCCGAGCTGCACCGAGGTGCTCAGCAGATAGTCGCGGATGCGGTCGGCCACGCGGCCCAACACCTGTGAGCCGCCGGCGTTATCCAGAAACACGAAGTCCTGGGCGAGTGCCGGAAACTCGGCGCGAATCGCATCCAGATCCAGGGCGGCCTGCATCTGCATCACATGCGGCAGCCGCGGCCGGGGTCCGCCAGCGCCTTCACGGCCACGCGCACCGTCTTGTTCTCCTTGCCGTCCACCTTGCGCAGGTAGATGTCTTGCACCGGGTTGTGGCTCTTTGAGAGCGTGAAGGGGCCGCGCGGACTGTCAATGCGTGCGCTGCGCAATGCGGCGGTGAAGGCGTCCTTCTTGCTCAGATCGCCCTTTACGGCATTCACGCTCGTGGCCAGCATCTGCGCCGCGTCATAGCCCTGCACGGCAAACACATCGGGCTGCAGCTTGTAGGCCTTGGCGTAGGCCAGGCGGAAGTTGCGGTTGCGCGGCGTGTTCAGATCGTCGCTGTAGTGCAGCGTGGTCTCGATGCCCTGGGACACGGGCGCGGCGGCCTCCAGCGTGCCATCGGTGATGAAGACGCCATACAGCGGAATGCTCTTGCGCAGGCCGGCAGCTGAGTAGTCCTGCAGGAACTTCACGGCGCCGCCGCCGGAGAAGAAGGTGTAGACGGCATCCGGCTTGATGGACGCGATCTCGGTCAGCAGGGCCTGGAACTCACTGTTCGGGAAGGGCAGGTTCAGCTCGCGGATCACCTTGCTCTGGCCACCGGCCTCCAGACCTTCCTTGAAACCGGCCACGGTCTCGTCGCCCGCGGCGTACTTCCAGGTGATGGTGACCACCCGCTTGTAGCCCTTCTCGCGCATGACCTGGCCCATGGCATAGGCCGGCTGCCAGTTGCTGAAGCTGGAGCGGAAGATGTTGGGCGCGCACAGGTTGCCGGTGATGGCCGCCGCACCGGCGTTGGGCACGATCATCGGGATGCCGGCCTCGCGCGCCACGCGGGCCATGGCCATGGCCACGCCGCTGTGCACGCTGCCCACGACCACGTCCACCTTGTCGCGGTTGATCAGCTTGTTGATGTTGTCGGTGGCTTTGGCCGGGTCGCTCTCGTCATCCAGGCGAATGATCTCGACCTCGCGCCCGCCCAGCTTGCCGCCCTGCTCGGCCAGATGCAGGCGAAAGCCGTTCTCGATGGCATTGCCCAGCTGCGCAAAGGTGCCGGTGTAGGGCAGCATCAGGCCGACCTTGAGCTTGGGGGTCTGCTGCGCGTGGGCGAAGGGAGTCAGCGTCAGGCTCAGGCTGCAGGCGGCAGCCAGGGCAAGGGTGCGGATCATCGTTGGGGCTTTCTGCAGGGGCGCTGCGGCCGTCGCGGGCCTTGCGCGGGGACATTCAAGGCGCGGAAGGATACCAATCGACTCCGTGCCGGCGGCCCATACACTGCCCCGCATGAACCCCTACGAATGGATCGGCTACGCCGCCGCCGCACTGACCACGGCATCCTTCATCCCGCAGGCCTGGCAGGTGATCCGCACACGGGACACACGCTCGCTGTCCCTGCCGATGTATGCGACGTTCACCGCGGGCGTGGCGCTCTGGCTGGGCTACGGTGCGGTGCTGCAAGCCTGGCCGATCATCATCGCCAACGCCATCACGCTGGCGCTCGCGCTGTTCATCCTCGTCATGAAGCTGCGCCTGGGCTGAATCACGCCGCCCAAGCAAAAAAGGGCCGGGATCGCTCCCGGCCCTTTTGCGTTGCGGAACAACCAGCGATCAGTTGGTCCAGCCGAAGCGCTTGATCTCGGCCGCCACCGCATCGCTCAGCACCTGATGGCCCTTGGTCGTCGGGTGCACGCCGTCAGCGAACTGGTAGGTCGTGGCGCTTGCGCCTGCAGCCAGGGTGCCGGTACCGGCAGGGCCGAGGTTCAGCGTCGTGCTGCAGAACAGCGAGGAGCCGTCGGTGATCGAGCCGCTGGTCGCGGCGCTGATCTTGGTGACGTCACAGGCCGGCGTGGTGTTGTTGGTGATGCCGAAGGTGCCGGGGTTGTCGATCACGCGGTTGTTCAGCGTGTAGGCGTCGACAACCTGCACGTTCTTGCCGTTCAGGCCAGCCAGCAGGGTCTGGTTGAACAGTTGCACGAGGCCCGAGAGCACGAAGCGGGCATCATCGCTGGGCAGCGAGCGGCCAAACGGCGTGCGCGAAGAATCGGGCAGCGTCATCACCGCCACATAGCGGCCACCGTTGGCCAACACGCGATCGGTCAGGCCGACCAGTTGCGTGGCGGCGGTACGCACGTTGGCCTGCGCCTGGGCCAGGGTCTGACCATTGGTTGCGAAGGTGTTGAACTGCACGAAGATGTCGTTGTTGCCGCCGAACAGGAACACCAGATCATTGGCCGTGAAGTTCGTGAAGCGCGCCAGATGGTTGGTGATCTGGCGGTCCATCGAATAGGTCAGTGCGCCAGCGCCCGCTGCCGTGGGGCGGCCGATGCCTTGCGGGTTGCTCACCCGTGCGCCGCCCTGGGCATAGTTGGTGCAGGTATTGGCTGCCGCTGCGCCAGCTGCAGCCGCCGGGCAGGTGACCACGTTCTCGGCGCTGCCGGCCGGGCCGAGTGCGGCACCCACGACGGCAGGCGTCGTGGCGATGCGCAGGCTGGTGGCAAGCATCTCGGGCCAGACCATGGAGCCGTTGGCCAGCGGGTTGGCCACCGTGCCATTGGGGCCGGCGCCGGAGTTGGTCGTGAACTTGCCGCCGATGCCGTTCGTGGCTGCACCGCCGCTGGTCAGCGGGAAGTAGGCACCCCCGTCCGACAGGCTGTCGCCAAAGACCACCAGACGGCTGAAGCTGCCGACGGTGCTGGGCACGCCGGCGCCCGGCGTGAACAACGGGGGCGGCGGGGCCGTGACGCTGGGCGCCGTGCTGCTGCCACCGCCGCCGCAGGCCGCCAGGACGGCAGCAAAAGAGAGCGCCATCGCGCTCAGACGTAGAGTCTTCATGGACACGGTTGTCTCCTCAAGGGTCTGCAGCCGCTCGATCCCCTCGCGGTCTGCGTTTTCGGTCTGGAAAGGATTTGGAAGCCAGCGGCGTGACCAATGTGAGGTTCGGCCCGCCTAGCGAACGAGCGTTCGCTTTTCCGCTGCGTACCGTAATGGCTCACTCGTGCAGCAGCAAGCACTTTGCGTGCTGCGACGCGGCATTCACGAACAAGCGGCCCCCTCATTTGGGTAGGCCCGCAGCGCAGACTCAGCGGGCCGAAGCACGCCCACCAGGCGCAGCAACTGGCGCTGTCGCGCGCGAGAGACGATCGCGGATCGCCTCCCAGGCCAGGCCCTCGGGCGGCGCGGCGATGTAGATGCGCTTGAGCTGCAGGGCATCGAGTTCGCGCAGGGTCGCATAGAGCATCTGCGCATAGGCTGCGGCCTGGGCGGGCGCGGGCCGGAACGCGCCTGCATAGCCGGCCGGGCAGCTCGGTGCGAACAGGCCGGTGTCGCGCCCGGCGTCCGTGGCGGTTGCCAGCCCGTCCAGCGCAGCGGCGGGCACCAACAGACTTTCCGTGGCCGGCTGATAGTGCGCGGGCAAGGTGCCGGCCGCGCGCGGGCTGGCGTGCGTGGCGCCATGCACCGGCAGACCGGTGACGCGCGCGACGTCTTCGCTCGTGATCGCGCCGGGGCGCAGCAACACGGGCTCGCGGCCGGTGCAATCGATGATCGTGGACTCGATGCCGACTTCGCTCGCGCCGCCATCCAGCACCGGCACCGCGTCACCGAACTCCTCGCGCACATGGGCCGCCAGCGTGGGGCTGACGTGTCCGTAGCGGTTGGCGGACGGCGCCGCCACGCCGACGACACCGCGCTCCAGACAGGCTTGCAGCAGCGCGCGTGCCACCGGGTGCGAGGGGCAGCGCAGGCCAACGCTGTCCTGGCCACCGGTCACGGCGTCGCTCACATGCTCGGCGCGCGGCAGGATCAGCGTGAGCGGCCCCGGCCAGAACGCGGCCACAAGCTTCAGCGCCCAATCTGGCACGCTGCGCGCCCAGTGGCTGAGGAACTGCGGCGCCGCCACATGCACGATCACCGGATGGGTGCTGGGGCGGCCTTTCAGGGCATAGATGCGCGCCACCGCCGCCGGGTCCGCCGCATTGGAACCCAGACCGTAGACCGTCTCGGTGGGAAAGGCCACCAGCTCGCCGGCGGCGATGCGCCGGGCGGCCTGTTCGATGTCATTCATGGGAAGCGCGGTCAGTGAGCGACCGGCTCAGAATCGCTCGATGCCGAGCCGCTCGGCAATCCGCTTGGCGGCCTGCAGCGCATCGGCCACGGTATTGCCCAGCACGGTGATGTGACCCATCTTGCGGCCCGAGCGCGCGTCGGCCTTGCCATACAGATGCAGCTTGGCATTGGGCTCGCGCAGCACGTAGGCCCAGTCGGGCTCGCGGAAGTGGCCCTGCTCGTCCTTCCAGACATCGCCCAGCAGATTGATCATCACTGCCGGATGATGCTGGCGCGGCGAGCCCAGGGGCAGGCCGGCCATGATGCGCGCCTGCTGCTCGAACTGGCTGGTCACGCAGGCGTCAATGCTGTAGTGGCCGCTGTTGTGCGGGCGTGGCGCCATCTCGTTCACCAGCAGCTCTAGCTCGCCGGCGCCATTCTTCACCACAAAGAACTCGACGCAGAGCACGCCGACGTAGTTCATGCCGTGGGCAATGCGCTGCGCCGCGGTCAGCGCGCGCGAGGCGATGTCCTGCGTGGCCTGCGGGCTGGGCACCATGCTGATGGCGAGGATGCCGCCGCGGTGGATGTTCTCGGCCACGGGGTAGTGCACCATGCTGCCGTCCGATGCGCGGGCGACGATGACCGAGACCTCGTAGGCCAGATCCAGCATCTTCTCCAGCACGCAGGGCACGCGGCCGAACTGCTCGAAGGCGGCCTTGGCCTCGGCCAGGGTGCTCACCCGCGCCTGGCCCTTGCCGTCATAGCCCAGGCGCGCCACCTTCAGGATGCCCGGCAGCAGGTGGGCCACGTTCTCGCCCAGGTCGTCAGCCGAGCGCACCACGAGGTGCGGCGCAACCTCGATGCCCTGCGAGGTGACGAAGGCTTTCTCGGCGATGCGGTCCTGCGCGATCGCCACGGCGTTGCCGCGCGGGCTGACCTGACTGCGATCGGCGAGCCAGTCGAGCGACTGAGCCGGGACGTTCTCGAATTCGGTGGTGACGGCCCCCGCACGCGCAGCGAGCTTCTCCAGCCCGAGGGGCTCCAGGTAGTCCGACAGCACATGATCGTCGGCCACGCTGATGGCCGGGCCGTCATGCGCGGGGTCCAGCACCACGACCTTGTAGCCCAGGCTCTGCGCCGCCATGCAGAACATGCGGCCGAGCTGGCCGCCGCCGAGCAGACCCAACCAGGAACCGGGAGCGAGCGTTTTCATGGGCGTCTTTGCTGTTGAAGTGAAGAGGTTTCGAGAGGCTTTCCGCTTGTCTGGCGCGGATCTTCAGGCATTTTGGCCTGAAGAAGCGCATCCAGAGCCATTCTGCGTTTTCGAGTGCGGGTTACTTCAGAGGTTCGAGCTTCATGTTGCGCGCCACCTCGGTCTGGCGGGCGCGGAAGGCTTCGAGCTTCTCGGCCAGCGCCGCGTCTTCGCGTGCCAGCAGGGCCACGGCAAACAGACCGGCATTGGCGGCGCCCGCCTCGCCGATGGCAAAGGTGGCCACCGGGATGCCCTTGGGCATCTGCACGATGGAGTGCAGGCTGTCCTCGCCACGCAGGTACTTGGAGGGCACGGGCACGCCCAGCACCGGCACGATGGTCTTGGCGGCCACCATGCCCGGCAGGTGCGCCGCACCGCCGGCACCCGCGATGATGGCCTTCAGGCCCCGGCCGGCCGCCGCTTCGGCGTAGCGGAACATGTCATCGGGCATGCGGTGGGCGCTGACCACCTGCGCTTCGTAGGGCACGCCAAACTCCTCGAGCATCTTCGCGGCCTGGCTCATCACGTCCCAGTCCGAGTTGCTGCCCATGATGATGCCCACCAGGGGGGTGCTCATGCGAAGGCCTTTCCAGTGAGCTTCTCGTAGGCCTCGCGGTACTTGGCCGCGGTGGCGTTGATCACGTCGGCCGGCAGGCTGGGCGCCGGCTTGGTCTTGGGCCAGGGCTGGCCGTTTGCGTCGCGGTAAGCCTCCAGCCAGTCGCGCACGAACTGCTTGTCGTAGCTGGGCGGGCTGATCGCCTCGCGGTAGCTGTCGGCCGGCCAGAAGCGCGATGAGTCCGCGGTCAGCACCTCGTCCATCAGCGTCAGGCGACCGGCTTCGTCGAGGCCGAACTCGAACTTGGTGTCCGCGATGATGATGCCGCGCGTGGCGGCGTAGTCGGCCGCTTCCTGATACAGGCGGATCGACACGGTGCGGATCTGCTCCGCCAGGTCCTTGCCGACGATCTCGCACATCTTCTCAAACGAGATGTTCTCATCGTGCTCGCCCATCTCGGCCTTGGTGGCGGGCGTGAAGATCGGCGCCGGCAGCTTGCTGGCCTGCTTGAGGCCCGCGGGCAGCTGGATGCCGCACACGCTGCCTGAGTCCTGATACTCCTTCCAGCCGCTGCCGGCCAGATAGCCGCGCACCACCGCCTCCACCATCACCGGCTTGAGCTTCTTGACCACCTGCGCGCGGCCGCGCACCTGCTCCACCTCATCGGCCGCGACCACGGTCTCGGGCGCAACGCCCGTGCCGTGGTTGGGGATGATGTGCGCCAGCTTGTCGAACCAGAACAGCGCCATGCCGGTGAGCACGCGCCCCTTGTCCGGAATCGGCTCGTTCATGATCACGTCGAAAGCCGACAAACGATCGCTCGCCACCATGAGCATCTTGTCGCTGCCGATGCCGTAGTTCTCGCGAACCTTGCCGCGGCCCAGCAGGGGCAGCGAGGTGATGGTGGATTGATAAAGCGTGGTCATGGGGGCGGCGTGAAGGGCTGAAATGAAAAGCGCGGCTGCGAATAACTCGTCAGCCGCGCTGAATCTAGCGTCTGAGGCGCGATTTTATGCGCGGATCGGCCTCCGTCCACTGTTTGGCGCGCCGCGAAACGGTCGCGAGCGGCCCAAGCTGTGTGCGAGGAGCGCAGACAGTACGAGTAGTACGCCGACGAGTTGACGTCTAAGCGGCAGCGCGCAGATTGGGCCGCGCAGTAGGTTTCGGGGTGCGCCTTAGTTGACCACCTGGGAAAGTTCACCCGCCTTGTAGCGCTGCGCCACCTGCTGCAGGGTCAGCGGCTTGATCTTGCCGGCCTGGCCTTCGCAGTTGAACTCGATGTAGCGCTGCTTGCAGATCTGCTTGGCGGCCTCGCGCGCGGGCTTGAGGTACTCGCGCGGGTCGAACTTGCTGGGGTTCTCGAACATGAACTTGCGCACCGCGGCCGTCATGGCCAGGCGAATGTCGGTGTCGATGTTGATCTTGCGCACGCCATGCTTGATGGCTTCCTGGATCTCGGAGACCGGCACGCCGTAGGTCTCCTTCATGTCGCCGCCGTACTTGCGGATCTCGGCCAGCAGGTCCTGCGGCACGGAAGACGAGCCATGCATCACCAGATGGGTGTTCGGGATGCGGCGGTGGATTTCCTTGATGCGGTCGATCGCCAGGATGTCGCCCGTGGGCTTGCGGGTGAACTTGTAGGCGCCGTGGCTGGTGCCGATCGCAATCGCCAGTGCGTCGAGCTGGGTGCGCTTGACGAAGTCGGCGGCCTGCTCGGGGTCGGTCAGCAGCTGGTCGCGGGTCATCGTGCTGTCGGTGCCGTGGCCGTCTTCCTTGTCGCCCTTCATGGTCTCCAGCGAGCCCAGGCAGCCGAGTTCGCCTTCCACCGTCACGCCGATCGCATGGGCCATGTCCACCACCTTGCGGGTGACGTCGATGTTGTAGTCGTAGCTGGCAATCGTCTTGCCGTCGGCTTCCAGACTGCCGTCCATCATCACGCTGGAGAAGCCCAGGTTGATCGCGCCCTGGCATACATCCGGGCTCTGGCCGTGGTCCTGGTGCATCACGATCGGGATGTTCGGGTAACTCTCCACTGCGGCGCTGATCAGGTTGCGCAGGAAGGCTTCGCCGGCGTACTTCCGGGCACCCGCGCTGGCCTGCATGATCACCGGCGCATTCACTTCCTTGGCCGCTTCCATGATGGCCTGGACCTGCTCCAGGTTGTTCACGTTGAAGGCAGGGATGCCGTAGTTGTGTTCCGCCGCGTGGTCGAGCAGCTGGCGCATGGAAACGAGGGGCATGGAAAGGCTCCGAGAGGATGAAGAAACGGGCGGCGTTCGGGTCGATTCGACCCGGCGAACGGCAGATCGGGGTGCAGCGCGGCCCGACGGCGACTACACGACACCGCGTAGTGGCGCTAAGGCCTTGATTTGGATGCCGAAATTGTAGCCAGCCGAGACGCGCGGCCGGCGCTCGGGTCTGCCGCAGTGCGCGGGCGCTGCCATAGGCTGCCCAATCTTCACTCCGGAGATGCAGCCTACACCTTGTTTAGGTCAATATCGGACGAAAATAACGAGGCACTACATTCGGCCGAGAAGTGCTCTGAATATGCGGAAAGACGTCGATCGACTCTGAAAATTCAGTCGAAAACGGTCAATCACCGACCCGAGCGATCTTGAGCATGTTCGTACCACCTGGCGTGCCCATGGGTTCGCCGCAGGTGATGGCGTAGGTGTCGCCATTCTTGAGCACGCCGCGCTCGATCAGCAGGCGCTCGGCCTGGGTCATGGCTTCGTCGCGGTCGGAGCTGGTGGCCATGATCATGGGGCGCACGTTGCGGTACAGGCTCATCTTGCGCTGCGCGGCCACGCGCGGCGTGAGCGCGTAGACCGGCACGTGGATCTTGTGCCGGCTCATCCAGAGCGCCGTGGAACCGGAGTCCGTGAGCGCCACGATCGCCTTGCAGCCCAGGTGGTGCGCCGTGAACAGCGCGCCCATGGCGATCGTCTGGTCGATGCGGCTGAAGGTCTTGTTGACGAAGTCGGCATCGAGCTCGATCTCCTCGGCCAGCTCGCTCTGCAGGCAGACGTTAGCCATGATCTCGACTGTCTCGACCGGGTACTTGCCGCTGGCGGTTTCGGCACTCAGCATGACGGCGTCGGTCCCGTCGAGCACCGCGTTGGCCACGTCGCTCACCTCGGCGCGGGTGGGCACCGGGTTCACGATCATGGACTCCATCATCTGCGTGGCGGTGATGACGAGCTTGTCCTGCTCGCGGGCCAGCTTGATCATGCGCTTCTGCAGCGCGGGCACGGCCGCGTTGCCCACTTCCACGGCCAGATCGCCACGCGCGACCATGATGCCGTCGCTCGCATCCAGAATGCTCTGCAGCACCTCGGGCACGATGGCCTCGGCCCGCTCGATCTTGGCGATCATGCCCGGCTTGTGCTTGTAGGCCGCGGCAGCCACATTGCACAGCTGGCGGGCCATTTCCATGTCCGTGCGGTTCTTGGGGAAGCTCACGGCGACATAGTCCGCCTGCAGGGCCATGGCGGTCTTGATGTCCTCCATGTCCTTGGCAGTAAGCGCCGGCGCAGTCAGGCCGCCACCCTGCTTGTTGATGCCCTTGTTGTTGGATAGCTCGCCGCCGATGACCACCGTAGTGTGGATGGCCTCGCCGCGTACTTCATCGACCTTCAGCACGATCAGCCCGTCGTTGAGCAACAGGATGTCGCCGGCCTTCACATCACGCGGCAGATCCTTGTAGTCCAGGCCCACGGCATCCACGTCACCCAGTTCGGTGCGCGATCCATCGAGCACAAAGCGTGCGCCCTGCTCCAGATGCACCCGCCCCTCGGCAAACTTGCCCACGCGAATCTTCGGGCCCTGCAGGTCCGCCATGATGGCGACCTCCTTGCCCACCTTGGCCGAGACCTCGCGCACCAGCTGCGCACGGGCGATGTGATCCTCGGCCTTGCCATGCGAGAAATTCAGGCGCACCACATCCACGCCGGCGCGGATCATGCGTTCGAGAACATCGGGGCTGGAACTGGCGGGGCCCAGGGTGGCCACAATCTTGGTGTCGCGGGTGCTCATGGATGCTTCGGTGAGTCAGACACGCGAGTATGCGAGCCGCCTGCGCGCCGCGGCAACACTTATCGGACTACAGGGGCGATGTAGGCAACGGCGTCTGGCCTGAACCAGAAATGAAAACGCCCCGCGGTTGCGTGCCCGCGGGGCGTTGCGATCACTGAAGCGACTCAGCCCTTGGCGCGCGCCTGCAGCGCCGCCACTGCGGGCAGGGTCTTGCCTTCGAGGAATTCGAGGAAGGCGCCGCCGGCCGTGGAGATGTAGCTCACCTGATCGGCAATGCCGAACTTGTTGATGGCCGCGATGGTGTCGCCACCACCCGCAATGCTGAACGCCGGCGACTCGGCAATCGCGCGGGCCAGGCCTTCGGTGCCCTTGGCAAAGGCGTCGAACTCGAACACGCCCACCGGGCCGTTCCAGACAATGGTGCCGGCCGACTTGAGCATGGCCGCCAGCGCAGCGGTGGTCTGCGGGCCGATGTCCAGGATCATGTCGCCTGCCGCCACGTCCTTGGCCGCCTTGGTGGTGGCGGGTGCATCGGCCGCGAAGTTGGGGGCCACGACCACATCGGTCGGGATGGGCACGGTGGCGCCGCGGCTTGCCATCAGGTCGATGATGGCGCGGGCTTCAGCCAGCAGTTCGTGCTCGCACAGGCTCTTGCCCACCGGCAGGCCCTGCGCGGCCATGAAGGTGTTGGCAATGCCGCCGCCGACGATGAGCTGATCCACCTTCTCGGCCAAGCTCTTGAGGATGGTGAGCTTGGTGGACACCTTGCTGCCGGCCACGATGGCCACCAGCGGGCGCTTGGGTGCGGCGAGCGCTTTCGTCAGCGCCTCGATCTCGGCGGCCATCAGCGGGCCGGCCACAGCCACGGGTGCAAAGCGGGCGATGCCGTGGGTCGTGGCCTCGGCACGGTGCGCGGTACCGAAGGCGTCGTTCACGTACACGTCGCACAGCGCGGCCATCTTCTTCGCCAGCTCTTCGCTGTCCTTCTTCTCGCCCTTGTTGACGCGGCAGTTCTCCAGCAGCACCACTTCGCCCGCGGCCACGGTGAAGCCGCCGTCCACCCAGTTCTGCACCAGGCGCACGGACTCGCCCAGCAGCTCGGACAGGCGCGCGGCAATGGGCGCCAGGGAGTCTTCCGGCTTGAACTCGCCCTCGGTGGGGCGGCCGAGGTGGCTCGTCACCATCACGGCAGCGCCGGCCTGGGCGGCCTGCCGGATGGCAGGCACGCTGGCGCGGATGCGCGTGTCGTCAGTGATCTTGCCGGAGTCGTCCTGCGGCACGTTCAGGTCGCTGCGGATGAACACGCGCTTGCCGGAAAGCGCCACATCGTTCAGGGTCAGTACGGTCTTCGTCATCGTCCGATGCTTCGATTCGAAAAGAACTTCCAGAAATCTACTGCGCGTGCCGATTCGCGTGCTCCCGAATGACGCAGACTCGTCGCCGTACTACTCGTACTGTCTGCGCTGCTCACACGCGACTCGACACGCTCGCTACGGTTTCTACCAGTTCCTGGTTTGGTGGATTGAGGATTCATGCGGCTCTCCAGACCAAAATGGCTGAAGAATGGCTCTGGACAAGCGGAACGCCCTTTTGATTCGGCCGCAAAAAAGCCCCCGCGGCAGGCTTGAACCGGGAGGCTTACTGGCTGTGCGAGTCGACTCAAGCGCCGATTACTTCGCCATCACCCGGACCATCTCCAGCACCTTGTTGGAGTAGCCCCACTCGTTGTCGTACCAGCTCACCACCTTGATGAAGGTGTCATCCAGGGCGATGCCGGCGTCGGCATCGAACACGCTGGTGCAGGGCTCACCGCGGAAGTCGGTGGCGACCACCTTGTCTTCGGTGTAGCCCATCACGCCCTTCATGGCCCCCGTGCTGGCGGCCTTCATGGCGGCGCAGATCTGCTCGTAGGTGGCCGGCTTTTCGAGCTCCACGGTCAGGTCCACCACGGACACGTCGCTCGTGGGCACGCGGAACGCCATGCCGGTGAGCTTCTTGTTCAGGGACGGGATCACCTTGCCCACGGCCTTGGCGGCGCCGGTGGAGCTGGGGATGATGTTCTCAAGAATGCCGCGGCCGCCGCGCCAGTCCTTGTTGCTCGGGCCGTCCACGGTCTTCTGCGTGGCGGTGGCGGCGTGCACGGTAGTCATCAGGCCGCGCTTGATGCCCCAGGTGTCATGCAGCACCTTGGCCACCGGCGCCAGGCAGTTGGTGGTGCAGGAGGCGTTGGAGATGATGGCTTCGCCCTTATAGGCCGTGTGGTTCACGCCGTAGACGAACATCGGCGTGTCGTCCTTGGACGGCGCGCTCATGATCACCTTCTTGGCACCGGCCGTGAGGTGGGCGGTGGCGGTGGCGTTGTCCAGGAACAGGCCGGTGGACTCCACCACGATGTCTGCGCCGACTTCGTTCCACTTGAGTTCAGCCGGGTTCTTCACCGCGGTCAGGCGGATCTTCTTGCCGTTGACCACGAGGGTGTTGCCGTCCACGGCGACTTCGCCCTTGAAACGGCCATGCACGCTGTCGTACTTGAGCATGTAGGCCAGGTAATCGGGCTCGAGCAGGTCATTGATGCCGACGATCTCGATGTCGTCCGCGAAGTTCTGCACCGCTGCACGGAACACCATGCGACCGATGCGACCGAAACCGTTGATGCCTACCTTGATCATTTTGTTGATGCTCCTGTCTTCTTTGAAGGACTCTTGACTGAAGTTCGACGAGGCGGAACTTCGCTGCTGTTGAAGGCGACTACCGCATCCCATCGAACGTGACCGTTGACTTCGACGAAGTCGATCATGAACTCTCTAAGCAAGGCCGTTTGCTTGGTGGAGAGGGCACGCTGAAACTCGGCTGCATGCTCTGTGGCGAAAGGTTCCATCGCCCGGGCGATCCGCAGATAGAAGTCTTGTTCTCCAGTCAGCAAGTGCCAAAAGCGCTGACCTGCCAACCGCTCAACCGGGCTCGGCTTCTTTGGAACAGCTTTTCGGCCATAGCCGTACCCCACGATTGGCCGGAACAACTTCTTGACCTTCTTCAGCCGTGCTTGCGTCTGACTGAACTCGGTCGACTGACCTTTTTCGCTCTGAGAGTTGAAGATGTTGGTGCCGGATTTCACAGATATCGCCCAAAACTCATCATCGGTCTCGACTGTGATGTCTTGACCTGCCCCGGAACCAACTTGCACCTTCGCTGGATTGGACTTGCCGATCTGTGCCTGCTCGGCAGCGAACAAGGCCAGCGGCTCAAAAAAGTCATTACCGAAAATCGTTTCGTCCGAACTGGAGACTCGCGCGACGAGCAGTTGCTCGATGAAGTCTTGCGCACGAGTCGCTCCCAGGGCGCGGTAAAGGTAGGGATTCTTTTGGAGAAGCATCTTGAGCTTCAATCCATCCAAAGCGGCGAATCGCTTCTTGTACAGAGTGCCAAGTAAGTCGCCAACCTTCGCCTGCAGTTTCTCGTCCGAAATCATTCGCTCTCATCTCTAGCAGAAGTCAAAACGCGCTGGTGCACTGAGGTACCGCGCATCCGCTTTACCTTGACTTCAGCATTGCCTTCCGCGACTGCAATCAAGGTCTGCCCAATGGCGCGGCCAAGCGGAACTGGCACTGCGTTTCCAATCTGCCGATAGCAGTCACTGAGTCGGCCCTCGAAATGCCAGGAGTCTGGAAAGCCCTGAAGCCGAGCGTACTCAAGCACCGACAGTGGACGCATCTGGGTCGGATGGGCCAGTAATGTGGCTTTCTGTACGGGACTGGTCACAAGAGTCGGTGAGGGTTCACGCCGGCTCAAGCGTCGGAAAAAGCCGACCTTCCCGCCTCCAGACTCGTAAGCGCCGCCCATTGCCTTCTTTCGAATTCCTTCGGGAAGGCTCTTCCAGTTGCCACCTTCGGGAACAAATGCCAAGAACTGCTGAATACCAGCTGAGAACTTGGCGTGCGGGCTCACATCCGGCAAACCCTCAAGGGCCTCACCAAGTGTTCTCCAGCGCAACTGCGGATCCTGATGGAACGGGAAGTGCGTTGGCGCAGGAAGAAAGACTTCCTCGCCATCTCGGCTTCCAATGATTACGAGGCGCTCTCGGAACTGAGGTGTGCCGTAGTGCACTGCATCGAGCACACCGTGCACGGTGCGATAGCCGATCGCCTTGAACAAGTGAAGGATGTGCTCAAGCACAGGCTGCGACTCTGGCTCGCCAAGGATCGACGGCATCGACGCCAAACCTTTGACGTTCTCCATGACGAAGAACCGAGGCCTAATTGCACTCACGACCCGCACGAAATCCTCGTAGAGCTGACCTCGGTGATCGGTGACACCAAGTCGCTTGCCAGCCGTGGAAAACGGCTGGCAGGGCGGACCTCCCACCACCGCAAAAATCTCCCTGCCGCGCATGCCACAGGCATCGAGCAGGGACTCCGCTGACTGATCCTTCGCCAGCAGCTCCCTCAGGTCACCGCTTGCCGCAACATGTCCATTGCGCCGAATGGTTTCCACACACCACGGGTCGATGTCCTGTGCAACCACAGTCCGCAAACCCGCCTGCTCCAACCCGATGTCTAAACCCATTGCCCCACTGAACAGCGATACGACAGGATAGCGATGCGCTCGATTCGCTTCGCATTGGGAAAGGCTAGCTTCGAAAAGGGGCAGGTCATCGCGCATGATGCGTTCGCCAATCGGAACCTTGGACATGCCCTCAAGCCGACTTCTGGAGTGCCGCCTTGACCGTAGCCACCACGTTCTCCGCCGTGAAGCCGAAATGCTTGAACAGCATGCCAGCCGGGGCGCTTTCACCGAAGGTGTCGATGCCCACCACGGCGGCGCAGCCGTACTTCCACCAGAAGTCGGTCACGCCGGCTTCCACCGCAATCCGCGGCAGGCCGGTGGGCAGCACCAGCTCCTTGTAGGCCGTGGTCTGCTTGTCGAAGGTGGTGGTGCTGGGCATGGAGACCACGCACACGGCAATGCCTTGCTCGGCCAGCTGGGCTTGCGCCTGCAGGGCCAGGGCGATTTCGCTGCCGGTACCGATGATCACGGCGCGCGCCTTGCTGCGGCCGCCCGGCGCCTCGCTGATGACATAGGCGCCCTTGCGGATGCGGGCCATCACTTCGGCAGGCGAGCCTTCGCGCTTCACGAAGGGCAGGTTCTGGCGCGAGAAGATCAGCGAGGTCGGGCCGGTGACTCGCTCGCAGGCCGCTGCCCAGGCCACCATGCTCTCCACGGTGTCGCAGGGGCGCCAGAGGTCCATGTTCGGAATCAGACGCAGGCTGGCCACGTGCTCGACGGACTGGTGCGTCGGGCCGTCTTCGCCCAGGCCGATGCTGTCGTGCGTGAACACGAAGATGTTGCGCAGCTTCATCAGCGCGGCCATGCGCAGGGCATTGCGCGAGTAGTCCGCAAAGGTCAGGAAGGTGCCGGAGAAGGGCAGCACGCCGCCGTGCAGGGCCATGCCGTTGGTGGCCGCGCTCATGCCGAATTCGCGCACGCCCCAGTTGATGTGGCGGCCGGCCTGGAAGCCGGCTTCCGTACGGCGCACGGGCACCACGCCCTTCCAGTCGGTGAAGTTGCTGCCCGTCAGGTCGGCACTGCCGCCCACCATCTCGGGCAGCACCTCAACCAGTGCGCCGATGGCCTGCTGGCTGGCCTTGCGAGTGGCGATGGTCTCGCCGCGCTCGATCATGCCGCTCACTGCGGCGAGTACGGCTTCGTCCCACTTGCGCGGCAGCTCGCCGGCCATGCGGCGCTTGAACTGGCGGGCCTTTTCTGGGAAGGCATTGCGGAAGGCCTCGAAGCGGGCGTCCCACTGCGCCTGGGCGGCGGCACCGCGGGCCTTCAGGCTGAAGTTCGAATACACATCCTCGGGCACCACGAAGGGCGGGTAATCCCAGCCCAGGGCCTCGCGCGTGGCGGCCACTTCCTTGTCACCCAGCGCGGCGCCGTGCACCTTGTCAGTGCCCGCCATGTTGGGTGCGCCCTTGCCGATCACGGTGCGTGCGCAGATGAGGGTGGGGCCGCGGTCGGTGCTGGCGTTGATCTTCGCCTGCTTGATCGCGGCGTCCACGGCGTACACGTCGTGGCCATCCACGGCACGGATCACGTTCCAGCCATAGGCCTCGAAGCGCTTGGCGGTGTCGTCGCCGAACCAGTGCTTGACCTCGCCATCGATCGAGATGCCGTTGTCGTCATAGATCAGCACGAGCTTGGAGAGTTTGAGCGTGCCCGCCAGCGAGCAGGCCTCGTGGCTGATGCCTTCCATCAGGCAGCCGTCGCCGGCAAACACCCAGGTCAGGTGGTCGACGATGTGGTGGCCGTCGATGTTGAACTCGGCCGCGAGCAGCTTTTCCGCGAGGGCCATGCCCACACCGTTGGCCAGCCCCTGACCCAGCGGGCCGGTGGTGGTTTCCACGCCGGGGGTGATGTGTACCTCGGGGTGGCCGGCGGTCTTGCTGTGCAGCTGGCGGAAGTTCTCGATCTCCTTCATCGGCAGATCGAAGCCCGTCAGGTGCAGCAGGGCGTACTGCAGCATGCTGCCGTGGCCGTTGGAGAGCACGAAGCGGTCGCGGTCGGCCCAGTGCGGATCAGCCGGGTTCACCTTGATGTGGCCGAACTGCGGCGCGAACAGCGCCACCGCAATCTCCGCCATGCCCATGGGTGCGCCGGGGTGGCCGGAGTTGGCCTTCTGCACGGCGTCCATGGCCAGGGCGCGGATGGCATTGGCCATCTTGGAGAAGGAGGGGTTGTTCAGTGCAGTCACGGACATGAGGGCCTCGGGTGAGCGGCGCCGGCACTCGCAGTCCGGCCCGCAGAAGCGGTGCCGCACCCGCCGGCCACTGAACAAGGGCTGGCGGGGCCCCGGGCCGGCGCTGGTGCCGCCGCCCTCGGGGCGCATGGCAACGCGCCTGGGAATGGGAAGACTCCGGGTGCCCGAACCCTGCTGCTCACACTGCCTGCGCTGTGCCGCGCAGATCAGGATGAGCAAAGCTTCAGGTGGGTTGTGGGGCGATTGTCGAAAACGCGGGATTTTACTCTTTGGCCCCACGCTGCCAGAATCGCCGCAACCGAATCGGAGCCCCCATGCTGCTGACCTCCCTGCAAGGCCTGCCCTCCTTCCTGATCCACCTGGGTCTGGCGCTGGCGCTGACCATCACCTTCGTCATCGTCTACATGCAGATCACGCCCTACCCGGAGCTCAAGCTGATCCGCGAGGGCAATCCCGCGGCGGCTGCCAGCCTGTCCGGGGCGACGCTGGGCTATGTGCTGCCCCTGGCCTCGGCGATTGCCCACAGCGTGAACTGGATGGACATGCTCATCTGGGGCGTGGTCGCCTTTGTGGTGCAGGTGGTCGTGTATTTCCTCGTGCGGCTGATGCTGCCCAACCTGATCCATGACATCCCGGCCGGCCGCAGCGCCGCCGGCATCTATCTGGGCGTCTGTGCGCTCGCGGCGGGCATCCTGAACGCCGCGTCCATGACCTACTGACGCCCGCGCATGGCCCGGCTGTATCTGGACGCGCCGCTGGCCGTCGGTCAGACCCTTCTTTTGCCCGACGACGCCGCACGCCACGTGCAGGCGCTGCGTCTGCGCGAAGGCGACCCGGTGGTGCTGTTCAACGGCACGGGCGGCGAATACACCGCCACAGTGTCTTTCTCCGGCCGAAAGGTCTTGGCCAGCACGCAGAGCTTTCTGGCAGACGACCGCACACCTGCCCATCGCTTCATCCTGGCGCAGGCGCTCCTGTCGGCCGACAAAATGGACTGGGTGATCCAGAAGGCCACCGAACTGGGCGTGGCCGAGATTGCCCCCTTTGCTGCCGCGCGCAGCACCATCAAGCTCGATGACGCCCGCGCCGAGAAGCGCCTGGCGCACTGGACCGGCGTGGCGCGCGCCGCCTGCGAGCAGTGCGGCATGAACCGCGTGCCCGTCGTGCATCCGATCGCCCCGCTGGCCACCGTGGCACGCCGCGCGCATGACAAGGGCATGAACCGCCTGGCGCTGGCCATCGGCACCCAGCGTGCACCACATGAACTGCCCGCGCCCGCGGCAGACTCCGCCACGATCATCGTCATCGGCCCGGAAGGCGACTTCTCCGCCGACGAGTTGACACTGCTTGACCATCACGGCTTTGCGAGGCTGGGCCTCGGTCCGCGCGTGCTGCGCACCGAAACCGCCGGGATTGTCACGGTTTCGATGTTGACCGCCGTCTGGCGCCTGGTCTAAACCGGGCTCCCCGCGCGAGCGCTGCTGCGCCGCGCACACCAGCCACACGAGACGAGGAGCCGATCATGGGACTGCTGGACGGATTGCTGGGCAATGCATTGGGCAGCGTGCTGGGCGGCCAGCAGGCGGGTGGCGGGCAAGGCGCGCTGATCAACGCGGTGCTGGGCATGCTCAACAACGGCAGCAGCGCCGGCGGCCTGCAGGGCATGCTGTCGCAGCTGCAGCAAGGCGGCCTGGGCGATCAGGTGGCCTCCTGGGTCGGCACGGGGCAGAACCTGCCCGTCT
This sequence comes from beta proteobacterium AAP99, assembly GCA_001295775.1. Classification (GTDB taxonomy): domain Bacteria; phylum Pseudomonadota; class Gammaproteobacteria; order Burkholderiales; family Burkholderiaceae_C; genus Piscinibacterium. Next base: position 354,894 of record LJIA01000005.1, read on the forward strand.
CGGCCGAGCAGATCATGCAGGCACTGGGCGGCGCGGGGGGCGGTGGCGGCGCAGGTGGCCTGCTTTCGCAACTGGCGCAGCAGACCGGCATGGGCCAGCAGGACATCGCCGGGCATCTGTCGCAGATGCTGCCGGACGTCGTCAATCACCTCACGCCCAACGGCGCCGTGCCCCAGGGCGGCATTCCGGATGCACTGCAGGCACTTTCCGGGCTGCTGAATCGCTGACCGCATCGCGCACGCCGCGCGCTTGCGGGTAAGTGCGGAGGGCGTGCGCCGAACAATGGCGCAGCATGGCGCTCCAAGCTGCCATGACACGCCCTGCCCCTACCGCTTTGATCCCGTCCTCATCGGCGTGCCCGCTCATCCGCGCGGCGACCGGTGCAGTTGTTGAACCGCTGGCTGGCGCGCCCTTTGCCGAACAGCCGGAGCGCATCGCCCGGCGCCGGCTGGTGCTCGCGGCCAGCGGCCTGCCTCTGCTCGCGCTGCCCGGCCTCGCGGGCGCCACTGGCAGCACGGCCCTGCCGCTGACGCCGCGCCAGTCCGAGGGGCCCTTCTACCCTCAGCAGAGCTTCTTTGCTGCGCGCAGCGATCTGGACGCCGACCTGCTGCAGGTCACGGGCAGCGCGGCGCTGGCCCGCGGCACGCCCATGGCGCTATCGGGCCGAGTGCTGAACACGCGTGGCGAGCCGGTGGGTGGGGCGCTGGTGGAAATCTGGCAGTGCGACGCCGGCGGCACCTACCTCTACACCGCCCAGACCCTGCGCCAAGGCGACCCCGGCTTCCAGGGCTTTGGCCGCACCGTGACCGACGCCCAGGGCCGCTATGCCTTCCGTACCCTGCGCCCCGTGCCCTACGGCGGCCGCGTGCCGCATGTCCATGTCAAGGTCGCGCTGACCGAGCGCGACATCCGGCGCGATCTGCTCACCACGCAGGTTTATCTGCGTGGCGACGATCTCTCCGGCGACTTCGTCATCCGCAGCGCCCCCGCCGCCCTGCGCGACCGGCTGATTGCCAGCGTGCAGACCACAGCGGCCGAAGTGCGGGCGAGCTGGGACATCGTCGTCGCGATTTGAGCCGCCAGAAGGCGGTTCCGCTTGTCTGGCGAGGCTCTTCAGGCAATTTGGCCTGAAGAGCCGCATGAAATGGACTTGCATAACTTTGGATCAAGTATTGGCGCGGCTATTGAGGCCAAATCGGCTGAAGATGCCCGCCAGACAAGCGGAAAGCCCTTCTAGCCTTTTCGCCCGAGCTAAGGACGCGGGCTGGCGCTCCCACCGTCCACGCCCGAACCGCCGCCCGCAGCCAGCTGCGCCGCGGCGCTGCGCTGCATGTATTCGGCAATCCAGCGCCGCAGGTCCGTCCACATGCGCGCCAGCTCCAGGTCGTTGGGCAGCTCCAGCGCATGCGGCAGCTCGATCGTGAGCACGGCCACGCCGCGGTGCACGCCGCCGTAGTTGCCCAGAGAGCCCGGATACACGCCGAGCTGATCCAGATACAGCCGGCCCAGCTGCCGCGGCGGCGAGAGGTTCTGCGGCTTGGGGCCGTCGTAATCCAGCAGGCCGAAGGGCGCGTGTACGGAGATGATCACGTCCGGCGCAAAGCGCTCCATCTCGGCCAGCAGCCAGCGGGTCTCGGGTTCGCTGGCCGCCGTTCGGCCGGGAAAGCGCCGCGGGTCCTTGCGCGCGGTGCCCTCCCACCACTTGCGAGCCTTGGGCTCCCAGCCGGGCGTGGGGAAGTTGCGGTTCAGGTCCACGCCGTTGGCATTGACGCGGGTGGCCGGCCGGGCGAGCAGACCGTCCGGGTTCATCGCGGGCACGACGCGCCAGTGAAAAGGTACCGGCTGACCGGCGGCTGCGTCGCGCGCCAGCCACTCCGCCCAGCGCAGCACGGTGGCCGTGGACGTCAGTTCATCGCCATGGATGCCGCCCACCAGCAGCACGCGCGGCCGACGCAGCACCGCTCCGGGTGGGCGGTCGGCGCCGGGCGCGGCGCTGGGCCGTGGGCTGGCCACGGGCGCGCCGAATTCGCGCACCAGGATCGGCCGCCCCCGCACGGACTGGTGACCGCTCGGCAGAAAGGCCAGGCGCGCACAGTCCACCGGCTTGAAGGCGGACAGGCGCTGCACCAGAGCCTGACAGGCCGCCAGATCGCTGCCGGAGGCGGGTCTGGGTGCGGACTGCGCCGGAGCGGGTGCCGCGGTCGGTGTTCCCGCCGCCGCTGCAGCCGAGGCCGCAGGCGGCTGTACGGCGCTCTGGGCCTGCGCTGCGCACGCCACCAGCAGTCCGAGCGCCGCGGCAGCGGCTCGGGCGTTCAAAGATCTTGTCGACATCGAGCTTGAAGTTTGCGCAAACGCGCAGGCAAAGCCGCAATTCCGGCACAAAAGACACCAAATCTCATCAGAACGGCCCGCGCAACGCGCGTCGAGCGCCCAATTTGCGCGATGCATCCTTGTGGCAAAGCTGGGTTTCGGCGTGTTGCGCCGCAGAAAGTAACCCGCCGGTCATTTAGAATCCGAGCGTGTCCGTCAACATTAGCGCTCTCGATTTCGCCTATGGCCGACCCGGAACCCCCGGTGGCCGCATGATCCTGCGCGGAATCGACCTGTCGATCAAGCAAGGTGAACTGGTCGCCATCATGGGCGGCTCCGGTTCGGGCAAGACCACCCTGCTGCGCCTGATCGGCGGGCTGGTCAAGCCAACCACGGGCACAGTGCGGGTATTCGATCAGGACATTTCGCCGCTGGATACCGCCGGGCTGTATGCCATCCGCAAGCGCATGGGCATGCTGTTCCAGTTCGGCGCCCTGTTCACGGATCTGTCGGTGGCCGAAAACGTGGCCTACCCGCTGCGCGAACACACCCAGCTGACTGAACGCCAGATCCGCGACCTCGTGCTGCTCAAGCTTCACGCCGTGGGCCTGCGCGGTGCGGCGGAACTGATGCCCAGCCAGATTTCCGGCGGCATGGCGCGCCGCGTGGCCTTGGCCCGCGCCGTGGCGCTGGACCCGGAGCTGATCCTGTATGACGAGCCCTTCGCGGGGCTGGACCCGATCTCCCTGGGCATCACCGCGCAGCTGATCCGCACCTTGAATGACGCGCTGGGCGCCACCTCGATCATCGTCTCGCACGACGTGGCCGAGACCTTCCTGATCGCCGACCGCATCGTGCTGGTGGCCGATGGCCAGATTGCCGCACATGGCACACCGGCCGAACTGCGCGAGAGCACCGACCCGCGCGTGACCCAATTCATCAACGGCGAGCCCGACGGCCCGGTGAAGTTCCACATGCCGGCGCCGCGCACGCTCGAACAGGATTTCCTCGGCGCATGAAGGCGATCTCCGACCTCGGCTTCTCGGTGCGCCTGTTCATCGCGGCCATGGGCCGCTTTGCGCGCTTCCTGGTCGACAGCCTGATCAACTCCGTCGGCCTGCTGCTGCGCCCGCGCCTGGTGGTCAAGCAGGTGCACTTCATCGGCAACCACTCGCTGATCATCATTGCCATCAGCGGTCTGTTCGTCGGTTTTGTGCTGGCCCTGCAGCTCTACAACCTGCTGGCGCGCTACGGCAGTGCCGAACTCGCCGGTCTGGCCGTGAACCTGGCGCTGGTGCGTGAACTGGCGCCCGTGGTCACGGCCCTCCTGTTTGCCGGCCGCGCCGGTACCTCGCTGACCGCCGAGATCGGCCTGATGAAGTCCGGCGAGCAGCTGACCGCCCTGGACATGATGGCCGTGAACCCGATGGCGCGCATCGTCGCGCCGCGCTTCTGGGGCGGCCTGATCGCCATGCCGATTCTGTCGGTGATCTTTGCGATGGCCGGCATCCTGGGCGCCTATCTGATCGTGGTCGTGCTTGTGGGCATCGACGCTGGCGCCTTCTGGAGCCAGATGCAGTCCGGCGTGGACTGGTGGGACGACATCGGCCAGGGTGTGATCAAGAGCATTGTGTTTGGCGTGATCGTGACTTCGATCGCGCTGTTCGAGGGTTATGAAGCCAACCCGACGCCCGAAGGCGTGGCCCATGCCACGACGCGCACGGTGGTGGCTTCTTCGCTGGCGGTACTCGGGATGGACTTCATCCTGACCGCCTTCATGTTTGCCTGAGTTTCAGCAGTAAGGATTGCCGCTTATGGAACGCAAGTCCTATGACTTCTTTGTCGGCCTGTTCGTGCTGGCCGGCCTGCTCGCCCTGGCCTTCCTGGCCCTGCGCGCCGGCAACCTCACCAGCAGCCTGGGCGCGGGCAGCAGCTACGAGCTGACGGCGCGCTTTGACAACATCGGCCAGCTCAAGGACAAGGCACCGGTGAAGTCCGCCGGCGTGGTGGTGGGCCGCATCAAGGACATCCGCTTCGACACGCAGACCTTCCAGGCCACCGTGACCCTGTCCATGGACTCGCGCTTCCAGTTCCCCAAGGACACCACCGCCAAGATCCTCACGGCGGGTCTGCTGGGCGAGCAGTACATCGGCCTGGAAGCCGGTGGCGACCCGGACAACCTCAAGGCCGGCGAGCGCTTTGCGCGCACCCAGTCCGCGCTGGTGCTTGAAAATCTGATCAGCCAGTTCCTGTTCAGCAAGGCCGCTGAAGGTCCCTCCAGCCCATCCACCCCGGCCGCTGCAGGCAACGGGGGCGGAGACAAGAAGTGAGCTTCGGCGCCTCGGCCGCGCGCTCGCTGCGCGTTGCTACCGCCGTGCTGGCGCTGGCGCTCGCCAGCGGCTGCGCGTCGCTGGGCAGCAACCCGGCCGATCCGCTGGAGCCGATCAACCGCAAGGTCTTCGCCTTCAATGACACGGTGGACCGCGCGGTGACCAAGCCGATCGCCAAGGGCTATCAGGCCGTGGTGCCCGAGCCGGTGCGCACCTGCGTGGGCAACTTCTTCTACAACATGTCGGTGCCACTGACGGCGGTGAACAACCTGCTGCAGGGCAAGGTGGTGTCCTTCTGCCAGGACGTCACGCGCTTCACGTTGAACACCCTGTTCGGCTTTGGCGGCTGCGTGGACATCGCCACGGAACTGGGCATCGAGCGCAACCGCACCGACATCGGCGAGACGCTCGGCCGCTGGGGCGTGCCACCCGGGCCGTACCTGGTGCTGCCGATCTTCGGCCCGTCCACCGTGCGCGACACGACCACGCTGCTTGCAGACCTGGGCTACAACCCGATCACCCAGATCAATGACGACAACGCGCGCCTGACGCTGATCGTGCTGCGCGCCGTGGATACCCGCGCAAGCTTGTTGCGAGCAGAGCAATTGCTCGACAGCATGGGCATTGATAAATACAACGCGATCCGCACCGTCTATCTGCAACAGCGCCTGAACGCGATCTACGATGGCAACCCGCCCGATCCAAAAGACGAGAAGCCTGCCGACAAGTCCAAGGACAAGACCAGCCAAGCCCCTCAGGGAGAGCGCACACTTACTTCTGCGCCGACCGCGCTGATGATCGTGCCGATCAAGGCGGGGCTGGCCGGGGTTGCGGATGGAAACACCTCTGGCGCGCGCGCCGGAACCGCGGGAATGACCCTGCTGTCCCAGCACTGAACGCATTGCAGCTGGCGCACATCCCGGCGTCACAAGAAGACACAAGACAAGCAACAACAAAGCCGCTGGCTGCCGATTCCCGGTCAGCGTCCTCCTCCCGCCGCACGTTGCGGTAAGCGAATCAACAAGAACTTCACATCATGTTCAAACTGCCTCAGATCCTCCGCACCCTGATCGCCACCGCCGCCCTGGCCTTTGCCGGCAGCGCGTTCGCCCAGACCGCCGCACCCACCGCGCCGGATGCGCTCGTGCGCACCGTCATGGAAGACGTGCTGAACACGATCTCTTCGGACAAGGCCCTGCAGACGGGCGACATCCGCAAGCTCAGCGCCCTGGTCGAACAGAAGGTCATGCCGCACGTGAACTTCCAGCGCACCACCGCGCTGGCCGTGGGCCGCGCCTGGCGCCAGGCCACGCCGGAACAACAGGCGCAGCTGCAAGAGCAGTTCCGCGGCATCCTGGTGAAGACCTATGCCAACGCCATGGGTCAGGCCGCCAACGCCAAGATCAACATGCGTCCGCTGCGCGCTGCGGATTCGGATACCGAAGTCACCGTGCGCACCCAGGTCGTGCCGCAACGCGGCGACCCCATCCAGCTCGACTACCGCATGGAAAAGACGCCCGCCGGCTGGAAGGCCTACGACGTCAACATCCTCGGCCTGTGGCTGGTCGACAGCTACCGCGCCAGCTTCCAGCAGGAAGTGGACAAGGGCGGCATCGACGGCCTGATCAAGAGCCTGGTCGAGCGCAATCGCCGCCTTGAGAACGCCAAGAGCTGATCAGCGCACTCCCGACATGCCTTTCGCTCTGCCCGCAGTCGTCACACACGCCCAGGCGCCGCAGCTGGAAACCCAGCTGCTCGCCGCGTTGCGCGGCGGTGAATCCGAAGTGGACTGCAGCGCCGTCACGCAGCTGGATTCCAGCCTGATCGCGCTGCTGCTGGCGGCACGTCGCGTGCGCAGCGATCTGCGCGTGGCCAATGCCACCGCCCAGGCCCGATCGCTCGCGCAACTGTACGGCGTCGAAGCCCTGCTCGGACTGCCCGTTTCGCCGGCCCAGCATCACGGTCACTCTCACGCGTAATGCGTTGAAACGGCCGCCCTTGCACTGAAGCCCTGCAGAGACCGCGCGCCGTAAACTGCGCGGTCTCCCATGAGCCTCCCCACCTTCCAAGCCCCCACCGCGACGCGCGCTGCGATCCGCGTCGACGGCATCGTCAAACGCTATCCGAAACTCACCGCGCTCGATGGCGTCAGCCTCGAGATCCGCGAGGGCGAGTTCTTCGGCCTGCTCGGCCCCAACGCCGCCGGCAAGACCACACTCATCTCCATCCTGGCCGGGCTGGCACGCGCCACATCGGGCAGCGCGCAGGTCATGGGCTTCGATGTCGTGAGCCAGTTCCGCGAGGCGCGCCGTGCGCTGGGCGTGGTGCCGCAGGAGCTGGTGTTCGACCCCTTCTTCACCGTGCGCGAAACCCTGCGCTTCCAGTCCGGCTATTTCGGCCTGAAGGACAACGCCGCCTGGATCGACGAGATCCTCCAGGGCCTGGGTCTGGCCGACAAGGCCGACACCAACATGCGCGCCCTTTCCGGCGGCATGAAACGCCGCGTGATGGTCGCCCAGGCCCTGGTGCACAAGCCGCCGGTGATCGTGCTCGACGAGCCCACCGCCGGTGTGGATGTCGAGCTGCGCCAGACGCTCTGGCGCTTCATCCGCCAGCTGCATGCCAGCGGCCGCACCATCGTCCTGACCACACACTATCTGGAAGAGGCCGAGGAGCTGTGCTCGCGGATTGCCATGCTCAAGGCCAGCCGCGTGGTGGCGCTGGACTCCACCGCCAACCTGCTCAAGCGCTTCACGGGCCTGCAAGTCATGCTGCGCCTGAACCAAGCCCTGCCGGATGCCCTGCGCAGCAAGCTGACCAGTGGCGATGGCAGCGCCGGCAGCCGCCTGCGCCTGCGCGTGGCGAGCTACGACGAAGCCGCACAGCTGCTGGCCGATCTGCGCGGCGGCGGGCTGCACCTGGAAGAAGCCGAGATCCAGCGTGCCGACCTGGAAGACGTGTTCCTGCAGGTCATGGCGGAGTCGGGCGGGGCCGCCCGCCCCCGCCTTCGGCCTGAAGTGGGCTCCCCCCTCAGTCCCCCCGCCGAGAGGGTGGAAGCGTGATGGTCGCGCACTCGGGCCTGCCCATGCTCCTCAAAAAAGAGCTGCTGCGCTTCTGGAAGGTGAGCTTCCAGACGATTGCCGCACCGGTGCTCACGGCCCTGCTCTATCTGCTGGTGTTCGGCCACGTGCTCGAGGGCCGGGTGATGGTCTATGAGCAGATCAGCTACACGGCCTTCCTGATTCCGGGGCTGGTGATGATGAGCGTGCTGCAGAACGCCTTTGCCAACAGCTCGTCCTCGCTGATCCAGAGCAAGATCACGGGCAACATCGTCTTCATCCTGCTGCCGCCCTTTGCGCATTGGGAGCTGTTTGCGGCCTATGTGGGCGGCGCTGTCGTGCGCGGGCTGGCGGTGGGTACGGGTGTGCTGCTGATCACGGTGTGGTTTGCGCATCTGGGCGTGCACAACCTGCTGTGGATTCTGGTGTTTGCCCTGGCGGGCGCGGCCGTGATGGGCGCGCTCGGGCTGGTGGCGGGCATCTGGGCTGAGAAGTTCGATCAGCTCGCCGCCTTCCAGAACTTCATCATCCTGCCGGCCACGTTCCTGTCCGGCGTGTTCTATTCGATCCACTCGCTGCCCGGCCTCTGGCAGACCGTGAGCCACCTGAATCCGTTCTTCTACATGATCGACGGCTTCCGCTACGGCTTTGTGGGCAAGAGCGACATTCCCCCTTTCATCTCGCTGGCCGTGGTGCTGGCCACGCTGCTGGTCATCAGCGGCTGGGCCTACACGCTGCTGGCGCGTGGCTACAAGCTGAGGAACTGAAATGAGCGAACCCACACCGCAGATGGTGCAGGACTACATCGCGGCCGGCCTGGCCTGCGAGCACGTGCAGGTGGACGGCGACGGCCGGCACTTCTACGCCACCATCGTCTCGGCGCAGTTCGAGGGCAAGCGCCCCGTGCAGCGCCATCAGCTCGTCTATGCCGCGCTCGGCGACCGCATGCGCGAGGAGATTCACGCCCTGTCAATGAAGACCCTCACGCCCACCGAGTGGCAAAGCGCCAAGTAGATAGCGGCACAACCCATCACCTGCGCTTTGGCGCACCGCAAGACCCAGCGCCCGGGCGCAACTGAAGCACATCATGGACAAACTCATCATCACCGGCGGCAACGCTCTCAAGGGCGAGATTCCCGTGGCGGGCGCCAAGAACGCCGCCCTGCCCATCCTCGCCGCCGGCCTGCTCACCGCCGATCCGGTCACCATCCGCAACGTGCCCAAGCTGGCCGACATCCGCACGCTCTCCAAGCTGCTGGCCGGCATGGGCGCCAAGTGTGAGCGTGACGAGACCGGCGTCGTCAGCATCGATGCCAGCGGCGTGACGAATCCCAAGGCACCCTATGACCTCGTCAAGACCATGCGCGCCAGCATCCTGGTGCTCGGCCCGCTGGTCGCGCGCTTCGGCCAGGCCAAGGTCAGCCTGCCCGGCGGCTGCGCCATCGGCCAGCGCCCGGTGGACCAGCACATCAAGGGCCTGCAGGCCCTCGGTGCCGAGATCACCGTGGAGGGCGGCTACATCCACGCCAAGGCGCGGCGCCTGCAGGGCACCACCCTGCGCACGGACATGATCACCGTCACCGGCACCGAGAACCTCCTCATGGCCGCCACGCTGGCCGCGGGCACCACGGTGATCGAGAACGCCGCGCGCGAACCGGAAGTGACCGATCTGGCGCACCTGCTCGTGAAGATGGGCGCCCGTATCGAAGGCATCGGCACCGACCGCCTCGTGATCGAAGGCGTGGACAAGCTGCACGGCGCAGAGCACAGCGTGATGCCCGACCGGATTGAGGCCGGCACCTTCCTGTGCGCCGTGGCGGCAGCAGGTGGCGATGTGACCCTGACCCACGCCGCGCCCGACACCATGGGCGCCACGCTCGACAAGCTGCGCGAGGCCGGCCTGCACCTGCAGATCGGCAGCAACACCATCCACGCCACCATGCACCACCGCCCGCGTGCGGTCAGCTTCCGCACCGTGGAGTACCCGGGCTTTGCCACCGACATGCAGGCCCAGCTGATGGCTGTGAACTGCGTGGCGGATGGGGCGGCAACCATTTCCGAACACATCTTCGAGAACCGCTTCATGCACGTGCAGGAGCTGATCCGCCTGGGCGCCAACATCAGCATCGAGGGTCACACCGCGGTGGTGCAGGGCGTGCCCAAGCTGACCGGCGCCCCCGTCATGGCCACCGACCTGCGCGCATCCGCCTCGCTGGTGATCGCCGGCCTGTGCGCGCAGGGCGAAACGCTGGTGGACCGCATCTACCACCTGGACCGCGGCTACGACCGCATGGAACAGAAGCTCTCCGCCGTGGGCGCGCAGATTCGGCGGGTGTCGTGATGCCAGAACCAGCATTCATGCGGGTCTTCAGGGCAAATTGGCTCAAGAGCCGCGCCGGACAAGCGATCAGCGGCGCAACGGGGCTCGCGCTGGCAGGCGCTCGCTCCTCCGGCGGCGACGGGCATGCCCGTCGAAACCCCGCCTACGGCACCAGACAAGCGGAAAGCCTTCCTGAAGTCGCTGCAAAAACTCGCGCCGGAGCCCGCGCATGATCACCCTCGCCCTCTCCAAAGGCCGCATTCTTGAAGAGACCCTGCCGCTGCTGGCGGCCGCCGGCATCAGCCTGCCTGAAGACCCTGAGACCACGCGCAAGCTGATCCTGCCCACCTCGCGGCCCGACCTGCGCATCGTCATCGTGCGCGCCAGCGACGTGCCCACCTACGTGCAGTACGGCGGCGCCACCTGCGGCATCACCGGGCTGGACACGCTCATGGAGCACGGCACGGCCGGCCTCTACATGCCGGTGGACCTCAACATCGCACGCTGCCGCATGAGCGTGGCCACCCGCCAGGACTTCGACTACGCCGCCAGCGTGCGCCAGGGCGCGCGCCTGAAGGTCGCCACCAAGTATGTCGAGACCACGCGCAACCACTTTGCAAGCAAGGGCGTGCACGTGGACGTGATCAAGCTCTACGGCAGCATGGAACTCGCCCCCCTCACCGGCCTGGCCGACGCAATCGTGGACCTCGTCTCCACCGGCGGCACGCTCAAGGCGAACAATCTGATCGAGGTGGAAACCATCTGCCCGATCTCCTCGCGCCTGATCGTCAACCAGGCCGCCTTCAAGACCCAATTCGCCCAGCTCTCGCCCTTCATCGAGGCGATGCGGGCGGCGGTCAAGCCCTAGCGCTGCGTACGAGCATGCCCTTCACCCTGCGCCCCGCCTCGCCCTCGGACACCGCGCAGGTTGCGTCCATCCTCGGCGCCGCAGCGGCACGCATGGCCGCTCGGGGGCAGACGCTGTGGCTGCCGGAGGAGATCGCGACGCAGCGTGTGGCGGCAGACTCGGCCATCGGCCAGTACTACCTGGCCTTCGAGGACGAACGGGCCGTGGGCACCATGCGCTTTCAACTCGAAGACCCGGACTTCTGGCCGGAGGTCGCAGCGGGCAGCTCGGCTTATGTGCACCGCGTTGCGGTGCTGCCGCAATTTGCAGGGCGCGGCCTGAGCCACTTTCTGCTCGACGAGGCTTGCCGACTGGCACGCGAGGCTGGGCGGGAGTGGCTGCGACTGGACACTGCTTCAGACCGCACTGCGCTGCGTGGCGTGTATGAGCGCTATGGCTTCGTGTTCCACAGTGTTGCGAATGTCGGGCGCCATCATGTGGCGCGTTATGAGCTACGTCTCCAGCCCAGCGAAGAACTTGTCTTCGATACAAGAATTGCCCAAGAGATGCTCGGCAAGACCTTGCTTGTTGGCGTGACCTTCCTCAACTCGACTGGCGAATTCATCCGCAACGAGCAGTTCTGGGGCACTGTGCTGAGTGTCGACGACACGGACGGTATCGAGCTGCGTCTCGATGGCATGAGTGCGGGTGACACACGCTGGCTCCCACCCGACACGCGAGCCATCGAACGTGCACAGCCTGGGAACTATCGCCTGCGGACGACCGGCGAAGACGTTGAGAACCCTGACTTTCTGGCCACTTGGACCGTGACCACACGCGACAACTAGGCTTCTGAGCAACCCATCAAAGATGAAAACCTCCGAACTCCGCCGCCTCTCCACCACGCAGCCCGACTTTCGTGCCCAGCTCGAAGCGCTCGCGGTGTTTGAAGAAGGCGCCAATGACCAGATCGAATCCACCGTGGCCGAGGTGCTGCGCCGTGTGAAGACCGAGGGCGATAGTGCCCTGCTGGACTACACGCGCCGCTTCGACAAGCTGGATGTGACGAGCGTGGCCCAACTGGAAGTGAGCCAGGCCCAGCTGCAGGCGGCGCTGAACGAGATCACGCCGGCAGACCGCCAGGCACTGGAAGCCGCGGCCGATCGCATCCGCCGCTTTCATGAGCGCCAGAAGGCGACGGACTGGACCTACACCGAGGCCGACGGCACGGTGCTGGGCCAGCGCGTCACGCCGCTGGACCGCGTGGGCCTGTATGTGCCGGGCGGCAAGGCGGCCTATCCGTCCTCGCTGCTGATGAACGCGGTGCCCGCCAAGGTGGCCGGGGTGCGTGAGGTCATCATGGTCGCACCCACGCCGGGCGGCATCCACAGGCCCATCGTGCTCGCTGCGGCGGCGATTGCCGGTGTGGACCGCGTGTTCAGCATTGGCGGCGCACAGGCCGTGGCCGCACTGGCCTATGGCACGCAGACCATTCCGGCGGTGGACAAGATCGTCGGCCCCGGCAACGCCTACGTGGCCGCAGCCAAGCGGCGTGTGTTCGGCACGGTGGGCATCGACATGATTGCCGGCCCGAGCGAGATTCTGGTGATTGCCGACGGCAGCACGCCGCCGGACTGGGTGGCGATGGACCTCTTCAGCCAGGCCGAGCATGATGAACTGGCGCAAAGCGTGCTGCTCTGTCCGGACGCCGCCTACCTGGACGCCGTGGCCGCAAGCATCGAGAGGCTGCTGCCCACCATGCCGCGCAAGGCCGTGATCGAGGCCAGCCTGCGCGGGCGCGGCGCGCTCATCCTCACGCGCAGCCTGGAAGACGCCTGCGAGATCTGCAACTGGCTCGCACCCGAGCACATGGAACTCAGCGTCAAGGACCCCAACGCCCTGCTGCCGCACATCCGCCACAGCGGCGCGATCTTCATGGGCGCCTATTCGAGCGAAAGCCTGGGCGACTACTGCGCCGGCCCCAACCACGTGCTGCCCACGCTGCGCACGGCGCGCTTCTCCAGCCCGCTGGGCGTGTACGACTTCCAGAAGCGCAGCTCGATCATCCACGCCAGCGCCGCCGGTGCGCAGACCCTGGGCCACATTGCCGGCCAGCTGGCCGACACCGAGGGCCTGCCCGCACATGCCGAGGCGGCGCGCATGCGCATCAGCACCGCACCGGTGGCCGCAGCAACGCCGGCCCAGCCCGGCGTGAGCATGGAGCCCATCACCGGCGACAACTACGAAGCCTTTGCCCACCTGCGCGTGGCGCCGGCGCAGTCCACCTACGTGGCAGACAACTGGAAGTCCCTGGCGCAGGTGAACCTGCACGGCCCGGCCGGCAAGGCCTGGGGCATCCGCGCCGATGGCACGCCCGCCGGCCTGCTGCTGCTCTGGGATGCACGCATGGACCCCGACGAGGCAGACCGCGCGGACGAGCTGTATGTCTGGCGCCTGATGATCGACGCCAGCCAGCAGGGCCGCGGGCTGGGCAAGCAGGCCATGGCCTGGGTGATCGAGGAGGGCCGCCGCCTGGGTGTGGCGCGCATCGCGCTGTCTCATGTGATCGCCAACGAGCACGCCGGGCGCTTCTATGCGTCGCTGGGCTTTGCCTACACCGGCGAGATCGAGGACGGCGAGCGGGTGATGCACCTTCCACTTAAATAATGCATTTTCGGCCTCAATTTGTAGACCTACCGCATTGCCACTTTCCGCTCATCTGATGCGCGGAATGCCATTTTTTTTGATCCATCGATGCGTCTATTTCGGTCATAAATGAACAATACTGATTCCGCTGCACGCCGCGTCGCCATCATTGGCGCCGGTCCTGCCGGCCTGATGGCCGCAGAGACCGTAGCGGCTGCGGGCGCGAGTCGCGTACAGATCGACGTGTACGACGCCATGCCGAGCGCCGGCCGCAAGTTCCTGCTGGCCGGCAAGGGCGGGCTGAACATCACCCACAGCGAGCCGCTGCCCGCTTTCCTCGGGCGCTACGGCGCGCAGGGCCCGCAGGTGGCGCAGTGGCTGGATGCGCTTTCACCCACCGAGCTGCGCGCATGGGTGCACGGCCTCGGGGTGGATACGTTCGTAGGCAGCTCCGGCCGCGTGTTTCCGGCCGAGATGAAGGCCGCGCCGCTGCTGCGCGCCTGGATGCACCGCCTGCGCGTGGCCGGCGTGCGCTTTCATCAGCGGCATCGTTGGCTGGGGTTTGCCGGCGACCTCGCTGCCGCCGCGGCGGCACAGCGCGCGCCCGCACTGCGCATGCTCGGCCCCGCCGGTGAGATTCAGATCGAAGCCGACGCCGTGATCCTCGCCCTGGGCGGCGCCAGCTGGGCGCGCCTGGGCTCGGACGGCGCCTGGGTGCCGCTGCTTGCGGCCGCGGGCGTGGCGGTCAGCCCGCTCGTGCCCGCCAACTGCGGCTTTGATGTGAAGAGCCATGACCCCAAGGCCGGCCCGGTGGGCTGGAGCCCCTGGTTTGCCGAGCACTGCGCCGGCACGCCGCTGAAGGCCGTCACCCTGCGCTGCGTAGCCACCGATGGCAGCGCGTTCGAGCGGCGAGGCGAACTCATGCTCACCGCCACGGGCGTGGAAGGCTCGCTGATCTACGCCACCAGCCGAGCCCTGCGCGACACCCTGCTGACCACCGGCCGCGCGACATTCACGCTCGACCTGCTGCCCGACCGCAGCGCCGAGTGGATCACCGCCGAACTCGCCCACCCGCGCGGCCGCCGCAGCTTCACCACGCACCTCAAGACGCGCCTGAATCTGCCCAATGCCGCGATTGCCCTGCTGCGCGAATGCCTGCCTGAGCCCGTACCGGAGCAGCCTGCGCTGCTTGCCGCCGCACTCAAGGCCCTGCCGGTGGAGCTTGTTGCCACCCGGCCCATCGATGAAGCCATCAGCACCGCCGGCGGCGTAAAGCTTGACGCACTGACGGACCAGCTCGAACTCAAGGCCCTGCCCGGCGTGTTCTGCGCCGGCGAAATGCTCGACTGGGAGGCCCCCACTGGCGGCTACCTGCTCAATGCCGTGATGGCGAGCGGGCGGGTGGCGGGGCGGGGGGCTGGTGAGCGCTCCTGAATGCGCACGTCAAATCTGCGGGTCGTTGCTGCAGATCTTTGTAGTGAGCGCACTCACGTAGCGTCTCCAACGGAAAAAGGCGATGGCATAGGGAATGGCGATGAGGCCGCATGCGCCAACAATGCCTAGCGCGACTGCAGGCGCTCTAGGGCCGAAATACATCGCTGCGCTTCCCAATAGAAGAAGGACTATCAGGGGACCAAAGCCAAAGCCGACCCGACGCTGATTGGCCAAGGACCGCCGTGACCCGCGCGGATTTGCGACGAGATAAGCGATTCTGTGCACTATCGACTCGAGGCTATGGTTGGTCTCAAAGTCAGCCAGCGAGAAGCAAACGCCGAACTCGAGCTGGAGGTCGTCAATGAAGCGGTTGTAGCGCCGCAAACCAGCAAAGCTGTCACGAAATGCGCCGGGTGGCTCTGGATTTTTTCGGAGATAGTCCAGAAATCGATTCGGCTGAAACTCGGCATCGGGCGTTTCTCGGTGTCGCCTGAAAACGGCGAGGACGCGTGAACGTGTTTCCGCTAGATCTGTTGAGACGTCGACCATGGCATCAACTCTAGGGTAGTTGGCGCAGACTGACCTGTTAATGACCGAAGGCTGGGCCTACCCCCATTCGGGAGTGGGGCTCAGAGGGTCCGAAACCTTCAAGCCGCCTTCTCGATTAGCGTGGAAGGAGTTTGTCGTTCAGCCCACGTTGGACAACGTTTGCGTCCTGCGCCTCATATGTGTCGTCCTCCGATCAACGGGCTGAGCAAAGCTCAAGCCGGCTTCGAAGCGGGTGGACCCGGAATAGGCAGTGAAGGCACCGAAACGTTCAATGCTGCTGACGCCGATCGATGTTCCATGCCCTTCCTTTCGTGCTGTTTAGACCACATAGGAAGCGCTGAAGCGAGCTGCTGATGAGACAAGCCCAGCCCATAGAATTGCACAGTGAACCCCCAATCCCAAGACCTCATCCGCGCCGACGTACTTGCCATGTCGGCCTACCCCGTGCCGGACGCCTCGGGCTTCATCAAGCTCGATGCGATGGAGAACCCCTTCGATCTGCCGGCGCCGCTCAAGGCGCAGCTGGCGCAGCGGCTGACCGATGTGCTGCTGAACCGCTACCCGGTGCCTAGCTACCGCGCGGTGAAGGACGCGCTCGCGGCCAAGCTGGGCGTTCCCGAGGGCTGCCCGGTGATGCTGGGCAATGGCAGCGACGAGCTGATTCATCTGGTGCTGCAGGCCTGTGCCAAGCCCGGCGCCGTGGCGCTGGCGCCGCTGCCCGGCTTTGTGATGTACGAGATGAGCGCGCGCCTGAATGGCGTGAAGTTCGTGGGCGTGCCGCTGGCGGCCAACTTCTCGCTGAACCTGCCGGCCATGCTGATGGCGATTGCCGAGCACAAGCCGGCCGTCATCTTCATCGCCTACCCGAACAACCCCACCGGCAACCTCTGGAGCGACAGCGACATCGAGCAGATCGTGCGCGCCGCGCCGGGGCTGGTGGTCATTGACGAGGCCTACCACCCCTTTGCGCAGCAGAGCTGGATGAACCGGCTGGCACAGTTTGACAAGGTGCTGGTCATGCGCACCCTGTCCAAGCTCGGGCTGGCCGGCATCCGCCTGGGCTACATGGCGGGCAGTGCGCGCTGGATCGAGCAGTTCGAGAAGGTGCGCCCGCCCTACAACGTGAATGTGCTCACCGAGGCAGCCGCACTGTTCATGCTGGAACACTTGGATGTGCTCGATGCCCAGGCGGCGCAGCTGCGCAGCGAACGCACTCGCCTGTTTGATGCGCTCAAGCAGATGAAGGGTGTCATGCCCCACCCGTCCGCAGCCAATTTCATCCTCACCCGCGTGCCTGATGCCGCCGGCTGGATGGCGGGCCTGAAGGCGCGGGGCATTCTCATCAAGAACGTCAGCGGGATGCACCCGCTACTATCTGGCTGCCTGCGCCTGACCGTGGGCACCCCGCAGGAAAACGACCGGCTCATTGCTGCGCTCACCGAGCTGGCACACACCTGAATCACCGCGACATGACGCGCACCGCAGACATCACCCGCAACACCAAGGAAACCCAGATCCGGGTCGCCCTCAATCTGGACGGCACGGGCCAGGCCGATCTCTCGACCGGCATCGGGTTCTTCGATCACATGCTCGACCAGATCGCCCGCCACGGGCTGATCGACCTGACTGTGCATGCCAAGGGTGATCTGCATATCGACGGCCACCACACCGTGGAGGACGTGGGCATCACCCTGGGCCAGGCCTTTGCGCAGGCCCTGGGCAGCAAGGCCGGGGTGCGCCGCTTCGGCCATGCCTATGTGCCGCTGGATGAAGCGCTCTCGCGCGTGGTGATCGATCTCTCGGGCCGGCCGGGGCTGGAATTCCATGTGCCCTTCAAGGCCGGCATGATCGGCGGCTTCGATACGCAGCTGGCACATGAATTCTTCCAGGGTTTCGTGAACCACGCCCTGTGCACCCTGCATATCGACAATCTGCGCGGCGAGAACGCCCACCACCAGTGCGAGACGGCCTTCAAGGCCTTTGCCCGCGCGCTGCGCATGGCCTGCGAACTCGACCCCCGCGCCGCCGGCACCATTCCTTCCACCAAGGGCACGCTGTAAGCCCTGGTTTCTGCCGTGTTCTCCCGGTTCACGGCGCGCTGATCACAGGACCTCGGAACCCGCATGGATCCGATCAAGACCTTTGTCTCGCTGCTGGCGCTGATCGACCCGCTGGCGATCGTGCCCTTCTTCATCAGCCTCACGGCTGCGTTCACGAAGGAAGAGCGCGCACGCACCATCCGCGTGGCCGCCATCACGGTGCCGCTGGTGGTGACCATCACCGCGCTGCTGGGCGACCGGATCATCAGCTTCCTGGGTATCAGCGTGGAGGCCTTCCAGGTGGGCGGCGGCATCATCATGCTGCTCATGGCGCTGGAGATGATGAAGGCCGAGATCGGCCCCACGCGCAACACGGCCGCGGAGACGCATGAGGCGGAATCGCGCGCCAGCATTGCCGTGGTGCCGCTGGCGATTCCCCTGCTCACCGGGCCGGCCACCATCTCCACGGTGATCATCTATGCCAACCGCGCCAAGCACTGGTACGAGTACGGCTACATCATCGGCTCGGGCATCATCATCGGCCTGCTGACCTGGATCACCTTCAAGGCCAGCGGCAAGATTGCCAAGGTGCTTGGCGTCACCGGCATCAACATCGCCACCCGCATCATGGGCCTGCTGCTGGCGGCCCTGGCGGCCGACTTCATCATCACCGGCGTGGTGGCCATGGTGCCCGCGCTGCATAAGTAGACCCATCACAGACGCCATGAATTCCGTTGCCGTTGTCGACTATGGAATGGGTAACTTGCGCAGCGTCGCCAAGGCGCTGGAGCATGTGGCCGAGGGTGCGCGCGTGTTCATCACCAGCGACGCCTGGGAGATCGACCGCGCCGCACGCGTGGTGCTGCCCGGCCAGGGCGCCATGCCGGACTGCATGAAGTACCTGCGCAATTCCGGCCTGGAAGATGCCGTGCTGCGCGCCGCTGAGAGCCGGCCGCTGCTGGGCGTGTGCGTGGGCGAGCAGATGCTGCTCACGGCCAGCGATGAAGCGCGCGAGGGCACGAGCGAAACCCCGGGGCTGAACCTCATCGAAGGCCGCGTCGTGCGCTTCCCGTCGGACCTGAAGGGCGCTGATGGCAGCCGTCTGAAAGTGCCGCACATGGGCTGGAACACGGTCTACCCCACGCAGTGGCACCCGCTCTGGGAGGGCATTGCGCCGGGCAGCCGCTTCTACTTCGTGCACAGCTACTACGCCCAGCCCAGGCACCACGAGCATGACGCCGCCTATACCGAGTACGGCCAGCGCTTGTGCGTCGCAGTAGCCAGAAATAACATTTTTGCGACCCAGTTCCATCCGGAGAAGTCAGCGGCCGATGGACTGCAGCTCTACCGTAACTTCATCCGCTGGAAGCCCTGAGCGGGCCCCAGTCTTTTCGCCACCACGCCAAGCCCCGCCACGCGCGCCTTGCTCACCTTCACTGATTTGCCATGCTGCTGATCCCGGCCATCGACCTCAAGGACGGTCATTGCGTGCGCCTTCGCCAGGGCGAGATGAATGACGCGACCGTGTTCTCCGAAGACCCCGCCGCGATGGCCGCGCATTGGCTCAAGCTCGGCGCGCGCCGCCTGCACCTGGTCGACCTGAACGGCGCCTTTGCCGGCAAGCCCGTGAATGAGTCGGCCGTGAAGGCCATCCTGAAGGTGGCGGGCGACATTCCCGTGCAGCTGGGCGGCGGCATCCGCGATCTCGACACCATCGAGCGCTATCTGGACGACGGCATCAGCTACGTGATCATCGGCACCGCCGCAGTGAAAAACCCGGGCTTCCTGCACGACGCCTGCGGCGCCTTCGGTGGCCACATCATCGTGGGGCTGGACGCCAAGGACGGCAAGGTCGCGACGGACGGCTGGAGCAAGATGTCCGGCCATGACGTCATCGATCTGGCCAAGAAGTATGAAGACCTCGGCGTGGAAGCGATTGTCTACACCGACATCGGCCGCGACGGCATGCTGACCGGCGTGAACATCGAGGCGACCGTGAAGCTCGCGCAGGCCGTGCGCATCCCCATCATCGCCTCGGGCGGCATGACGAATCTGGCCGATGTGGACGCACTGTGCGCCGTGGAAGACGAAGGCATCACCGGCGCGATTCTCGGCCGCTCGATCTACGAAGGCACCATCGACTTTGTGAAGGCGCAGGCCCGCGCGGACGAGCTGACCGCTGCCTGAGCGCAGGCTGCAGCCCGCTCGGCACACGGCGGGCAGACGCGTACGCCAAACCCCTTTCCGCTTTTCTGGTGCGGCTTTCCAGCCATTTTGGTCTGAAGAGGCGCACCCAGAGCCACTCTACGTTTTCATATGCTGGCCAAACGCATCATTCCCTGCCTCGACGTGACCGCCGGCCGTGTGGTCAAGGGCGTCAACTTCGTCGACCTGATCGACGCCGGCGATCCGGTGGAGATCGCCCGCCGCTATGACGCGCAAGGCGCCGACGAGCTCACCTTCCTGGACATCACGGCATCGAGCGACCAGCGCGACCTGATCCTGCATGTGATCGAGGCGGTGGCTGACCAGGTCTTCATCCCGCTTACCGTGGGTGGCGGCGTGCGCAAGGTCGAAGACGTGCGCCGCCTGCTGAATGCAGGCGCGGACAAGATCTCCATCAACACCTCTGCCGTGCAGAACCCGCAGCTGGTCAAGGACTGCGCCGACACCTACGGCAGCCAGTGCATCGTGGTCGCCATCGACGCCAAACAGACCTCGCCGGGCAAGTGGGAGGTCTTCACCCACGGCGGGCGCAACAACACCGGCATGGATGCCATCGAGTGGGCGCGCAAGGTGGATGCACTGGGCGCCGGCGAGATCCTGCTCACGAGCATGGACCGGGACGGCACCAAGCAGGGCTTCGATCTCGAACTCACGCGTTCAGTGAGCGATGCGGTGCGCGTGCCGGTCATCGCCTCGGGCGGCGTGGGCAATCTGCAGCATCTGGCCGACGGCATCACCAAAGGCCATGCAGATGCGGTGCTGGCGGCCAGCATCTTCCACTTCGGCACCCACACCGTGCAGGAAGCCAAGCAGCTCATGGCCGAGCAGGGCATCGTGGTGCGCAAATGACGGACATCGCGAAGACCGAATGGCTCGACGCTGTCGCCTGGGATGAGAAGGGCCTGGTGCCTGCCATCGCCCAGGAAGTGCTCACCGGCAAGGTGCTGATGGTGGCCTGGATGAACCGCGAGGCGCTGATGGAAACCGCCGCCACAGGCCGCGCGGTGTACTTCAGCCGCAGCCGCGGCAAGCTCTGGCGCAAGGGCGAGGAGTCCGGCCACGTGCAGCGCGTGAAGGACATCCGCCTGGATTGCGATGGCGACGTGGTGCTGCTCAAGGTCACCCAGGACGGCGGCATCGCCTGCCACACCGGGCGCGAAGCTTGCTTCTTCAACCGCCTGCAAGACGGCGAGTGGACAGTGGTCGAGCCCGTGCTCAAGGACCCGGAAAGCATCTACCGATGAGCGACACATTCGTACGAGTCACCGCGACCATTGAGTCCCGCAAGGGCGCAGACGCCTCGGACAGCTACGTGGCCAAGCTCTTTGCCAAGGGTCAGGACGCCATCCTCAAGAAGATCGGCGAGGAAACCACCGAACTGGTGATGGCCGCCAAGGATGGGCAAAAGGACCAGATCGTCTACGAAGCGACGGACTTGCTCTTTCACACGATGGTGCTGCTTGCCCATCACGGCCTGTCCATCGATGATGTGCAGACGGAATTGGCCCGCCGTGAAGGACTCTCGGGCCTGGCTGAAAAGGCAGCTCGCAAGGAGGGCTGAAGTCATGGATACCCTGTCCACCCTGGACCCGGAAAAGGAACGCTCGCTCAAGACCGTGGGCGTGGTCAGCTACGTGCTGCACCTGATCGTGGCGATCTCGGCCGTGATCCCCGGCCTGAATGCCAGCATCGCCCTGCTGCTTGTGGCGCTGATCATCGACTTCGTGAAGAAGGACGACGCCGTCGGCACCTGGCAGGAGAGCCACTTTCGCTGGCGCATCCGCAGCGTGATCTACGCCGGCATCGCCTACATCGTCACCATTCCGCTGTGGTTGCTGCTGGTCATTCCGGGCTGGATCGCCTGGTTCGTGATCTCGATCTGGTTCCTGTACCGCATCATCCGCGGCTTCATGAGCATGAATGACAACAAGCCGATCCAGGTCAACTGAGACCGAGGAAGAGCAAAACTCAACACGACAGGAGGGTCGCACCATGGAAGGCATTCAGACAGACAGCGCTGCGTCGGAATCGAACGTCCGCATCACGCACATCATCTACGGGCTCTACGCCCTGGGCTTCATCACTGGCTTCACATGGCTGGTGGCCATCATCATGAACTACGTGAAGCGCGATGACGTGCGCGGCACGATGCTCGAAAGCCACTTTGACTGGCAGATCAAGACCTTCTGGTATTCGTTCGCCGCCGGTCTGATCGGCTTCGTGCTGTTCATCACCATCATCGGCGCACTGCTGGCCGTGCCGCTGTGGATTGCCACCACCATCTGGGTGATCTATCGCATCGTCAAGGGCTGGATCACGCTCAACGACAACAAGCCGATGAACGCATGAGCACCCACGCCGACTGCATCTTCTGCAAGATCATCGCGGGGGAGATCCCGAGCAAGAAGGTCTACGAGGACGAGGAACTGCTCGCCTTCCATGACATCCGCCCCGCGGCGCCGGTGCATGTGCTCGTGGTGCCCAAGACGCACATCCTTAATCTGCAGGGCGTGGGTGCGGAGCATCACGCCCTGCTGGGGCGGATGCTGGGCAAGGCAGACGAGATCGCGACCCTGGCGGGCTGCCGGCCCGGCGCGGACGGCGGCTTCCGCGTCGTGATCAACAACGGCGCGGACGGCGGGCAGGAGGTCTACCACCTGCACATGCACATCATGGGCGGCCCGCGGCCCTTGCGCGCCGGCTGAGGTGCACCCGCAGCCTGTGCGGCCTGCGGGTTTCTACCCTCCGGACTAGCCAGCGGATCGACAGGTCTGAAACCTTCGCTTCAGATCGATGCCTTAAGATCAGTCAGTATTCGGCAGAGTTGCTTGCTTTGCGTCTTTTGGGCTGGCACGCCACCCGATCTGCCGACGCTGCAGCCCCGAGCACCGGGCGCGCTTTTTGAGGATTGGATCATGGGTTCGTTTTCGATTTGGCACTGGCTGATTGTTCTGGTCGTGGTGCTGCTCGTGTTTGGCACGAAGAAGCTGCGCAACATCGGCTCCGACCTCGGCGGCGCAGTCAAGGGCTTCAAGGACGGCATGAAGGACGGCACAGCCGAGGCCCCGAAGGCCGACGCGCCGGTGCAGCAGGTGTCGCAGACCACGATCGACGTGGAAGCCAAGGAAAAGTCCAAGACCTAAGGCCACGCGGGCGCTGCGTCTCGCGCCTGCCGATCGCTGCTGCGCGCCGCCACGCCCCGCGGGCGGCGTCGCCCCTCTCCCGGCGCCTACATGCTCGACATCGGTTTTTCCGAACTTCTGCTCACCGGCACGGTGGCGCTCGTGGTCCTCGGGCCGGAGAAGCTGCCCAAGGTCGCGCGCACGGTCGGCCAATGGCTGGGCCGCGCACAGCGCTACGTCAATGACGTCAAGGCCGACATCGCCCGCGAAGGCGAAATGGCCGAGCTGCGCAAGCTCAAGGAGCAGATCGAGAACGCGGGCCGCGACGTCGAGCAGACCATCCGCAAGGAAGCCGACGGCGTCCAGCAGACCTTCGATCAGGGCGCAGCCAGCCTGCGCAATGACACCTCCGGGTCCTCGGGCTTTGACGCTTTCAATGACCCGGGCAACGCCGCCCTGCCGGCACCGGGCGATGGCAGCGGGCTGCCCTACCCGGACGCCCACGGCGGCCCCTCGCACCTGCTCAACCCGGACCGTGACCCGGTAGTGCAGCGCATGGAGATCGATCTGCTGATCGACGACCTGAGCCGGCTGGAGAGCCGCCTGTCCTCGCTGCGCAAGAACGCCCAGGCGATCCAGATGCTCATAAACAGCCAGCAGCCTGCGGTGCAGGCCGGCGCCGCCGGTGCTGCGCTTGGCGCTGCGCCCGAGGCGCCAAGCACCTCCACTGCACCCGCTGAGTCTGCGGCCCTCGCAACCGCGCCCGACACCGCACCCACGCGTCCATGACCGAAGCCACCCAGGACAAGGAACAGTCCTTCATCAGCCACCTGCTGGAGCTGCGGGATCGGCTGCTGCGCTCGATCGTCGCGGTCATCGTGCCCTTCATCATCCTGGCCTTCTTCTGGCCCAAGGCAGGCTACATCTACGACCTGGTGGCGCAGCCGATGATCGCCATGCTGCCCGCCGGCACCAAGATGATCGCCACCGGCGTGATCACGCCCTTCATGGTGCCCATGAAGGTCACTCTGCTGGCCGCCTTCCTGCTGGCGCTGCCCTATGTGCTCTACCAGCTCTGGGCCTTCATCGCGCCAGGGCTGTATCAGCACGAAAAGCGCATCGCGCTGCCGCTGATCGTCTCCAGCACGCTGCTGTTCTTCGTGGGCATGGCCTACACCTACTTCGTGGTGTTTCCCATGGTCTTCAAGTTCGTGGCGGGCTTCGCGCCCACGTCGATCGCTGCGGCGCCGGACATCCAGGCCTACTTCGAGTTCGTGCTCACCATGTTCATGGCCTTCGGCATCGCCTTCGAAGTGCCGGTGGCTGTGGTGCTGCTGGTGCGCACCGGCATCGTCACCGTGCAGAAGCTGGGCGAGATCCGCGGCTATGTGATCGTGGCGGCCTTTGTGATCGCGGCCGTGGTCACACCGCCGGATGTGATGAGCCAGCTGCTGCTGGCCGTGCCCCTGTGCATCCTCTACGAGATCGGGATTCTGGCCGCACGCCTGGTCAAGCCCAAGCCGGCGCCCTCGTCCGAAGCCGCCTGAACGCATACGATTGCCCGGGATCGTTCTTCCGGAGCACCGCTTGAAGCAACTCTCGGCACTCGACGCACTGTTTCTCTACCTCGAAACGCCTGCCACCCCCATGCATGTGGGGGCCCTCCATCTGTTTGAACTGCCCGCTGGCACCACGGCGGCCCAGTGGACACGCCAGATCCGCGAACACCTCGCGGCACGTCTGCATCTGGCTCCCGCGCTCTCACGCAAGCTGCGCAATCTGCCCCTGAACGTGGCCAACCCGGCCTGGGAGCGTTGCGAGCCAGACCTCTCCTGGCACATCCAGACCCTGAAGCTGCCCGCCGCGCGCGGCGCGCACGACCCGCTCAATGCGCTCGTGGCCGACCTGCACGCCGAGCCCATGGACCGCGCGCGGCCGCTGTGGCAGTTTTTCGTGATCGGCGGTCTGCCCAAGCGCATGGGTGCGCGCACCGTGGCGCTCTACACCAAGGTGCACCACGCGGCCGTGGACGGCAAGGCTGGCGTGGCGCTGGCGCAGGTGCTGCTGGACATCACGCCCGTGCCACGTGATGTGGGCACGCCGCCCGAGCACCGCCAGCCGATGCAGTTCGGCACCACCGCCCTCATCAAGGGCGCGCTGTCCAATCAGATGGATCAGGCAGGCAGCCTCATCAAGCAGCTGCCGGGCGCACTGACCCAGCTCACGATGAGTGCGGGCAAGCTGGCCTGGCAGGCCGCCCTGTCCCAGATCGGCACGCGCCTGGGCTTCAAGCCGCCTGCGCGTTCGCGCAAGACGCCGGAGCAGAGCAACTGGTCATTCGGTCCGCGCCTGCCCTTCAACAAGAGCGTGTCCACCTCGCGCAGCTTTGCCACCGCGCGCCTGCCGCTGGGTGAGCTCAAGGGCCTGGCGCGCGCGCATGGCGCCACGCTCAATGACGCCGTGCTGTTTCTCGTCGGCGGCGCGCTGCGCCACTACCTCAAGGACAAGCGCCTGCCGCTGCCGCGCAAGTCCGCGATTGCGGCCATGCCCATCTCCCTGCGGGCCGAAGGCGATACGCGCTCCAACACCCAGGCGACGATGACCGCGGTGAGCCTGGCCACGCATCTGACCAAGCCGGCGGATCGGCTGGCGGCCATCATGCGCACCACGGGGTCGCTCAAGGATTCGCTCTCCGGCGTGAAGCACCTGATTCCCACCGACCTGCCCTCCATCGGCCTGCCCTGGCTCATCACCGCGGGCACACAGGCCTATGGCGCCAGCGGGCTGGCAGATCGCATCGCGCCGCTGGTGAACCTTGTCATCTCCAACGTGCCGGGGCCGCAGCTGCCGCTGTACCTCGCAGGCGCCAAGATGCTGACCTACACGCCGGTGTCGATCATCATCCACGGTGTGGGCCTGAACATCACCGTGCAGAGCTACAACGGGCAACTCGACATCGGCCTGATCGCCGACGGCAAGACCCTGCCCGATGTGCAACGCATTGCGGACGGCATGCGGGTTGCCTTCGAGGAGCTGGCCGCGCTGCCGCCGCCGCCCGAGGGTGAGGCTCGGCCATAATCCGTCCATGCCCGCAAAGCACCTCTCGCTCACGAGCAAGCTCATGGCCAAGCGCATCCAGAAGCTGCGACGGCCCGCCCGGGACGACGCGCCCGATGACTTCAACGGAAGTGGCGCCCGCGCCAGCAGCACCGCCGCCGGACCAGCCGGCACGCCGCCTTTCTCGGACCTTCGCGCCCCCTCCACCTGGCTGATGATGCTCGAAGGCCGCGCGCCCTGGGAGTACGCCGCCATGCTCGCCGCGGCGCCGATCCTGAACAACGCCCCGCGTGGCGACGGCCACCCCGTCGTGGTGTTTCCCGGTCTGGCCGCCAATGACATGACCACCCTGCCCCTGCGCCAGTACCTCGCGCGCCAGGGCTACACCCCGTACCCGTGGAATTTCGGCTTCAACTTCGGCCCGCGCGCCGGGGTGCTGGCCGGCTGCACGGCGCTGGTGCGCGAGCTGGCCGAGGAGCACGGACAGCCCGTGAGCCTGATCGGCTGGAGCCTGGGCGGGATCTATGCGCGAGAGGTGGCCAAGGAGCTGCCCGAGCTTGCGCGCTGCGTGATCACGCTGGGCACGCCCTTTTCCGGCCACCCGCGCGCGACCAACGCCTGGCGCCTGTACGAGATGCTCTCCGGCCACGCGCCGCATCACGACGACGAGCTGCTCGACCACATCCGCCGCGCGCCGCCCGTGCCCACCACCTCCATCTTCAGCAAGACCGACGGCGTGGTGGCCTGGCAGTGCAGCTTGAACGAGCCCGAGCCGCACACCGAAAACATCGAGGTCAGCGCCAGCCACATCGGCTTGGGGCTCAACCCGGCCGTGCTCTACGCCGTGGCCGACCGCCTGGCACAGAACCCGCAGGCCTGGCAGCGATTCTCCACCGACGGGCAGCGCCGCTGGTTCTACGGCACCGCGCACGAATGAGCCGGCGCCCGGCGGCATGAAGGTCCGCGCCAACGGCATCGAGCTCGAAGCCGAGATCGACGGCCCCGTCGACGGCACACCCGTGCTGCTCATCATGGGCCTGGGCATGCAGCTCACCGCGTGGCCACCAGCGCTCGTCAATTCGCTTGTCGATCACGGCTGCCGCGTGATCCGCTTTGACAACCGCGACATCGGCCTGTCGCAGCGCTTTGATCACCTGCCTACGCCGGCCATCGGCTGGTCTGCGGTGCGCCACGCACTCGGCCTGAAGGTGAGCGCGCCCTACACGCTGGATGACATGGCCGCGGACACCCTCGGCCTGCTGGATGCGCTGAGCATCGAGCGCGCACATGTCTGCGGCGCGTCGATGGGCGGCATGATTGCGCAGCTGCTGGCCGCGCGGCATCCGCAGCGGGTGAAGCATCTGGCGCTCATGCTCACCACCAGCGGCGCGCGCGGCCTGCCCGGCCCCACGCTCAAGGCGCGCGCAGCACTGCTCGCCCGCCCCCGCGGCCGCGGCGAGGACGCCATGGTCGCGCACGGCGTGAAGGTTCTAAGTGCGATTGCCAGCCCGGGCTACCCGCCGCAACCAGCCGACCTCGAAGAGCGCGTTCGCGCCGCCTACCACCGCAGCTTCCGCCCGCGCGGCTTCACGCGCCAGCTGCTGGCGATTGCCGCCAGCGCGGACCGCTCTCCGCTGCTGGCGCAGATCCAGGCGCCAACGCGCATCCTGCACGGCAGCGCCGATCCGCTCGTGCCCGCCGCCTGCGCGCGCGACCTGGCGGCCAAGATCCCGCGCGCCCGGCTCTCCGTCTTCGACGGCATGGGGCATGACCTGCCGGTGGCGCTGGTGCCGCGCTTTGTGGCGCCAATCCTAGGTAAGTAGCGCTCGTCCGGAGTTTCAGTTGGGCGCCTCGGGCTTTTTCAGCATGTTCGACAAGGTCTGAGCCATGCCGGTGATGCCCTCGTTGGACAAGCCCGCATCCTTCATGACGGCGTCGACGATCGGTTTTGCGATCTGATACTGCAGTGCTGAGTTCATGACCTGCTCGGGAAACGTTGCACCGGGCACAGCAGCCTCAGCGCCTGCGTTTGAGGTCTGGCCCGGCATGCCTGCGACCTGAACGATCCGGATGGAGTCGATTTTTTCCATCGGCTTGACGGCTTGCTGCAGGATCAGCGGCAGCTGCTGCAGGAGCTGCGTGCGTACTTGCAGATCAATCTGGGCGACAGACAGCGTGTTCAGTGCTTCGTTGATGGCGCGCTTGCCTTCAGCATCTGCCAGCGCGGCGGCCTGACGGGCCTTGGCCTCGATGGTCACCGCTTCGGCGCGGTCCAGCGCAGCCTCCTTTTCCGCCGAAGCGGCCACCTTGACAGAGATTGCGTTCTGCTCGGCTTCCTTGGAGGCTTCGATCAGCTGGATCGCCTTGTCGCGCTCTGCAACCGCGACCTGCCGCGCTGTGTTCACAGACTCTTCTGCCTTGACCGCCTCAGAGCGGGCGAGGTTCGCGGCAGCATCTGCATCGGACTGTTCGCGCGACTTGTTGGCGATTGCGATCTGAGTGTCTTGGCGAGCAATTTCCACTTGCTTGCGCTGCTCGGCGCGCTGCACCTCGGTTTTTCGCTCAAGCTCAATCTCGCGCGTCTGGATGGCCAGATTCTTTTCGATCTCGGCCGCCCTGATTTCACGTTCAGCTTCAATGCGCTTTTGGCTGACCTGGCGCTCCGCCTCGATCTTGGCCGCTTCGGCCTCGCGATTGCGTTCAGCTTGCTGCGAGGCGATGAGGGCTGCCTGTTCAGCGCGAGTGACTTCAATCTCGCGCTTCTGACCTAGCGAGGCGAACTCCTGGTCCTTTTCGATGTTCAGTTTTTGGCGCGACGCATCCAAGTTCTTCGCGCGCACCTGCACTTCAGTGTCCTGCTCGACATCGTTACGCTGCTTGCGGCGAGCCTCGGTCTGTTCTGTCAGCCGGGTGAGACCTTCGGCATCGAACGCATTGTTCGGGTTGAAGAACTGCTTGTCAGTCTGGTCGAGGCTGGTCAGCGATACGGATTCGAGCTCGAGACCGTTCTTCTCCAAGTCTTCCGCGACTGCATTCTGTACGGCTTGCACGAAGTCGCGCCGCTTGTCCTGCAGTTCCTGGATCGTCATCGTTGCCGCAGTCGCACGAAGCGAATCGACAAATTTGTCTTCCACCAAAGCCTTCAATTCGTCGGGGCTCATGGTGCGCGCACCGAGAGTTTGTGCTGCGATGCTGACAGCTTCTTCTGTCTGCTTCACCCGCACAAAAAATGCAGCGGTCACATCCACGCGCATGCGGTCTTTTGTAATCAAGCTCTCACGCTCACGACGCTCGACTTCTAGCTTTAGCGTGTTCATGTTCACCAGCACACGTTCATGAAAGATGGGTAGAACAATTGCGCCACCGTCCATGATGACCTTCTGGCCGCCGAGACCGGTCCGAACGAAGGCCGTTTCCTTGGTCGAGCGCTTGTAGAGACGCGCAAAGATGATGCCGATAGTCAGCAGCGCAAGGAAGGCGATACCGACGATGATGAGCAGCTCAATCAAGTTGTTCATTAAGTCCTTACTCCCGGAAACTGGATCGTGTTCGTGGCCGGAGACGGCCTACATCAATGCTGGATGCGGGTTGGCGATACATCGGTAGAAGGCGCCGGCCTTCCTGACGATCAACACCTGCGCACCCTCTTCGAAAATCTCGTCATCGAGGTCTGGCTCGACCATCACATAGTGGCTGCGTGCATGGCTGTCTTTCACTCGTGCTTGCGCACCCAGACCCCGCCGAGCCGTGCCGGTAATGATCACGCCAACCCGCCCCACGAGACTCTGCTCACTCACGGCACTGGTCTCGTCGCGCGGGATGATGTGCGCGATGAGCGCACCCAAGCCGCGCACAGTCGCCATCCCGGCCGGGACCGCCAGCAGGCCGGCCAAAAACGCTGGCAGATAGCTGCCGAACAATCCGTTAGCAACGAGCTGCATGCTGTAGCCGAAAACGGTATATCCGCCGAGAAACAGCAGCAGCAATACAAGCACAGGCACCTTTCCGACGTGAAGCCAGCCCAGTACTCGGTCAAGGCCCGAGTTGCCGTCGATTTCCGGCAACCAGTCATCGAGGTAGTTGCTCGGGCTCATCGAGACCAGCATGCCGAGGCCCTCAATCAATGCGAGGCCGACTATCAGCGCAAAGCCGACGCCAAAAGGCAGATTTTGCGATGCCGTGAACAGACTCATACCTTGTTCGCCTTGAGCTGCGCCATTCGCTCCGCGATCTTGTTGTCGCGCACCATGTCGTCCAGCTCCTTGAGCTGTGCCGCCTGTTGAAGGCTGTTGCCGCGCGCTGTGCCAGACAACCCGGTCTGCCGTTCGTAGATGCGATCAAACGCGCCGGTCACGCTGTCGATACGATGTTCTGCGTGGCTCCCGGTTGCACCGCCTTTCGATGACACCGTGGCAGCTGCCGCTGCACGGCTCTTGCGGAACTCGCTTAGTGCATCCTGCATTTCGCGCTTTTTGGCCAGCAAGGCGGCAACGTAGCCCTGCAGCTCGCTTTCTTGGCGCGTGTACTCGGCCAGCGTGGTCTCCAGCACCGGCAGCTGCGCTTCGATGTCCAGTTGCCGCGCGACGGCGGCCCGCGCCAGGTCTTCGCGGGCGCTGGCCAGCGCTTCGTCGATCTGCCCTGCCAGTTTGGCGTGCTGACTGTTCAGACTTGCGTGCTGCTGCTGCGACAGATGCCGATTTGCTGAAACGACACCGAGTTCGTGCCGAACGTCGTCGATCACCGTATCGGCTTCCCGGATGGACTGCTCCATCATGGCTTCCGGCGCCTGGTCTTCGATGCGATCGATCAACGCGTGCACCCCGCCGGCAATCACGCGTCCAACTCGACTCTTGAGGGTTTCAGACATCTCAGGATCCTTTAGAGGTTTGCAGATTCATGGCCAACTCGATCGTCGCGCCCAGATGGCGCCGCACGACGGTCGGATCGTAAGCCGCGGCGTGGGGCGTATTGCCTTGACGCAGCAGGGTTTCACACAGCGCAAATGCGCGATGGACAAGTGCTTCTTCAAACTTGGCCGCATCGGTCTCCTCGGCGGGCACTTGGCTGACCACTAAAGCCAACGCAGACGTCAGATGATCAAGCAACAGACTCACGACCTCGGAGTGCTTGCCGGTGCGCCCCTCAATGCGGACAAGCGCCTCGCGCACACGGCCCATCAGGTCGCGCGCCCAGGCGTGGGCCGTCACGTAGTCCAGCGCGCCGTCATGCTGCCTTTTGAGCTGGCCGAGCAATACGCGCAGCTTGTCGCTGTTCGTGGTCGCGCCTTCAACCTGCAGCTGCGCCAGCCAAAGGTAGAGATCGCTCGGAATTCGTGCCGATAAGGGCTCCATGGAGACTGGGGGTGCTTGCGTGGCCACGGCGTTGCTGCTTTCGGTCGATTCGTTTGCATACGATTGTATTCAAACAGATTCGATCGTCAACACCTTGCTGAAACGCTGACTCACGCGAGCTTCCGCTGTCCGCCCGAATAACGCTCAAGATCCGCCAATCTCGGCACTTAGTCATGGACGGCATGGACCACGACCTGCCGGCGGCGCTGGTGCCGCGCATTGTGGCGATCCTTTTGGGTGCTTAGGCAGAGGGGGCGAAGATTTACAATCAATCGTTGAATATATGTCTATTTACGCCTATCTTTTCAATAAATGATTGAACATCAAATTGACCGATTTCCGCGTGCAGCAAGCGGATTTCGGCCGATTGGCATGCTTTTCTGATTCCTGAGATGCACGGCGGAGCAAACAGCCCCGCCGTGCATCATGGTCGCCGGGCGGCCGCCTACGGGCAGGTGCCGATCACGTAGTAGTCCGGCCCCGTCTGCTTGAGCGTGGTGGTGACGAACACGTTCCACAGGCCCATGTTCTGGCCGGAACCCTTGGCGTAGGCGTAGCCGCCAGATTGGGTGGCGCGGCCGGCGCTCACGTGGGCGTAGTTGGTGGCGGTGAAGCAGACGGCGGTGCT
Organism: beta proteobacterium AAP99; assembly: GCA_001295775.1. GTDB lineage: Bacteria > Pseudomonadota > Gammaproteobacteria > Burkholderiales > Burkholderiaceae_C > Piscinibacterium. Next base: position 386,812 of record LJIA01000005.1, read on the forward strand.
GCCGGTGGTGGTGCCGCTGGCTGCGGCAGAGGCCGCGCCTTCTGCGCCGTTGGCATCCACGGCCTTGACCGTCCAGCTGTAGGTGGTGGCCGCGGCCAGGCCGGTGTCGGTGTAGCTGTTGCCGCTCACGCGGCTGGCGTTGACCTTGGTGCCGGCGCGGTAGACGTTGTAGCCGCTCGCGCCGCTCACGGCGTTCCAGCTGATGAGCATGCTGCTGCTCGTGGCGCCGGAGGTGACCACGCCCGTGGGTGCCGGCAGGCTGGCGGGCGGCGGTGTGGTACCCCCGCCGCTGGCCAGGCGCGTGATCATCGCCCTCACGCCGGCCATCTGCGGGCCGGACTTGCGGGCGTAGTCCGCCGAGTTGTAGCCCCACCAGTCCCAGCAGCCGTTGGTGGCGCCGGTGCCCGTCTGCGGATACAGCAGCACGATGTTGTTGGTGTCTGCCCAGCGGTTGTAGCCCGTGTTGCGCACGTAATTGTCGCCGATGGTGGCGGTGTTCTGCTGGCAGCCGTGAAAGACCACGTGCAGGCGGCAGCTTGCGCCCGCGGCGCAGCTTTGCGGCACGTACACCCAGCCCGTGGCCGCCATGCCGTTGTTGCGCACGTAGAGCGACTGATCGAACTCCGTGAAGCTGCCACCCAGGGCGCCGTTGTTGCGCGCATTGAGGGTGCCGTAGAGGTGCTTGAGGATCTCACCGGCGAGGTCGAAATTGCAGTCGCTGATGTAGGGCGAGGCCTTGGTGCTGCAGCTGTTGCCGTAATCGTCCGTGATCATCGCGTGCTCGGCGGCGATGTCCTTCTTGTAGACCGTGTTCGCGGCCGGAACGAAGCTGGCGTAGTAGGTCTGCAGGTCATTCATGACGGCCTGCTTGACCGTGCTGTCGATGCTGCCGGAGAACAGATACACCCGGCTGGCCGAGAGGTTGTCCACGGGGTCGATGCTGCCGTTGCCTGCCCAGGTACGCGTGGTGCTCACGAGCGAGGACACCGGAATCGCCGTGGAACGCTGCATGCAGCGGCCCGTGGCGTTGGTGATCGAGCCTTCGGCGCAGAAGTAGGGGCCGCCGGCCACCACGCCCGCGCCGCGGCGGAAGGTGGCGCTGTAGGCCACATGCATCTGCACGGCCATGAAGCCGCCGGACGACAGGCCGGACACGCTGACCTCGGCGGGGTCGATGTTCAGTTGCGGCAAGGCCGGGGCAGCCGAGGCCTGCGGGGCAAGCAGCGCGCTGGACAGCGCAAGTGCGGTCAAGCCCGCGGCGTGAAGTGAATGGCGAATTCGCATGAAGAGTCTCCTCGTACAGCTGTCGATGAACGCCGCGCTGGGCGCGGGTCCGCAAGGGGGCATGCGCGCGGCATGCCGCTGACAGGGCAAGCGAGGTATCGCTCTTGTGCTTGTATGCGCCACGCGTGGCGCCTGGGGTCATGCTCCGGTGCCTGCCCCTGCGATCTCGCCTTCAGAACACCGGCCTGGCCGCCGGCTGCGCCTCCTTTCTGCGGAGGGCGGACGGGCGGCCTGCCCGCACGTGCAGGCAAGCCGCCGAGTCCGGACAGCGTCAGATCACTCGGGTACGTTCACCACGCCACCGTTGACGCTGATGGCGTTGCCCGCGGCCGGGGTGGCGGCAATGGCGGGCAGGTTCACGGCCGCGTCAATCGCCGGGGCGCCCGTGCCGCGCGGGGTGGTGCGCACGACTTGGCTGGCTGGCAGCGGCGCGTTGCTCTTGAGGTGCGCCCACATCTGATTGAGCGCCTGGATGTTGTAGTGGTGCATGGGGATATAGCGGTCTGCATAGCCGGGCACGGCGGCGATGAAGGTGTCGAAGTGCTGGGCGTTGGTCACCTCGATCACTGACAGCTTGCTGCTTGCACCTTCCACCAGCCGGTTCATGCCCAGGTAGGGGCGCGTGGTGTGGTTCACGGGCACCAGCGCATCACTGCGGCCGTGGACGATGATCGCCGGCTTGCCGCGCAGGTTGCCCGTCAGGCGGATCTCGTCCACCCCGGCCTTGAGTTTGGTGGCAGCCGCGTCCGTGCCCGTCCAGAGCGCCCGCAGGCACAGCGCGCCGGTGGTGCCCGCGTTGCCGTCGGCCAAGGTGTGCAGGATCGGCCCGGCGGCGGAATTCACCACCAGGTTCACGCCGCCCGTGGGCGGTACGCCGTTGCCCTGCGCAAACAGCAGGCCCATGGGCGAGGCGGCTGCTGCAGCCGGCTGGCCGGTGGTGGCGCTGGTGGTGGCAAAGGAGAAGCCGCATAGGTTCTCGGTCACGCTGGCGCGCGAGTAGGCGTTGGCGTAGGTCACGGCCACACCGGGCGTGGCCTGGGTGGCCCAATGGCTGGCGTGCAGCAGGTCGCTGTCGGCCTCCCAGCCGGCAGCGCGCAGTGCAGCCAACGCGACGTTGGCCTGGTCTGCAAAGGTGGCGCCGGTGATCACGCCCGCTGCGGCAAGGGCCGCGCAGCGGTTCTGCGCAATGGTGGCGTTGATGGCTGCAAGGAAGGGCGAGGCCGCATTGGCCGGCGCATAGGCCGCACAGGGCTGCAGCAGGTTGGCCAGCGTCGTGTAGTCGTACAGCGTGCGGCCAAACGCGGCCACGTTGTTGCCGCCCCGCTGAACCTGCAGGCCGGCGGGTAGACGCAGGTTGATCTGCGGCTCACCCACCACCACGGCATCGATCAGGCCGCCGGCATCCTGCTCGGCAGCGGCCAGCGCAGCGCCACCACCGTTGGACACCCCTGCGGCAATCACCGTGGTGTTGGCCGGCGTGATGCGCACACCGCGCACGCCGCTGCTGCTGACGGGGCCGTATTCCTCATTGAGCGCCCAGAGCGTGAACTCGATGGTCTGCAGGGTGTTGCGGCCCCAGTCCTTCTCCGGGTTCTGCTGGCTGTGCGCGTGCTTGAAGGCGTAGCGGAAGGGGTTGGCCGCATTGAAGGCCGCCAGATCCGCAGGCAGCACGTTGGCCGTGAAGTGGCTGCCGGCGCCCAGGCTGGCTGCCGTGCCCAGCGTGCCGTCAAAGAAGGTGACGATGCCCGTGGCCAGCTCATGCCCGCCGTTGCCCGAGCCCTTGTCGGTGTAGGCCACGGCGCAGCCGCGCTTCAGGCCCCATTCGCCTGCCGCCGAGATGGCGCCGTAGACCCCGCGCGAACCGCTGGAGGTGGCGGTGACGATGCAGGGGTTGGCGGGGTCGAAGCTAGCGGGAATCTGCGCCATCACCACCACGTTCACGCGGCCGGACCCGTCCGGGTCGGCGTAGGCGATGTACTCCTTGCCGGCGATCTTGCCCGCCCCCGCCGTGCTATTCACCGTGCCGTCCAGCGCCACGTTCGGCCCGTACAGGCGCCCGTAGCCGCCGGCCGCGGTGAAGTCCACCAGCGCGCGGTAGTTGTTGTAGATCGCGCGGCGCCGCAGCTCCGCCGCGGTGGGCGTGGCCGACACCGCAGGCGCCGCCCCGGCCAGGCCGTCCCAGCCCAGCCCGCCGGTGAGCAGATCGTCTGTGCTGCCGTTGTACGAAAGCACGGACACCGCGCGGATGTAGGACGGCTTGGCATTCACCGGCCCCGCGCCCGGCGCGTCACTGGAGGATGAGCCACCGCAGGCGGTGAGCGCAATGGTCAAAGGAACGGCGCCAAGCACAAGTGCGCGCCGCGTGGAGCGAAGGGTCGTCATGGGATGTCTCCTCCCGGTGGGGTTGGAACGCAGCCCGTGTCGGCAAACACTTCACCTCCCAGGCTGTCTGTGGGGCGGACCTTAGCCCTGCGGGATCGCACAGAACAGGCGAAAGAACGCAGGCATCTCGTGCAGAATTGCACGTATGAAACCCCTTGACGACGCCCGCAAGCGCGCCACCACACGTTCACAGCACACGGCTCCCGACACCCTCCCCGACTGGTCCGACCTGCGCTACTTCCTCGAGGTCGCGCGCACCGGCAGCCATGCGGGCGCGGCGCGGCGGCTGGATGTGGAGCACACCACCGTGGCGCGGCGGCTGCAGCGGCTGACGGAGCAACTGGGCCGGCCGCTGTTCGAGCGCAGCCGGGCGGGGCTCACGCTCACCGCGGCGGGGCAGGTGTTGCGCGGCCATGCGGAGGCGATGGAGGCGCAGCTGCTCACAGCCGCGGAGCAGATCACGGGCGAGGCGGCGGCGGTGGCGGGCACGGTGCGCCTGGCGGTGCCGGAGGCGCTGGGCACCATGGTGCTGGCGCCGCGCCTGCCCCGGCTGTTTGCGGAGCACCCGGAGCTGCACATCGAACTGCTGCTCCTGCCGCGTTCACCCAGCCTGGCGGCGCGCGAGGCCGATCTGGCGGTGATGGTGGAGCCGCCGGCCAGTGGCCGCTATTACGTGACGCGCCTGACCGACCTGCGCTACGACCTTTGCGCCAGCAGCAGCTACCTGGCGGCGCACCCGCCGATCACCGCGCTGGACGACCTGACGCAGCACCGCTTTGTGGACTACGTGCAGGACTACCTGCTCTCTGATTCCCTGCGCTATCTGGACGAGCTGCAGCTCAAGCCGCAGCGTGTGTTTGCCGCCACCGGCATGCTGGCGCAGCACGCCGCGATTTCTGCCGGCATCGGCATGGGCATGCTCACGCGCTATGTGCAAGCCGCGGACCCCAACCTGCGCCGCGTGCTGCCGGGGCAGGCGAGCGTGAAGCGCACGCTCTGGCTGGCCGCACCGAGCGAACTCTTCGGCCTGCGCCGCGTGCGCGTGGTTTGGGACTTTCTGCGCAGCATTGCAGAGGGCGAGCCCGCGCTTTTCGGCGGCCAGGCGAGGGACGCCTGAGGGGCATTTTCGGACAGCGTTTTTTTGAGACCCAACACGCCAAGAAGTCCTTGCAACAAGCGGGAACGGCCTCAGAAAACTCGAAATTTCATTCACTTTCAGCCAGCTTCCGGCTGAAAGTGAATGACTGGCCTGCGCGCCATCAGCGCAGCATCTGCCGGGTGTAAGGTCAATGCGCACGCACGGCCGCTGCGGCCTGGCTTGCCGCCCCCACAGGCGCGCTGCCCGTGGCCTGCCCACACCGCCTACTTTCGCCCGGAGCCCCCGCCATGTCCGAGCTGTCGACCTCGCCCAACGCCGCCCCCGTGCCGCCCGGCATGGCGCCCGCCGTGAATTCCCTGGCCGGCGTGCCGAGCCGCGAGCTGCTGCTGCACGCCCTGTACGAAGCCGCCGAGCTGGAGCACAACCTGATGTGCACCTATCTCTATGCAGCCTTCAGCCTGAAGCAGGGCACGGCCGAAGGGCTGACCGAGGCGCAGGCCGAGGCGCTGGCGCGCTGGCGGCGCGAAATTCTGGACGTGGCCATCGAGGAGATGGGCCATCTGGTGGCGGTGTGGAACATCACGGCGGCGCTGGGCGGTGCGCCGCGCTTTGGCCGCGCCAACTTCCCGCTCGACCCGGGGTATCTGCCGGCGCGTGTGGTGGTGAAGCTCGCACCCTTGACCGACGCCACGCTGCAGCACTTCATCTTTCTGGAGCGGCCCGAGGGCAGCGACGAGCCCGACGGCGAAGGCTTTGCGCCGGAGCGCCTGTTCGTGCGCGGTGCACCGGGCGCACGCATCACGCCCATGGCCACGGACTACGACACCGTCGGCAGCTTCTACAGCACCCTGGCCGGCGCGCTGGAGCGCTTCTGCGCCACGCACGGTGAAGACGCGGCCTTCTGCGGCCCGCGCACCCTGCAGATGTCGCCCACCGAGATCACGCTGCACGGTGCGCAGCCCGTCATCTGCCTGAAAACGGCGCTGGCCGCGCTGGACGCGATCGTGCGCCAGGGCGAAGGCGCGCCCACCGACAGTGCGGGCTCGCACTACGCGCGCTTTGTGGCCATTCGCCGCGAGCTGGCGCAGTTCAAGGCACAGGACCCCGGTTTCAAGCCAGCCCACCCGGCCGCCACCAACCCGGTGCTGCGCCGCCCGCCGCAGCCCGAAGGGCGAGTGTGGCTTGAAGATCCGCAAGCCACGGCCACGGTGGATGTGGCCAACGCCAGCTACGGGCTCATGCTGCGCCTGCTGGCCTGGAGCTACGGCGTGCACGGCCCCGGCGGCGAGAAGGCGCTGGCCGTGGACATCGGCGTGGGGCTGATGCGCGCCATGACCCTGCTGGCCGAGCACGCTGCGCGCCTGCCCGCAGGCGAGTCCAACCCGCAGTGCAACGCCGGCATGAGCTTCACCGCACTGCGCGATGCCGCCGCGCTGCCGCCCGGCGAGGCCGGCAGGCGCTTTTTCATCGAGCGCCTGAACGAACTGGCCACTGCGGCCGAGGCCCTGGCACACACCAGCCCGCACACACGCACCGAGCAGGCCGCCAAGTTGTTCCGCAGCCTGGCGCGCCGCGGCAGCATCGGCTTTGAGCCACGCGGGCCGGTGGTGCTGCCGCGCGTGACCATCACCGCAACCGCCGCGCAGCTGGCCGAGGCGCAGGCTGCCGGCGGCATAGAAGGCGCTGCGGTGGTGATGCAGGCCATGCCGCTGCCTATGCCCACCCCTGCCGCATCGGCTGCGACGCCAGGCAGCACCAAGATCGACGGCGTGGAGCACGTGCAAGGCCGGGACCTCACACTCCTGTTCGAAGGCAAGCGCTGCATCCACGCGCGCTTCTGCGTGACCGGCGCGCCCAAGGTGTTTCTGGCCAACACGCCGGGTGACTGGATCTTCCCGGACGCCATGCCCACCGAGCGCCTGGTCGACATCGCCCACGCCTGCCCCTCAGGTGCCATCCGCTACGCCCGCAAGGACGGCCAGCCCGACGAATCCGCCCCGCCGGTGAACCTCATCAGCGTGCGCGAGGCCGGCCCCTACGGCGTGCGCGCGCCCATCGTGCTGGACGGCGAACCGATTGGCTACCGCGCCACCCTGTGCCGCTGCGGCGCGAGCAAGAACAAACCCTTCTGCGACGGCAGCCACCACGACGTGAACTTTGCCGCCAGCGGCGAGCCCCCCACCGGCATCAACAGCCTGCCGACCGACATGCTCGCCGTACGCGACGGCCCCCTGCACATCGACCCCGAACCCAACGGCCCGCTCCAGATCAGCGGCAACATGGAAGTGCTGGCCGGCACCGGCCGCATGGTCTGCCGCATCACCAGCGCCCGCCTGTGCCGCTGCGGTGGGAGCGCGACCAAGCCGTTTTGCGATGGGACGCATGTGAAGATTGGGTTCAAGAGCGAGTGAGCGATCTGGCACCCACCAAGGCTTGCGCGATCGTCTTGCGGCAACGCGACAACGCCACTGAGCTGCTGGTCTTTCGCCATCCGCTGGCGGGCATCCAGATCGTCAAGGGCAAGATCGAACGGGGTGAATCCTCGCAGGCTGCTGCGCTGCGCGAGCTGTGGGAGGAAGCCGGCATTCGTGCGACACGGGTGACCGCTGATCTCGGCACATGGGCCTCACCGTATGAAGCTCAGGTCTGGGCACTTCATGTTTGCGAGGTGACAGGCGAACTGCCAGACACATGGACGCACCGCACCGCGGACGATGGTGGCCTCGACTTTGAATTCTTCTGGCATCCGCTGCCGAATGCACCCACTGCCGAGTGGCACCCCGTGTTCGCCGCGGCGTGGCGGCTCCTGGTCGCGCGAAGTCCTGGCCCTACTGCCCCCGCCAGCCCGGCAGCTTCAAGCCGCTGACCATCGCGGCCACGCGCAGCGCGCAGGTGACAAGCGCTGAGGCTGCGAGCGAGGCCTCGCTCGGCCAGCCCAGCTGGTCGCCGGCCACCGCCACCCATCCGCCCAGAAAGGCGCAAACGGCGTAGGGCTGGTGGTCGCTGAAGACCTTGGGGACTTCGTTGCAGGCGATGTCGCGCAGCACGCCACCGAACACGGCCGTGATCACGCCCATGAGCACGGCGACGATGGGCGGCAGGGTCTGGGCCAGCGCCAGTTGCGTGCCCACGGCGGTGAACAGGCCCAGGCCGAGGGCGTCGGGCCACTGGATGGCGCGCTCGGTGATGGCGAGGTGGCGCTTGCGCAGCAGAAGGGTGGCTGCGAGGCACAGTCCGAGGATCACCCACAGCCAGGCCGAGTGCTCGACCCAGTAGAACGGCCGGCGATCGAGCAGCACGTCACGCAAGGTGCCGCCGCCAAACGCAGCCAGCGTGGTGACGACGCACAGGCCCACCACATCGAGCTTCCTGCGCGCACCAGCCACCAGGCCCGAGGCGGCAAAGGCCAGAGTGGCGGCGGCTTCCACCACGGGCAGGGCGTGGGTCAGCGCATCAGCGGGCTGCATGGCGGCACTGTCCGGAGCGCGGAGCTCAGCTCGCCTGCTGCAGGCGGACGCTCAGGCGCAGGCTCGCGCTGCCAAGATTCGTCCACATCCAGCAATAAGTCTCGGCCTTGGGCGCCTCGAAGCGATTCTGCGCGGTACGGACCGCGGCCTGCTTAACCGCGTACACGGTCTCTTTGGCGAAGTGGTAGTGGATGTTGAAGTCCGTGGGCGCGGCGGCTTCGAACTGCCAGTCCACCTTGCTGCCCTGCGCGAGCGCACCGCAGACCTCGAAGTACTTGCCCGCGGCAATGGTGGTCTCGTGGCTGAACGCGCCGTCTTGCCACTTGAGATCGACGATGTGATTTGCGGCCTGGGTCGGCCCGGCCAGCAAGGCGGCGAGCAGGCAGGCGGGGCGCAGCATGTGGCGCAGGGTGTGCTGAAAGACGTGTTGAGGGCTGAGAGTCACGAGGTATGAGAGCAGGTCAAGGACGCCGGTCAGGGCGGCGCGGTCTAGCGCGTGCAGTGTCGCGATGCTACTGATCCGGTGGGCGCGGCGCCGACGAAGGCGCTGTTCGCCCCTCCGCTTGCCTGGTGCGGCTTTCCAGGCATTTTGGCCTGAAGACCCGCGCCAACTGGACATCTAGTGGTGGCGCAGGGGCGTTGCGCACGACCGAACGGGTCGATCAGCGGGGCAATGCGGCCGACCTACTCCGGCGCAGTCATGCGCTTGACCGCGGGGCGGGTACCGACCGTGATCGGCAGTTCGATCAGCTTGCCCTCGCGGTACAGGCGCACGGTGGTCTCCTTGCCCGGCGGCAGGGAGGCGACGTTGTTCAACAGACCGACGGTGTCCTTGATGGGCAGGTTGTCGATGGCGACGAGTACGTCCCCACGGCGGATGCCGGCGCGGGCAGCCGGCTGGTTGGCCAGCACGCTGTCGATGAGCACGCCATCCGTGTTCGGCAGCTTGAACTTGGCCACGAAATCTTCGCCCACATCGCGCGGGTCCACGCCGATGTAGCCGCGCACCACCTTGCCATTGGCGAGGATCTGTTCCATCACGTTCTTCGCGGTGGACACGGGAATGGCAAAACCGATGCCCAGGGACCCGCCGTCGCGCGAGAAGATGGCGGTGTTGATGCCCAGCAGGTGCCCCTGCGCGTCCACCAGCGCGCCGCCTGAGTTGCCGGGGTTGATGGCGGCGTCGGTCTGGATGAAGTTCTCGAAGGTGTTGATGCCCAGGTGGCTGCGACCCAGGGCACTGACGATGCCGGAGGTCACGGTCTGGCCCACGCCGAAGGGGTTGCCGATGGCCAGCACGCTGTCGCCCACGCGGGTGGCTTCCAGACGGGCCAGGGTGATGGGCGTGAGCTCGGGCAGGTCGATGCGCAGCACGGCGAGATCGGTTTCGGGGTCGCTGCCGACCACGCGGGCGAAGGTGCGGCGGCCGTCGTTCAACGCCACTTCGATCTCGTCGGCCCCTTCGATGACGTGGTTGTTGGTGAGCACCACACCCTGGGCCGAGACAATCACGCCGCTGCCCAGGCTGTTTTCCTGGCGGCCGCCGCCGCTGCGGTCGTCGGGGTTGCCAAAGAAGCGGAAGAACGGGTCAGCCGGCGCGTTGCGCCGCGGCTTCACCTGTTTGGTCGTGAAGATGTTGACCACGGCCGGTGCGGCCAGACGCGCAGCATCTGCAAAGCCGATACTGTGGCCCGGCAGCACGGCCACGGGCTTGGCCACGGCGGTGGCTTCCTTGACGGTGATGGGGCCGCCCTGAGGCGTGGCCGCGCCCGAGCCCAGCGGCTGCGTAATGACCTGCTGCACGCCCGACAAGGGGCCGCTGGCGCGCAGCCATTCCGGTTTCAGGGTAGCCACAACGAACAGCGCCGCGAGCAGCACCGTGACGCTTTGGGCGAAAATCAACCAGAGTTTGCGCATGAGGGAGAGGGAATCTTGTGAAGCGGGAAGAGCTGACCGCCTATTTGGATGCGACGCTGGAGAGCGCGCGCTTCAAGGATTATTGCCCGAACGGCCTGCAGGTTGAAGGTCGCGCCAAGGTCAAGCGCCTGGTGACGGGCGTGACCGCCAGCGTGGCCCTGCTGCAGGCGGCGATCGCCGCCGAGGCCGACACGATCCTGGTCCACCACGGCTACTTCTGGAAGAACGAGCCGGCGCCGCTCACGGGGCCCAAGGCCGCGCGCATCCGCCGGCTGATGCAGAACGACATCAACCTCTACGCCTACCACCTGCCGCTGGACGCGCACCCGGTCATGGGCAACAACGCGCAGCTGGGCGCGCGCCTGGGGCTGATCGCCATCCAGCGCTTTGGCGAATACGACCTGGGCTTTGCCGCCGACCTGCAGGAGCCGGCCACGGCGGCGCAGTGGGTGCAGCGCATCGAGCAGCATCTGGAGCGCCCGCCGCAACTGCTGGGCAGCCCGGACCGTGTGATCCGCCGCGTGGGCTGGTGCACGGGAGGCGCGCAGGGCTACTTCGATGCCGCGATTGCCGCGGGCTGCGATCTGTTCATCACCGGCGAGGCCAGCGAACCCACCTACCATCTGGCGCAGGAGTCCGGCGTGGCCTTCATCGCCGCCGGCCACCACGCCACCGAGCGCTACGGCGTGCAGGCGGTCGGCGAGCACTTGGCGCAGCGCTTCGGCATCGAACACACGTTCATCGACATCGCAAACCCGGTCTGATCAGACCGGTACAAGACACCACAACAAGACGGAGGGACACACCATGAACAAGCCTTGGCTGAGCCAGTACCCCAAGGGCGTGCCGGAAACGGTCGACATCAATCAATACAGCTCGCTGCAGCATCTGATGGAAGAGGCCTTCCAGCGCTATGCGGACCGCCCAGCGTACGAGTGCATGGGCAAGCAGTTGAGCTTTGCGGACATCGACGCGCTTTCGAAGCAGCTGGGTGGCTACTTCCAGAGCCTGGGCTTTGCGCGCGGCGACCGCATTGCGGTGATGATGCCGAACGTGCTGCAGTACCCGATTGCGCTGGCCGCCATCATCCGCGCCGGCTACATCGTGGTGAACGTGAACCCGCTGTACACCCCGCGCGAACTGGAGCACCAGCTCAATGACAGCGGCGCCAAGGCGATCGTGATCCTGGAGAACTTTGCGCACACGCTCGCCCAGGTCATCGACAAGACACCCTGCCGCACGGTCATCATGGCGCGCATGGGCGACCTGCTCGGCGGCCTGAAGGGCGTGATCGTCAACGCGGTCGTGAAGTACGTGAAGAAGATGGTGCCAGCCTATGCCATGCCAGGCAACGTGAAGGTGGTGCCCTACCCCGCGGCGCTGGCGGCTGGCGCGGCCACCAAGCTCAGCCGCGTGGAGCTGAGCCACAACGACGTGGCCTTCCTGCAGTACACAGGTGGCACCACGGGCGTGTCCAAGGGCGCGATCCTGCTGCACAAGACCCTGATCGCCAATCTGCTGGCCTGCGAAGCCTGGATGAATCCGGGCATCCACAAGCAGGGCCGCATCGACCAGCCGGTGTTCATCTGCGCGCTGCCGATGTATCACGTGTTCTCGCTGGTCTCGGGCGTGCTGCTCGCCATGCGCACCGGCGGCATGAACATCCTGATCCCCAACCCGCGCGACATTCCGGGCCTGATCAAGACGCTCACCGGCCGCGTGTTCCACATCTTTCCGGCGGTGAACACCCTGTTCAACGCACTGGCCAACAACGCCGAGTTTGCCAAGCTGAACTTCAGCGGCCTGCGCATCAGCGTGGGCGGCGGCATGCAGGTGCAGGAGGCTGTGGCCAAGAAGTGGCTGGCCACCACCGGCTGCCCGATCGTGGAAGGCTACGGCCTGTCGGAGACCGCCGCCGCCGTGACCTGCAACCCGACCGACAACGACGCCTACACCGGCACCATCGGCCTGCCTTTGCCGAGCGTGGATATCAAGCTGATCAATGACCAGGGCGCCGAAGTGCCCATGGGCGAGCGCGGAGAAATCGCGATCCGCGGTACGACGGTCATGGCCGGCTACTGGAACCGCCCGGACGAGACCGCCAAGGTCATGACGCCGGACGGCTTCTTCAAGAGCGGCGACGTCGGTGTGATCGACGAGCGCGGCTACATCAAGATCGTGGACCGCATCAAGGACATGATCCTCGTGAGCGGCTTCAACGTGTATCCCAACGAAGTAGAAGGCGTGCTGGTCATGCACCCCGGTGTGCTGGAGTGCGCGGTGATCGGTGTGCCCGACAAGGCCAGCGGCGAGGCGGTCAAGGCCTTCGTGGTCAAGAAGGACCCGGCGCTTACCGAGGCCGAGCTCAAGAAGTTCTGCGAGGAACAGCTCACCGGCTACAAGAAGCCCAAGTTCATCGAGTTCCGTGCCGAGCTGCCCAAGACGCCCGTGGGCAAGATCCTGCGCCGCGAACTGCGCGACGCCGAGCTCAAGAAGGGCGCATGAAGCAGCGGCTTGAGCGCCTCGGCTTGCGCGCGGCGCTTGCTGCGACTGCCGCGGCGCTGCTGCTGACCGCCTGCCAGAAGAGCAGCGAGGCGCCCGAGCCGCCGCGCGCGGGCGTCACGCACGACGCGGCGATGGACAAGGCCATCGCCCAGGCGCGCAGCACGCTCGATGAGTTTCTCAAGCGAGTGCAAAGCCCGCCGCCCGGCGCGAGCGGCTTTGCCGTCAAGGTGGGCGTGCGCGAAGGCCAGACCACCGAGTACCTGTGGATCAACCGCCTCACCTGGACGGGGGATCAATTCAGCGGCTTGGTGATGGACCCGCCGCAGGCGGTCAAGGCCGTCAAGCAGGGCCAGAATCTGGCCTTCGTGCGCGCCGACATCGTCGATTGGAGCTACCAGTTCCTGCGCGAGGGCCGCACCGTGGGCAATTTCACGCTGTGCGCCCTGCTCACCCGCGAGCCGCCCGCCAAGGCGGCAGAGCTGCGCGAGCGCTTCGGGCTGGACTGCCGGTTTCTTGCAGACTAAGCACGTCTGGCCCATGTTTTCGCCCGCCACGGGTGCCTGAGCGCCAGACAAATGCAATGTTTGCCACAGTTGATTAGGCGAAACCCGCGCGCTTGACTAAACTGTAGCGGCTCGTCATTCATCAGATCGTCCGGCAAGACCTCTCTACTGGCTTGATCACTTCGCGTGTCCCTGGCCTCGGTTGACTCTCCACGGTGTTCTTTTGTGTGTCCGTGCACTGCGATGGCATGTGCCACGCAGCACATCTGTAATTTGTGGAGTTAGTTTCATGGCAACCGGTACCGTCAAGTGGTTCAACGAAAGTAAGGGTTTTGGCTTCATCGCTCCGGATGATGGCGGCAAGGATCTGTTCGCCCACTTCAGCGAGATCCAGACCTCAGGTTTCAAGACCCTGCAGGAAAACCAAAAGGTTGAATTCGAAGTCGTGCAAGGCCAGAAGGGCCCGCAGGCTTCCAAGATTCGCCCCATCTAAGGCATACGGATCGACCGCCATGCCGTTTCGGTGTGGCGCAACATCCAAGAGCAAAGCGAACGAATGGCCAAGGAAGAATTGATTGAAATGCAGGGCGTGGTCGATGAGGTCCTGCCCGACTCGAAGTACCGCGTCACCCTGGAGAACGGCCACCAGCTGGTCGCCTACAGCGGAGGCAAGATGCGCAAGAACCACATCCGCATCCTCGCGGGCGACCGCGTTTCTCTCGAGCTCTCGCCTTACGACCTGACCAAGGGCCGGATCATGTACCGGCACCTGCCGGGCCGTCCGCCCATGACGCCTCGCTGAGCGCTCGCGCCAAAGACAAAGGCCCTCCTCGGAGGGCCTTTTCTTTTGTGCCGCCTCCGAGGGCTCTTGCTTTTGCGGCACGCGGCGGCTGCCAACAGGCCTTTGCGCTTGTCCGGCGGGGCTTTCCAGCCATTTTGGCCTGAAGAATGGCTCTGGGAGCCATTCTTCACTTCGGCATCCGGGCTACTTGGCCGCCTTCACGTAACGCTCCAGCCAGTTGTTGGTCTCCCAGAGCATGTGCAGGATGGACTCGCGCGCCCGGTAGCCGTGGTCCTCGTTGGGCAGCATCACCAGGCGGGTGGTGCCGCCCAGACCGCGCACGGCCTGGTACAGGCGCTCGCTCTGGATCGGGAAGGTGCCGGAATTGCTGTCGTTCTCGCCATGGATGAGCAGCAGCGCATCCTTGATCTTGTCGGCGTTGTTGAAGGCGCTCATGGCGGCGTAGGTCTCCGGCGCCTTCCAGAACGTACGCTCCTCACCCTGGAAGCCGAAGGGCGTTAGGGTGCGGTTGTACGCGCCGCTGCGAGCGATGCCGGCCTTGAACAGGCGCGTGTGCGCCAGCAGGTTGGCCGTCATGAAGGCGCCATAGCTGTGGCCGCCCACGGCGATACGGTTGCGGTCCGCCACGCCACGCCGCACGATCTCGTCGACCGCCGCCTCGGCGCTGGCCACGAGCTGCTGCACGTAGGTGTCGTTGGGTTCCTTGCCGCCCTCGCCGATGATCGGCATGGCGGGGTCATCCAGCACGCCGTAGCCCATCGCCAGAAAGGCGGCCGGGCCGCTGGCGCTGATGCGATTGAACTCGTAGGGCGAGCCGCGGGTCTGTGCCGCGGCCTGCGCCGTCTTGAACTCCTGAGGGTAAGCCCAGAGGATGAAGGGCAGCGGGCCGTCGCGCTTGGCGTCGTAGCCGGGCGGCAGCATGAGATTGGCCGTGAGCTCGATGCCGTCCTTGCGCTTGTAGCGGATCAGCTCCTTGCTCACGCCCTTGAACTGCGGCAGCGGATGGGCAAACTGCGTCAGCGCGGTGAGTTGGCTGCGCTCGGGCTTGCTGAGATCTCGCACGAAGAAGTTGGGCGGCTCGGTCTGCGTCTCTCGGCGCGTGAGCAGGCGCTGGCCGCGTTCGTCGAGTACGGCGATCGAGTTCTCGTAGACCTCGCCCTGTGCGCGCCACAGGCGCGTGGCCTTCTTCGCGGCGATGTCGTAGCGATCGACGAAGGGGCGATCTCCCTGTGCAGAGGCACCCTCGCCATCCAGGTAGATGGCGCGCTGTGCGCCCGGCGCGAACAGGAGCACGCTGCGGCCGAAGCGGTTCAGTGTCATGACCGGCGAGCCCGGGTTGGCGTAGCGGTCTTCGGTCTTGAAGCTGAAGTGCTGCACGGGCGCCTTGCCGGGCGCATCCGGCGCGATCTCCCAGAGCACCACATCGCGCGTGCGATACCAGAGCTCAGTGAGCAGCGCGGTCTGGCCATCGCCCCAGGTCACGCCGCCGATGCGCGTCTTCACGCGCGCGAGTTCCTGCGGCGCGTCCTTGAAGGGGTAGGCCTGCTGATACAGGGCATCACGCTGCTCGGCCGGCTTGAAGGGGTCACCACCATCCAGGGCCTGGGCCCAGCTCAGCGTCGCAGGAACGTCGGCACGCCAGGTGATGTCGCGCGGGCCTTCGGGTACGGCATCAAATGAGGGCGGCAAACCTTCGCGTACGGGGAGATTCGCGACGGTATGGATCAGCTCGCCGCGCAGATTCCAGACCTCGGCCCGGCGGCCGAACATCGACACCGGCACCAGGTACGAGTACGGCTTCGTGATGGCATTCACCAGCAGCCACTGCCCATCGGGCGAAGCACTCACGCCGCGCATCACCAGGGGCTTGCCGATCAGCGTGGTCTGCCCGTCCAGCCCGACGCGGGCGATCTGCGCCGTGGCGAAGTAGTCGAAGCGCGCTTCGTCGTAGGGCGTGCGCAGCAGGTCCTGGAAGGTTCGGATGGCCTGCTGGCCACGGCCGGTGGCCGTTGCATCCTGCACGTTCGGGCCGGCCGGAGCACGTGGCGGCTGCGGCTCGCTCACTCCGGGCACGCGCAGGGTGACGAGCAGTGCATCGTTGCCCAGCCAGTTGAAGCCGCGCCCCATCACGGCGTTCAGCGGCGAGCTGCTCAGGCGTCGGGCCTTGGCGCTGGCCACTTCGGCAACCCAGAGCTCGACCGCCTCGCCCGTGTTGCGCGTGAAGGCCAGATGCTTGCCGTCTGGCGAGAAGCCGGTATCCGCAATGCGCGCCGGACTGGGCAGATCCGTCACGCGGCGCGGCGTGGGCGCATCCACCGTCATGAAGGCCAGGCCGGTGCCGAAGCTGAAGCGGCTGGATGCAAAGGCGCGCGGATTGATGCGCAGGCCCGCCAGACGCGCCTCGGGCGCAGCCACTTCATCGATGGAGGGCAGCGCGGGTGTGTCGATCAGCGCCATCGTCCGTCGATCCGGCCCGAGCTGAACCTGCGGAGGCCGCGGCTGATCGACCACGGCTTTCAGCGGTGCCGGGGGCTCCATGTAGCGCTGCGCGTTCTGCGCTTCGGCGCCGGGCGCGACAAGCAGTGCGCCATTGACCAGCGTCATCAACAAGACCTTCCTCATCATTCCCTCCAAAGTGGCCCTGCGCGGCTCGTGACTGCGCGGGCGAAGCGGCGAAGATACTGCGCGGACTGAGCAAAATGAAAAGGCCCCGCACTGGCGGGGCCTCGAGCACAGCTGCGTCGGCACTACTGGCGATACAGCACGGTCGGCAACCACATGCCAATGCCCGGGAACACGTAAAGCAGCACCAGCGCGAGCACCTGGATGCCCATGAAGGGCAGCATGCCGGCAAAGATCTGGTTCAGCGTCACGTGCGGCGGCGACACCCCCTTCAGATAGAACGCTGCCATGGCCACCGGCGGGCTCAGGAAGGCGGTCTGCAGATTGAGCGCCACGAGCAGGCCGAAGAACAGCGGGTCCACGCCGAAGTTGTCGAGCAAGGGGATGAAGATGGGCATGAAGATCACGATGATCTCTGTCCACTCCAGCGGCCAGCCGAGCAGGAAGATGATGACCTGACTCAGCACGAGGAATTCGATCTTGGTCAGACCCAGGCTCATGACCCAGTTCTCGATCAACTCCTGCCCGCCGAGCAGCGCAAAGGCGGCCGAGAAGATGCTGGAACCCACAAACAGCCAGCAGACCATGGCGCTGGTCTTGCCGGTCAGCATCACGGACTCCGACACAGCCGGCGTCAGACGCACCTGGCGCAGCGCCATCACGCACCAGACCACAGTCGTCACGGCGCTGATCACGCCAAGCAGCTTGGGCACCGGCACGGCAGTGATCTCCAGCTTGATCAGGATGGTCCAGACCACGACGCTGCCGATCAGGGCCCAGAAGGGTGCCCAGGTCTTGGCGATCATTCGGGCTTCTTCGGCCGGCTTCTGCACCAGCATGTAGGCTGCTGCGAGCGCAAAGCCGCCGAACGCGCCGACGGCTGCGGCTTCGGTGGGCGTGGCCAGGCCAAAGACGATCGTTCCCAGTACGGCGAGGATCATCACCGCCAGCGGGAAGAAGCTGCCCAACAGCATCTTGAAGATCTCGAGCCGCGCCCAGGACAGCACGCCGTACAGCAGCGTCAGCAGCACGGCGAGCACGCCGACAAACACCCAGAACCACTTGGGTGCGGGCTGCCGCGGCGGCTCCGCAGCCTTCGCCGCGCCGCTGCCTTGCTTGCTTGCAGAGGCGCCTGCCGCCGGGGGCTCAGCCAGACCCGAGCCGCTGGCTGCGGGCGGTTCCTGCACGCCGGAGGCGGCGGGCTCTTTCAGCGCACCAGGCGGCTCGGCCAGACCGGAAGCGGGTTCCTTGAGTGCACCTGGAGGCTCAGCGAGGCCAGACGCCGGCTCTTTCAGCGCACCCGCAGGCTCGCTCAGGCCGCTGGCGGGTTCCTTCGGCGCGCTTGGGGGTTCGGACAAGCCGCTCGAAGGCTCCTTGAGCGCGCCGGGGGGCTCAGCCAGCCCGCTGCTGCCCTTGGGTTCGGACAGCCCGCCGCCCGCGGCACCCGGAGGCTCCGCCAGGCCCGAGGCGCTCGCGCCCGGGGGCTCGGCGAGGCCACCGCTTGATGCGGCAGCGCCCGCCATCTGGCTGCCGCTGCCGGCGAGCTTGGCTTCCATCTCGGCGGCATGGGAGTCCGGGTCCGTGACCACGCGCCAGGTGATGCCCAGCACCAATACTGCAGCGAGCAGGGGCAGCAGGGCCACGCTCAGTTGCTTCATCACGTCGACACGACTGACGCCTGCGGCACGCTGACCCGAAATCGCCTTGAGCAGGCCCGGCAATGCCTTGCCCTGCTTGCCGCTCGCGAGCTTGTCCAGCACGGGCGACAAGGTCACCTTGCGCTCGGCCTCTGGCAGGGGCGGCATCAGGTTCGGCTTGATCTTGGCCAGGATGATCACGTAGAGCACGTACAGGCCGGCCAGCATCAGGCCGGGGAAGAAGGCTCCGGCGTAGAGTTGCACCACGGACACGCCCGCCGTTGCACCATAGACGATCAGCATCACCGACGGAGGGATCAGGATGCCCAGGCAGCCGCCGGCAGTGATCGCGCCCGCCGAGACCTGCACGCTGTAGCCGGCACGCAGCATCGCCGGGAAGGCCAGCAGGCCCATGAGCGTCACCACCGCGCCAACGATGCCGGTGGCGGTCGCGAACACGGCACACGTGAACAGCGTGGCCACCGCAAGCGAGCCCGGCACGCGGGCCAGCGACAGGTGCAGGCTCTTGAAGAGCTTTTCGATCAGGTTGGCGCGCTCGACCAGATAGCCCATGAACACGAACAGCGGGATGCTGATCAGCACGTCATTGGTCATGACGGCATAGGCCCGCTGCACCATCAGATTCAGGGTCTGATTGATGGCGCCTTCAACACTCTGCCCGCCGGTGTGGAAGGCAAAGTAGGCAAAGATCATCCCCATGCCCATCAGCGTGAACGCGGTGGGAAAGCCCAGCATGATGGCCACAACCACGAGCGCCAGCATGAGCAGCCCGAAGTGGCCATTGGTCATGGCAGTCCAGGGCATGAAGATCACCACGGCACCCACGATCAGTGCCATCAGCGAGAAGCCGAACCAGAGTTCCTTGCGCATGGATCAGCCCCCCGTCTTGGTCTGGACGGGTGCATCGTCGGCATGCACCATGGCCTTGAGCTTGTCGACATCCACCTCTTCGACGTCCTGCTCGCGCGAAGGCCACTCGCCGTCGCGAAGGCAGATGATGCAGCGCACGATCTCCACGAAGCCCTGAAGTACCAGCAGCAGGCCAGCAAACGGGATGATGGTCTTGAAGGGGTAGATCGGCGGGCCGTCTGCCGTGATCGAGGAAGTTTCCTTGATCGCCCAGCTTTCGCCCGCGAACTTGTAGCCCGCCCAGACCAGCGCGATCACGCCTGGCATGAAGAACACGATGTAGAGCACCAGATCGATTGCGGCCTGGGTACGCGGCTGGAAGAAGCCGTAGAGCACGTCGCCCCGCACGTGTCCGCCTTTGGCCAGCGTGTATGCACCGGCCATCATGAACAGGGTGCCGTACAGCATGTAGCTGCCGTCAAAGGCCCAGCGGCCGGGGTTGTTGAAGATGTAGCGCGCACAGACCTCGTAGACGATCAGGCCGGTGAGCAGGACGATGACCCAGGAAAACAGCTGCCCGACCCATGTGGATAAGCGGTCGATGGCCAGCAGAACGGATTGCATGCGAGCCCCTGAAGTGAATGTCGTGTTGTCGTTGTATAGCTTCAAAAATGAAAAAACTCAGCCCGCTCGTCGCGGGCTGAGTTTTGCTGCGCGGCCGCTACGTCCCGGATCCGCGCACCACCATCAACCGCGGCGGTTGAAGTAGTGGTCGTAGGCCATGCGGTAGTTGACGAGGGTGTCGTTCTGCCAGCGGCCTGCACGCTGCGCGAAGGTGCGCATGGAGTCTGCGACCTTCTTGAACAGCGGGTTCTCTGCGGACTTCTTCTCCAGGATCTTGTCCCAGGCGGCAAGCTGCGCGCGCAGCACGGCATCCGGGGTCTTGAAGAACTGGATCTTGGCGGCACGCAGCGCGTCGTAGTCCTTGGAGTAGCGATCGATCGCCTTCCACGACATCTCGGCTGAAGCAGCTGATGCAGCGGCGTCCAGGATCTTCTTCAGATCGGCCGGCAGCGCGTCGTACCTCTGCTTGTTGAACACGATCTCGAACTGCTCGGAGGCCTGATGGAAGCTCTGCAGCATGCAGATCTTCGAGACGTCAGGGAAGCCGAGCAGGCGGTCGCTCGATGCATTGTTGAACTCGGCGGCGTCCAGCAGGCCGCGGTCCAATGCCGGGACGATTTCCGCGCCCGGCAGCGCGTTCACGGCAGCACCCAGTTCGGTAAAGATGTCGATCGACAGGCCCACGGTGCGGTACTTCAGGCCCTTGAAGTCATTCACGCTGGTGACCGGCTTCTTGAACCAGCCCAGGGGTTGGGTCGGCATCGGGCCATAGACCAGGCTGCGCACATTCACGTTCATGGCCTGGTGTACTTCGGCCAGCAGCTGTTCACCACCGCCGTACTGATGCCAGGCCAAAACCATGTTCGGGTCCATGCCGAAGGCCGGGCCCGAGCCCCACAGCGCGATCGCGGAGTTCTTGCCGTACCAGTAGGCCAGCACACCGTGGCCGCCATCCAGGGTGCCCTTGCTCACGGCGTCAAGCATGTCGAAGGCGCGCACCACGGAGCCCGCGGGCAGCACTTCGATCTTCAGGCGACCGCCCGACATGTCATTGACCAGCTTGGCGTAGTCCTGCGCGTATTCGTGGAAGATGTCCTTGGCCGGCCAGGTGGACTGGAAGCGCAGGGTGATCGGGGTCTGCGCGCGGGCGATCATCGGTGCGGCCAGCGCTGCCGTAGCAGCACCGGCACCAGCTGCGCCCTTGAGGAAGCGGCGGCGGCTTTGGGCTTCTTGCGTCATGTCGGGTGTCTCCTTGTTGATGCGTTGGGGGTGTTCTGTCGGAGCCTCGCAATGCCCTGAAACGGCGGCACTCGCGAGTCCCAATCGCTGGATACAGACACTACGAAAACGCCGCGCAAGTTGCCATGCGGAAAACCCGTTGCTGCGACGCGGCATCGCTCAAGGTGGCCTTGAGCGATTTTCAGCACATCCATGAAAAAAGAAGCGGGGCACTGCCCCGCTTCGTGATCTGCCGATGCGGCTCAAGACGCCGCTCGGCTGCGCATGTGCCGGTCAGGCCGCCGCAGGCACTGCACCAATCTTGGCTGCATCGCGTGCCAGCGCTTCGCGCGTGGCGTTCTTGCGGTACCAGATCGTCACGGCGGACGACGTCAGCACGATGAACAGGCTGTACAGCACGGGGATCAACAGCACCTGCTGCTGGAGCTGGTCCTTGAAGGTCAGCGTCACGATCAGCACGGCCAGCGGGCCGTTCTGGATGCCCGTCTCCAGCGAGATCGTGCGAGAGCGGTTGCTGTCCTGCTTGAGACCGCGTGCCAGCCAGTAGCCCAGCAGCATGCCGATGATGCCCAGACCGATCGCTGCGAAGTAGACACTGGCCGGCGTGGTGAGCAGCAGCTGGTAGTTGCGCGGCACCCACGAGCCGATCAGGAACAGGATCACAAACACGCCCAGCATGCTGCCGATCAGCTCGATGGTTGCGCCAACATTCGGATTGGCCTTGCGCAGGAACATGCCAATGATGGTGGGCACCAGCAGCACGACGAGCACCTGGGCCACGTTGGCAGCGGGGATCGCGAATTCGCCCGTGACCCCGGCCAGGCCCGAATAGAACTTGATGAGCAGCGGCACCGCGACCACGGCCACCAGCGTGGACACGCTTGTCATCATGATCGACAGGGCAAGTGCGCCCTTGCTGAAGTAGGTGAAGATGTTGGAAGTCGTCCCGCCGGGCATGCAGCCCATCAGGATCAGACCCACAGCGAGCGCTGGCGGCAGTCCGAGCATCACGGCCAGCGCGTAGCCCAGGAAGGGCATGATGCCGTACTGGCAGATCAGACCAACGATCACGCCCTTGGGCTTGCGGAAGGCAATGAGAAAGTCGCGGAAGGTGAGCGATGCGCCCATGCCGAGCATGATGACCATCATCATCACGCCCAGCAGCTTGGTTTCAAGTTCAGTCAACATAGGTTCAAGACTCCCTGGTCTCGGATCGGGGTGCAGTGCGCGCTCGCGCACCGCGATGGTTCAGTAGCGGTCAGGCGTCGCCTGTGGGTTACTTGGCGAATTCCTTCTTGACCTCGGCCTTCAGGTCCTTGCGCAGGATCTTGCCCACGGGGGTCTTCGGCAGCTCGTCGCGGAAGACGATCGACTTGGGCACCTTGTAGTCCGTCAGGAACTTGCGGCAATGGGCGATCACATCGGCCTCATTGACCGTTGCACCCTCGCCGCGTACCACATAGGCACGCACGGCCTCACCGCTCTTGCTGTCCGGAATACCGACGACGGCCGCTTCCATCACCGCGTCCATCTTCGCAATCGCGTCCTCGACTTCATTCGGATACACGTTGAAGCCCGAGACCAGCACCATGTCCTTCTTGCGGTCCACGATCTTGAAGTAGCCCTCACCGTCCATCACTGCGATGTCGCCTGTGTAGAGCCAGCCGTCCTTGATGGTCTTGGCGGTCTCCTCAGGCTTGTTCCAGTAGCCCTGCATGACCTGCGGACCGCGGATGATCAATTCGCCCGGTTCGCCCACTGCAACGGGCGCACCGTTGTCGTCCACCAAGCGCACTTCGGTGCCGGGGACGGGGATGCCGATGGAGTCCGGCTTGCTCTTGCCGAACAAGGGGTTGAACGAGACCACGGGAGACGACTCGGTCAAGCCGAAGCCTTCGGCGATCCTCGTCTTGGTGACCTTCTCCCAGCGCTCCGCCACCACGTGTTGCAGCGCCGTGCCGCCGGCCAGCGCGGCCTTCAGGTGCTTGGGCGGGAAGGCCACGAACCACTCTTCATTGAGCAGCGCGTTGAACAGCGTATTCACGCCGGAGATCCAGGTGATCGGATAGTTCTCGATCGCGCGCTGCAGGTTCTGCACAGGGCGCGGGCTAGGAATCAGCACGTTGCGCGCACCGATGCTGTAGAAGCACAGCAGGTTCACGGTGAAGGCGAAGATGTGATACAGCGGCAGGGCGGTCAGCACGCACTCCTTGCCCTCTTCGAAATACTTGCCCGCCATGGCCATGGTCTGCGTGATGTTGGCCAGCAGGTTGCCGTGCGTGAGCACCGCCCCCTTGGACACGCCGGTGGTGCCGCCCGTGTACTGCAGGCAGGCGATGGCGTCGGGGCGGATGTCCTTCCAGTAGTCCTGCACGCGCACCTTGGCCAGATGGCGTTCGCCGGCGACCAGCACTTCGGCGAAACGGGTGTGCGGCACCGTGATCGGCGGCAGCACCTTGTTCCAGTAGCGCTGCACGGCGCGGATGATGCCGCGCGGCACCGCCGGAAACAGCTCGGGCACCTTGGCCACGACCACATGCTTGATGTCGGTCTTGGGCAGCACTTCGCCGAGCTTGTCGGCGAACATTTCGACAATCACGAGCACCTGCGCGCCCGAGTCCTTGAACTGGTGCGCCATCTCGGTCGTGGTGTAGAGCGGATTGGTGTTGACCAGCACGCAGCCCGCCTTGAACACGCCGAAGGCGACGATCGGGTAGGCCAGGCTGTTGGGCAGCTGCACAGCAACGCGAGAGCCCGCGGGCAGCTTCAGCTCCTCGCGCAGGTAGGCGGCAAAGGCGTCGCTGTAGCGATGCGCCTGGGCGTAGGTCATGGACCCGTTCATGCCATTGGGCACGACCGCGGTGAACGCCAGTTGGTCCGCAAACTCCGTGGATGCGTTGTAGACCAGGTGCGCAAGGCTCGCGTAGGCGGGCGCCGGCAGCTCGGCAGACACATGACCCGCATAGGTCGCGGTCCATGGCTTCAAGTCGTAGATGGGTGCGGTCTGCATGCGGATGTCTCTCTCGTGTCCCTCGATCATGGGCTGTGTGTTGGTTTGGTGGCTTTGGGCCTGATCTGGCTGGATCTGGCCGGCTTTTTTGGGTCTTTGAGCCCGATTTGCATCCTAGAGAGCGCGCGTCAAGCGCTCTAGTGGGGCTTATCCCATGGGAGAAACGTGGGTGCCGCGTGCTGCGCTGCACTGCATCAAGAAGCGCTTTGGTACGCCTTGGGCAAAATCCGCCCATGCCCTTCAAGCTGCCGCAATCCGTACTGGTGGTGCTGCATAGCAGCGCCATGGAGTGCCTGCTCATCGAGCGCGTATCGGCATCAGGCGAACAGGGTGCATGGCAGAGCGTGACTGGCTCACGCGCCCACCCGGGAGAACCCTTGGTACAGACTGCGCTGCGTGAAGTGCACGAAGAGACCGGGCTGCAATTGGCTGCCGGGCAGCTGCGCGACTGGCAGCACACCGAGTCCTACCCGATCGCGCCCGCATGGCGGCATCGCTATGCGCCCGAGGTGACTCAAAACGAGGAGCATGTGTTTTCCGCCTGCATCGACCGTCACGCTGCCATCCGTCTGAATCCCCGCGAGCACCGGGCCTGGCAGTGGCTGCCTGCGGCAGAAGCGGCCGAGCTGGTCTTCTCCCGCACCAACGCGGCCGCCATCCGGCGGCTCATTGACGCTCCGGTCTGAGCCCATGCGTCTGCGCATCGTCACCTACAACATCGCCAAGGGTCTGACACAGCTGTCGCGCCGGCATCGCATCCACGATGTGCGCGCAGCCCTGTCGGAATTCGATGCCGACATCCTGACCCTGCAGGAGGTGCAGGACCGCAACGATCGCATCGCGCATCGTGGCCATGCCCACCCCGGCCAGAGCCAGACCGACTTCCTGGCCGAGCTGAAGCCAGTGCGCGAACGCGAGGGCTGGCTCGACACCATGACTTTCATGCAGTCCGAGCCGCTGTATCACGCGGCCTACGGCGCCAACAAGCACTACGGCCACGGGCACCACGGCAACGCCGTGCTTTCGCGCTGGCCGATCGTGGCGATGGAGAACATCGACATTTCGCGCTCGGCCATCGAGCGACGCGGGCTGCTGGTCACTACGGTGCTGGTGAAGCAGCAGCCGATGGTGATCGTGTCCACGCACTTTTCCCTGCTCGCCCGCGACCGGCTGATGCAGGCGCAGGCGCTGGTCGAGCATGTGCGCAGCCGCATCGACCCCACGCTGCCGCTGGTGATCGCCGGGGACTTCAATGACTGGCACCGGCGCGTGGACCGCACGCTGCGCCAGCAGCTCGGCCTGACCGAAGCCTTCGATCACAGCCATGCCCAGCCCGCGCGCACCTTTCCCGCCATCTTTCCGATGCTTCGGCTGGATCGCATCTACGTGCGCAATCTGCAGGTGGTCGCCGCGCGCGTGCCTGACGGCCCGCACTGGGCCAGGCGCTCGGATCACCGGCCGATCCTGATGGAAGCCCAGGTGCCCGATCGCGGAGTACGCGCGCCATGAGACTCACCGACGACAGCGATCGCGAGCCGAGCGGTGGCCCCTTGCAGGCGAGGGATGCCGCACCACAGCGCAAGGGACGCACTGAAGGGCCGCGCTTTGCGCCTGGGCACCGGGTGCACTTGCTGCGCGGCGGCGCAGACTTCTTCCCGGCCATCCGGACGGCCATCGATCAGGCGCGAAAGAGCGTGATGATCGAGACCTACATCTTCAATGACGACGCCACGGCCCAGGGCATCCTGGAGAGCCTGCAGGCGGCGGCGGCACGCGGGGTGGAGGTCAGCGTGGTGATCGACGGCTTCGGCTCGGGCGAGCACGGCCGCGTGCTGGCGCAGCAGTTTGCCCAGGGCGAGCTGGCCCTGCAGATCTATCGGCCAGAGCGCTGGTGGCACCTGTTTCGCGGCAAGGGCGTCACGCTGCTCAAGCGCCTGCACCGCAAGTTGGCGGTCATTGACGACGAGCTGGCCTTCGTCGGCGGCATCAACATGCTGGATGACTACATCGACCCCAACCACGGCGTGCTCAGCGACCCGCGCTTTGACTTCGCCGTGCGGATCGAGGGGCCGATCGTGCGGGACATCGCGCTGTCGATGCAGCGTCTGCTGTGGCAGATCCGGCTGGCGCAGCCCCCTGTCGCCCTCTCTGGGCCGGATCGCCAGCCCGTGGCGAAGCAACTGCGTGAGCGCACGCGTCAGGCGCTGGCGTTCCCGCGGCGCTTCGATCTGCCCCTGCCCCTGCCGCTTCGGGAGAACGTGGCCGTGGCCTTCGTGCCGCGCGACAACATCCGCAACCGCAGCACCATCGAACGCGCCTACCTGCAGGCCTTGGATGCCGCGCGCGAGCGCATCCTGCTGGCCAACGCCTACTTCATCCCGAGCCGCCGCTTCCGCAAGGCCCTGATGCGTGCGGCGCAGCGCGGCGTGCGCGTGCAGCTGCTGCTGCAAGGCCGCGTGGAGTATCCGCTGCAGCACCATGCCACCCAGGCCCTGTACAGCGCGTTGCTCGCGGCCGGGGTGGAGATCCACGAATACGAGCGCAGCTTCCTGCATGCCAAGGTGGCGGTGGTGGATCGAGACTGGGCCACGGTCGGTTCCAGCAATGTGGATCCCTTCTCCCTGCTGCTGGCCCGCGAGGCCAACGTGGTCGTGCGCGATGCGCCCTTCGCGGCGGCCCTGGCGCAGGCGTTGGGCGAAGCGATTGCCGAGCGATCCGTCCGGGTGACCGTGCCACCGCTCTCGCTCTGGGCGCGCATGCGCAATCGCATGGCACTGGCGCTGGTGCATCTGGCCGTATTCATCACCGGACAGCGTCGTGGCTACTGACGCCTTGGGCCACAACCGGCACGACGACCTCATCGTCCTGCGGCCGGAGGGCCTCTACTGCCCAGCAGGCGACTTCCACATCGACCCCTGGCGCCCGGTGGCGCGCGCTGTCATCACCCACGCCCATGCGGACCATGCGCGCACCGGCCACGCCTGCTATCTGGCCGCCGCGCCGGCCGAAGGCGTGCTGCGCGCGCGCCTGGGCACGATCAGCCTGCAGACCCTGGCCTACGGCGAATCCATCACCGTGAACGGGGTCCGCGTGAGTCTGCATCCGGCCGGCCACGTGCTGGGCAGCGCGCAGGTGCGTGTCGAACACCAGGGCCAGGTCTGGGTGGCCAGCGGCGACTACAAGACCGCACCCGATGCCACCTGCGCGCCCTTCGAGCCGGTGCCCTGCCACACCTTCATCACCGAGAGCACCTTCGGCCTGCCGATCTACCGCTGGCGCCCAGACGCCGAAGTCTTTGCCGCCATCAACCAATGGTGGGCCGGCAATGCCGCCTCTGGCCGGGCCAGCGTGCTGTTCTGCTACAGCTTCGGCAAGGCCCAGCGCATCCTGTCCGGGCTGGATGCGAGCATCGGCCCGATCGTCACGCACGGCGCGGTGGAACCGCTGAACCGATCCTACCGCGCCGCAGGCGTCCCGCTGCCGGAGACGCGACTGGTGAGCGAGGTCAGCGACAAGCAGGACTTTCGCCGCGCGCTCGTGCTGGCACCGCCCTCGGCCGCAGGCAGCACCTGGATGCGGCGCTTTGGCGACTACAGCGACGCTTTCGCCTCCGGTTGGATGCAGCTGCGCGGCGGCCGCCGCCGCCAGGGCTATGACCGCGGTTTCGTGCTGTCGGATCACGCCGACTGGCCGGGGCTGCATGCCGCCATTGCCGCCACCGGCTGCGAGCAGGTGATCGTCACCCACGGCTACGTGCCGATCATGGTGCGCCACCTGCAGGAGCAGGGTCTGGCGGCACGCGCCTTTGCCACCGAGTTCGGCAGCGACGACAACGAGCTTCCCAGCCCGGCGCCGAGCGCAACAGCTGCAGATGCATCCACTGCAGAGGCAGCACCATGAGCCTGCCCGCCGGGATCGCACGCCGGCTCGTGACGCGGCTGCCGCAGAGAGGAGAGCGCGACGCGCCCGTCTGGCTGGCCTGTGTGATGAGCCTGCCCATGGCTGAAGGTGAACCGCCCCACTGCATCGGCGCGCTCTGGGCGCCGGATCCGCAGGGCCTCTGGCCGCGCCTGCCGGAGATCACGGCCATCGGCTCACCGGATGCGCCGCGCACCTTGGCCGAGCTGCTGGCCCGCGCACCGGCCGAGCCGCGCTTCCTGCTCACGGATCATCGCGTGGTGGACATGGCCCTGGCCTGCGAGGTGCAGCTCGCGGCCGATCCGCATCTGCAGCACGGACAACGCAGCGCTCTGGGCCAGCTGCGTCAGGCCCTGCGCGAGCGGGACACCGAAGTCATTGCCCAGAGCTTTACGCACTTTGACGCCGGCTTTGCCCGCTTCACGGATGCGCTGGGCCTGAACGAGGGCGGCACGCCGTGAAGGACTTTGCCCGGCTGTTTGCGGAGCTGGACGCGAGCACCGCCACGCAGGCCAAGGTTGATGCGCTCAATCGCTACTTCGGCCGGGCAGATCATCGCGACGCGGCCTGGGCGGTGTACTTCCTCGCCGGCGGCAAGCCGCGCCAGACGGTGCCTACGCGGCTGCTGCGCGAGACCGCCTGCGCCGCCGCGGGTCTGAACGACTGGCTGTTCGAGGAGTGCTACCAGGCCGTGGGCGATCTGGCCGAGACCATTGCCCATGTACTGCCCCCGCCCGAGGGCGAGGACGACACACCGCTGGCCGACTGGATCGAGCAGCGTCTGCTGCCGCTGCGTGGCGCCGAACCCGCTGATGCGGCAGCCCTGCTGCGCGAGTTCTGGCGCGTGCTGGATACCGAGCGGCGCTTCCTGCTGACCAAGCTGATCGGCGGCGGCTTTCGCGTCGGCGTCTCCAAGTTGCTCGTGACGCGCGCCCTGGCTGAATTCAGTGGCGTGGATGCCAAGCGAATCGCGCAGCGCCTGATGGGCGCGACCGACAAGACCCACATCCCGAGTGCGGCCAGCTTTGCGGCGCTGATTGCTGCCGATGCGGGCAGTGGCACCGGGCCGAGTGACAGCGGCACGCCCTACCCCTTCTTTCTGGCCCATGCACTCAATGAACCGGCCGAGCGCTTTGCTGAACTGATCGGCCCGCCCGACGACTGGCAGGTGGAATGGAAGTACGACGGCATCCGCGCCCAGCTGGTCAAGCGCGCCGGGCAGGTCTGGCTCTGGAGCCGGGGCGAGGAGCTGATCACCGAGCGCTTTCCGGAGATCGTGCAGCAGGCCGCTGCCCTGCCCGATGGCACAGTGATCGATGGCGAGGTGCTCGTCATGAAGCCGGACGCTGCAGGCATGCTTGTACCCGCGCCCTTCCAGCTGCTGCAGCAGCGCATCGGTCGCAAGACGCTCACCAGAAAGGTCTTGCAGGACGCCCCGGTGCAGCTGCTGGCCTACGACCTGCTCGAACGCGACGGGCAGGACCTGCGCGAGCAGCCGCAATCCGAGCGCCGCGCTCACCTCGAAGCCATGGCAGCTGCGTACGGACTGGCGCTCTCACCGCTCGTGCAGGCCGCCAGCTGGGCGGACTTTGCCGCGCTGCGCGAGCAGAGCCGCGCCCGCGGCGTGGAAGGCTTCATGCTCAAGCACCGCGCCAGCCGCTACGGCACCGGCCGCACCAAGAGCGAAGGCACCTGGTGGAAGTGGAAGATCGAGCCCATGAGCATCGACTGCGTGCTCATCTACGCCCAGGCCGGCCACGGCCGCCGCGCGAGCGTCTACACGGACTACACCTTTGCCGTCTGGACCCGCGCGCCGCGCGACGCCGACGAGGCCCAGGCCGTGTGCGAGGCGATTGCCGCCAAGCAGCCCGCGGGCGAACTGGCACTCGTGCCCTTTGCCAAGGCCTACTCGGGCCTGACCGACGAGGAATTCCGCCAGGTGGATGCGCTGATCCGCAAGCACACCATCGAGAAGTTCGGCCCGGTGCGCAGCGTGCGGCCGAGCCTGGTGTTCGAACTGGGCTTCGAGGGTATCAACGCCAGCCCGCGGCACAAGAGCGGCATCGCCGTGCGCTTTCCGCGCATGCTGCGCATCCGCTGGGACAAGCCGCTGCACGAGGCCAACACCCTGGCCGATCTGCAGGACCTGCTGCAGGAGGCGCACTGAACCATGCGCGTGCTCGGCGTCGACTTCACCTCTGCTCCTGCAAAACGCAAGCCCATCACCTGCGCCTGGGGTGAGCGCGATGCGCGCGGCGCGCTGGCCATCGAGCGGGTCGTGGCCTGCACGAGCTTCGCGGACTTCGAGCGCGAGCTCGCCACGCCCGCCCCCTGGGTCGGCGGCTTTGACTTCCCGTTCGGCCTGCCGCGCGAGCTGGTGGAGCATCTGGGTTGGCCCACGGACTGGGCGGGGCTGATCCGGCACTACGCGGGCCTGGAGCGCGAGGCCATCCGCCAGCAGTTCAAGGCTTTCTGCGATGCGCGGCCCACAGGCGGCAAGTTTGCGCACCGCGCCTGTGACCGGCCGGCGAATTCCTCTCCCTCCATGAAGTGGGTAAACCCGCCCGTGGCCTGGATGCTGCACGCCGGCGCACCGCGCCTGTTGGATGCCGGTGTGACCGTAGCCGGGCTGCATGCCGGGGACGAACGCATTGCCCTGGAGGCCTACCCCGCGCTGGTGGCGCGCTCGATCATCGGCAGCGCCTCCTACAAGAGCGACACCAAGGGCAAGCAGACCGACGAGCGGACCGAGCGGCGGCGCGACATCGTGGCCGCGCTGAAGGCCGGCAGGCACGCCGGCGGCATGAAGCTGCGATTTGCCTGCGGCCTGCCGGAGCGGCTGATCGAAGACGCGCAGGCCGAGCTGCTGGATGCCGTGCTCGCCGCCGTGCAGGCCGCCTGGGCCGCGCAGCAGCCGAACCACGGCCTGCCCCAAGCGCTGGACCCGGTGGAAGGCTGGATCATCGGCGTGCCGCAGTTCACCGGCGGAGCAGGCGCATGAGCGAGCGCCGCCGCAGCAAGAAGCCCACACGCGGCTGGGGCCTGCCGCCCGAGCTGGAGAAACTCGATCACCTGGGCAAGCAGCTCGACCGCAAGCGCAAGGCGCTGGCGCAGCAGCGCGCCGCGCAGGCGCCCCACGCCAACCCCGCGCTTCGCGACGGTGCCGGTGAATTTGCAGTGGTGGCGTCGACCGCCACCGAACTTGCGCCGCCCTCGGCACCCAGGCGCGCAAGGAAGCGCGCCGCAAAACAGCTTCCGCTTGTCCCAAGCCAATCTTCAGGCGAAATGGGCTCAAGAAGCGCTTCGGATGGACTTCCAGATAATGAAATCCAGCATTCAAGCGCTTCTTCAGACCAAACTGCTCCAAAACGCCCGCGGGACAAGCGGAAAGCCGTTCCAGCAGGCACTGCCGCGCCCTTCCCCAGCCCGGCCACCTGGTTCAAAAGCCTGGGGCGCAAACCCTTCCCCTTCCAGCAGGAATGCTGGACCCACATCGCCGCCGGGCGCAGCGGGCTGCTGCACGCCACCACGGGCGCGGGGAAGACCTACGCGGTATGGCTGGGGGTACTGGCTGCCGCCAGCACCCCCAGCCTTCCGCTGGGCTTAGGTGGCCCCCACCTCCCCCCAACCCCCTCCTCCCGGGGAGGAGGGGGAGCCGCTTTGGCGCGGCCCCCCTTCGGGCAGGTGTCGAAC
>LJIA01000006.1 GCA_001295775.1 beta proteobacterium AAP99
CACCGCCAAGATGGAGCTGCTGTTTGGCACCGGCAACACGCTCATCTTTGGCGTCGAGAGTGCCTTGCTGTTGTTGATTGGCGGGCTGGCCGTGATTGGCAACGAACTCACCGTCGGCATGCTCATGGCCTTCATGGCGTACAAGGCCAACTTCGCACGCCGTGCCACTGCGCTGATTGATCTGGCCGTTCAGATCAAGATGCTGGGTCTGCACGCGGAGCGGCTGGCAGACATTGCACTTGAGAAGCCGGAGGCGCCCGTGCCGGCCGAAACGGATCTCACCCGCATCCAGCCGAGCATTGAGCTGGCGAACGTGAAGTTCCGCTATGGCGAGGGCGAGCCTTGGGTGCTGGATGGCGTGAGCCTGAAGATCGAGGCCGGCGAGAACCTGGCCATCGTCGGCCCCAGTGGCTGTGGCAAGAGCACGCTGCTGAAGATCATGCTGGGCCTGCACCAGCCCCAGGAGGGCGAAGTGCGGGTGGGTGGCATTCCGGTGCGGCAGCTGGGCTTGGCCCAGTTTCGCCAACTGGTGGGCACAGTCATGCAAGACGATGTGCTGCTGGCCGGCAGCCTGGCGGAGAACATCGCCTTCTTTGACACGCACCCCAAGCAGGAGCGCATAGAAGCCGCGGCGCAACTCGCAGCCATCCACACAGACATTGCCGCCATGCCCATGGGATACCAAACGCTGGTGGGCGACATGGGCTCGAGCCTGTCCGGTGGGCAGAAGCAGCGCGTGCTATTGGCCCGTGCGCTGTACAAGGGCCCCAAGATCCTGGCGCTGGACGAAGCCACCAGCCATCTGGATGTGGACAGCGAGCGCGCCGTGAATGCCGCCATCAAGAACATGCGCCTGACGCGCATCACCATCGCTCATCGGCCCGAGACGATCGCCAATGCGCGGCGCATCGTTGCGCTGGCAGGGGGCAGGGTCGTGCGGGATATGGCGGTGGCTCAAGCTCCTGGAGATCGCGTCCGGCGTACAGATTCCCCATCGGCGATCCGTGCGTGACGCGCGTCTCCGTATGCCCGGAGTTTGACGGTCGGTTCCTTCGCTAGCGGACCTGTCGTTGTTGGCCGCAACCGGGCGCTCTACAAGCAGGGCGGTGCTGTTCCGATTTTTTTGAATCGATTGAGACGAGACTGGCAACGCACCGCCTGACTTGTTTTCGAATTTGTCGAACTCGCGCGTACAAGCCTAGTCAGCCAACTCCTTGATTCTGCTAGGTCATAGGTTGTCGACTCTATTTGTTGAGAACGGTTATATGCAACTGTGAACCGACGCGATAGACCATGCGAACAGCTGTCGTTTCTGGCGTCTATCGACTACGCCGACGGATCTGGATGATGTCTGACTCTTCAAATTCAACACCGATACACAAAGCTGCTCAACAGACGAAGCCGACTGGAGCTTCAAGCGAGTAGGTGCATCACCGCCGATGACCTCCGCCAAACAATCACGCATATGTAAACGCCTTCAGCTACGGAAACCAGACAGAAACTCACTCAGCGACATGTGTTCGTAGAATTCGAATGCCCCCCTTAGCGTACGCTCTGAAACGTTTACTTGTTGAGCGATCTCATGAGATGAAGGTATTTTACCGAATATCGCAGATTCCGAAGCAATCATCATTGCCTTCCGCATGTAACGCGGCCGTGATATCTCAAACACCTTGGAATCAGCATACATTACTGCGGAAAATGACCCGCGCGTCGGCAACGGCAGGTTATAGTTGTTGACAGCGAAATTTCGGCGCCGACGCAGATACTCTAGAGCGAAAGTCTCAGCTTTTACGTAGGAATGCTGAAGCCCAGCAATCCGGGCTCGGCATAGAAAGGTAATCGTAATCGCTGGTTCTGTGGCTGCGGTACCCCACATCGAGCTGATCTGGCCTAGTTGATGCGCTGCAAGATTCAACTCGCTGACCGATTGGATTGCTGCACACCCAACCATGATCATCGTGCTCAAGAGGTCGGTTGACACCGCGCCAGCTGCGATCCGCTTCCAATGATCTGACACCTGAGATCGATCACCACTAAGAATGGAAAATGCTCGCGATTGCAAATGTGCTAAGGCGCTTATTTCACGTGTCGACACTCCGTGGATCGGCCGGGTTAGCTCCAACTGAAGCCGTTGAAGTGCATTCTCAGCGAGTCGAATGAGTAAAGCCGTATCAAGGCTAGATGGCCGTATGCAGCCCTCAAATCCGGTTTGTAGATCACCCATGAAGAAAGAAGATCGACTCGCCAAATCAATAAGGTAGCTGTCAATTAAATGATACGTAGCGTACCAGTTTGAATGCTCGAACCTACTTCTAAAATTGCGAATCGCCTCATTCAATATTGGGTATGCCTGCCGCCAGTCGCCAAGCATTCGATATTGGCACCCGATATCTACGGTCGTGCGTATACGCTCTTCCGCTGCGACATCATCGCCAGCTGCTTCGCGCTCAACCTCCAAGAGCATCCGAAGCGCTCGGTTGTGACTTGCCTCCGCAGCATAAGTTGACGCCAAGTAGCGGCTGCACCGGTAGCCAACGCTATCTATTTGGCCTAGCGCTGCACTTTTGCCACGATATGCCATGATTCGGGCGTCGACGTGCCTCCCCATCTGTGACAATACCCATGAGGCAAAACAACAAGCGTCAATATAAACGGTTGTATCCCCCTGCTTGCGAACCGCCTCGGCGAAGCTCACGAGTGCATCAGCATCCGCTCGTCGTTGAATCACCTCAGTGCGTAGCCTATCAAAATCCACCGGGACTTCAGCAACCAACTTTCTATGATTCACATTTTCCTCGCTTAGAGCGAATAACCGAGAACCCTATACTGGCAATACCGGCCACTATTTACGCAAGCCGAATCTCTCGCAACCATTTTTTCGGGCTACTATCAAACTCTGCACGAAAATATTTAAATATGTAACGCGTAGAAACGCCAAAATAATTCGCCAGATCTGGTACTGAGACTTGGACCCGAGCGTTTTGGGCCAAGAATTCAATAGCTTCAGCTGTAATCGTAGATGGGCCGACAGACTCCAACGCGTCGTTGGTTATGCCACTAGAGCAGACATAGGCCAGGAATGAATGTGACTTTGCGATGGCTTCTCGCTCTTTGGACAAGACCATTGAAGCTCGCAAGTATCTCCACGGCTGCAACACATCTCGAGCGCGTAGTCCGCAAATAGCCGCGCCGAGCAGGAGCTCATCAGGAGCTGAGAGCTGCTCTTTTATGAGACGCTCGACAAGCCTTGACATAGCCTCCGCCCCCTCTGAGGGGCGCTTGGAAAGCGCTAGGCCGATTGCAACTAAGATTGCGAGGTCGCGCGACGCTGAAGTCAACGTGTCTGTTGCGAGCAAGTGTTCAAAAGCCTCGATACCAGGCCAACTTTCGGTTCGAGGGGCCGTAGGATCTAAGGCGCGCAAAAAGAATCTACCTGCTGCAATGTCCACTGACGGAATGCAGTCACCCTCAGTCTGTAAGGCCGCCGCCACCAAGTGAATCAACTCGGCGTCCACTGGCGGCACCGAAGCTGCGGCGCTAACGCGGCGGGCGGGCGACAGTGCACCAAAGCTAAGCAAATCGAACCCATCCTGTCGGAGCCATGCGCTGCCCAAGTACTGCACGAGCGACAAGAGCGTTGCGGTCCGGACAGGTTGGCTAGCGTGTGTTGACTTAGCGGCCATAAGCGCTTTGAGGGCCTGCCGCACCCATCGGGCAGCGTCATCAGTTGCGCCAAGCAACGCAACTGCTTGCGCCGCCATAGCCAGCCACAAAGCCTCCAAGTCGTGCGCACCGGCGATCCTAAGCGCGGCCGCACGCCGACGTATCAGCCGGAACGAACGAGCAACCTCTAACTCACGAAGTGCAATCGAAAGGTAGGGAATTTCAGCTAGCGCCCGAATACGCGGGCACGACAGCGCTCTGGTTTGCCGCCTGAGCATCTGCGCCGCGGAGAGGGCACGCTGCGGACCGGGATCCGGCATCTTCGTGACCGTCAAGTCAAAAGCCTGCCATATTGGCGCAGCCGCAAGCGAGTCCTCTGCGCCGTTGCCACTCCTGAGTTTGCCCCAGAGCGGACCAAAATTTATTGTTGTGTTTGTGCCGCCGCCATGCTCCCAGATCGCACGGAATACACGCCATCTCGCATACTCGCTGTTAGACATAAGAACCGGCAGGCGATCAAGAATTACCTCATTCATCTATCCATCCCGATGGTAACAATGGAATAATATCGCTAAAGCTTTACACCTGTCGGTTTGTCAACTAACAAACCAAGCCCTCGATTCGCTTGGGAAACATACTCTCAGGCCACCTTGGTTGCACGGAGGACATGCGTGCGGATGTATCGTGCGGTGCTGCATAAAGCTCTCTACAACACCAACGAAAACATTGCGGCCCTTCTCTGCCTATGCCTCAAAAATCTCGCCTGAAAACCGCAAGCTGAATGCTATACTTGAGCGTCATTAGCGCAGGTGGAAGCCAGCAACTCCGACATAGCTATAACAAACACAAGAAAACCCATCAAAACCCGACGCATCACCCAACCCCGACAACCCGGCCACCTCGGCGTATTTGACGTAGCCGCTAATACGATATAGTCACTGCAATGGTTTACATACGCAAAGGCAGTGCTCGAACCGCCCAGCATCAATGGCTTAATAGCGATTTACCGAAAACCACCCGAACACACCAATGATTGGATGCCCCGACAGCACCGAGAGATTGTTGCGCTCTCACCTTAAATCATGTTTTCGCACTCACCGGAAAGCTGAAGGCGTCTTAAATCCTCCGACACAATCGGATTTAAAACCAACAAGCCGAAGCGCGAGCGCTCACACAGATCGTCAGCCATCGGGCAAGCAGCGCCAAGGCCTGTACAATCACTGGTGGATAGATCTCGGAAGATGTACCAATAATAACGTGACTTAGCTTGCGCAGCCATTATATAACTATAACAATAAAAAGATCACCTACCCCGACCAATGCAGCCTAGTGAACCCAGGTAGCGGCAACTGCCATGAATCGATTTTTTACAATCTAAACCAAGTTGCCACCCAAGCACTTACATTGAGAGCACCGGGGAGATGCACGCGGAAGAGAAATTCGATTTGCGATTAGCCGGCGAATTAAACGTCATAAACCCGTCGGTAGACGATCATCAGGCCATGCGTCATCCACAAACCAGTCAGGATCCTCTGCTGGTACTGTTGCGAGGCCGCAAACATGTGATGAGACTGCATTATTCGGCTGCGTTAGCAAGAAGTCGGAATCAACCCCCAACAGAACAGTTTCAACACCGAAACGTTTGCTAAGATTCGTAAGGTGCTTACTCTGCTCCCGCTGCAACCCCATTCGAGCTTCGTCGTAGTTTGTTAATATCAAATACTCCGGCCTGGTAAAACGCAATGCTCTTTGAATCACTAGCAACCTCTCACTCAACATACATCGAATAGCTATGCGGTGACCCAGCCGGTGCAATTGAGTTTGAAGATATTTGGAAGCAAAGTAGTCACCAAAGCTAGTTGGCAAATCAAACTCAAATACGATTTTCATGTCGAGCACCTCACAGATCTGACGGAGTGCATCAAGCCCGGGGCTTACGGCGGAGTATTGAAAGCGCTGTACATCGCAAAACACAAAGCGCAAATCGAAGCCCATACGGTGAACCGCGCGCTTCCAGAGCAGCAGTCTGTGAAAGATCGCCTCCCTAGACGTGACTTGCAGTGTGGCGAGTTCAAGTCCATGAACAGCCCACGGCTCACACCCGCTGGCCGTAAGCACAAGACGCAAGCTCTGCAATGCGGTTGGTCTCTGGGCGCGTCCTACTATGGATATTGACAGTGACATGTATTAGCTCAGCCCTAGCAACCGGAATGAAGCTGCGCGCCGTGGCGCCCCGAACCGCGCTGACCACCAAACGTAGTCGGCCGCGACAACCGCCGAGCGCCCCGAAACAAAATTCGCTCCAAAAGTCATTTCAGCTTTGGCCGACTTCGTCTTTTCAGGCATTCGACCAATCCGTCGAACGCGGGCTTGCCGTCTGCGTCGAGCCGCCGTCCCACATGATTGGGACGTCACAAAAGGCGATTCCTGCGCTCGCAAGTGCACCGATGAGCGCCGGGTCGCGAGCGCCTGCGCACAGGGTCAGTGCACCGATGTGCCCTTGAACGAATCCCGAGAGGCTCCGACACCATGGCGGCAGGCCTGTGGCCACGGGCGGATCGAAGGCAACCACACGCGGGCGCACAAAGGCGACAACCGCCACGAAGGCGCCTACGTCGGCCTCCGCTGTCAAGGTGCTAGGAACGTTGAGGGCTAGCGGAACCCCGAGCGCCTCTGCGCGCATGCGCAAGGCCTTTGTCGGCGCAGGATTGGGCAGGGCGTCGATCACGCTGTGCTCAAGCACCAGG
The DNA here is from genome assembly GCA_001295775.1 of beta proteobacterium AAP99. Lineage (GTDB taxonomy): Bacteria > Pseudomonadota > Gammaproteobacteria > Burkholderiales > Burkholderiaceae_C > Piscinibacterium. Next base: position 6,414 of record LJIA01000006.1, read on the forward strand.
GCGGTACCAGTGGCCCGCAGAGTACGGCGCACCTTCATGATCAGTTGCTCGCTCATGCCGGTGTCGTTTGAACGCAGGTACATCAGGCGCAAGCTGCCCTGTTCGGCTGTTAGCGCGCGTTCCAGGAGGCGGGCGTGCAGTCGCAAGCGCTCAAAGCTGAGGCGCCCTCCTTGCAGGCAGTCTCTTAAGTCGAGCCCGCGGGCACCCACAGGCTCTCCGGACACGAGATCGACCACGTATCGCGCTTTCACTGCTGAGCCTCTACCTCTACCGGGTTGTCCTGATTCATCACTGCTGCTGTGCAATCGCCGCATTGCCTGCCTCGGAGCTTTCCGCTCGGCGGATGTGCACCGGCACGCGACGAGGCGTGGTTTTGCGGGTTGCCGAAGAACTGTGGCACCGCCGGCAGTCTGGGGTTTGGTGTACGAGCCCCAGCACCAACTGCTGACGTTACGGTTCGATGTCGTGCCGCAATCGCATAAATCTGCAACGAAAGCCCGGCTCGGATACCGCGCATCGCCCCATGCACAAAAAGCATCGGGACCGGGGCTGGAATCGTGGCTATCCCGCGCCAGCGCGCCAAAGAGGTTGCAGTGTCTTGACGGATCATGGACGGTCCTAGTCCGAGGGTCACCGCGCCCGGCCGTCGGTGCCTCTGGCCACCTGTGCCGACGGACGTCTCGTGGACGCTGCGGCTCCGGCTGCCGCAGCAACTGTCACGCTGCCGGAATGGATCAGGCACGCGAATTCGCCTGCCACAACGCTCGGGCCGAGCCAGCGGCTCTTGTTGCACTGAACACCCTCAGCCGAGTCGCCAAGCCTGCCAGGCATGCGTGGCTCGACGGTCTCTGCTTCAGTTCCGCTACGAGGACTTCGGCAAACACTGCTTCGGAAGCCTCAACCGTGCGAACCGCGACTCCGCGATGGCGCACCGCTAAAGAGGAGAGACTTCGCCGGCGGCACCTCGGGGCACTACCCGCCGCTGCGGGCCGCCCAGCCCGTTCGGCACGATGCTGGAGCTGGACGGCCTCAAGCCAAGGCTGACGACCGACGCTCAGCCAAGGCTCAGGCAAGACTCCCGCCAATACTTCCAAATACTCGACCCCGAGAGCAGAGCGGGTCAGAGGCGACACGCCTTACTTTGGATTGGACATATATTTGATCTTCACTGAAGACCAAATCTCATAACCGAGCTTTGGCTGCACGAATTTACCACTGACTGGGCGATTATAACCAGACGTACCGGAGAGAAACGCCCCGACCTTAGTTGCGTAATCATCCCAATAATTCTTCCCAACAAGAATCCCTGAGAATTGCAAGTACTCCAGCCCTACCCCGACTTTACCTGTGATCGTCGCGGTACGCACTTGGTTTACCTGACTGATGGGCTCAGTCACACCGTAGGTCGCAACGTGGTCTGATCCCCACCCGTATACACTTGCTGCGGGCATGCGCTTTTCAACTTCATAGATAACGGTCGTCCAGTAGTAATCCGGACCCGGTGAATCTATAAAAGTAGTATTACTATTCCACATAACCAAACCCCTGCTAGTGCCCTGTGGACCGGAACCCCAAATTTCATCTCGCGGATCAATCATCATCTTATCGTTAGTTTTTCTAGTTAGTGTCATGCGTGAGTTTGCACGGCCCGAGTTTCCGCACCCTGTTACTAGAGAGGACTCGTTTTTCACATCCCAATGCCGGGTAATCTCTTTAGTGGAAATAGAATTGGAGCGGCTGTAACCTGCGTTGATGCCAGGTGATGCGGGCACCCCTACACCGGTCAATGGTATGGAGAGAGAGGCGCCAATATTCCAACCCCAGGTTTCACTTCTCATTTGCTCGGTGTCGTCTGTGATGTTCACGTCTTCTGCCGAGGGGTGGAGTTCACGCAGTGTTGCGCACGCAGCCGCATTATCAAGACTTATTTGCGTGCCATACGTAAAATAGTCCGCGTAAGGCCCAATCAGCACGCTGTGCTCTACCGACTTATCGGTAACTCCGCGGTCATTAAATGATCTCGGGTTGTCCGGCAAATAAGTGTTTACGCGCCAGTTGGAAACATCCCATGTGCAGCGAAGCCGTTCCGCTGTCGTGGTGCCATTCGGAAAGCCATTGGCTGCAAACGTCCCAAGGCGATAACTCCTGCAAGCGTCGGCGCGAGGCCGGATCCCAGATAAGGCTTTCATATCATTGCCGGGAGTCACGCCGCTCGTCTTGATGTAACCTTGAACAATTCGCTGGCACGGCCCCTGCGTATTGAGGCAGCCGGTAGACGCCTGCAGCCGAGACGCCACACCCCACCGCGTAAGGTCGTGCTGGGCCCGGGTGCTAAACAGATCGACCTGCACTGAAGCTTCGTCAGCCCTGAGCAGGCCTCCCCCCGCTTGTGCTCCGACCTTTTGTGCAGCCGTACCGGCGGTTTTGCTTGATTCCGTATCCGCCGAATAGATCGCATCAGGGTCATTAAGGCGACCATGCGCACTCTGTCCGTCGATCTTGCCGTCAGAGGAAACGCGGATCGGCGTCAGTCTCTCGCCTACCTTCAACACCGCCGTGCTGGGCGTTGACGACCCGTACAGGTCGAGAAGCGCATCTGATACTGCACCTGAATAGAAGAGCTGCTCGGCCAGCTCCTCGCGCTTCATCTTTAGCCCGCTTTCTTCTCCGCCGTTCTTAAGAAGCACTGCGGTGCCGTCGTCGCCGATGCCGACGATCGGTAGCTCGTATTGATCGTGACTATCGAAAAGGATTGGCCCCGGGTACTGCTTCAGCGCCTCTTGGACCAGCTTTGACTTGAAAGCAGGGGATGTCACGTCAACGTAGACGATCGTTCCGCTTTTGCTAGCCAGTTCGCTCGGCGCGATCTGTTGAAACGCCCAACCGTGGGCAACCATCGCCTCTCCGAGAAGACCTCGCTGCTCAGACAGCGCGAGCACGGTCTGCTTTGGCGCCGCCGCACTCAGTCCTGGCTTGTCGATAGCTACAGTCTCGCTGCCACAACCGGAGACAGCCGCCAGAGCGGCCAAGACGGCGGCACATGCAGCGGCGCGGCGCGTTGCATAGCGACGCGGTTTTGCGGCAGGTGGCGCGACCATCGGGCTACGCTTTTTGTTGCGCCGCAGGCGCACGTCGGTGCTGCGGTTGATTTCAATGCTGTCCATGTTGCTTCTCCCGTCGGTGGTTTGCCTGACCCTTGAATGGGCCTGCGCAGTTTGATGGCCAGAAGCGATCTTTGCGGTCATTTCCGGAGACACGCGCCAAAATCGGAAGTCACTCGTCGGAGCGGAGCCATTTGCACTGCCGCAGATGTGTCAAGTTGCTTTTACGTGAACACAAGTCCTTGGAAATTGACAACTTTGTCTCCTACGCTGACCACTCAGCTTCGTTCAACGTTTGTTCACCCTCCGAACGCCGTCGCTTAAGCCTTGTTCAACTGAGCGCTGCGGCATGGGTGCACACCGCGTTGATCCGACGTGCCCGTGAAGCTGGGTGAGAACTGCCCCGCCACTTGAAGGCAGCTCTTCGGTGCGTCTGCTGTGTGAGGAACAGACATGTCAAAGGCCATGCTGCCGCACGCTGCCCTATCGCAGCTGCGTGAGCAAATCACTGCTTGCAAGATCTCGGCGCATGAAGGCATCAAGCGCCTGGACGCTGTTCGAGAAGATGCTGTCAGTGCGCGCGACCACGAAACCGAACTGAACGCTTTGCTTCAGTTGACCCACCTGTACTCGCGAGAAGGCCAACTCGTAGATGCGCGAAGACACCTGGAGGCGGCGCGCACTTTGGTGGCGCGGCGCTTCGGTGCGGATGCCCAGATTCGACTGCGATCAATCGAGCTGATTTTCATGCGCCAGTGCGGAGACCACTTCGGCGCAATGCTCGCAGCGACGAACCTGGTCGAGCTGTGCGTATCCGACAAGCTGCAGTCCGAACAAGTACGCACGCTCATCCAGCTGTGCACCATGTATGCGGAAGAGGGCGCCGCGCATGTCGCTGCCGTCACCTTGCGCTGGGGCCAGGAGCGCTGCACCGTTCAACCGGGGTGGGAACCCTACCGTGCAGTTCTGCAGACTGCTGAGATCGACTACTGGAAGCGCTATCTGGTCCAGAAGCTTGACTTTCATCGCGACCGCATGTTTCAAACGAGGGCCGAACAATGGGAGGAACCCGACCCCGAGACCGTGTTTCGTCGTATTGAAGCGCTTCGTGACGGGCTGGAGATACGCATCGCTGCATCGGATTGCCTGGCGCCTGGATTGGCTGAACGTTGTCTGCTTGCGCTTAGGCGATCGGACGCGGAATTGGCCCTCGTGAAGCAGAAACCTGAGAGCGCGCGGGCGGCAATCGAGCTTTACCGAACAGCGTTTGGCTCAGGACATTTGGAGGTCGCGTATCTCTTCCTGGAAACGCTGGTGCCCTGCTTGGTACGCGACGGTCTGGCTTTGCAAGCGCATTCACTACTGACCGAGTTTTCAAAGCAGTGGCCCGCACCGCAAGGACTCGTGGCGAGAGAACTCTCTTACTGCCAATGGAAGGTCAGCGAGGCGCTCGGCCGCCAGACCGAGGGACTTCACGCATTGAAGCGCTATCTTGGGCACTGTCGCGACAGAAGTCTGAAGCAGGCGAGTGCTTTCCCGGTGGTCGCTGGCCTACAGACCGGGGCTAACTCTGCCTCGTCGCGCAGCGTCAGCCTTTCGCGCCACCCTAGCTACCTGAGGCAAGCCGAAAAGATCATCGAAGAACGGTTTACTGACCCCAATTTGACTATTGCCGAGATTGCAGTGCTTTGTGGCGTCAGCGAGCGCACTGTACGTGAAGCGTTCGTGCTGCATCACGGTGTTTCGCCCAAGGAGTTCCTGACATCACGCAGAGTCGACGCGATGTCGAACATACTTGCGAGCCAGGCGGGTAGCCGAAGCGCAGCCACCCTGCGCTCCGTCGCACTTCGATGCGGCGCCGCAAGACCGGATCGACTGACGAAAGCGTTTCTGAAGCGATTTGGCACATCTCGAGAGGACTATGTCCAGTCCTGCCAGGCCTAGAACACGCACGCTCATTCTTCAGTGGCGAAGAAGCCTCTCCGGCCGCCGCTTGTTCGGCAAACTACCTGCACCGCGGGCAGCAAAGCACAGATCCATTGACTCGGAACTCGACTGCATCGGTTTGATGCGGCACCAGCATTATTGAACGCCCCGCCCACGGCAGGTGTAGCACCTGATAGACCGCGAGGAGGCGGAGGCGAAAGCCGCCTTCGATCCCAATCGCACCACACCTCGCCTTTGCGAAACCGGCAGGCGGCGCACCGGCGCTGCGTTCCGAGGCCAGTCCCGTGCTCGCGTTCAATCAGCGGATTGACCCGCCCTGCGCGCACGATGCAGCCCTGCTGTCCGGCGGGCAGCGCGCGCCGCATCGCCGGTGGAGCACGCACTCAGGCGGTGCTTATCCGGGCCAGACGCGGGTGCATCACCCGGCGCCACAGCGGCGGCAGCCAGGCCAGGACCACCATGCCGGCATAGCCCATGGGCAGCTGCGGTGCCGCGGGTGTGGCGCGCAAGGCTTCGTAAGGGCGTTCAGGATGCGCGTGATGGTCGGCGTGGCGCTCGAGGTTGAAGAGGAAGGCGTTGGACAGCCAGTGGTCGCTGTCCCAGCTGTGCTCATGCCCCACCGTCTGCCCGCGCTCGCGCGTCAGGCCATAGTGCTCCAGATAGTTCGTGGTCTCCAGCAGAAGCACGGCGATCAGTGCCTGCAGGGCCCAGAACGCAAGCCCCGCCCAGCCGGCCAGCGCAAAAGCCAGCGCGGCATAGGCGGCCGAAAGCGCCGTGAGCTGCCAGACTCGGTCGTGCAGCACCGACAGGCCTCGATGCTCGCGGCGCATGCCTTCAAGCTTGAGCGCGTGGGCAAAGCTGCCGGAGAGCGAGCGCACCCAGAAGGCGTAGACGTTCTCGCCGAAGCGCGCGGTTGCGGGGTCGTCGCGAGTGCCCACGCGCACGTGGTGGCCGCGGTTGTGCTCTACATAGAAATGGCCGTAGCCCACCAGCGCCAGGCCGATCTGCGCCAGGCCGCGATCGAGCGCACCGGGGCGGTGGCCCATTTCATGGGCCGCGGTGATGCCGATGCCGCCTGTGGCGGTACCCACGCTGCCCGCCAGCAGCAGCAAGGCGCCCGGCGACAGTTCCGGGGCCACACTTACCGCCCAGATCACGAGGGCATACAGGCCGGGGACGGTGAGGCGCGGCAGCCAGGCCACCCAGCTGCGCACCGCATTGGTGCTGGCCGCGGGTAGCGACCAGACCGGGCGCGGGCCGATGAGCAGGTCCAGCAGCGGCAGGATGGCGTAGACCAGCAGCAGCGTCATCCAGGGCAGCCCCTTTTGAAACCAATGCCAGGGCCCGATGATCAGCAGCAGCGCGAGCAGAAAGCGAAGGCCGTTCATGGCCCTTTTATACGGTGGGTTTTCCCAAGGGCCAATGCTCCGCATGACGCGGATGCCTGCGGCACAATGCCCGCACGCCAACATCCGCCGCCCCAGCGGCGTGTTACCCACACCACGAGACCATGAGCACACTGGACCAAGCCGCCCTCGACACCCTGTTCTTCAACGCCCGCACCCACAACGGCTGGCAGGACAAGCCCGTGGATGACGCACTGCTCAAGCGCCTGTTCGACACGCTCAAGTGGGGCCCGACGAGCGCCAACTGTTCGCCCCTGCGCATCCAGTTCGTCACAAGCGAGGCCGCCAAGGCCCGGCTGGTGCCGCTGATGATGCAGGGCAACCAGGAGAAGGTGCGCACGGCGCCCGTCACGGCCATCCTGGGCATGGACATGGCCTTCTACGAATATCTGCCCAAGCTCTTTCCGCACACCGACGCGCGCAGTTGGTTTGCCGGCAACGACGAAGCCATCCGCAACACGGCCTTTCGCAATAGCAGCCTGCAGGGCGGCTACTTCATCCTAGCCGCGCGGGCGCTGGGCCTGGACTGCGGGCCGATGAGCGGCTTTGACGCGCCCAAAGTGGACGCCGAGTTCTGGGGCGGCACCGCAGTCAAGACCAACTTCGTCTGCAGCCTGGGCTACGGGGACCCCGCCAAGTTGTTTGGCCGCAGCCCGCGGTTCGAATTTGACGAGGTGTGCAAGATCGTCTGATCTCGGTAGGCGGGCTGGCGACCCCATGATCGCGGGATTCGCCGGCACGCGGGCTGGATCGACACTCCTGGGGATCTTCACGCCCCCGGGAGCAATCATGGCGATCTTCACCAAGTACCTCACAGCCGAAGGCTTCAACAAGAGTGCCAACACCCTAAGCGACTACATGGCCGGCGTGCTGGCCTGCCTGCAGGGCCGCGTGGGTAGCGAGCCGCTGTATCGCACGCGCGTGCCGCTGCTCAACACGCGGATGTCAGAGTGGCTCGGGCAGCGCAAGCTCGGGCCGCGCAAGACCGAAAAGATGGTCGCACTCGGCGGCGATGGCGATCAGTTCATCCAGTTTGCCGACCAACTGGTTGAAGAGACCATCAATGCCGTCTTGCCGGCCCCGCCACGCGCGCCGCAAAACATCAGCTTCACGCAGATCCCGGCGGACAAACTCGTCTACGGCAGCACGCGAGTGCAGGGCCTGGTCAGCGTGGACGTGAACATCAAGACCAAGATCGCGTCGGTGTACTCGATGGGCAAGACTTACACCGGCCACGGCCCCACCACCAGCCTGGGCATGGGCGCCCTGCACTGCCACGTCGGCAACGGCGACGGCATCGGCTTCAAGTGGGTTGCCGACGTGCTGCACATTCTGGCGTGGGGCCAGAAAAGCGGCTCGGCAGGCGCCGGAACGTCCGGCTACAAGTGGACGACTTGAAGCAGTTCGATCATCACAAGCTGGCCGAATTCGATCTTTTGAAAATGAGCGAATCGGCCAGCTTCCGGATGTCTGTAGCGGCTTTCGAGCCGATGGATAGCTCTTGCTGATTGCATCCGAAACTGACTGATCACTCAGTCGATCGGCGCTGCCGCACGACCTCGAACAAGCACACACCAGCTGCCACTGAAACGTTCAGGCTCTCCACGCTGCCCGCCATCGGGATGCTGACGAGCTGGTCGCAACGCTCGCCGGTCAGGCGGCGCATGCCCTCACCTTCTGCGCCGAGCACCAGCGCCGTGGCACCGCGCAGGTCGGCGTCATAGAGCGTGGTCTTGGCCGCGTCGCTGGTGCCGGTGATCCAGATGTTGCGCTCCTTGAGCTCTTCCATGGTCCGCGCCAGGTTGGTCACGGCGAAGTACGGCACCGTATCGGCCGCGCCGCTGGCCACCTTGCTCACAGTGGCGTTGATGCCGCAGGAGCGGTCGCGCGGCGCCACCACGGCGTGTGCGCCCGCACCGTCGGCCACGCGCAGGCAGGCACCGAGGTTGTGCGGATCGGTCACGCCATCGAGCAGCAGCAGCAGGGGCGGCTCGGTGAGCGCGTCGAGCAGGTCGTCAAGCGAGCGCGCGAGTTCGACCGTGTCGGCCTGCGCCACCACGCCCTGGTGGCGGCTGGTGCCAGCCATACGGTCCAGACGCTCGCCATCGACCTGATGCACGCTGAGCTTGAACTCGGCCGCCAGACGCAGCAGGTCCTGCATGCGCTTGTCGTGCCGGGTGGTTTCGACGTAGATCGCCTTGACGCTGGCGGGCGCGGAACGCAGGCGCGTCCGGACGGCATGGAAGCCGAAGAGCAGTTGTGGCTTGGACATGGATGATCTGGTTGGCGGGTCAGCGGCGCCCGCGCTTGTTCTTGGCCGCGCTGCGGCGCGCCATGTTCTTGGTGGCCGCGCCCTTCTTGAAGGCTGTTTCCTGCTGCTTGCCCTGCTTGCGTGACTCGATCGCCTGCTTCACGGCCGGCGTCTTGACCTTGGGGCCCTTGAGTTGCTTCGCTGGCCGCGCGGACTTGCGGCCCGCACCTGAATCGTCCGCCTGCTCGGCCTGGGCACCTGGGCTCTTTACCAAGCGGAAGTCCATGCGGCGCGCCTCGATGTCCACCCGCGCCAGCTGCACATGGATTCGGTCGGTCAGGCGGTAGCGGATGCCGCTGTGCTCGCCGCGCAGCTCGTGCATGCTCTCATTGAACTGGAAGTACTCGGTGCCCAGCTCGCTGACGTGCACCAGGCCGTCGACATAGAGCGAGTCGAGCGTGACGAACACGCCGAAGGGCGCCACACCGCTGATGGTGCCGCTGAACTCCTCGCCCACGCGGTCGCGCATGTAGTAGCACTTGAGCCAGGCGGTCACGTCGTTGCTGGCTTCGTCGGCCCGGCGCTCGTTGGCCGAGCACACCAGACCGAGCTTGTCCCAGCGGTCGTGCGCAAAGGCAGCGGCCTCTTTCTTGTTGCTTGGTGGCGGCAGCTTGCGTTCACCGACATCCCCGCTGGGGGTGTAGCTCTGCTTGGCCAGGATGGCCTTGAGCACGCGGTGCACCAGTAGATCCGGGTAGCGGCGGATCGGCGAGGTGAAGTGGGCGTAGGCCTCGTAGGACAGGCCGAAGTGGCCGGCGTTATCCGGGCTGTAGTGCGCCTGCTGCAGGCTGCGCAGCAGCATGGTCTGCAGCAGCTGCGCGTCCGGCCGCGGCGTGATCTTCTTCATCAGCGCGGCGTAGTCCTTGGCCTGGGGGTCGTCACCACCGGTAAGCAGCAGGCCCACGGTCTTGAGGAACTCGCGCAGGTTCTGCAGCTTGTCGGGCGTGGGGCCTTCATGCACGCGGTACAGCGCCAGCTGCTTGTTACGGTGGATGAAGTCAGCCGTGCAGACGTTGGCCGCGAGCATGCACTCCTCAATCAGCTTGTGGGCATCGTTGCGTACGCGCGGGATGATGCGCTCGATGCGCCCGACGGCGTTGCACTCGATGTAGGTCTCCACGGTCTCGAAGTCGATCGCACCACGTGCCACGCGAGCCTTGGCAAAGGCGCGATAGACCTCGTAGAGCTGTTCGAGCTGCGGGATGATGGCTTTGCGCTTCTCGCGCGCCGGCGCGGTGGGCTGTGAAAGGATTGCCCAGACCTCGTTGTAGGTCAGGCGCGCCGCCGAATGCATGACGCCCGGATAGAACTGATAGGCATGGATCGCGCCTTCGGCCGTGACCACCATGTCGCAGACCATGCACAGGCGATCCACGTCGGGGTTGAGCGAGCACAGACCGTTGGAGAGCTTCTCCGGCAGCATGGGGATCACCCGGCGCGGGAAGTAGACGCTGGTGGAGCGCAGACGGGCATCTGTATCAAGTGCGTCGCCGTCCTGCACATAGTGGCTCACGTCGGCAATGGCCACCAGCAGCCGGAAGCCCGGCTGCGCAGTCTTCCCGCGGCCGATCGTGTACGGCTCGCAATACACCGCGTCGTCAAAGTCGCGCGCATCCTCGCCGTCGATGGTGACCAGGGGCACATCGCGCAGGTCCACGCGGCCTGCCAAGTCCACATCGCGCACCACATCGGGCAGCCCCGCAGCCTGCTTGCGCGCGGCGTCGCCGAACTCGTAGGGCACATCGAACTTGCGCACGGCAATCTCGATTTCCATGCCGGGATCGTCCACCTCCCCCAGCACTTCGACCACGCGGCCCAGCGGCTGGCTGTAGCGCGAAGGCTGCTGCACGATCTCGACCATCACGACCTGGCCGGGCTGCGCGCCACCGCTCTCGGTGGGCGGCACGAGGATGTCGTGCTTGATGCGCTGGTCTTCCGGTACCACCACGGTGATGCCGCGCTCCGCGATGAAGCGGCCCACCAGCTTGTTGGTGCGCCGCTCAATCACTTCAGCAATCACGCCTTCGGGCTTGCCGCGGCGATCCACGCCGATCTGCTTGGCGAGCACGCGGTCGCCATGCAGCACCTTGGTCATTTCCTTGGCGGGCAGATAGAGGTCTGGCCCACCGTCGTCGCGAATCAGGAAGCCGAAGCCGTCCCGATGGCCCTGGACCTTGCCGGCGAGAAGGTCGATGCGCGAAGGCAGCAATACATGACCCTTGCGGTTCACAAGTACTCGACCTTCACGCTGGAGGATCTCCAGGAGGGCCTCCACCTTGGCGGTGTCGATCGCAGGTAGCCCCAGCGCGCTCACCAGCTCGGGTAGTGCGACTGGCGCCTGCGCAGCCGCAAGCGCCGTCACGATGGACTCAGCAGTCAGTGCAGTGCTGCCTGCGGTGGTGGCCGTTGTTGTTGTCTTTCTTGGCATATGTCTCTTGGATGCGGCCCGCCCAAGACGTGGACGGGCCTGAATTTGACCGGGCAGAAAAATCGCCTATACTCTTTGTCTCACCTGCCCAGGTGGCGGAATTGGTAGACGCACTAGTTTCAGGTACTAGCGCTGCGAGGCGTGGAGGTTCGAGTCCTCTCTTGGGCACCAAATATAAGGCCAGCGAACGCTGGCCTTTCTCTTTTCTGCCCAAGAAGCAGAGCGCCTGCGCGCTCTGCGTGGGGACTCGAAAGGTAAGGCTTGCAAGCCTTGCCGGGGTCGCGCTAAGCGTGACCGAGTCCAACAGGCACCAAATACATGGCCAGCGAACGCTGGCCTTTCTCTTTTCTGCCCAAGAAGCAGAGCGCCTGCGCGCTCTGCGTGGGGACTCGAAAGGCAAGGCTTGCAAGCCTTGCCGGGGTCGCGCTAAGCGTGACCGAGTCCAACAGGCACCAAATACATGGCCAGCGAACGCTGGCCTTTCTCTTTTCTGCCCAAGAAGCAGAGCGCCTGCGCGCTCTGCGTGGGGACTCGAAAGGCAAGGCTTGCAAGCCTTGCCGGGGTCGCGCTAAGCGTGACCGAGTCCAACAGGCACCAAATACATGGCCAGCGAACGCTGGCCTTTCTCTTTTCTGCCCAAGAAGCAGAGCGCCTGCGCGCTCTGCGTGGGGACTCGAAAGGCAAGGCTTGCAAGCCTTGCATGGGTTGCTCGAAGCGTGACAGAGTCCCGAACCTCGCCGCCCTCGATGCAGTTCAGGCGGCCCTGCCCTTCTTGACCCATGCAGCAAGCTGATTGGGTCGGAGGGTGTCGTAGTCTTCGAAGGGCTGATGAATCCACGGGTTCGTCGCGAGAAAGTCGACGTAGTAGTCAGGCTTCACCTTGCTGCACGCCTTCCACCAGATGACGGCCGTGCGCACTTCCGTGACCTGCGTGTAGTGCTCGCGCAGGTGCATGCCCACCCGCTCCAGCGTCACGCCTGAGTCCACCAGGTCGTCAACCACAAGCACGCGCCCGCCGAACTCGCCTTTGGTCATAGTGATGTACTTGGAGATGTCCAGATCACCCTGCATCTTCCCGCCGGCGGCCCGGTAGGAGCTGGTCGAAAGAATCGCGAGCGGCACATCGAAGATGCGCGACATCACATCGCCCACGCGCAGTCCGCCGCGCGCAAGACACAGGATCTGGTCGAACGCATAGCCCGACTCGTGCACGATGAGCGCGAGACGCTCAACGAGGTGGTTGTAGTCGTCCCAGGTGACCCAAAGGTCGGAGTCCGTGCTGTGCGACATGCGAGCCTCAGTGCGCCAGCGTCTTGTACGGATGGCGAAGCACGATCGTGTGCTCACGATCCGGGCCGGTCGAGACCATGTCGATCGGCACCCCCGCCAGTACTTCGATGCGCTTGAGATAGTCGCGCGCGGCCTGTGGGAGCTTGTCCAGCTCTGTGATGCCGGCGGTGGACTGTGACCAACCGGGCATCGCCTCGTAGATCGGCTCACACCGTGCCAGATCGTCAGCCCCTTGCGGGAGAGTTTCGATCAGCTTGCCATCCAGGCGATAAGCCACGCAGAGCTGCAACTCTTCAATGCCGTCCAGTACGTCGAGCTTGGTGATGCACAGACCGGAAGTGCCATTGATACGGTTGGAGCGACGCAGCGCCGGAATGTCCAGCCAGCCGCAGCGGCGGTAACGGCCGGTGGTCGTGCCGCGTTCGGCGCCGACCGTGGACAGGTGATGACCGACGGTGCCTTCCTTGAAGATGTCCAGCTCGGTCGGGAACGGGCCGCCGCCCACGCGCGTGCAGTAGGCCTTCACAATGCCCAACACATAGTGCAGCTTGTCCGGACCCAGGCCACAGCCCGCCGCCGCATTGCCGGCCACCGTATTGCTCGATGTCACGTAGGGGTAGGTGCCGTGGTCCACGTCCAGCAGCGTGCCTTGCGCACCTTCAAACAATAGGCGCTCGCCACGGGCGCATGCATCGAACAGCAGGTTGGGCACATCGGCCGCCATGGGCAAGAGTTCTTCGCCCTGCTTGAGCGCAGCCTCGATCATCGGCTCCACCGCCACTTCAGAGGCATGCAACCAATTCTTCAGCAGGAAGTTGTAGTAGTCCGACAGCTCGCGCACCTTGTCGGCAAAGCGCTTGGAATCGCGGAAGTCCTGCATGCGAATCGCGCGGCGGCCGACCTTGTCTTCATACGTCGGGCCGATGCCCTTGCCGGTCGTGCCGATCTTCTCGGTGCCACACTTCTCACGAAAGGCCTCGCGGGCTTGGTCGAGTGCAGCATGGATCGGCAGGATGAGCGGGCAGGCTTCACTGATGTAAAGACGAGAACGTACCTCGATGCCCGCGGCCTCGAATTTCTTGATCTCTTCAAGGATCTTTTCCGGGGAAAGCACCACACCGTTGCCGATGTAGCAGCGGACGTCATCGCGCATCACGCCGCTGGGCATGACATGCAGGGCGAACTTCTGCCCTTTGATCACCAGGGTGTGGCCTGCGTTGTGCCCGCCTTGGAAACGCACGACACCGTGGGCCTCGCTGGTCAGCCAATCGACCAGCTTGCCCTTGCCCTCGTCGCCCCACTGGGCGCCCACTACAACGACATTGCTCATTGCATTGCTTTCAAAGAATCAGTAGCGCGGGAGCTCAGTCACGCACTCGAACAATCCAGCCTGCATCACCGCGGACGAGCTCCCGGTCGTAGGCGAATTCGTCGTGCTCATGCAGCGCTCCCGGGAATTCCACGACCACGATCTCGCCATCTGCACGCAACCGTGCGACAGCGTCGCGCCACGCCGCGTCGTCGGTCCATGGGGCGGAGATAGCTCGCGCCGGCGCCGGTGCGGCAAGCAGTCGTGACAGATCGCGAAGATCCATGGAGAACCCTGTGGCAGCCCGCGCGCGCCCGAACTGGCTGCTGGCAGTGTCGTACCGACCACCGCGCGCCAGTGCTGCAGCCCCGCCGGGAGCGAACACCGCAAAGGTAATCCCGTTGTGGTACCCGTAGCTATGGGTATCGGCAAGATCAAACAGAACCTGCGCGCGCCCTGCGATCGCGTTCGCGACGCGGTCCAGGTCGGCGAAAGCTTGCACTGATGAGGGATGCCGCGCCTCAATCCGCGTGCGGCAGGCGTTCAGTCTGACACTCTGAGGTGGCCCGGCTGCATCCAGCAGCGCGAGCAAATCCGCACCGACCTGCGTGTCCGGTAACTGCTCCAACGCCGCGCGGTCCTTTCGAACCAGGGCATTCGCTGCTGCTTCGCGCCAGTCACTGCCATTGGCAGCCGCGCCAAGCACGGCTTGCACGATGCCCACATGAGACACACTGACTACCAGCGGTTCATCTGTCACGCGACGCAAAAGACTCAGCGCAAGTTCGAGAATCTCGAGATCAGCATGAATACCGGGATAGCCATAAAGCTCGGCGCCGAGCTGGATCGGCTCTCTTGAGCCGAGCGGCGTCCTCGGCGTAGTGTGCAGAAGATGTCCGCAGTAGGCGAGCCGCGTGACGCCGCTACGGTTGAGCAGATGCGCGTCAATCCGAGCAGCCTGAGGCGTGATGTCGGCGCGCACGCCCATTGTCCGGCCTGACAACTGATCGACCAGCTTGAAGATGCTGGACTCCAGATCCCGGCCGACGCCCGTGATCAGTGACTCCAGATACTCAAGCAACGGCGGCTGGATCAACTCATAGCCATGGCTGCGAAAGATGTCGAGCGCCACCCGACGAAGCTCCTCGAGTTTGCGGGCCTCGGCAGGCAGGACGTCAGCGACGTGATCAGGAAGGCGCCAGAGCGGCATGTGCAGAGCGACGATCGTTTTCGGAAGAACAAAAGAAAAACGGCTGCCCGCGAGAGCAGCCGTACTGGATTTTCCCATGAAGCGGCCCCGCAATCAAACGGGGTGGATGTCCGCCTAACTGAACGAAACCAAAAGCGAGGCCCCTAGTACCACGGCGATCAGACCAATCGTACGAAGCTGCCCATCACGCAGGCCGATCAGTCGACTGAAGGTGTCCTTCCATGCCTGAGGAGCAAGCAGTGGGAACAGACCTTCGATGACGAGCAGCAGCCCGAAGGCCAGCAGCAGTGCCTGCCCCACTAGCGACGCGCACCGGTCGCGGCCGGATTGCGCATGTACCGGAAGAACTCGCTGGACGGGTCGAGCACCATGACATCGTTGCGGGACTTGAAGCTCTGGCGATAGGCCTCCAGGCTCCGGTAGAACGCGGCAAACTCCGGGTTGGCCGAGAAGGCCTGGGCGTACAAAGCA
Source organism: beta proteobacterium AAP99 (assembly GCA_001295775.1). GTDB lineage: Bacteria > Pseudomonadota > Gammaproteobacteria > Burkholderiales > Burkholderiaceae_C > Piscinibacterium. The sequence continues at coordinate 21,887 of LJIA01000006.1, forward strand.
GTCGCCTGCGCGTCCCCTTCACCTTTGATGCGCTGCGCCTCGCGATAGGCCTCTGCTAGGATCACCTCACGCTGCCGGTCTGCATCTGCGCGAATCTTCTCGCCTTCGGCGGCTCCACCTGCGCGCTGCTCATTGGCCACGCGCTTGCGCTCGGCTTCCATGCGGCGGAATACGGCCTCGCTGATCTCCGGTACGAAGTCGACCCGCTTCAGGCGCACGTCGACAATCTCGACACCGAGCGTCTTGACGCGCTCCTGCACGGCCGCACGCACCTCCTCCATGATCTTGTCGCGCTCGCGAGAGGTCACGTCGTTGATCGTGCGCTTGTTGATCGCCTGCTGCATTGCGTCACGAACCAAAGCAGCCAAGCGGTCATCCGCAGCACGTTCAGGCACCGAACCCGGACGAACAACCGTGCCGAAGCTCTGATAGAACACCCGCGGGTCGGCAATGCGCCACTTGATGAACGAATCAATCTGCAGGTTCTTCTTTTCAGAGGTCTGCACACGTTCTGCATCAGGTGTGTCGATGGTCAGGATGCGCTTGTCGTAGTAGCGCACATTCTGAAATGGTGGCGGCAGCTTGAAGTACAGGCCAGGTTCGCTCTTTACAGAACGAATCTCGCCGAGCGCAAACACAAGCGCGAACTGTCGCTGGTCGACGATGAACATCATCGTTGAGCCGACGAACACGAGCAAAAGCACTCCAAACAGCGCAGCAATAAGACGATACATTTAGCGGGCCTCCCGATTACGGAGCATGTCCGCGGTGCTCTGCTGCTGAGCAGGTGCTTGCTGCGCAGGTGCCTGCGTCGGCGCTTGCACGGTGACCGTCCCCGAGGCGGCACGAGTCGCTTCTGCGCTGGTCTGCGCCATGATCTTGTCAAGCGGCAGGTACAGGAGATTGTTTCCCTGGCGACTCTCCACCAGAACCTTGGTGGTGTTGGAGAAGATCTCCTGCATTGCGTCGATGTACATGCGATCTCTCGTCACGGCGGGTGCGCGGTTGTACTCACCCACGACGGCACGGAAGCGTGATGCATCACCGCGGGCAGTCTCGACCACACGGGACTTGTGACCTTCAGCCTGCTGCATCAGACGCGAAGCCGCACCCTTGGCGCGCGGAATCACATCATTCGCATAGGCCTGCCCCTCGTTGATGGCACGCTCACGGTCTTGGCCAGCCTTCACGGCGTCATCGAATGCCGCTTGCACCTGCTCTGGGGGCTGCGCATTCTGAATCGCTACCGCGAGGATTTCGATGCCCGTCCCATAGCGGTCGATCAGGCTCTGCATGCGCTTGCTCACGTCGCCCGCGATGGTTGAACGCGATTCGTAGAGAACAGAGTCCATCGTCATTCGGCCCACCACCTCGCGCATCGCGCTTTCAGCGGCCTGCTGGACGGCGTCCTCCGGGGACGCAGAATTGAACAGGAAATCGCGGGCGCCGTCGCCCTTGATCCGGTACTGGACCTCGTACTGGATGTCGACGATGTTTTCATCGTCCGTCAGCATCAGGGCTTCACGAGTGCGCTGAGCGCGAGCCTTGGTGCCAATCTCGACCTTGCGCACCTGCGCCACCTTCACGATTTCGTGCTGCTGAATCGGATAAGGCAGTCTCATTTGCAGGCCTGCACCAGTCGTGCTGCGGTACTTGCCAAACTGCGTGATGACTGCAGCTTCGCCTTCATTGACGATGAAGATGCCGCTGCCCAGCCAAATCACCGCGGCCACGCCCAGCACCACCGCCACACCGGCACCGGCAGCCTTCGGAGATGGCCCACCGCTGCGGCTGCCACCGGAGTCGGAGCCACCCCCGGTTCCGCCGCGGAACACGTTGTTCAACCTTTTTTGGAAGTCGCGCCACAGCTCATCGAGATCTGGCGGGCCTTGGTTGAGGATGCCCAGGCGGGCTGAGAGCCACTGCCCAAGGCGTGACACACCAGATTTGGCAGTGCTCAGCATGGAGTTGGAGGTCATCGGTCAGGTAGGAACTTTGGGCACAGATGGTGGCCCGTTCTTTGGTATCAAGCCTTGTGGCAGATCACGACAGCATGGGGAAACCCGCAAAGGCGCGCTGCCAACGCAGATTGACCTGAAGGCATTCTATGCCGGATCGAATCCAGGGCTCAGCGATCAGACCCCAGAGGAATCCCGCCTGCAAAGATCTCGGCCATCTGCATCTGGGACGATTCGTCGCGACGAGTCTCGACTTGCTGAACGCGGCTTCGAGCCTTCGCGAGCAGCTGCTCGCGCAGCAGCTCGACACCGGCACCGGTCCGAGCAGACAGGTACAACTCGCCGACCGCGGCTCGGCCATCGTCGGCAAGATCGCGCCAACGCGGCGGTACACCCGTCACGTCGATCTTGTTGAGAACATGAATGCAGGGGATATCGTCCGCACCGATTTCCTGCAGCACTGACTCCACCTGAGCGATCTGGACATCACGCGACTCGCTGGATGCATCGATAACGTGAAGCAGCAGGTCAGCGTGCACCGTTTCCTCGAGGGTCGCCTTGAAGGCTTCGACCAGCTGGTGGGGCAGCTCTCGGATGAAGCCCACTGTATCGGCCAACGAGATCTGCACCCCATCGCCGAGATAGACCCGCCGCGTCGTGGTGTCCAACGTGGCAAACAGCTGGTCTGCGGAATAGACGCCCGCGTGCGTGAGCTGATTGAAGAGCGTGGACTTTCCGGCGTTCGTGTAGCCCACGAGCGAGACCTTGAACACCTCTCCCCGGCTTCTGGCGCGGCGCTGCGTCTCCCGTTGCTTCTGGAGCCGCGCCAAATCAGCGCTCAGACGCTTGACGCGCGCATCGAGCATGCGACGGTCGAGCTCGAGCTGCTTCTCACCGGGGCCTCGCATACCGACCCCGCCCTTCTGGCGCTCCAGGTGGCTCCACTGTCGCACAAGGCGCGAGGAGAGATGCCGCAGCTGAGCAAGTTCGACTTGCAGCTTGCCTTCATGGCTTTGGGCACGCAGGGCAAAGATGTCGAGAATCAGCGTGGTGCGATCGACAACCCGAACTTCGAACACTCTCTGCAGATTGCGTTGCTGGGCCGGCGTCAGCGCATGATTGAAGATCACGCCGTCAGCAGGCAGCGTCTTGACCGGGCCCGCTATTTCAGCCGCCTTGCCGCTGCCGATGAATAGCGAAGCATCCGGTCGAGACCGTTTGCCAATGGATTCATGAACAACCTCTGCCCCCGCGGACTCAGCGAGCAGCCTCAATTCTGCGAAGCTGTCGCCGAAGTCTTTGTCTCCGAAATCCACGCCGACGAGAATGAAGCGCATCAACAATCGGCTCTAAGCGGAGCTAGAGCGCGCGAATGAATCTCGAGCAGTGCTCCAGACTGGCGTCGCGCCTGACGGCTCAACGGGCGAGGCTCGACCCAACTCAAGATGCGGCTTCGCTGCCACCATCCGTGCTGAAGTTGACGGCACGTGCAGGCACGACGGTGCTGATGGCGTGCTTGTAGACCATTTGGGTCACGGTATTGCGAAGCAGAACCACATATTGATCGAACGATTCAATGTGGCCCTGAAGCTTGATCCCGTTCACCAGATAGATCGAGACCGGGACATGCTCCTTTCGAAGCTGATTGAGGAACGGGTCTTGTAGCGCTTGCCCTTTGTTCATGCCTTACTCCTGGCTTTGTGGGTGTGGTTAGTTGCCTTTGGGGCCGGCTCTTTGGCCGACGGCCGATTCTCGCGAGATTCGTGCCAGCGCGTCAATTCTGCAACGCAAGCTGAATGGCAATGCTGCGGAATCAGTCCGTGAAGGGGTTGCTGCTGGAACGGAACTCGATACGCAATGGAGTGCCCGGCAGCTTGAAAGTTTCCCGAAAGCGGCCTTCCAGGTAGCGCCGGTAGGCGGCAGACACGCCATCCAGCGCGTTGCCGTGAATGACGATGAGCGGGGGGTTCTGCCCCCCTTGGTGGGCGTAGCGCAGCTTGGGCCGATGCAGCCCCTTGCGGGCCGGTTGCTGCTGCTCGACGGCGGCCTGAAGCGCACGCGTCAGCTTTGGTGTGGACAACTTTGCAAACGCCGCAGCAAATGCGCCATCCACAGACTGCATGAGGGCGCCCAGTCCGTGGGACTTGAGCGCCGACACGTTGTGGACGTTCGCGAAGTGGAGGAACGCGAGCTTGCGGCGCAATTCGGAGCGGGCGAGCTCCCGCGCCTGATCGTCCATGTCGTCCCACTTGTTCAGAGCAACAACAATCGCGCGGCCGGTCTCGAGCACGTAGCCGGCGATGTGCGCATCCTGATCCGTGATCGCCTCGCGCGCATCAATCATCAGGATTGCCACGTTGCAGTCGTCAATCGCTTGCAGGGTCTTGACCACGGAAAACTTCTCAATGGCCTCAAACACCTTGCCCTTGCGGCGCAGGCCAGCCGTGTCGATCAGCACATAGGGTTTTCCGCCGCGCGAGAACGGCACTTCTATGGCGTCTCGGGTCGTGCCCGGTGCATCAAATGCAATTACTCGCTCTTCGCCGACCAGCGAGTTGATCAAAGTCGACTTCCCGACGTTGGGCCGGCCCACGATGGCTATTCGAGGAATCCGCGGTCCACGTTCGGCTTCCTCGCCATCGGTATCAACGTCTTCCGGCTCTTCCGGGGCCGGCAAATGCTGGAACACCTGTTCCAGCACGCTGCGCACCCCATCGCCGTGCGCGCTCGACAACGGATGCGGCTCTCCTAGGCCCAATTCATAGAACACGGACGTCACGCCCGTGAGCGCCATGCCTTCGGTCTTGTTGACAGCGAGCACCACGGGGCGCCCACGCGTGCGCAGGGTCTCCGCAATATCGAAATCGTGACGCGTCAGGCCGCTCCGCCCATCTGTCAGGAAGATGACGACGTCCGCTTCGTCGATGGCCTGCAGCGTCTGCTTGGCCATTTCGCGCAGGATGCCTTCCTTGACGATCGGTTCGAAGCCCCCTGTGTCGATGCAGATGAATTCACGGCCGTCAAACTTGGCATTGCCGTAGTGGCGATCCCGAGTCAGACCGGCATAGTCCGCAACGATGGCATCTCGCGACCGGGTCAGGCGGTTGAACAGGGTCGACTTGCCGACATTCGGCCTGCCAACGATCGCGACGATGGGCTTCATGCTGCGCTTTCGCTCGGACCTACTTGACCGAAAACGCGAAGATCGCGCCGGAACGGTTCTGTACCACCAGCAGCCGCTGACCCGCAACTTCCAGCGCTATGGGTGCCCCACTGTGTGGTCGACTGCCAGCCTGGGTCCGTCCGATGATCTCGCCCTTGTCGGTGGACAGAAGGTGCAGGTAGCCCTCGAAGTCGCCCACTGCCACGGCGCCGGGCATCACAGCCGGTGCCGTCAGCTGACGATACGCCAGCGCTTCATTCTTCCAGACACTCACTCCGGCCGCACTGAAGGCCGATACATGCGACTTGTCGTCCGTGGCGTAGATCGCGCCGTTGCCGGCCGCCAGACCGACGTTCGACGAAAAGTCGCGCTGCCAGCTGGTCCGCCCATCTCGCACATTGATGCATCCCACCTTGCCCTGGTAGCTCGCCACGCAGAACTCGCCGGACAGGCCGCCGACCGCCGGCATGATGTCGCTGATCCGCTCCACTTCATTCGAGCCCTTGGGCTGGGCAAAGGTCGTCTCCCAGCGAACCTGCCCGTCGCGACTGCCCAGCGCAATGACACGCCCCGCGGGCAGGCCCACGAGGAAGCCGCCGCGTACACCGATGACGGGGCTTGGCACGCGCAGGGTCAGTGACGGCGCTGCGCGCTGAACGACCCAACGGCGGCGCCCATCTGCGGCGTCGAATCCGACCAGACGACCATCGGTCGTCAGCGTCGCGATGATGCCGTCGGCGACGGCAGGCGTGGAGATGATTTCGGCATTCAGGCTGCTCTTCCAGAGCTGCTTGCCACTTGCCAGATCCCAGGCAATCACGTCGCCCTGGCGCGTGGCGGCAGCGACGAGCGTTCCATCGCTGGCCGCGCCGGTCGTCAGTACGGACTCAGCAGCCAGAGTCTGCACGACGCTTCCGTTTGCGGGATCAATGACACGCACGCTGCGCCCCTGCGCGGCGAATACACGAGGCCCGGCAGAAGTGCCAACGATGGTCAGCGCACCTGCGGGGCTGTCATCGCCGCCGAGCTGCCATGCCGAGTTCAGCGCCATGGTCGCGTTGACGTTTGTGAGCTCGGCCGGCTTGAACTTCGGCTCATCCTTAAACGGATTGAGCGATCCGCAGCCGGCAAGCGTGATCAGGCCACTGCCGAGCAGGGCCAGCAATGCGCGGCGCGAGGAGTAGATCATCATGTGTACGGTTCCGGAGTAGAGGAGCGAGCGTGTGCTCAGGCGGCCTTTGCGGCCGGCACTTCGCCACCGACACCTTCGAGCTTCTGCTGAATCAGGCCGCGCAGAGGATCGCGCTCTTCGAGCTTGTTCCAAGCTTCCAGGTAGGCAGCGCGAGCTTCTTCCAGCTTGCCCTGGGCTGCGAGTACATCACCACGGCGGTCACTGACGAGCGGCGCCAGCTTTTCAATCTTGGGCGGCGAGAGCAGCGCAAGCGCAGCGTCAAACTGCTTTTCATCCAGCAGCAGACCGGCCAGGCGAACGCGAGCCACGGTCTTGTAGGACTCGTCACGCCCCTTGTCGATGACCCATTGAAGCTGTGCCTTTGCGGAGTTCAGATCCTTGCTCTCAACAAAGAGATGGGCGGCTTGAAGTGCAGCCATCTGGCCGTAGACCGTCTTCCCGTATTCGGACACAAGCTTGCCCGCGGCATCCTTGCCGGCCGCAACGTTCTTGTCGCGGATCGCCTTTTCCAGCGCCTCGTACACGACGCCTGCCTCGGCCGCCTGCTTGCGCTGCCAGTACTGCCAGCCCATGTACGCGGCGACGCCCGCGAGGATGATCGTGAGCAGCCAGGTCACGGCATTGCCGTACTTCGCCCAGAGCGCCTTTACCTGGGCAATCTGTTCCTGTTCTTCGAGATCGTATGCAGCCATGTCGTAAATCCGTATCAGGCAGGGGTGTAATCAGAGCACGGCGGCGAGCTGATCGATGTCGATCAATCGCTGCTCGCCTTCTTCGCGCAGGGGTTTGAGGGTGACCGAACGTGCGTCCCGCTCGGTTTCGCCGATGATCAGCGCCCAACGGGCGCCGGACGCATCAGCCTTCTTCATCTGGCTCTTGAAACTGCCACCGCCCGCGTGGGCGATGACGCGCTTGCCTGCATCACGCAGGTACTCGGCCACTTCGTTGGCAAAAGTCTGGGCATCGGCATGCACCACATAGGCATCCGGCGCATGGACCGGCATCGCCGCGGCAACCTCGGCGAGCTTGAGCATGACCCGCTCAATGCCCATGCCAAAGCCGACCCCCGGCGTGGGCTTGCCGCCCAACTGCTCGAACAGTCCGTCGTAACGTCCGCCGCCGGTAATCGTGAGGGTGCGGCCATCAATCGGCGTGACCCACTCGAAAACCGTACGGTTGTAGTAGTCGAGGCCCCTAACCAGGCGAGGATTGATGCGAAAGCCCAGGCCGGCCTGTGTGAGGAGCCGCTGCAAGCCTTCGAAGTGCGCTAGCGATGCGTCTCCTAGCACGTCCAGCAGCTTCGGGGCGGCCTCGACCATGGCCTGCATGGCGGGATTTTTCGTGTCGAGGATACGCAGCGGGTTGCTGTGCAAACGACGCTTGGCGTCCTCGTCGAGCAGGTCGGCGTGCGCCTCGAAGTACGCGATCAGCCGCTCCCGGTGAGTGCGACGCTCAGCGGCATCACCGATCGAGTTGATCTCCAGTTCGACGTCCGTCAGACCAAGGCGCTTCCAGATGCGTGCAAGCATGACGATCTGCTCCGCATCCACGTCCGGACCCTCGAAGCCCAGCGCCTCCACGTCGAACTGGTAGAACTGGCGGTAACGCCCCTTTTGCGGCCGTTCGTGGCGGAACACCGGTCCCATGGCCCAGACGCGCTGCGGTCCGGCGTGCAGCCAGGAATGCTCGATGGCGGATCGGATGATGCCCGCGGTGAGCTCCGGACGCAAAGTGAGCTTGTCCCCGTTCAACTGATCCTCGAACGAGTACATCTCTTTCTCGACGATGTCGGTCACCTCGCCGATCGAGCGCACGAACAGGTTGGTGGGCTCCACGATCGGTGCGCGCACGAGGCGATAGCCGTACTGGCGCGCGACCTCACGAACGGTATCTTCGAACCACTCCCATCGCCCGGATTCTTCGGGCAAAAGGTCGTTCATGCCTTTGACGGCTTGGATCTTCTGAAGCATGGAGGATGGGATCAGGCGGCCGGGGCGGTTTCGGCCTGGACGGCGTTGCCGTACTTGGATTGAACGTAATTATCGACGATTGCCTGAAACTCCTCGGCAATGCGCTCGCCCTTGAGTGTCACGACCCGTTCGCCGTCCACATAGACCGGGGCCACAGGCGCCTCGCCGGAGCCCGGCAGGCTGATGCCGATGTTTGCGTGTTTGCTCTCGCCGGGGCCGTTCACCACGCAACCCATGACCGCTACCTGCATGGTCTCCACGCCGGGATACTGGGTGCGCCAGACCACCATCTGGTCACGCAAGTAGCCCTGAATCTTCTGCGCCAGTTCCTGGAAGAAGGTGCTGGTGGTGCGGCCGCAGCCCGGGCAGGCGATCACCATGGGCGAAAACGCGCGCAGACCGAGCGACTGCAGGATTTCCTGCGCGACGATCACTTCTTGCGTGCGCGACGCACCCGGCTCCGGGGTCAGCGACACCCGGATCGTGTCGCCAATGCCTTCCTGCAGCAGCAGGGACAGCGCCGCAGTGGACGCCACGATGCCCTTGCTGCCCATGCCGGCCTCGGTCAGACCCACGTGCAAGGGGTAATCGCAGCGCCGAGATAGCTCGCGGTAGACCGCGACCACATCCTGGACGTTGCTCACCTTGCACGACAGGATGATGCCTTCGGGGTTCTGGCCAATGCTTTCCGCCAGTTGTGCAGACTCCAGCGCCGATACGACCAGCGCCTCACGCATCACCGCCTGGGCGTCCCAAGGCTCGGTGCGCGCATGGTTTTCGTCCATCATGCGCGCCAGCACGGACTGATCGAGGCTGCCCCAGTTCACGCCGATGCGCACCGGCTTGTTGTACTTGCAGGCCACCTCGATCATCTGCGCGAAGTTGTCGTCGCGCTTGCTTGCGCTGCCCACATTGCCAGGATTGATGCGGTACTTGGACAGCGCCTCGGCGCACGCCGGGTGCTGCGTGAGCAGCTTGTGGCCGTTGTAGTGAAAGTCCCCGATCAGCGGCACGTCGATCCCCATGCGGTCCAGCTGCTCGCGAATCTTGGGCACCGCGGCGGCGGCGGCCGGCGTATTGACCGTGATGCGGACCTTCTCGCTGCCCGCCTGGGCCAACTCCTTGACCTGGATGGCCGTGCCAATGTGGTCCTCTGTGTCCGTGTTGGTCATCGACTGCACCACCACCGGCGCACCGCCACCCACGAACACCGTGCGCGACGCCCACTTGACTGCCACCAGGCGCGTGCGCTTGCGCGGGTGCGGGCCCACGGGCATCGGCGCTGCAGATGCTGGCGTGTTGACTGCCGAGGGGGCCTTGCAGGGTTCGTTCATTGTTTGCTCACTGCGCAGACCGATCGACCTGCGTTTCTCAATTCAAGGTCATGCGGGCCACGTTGGCCTGCTTGTAGGGCGCCAGATCCACCGCCTTGCCGTCCGCCTCCAGACTCACGCCATCGGCTGATCCGATCACCAGACGCAGCGGCGGCTTGCCGGAGAGCACCTGCTCGCTGCCGGCCCGATTGAGCTGGGAAACAAGGATGGATCCGGACGCATCACGGATCTCCACCCACGCGTCCGCGCGGTAAACCAGCCGAACCCGGCGCTCACCTGCCGTGGGCATGGCGCCGGCAGCGGCAGGCGCACCGGCCGAAGCAGGCGGCGCGGCGGGTGCGGTTGCGGGCGGAACCGGGCCAGCAGGCGCTGCGGCCGACGCCGTTGGTGCGGGACCCGCCGGCGCAGCCGCCTGGGCCGAAGGCGCGGCCGCCTGGGCATCGGCCACTGCTGGCGTCTGGACGACGCTGGCCCCAGCTGGCGCAGTGGCCGCGGGCGCAGGCGATGGCGTCGGGTTCGCGACGGTCTCGACCGCAGCCTTGGGCGGCAACACGATGGTTTCGGACTTGGACATCCACGCCGACAAGCCAGCCATGCTGACCAGACGCTCACCGAAGACCCCCATGACCACGGCGAGGACAGCCAGCACAACCGCACCGCCGATCAGCACCGGGTTGGCCGAGGTCTTGTTGCGCAGCGCGCCGGCTTCGTCATAGCGGGCGAGCGTGGTCGGATCGTCGCGCAGCAGGTCGCTGGGTCGAAGCTGACGGTAGTGCTCGCTCAGCGCAGTCAGGTCGTCCGATGGATCCAGATCCACCAGGCGCGCGTAGTTCTTGATGAAGCCCTGGCAATAGGCCTGGGCGGGCAGATTTGCCCAGTCACGGCTCTCGATGGCCTCGACCTGTGCCGCGGACAGACGCAGGCGCCGCGCGGCCTCGTCCAGGCTCCAGCCGCGGGCTTCGCGGCCCTGCTTCAGACTCACCTTGGGTGCGACAACGGCTATGGGCTCGGTGCGTTCTTCTACGGAGTCGGCCACAGCCACCTCAGGCTCCGTGTGCGCCAACGTCGTCGCCTCGTCCTGGCCAGCGGCGTCGGCAGCGTCCGTTGCGGGCTGTTCAGACGATTGCGTCGGCTGCGGCTCAGACGGCTGGGCGGCATCCGGGTGCGGCTGCTCGGCAGACTCACCCAGGGCAAGCTGGCGCTGCGGCTCACTCATCGAAGGCTCCACGCTGGAAGGCAGCCCATTCAGGCGAGCTGATGAACCCGCGGCGCAGCCGCGTGGCCAGCGCCTGCTTCTCGCCTTCATCCTTGCGGGCATGGGCCACGCGAATGGCCAGCCACAGCGCCTCGGGCGACTGCTCGGGCAGCATCTTGTTCAGCCGCTCGGCGTAGAACCAGGCGCGCTCCAGATCCTTTGCGCGCAGATACATCAGCGCGAGGTTGTAGACACCCACGACATTGCCCGGCTCCATCTCGAAGGAGCGCATCAGGTAGGTTTCTGCGGCCTTCCAATCCTGCACGCGCATCAGACAGATGCCCGCGTTGCGGATCGGCATGGCCGGCGTCTGATACAGCGGATTGCGCGCCGCAGCATCAAAGAAGCGGATGGACTCGCGCTCGCGGCCCTGTTGGCAGAGAAACCAGCCAAAGTTGTTGTTGATGTCCGAGTCGGTCGGCGACAGGCGCAGGGCCCGCAGGAAGCTGGCTTCGGCGTCCTTGGTTTCGCCAATCGAGCTCAGCACGATGGCGCGCATGCTGTGCACGTCGGCAAAGTTCGGGTCGGCCGCTTCTGCCGAGCGCAATTCCTCGAGCGCCGTCTTGATCTGGCGCTCCTTGAAATAGTTGACTGCCAGTTCCAGCCGGATCTTGGCGCGGCGGCGCTGATCGGTGTTGGCCGCTGCCGCTGCAGCCTCCTGGGCACGCAGAAATTCGCTGCTGCTTACACCCATCTGGGACGCGGGCGCATCTTCGGGCGGCTTCGCGGGGCGGGTTCCGTCGGCAGATACACACGCAGACAGCGCAAGCACAGCCAGCAACGCTGTGAGGGCCGGCATGCGGAAACGCATGGACCGCCCGGGTGCTGGAACTGCGCGCGTTGTGCTGCCTGTAAACATCAATCGCCTCCGGTGCCCGCTTGCTGGGGGTCTCTGGTCTTGCGCTGCGCCTGCGCTGGGTTGCGAATTAAGCGCCAGACACGATTGTGCCAAAGCGGGGGTCGCTACGCTCGGCTGTTGCACCCGGCTTGCTTTGAGCGCGTCGTTCCTGCACGCGGGTACGGTCCTGGACCTCGCCGGCGAGCTGGCCGCAGGCGGCGTCGATGTCGTCGCCACGGGTCTTGCGCACCGTGGTGATGATGCCAGCGTCCTGCAGGATCTTCGCAAAGGTCTGGATGCGCTCCTTCTTGCTGCGCGCCAGGCCCGAACCCGGGAAGGGGTTGAAGGGAATCAGGTTGATCTTGCAGGGCACGATGCGGGCGATCTTCACCAGCTCGTGGGCATGGGTGTCGAGGTCATTCACGCCGTCGAGCATGCAGTACTCGAAGGTGATGAAGTCGCGCGGGGCGAACTGCAGGTAGTCATTGCAGGCTGCCAGCAGCGTCTTGATCGGGTACTTGCGGTTCAGCGGCACGAGTTCATCGCGCAGCTTGTCGTTGGTGGCGTGCAGGCTTACGGCCAGCGCCACGGGCAGATCGCGCCCCAGGCGCTCGATCATCGGCACCACGCCGCTGGTGGACAGCGTGACGCGGCGGCGCGACAGGCCATAGGCATTGTCATCGAGCATCAGGCGCATGGCGCCCACCACGGGCTCGTAGTTCAAGAGCGGCTCGCCCATGCCCATCATGACCACGTTGGTGATCACACGGTCGCCACGGGATAGATTCGCCGGGTTCTGCCGGAGCAAAAACTCCGCCATCCAGAGCTGGCCGATGATCTCGCCCTGCGACAGATTGCGCGAGAAGCCCTGCGCGCCCGTGCTGCAGAACTTGCAGTTCACCGCGCAGCCCGCCTGGGAGGACACGCACAACGTGCCGCGGTCATCCTCCGGGATGTACACGGTTTCCACGGCGTTGCCCTGCCCCACGTCGATCAGCCACTTGCGGGTGCCGTCACTCGCCGTACTGTCCTTGATGGCCACGGGCTCGATGATCTGCGCGGAATCCACCAGCTTGGCGCGGAAGGTCTTGGCCAGATCGCTCATGGCCTCGAAGGACTTCTCACCGTTCACATGAATCCAGCGCAGCAGCTGGCGCGCGCGGAAGGGCTTTTCGCCCATGTCAGCGCAAAACGCCGCCATCGCGGCGGCGTCCAGATCCAGCAGGTTTTGCTTGGGATTCATGGGTACAGCTTGTACTGCGCGCCGGGCGAGGCAACCATTGGGGCCGCCCCGCGCATCCGGCTTAGCGCGAGTAGACGTTCATGCCCGGGAAGAAGAAGGCGACTTCATTGGCGGCCGTTTCCGGGGCGTCCGAACCGTGCACGGCGTTGGCGTCGATGCTGTCGGCAAAGTCGGCGCGGATGGTGCCGGGTGCGGCCTTCTTCGGGTCCGTGGCGCCCATCAGGTCGCGGTTCTTGGCAATGGCGCCCTCACCTTCCAGCACCTGGATCATCACCGGGCCGGAGACCATGAAGTCCACCAGGTCCTTGAAGAAGGGGCGGGCCTTGTGCACGCCGTAGAACTGCTCCGCCTCACCGCGCGACAGATGCACCATCTTGGCGGCGATGACCTTCAGGCCGGCCTCTTCGAAGCGGGTGTAGATCTTGCCGATCACGTTCTTGGCAACGGCGTCGGGCTTGATGATGGACAGGGTGCGTTCGATGGCCATGTGAAGGTTCTCCGGGTTTTGCGCCGCGCCGAGCAGGGTCTTGGCGGCTTAAGTGCTTGATTCTTGGGAGGATTCTGAAGCTCAGAAAACCCGTAATTGTAGCTTGTTGCGGTGCGGCAGCGCGAAGCGCGTTGTAGACAATCGGATCAATTGCGCCGAGGTAATCGCCACAAACATGCACCGGTCTGCGCTCGCGAGAGCTTTGCAAGCTTGGACACGCCTGTGAGCCGGTTAACGGACTGTCCAGCCAGCTCAATCGCCTGAATCGCGCCAGTCATGTAAGGGCTGGCACAACAACTCCGCTGGAGCAGACGCCCAGTAATTCACACACTCAACGCGCGAACGATCGGAACCGATGGGCAATTCGTCTAGAAAGCGGAGTGCCTCTACCGTTACCGCATGCTTTCCGAATTGTGTCACCAAGTAGAAAGGGACCAACCGGTTGCTTGCATCCAACTTTGACGCGTGAATATCACGGATGAGTTCCTCCAACGATCGAGGCGCGTCGGGCTGAAGCGCCACGAGCATCCGACTTGCCTGCACGGATGCCGAGTTACCTCTACCCGCGAGCGCTGTCTGCCACAAGCCAACAAACACCGTCTCAACATCGACCTCAGAAAGTCGCTTGTGCAGCACCAGAAACTGTTCATCCGTCTTGATACTGGATAGCGCTGACTCAAGCAGTTCGGTCTCTTTCATGAGCAAAGTGCCCCCCCTAGCTCCGCCCCAACGCCCCCAACACCGGCCCCAACACCGCCGCCCCCAGCGCCTTGCTGCGCGCGCCGTTCCACCCCACCGCCGGCTGTGGGGCGTTGGCGTTGTCCTTGAAGGGCATTTCGAGCGTCAGGCTGACGCAGCCGAAGGTGTGGCCGACCCATTTGCTGGCGAGTTTGAGCGCATCCGTGCTGTAGCGGCTGGCCTCATACCCGTACGTGGTCTGGAAGTCCGGGCTGGCGGCGCAGAAGTCGGCCAGGAATTCGGCCTGCTGGCGCAGCTGGCTTTCTGTGCGGCCGGGCAGCATTTCGCAGCCGGAGATGAAGTTGTAGGGGATGGCTTCGTCGCCATGGGCGTCGATGAACAGGGCCACGCCGGTCTCCTGCATGCGGCGGCGCACGTGCAGCACTTCGGGGCTGCGCGTGAGGCTGGGCTCCATCCACTCGCGGTTCAGGTTGGCGCCGGCGGCGTTCACACGCAGGTTGCCGCGCACGCTGCCGTCCGGGTTCATGTTGGGCACCAGATACAGCGTGGCCCGCTGGCGGAGCTGGCGGGCGGTGTCGTTGGCAGGGTCGATCAGCGCCTCCAGCAGGCCTTCCATGAACCATTCGGCCATGGATTCGCCGGGGTGCTGGCGGGCGATGATCCAGACGGGCCGCTTGTCTTTGCCCCCTTCGCCTTCGCCCACGACGAGCAGGTCCAGATCGCGCCCGTCCACGGTGGCGCCCAGGCGCTCGTGGCGCACGCCGGGCTGCATCTGCATCCGGCCCACCAGCGCCTGATGGCGGGCGTGGCTGTAGGGCTCGAAGTAGGCGACCCAGAGGCTGTCGTACTCGGGCGTGCATTCGATGACAAGCTGGCCCCCTTCGTAGCGGGTGGGCAGGGTGAACCAGCTGTTGCTGTCATAACTGCCTCGCGCCGCATAGCCCGGCCAGCCGTCCGGGTAGGTGGTCTGGCCGGCGTTCTCCAGCACGAAGCGGCAGGCCATGCCTTTCACGCCGCTGGCCCGGAAGTGGAACCATTGCAGGAACTCGCTCGGCCCGGCGGTGGTGCTGTCTGGCCGGATGGCCAGGCGGATGCGGTCTGCGCGGCTGGCGTCCAGCACGGTGATGGCGCCGGAATCGAACTGGCTGGAGATCTGGATCATGGGTGATTGACAGGTGTCAAAATCGGCCAAAAATGTTGCAAAAGCATGAAAAGTGACTTTCCGCTTGTCTGATGCGCCTTTTCAGCCAGTTTCACTGCCAGATCAAGCAAACTTTCGATAGTTTTCGGCCAAACTCAGTAGAAAAACAGCTCTGAGCGCTGACGTGGGCGTTCTCTAGGGCCTGAATTCCGCCACCCCGGCAATGCGCGGCGGCCCAGGACTTTGTCGCGCGCCTGCCCTACCGGGAACGCGTCGCCATGAACGCGCCGCCGGGGGAGCGTCCGCCGCCTCAAGAGCGCCGGAACACCCAGCGCGTGCTCATGCTGGCGGTGGGCGCAAAGGTATAGCCATCTTCGGTAAAGGTCTTGAGCTGCTGCGGGTCCGTGATGCGGTTGAGCACAGCAAAGCGCGCCATCTGACCGCGGGCCTTCTTGGCGTTGAAGCTGATGACCTTGAACTCGCCGCGGCCGCGGGCTTCCTCAAACACACAGGTGATCAGCGGCAGTTGCGCGCCCAGGGCCTTGGCGTCCACGGCGGTGAAGTACTCCTCGCTGGCCAGATTCACGATGGCCGTGGGGCTGCCAGCGTCCTTTGCCATCTCGGCCAGGGTGGGCGTGATGGTGCTGCGCCAGAAGTTGTAGAGGTCCTTGGCGGCGGCGGTCTTGAGCTTGGTGCCCATCTCCAGCCGGTGCGGCTGCATCAGGTCCAGCGGACGCAGGATGCCGTACAGGCCGGAGAGGATGCGCAGGTGCTTGTGCATCCACAGCAGATCCGCCTCGCTCATCTTGCGCGCCTGCAGGCCGTCATACACGTCGCCATCGAAGGCCAGCACGGCCTGCTTGATGCCGGCCGGATACATCGCAGGCTGCGGGTTGGGAACCCAGCCCTGGTAGCGCGCCACATTCAGCTGCGAGAGCGCTTCCGACAGCTCCATGAGCGCGGCAATGTCGGCCGGTGTCTTGGTCTTGAGCACCTCGATCAGCTGGGCGGCGCGATCATGAAAGATCGGCGCGGTCTTCAGATCGGTCTGCGGCGGGGTCTCGTAGTCGAGCGTCTTGGCGGGGGACAGAAGAATCAGCATGAACGGGACTTTGGAAGGCGGGAAACCAGGGAAATCCGTGGCAGTGGAGTGCGCGGGGCCGTGCGGCCGATGAACTGGACCGACTTGGCGCGAGACCCGTGCAAACGGGCAAGCCGCAGCATAGCCAAGCGCCGACCGAGCAACACCCCGCCCGACCGCGAGGGAACCCCATGCCCGGCACGCCTTGCATCGGTGCGCCCATACACTGGCCCGCACCCACCCCAGGCACCCGGAACCCGCCCATGAAACTCACCGGTCTGATCCCCATGCTCCCCGTGAAGAGCATGCCGGCCAGCGTGGCCTTCTACGAACAGCTCGGCTTCGAGGTCGAGGACCGGCAGGACGCCTGGCGCTGGGCGATGATGCGCTTTGGTGAGTACCGGCTGATGCTGGACGAATCCATCAACGTCCACCCGGCCTTGCCCCGCATGGGCGTGCTCTACCTGTACCCGGAAGACATCGTGGCCTACCACCGGCAGGTACGCGAGCGAGGGCTGACCGTGCCGGAGCTGGAAACCACCTTCTACGGCATGACGGAATTCCGGATTGATGATCCGGACGGCAACCGGCTGTGGATCGGGCAGGAGCTCGGCTGAGTCTTTGCCTCAGGCGCTCGGCTCGGCACCCTGGCCAGCCGTTCAGGCGGCTGCAAGCCCCCGCGCCAGACCACCCGCCAGCAGCGCCGCCAAGCGGGCCGCCACCTTGGCCGTGCGCCCGCCCTCGTCATGCGGCGGGCTGAGTTCGGCAATCTCGGCCACGCGCAGCTTGCCGCTTGAGGCCACCGTTTCAATCAGCGCCTCCACCGTCTCCAGGCTCACGCCAGCCGCGGCCGGGGCCGACACACCGGGCGCCACGCTGCCGGGCAGCACGTCCAAGCAGACGGTCAGATAGATGGCATCCAACTCAGCGCAGTGCGCAGCCAGCTCGGTCAGGCGCGCCGGCAGGTGCCACGGCGCCAGCGCATGGTCTTCCACCCAGTGCACGCCAAGGTGCTCGGCGGTATCGAACAGCGCCTGCGTGTTCGCATGCCGGCTGACGCCGTAGATGCCGTAGTTGAAGGGCCAGCCGCGTGCGGTCCAGTCCGCCGCGATCTGAGCAAACGGTGTGCCGGAGCTGCCGCGTGGCGCGCGACGCAGGTCAAAGTGCGCATCCAGATTGATGACGCCCCAGCGTTCGATTGCCGCTCCGGCCGCGCGGCCCGCTCGGTGCGCGGCAATCCCCTGCCCCGTGCCCCAGGCCACCTCATGGCCGCCGCCCAGCACCAGCACGCCCTGCCCGGCATCCAGCCAACGCGCCACCTCGACGGCGAGTGCCGCCTGGGCAGGCTCCAGCGCGTCGCCCTCGCAGACCACATCGCCTGCGTCAAACACCGGGCACGGCGAGTGCCAGGCGAGGTTGGCCAGCGCACGGCGAGCAGCCTCCGGGCCCAGCGCCGCACCGGGCCGGCCTTGGTTGCGGCGCACGCCGGCGTCGCAGGCAAAGCCTTGCAGCACCACACCGCGCTGCGCCGGCGTCCATTGCGCAGCCGGCTGCACCTGCTGATGCCAGCGCAGGGCGCGCGGGCTCTCGCCTCGGTCATCCCGGCCGGTCCAGCGTGCCGGGTCCATGGGCAGATGGCGAACGGGGTTCTGAGCATCAGGCATCGCGCTGGCCCTCGAAGAATCGCGCTGCCAGCTGTGGCTGACCCATCTGATAGGCCAGCTCGGCCGGGTGGTTGACGGCCCAGAGCGCCAAATCGGCACGCAGGCCCGGCGCGAGCTGCCCGCGATCGACCAGCCCCAGCGCGGCCGCGGCGTGGCGGGTGACGCCCAGCAGCGCCTCCTGCGGCGTCAGGCGGAACAGGGTGCAGGCCATGTTCATCGCCAGGCGCAGGCTGGCCACGGGCGCCGTGCCCGGGTTGCAGTCGGTCGCCACCGCCATGGGTACGCCGGCGGCGCGCAGCGCGGCAATCGGTGGCAGGCGCGTTTCGCGCAGCACATAGAAGGCGGCGGGCAGCATCACAGCCACCGTGCCGGCGGCCTGCATGGCCGCAATGCCGGCCTCGTCGAGCCACTCCAGATGGTCGGCCGACAAGCCGCCATACCGCGCCACAAGCGCCGAGCCGTGTTGATTGGAAAGCTGCTCGGCATGGAGCTTCACGGGCAGACCGGCAGCCCGCGCGGCGCTGAATAGGCGCGCCACCTGTGCCGCTGAAAAGCCGATGGTCTCGCAGAAGGCGTCCACCGCATCTACCAGCCCTTCGGCCTGCAGCGCCGGCAGCAGGTCGGCAATCAGGTGGTCGATGTACGCGTCACTGCGGCCCGCAAATTCCGGCGGCAGGGCGTGGGCGCCGAGAAAGGTGGTGCGCACCGTCACCCGCTGCTGCTCGCCCAGATGCCGGGCCGCGCGCAGCTGCGCTGCCTCGGCGTGGAGCGAAAGCCCGTAGCCGCTCTTGATCTCGACCGTCGTGACGCCGTCTGCACGCAGTGCCGCCAGGCGCGGCGCGCTTTGCGTCACGAGTTCATCCACCGACGCTGCGCGTGTCGCCCGCACCGTGGACAGGATGCCGCCGCCTGCGCGCGCAATCTCCTCGTAGCTGGCCCCTTCGAGCCGCTGACTCCATTCGGCCGCGCGATTGCCGGCGTAGACCAGGTGCGTATGGCAATCAATCAGCCCCGGCGTGAGCCAATGGCCTGCGTGCGTCCACTCGCGTTCAGCCGACAGACCGGCCGGCAGATCGCTTTCCGGCCCCAGCCAGGCCATCCGCCCCGCGTGCCAGCCGATCGCACAGCGCACGGGCGCTCCACCCGCACGCGGCCAGGCCGCCCACACGGGCGCATGGTCCGGTGACAGCGCCGCGAACAGGTGCACACCGCGCAGGAGTCCGTCCAGATGCATGACGCGAACCGCGGTTCAGCGCCCGAGCATGGGCAGATTCAGCCCCGCCTCGCGCGCGGTCTGTTGGGCCAGCGCGTAGCCCGCATCGGCATGGCGCATGACGCCCGTGGCGGGGTCGTTGAAGAGCACGCGGCGCAGACGCTCGTCGGCCTCGGCGCTGCCGTCGCAGACGATCACCACGCCCGAATGCTGGCTGTAGCCCATGCCCACGCCGCCGCCGTGGTGCAGGCTGACCCAGGTGGCACCGCCCGCCACGTTGAGCATGGCGTTGAGCAGCGGCCAGTCGCTGACCGCATCGCTGCCGTCCTGCATGGCCTCGGTTTCGCGGTTGGGGCTGGCCACGCTGCCTGTGTCCAGATGATCGCGGCCGATCACAATCGGCGCGGACAGTTCGCCCGAGCGCACCATGGCATTGAACGCCAGCGCAATGCGGTAGCGGTCCTGCACGCCCACCCAGCAGATTCGCGCCGGCAGCCCCTGAAAGGCAATGCGCTCGCGCGCCATGTCCAGCCAGTGATGCAGGTGCGCGTCATTGGGAATGAGTTCCTTGACCTTGGCGTCGGTCTTGTGGATGTCCTGCGGGTCACCGGACAGGGCCACCCAGCGGAAGGGGCCGTAGCCCTGGCAGAACAGCGGGCGGATGTAAGCCGGCACAAAGCCCGGAAAGTCGAAGGCGTTCTCCACGCCCTCGTCCTTGGCCATCTGGCGGATGTTATTGCCGTAGTCGAGGGTCGCCGCGCCGCGCTGCTGCAGGGCGAGCATGGCACGGACCTGCACCGCCATGCTGGCCTTGGCGGCGCGTGCTACGCCTTGCGGGTCCTGCTCACGCTGCGCCTTCCACTGCGCGAGCGTCCAGCCCTGGGGCAGGTAGCCATTCACGGGATCGTGGGCGCTGGTCTGGTCGGTCACCACATCAGGCGTGATGCCTCGGGCCACCAGCTCGCTGAACACATCCGCCGCATTGCCCACAAGGCCCACGCTCACGGCCCGGCCGGCGGCGCGCGCAGCCTCGATGCGGGCGAGTGCGTCGTCCAGGGTGGCGGCCTTCTCGTCTAGGTAGCGCGTCTTGAGGCGGAAGTCGATGCGCGTCTCGTCGCATTCCACGGCCAGCATGGAAAAGCCGGCCATGGTGGCTGCCAGCGGTTGCGCGCCGCCCATGCCGCCCAGGCCGCCCGTGAGGATCCAGCGCCCGGCGGGCTGGCCGCCGAAGTGCTGGTTGGCCACTGAGAAGAAGGTCTCGTAGGTGCCCTGCACGATGCCCTGCGTGCCGATGTAGATCCAGCTGCCGGCCGTCATCTGGCCGTACATCATCAGGCCCTTGCGATCGAGCTCGTGGAAGTGCTCCCAGGTGGCCCACTTGGGCACGAGGTTGCTGTTGGCCAGCAGCACGCGCGGCGCGTCGCGGTGGGTTTTGAACACGCCCACGGGCTTGCCGCTCTGGATCAGCAGGGTTTCGTCCTCGTCGAGCTCGCGCAGGCTGTCGAGAATGGCGTCGAAGCAAGCCCAGTTGCGCGCCGCGCGGCCGATGCCGCCATAGACCACCAGGGCCTGCGGGTGCTCGGCCACCTCGGGGTCCAGATTGTTCTGGATCATGCGGTAGGCGGCCTCTGTCAGCCAGTTCTTGCAGGTGAGCGTGTTGCCGCGCGGTGCGCGGATGACGCGGTTCGCGTCAAGACGCGGGTTGGCAGGGTCTTGGGGCAGGCGGTCGTTCATGGGCTCGTCCTTTGAGAAGGGGTTCAGAAGCTGCCGGCAAACTGGAAGCGGCTGCCCGGATGCCAGAGCAGCGCCACGGTGGCCACCTGGCCCTGCGACCAGGTCCGGCGGTGCAGGCGCAGCGTGGGCTCATGCGGGGCCATCTGCAGATCGGCCGCCACGGGTGGCGGCGCGGCAAGGGCCTCGATGCGCCACTCCACGCGCTGCAGAGGCGCGACGCGCATCAAGTAGTCCGTCGGCGTGGTCTGGGCGAAGTCCTGCTCGATGAACTCGGGCGCGCAGGCGGGGTTCACCCAGCGCTCCTCAAGCTGCACCGGAAGATCGTTCTCAAGGTGCACCATGCGGCAGCTGTACACCCGGGCCTTGGCCGGCAGCTCCAGCTCGGCGGCGAGCGCGGCGGGTGCGGCCAGGCTGCGCACCTGCAGCACGCGCGCGGCATAGCGGTGGCCGCGATCCGCCACCTCCTGCGCGATGCTCTTGATGGCGGCCAGCGTGCTCTGGTGCTTGGTGGCCGCCACAAAGCTGCCTGCCCCCTGCACGCGGTGGATCACGTGTTCGGCCGCCAGCTCGCGCAGCGCCCGGTTGACCGTCATCCGCGACAGGCCGAAGCGGGCGGCGAGCGCGTTCTCGGACTCGACTGCGTCGCCTTCGCGCCAGACGCCCTGCTCCACGTTCTGCAGGATGTAGCGCTTGACGCGCTCGTAGGCCGGCGGATCGGCGCCGTCCGGGATTCGCGCGGTCATGCCATGTCCGAAGGCAGCTGCAGCGGGCAGTGTGCGGCCAGCAGCCCGGCCTCGACCGCCTGCTGGATGGTGGCAATGTCCGGCGCGAAGTAGTGGTCGATGTCGTAGTGGGCCACGCGCTGCCGGATGAGCTGCATAACCGGCGAGAGCGCTGGGCTGGTGGCATGCGGCGCGCGCAGGTCCACACCCTGCGCAGCGGCCAGCAGCTCGATGGCGACGATGGCCGCCGTGTTCTCCGCCATGTCCGACAGCTTGCGCGCTGCAAAGGTAGCCATGGAGACATGGTCTTCCTGGTTGGCACTGGTGGGCAGGCTGTCCACGCTGGCCGGGTGCGCCAGGGTCTTGTTTTCGCTGGCCAGGGCCGCGGCGGTGACATGGGCGATCATGAAGCCGCTGTTCACGCCCCCGTCCCGGACCAGGAAGGGCGGCAGGCCGGAGAGTGTGGCGTCGATCAGCAGGGCAATGCGGCGCTCGGCCAGCGCGCCGATCTCGGCCACCACCAGCGCCAGGTTGTCCGCGGCAAAGGCCACCGGCTCGGCGTGGAAGTTGCCGCCGGAAAGCACTTCGTCGGTGTCCGGGAAGACCAGCGGATTGTCCGAGACGCCATTGGCCTCGATGCGCAGCACCTCGGCCGCATGGCGCAGCTGGTCGATGCAGGCGCCCATGACCTGGGGCTGGCAGCGCAGACTGTACGGGTCCTGGACCTTGCCGCAGTCCTGATGGGCCTGGAGGATGCCGCTGCCCGCCAGCAGGCTGCGGTAGGAAGCCGCCACCTCACGCTGGCCGCGGTGGCCGCGCAGGGCGTGAATGCGGTCATCGAAGGGCGTGACCGAGCCCATGGCCGCGTCCACGCTCAGCGCGCCGGACACCACCGCCGTCTTGAGCAGGGTTTCGATGCGGAACAGGTTCACCAGCGCCAGCGCCGTGGAGGCCTGCGTGCCATTGAGCAGCGCCAGACCTTCCTTCGCCGCCAGAGCCATCGGTGCGAGTCCGGCATGGGCCAGCCCCTCGGCGGCCGGTGCCCGCCGACCCTCGATGAACACCTCGCCCACGCCCAGCAGCACGGCGCTCATGTGCGCCAGCGGCGCCAGATCGCCGGACGCACCCACGCTGCCCTTGACAGGAATCACCGGCAGGACGCTGTGGTTGTAGAGCGCAAGCAGCGCATCCACGACCGCTTCACGGATGCCCGAGAAGCCATGCGCCAGAGAGACGATCTTGAGCGCCAGCACCAGCCGGACCACGCCGGCCGCCATCGGCTCGCCGACGCCCACGGCATGCGACAGCACCAGATTCTTCTGCAGCAGCTCCAGCTGGTCCTGCGGGATATGTGTGCTGGCCAGCCGGCCAAAGCCGGTGTTGATGCCGTAGGCCGGCTCGCCTCGGTCGGCAATGCGCTGAACCGCAGCGGCGCCCTTGCGCAGCGCGGCACGGCAGTCGGCGCTCAGGCTCAGGCGCAGCGTGGGCTCCTGGGCGATGCGGCGCATCTGTGCGAGCGTCAGCGCGCCGGGGATGAGGTCGAGGGTTTGGGCAGTTTGGGCTGGCATGGGCGGTCGGTATTGCCCGGATAGGGCAATTCAAGTTGTATATACAAGTCGGATCGAACCTTAAACCAGGTTCCGGCCCAGCGACAAGTGTCTGCATTCGCCACCGCGTGCAAGCCGGTGCGCCGTGGAATGAACTCATTGCCCGCGACCGGGCGAGCTGCATCCGGCCGGGGATACGATCCACCTCCGACTCCCGTCCGTCTCCCCGCAACCCCCGCCTCTGTCATGTCCGCCCCGATCGCAACTGCTGCTCCATCCCTCCCCTCCCGCCTGCCCAAGGTCGGCACGACGATCTTCACGGTCATGTCGCAGCTGGCGGCGCAGCACGGAGCCATCAATCTGGGTCAGGGCTTTCCGGACTTTGACTGCGATCCCACACTGCTTGATGCCGTAACGCGCGCCATGCACGGCGGCGCTTTGGCGAATCAATACCCACCCATGGCCGGGCTGCCGGTGCTGCGCGAGGCGATTGCCGCCAAGGTGAAGGCGCTGTACGGCGCCAGCTATGACCCAGCGACAGAAATCACCGTCACCGCCGGGGCGACGCAGGCGATCCTCACGACGATCCTCGCGCTGGTGCACCCGGGCGACGAGGTGATCGTCATCGAGCCGGCCTACGACAGCTATGTGCCCAACATCGAGCTGGCCGGTGGCGTGCCGGTGTTTGTGCCGCTGAATCCGGCGGACTACTCCGTGCCCTGGGACCGCATCCGTGCCGCCATCACGCCGCGCACGCGCCTCTTGATGCTGAACTTCCCGCACAACCCGACGGCCACGACGCTCAAGGCGGCGGACATTGCGGCGCTGAAGCAGATCGTGGCGGAGACAGGCATCTGGCTGCTGAGCGACGAGGTCTACGAGCACATGGTGTTCGATGGGGTGCCGCACAACTCGCTGGCCCGCTACCCGGAGCTGCGCGAGCGCGCGATGATCGTCTCCAGCTTCGGCAAGACCTATCACGTGACCGGCTGGAAGGTGGGCTACGTGCTGGCGCCGGCTGCATTGATGGCGGAGTTCCGCAAGGTGCACCAGTTCAATGTGTTCACGGTCAACACGCCGATGCAGGCGGGCCTGGCCGCCTACATGACCGACCCCGCGCCCTACCTGAACCTGCCCGCCTTCTATCAGGCCAAGCGCGACCGCTTTGCCGCGGGCCTGGCCGGCACGCGCTTCAAGCTGCGGCCCAGCGAAGGCACCTATTTCCTGCTGGCGAGCTACGAAGACCTCGACTCTCCGCTTGCCGAAGAGGCGTTCTGCAAATGGCTCACCACCGAGGTGGGCGTGGCCGCCATTCCACTGGCGCCCTTCTACGCCCAGCCTGTGGAGAACCGCATGGTGCGCTTCTGCTTTGCCAAGAAGGACGAGACGCTGGATGCCGCACTGGCCCGGCTGCAGGCGCTTTAGCCCGACGCGGTAGCCCCGATGGGGCAGGCTGGATCGGCTTCTGGTGCGGCTCTCCAGACCAAAATGGCTGAAAACCCGCACCAGACAAGCGGAAAGGCCTTTGGAACCCTGCGCGGCCGCCCGCGCAGCTTCAGCGGAAGCGGTAGTTCAAGCCCACCAGCGCGCTGGTCTGCGTGCGCTCCAGTACCAGCGGGCCGTCCTTGGCATCGCCCTGCAGGCGGGACGCCGTGAGGTTGATGAAGTAGCCCCACTCGCGCGTGATGCCGCCAAAGCTGGACAGCGTGAGGCGCGTGTCCACCAGGCCGGCGCTGGGCGCGTAGACGCGGTAGCCGGTGCGTGCCGCCTGCTCGGGCGTGACGCCGAAGTAGCTCTGCTTGTAGCTCTGGTTGGCCCAGAGCGCGCCCAGCGAGGCAGAGACAAAGCGGCCCGGCCCGATCGGGTAGCCGATGCCGGCGGCCGCGGCGACGGTGGCGCCGTCGCGCTCGCGGCCCATGCCGTAGCGCACGGCGGTGCGCAGACTCATCATGCGGTTGGGCCGCCAGGTGACGAAGGCGCCAGCTGTCGCGCGCCAGCCGATGTCGCCCATGCCGCGCAGGGCGGGGTCGTCCTTCTCCTCCTGCGGCAGCGCCGGCGCGACGATGACGCCGTAGTCCAGGGCGTCGTCCTTGGAGAAATTCCAGCCGGCGTCCAGCCGCCCGCTGATGAAGCCGCCGCCGCTGGTGGCCGCCACGATGGATGGGAACACCCGGGCGCGGGATGAACGCGCACCCTCATAACTCGGCGTGTACACCCCCAGCGCCCCCAGGCTGAGCGTGTAGCCGGTCTCCGGCGCATCCGGCACGGCCACGGTCTGGGCCAAGGCAGCAGGGGCAGCGGCGCTTGCCGCAAGCGCCATGAGCAGCGCTGGGGTTCGAAACGACGGGGCAAAGTGATTCAGGTGCATGGGGCAGTATCCGGAGGAGGCTTTGGCTTTTGGATGGAGCGGCTGGAGTATCGCCTGGGGCAGCGAGCAGGTGCAGCCGGTCACAGATTTTGAGGCCGGCAAGTCAAAGCGTTCATTGCGGCCTGCAAAGGCGCATGAACCACGACCCAGGAGTTTCACCATGCCCCAGCACCCAACCCAGCCCGCGGCACCGGCCCTGCCCGCCCGCAGCACGCCCGCCTACCTCCGTATGCCGTCCGCGCTCAAGCGCCTTGCCCTGCTCGTGAGCAGCCTGCTGGCCGCGGCCCCGGCGCTGGCCAGCCCTGGTCCGGTGCCGGCAGCCAGCCGCCTGGCGCAGGACGTGCCGGTGGTGGCCATCGTCAACGTGCCCGCGCCCTGGTGGGCGGCCGATGCACTGATCACAATGCGCATGAAGGCTACTCGGGCCGAGTACGAAGCCGCGCCCGGCCTGCTGTTCAAGTACTACACCCTGGCGGACAACACGCCGGATATCGATCCGCTCGTGCCCACCGATGTGGCGCGCGTGGCAGCGCGGCCGAACACGCCGCGTACCTTCGGCGGCATCTATCTCTGGCAGAACGCGCAGGCCGCCGGCCAGTGGTTCGGCCCGGCGTGGTTTGAGCGCGTGCGCGCCAGCCGCGGCGCGGAGGGGCGGGTGCGCCTGTTCGAGGCGCCCGTGGTGCTGGACAACATGCTGGCCGGGGCCGATGCCCAGTCCCTGGGCGGCCGCCACGCCGTGGCCACCCTGCTGACGGTTCCGGCGCCCGCCGGCGCGAGCCGCGAGGCGCTGATCGCGGCCTTCCACGCGGCCCTGCCGCAGTACCGCAGCGTGCCCGGCCTGCAGCGCAAGTACTTCATCCTCACCGCGGACGGCCGGTTGGGCGGCGTGTACCTGTGGCGCAGCCTCACGGACGCGCAGGCGCACTTCACCCCCGCTGCACTGGAGGCAGCCCGCACCCGCTACGGCGCCGCACCGGAGCTGGAGTGGTTCGAGGTGCCGGCCGTGGTGACGGGCCTCGCACTTCGTTAAGGTGCACACTGCCACGGACCCGCCATGAAGATCGCCAACCCCACCCCCGAAGTGCTTGCTGCGGCGCTGGCCGGCAAGCTGGGCGCCATCGAAGCCCTGCTCGCCTGCGTGCAGCCCGGCGTGTTTGCGCTTGCGGTGCGCATGCTCGGCAACCGTGACGATGCGGCCGACGCCACGCAGGAGATCCTGCTGCGCATCGTCACGCACCTGGGCAGCTTTCGGGGCGATGCCGCCTTCAGTACCTGGGTGTATCAAGTAGCGCGCAACCAGTTGCTGACGGCCGCCACGCGCTCGCGCGAGCATCCGGAAGTGTCCTTGGAGGGCATGCAGGCCCGGCTGGGCGAAGGCCTGGCCTTTGCCGATGCGCTGGCGCGCAGCGCGCCGCCGGACGCGGCTAGCGCCCACCACGCCGCCAGGCAGACCCCCAACCCGGAAGACGCCGCCGCGGCCCGCGAGTTGGCCGTGAGCTGCACCCAGAGCATGCTCATGGCCCTGGACCGCGAGCAGCGCCTGGCCTACCTGCTGGACGTGCTGCTCGGCCTGGACAGCGAACAGGCCGCGGCCGTGCTGGACATCACACCCGCCGCCTACCGCAAGCGGCTGCAGCGCGCCCGCGACGCCCTGCAGACCCACATGGGCGGCACCTGCGGCTACATGAATGCCGACGCGCCCTGCCGCTGCGACAAGCAGCTGCCCGCTCGGCGCGCGCACCCGCCGGCGGCGCAGTTCATCCCGCTCAAGCTCGTGGACGCCGAGCGCCCGGCGGTGGCGGCGCACTTCGAGCAGCTCAAGCGCCTGGGTGACGCGATGGCGGTGTTTCGCGGGTTTCCGGCGTTTGCGGTGCCCGAGCAGCTGGTGGCGAACATCCGCACACTGCTGACCGTGGGGCCGCTGGCGGCGGATTGATGCACCGGGGCCTGGGTTTCAAAGGCGAGATCGGCTTCTGGTGCGGTTCTTCAGACCAAAATGGCTGAAGAACCGCATGGAACAAGCGGAAAGCCTTTCTTGACGCAGTGCAGGGGTGCCGCCCCATGCCGGCGCGCGGCTGCGGTACTGTGCAGCCCTGAACCGACACCCACCACGGCGCACGATGGCCGCGGCAACTGAAAGCGCATCCGTGCCCAAGCCCAACTACTCCTTCGAGAAACGCCAACGCGAACTGGCCAAGAAACAGAAGAAGGCGGACAAGCTGGCCGAGAAGTCGGCTCGCAAGGAGCATGGCGGCGAGGCGGAGCCGGAGCAGACCGATCAAGCCGAGCCACAGACGCCACCGCCCAGCGAGCCGGCTGCGCCCTGAACCGCGAGCGCGAACGCCGCAAACGCTCAACCACGCCCTGTTCAGGGCGCGTCGTCCTCCAGCCCCAGCATCTTCTGCGCCGCTTCACCGGGCAACGCCTCCACGCCCTTGAGCTTGCGCGCCATCTGGCGGGTGCGGGTTTCGGCGTCCTCGATGGTGCTCTGCGCTTCCTGAAGCTTCTTCTTGGTCTTGGCAAGCACGTCGCCGAACTTGGCGAACTCGCCCTTCACGGCGCCCAGCACTTCCCACACCTCGCTGGCGCGCTTTTCCAGCGCCAGGGTGCGGAACCCCATCTGCAGGCTGGAGAGCAGCGCGGCCAGGGTCGTGGGCCCGGCAATCGTCACGCGCAGGTTGCGCTGCAGGTCGTCCGCCAGCCCGGGGCGGCGCACGACCTCGGCGTACAGGCCCTCGGTGGGCAGATACATCACGGCAAATTCGGTGGTGGCGGGTGGGCTGAGGTACTTGGCGATGCGCTTCGCCTCCTCACGCACGGCGCGCTCCAGCTCCGTACCGGCGGCCTTTACGCCGTCTGAATCAGCCCGCTCGGCGGCGTCCACCAGGCGCTCGTACTGCTCCTTGGGGAACTTGGCGTCGATCGGCAGCCAGACCGGGTGATCTTCGCGGCCCGGGAACTTGATGGCGAAGTCCACCTTTTCGCCTGTGCCGGCCACCGTCTCCTGCTGGGCGGTGAACTGGTCCGGTGTGAGCATCTGCTCCAGCAACATGGCGAGCTGCATCTCGCCCCAGGTGCCGCGGGTCTTCACATTGGTCAGCACGCGCTTGAGATCGCCCACACCCACGGCCAGCTGCTGCATCTCGCCCAGGCCGCGGTGCACGGCCTCCAGCCGGTCGCTCACCAGCTTGAAGCTTTCGCCCAGACGCTGCTCCAGGGTGGCCTGGAGTTTTTCGTCCACCGTGGCGCGCATCTGCTCGAGCTTCTTCTCGTTCTCGGCGCTGAGCTCGCGCAGGCGCGCATCCAGCGTGGCGCGCACCTCGGCCAGGCGCTTCTCATTGCCTTCAGCAAGCTGCTTGAGCTGCTCCTGCAGACTGGCCGTGAGCGTGGCCACGCCCTGCCCCTGCTGGCTGGCCGCCCCCTGCACCGTCTGCACCACGCCCTGCTGAAAGACACCGAGCTGCGTGGTCAGGTGCGTCTGCAGGCCCTGGCCCTGTTGCGCCACGGTCTGGGCCAGTTGCGCCGACAGGTCGCGCTGCGCGTCTTCAGACAGGCGGCTCAGCACCTCCAGCTTGGTGCTCATGCGCGCAAGCAGGAACACCAGCACCCCCACGACGATCAAGCCGATGGCCAGCGACACCCAGAACATGGTTTCAGTCATGGCGCCATTTTGCCGTGTGAACTACAAAGGCTTCTGCGCCCCGCTCTCCTGCATCGGCTCGTCCGGCGAGTGCATCTGGCCCGGCACCCCTTGGAACCCGCAACCGAAAGGGTTTGACCATGAAATGGCTCATGTTTGCCGTGGCGCTGTTCGGCCTTCTGATGTTGATCTCCGCCACCTTCCGCGGCTGGAAGTACATGACCCCAGTGCCCGCAGACCGCAAGCGCGGCTATGTGCCCAAGCGCGAGCTGGAATTCCCCGCCATGGCGCCGGTCCAGGTGCTGGACAACGACCGCGGGCGGTAGCAATCTCGGGCGCCATGCCGCCCGTCCAGCCCGCCGCCGAAGAGATCCACCCCACCACCCGCAAGGCCCTGCGTGCGTGGCTGCTCAAGCACCACACGCGCGCCAGCGGTCTGTGGCTGGTCTCGTACAAGAAGGCCACGGGAAAGCCGCGCATCTACTACGACGAAGTTGTGGAAGAACTGCTCGCCTTCGGCTGGGTGGACAGCAAGCCCAACACGCTGGATGAAGAGCGATCAAAGCTCTGGATCGCACCGCGCAAGCCCGGCAGCGGCTGGAGCGGCGTGAACAAGCAGCGCATTGAAAAACTGCTGGCCGCCGGCCTGATGCACGAGAGCGGCCTGGCCAAGATCGAGGCCGCCAAAGCCGACGGTTCATGGACTCGGCTGGATTCCGCCACGGCGCTGGAGCTGCCCGCAGACTTGCTTGCGGCCTTCAAGCCCTATGCCAATGCGCACAGTCACTTCGACGCCTTCCCGCCCAGCACCCGCCGCGCGATCCTGGAATGGATCAGCCAGGCCAAGACCGAGGCCACTCGCAACAAGCGGGTGGAAGAGACGGCGCGGCTGGCGCAGGAGAATGTGCGGGCGAATCAGTGGCGGCAGCCGACGCGCCGCTAGCCAGACAAGCCAAAGCGCCGTTCAAGCGCGCTGCTGAGGCGAGCGAGCGCGACGGCGTCGCTGGCGCCGCCCTCGTCCGCCCGAGCGCGCAGCGCGCGGGCGAAAGACCAGATCGGGGCGCCCTGCGGCAGATCGGGAAGCGCGCGAACCGCGTCGTCGAGATCCGGGTAGACCGCGAGGCGGCCTTCGACAGATTCAAGCAGATCGCGGTCGTCAGACTCGATCCCGAGCGCCATGAGCTCGATCATGAGCGCGAGTCGCAGCGCAGGCTCAACACGATCAAGCGCCCAACGGTTGAAGTTCGCAACGGACGCGTTACGTGAGGAAATGGCACCCAGCAGGTGCTTGATCTCATCCGGAGACGAAAGAGCGTGCTGGGCAGCGATCATGTCGTCTCGCAGCACGTTTTCCCAGGCCCAAAGCCGAAGCCCGCGATCAGACATTCCTCAGCCCACTTCGCGGCTTGCAAGCCGCTCGGATTCGGTAGGCAGATGAATGTGCGCAGGCACATTCATCTGTCCGACCTCATCCAATCCGCCGTCCCGAAAAACGCCTGCATCAAGCGCTCCTGCAGGGGTTCGGGCAGCGCTTCGTCCTGCATCGCCAGCCCCATGCAGGCCAGCCACTGGTCGCGCTCGCTCTCGCCGATGGGAAATGGCAGGTGCCGCGCGCGCAGTCTTGGGTGGCCGAAGCGTTCGATGTAGTGATTCGGGCCACCCAGCCAGCCGCACAGGAACCAGAAGAGCTTGTCGCGTGAACTGTCCAGGGTGTTGGGGTGCAACGCGCGGATGCCGGTGAATTGCGGCTCCAGGTCCATGAGGTCATAGAACCGGTCCACCAGCGCACGGACCTTGGCCTCGCCGCCGACCAGCTCGAAAGCCGTGAGCTGGGCGGCGGTCTGCTGCGCGCCTTCGCTCACAAGGCCTCCCGCAGCGTGACCACGGGCGGCGCACTGATGGCGCGGCGCACCGCCCACCAGCCGCCGGCGAGCGTCACGATCACGCCGGCCACGATGGTGCTGGCCGCCACCAGCGGCGACGGGATGTAGGCAAAGTTGAAGCCGTAGCGGCCGATCAGGAAGGCCAGCACGCTGGCGCCGGTGGCCGCCAGCAGCCCGGCAATCGCGCCGATGATGGCGAACTCCCAGCCGTGCGTGGCGCGGATCTGGCCACTGTCACCGCCGAGCGCGCGCATGACGGCCGCCTCGCGCTTGCGCTCGTCGCGCGTGGCGGTCGTGGCCACAAACAGCACCACCACGCCGGCGGCGAGCGCAAACAGGAAGAGGAACTCCACCGCGCGGATCACCTGGTTGAGCACGCCCTGCACCTGTGCGATCACATTGCGCGTGTCCACCAGCGTGATATTGGGAAAGAGTTTGACCGCCGCCTGGAACTCACGCGCCTTGGCATCCGGCACGTTGAAGGAGGCGATGTAGCTTTTGGGCTGGTTGCCGAAGGCCGCGGGCGTGCTCAGGGAGAAGAAGTTGACCTTGAAGCTGTCCCACTGCACGTTGCGGGTGCTGGTGATCTTCACGGTCACGCGTTCGCCGGCCACATCGAAGGTGAGATCGTCGCCCAGCTTGAGCTTGAGCGTGTCCATGATGCCCGCCTCCATGCTGGTTTCCATGCTGTCCGGCTTCTGCCAGACGCCGGCGGCCAAGGTGTTGTGCGCGGGCAGCGTGGCCGAGTAGCTGGCGTTGAATTCGCGGTCCACCAGGCGCTTGGCGCGGTCGTCTTCATAGCTGTCCGGGCCGATGGCCTGGCCATTGCGCTCGATCAGGCGGGCGCGGATCATGGGCTGCAGGTCCGGCGCCGGGAGGCCGAGGTCAGTCACGAATTTCTTGAAAGCCTCCACCTGATCCGGCTGCACATTGATCACGAAGCGGTTGGGCGCATCCGTGGGCACGGCGCGCTGCCAGGCGGAGATGAGATCGCCGCGGATCAGCACCAGCAGTGCAATCGCCATCAGGCCGATGGACAGGGCGAGCGTCTGCACCACCACGCCCTGCGGGCGGCGCGCGCAGGCCGCAAGCGCGCTGCGCAGCGCGAAGCCCGGTGCGGTGGAACGAAAGCGCGACAGCATGAGCGTGGTGCCGCGCACGATCAGCGCGAACACGACACAGCCCACGGCAAAGCCACCGGCCACGCCCACCGCGAGCTTGGTGTCCCGAACGGACAGCACCAGCAACGTGAACACGCCCGCAGCGGCCAGCACATAGGCCAGCAGCGTGCCGCGGGCCAGAGGCACCACGTCCTTGCGGATGACGGCCAGCGTGGGCACGTTGCGCAGCTGCATCACGCGCGGCAGCACCACGCCGGCTGTGAGCACTGCGCCGATGGCCATGCCCACCAGCACCGGCCGCAGGGTGGGCGGCGGCAGTTCCACCCCCACCAGCCCGGCCAGCAGCCAGGCCAGCACCCAGTGCACGCCCCAGCCCACCGCCGCACCCAACGCACAGGACAAGACGGCGACGACGGCGAACTCGATCGCGAGTGTGCTCATGATCTCGCGCCCGTCCAGACCGAGCGCGCGCCGGATGGCGATGCCGTTCTGCTGGCGGTTCACGTACTCACGCGCAGCCAGGAACACCGCCACGCTGGCGATCAGCGCTGCCACCAACGCGACCAGCGACAGGAAGCGCTGGGCGCGGTCCAGGGTCTGCTGCATTTCCGGGCGGCCCTGCTGCAGGCTCTCCACGCGCTGGCCGCGGTCCAGGCGCCCCTCCAGCAGGCTCTGCCATTGAGCCACCGCGCGCGGCTGAGCGCCGTTGCCTGCGGCAAAGAGCATGCGCCACTGCACCCGGCTGCCGGGCTGAATGAGTTCGCTCTTTTCCAGCTCGGCCTTGTTGAACATGACGCGCGGCGCAAAGGCGGCGAACTGGGCGCCGCGGTCCGGCTCCACCAGGATCATGCGGGTGATCGGCAAGTCCAGATTCCCCAGCTGCAGCCGGTCGCCGAGCTTGAGGTTCAGGCTGTTGAGCAGGCCCTCCTCCACCCAGAGTTCGCCGGGCTTGGGGCCGGTGCGCACCTCGGACTGCTTGCCTTGCGCATCCTGCACGGTCAGCGCGCCACGCAGGGGGTAGGCATCCGTCACGCTCTTGGCGGCCACCAGCACGGAGTTCTCGCCGGCCGCGGCCATGCTAGGAAAGCTCACGGTCTCGGCCACATTCAGGCCAAAGGCCTGCGCCTGGGGGATCAGCTCGGCCGGCAGGCGGCGGTCGGCACTCAGCACCAGATCGCCCCCGAGCAGCTGTGCGGCGTCGCGCTTCAGGGCGGCCTCGAAGCGGTCCACCAGGAAGCCGACGGAAGACACGGCCGCCACGGCCAGCGCCAGAGCAATGATGAGCAGGCGGACTTCAGCCAGCCGCCAGTCTTGGGCGAAGGCCTGCAGGCCTCGACGAATCGGAGTCATGGTGAATCAGGAGGAGTTGTTTTGGTCTGGGCGCAAGTCTAGGGCCGCCGCCTGGCGCCATGCGCCAATCAAGGCCGCTGCGCGGGCGGAGAAAACCCCAACCAACCGCCCACTCGCCGCAGAATCGCCCGCACGAAGCGGAACACCTTCGGCACCCACCAGATGCAGAACAGCACGAACAGGAAGAGCAGGCCGAGAAACACCAGCGGGTATTGCCAGACCAGCCAGGCGCCGCCCAGGACGGTGACGTCTTCGGCCAGTGAGGCGCCCCAGTTGGAGAAGGGCTCGGGGCTGGTGTTGATGGCGGCGCGCGTGCCCGCCTTGGCGGCGTGCGTACCGGCAGCCAGGGTGCCGCCCACGATCGCCGCAGCCAGCGCCCAGGCGGGGTCGAGATCCGCGATCGCGGCGTAGGCCAGAATGGCACCGGCCGGCACGCGGATGAAGGTGTGGATGGCGTCCCAGAGGCTGTCCACCCCCGGCATCTTGTCGGCCATGAACTCCACCACGGCCATCACGCCGCTGGCGCCAAGCACGACCGGGTGCGCAAGGATCTGCAGGGCGGGCGGCAGTTGGACCAAGCCGGCAAATTGCAGCAGGCCGGCAATCAGCAGCGCGGCGTACAGCCGAAACCCGCTGGCCCAGCCCAGGCCAGCCGCCAGCGCGACCGCTTCCGTGATTCCGATGTTCATGCGCGAAGCTTAGGCGGCCCAGCGCGGGCCGGGGCGGACGAGCATCGTCGCGCCAACGCCACGCCGCCCGCGTGGGCCGGTTGCACATTGAGACACCGCGCTCGCGCCGTCTCGCCCACTCTGCGCACTTCCAGGCCCCTAGCGAGTGCGCAGTCAGCCCGCTACCGGGAACAGGGCATGATCGATCCGAGCAATCCCCGCGAGTCGCCGTTACGCTTATGGTGCTCTTCGTCGCGCGTCAGCCACCTCGTGTAAGGGCCGGTGCGAAGGCACCAAGGTCAGAGGCGATCACCACGGGCTCCGTGCGCCCGGCACCGCGCAGTGATTCAAGGGGGATACACCATGTCAACACGCAATCAACGTCGATTTGCAGCACTGTCCGCGCTCCTGGGCGCGCTGCTGCTCACCGCCTGCCAGGGCACCATGCCGCAGATGGGCGCCGGCGGTACCACCGCCACCGGCTCCGCGGGCGGCGCCGATGCGCAAAACGCCAACAAGCAACTGGAAAAATGCGACGAGACCCTCGGCACCGTGGCGCTGGATGAAGACCAGACCGCGCCCTGGTGGCTGTCTGCACGGGACCGCAAGCTCGGCTCCACCGTGCCGCTGCTGCGCCTGATGATCCAGCAAAGCAACTGCTTCGTGATCGTGGAGCGCGGCCGCAGCTTCAACAACCTGGAGCGCGAGCGCAACCTTGCCCGCTCCGGCGAACTGCGCAACAACAGCTCCATGCAGCAGGGCCAGATGGTCGCGGCCGACTACATCCTGCAGCCGCAGATCGTGTTCTCCGAAAAGGGTACGGGCGGCATGCGCGGCGGCATCGGCACAGGCGCGCTCGGCGCTATCACGGCCATCGCGGGCAGTGTGCGCGCCAACGAGGCCACCACCGTGCTGCTGATGATCGACACCCGCTCCAGCGTGCAACTCATTGCTGCGCAAGGCAGCGCCAAGAACTACGACTTTGCCGGCATGGGCTTCCTGGGCGGCGGCGCGGGCATTGCCGGCCTGGGCGGCTACAGCAACACGCCCGAAGGCAAGGTGATCACCGCCGCCTTCATGGACAGCTACAACCAGGTCGTCAAGGCCGCGCGCAACTACCGCGCCCAGACCGTCAAGGGTGGCCTGGGCACCGGTGGCCGCCTGGGTGTTCAGGGTGGCAGCACCCCGGCCGGCCAGGCGGTGGGCCAGCAGCCGCCGCAGAAGAAGTAAGCCTGTTTGCAGGGCTTGATGGATCAGGCAGGAACGCGGCCGGCTCACCCGGCCGTTTTCTTTGCAAGCCTGAAATGCTAGATCCAGCATTCATGCGGCTCTCCAGGCCAAAGTGGCTGAAGAACCGCATGGGACAAGCGGAAGCCCTCTGGGCGACCCCGCATTTCGCGCGACAGCCGGCCAGCAACGTGCCGGCACCGCGCCACCTCCGGAGGGAAACCATGCAACATCGTCACACATTCGCCCCGTTCAAACGCAGCGCCCTGCCCCTGGCGCTAGTCGCCGCGCTCACCCTGCTCGCCGGCTGCGACCGCGCCAAGGAAGCCGCCCACAGCGCACAGGAGAAAGCCAGCGCCGCGCTGGACGCCGCCCGCAACGTGGAAACCGGCAAGGGCGGCAGCGTGGTGACCGGCAGCGCCGGGCCGGACGGTGCCAAGGGCGAGGCCAAGAGCCTGGTCAAGTGTGACGCGCCCATTGCCGTGGTGGCCGTGAGCGAGAACCCGCGCGGCTACGCCTACGCCACCAGCGGCCGCTACCCCAACCTGCCTGAAAGCCCCGTGCCGCTGATCCGCCTGATGCTGCAGCAAAGCGGCTGCTTTCGCGTGGTGGACCGCTTCATTGGCCTGAATGCCACCAAGCAGGAGATCGAGCTGCAGAACGAAGGCCTCACGCGCAAGAACAGCACGGTGAACCCCAAGGGCAAGGTCTATGAAAGCCAGTTCACCATCATCCCCAACCTGGTGTTCAGCGAGAAGAACGCCGGCGCAGCCATTGGCGGCGTGGTGAGCCAGATTCCGGGCGTGGGCCAGTACGCCGGGGCGCTGTCCGGCGTGAAGTTCGCCGAGGCGCAGATCACCCTGTTCGTGACCGACAACGAAACCACCGAGCAGGTGATCGCCGCCGAAGGCGCCGCACGCGCCACCGACATGGGCGTGGGCGGTCTGATCTTCGGCAAGCTTGGCGGCGCCGGCGGCCTGGGCTGGGGCAACACCAACGAAGGCAAGGTCGTGGCCGCCGCCATGCTGGACGCCGTCAACAAAGTGGCCACGCAGGCGCAGAAGATCGTGGCCAAAGAGCAGCCGCCGGCTAGTGTGCAGGTGAAGAAGGGATGACCGTAACCATCCGATGCGAGTCGTTGCCCTACTGCTCGGCGCTGGATGAGCGCGCTTTCTTTGAATGGATCAGTCGGATCCCTGCAATCACGAAGGTGTGGGGAGAACTCGAAGTGCTCTACCTCGAGGTCGCCAGCTTGCCCATCGACGAGCACGACCTGCGAGAACTGCTCGCACTTCTGTATCGATACGACGGGCCACTCGATCAGCTTCGTCAGTTCGAGAACAAGGACAATCGGAAGTGGCTGCGCAATCCAGAGGCGTTTTGGTTCCCGGGCGTCTACGGCGAGCTGGACGCCAGAACGTGAGCGAGTGAAGAAGCGATGACTTCACCGTGCCGCTTGATCGCCGCTGCAAGCACAGCAATCTGCGTCGCAAGTGCGACGCATGCTGCTGCTTCCAACACCCGGATCGATGGCATCTATGTCTTTGGCGATGAGATCGAGGCCGTCTTTCCCTGTGATGGCAGCCAAGCTGCCTGGATCGTTGGTAGCGCTGACAACCTTCGTCGGCTTCGAGACGCGGCTGAAGCGTTGCGTTCTGTCGAGAAGCCCTACCCGCGCGTATACGTCAAGCTCGCCGGCACGAAGGAGCCAAAGATCGCCGACGCTGAGTTTGCCAGTCGATTCGACGCTTCATTTCGAGTGGAAACCGTCGTGTCAACTTCTGCGCGAATTCCGTCGAGTTGCAAGCCGAAGCTAAGCTCCACAGAGCCATAAGTAAACGGCGCCGCTTTCCCAAGCAGGCGCCGTTTTCTCTTCCTCCGCCCGCCATCCCTCAGCCGGCGGCAAACCAAATCACTTCGGCAGATTCCCCACCACGCCTTCGACGAGGTAGTTCATCTTGCCCATGGAGGCGTCGTCCATGGCGCCCTTTTCCCACACGACCTTGCCGGTGTTGTCCTTGACCGGGCCGGTGAAGGGGTGGAACTTGCCTGCGACGATGTCGGCCTGGCGGGTATCGATGGCCTTGCGCAGGTCGGCGGGCACGTTGGCGTTCCAGCCGTCGAGCTTGATCATGCCGGCCTTGATGCCGCCCCAGGTCTGGCTGGTCTTCCAGGTGCCGGCGAGCACTTCGCGGGCGGCCTGGGTGTAGTAGTCGCCCCAGTGGTGGGTGACGGCGACGATCTGGGCCTTGGGGCCGAACTTGCTCATGTCGCTGTGGTAGGCCACGGCGCGGATGCCGCGCTCCTCCGCCACGGCCACAACCGCGGTGGAATCCGTGTGGTGGGTCAGCACGTCGGCCTTCTGGTTGGCCAGGGTGGTGGCGGCGTCACGCTCCTTGGGCGGGTCGAACCAGCTGGCCGTCCAGACCACGCGCACTTCGGCCTTGGGGTTGACCTCGCGCGCGCCGCGCGTGAAGGCGTTGATGCCCTGCAGCACTTCCGGGATGGGGAAGGCGGCCACGTAGCCAATCACGTTGCTCTTGGTGGTGCGGCCGGCGGCCATGCCGGCGAGGTAGCGGCCCTCATAGAAGCGGGCGTTGACCGTGGCCACGTTGGGCGCCGTCTTGAAGCCGGTGGCGTGCACGAAGCGCACGTTGGGGAACTGCTGGGCCACACGGATGGTGGGGTCCATGAAGCCGAAGCTGGTCGTGAAGATCAACCCGGCGCCGGAAGACGCCATCTCGCGGATCACGCGCTCGGCGTCCGCCCCTTCAGTCACCTTCTCCACGAAGCGGGTGGTGACCTGGCCCTTGAGCGCCTGCTCCATCTGCAGGCGGCCGCGGTTGTGCTGGCTGGTCCAGCCGGCGTCGCTCACCGGGCTCACATAGACGAAGCCGACGGTCATGGGCGGCTTGGCACCGGCGGCCGGGGCTGCGGCGGGCGCGCTTGTGGGTGACTGTGCGGCCACGGAGAAACTGGCGGCACCGAGGGCGGCGGCCAGCAGGCGGATCGTTTTGTTCATTCAGCGGGCTCCAGAAAGACGATGGCCGCGGCGGGATGTGCTTGATCCTGCGCGGCCTGTAATGGAAACGAAATTTTATGCAGTGCAACACGCAGCGCCGATGCCGCTGGTGAAAGCCCTAGGCGCGGTTAACCCTAGGGGTGGAGCGAGTGGCACACCGCCTCAGGCGTTGGGCGTAAAGGGCTTGCCCAGACTGGCCGGCATGTTCAGGCGAATCCACTGCGGGTTGCGGGAGATCAGCACCAGCACCAGGATGCAGGCCAGATACGGCAGCATGGACAGGAACTGTGCCGGCACCTGCACCCCCAGACCCTGCAGGTGAAACTGCAGCATGGTCACCGCGCCAAACAGATAGGCGCCCACCACCACGCGGCCCGGCCGCCAGGTGGCAAAGGCGGTGAGTGCCAGCGCGATCCAACCGCGCCCAGCCACCATGCCCTCGACCCACATGGGTGTGTAGACCGTGGAGAGATACGCGCCCGCCACGCCGCAGAAGGCCCCGCCGACCGCCACGGCCGCCAGGCGGATGGCGCGCACCTTGTAGCCCAGGGCGTGAGCGGATTCCGGGCTCTCGCCGATGGCGCGCAGCGTCAGGCCGGCGCGAGTGCGGAACAGCCACCAGGCGGCCAGTGCGGCCAGTGCCATGGCCAGATACACGCCCCAGTGGTGGCTGAAGAAGGCCTTGCCCACAAAGGGCAGGTCTTCCAGCCCCGGCACGCCCTTGGCGGGCGCGGCAAGGTTCTGGCCTACGTAGCTCTCGCCCAGGAAGGCGCTCAGGCCCACGCCCAGCAGCGCAAAGGCCAGGCCGGTGGCGTATTGATTGGTATTCAGATAGATGGCCAGGAGGCCGAAGAGCGCGGCCATGGCGGCGCCGGTGAGTGCGCCTGCACCGAAGGCCAGCGCGGTGCCCGCACCGCTGCCGCCAAAGTGCAGCGCGCAGGCAAAGCCGGCCACTGCGGCCACGAGCATGATGCCCTCGGCCCCCAGGTTCACCACACCGGCCCGCTCGTTGATGAGCAGGCCGATGGCGGCCAGCAGCAGGGGCGTGCCGGCGTTGAGCGAGACAGCGATGAGCGCTGCGAGCGTATCCATCAGCGCACCCGCTCTTCAATCTCATAAATCAATTTCGGCCAATTTTCTGAAAGCATGCAATCGCCATAAGAATGGCTGCAGACATGAGGAAGGTCGGCATTGATTGATTGAATAAATATCATTTTTGGCCACTCAAAGTGCGCGCCGAGGACCCACCGATCCCGATCCAGCGCAACCGGCTGTGGATGAGCGTGTCGCAGGCCAGCAGGCAGATCAGCAGCAGGCCCTGGAAGATGCCGGTCAGTGCCGCAGGCAGGCCCAGGCGGCTCTGCGCCAGCTCGCCGCCGATGTAGAACATGCTCATCAGCAGCGCCGCCAGCACCACGCCCACCGGATGCAGCCGGCCCACAAAGGCCACGATGATGGCCGCAAAGCCGTAGCCCACCGACACATGCGGCGTGAGCTGCTTGAGCGGCCCGGTGGCCTCCACAACGCCAGCCAGCCCGGCAAAGCCGCCGCTGACCAGCAGCGCCGTCCAGAGCGCGGTGCGTGACGAAAAGCCGGCATAGCGCGCGGCCAGCGGCGCCAGCCCGCCCACCTGCATCTGAAAGCCGGCATAACTGCGCTGCATGAACAGCCAGACCACAGGCACCAGCAGCAGCGCCAGCGCAAAGCCCAAGTGCAGGCGCGAGCCCTCCAGCAGCAGCGGCAAGCTGGCTGCGGGTTCAAACATCTTGGTCTGCGGGAAGTTGAAGGCCATGGGGTCCTTCCACGGCCCGAACACCAGGTAATTGAGCAGCTGCTGCGCCACGTACACGAGCATCAGGCTCACCAGGATCTCGTTGGCGTTGAAGCGGTCCCGCAGAAGCGCAGTGATCGCCGCCCAGGCCATGCCGCCCGCAATGCCGGCCAGCAGCACCAGCACCAGCCAGCCCTGCCCGGCCTCTGGCCCGAGCTGAATGGCGAGCCAGCCGCCGCCCATGGCCCCGGCCAGAAACTGCCCTTCTGCGCCGATGTTCCAGACATTTGCCCGGAAGCACAGCGCCAGGCCGAGCGCGCACAGGATCAGCGGCGTGGCCTTTACGGCCAGCTCGGTCAGCGCGTAGCGGCTCTTGATCGGCTCCCAGAAGAAGGTGGCCAGGCTCTGCAGCGGGTCCTTGCCCAGCGCCGAGAACAGCAAGGCCCCAATGAGCGCCGTGAGCAGCACGGCGACCACGGGCGAGGCCCAGGCCCAGCCGCGCGAGGGCACGGCACGGGGTTCAAGCCGCAGCATGGGCGGCCTCTGTTGTTGATGCGGCGCTCCACAACCCGCTCATCCACTGGCCGATCTGCTCGGTGCTGGCCTCGCGCGTGGCGATGCTGGGCGAGAGTCGGCCGGCGGCCATCACATGCAGGCGGTCGGTCAGGGCAAAGAGCTCGTCCAGCTCCTCGCTGACCACCAGCACGGCACAACCGGCGTCGCGCAGGGCGAGCAGTTCGCGGTGGATCTGCGCTGCGGCACCCACGTCCACCCCCCAGGTGGGCTGCGCCACTACCAGCACGGCCGGCTCGCTGCTGATCTCGCGGCCCATGATGAACTTCTGCAGGTTGCCGCCCGACAGACTGCGCGCTGCCGCGCCGCTGCCGGCCGCCTTGACGCCAAAGCGCTGGATCACCTCGGCCGCCAGACCGCGCACGGCCCCCCAACGCACCCAGCCGGCGCGCAGGGTCTGCGGCGTGCTGCGCGTGAGCAGCAGGTTGTCGTTCAGCGCAAGTGTGGGCACCGCACCGCGCCCGAGGCGTTCTTCCGGCACGAAAGCGAGGCCCGCTGCACGGCGCCGCTGCACTCCGAGGTGGGCCACGCACTGCCCCTTGACGGTGACGGCCGCTGCATCCAGCGTGCGCGGCAGCGGCTGCTCGCCCGACAGCGCCGCGAGCAGCTCGGCCTGGCCGTTGCCGGACACGCCGGCAATGCCGACGATCTCACCGGCCCGCACTTGAAGGTTCACGTCCTGCAGCGCCACGCCGAACGGCCCGCCGGCGGGCAGGCTCAATCCACGCACGGCCAGGGCCACGTCGCCGGGCGTACGGTCGTGGTGCTCCAGCACCGGCGGCTCGGCGCCGATCATCAGGCGCGACAGACTCGCCGTGGTTTCCTGACGCGGATCGACCCGACCCGTCACCCGCCCACCACGCAGGATCGTGCAGGCGTCGCACAGGGCTTGGATCTCGTGCAGCTTGTGGCTGATGTAGAGGATGCTGCAGCCCTCGGCGGCCAGCTGGCGCAGGGTGACAAACAGGCGTTCCACGGCCTGCGGTGTGAGCACAGATGTCGGTTCATCCAGGATCAGCAGGCGCGGATTCGTCAGCAGCGCGCGAATGATCTCCACGCGCTGGCGCTCACCCACCGACAGGGTGTGGACGGCGCGTGCCGGGTCCAGCGGCAGGCCGTAGCGCTCGCCAACCTCCGCCACGCGGCGGCTGATGGTTGCAAGGTCGTCCTGTCCGTCCAGCCCGAGCCAGACGTTCTCGGCGATGGTCAGCGTGTCAAACAGCGAAAAGTGCTGGAACACCATGGCCACGCCCTTGGCGCGCGCCGCACGTGGGTCATGCGCACCCAGGCTCTGCCCGTCGATCTCCATATGGCCGGCATCCGGCTGCACGGCGCCGTAGATGATCTTCATCAGCGTGGACTTGCCCGCGCCGTTCTCGCCCAGCACGGCATGGATCTCGCCGGGGGCCACGGTGAGGTCGATGCCGTCATTGGCCACCAGGCTGCCGTAGCGCTTGCTGATGCCGGAGAGGAGGAGCCGCGGTGCAGTCATTTTGACGTTCTGATGAAGGCGCGGATTGTATTGAGCGGCCCTGGGTCAGCCTGCCGCAGGACATTCCCGCAGGCCCGCACCGCGCTTTGCTGCACCACGCCTTGCCAAGCACCGAGGCGGTGTGTTCAATCGGTCGGCTGTTGTTGATTCGTCTCCAAGAACAAAGTTGTTGGTCGGCCCGCGTGCTGACCTCGCCTATCCCGGCAAGATCCAAACGGCTGCGCGCGCAAGGCGGCAGCCTGCAACAACGAGGAGGAAGACATGTCCGTGTCCGTCAACATCACGGTGAACGGCAAGGCCGCGGCCGCGCAGATCGATCCGCGCATGCTGCTGGTGCAGTTCATCCGCGAGCACCTCGCCCTCACCGGCACCCATGTAGGTTGCGACACCGGCCAGTGCGGCGCATGCACCGTGCTGGTCAACGGCCAGGCCATGAAGGCCTGCACCGCGCTGGCCGTGCAGTTCGACGGCGCAAGCGTCACGACCATCGAAGGCCTGGCCAAGGCCGACGGCACCCTGCACCCGATGCAGGAAGCCTTCCGCCAATGCCACGGCCTGCAGTGCGGCTTCTGCACCCCAGGCATGGTCATGAGCGCCGTGGACCTGTGCAACAAGCAGCCCAACGCCAGCGAAGGCGAGATCCGCCACATGCTCGAGGGCAACATCTGCCGCTGCACGGGCTACCACAACATCGTCAAGGCTGTGCAGCAGGGTGCTGCCGGCATGCGTGCCTGAAGGAAAGGACGACCAAAATGGGAGCCTCCGAATCCACCATCGCCAACGGCATCGGCGCGCGCGCACTGCGCAAGGAAGATGCCCGCTTTCTCACCGGCGCGGGGCAGTACACGGACGACATCGTCCTGGCGCGCCAGAGCCATGCATTTTTTGTGCGCTCGCCGCACGCCCACGCCAGCATCAAGTCGATCGACACGAAGGCCGCGGCCGCTGCGCCCGGCGTGATCGCGGTCTACACCGGTGCGGATGTGGCCGCCGACAAGATCAACGGCCTGCCCTGCGGCTGGCTGATCACGAGCACCGACGGCACGCCGATGAAGGAGCCGCCGCACCCCATCCTCGCGCAAGGCAAGGTGCGCTATGTGGGTGACCATGTGGCCATGGTGATCGCCGAGACGCTCACCCAGGCCAAGGACGCCGCCGAACTCGTGGAGGTGGACTACGACGTACACGACGCCGTGGTGGATGTGCGTGACGCAGCATCCGGCCAGGGTCGCGCCATCCACGACGCCGCGCCCGACAACAAGTGC
Source organism: beta proteobacterium AAP99 (assembly GCA_001295775.1). Classification (GTDB taxonomy): domain Bacteria; phylum Pseudomonadota; class Gammaproteobacteria; order Burkholderiales; family Burkholderiaceae_C; genus Piscinibacterium. Next base: position 65,508 of record LJIA01000006.1, read on the forward strand.
TACACGTGGGCCCTGGGCGATGCCGCCGCGACCGACGCCGCCTTTGCCAAGGCTGCGCACGTCACCAAGATCGACCTGATCAACAACCGGCTGGCGCCCAATGCCATCGAGCCGCGCGCCGCCAACGCGGTGTACGACCGCGCAGGCGACAGCTACACGCTCTACGTATCGAATCAGAACCCGCACGTCGAGCGCCTGCTGATGACGGCCTTTGTGATGGGCCTGCCGGAGCACAAGGTGCGCGTGGTGGCGCCGGATGTGGGCGGCGGCTTCGGCTCCAAGATCTATCTGTATGCGGAAGACGTGGCCCTGACCTGGGCCGCCAAGAAGATCAACCGGCCGGTGAAGTGGACGGCCGACCGCACCGAGGCCTTCCTGTCCGATGCGCATGGCCGGGACCACGTCACCCATGCCGAACTCGCCATGGACAAGGACGGCAAGTTCCTCGGCTTGCGCGTGCACACCCAGGCGGCGATGGGTGCGTACCTCTCCACCTTCGCCTCGGCCATCCCGACCATCCTGTACGCCACCTTGCTGGCCGGCCAGTACACGACGCCGGCCATCCATGTGGTGGTGGATGCCTACTTCACGAACACCGCGCCCGTGGATGCGTACCGCGGCGCGGGCCGGCCGGAAGCCACCTACCTGCTGGAGCGCATCGTCACCCGCGCCGGATGGGAGCTGGGGCTAAGCCAGGACGAAATCCGCCGCCGCAACTTCATCACCAGCTTCCCGTATCAGACTCCGGTGGCCCTGCAGTACGACATTGGTGACTACAACCAGTGCCTGGAGCGTGCCATCAAGCTGGCCGACATCGACGGCTTTCCGGCGCGGCAAGCCGAGGCGAAGTCGCGCGGCAAGCTCCGCGGCATCGGCTTCTCCAGCTACATCGAGGCCTGCGGTCTGGCGCCTTCGAACATTGCGGGGGCGCTGGGCGCGCGGGCCGGCCTGTTTGAAGCCGGCGAGATTCGCGTGCACCCCACGGGGAGCGTGACCGTCTTCACCGGCAGTCACAGCCACGGCCAGGGGCACGAGACCACCTTCGCACAGGTGGTGGCCAGCAAACTCGGCATTCCCTACGAGAACGTGGACGTGGTGCATGGCGACACGGGCCGCATCCCCTTCGGCATGGGCACCTATGGCTCGCGCAGCATCTCGGTGGGCGGCGCAGCCATCATGAAGGCGCTGGACAAGGTGATCGCCAAGGGCAAGAAGATTGCCGCGCATCTGCTGGAGGCCAGCGACGCCGACATCGTCTTCGAGAACGGCGAGTTCAAGGTGGCTGGCACCGACAAGAAGAAAGCCTTTGCCGAGATCGCGCTCACGGCCTATGTGCCGCACAACTACCCGCTGGACAAGCTCGAGCCCGGCCTGGACGAGACTGCCTTCTACGACCCCACCAACTTCACCTACCCCGCCGGCACCCACATTGCCGAGGTGGAGGTGGACCCGGACACCGGCGTGGTGCAGGTGGTCAAGTTCACGGCGGTGGACGACTTCGGCACCATCATCAACCCGATGATCGTGGAAGGCCAGGTGCATGGCGGGCTGGCCCAGGGCATCGGCCAGGCGCTGCTGGAGAACTGCGTCTATGACCGCGACAGCGGCCAGCTGCTCACCGGCAGCTACATGGACTACGCCATGCCGCGCGCCGACGATCTGCCGAGTTTTGATGTGGACACGGTGGTGACGCCCTGCACCCACAACCCCCTGGGCACCAAGGGCTGCGGCGAGGCGGGCGCGATCGGCTCGCCGCCGGCGCTCATCAACGCCGTGCTGGATGCACTCAAGCCCCTGGGCGTGAAGGACCTCGACATGCCAGCCACACCGCTGCGCGTGTGGTCTGCCATCCAATCCGCCAAGGCCTGAACCGGGAGAACACGCATGTACGCATTCGAATACACCCGCGCCGGCACGGTCGCCGAGGCCGCCTCCAAGGTCGGTGGCGGCAAGTTCCTTGCTGGCGGGCAAAGTCTGGTTGGCGCCATGAAGCTGCGCCTGGCGCAGCCCGGCAATCTGGTCGATCTGGCCGGGGTCAAGGAACTCGCCGGCATCTGCATGGATGGCAATGACGTGGTGGTCGGCGCCATGACCCGCCACGCAGATGTGGCGAGCAACGCAGATGTACAGCGCGCCTGCCCTGCGCTGGCCGAACTGGCCGGCGGCATTGGCGACCGGCAGGTCCGGGCGATGGGCACGATCGGCGGGTCCCTGGCCAACAGCGACCCCGCCGCCTGCTACCCGGCGGCGGTGTTGGGGCTGGGTGCCACGGTCGTGACGAACACGCGGCGCATTGCGGCGGACGACTTCTTCAAGGGCATGTACGAGACCGCGCTGGCAGAAGGCGAGCTGATCACCAGCGTACGCTTTCCGAGCGTGGCCAAGGCGGCCTACATCAAGTTCGTCAACCCGGCTTCACGCTTTGCACTGGTGGGCGTGTTCGTCGCGCAGACCGCAGGCGGCGTGCGCGTGGCCGTGACCGGCGCAGCAGGCTGCGTGTTCCGCAGCAAGGAGCTGGAAGCGGCGCTTGCCAAGAGTTTCACGCCGGAGGCCGCCAAGGCCGTGAAGCTCTCGGCCGACGGTCTGAACGGCGACCTGCACGCCACACCCGAGTACCGCGCGCACCTGATTCCGGTGCTGGCCGCGCGGGCGGTGGAGGCGGCGAGCAAGCGATGAGGCCCGCTTGAGCGAACAGGCAGCTACTGCCCAGGGGGCGCCGACGAGTGTCGACGCCCTCTCCACGCTGCTTGATGCCCACGACTACCTCGCTAGCCGCGCACTGGCCACCACCGCTTTTCTGGCGCTGAACCTCGGCAAGCCCATGCTGCTGGAAGGCGAGGCCGGTGTGGGTAAGACCGAGATTGCCAAGACCCTGGCGCGCGCGCTGAACAAGCGCCTGGTGCGCCTGCAGTGCTACGAAGGTCTGGACACGGCGAGCGCCGTGTACGAATGGAACGTGCCGCGCCAGCTGATGGAGATTCGCCTGGCCGAAGCGGCCGGCGAGAGAGACCGGCAGCAGCTCTCGCGCGGCATCTACCAGCCGGCGTTTCTTGAAAAGCGCGCGCTGCTGCAGGCCATCGATCCCCCCGAAGGCGAAGCGGCACCCGTGCTCTTGATCGATGAACTGGACCGGGCCGACGAACCCTTTGAGGCCTATCTGCTCGAGCTGCTCGCTGAATATCAGGTGACGATTCCGGAGCTGGGCACGGTGCGGGCAAAAGAACGCCCGGTCGTCATCATCACCAGCAACCGCACGCGCGAGATCCACGATGCATTGCGCCGGCGCTGCCTGTACCACTGGGTGGACTATCCGGACACGGCGCGCGAACTCGCGATCCTCAAGCGCAAGCTGCCCGCCCTGCCCGAGGCGCTGGCGCGGCAGGTGGTGCACTTCAGCCAGAAGCTGCGCGCGCTCGATCTCTACAAGGCGCCGGGCATTGCCGAGGCGATCGACTGGGCCGAGGCACTCATCGCGCTGGACGCCGCCGCGCTGGACCCCGAGGTGATCTCCGACACGCTCGGCGTGCTGCTCAAGTACCAGGACGACGTGACGGCATTGAACCGTGAGCGCATTGCCGAGCTGTTGAGCTGAGCCCGGGCATGGACCTGCATCCGCTCACCGAAGCACACGTCAAGGCCGGTGAGCCGCTGCTGGTGGATGTGTTTGATGCCCAGGGTCGCCTGCTGCTCAAGGCGGGCGCCACCCCCTCGGGTGCGCAGCTGGCACGCCTGCTCGAACATGGTCTGTATGCAGACCCCGTTGCGCTCGAAGCTGCGCTGCCCGGTTCGGTGTCGGGCGGCATGGCAGCGCCGGAGATTGCGGGCACCGAGCTGCGGGTGGTGCAGATGGTCGCGCAGGCCAAGCGGGATCTTGAGGCCTGGCAGACCGCGGCGCTGGCAGGCATTACCGATCGGCCTGCGCTCGAAGCCATCGCCCGCAGCTTGGAGCGGGCATCCGGGTTGGATGCCGATGCATGCATGGGGCAGATCAGCTTTGACCGGCCGCCCAGCTACGCTGCCCGCCATGCCGTGGACACTGCCCTGCTCGGAGCACTCGTGGCGCAACAGCTGGGCCACGCGGCAGAGGAGCGCGCGCTGCTAATCCGCGCTGCCATCACCATGAACCTGGGCATGGTGGGTCTGCAGGACGCGCTCTATGCGCAGAGCACGCCGCTCAGCGCCGAACAGCTGACGCTGATCCGCCAGCATCCGGAACACAGTGCGGCGCTTCTGCAGGCGCTCGGCGTGCAGGACGCACGCTGGCTCAACATCGTCCGTCAACACCACGAGGCGGCGGAAGGCAGCGGCTACCCGGCCGGGCTGCAAGCCGACGCCATCGACCCGCTGGCGCGCTGCATTGCCGTTGCCGACCAGATCTGCGCCCTGCTCAGCGAACGCGCGCACCGCGATGCCATCAACCCGATGCGCGCCGTGCAGAAGCTGACTCAGGCGCCGCCCAAGAGCCTGAGCAGCGAGACCTCGGGTGCATTGGTACAGCTGATGACGCCCTGCCCGCCGGGCGCGGTCGTGCGCCTGCACTCGGCCGACACGGGCGTGGTGGCGCGGCGCACCCGCCATGCAGACTCGCCCATCGTCATGGTGTTTCTGAACCGCATGAACAAGCGCTTCGACCCGCCGCTGCGCAAACCCAGCAGCGCAGACGCCAACCGCATCGTCGAGGCCCTGCCGCAGAACGCGATTGATCCGCGCCCGCTGGCCAGCGCCATCTGGGACGAAGTGATCGATTCCGCAGCCACCGCGGCCCCGGCACCGTCAGCCTGAACCCATGCTCGTCCAGCTGCGCGGCACCGAGAAGCTTGCCGAGAACATCGTCTACTTCGCGCGCACCCTGCGCCGCGCCGGCCTGCCCGTGGGCACGGGGCAGATCGAGGATGCGCAGGCGGCCGTTCGGGCGGCAGGCATCGAGTCGCGCGAGGTCGTCAAGGCGGCGCTGTGTGCCACGCTCGTCAAGCGCCATGAACATCTGCCGGTGTTCGAACAGGCCTTTGCCGTGTACTGGCAGAACCCGCGCCTAGCCGAGAAGATGATGCGCCTGCTGCTGCCCACCATCTACGGCCGCACCAGCCCCACCGCGCAGAAGCCGCCGGACCTCTTTGCCCGCGTGCAGCAGAGCCTGCGCGCGCCACGCCCCAGAGCGCCACAACTGCCGCAGGAGCAGGAGGAGGTGCAACTGGACGCGGCCATGAGGCTGTCGCCGCGCGAGCTGCTGGCGCACAAGGACTTTGAAACGCTCAACCTCGATGAGTTGGCCACGGTGCGCCGCGAGCTGCGCCGCATGCCCCTGCCCGCGCCTCTGGCCGCCAGCCGCCGCCCGCGTGCCAGCCGCGCCGCTGCAGCGCATGCCCGGGTGGACACGCGCCGCACGCTGGCGGCCATGACACGCACGGGCGAGCTGGCACAGCTGGCCTGGCGCGCGCCGCGCCCGCGCCGCCGGCCGCTGGTGGTGCTGGCAGACATTTCAGGCAGCATGGACCGATATTCCCGCCTGCTGCTGCTCTTCTTGCACCGCCTGGCCAATGATGACGCGCGCGTGGAGGTGTTTCTGTTCGGCACGCGGCTGACGCGCATCACCCGGCAGCTCAGGCACCGGGACGTGGATGTGGCCCTGGCCCGCGCCGGCCGCGCGGCGCCGGACTGGGCCGGCGGCACACGGCTCACCAGCTGCCTGGCCGAGTTCAACCAACGCTGGGGCCGCCGCGTGCTGGCGGGCGGAGCGGTGACGCTGCTGATCTCCGACGGCCTGGATGCCGAGCTGGCCGACGAAGCGGGCATGTCACACCTGAGCGATCAGGTCGAGCGGCTTGCGCTGTCCAGCCACCGCCTGCTCTGGCTCAACCCGCTGCTGCGCTATGCCGGCTTCGAGGCCAAGCCACTCGGGGTGCGCGCCGTGCTGCCCCACGTGCACGCCCACCTGCCGGTGCACAATCTGGCGAGCGTGGCGCAGCTTGCGCAGGCCATCGACAGCCTGCGCGGCCGCCGCGCATTCCCTTCTCTTTCGCGACAGGACCGCCGCCCATGAAGATGTCTTCGGCCCGCTTCATCCCCGCCGCCCAGCAAGCCGTCTGGGATGCGCTGAATGATCCGGAGGTGCTCAAGGCCTGCGTGCCCGGCTGCGAGTCGATCGAGCGCGTCTCGGATACCGAGTTCACCGTGCAGATGACAGCCAAGGTCGGCCCCGTGAGCGCCAAGTTCAAGGGCCGCATCACACTTGCTGACGTCAACCCGCCCACGAGCTACACCCTGGCCTTCGACGGTCAGGGCGGCGTGGCCGGCTTTGGCAAGGGCAAGGCGGCTGTGGCGCTGTCGCCGGCCATCGAGTCTGGCGCCAAGGGCACGCAACTGGCCTACGACGTGGACGCGCAGGTCGGCGGCAAGCTCGCGCAGATCGGCAGCCGCCTGGTGGATGGTGCGGCGGCCAAGATGGCCGATGACTTCTTCGCCCGCTTTGGCGAGCGCTTTGCGGCGCATCCCGCCAGCGACGTCGCGACGGAACCCGATGGCGTGAAAGCGGCTCAAACGCCGGCGCCTGCGGGGCTGTGGGGCCGCATCAGCGCCTGGCTGCGGCGCCTTTTCGGGGTCTGAACACCCTGCTTTGCTCCAAATCTGTCCGATATTGATCTATTTTGCATCGATTTATCACTTGCAAGTGCCTGAAGAATAGCTGCAGACAAGCGGAAAGTCGCATTTGGAGTTCTTCTGACTTTTCTGGCCGATTTTGAAAACACCTACGTACCCCCTCATGGATTCCGTTGACCTTGAAGTCCTGAAGACCAGCTGCGACTGGCTGGCCGCCGGCCGCCGCGTGCTGCTGGTCACCGTGGTCAAGACCTGGGGCTCCTCGCCGCGGCCGCCCGGCGCGCTGATGGCGATGCGCGACGACGGGCAGGTGGCCGGGAGCGTGTCCGGCGGCTGCATCGAAGACGACATGGTGGACCGCGTGCGCAAGGGCGGCATCCATGACGCCCTGCCCTATGCCGTGACCTACGGCGTGAGCGCAGACGAAGCCCGCCGCTTCGGCCTGCCCTGCGGCGGCACCATCCAGCTCGTGATCGAGCCGCTTGCCGCACAGAGCCAACTGCCCGCGCTGCTCGCCCGCCTGCAGGCCGGCGAGCTGGTGCAGCGCACGCTGAGCATGGCCACCGGCGCAGCGACACTGGCCACAGCCGCGCCGGACGCGCAGATGCACTTTGATGGCGACACGCTGACGAGCATCCACGGCCCGCGCTGGCGCCTGCTGCTCATCGGCGGCGGGCAGCTCTCCAGGTTCCTTGCGCAGATGGCCCTGGGCTGCGACTTCGACGTGACCGTCTGCGACCCGCGCGAGGAGTACAGCGAGCTCTGGGACGTGCCGCGCACCAGGCTCGTGCGCACCATGCCCGACGACACCGTGCTCGCCATGAAGCTCAATGAGCGCTGCGCGGTGATCGCGCTCACCCACGACCCCAAGCTCGATGACCTCGCGCTCATGGAGGCGCTCAAGAGCCCGGCGTTCTACGTCGGTGCACTCGGCTCGCGCAGCAACAACGCCAAGCGCCGCGCCCGTCTGCTGGAGTTCGGCGTGACCGAGGCCGAGGGCGAAAAGCTCCACGGCCCGGTGGGCATCTACATCGGCAGCCGCACCCCACCGGAAATCGCCGTGTCCATCATGGCCCAGATCATCGCCGCCAAGAACGGCGTGGACACCCGCAGCCTCACGAGCGTGGGCGAAGCCAAGGACGCGGCAGAGCTGACTGACAACTCGGGCTGCGTGATTCCGGATCGGGTGTACGGCGAACACACGCCGCGCTAGCAGCAACCGCCGGCGCCGAACTGGCCCGGACGCGCCAGCCGCACGGCGCACAGGCGCAGGTGTGATCGTTTAGCTTCGCCGCTTTGCTCGGCGCACGCCTAGCAGGTACGCGCCAGAGAACACCAAACCACAAGGGAGGGACAATGAGTCGGGTTGCTCTGCGCGTGCGTCATGCTTTCGGCGCGTTGCTGTGTCTGGCGGTACTGGCGGTGGGTTCAATGAATGCGCAAGCGCAGGGGGCCAATCTGCCGCCGCCGCGCGATGCGGACTACCCCGGCACGATCCGCCTCACGGTGGATGCCACCGATCTCGACCGGCGCATCTTCCAGGTGCAGCAGACCATTCCCGTCGCGCCCGGCCGCGTGACGCTGCTCTACCCGCGCTGGCTGCCGGGCGCGCATGGGCCGTACGGAGACGTATCGCGCATGGCCGGGTTGATGATCAGCGGCGGCGGCAAGCCCGTGAGTTGGGCGCGCGACACCCTCGACCCCTACGCCTTTCATGTGGACGTGCCTGCCGGCGTGCGCAGCATCGACCTCAGCTTCCAGGCGCTCACCCCGCTGGATGCCAGCGCCGGCCGCGTGGTGATGACGCCGGACATGTTCAATCTGCAGTGGAACATCGCCCTGCTCTACCCGGCGGGCTACTACGCCAGCCGCATTCCCTTTGTGGCGCAGTTGCGCCTCCCGGCCGACTGGGAGCCGGGCACCGCGCTGCGCGTTCGGGCGGCCAACATCAGCGGTACCGGCAGCCAGCGCGCCAAGCTGGTGGAGTACCAGCCGGTGAGCCTGGAGACTCTGGTGGATGCGCCCGTGTTTGCGGGGCGCCATGTCAAGCGCATCGCGCTGGACCCAGCGGGCGCAAAGCAGCCGGTCAGTCTGTTCATGATGGCGGATGACCCGAGCCTCATGGAAGCCAGCGCCGAACAGATCGACGCGCACAGGAAACTCGTCGAGCAGTCCGACAAGCTCTTTGGCCGGCGCCACTTCCGTCAGTACGACTTCCTGCTCGCCATCAGCGACAAGATGGGCGGTATCGGCCTGGAGCACCACGAAAGCAGTGAGAACGGTGTGCGCCCCGGCTACTTCAAGGACTGGGCGCGCGGCGTCGCCAGCCGTGAGCTGCTGCCGCACGAATACGTGCACAGCTGGAACGGCAAGTTCCGCCGCCCGGCGGATCTCTGGACGCCGAACTTCAACCTGCCCATGCAGAACAGCCTGCTCTGGCTGTACGAAGGGCAGACGCAGTTCTGGGGCCGCATCCTCGCCGCACGCAGCGGGCTGAACACGGCCGAGCAGGCCATTGACCAGTTTGCCCGTGTGGCTGCGAGCTACGAGACCCGCGCCGGCCGCGCGTGGCGCAACCTGCAGGACACTACCAACGAGGGCACCATGCGTTCCGCGCGCGACAAGCAGTGGCGCGACTGGGAGCGCAGCGCCGACTACTACGACGAAGCCACCCTCATCTGGCTCGAAGCAGACATGATCCTGCGCGAGAAAACCGGTGGCACAAAGAGCATGGACGACTTCGCCCGCGCCTTCTTCGGTGTGGAAGACACCCGGCGCAGCGCCAGCGGCGAGCTGCGCGCCCTTACCTACACCCTTGATGACGTGATCAAGACCCTGAACAGCATCGCGCCGCACGACTGGCGCGCCCTGCTGCGCGAGCGCATGGACGCACGCGGCGGCAACGCGGCGCTTGACGGCCTCAAGCGCGCCGGCTGGCGCCTGGCCTGGAGCGACACGCCCAGCAAGTTTGCCAACCCCGGCGGCCGCACCAGCGTGCCCGATCACGACTTTGCCTATTCGCTGGGCCTCACCGTGGCCGGCGACGGACGCATCAGCTTCGTCGCCTGGGACAGCCCCGCCTTCCAGGCCGGCCTTGCCCCGCAATCCGTGCTCATGGCCGTGGCCGGGCGCAGCTACACCCAGGAGCGCCTGACCGACGCGATCAAGGCCAACAAGGACGGCAAGGCACCGATCGAGCTGCTCGTGCGCAATGGCGATGTCTGGAAGTCCGTGAAGATCGACTACCGCGGCGGCATGCGCTTTCCGAAGCTGGAGCGCATCGAGGGCACGCAGGACCGGCTGGGCACGGTACTCGGCGCGCGCTAACCACTGGCACCGTGTGCGGGCTGCAGCGCAACCCGCACACAGGTGCTCGACCCATCACGAGCCGCCGCGCGCCATCGCGTCGGCCAGCCACATCATGACGTCGGACTGACAGCTCACGCCGTCCTTGGGTGGCGCCGCCGAAGCCGCTTGCGCCATGAACCTCGCAAACTCCGGCGATGCCGTTGCGCTGGCGGGCGCGGCTTGCGGGTGCGCCATGCGATGCAGCATGCGCGAGAAGGTCTCGGTCACTGCCTCATTCGCGCTGTTGGCGGCAGTCTGCTGCAGCTTGAAGACGCTCATGCCCTCCTTGATCGTCTCGGCGACCTGAATGTCGGCAATCGTGGACGGCACGACAGCGGTCGGGTCCTTGGTCAGGATGACGAAGTCCGCGAGCTTGCCGACTTCCAGCGTGCCCTTGCTGCTTTCTTCGAACAGCGTGTACGCGGGCCAGATCGTCATGGCCTTCAGGGCGGTGATGACGTCCACGCGGTGCTGCGGCCCGACGATGCGGCCCGAACCCCGGGCACGGCGAGTCACCGTGGCATCCAGCACGCGCATCGAATTGGGGAAGGCCACGGGCGCATCGTGGTGCGAGGTGAAGATCATGCCGCGCTTGCGCGCCCAGCCCGTGGGCGAGATGTTCATGCCGGCCTTGGGCCCCACTGTCTGGTTGAGGTGCCAGTCGCCCCAGTAGAAGGTATGCATCGGAAACAGGCTGGGGATCACACCGAGCGCCTTGAATCGGTCCAGCTGGTCTTCGCGCAGGAACTGCCCGTGAATCAGCACGGGCCGAAGGGCCTTGCCCTTGCCGAAGCGCGCCTGTGAGGCCGTGTGGCTGGCGATCAGCAGGTCTGAGGCGCGCTCACCGTTGGAGTGCGTCACGATCTGGATATTGTTCTCGGTGGCCCAGCTGATCGCGCCCATCACCTCGTCGGCAGACGCCGCGGCATAGCCCGAATAGCCCTTCGGATAGTTGCCTACCGGCTTGTAGTAGGGCCGATCCCGCCATGCGGTGAAGCCCTGCGGGCTGCCGTCGATGGTGAGCTTCGCGCCCGCTACCCGCATCCTCTTGGTGTAGGTCTTGCTGACGTTGGTACGAATCGCTTCGCGATCGATCAGCACATCCGGGTAGACGGCCAGATCAATCTGGTAGCCGCCTTCATTGGCCACTTCCCGCAGCAGCGTCAGCGTGGCGGGTGTGGCGCGGCCTTCCTGGGCGGTGGTGTATCCGAAGCGTGCCCAGAGCTTGGCGCCTTCGCGCGCAAAGACCTTCATGCCCTGGGGGCCAATCGACGGCAGGAGCTTGTAGGCAGCGTTGAAGAACGCGGTTTCCTCTAGAACGCCATTTGGCTCCTGTGAGTTGTCCCGGCGCCGGATCACGCCACCGGCGGGATCCTTGGTCGCGGATGTGTACGCGACCGCCTCCAGCGCCTTGGAGTTCAGGGCGCACAGGTGACCGGACTGATGGACCGCGAGAATGGGAACATCCTTCGACACGGCGTCCAGATCGTCACGCGTGGGATGCCGCTGTTCCTTGAGCTGGGCGTCGTCATAGCCGAAGCCGATGACGAGATTGACCGAAGTGACGATCTTCTGATTGGCGGCGATCCAGTCGCGAAAGGTGCGCTGCAGGCCCGCAATGTCCTGGACCTCGCCGTCCGGTGGCGCAAGCAGGTTCGCGCTGAGCGACTGCAGGCCGCCCATCATCATGTGCCCGTGCGCATCCACGAAGCCTGGCAACATCGTCCTGCCCTGAAGGTCGATGACCTGCGTATTCTGTCCGCGCAGCTTCATCACCTGCGCGCGCGTACCGACGGCAATGATCTTCCCGCCCGCTTCGGCAATCGCCTGGGCGCGCATGGCCTTGTCGTTCAGGGTGATGATGGTGCCGCCGGTCCAGATCCGATCGGCGCGGGGTGGTGCTGCCTTCGCAGCCATCGTCACTGCGGGTACCGCGAGACCCGCCACGGCACTTGCCATGGCCGTCAGAACGAAGCGTCTTTTCATAGCGTGCTCCCTGAAATGGTTGCTCTCCGCGGCATGCCGTCCGCGCGTGTACCGGACTGCCTTGGAAGCAGCCCGGGTTGGCTCTGGCACATCAAAATGCCAGCACCTGAAACCCCAACTCAACGCCCCACTTCACCGGCCGGTTGCTGCCCACCGAGGTCGATGGCTTGACGAAGACCTGCCCCTGCCCGCCGAGCATGGGCCCGAGCTTGTAGCCCATCGTGACGGCCAGCGCCCCGTAACCGCGCCGCGTCTCCCAGTCGTGCACCCAAGCGGGGTCCACCGTCATGTAGACCTTGGGATTCGCAAATTTCGGCACGTAGTAGAGATCAAGCGTCGTGTTGTTGACCTTGGGGCGGCGCGAGTCGCCGCCGATGCTCACGCTATGCAGCAGCGCTGGAGCAAAGATCTCGCCGCCCTTCAGAAAGCGCGCATAGATGGCATTGAGCTTGAGCACATCACGACCGGTGCCGAGCTCGGGGCGCGACGCAGTGTCGAACACGACTTCCGCTGACGCCACCGCACCCCACACCGGGTTCACCTCCACCACCTTGTTGACCTTGAGCGATGCATCGCCCAGGCCGTACTTGGTATTGCGCGTGAAGTCATTGGAGGCGTACGGGAGCTTGAGCCTGAGCGAGGTTCCCGCATCTCCCACGGGCTGTACATAACTCAGGAACAAGGTATCCGAGCGAAAGCCACTCACGAGATCCAGGTGCTCGAACGACACCGTGGCGCTACGAACCGGGCGGGTCGGATCTGTTCCATCGTTGGGCTTGTCATCCGCGAGTGCGCAGAGCGAACTGCAGACCAGCCCGAAACCCATCGCGGCGCGCAGGATTCGTGCGTCTCGCCAGTGCGCATGGCGTGCATCGGCCGTGTTGTCACTCGCTGGCTTCATTCGAACCCCCTCCTCAGTCTCCAAGCACCCTACCGCAGCCTCGGATTTTCCCGCACCGCCGCCCGCTGTGTACCACGGCGATCTGAACATTGGCCACAAGGGGCCCGCGCTCGGCAGAGGCAGATTCGCAAACCTTGATGAGTTCGGTCCGGCCGCCCAACCCGGCGCTGAAGTCCAACCGAAGGACCGGCGGCTGCAATGGGCGCTCGTCCCAGCCACGCACAACGTCGGCAGACTCGCGGCCTCGTCAGCCGTGTCCTTCCGTCAAACCGAGTCAGGTTGGAGCTGCTGTATGCAGGAACTTCGGGGACGTCTTGTCCGCGCAGGCTTCCCAGCGGGGCCAGTGTTTCAGCCACCGACACCAGCCGGGCTAGGCCGAAATGCAGGCGACATTTGGACTCGCGGTGCATTTCACGATTGCAAGCATTGGCGCGAAATGCAACATTCTTGAGGCGATGCTCGATTCCTACCTCTCACTAGAAGCTTTTCGGGCCTTTGCCCTGGTGGCGGGTTTCGTGATGGCCGTGGTTTCGGCAGCACATTGGCTTGCGGGCTACATCGCCGACCGGTTGGCCATGCGCGTTTTCGCACTGCGCTATCTGTTGGGCGCCTGCGCCTAGTTGTTTGTCTTTCCGAGCAACGCGCAAACGCAACTGCTTTCGGCCCCGGCCATCATCTTTGCGGTCACGACGCTGTCCCTTCATGCCGCGGCGCTGCTGCTCTACCTCAAGCAGTTCAATCGCGTCTCAGCGGCGGTGATCGGCACGATCTGGGTGGCCGCAGTGATTGGCCTGAACCTTGCCGCACGCGTGGATGCCAGCGAGCCGCGTCCGGTGTATCTGTTTCTGGCCGTCAACATGCTGTTGCTCAGTATGGTGGTCTGGCGCGCCGCGCTGCGGGAACGCAACATGGGGCACGGCATCATCGCTTTCGCCATGCTGAGCTACCCGATCGTGGTGATTCCCGTGATCGCCACTGCACGGGACCTGCACATCATGAGCCTCGGTCAGCTGGTGGTATTTCCCACCATCGTCGTAGGCATTGCCACCCTGCTGGCGAGCATGATCCGCTTCAACCGCCAGCTGGGCATGGAGCTGCAGCGGCGGCAGGCGGCCGAGGCCGCACTGGGCGAACTGAATGCCACGCTGGAGCGGCGCGTGGCGGATCGCACCTCGGAGCTGGCAATCGTGGTCGAGGGTCTGGAGTCCTTCAACCGCAGCGTGGCGCACGACCTGCGCGGCCCGCTCTCCGGCGTGGCGGGCGTGGCGGGGCTGGCCGAGCAGGCGCTGGACCGCGGCGATGTCGATGGCGCGCGCCGGCTGATCAGCCCGATCCGCGAGGAAAGCGAGCGCCTCACGGCACTGGTGCAGGATCTCGCCACGCTCGCCCGCGCGGGCCAGGGCGAAACCCCGCAAATCCGGACTGCTCTCAACGAGCCGGTGCAGGAGGCGCTGGCGGAGCTGGCGATGGACCCGGCGCATGCCCAGCTGCTCCAGACCGTGCAGGTCGATGTGGCCGCCCTGCCCGAGGTGGCCGGCGCGCCTGGCCTGCTGCGCCAGGTGTTCGTCAACCTCATTGGCAATGCGCTGCGCTTTGCCAGCCGCTCCCCGCAGCCGATGGTGCGTGTGGGCACGCGCGAGACGCCCGCTGGCACCGCCATCTTTGTGCAAGACAACGGGCCGGGCATTCCGCCGGATCAGGAGTCCCGTCTGTTTCAGCCGTTTGCCAAGCTGCACGGCGCCGGGCTGTCGCGTTCGGGCATCGGTCTGTCGATCGTGCAGCGCATCGTGCAGCACCACCGCGGGCGGATCTGGACGGAGCGGCCCGCCGGCGGGGGCGCCTGTTTCCTGTTCACGCTGGGCAGCGCAGAGGACGCGGATGCGCCGATCGCGGTAGGCTCGCTGCAGCCCACCCCGACCCAGCGCGCCGCATGAAACCCCAGACCCTCACCGCAGAACTCCTTGAACTCGACGCACTGAACGCACAGCGCCTGATCGCGCCGCTGTGCGAGCTGCTGCAGGACGCCGTGCATGGCGGCGCTTCCGTGGGTTTTCATGCGCCCTTGGATACCGAGCGCGCGCAAGCCTTTTGGGAAGCCGTGATCGACGCGCTGGCCGCCGGCGAGCGGCGCCTCTGGGTGATTCTGGTGGGCGGCCAAGTCGCTGGCAGCGTGCAACTGGAGCCCTGTACCAAGGAGAACGGCCGCCAGCGCGGCGACATCATGAAGCTGCTGGTTCACCGCCAGTGGCGCCGCCGCGGTTTTGCGCGTGCGCTGATGGAACATGCGCAGAACGAGGCGCGCGCCATGGGTCTGCGTACTCTGGTGCTGGACACCGAAGTGGGCAGCGCGGCCGAGGCGGTGTATCAGGCGCTGGGTTGGCAGCGCGTGGGCGAGATTCCGGACTACGCCGATCTGCCGGATGGCTCGCCCGTGGCCACCGCCTATTACTACCTCACGCTGAAGGCGCTGGCCTGACCGGCGGGCGGCGGGCGCTCTTTTCGCCTCCCGGTAGGACGAGTTGCGCGCGGCGAGGTGCGGCGGCACCTGCCAGCGCCGGCAGATACCCAGCCAGGCACAACTGCAGCGGTGCAAAAGCCTTGAGTGGACAGCCCCGGGGCGAGGGTTAGCCAGCATGGCACGGCCAGCTCTTCGGCGCCAAACTGATACTCATTGGTTTTACTTGAAACAAGTGAGTAGCAATGGTCCCTTTCCACCGCGCCCTGCGTGCCGCTGCGGCCACCCTCGCCCTCCTCATCCCGATTGCCGCCATGGCCATTGAAGAACCCAAGCACACCGTGCTCGAAACCAGCGGCCCTTTCCAGATCCGCCAGTACCAGCCCGCGCTGATGGCGGAGGTGGAAGTCACGGGCGAGCGCAGCGAGGCGGCCAACAAAGGCTTCCGCGTGCTGGCCAACTTCATCTTCGGCAACAACCGCGTTCAGCAGAAGATCGCCATGACCGCGCCCGTGACGCAGGTGGCCGAACCCGCGAGCACCAAGATTGCCATGACGGCACCCGTCACCCAGGTGCCGGTCTCCGACGGCCAGAGCGCTGGCGAGCAGCGCTGGCGCGTCGCCTTCATGATGCCCAGCCAGTACACGATGGACACGCTGCCCCTGCCCAATGACCCGCGCGTCAAGATCGGCACCCTGCCGGGCGAAAAGCGCGTGGCTGTGGTGTTTGACGGCTTCTCCACGCAGGCCAACCTCGCCAAGCACCGCGAGATGCTGGAGCAGTTCGTCAAGGAGCGCGGCCTCACGCCGGTCGGCCCCTACATGGTCGCCTTCTACAACGATCCCTTCACCCTACCCTGGAACCGCCGCAACGAATGGTGGGTCGCGGTATCACCCTAAGGGATAGGGCGGCGGCCGCTAGACACCGAGTAATTGAAAGCCTAAGTCCATCCTAGAGACAGCCGGCCGGTCGACGCTGCGCGTGCTTGTTCCATCTCGCGATTCGGATCATCTATCGCAAGTGCGTCGGGCAGCGGGAAGAAAGATCAGTGCCGGTCTGCCAAATCACAGGGCATAGACGCTAGGCCGAGTGCAGTCCAGCGCTCATCGACGCTTGAGTCGTGCAACGCCGAGTGCCAAGGCCTGGCTGATTGTCAGTTGTCCATTTACCAGTGCGGCAAGGGTAGCTTCCGTGAGCAACAAGGTCTGCGCACCGGCCTCAGGCGCGGGCACGTGAGCCTGCAAGCTCAACCGTGGCGCCGAAGCAGCGGCTGGCACCATGTCAGCCGCGCTGGAACGGTCATCACTCAATACCGCCCAGAGTGCACCTTCGATCACATACACATAAAGCGTGCCGGTCTGCCCGGCATCTTCCTGAATTACGCGCAGATACTCCAACCAGCGGCGTGTCCGCGCGAAGGCGGCTGGACCACTGAGTGGCTCGGGCGCAACAAGAGAACCATCACGAATTGCTAGCTGGGTGCCCAATTCAACGAAGGGCGCAGCTGGGTCACCCCCGCCAGGGCTTAGACCGTGATAACTGCATGCGTAGACGCCAGCATGCATGCCCCCTGCCAGGGCAGCCCACGCCAGCACGCTTAAGGCTAGCGATCCAGCGCGCCTGGCGGCTGGCTTAGTGACGGGCAAGGCAATCACTTGGCTGGAGCGGACTTGCGCTGGTAGATGATCTTGCCCTCTTTGAGCGTTGCCATAACCCTAATGTCCTTGATGCTCATGGGTGCCACCTTCAGCGGGTTCTTTTCCAGCACAACAAGATCCGCAAGCTTGCCTGGCTCAAGCGAGCCTTTTCGGTCTTCTTCCCTGTACTGATACGCCACATTGATGGTCATTGCCTTCAAGCCTTCAAGCGGCGTGATGCGTTGGTCGGCGCCGAAGACCTGTCCGGCCCGCGACTGTCGGTTTACCGCAGACCAGAGCATGAACATTTGATCGAGCGGCGCCACAACAAAGTCCGTGTGATTGGTAACGACGATCCCGCGATCGATAGCGTCACGCATCGGGCTGATGTATTGGGCCTGCGCCTCGCCGCGATTGGCCTTGTGGGCCTCCGCAAAGTAGAAGGTGTGCAGCGAGTACATCGACGGAATGATCTTGTAGCGGGCGTACTTGTCCAGCTGATCCTTGCGCGCAAACTGGGAGTGGATCACGGTCGTGCGACGATCCTTGTCCAAGCTGCCGGCGGCGGCTTGCTCGTGGGCAGCGAGGAATAGATCGATTGCACCGTCGCCATTGGCATGCAGGTTCAGCGGCAGTCCCAGGTCGTACACCCGCTTGACGAGCTTGTTGACCATCTCTGCAGGCATCGTAGGCTCACCCCGCCAATCCTTCTCACCGCTTGGCCCCCCAGTCAGGTAAGGGGTCGTGAACAGTGCCGTCTTGCCTTGTGGTGATCCATCGATCGTCATTTTGATACCGCCGAGCTTTAGGCGGCTCTCGTACTTGCCGAACGCTGATGGCGGGTAGGCTGCAAGCACCTTCTCCATGTCGGTCATGAACGGAAACGCGATCACGTCGATGATGTTCGCACCGGCCTTGCTTGCCTTACGCATGACTTCAAGGTCTGCCAAATGGGTGGCACCTTCATGCGCAGTGGTCATCCCGGCCTGCGCGTACAACATCTGCCCCGCGCGGGTTGCAGCAATGATCTCCTTCTCAGTCGTGGGCTTCGGCAGTGCGCCGAACACCGGCAGAAAGGCCGTTTCCATGATCAGTCCGTAGGGTTCGTTCGTGCCTTCCTTGCGCACGATGATGCCGCCCTCGGGGGTCTTGGTCGCTGCACTGATTCCGAACTTTTTCATCGCAAGACTGTTCAGCACACCGCCATGCATGGATACGTGATGAACAATCACCGGGTTGCCGGGAAGCGCGGCGTCCAAATCATCGCGGTTGAGCAGACGACCGTTGGGCATGACGTTCTCGTCATAGCCATACGCCTGTATCAAGTCACCCTTCTTGATCTTCTTGGCAGCTGCAAACTTCTTGAGCTCAGCCACGATGCTGGGAACATCCTTCGCGGGACCAGCCGGAGGTGCATACAGATTGAGCTGGCTGGCCACGGTCAGTGAATTGATGTAGTGGCTGTGCGCATCCAGGAATCCGGGGAGCAAGGTTTGGCCGCGAAGGTTGATCATCCGAGTTTTCGCGCCCTTGAGCTTATTGACCTCGGCTCGGCTGCCTACGGCCAGAATCGTGCCATCTCGCACCGCCAGTGCCTCGGCGGCGGGTTGCTTGTCGTTCATCGTGAGAATGTCACCGCCGAAGAAGATGAGGTCCGCAGGCTTCGACGCACCTGCTTGAGCAGTGGCCGCAATGAGCGTGAAAACTAGTGTGGCTAAGACACGAAGAACCATCATTGTTGCCCCCTGGCAAATGTGCGTCTGTGCGCGCTATCGGGCCAAATCCATCCCTAGATCAGCAACGCCTAGACATGACTAGATTGCCGGGATCGTGCAAGTGGGTTGTGCAGGTGTCAATCAAACCAAAGACGAAATGCGGCTGCGGCTCATTGAACGCGAATCTGCACCGGTAAGGTCGAGGCACCTGGCCCAAGGCTCACGGAAACGCCGCCAGCGTGAGAAACACGGCGCAGATGCCGAGGTGCACCGCACCCTGCAGCACGGTGGTACGGCCCGTGGCCAGGCTGATGCCGCTGATATAGAGCGCAAGCAGCAGCAGCGCCACCTCCGTGGGTGGCAAGCCCAGCTCCATCGGCAGGCCCAGGTACAGCGCGACAAAGCCGACGATCGGGATCGTCAGGCCGATGGTGGCCAGCGCCGAGCCCAGCGCCAGATTCAGGCTCACCTGCAGCCGGTTGGCCTTGGCTGCACGTAGCGCCGCCAGGCTTTCCGGCAGCAGCACGATGGCGGCAATCACCACGCCCACAAAAGCCGGCGGCAGCCCCGCACCGCTGACCACACCTTCCAGCGCGGGAGACAGGGCCTTGGCCAGCAGCACCACCGCCAGCAGCGCCGCAACCAGCAGCGCCAGGCTGATGAGCGAGCGGCGCGAGGTCGGACGAATGTCCTCGGTATCCGGCGAGTCATCCGCCGGCGCAAAGTAGTCGCGGTGGCTGGTGGTCTGCACGTACAGGAATGTGGCATACAGCGCCACGGACACCAGCCCGACCACCGTCAGCTGCACGGGCGAGAGCGTCGGCCCGGTGGTGGTGCGCGTGAAGTCCGGCAGGATCAGCGAGAGCACGGTCATCGTGCCCAGCACGCTCAGCGCGGACGTGGCGCCATCCAGCCGAAAGCTTTGCTCGTGGTGGCGCACGCCGCCCAGCAGCAGGCAGGCGCCCACGATGCCGGTGAGCACCAGCATGACCGTGGCATACACCGTGTCGCGCGCCAGAGTTTCCGCACCGGCCTTGCCGGACAGCATGAGCGAGACGATCAGCGCGACTTCGATGATCGTCACCGCCAGCGCGAGCACGATGGAGCCCAGCGGCTCGCCCAGGCGCAGCGCCAGAATTTCCGCGTGGTGCACGGCCGCAAACACCGTGGCGAGCAGCAGCGCTGCGGCCAGCGCCAGCAGCACCGGCGCACGCTCCGCCCAGCCGCCAAACAGCAGGCCGAACACCAGCCCCAGGGCACACAGCGGTGCAATCCAGCACCATGCAGGAACACGTTCAATCTGGGCGGCGGTCAGTGACATGGGCGTCTGAAGGGTTCAGCGATGGTTTGAGTTGGGGTATGTGGATAGAGCGCGTCGCTCAACGGACTGGCGGGGTAACGGATGGCGATGGCGATGGCCTGCGCCTGGCCGCGGCCGCGTGCCAGCCGGGCGGCGTGCGCGACACCGGAACGAAGCGCGACTTCATCAGCGCGCCGGCGGCGTGGCGGCACGCTGCGGCAGCGGGTCGATGCGCACCTGCTCGGCGGCATACGAGGACCTCACGCTCACCTGGCCGTCCACCAGCAGCAGCCGCGTTTCCTGCGTGCGGATCAGCAGGCGGCCGGTGAGCTGCACCGGCTCGAAGGGCGAGCCCTCCACGCCCGGCAGCGCCGCGGCTGGCATACGCACGATCTGGTTGGCCGGCGGGGGCGGCGTGTGGCTGCAGGCGCCGGCCCAGGGCACGAAGAGGAAATCCGTCACGCTCTGGCCGTCGGAAGACGCCGGAACCAGATAGCCCTGCAGCCGCACCTCGCGGCCATTGAACTGCTCCACCGCAGCGCTGGCAGCGTTGCGGCGCTGTTCGATCAGCGCATCGCGCGCGCGCATGAGTGCGTCGGCGTCCAGCCCGTCGGCCTTGAGCGCATCGGCCAGCTCGCGCCGGCGCTGTTGCATGGCGTCCGTCACCGGGCGGCCGCGCTGCTCCAGCAGGCGGCTCATCACCAGCTCGGTGATCTGGTCGAGCTGCAGCGGCGTGAGCCGCGCGAAGGGGTTGTCTTCCGGCGCGGCGGCGGGCGCAAGCGCGGTCCAGTCAATCAGTTCCGCGGCCTGCGCGGGGAGGCCGGCTGCACCCAGCAGCCAGGCCGCGCACAGCCACACACCCAGCCGTGCGCGCATCACTTCACGGTGTTCTTGTAGATGCGGCCGTCCTTCATGATGACCACGAAGTTGCGCGCCGGGTCTTCGATGAGCTTGATGTTGGCGATCGGGTCGCCCTCCACCAGCAGCAGGTCGGCCAGTGCGCCCTCTTCCACCACGCCCAGCTTGCCCGGATACGGACTGCGCAGGCCGGACAGCGCCAGCAGCTCGCCGTTGACGCGGGTGGCGATCTGCAGCACCTCGGCCGGCGTGTACCAGCGGGTGAGCTTGGTAAGTTGCATCGCCTGGCGCGCGGCAATTTTTGCGTCAAACAGGGTGTCCGTACCCCAGCCAGCCTTCAGGCGGTATTGCTTGGCCAACTTGTAGCTGGTGTCGGTGCCGGAGAACATCTGCAGCTGCTTGGCTCGGTTGGCCGAGCCCGGCGCAAAGGGCGTGGCGTCTTCGTCATCCAGGAAGGGCTGCAGCACCACCCAGGTGCCCTTCTCGGCCATCAGCTTGGCGGTGGCCTCGTCCATCATCGTGGCGTGTTCGATCACGCGCACACCCGCATCAACGGCGGCGCGAATCGCGCGCGGCGTGTAGGCGTGAACGCCCACGTAGGTACCCCAGTTCTCGGCGGCATTCACAGCCGCGCGGAGTTCATCAGGCGAAAACTGGGTCACGTCCAGCGGATCGAACACCGAAGACACGCCGCCGCCGGCTGTGAGCTTGATCTGCGAGGCGCCAAGCGCCAGCTGCTCGCGCACCCGCTTGAGCACATCGGGCACGCCGTCAGCCACGATGGCGGCATTCACGCGCGAGGTGTAGCTGAAGTCTCCGGGCGCAGCCGGCATCTCGGTGGGCAGGCGAAAGTCGGCATGGCCGCCCGACTGGGAGATCATCGCGCCCGAGGGCCAGATGCGCGGGCCGGGCAGGATGCCGACGTCGATGGCGCGCTTCAAGCCAAAGGCCGGGCCGCCCATGTCACGCAGGGTGGTGAAGCCCCGCATCAGGGAATCAGTTGCGGCCTTGCCGGCCGCCAGTTGCACGAAGCCGATGTCTGCCGTGAGCGCGGCGATCTGCGGGATGTCCGCAAACATGATGTGGGTGTGCCCGTCGATCAGGCCGGGCATGAGCGTGCGGCCATTGCCGGCCACGCGCGTGAGCGTGCTACCGGCCGGGGGCTCGATGGCGCCCGTGGACACGCGGCGAATCACATTGCCCACCACGAGCACATTGCTCGGCGCGCTCAGGCGATCGCTCTTGCCATCAAACACGCGAACGTTTTCGAACAGCACCGCAGGCGCGGGCGGCGGTGCGGCCGGCTTGGTCTGGGCAAGCACCGGCAGGCTTGCGGCCAATGCAGCCAGCAGCGGCAGGCGCCAGACAGTTGCAGTGAGATGACGAACCATGGGCATGACCTCCTATGCGTTGAATTGGGCTTGCTTGGCGCATGAAAGCACAACTTTCGTGAATGCACGAGCAAGCTGGTGACCCAAGAGCGTGTGGCGCGGAGCACGCCCGGGCTGACCCGCCCGGAACAACACTGCCGGCCGCCACACGGACGCGAGGGCCTTTGGACGCACGCAGGCCAAGCGTGCATGCAAGCCAGCGCCGGCGCTCGCTGCCGGATCCTTCTCAGGCTCGCACCGACCGCGGCGGCTGAGTACGGGCGCACGGCCATGGGGGCAAGCAATGCGCGGGCGAAACGCCGCATGGCGCACAAGAGGCCATGCGCTTTCGGACAATTTTCTCCGAATGTCAAATGGAGCCGAAAAGCGCTCCTCGCATGCGGAAAGCCGCCTTCATTGATACAAATAAAGGCGACTTTCGGCCACGGGCAACCTGCTCAGGGCTCGGGGCCGGTACGCCACGGCCCGCCGCGCAGCCTGGCGCATCACTTCACAATGTTCTTGTAGATCCTGCCGTCCTTCATGATCACGAGCAGATTGCGCGCCGCATCTTCGAGCAGCTTGAGGTTGGCCAGCGGATCACCGTCGACCAGCAGCAGATCGGCCAGCGCGCCTTCCTGCACCACGCCCAGCTTGCCGGGATAGGGGTTGCGCTCGCCGGAGAGCGCGAGCAGCTCGGCGTTGTCGGCCGTGATCATGCGCAGGGTCTCGGCGGGGGTGTACCAGCGCAGCA
The DNA here is from genome assembly GCA_001295775.1 of beta proteobacterium AAP99. Lineage (GTDB taxonomy): Bacteria > Pseudomonadota > Gammaproteobacteria > Burkholderiales > Burkholderiaceae_C > Piscinibacterium. Next base: position 88,429 of record LJIA01000006.1, read on the forward strand.
TGCGCGTGACGAACTGCGTCTGCAGCCGGTTGCCCGCCGGGTTCATCAGACTGTCCACGCCCCAGGCGGTCTTGATCTTGTACTTGCGCGCCAGCTTGTAGGCGGCGTCGGTGCCGGCATACATCTGCAGCTGCTTGTTGCGGTTGGGCGAGCCTTCGGCGAAACGGTTGTCATTGCCGTCGTCGATGAAGGGCTGCAGACTCCACCACACGCCCTTCTCGGCCATGAGCTTGGCGGTGGCGTCATCCAGCAGCTGGCCATGCTCGATCACGCGCACCCCAGCCTCGATGGCCTGGCGCACGGCGCGCGGCGTGTAGGCATGCACCGCCACATAGGTGCCCCAGTTCTCGGCGGCTTCCACGGCGGCGCGCAGCTCGGCCACGCTGTATTGGGTCACGTCCAGCGGGTCGTAATTGGAAGAGATGCCGCCGCCCGCCATGAGCTTGACCTGCGAGGCGCCCAGCGCCAGCACCTCGCGCACGCGCTTGCGCACGTCGTCCGGGCTGTCGGCAATCGCCGCGGCGCCCACGCGCTCGGAGTACGTGAAGTCGCCGGGCCGCGCCGGCAGATCCGTGGGCAGACGGAAGTCGCCATGCCCGCCAGACTGCGAAATGAAGGCGCCCGAGGGCCAGATGCGCGGTCCGGCCACCATGCCGCGATCCACCGCCTTCTTCAGCCCGAACACCGGCCCGCCCATGTCGCGGATCGAGGTGTAGCCGCGCTGCAGCATCTCCTCGGCGCCCTTTGCCGCTGCAATCTGCACGTAGCCGATGTCCCCCAGCAGAATGTCGAGCTGCGTGGCATTGGCGAACATGATGTGCGTGTGCGCGTCGATCATGCCCGGCATTAGCGTGCGGCCATTGCCGGCCACGCGCGTGAGCGTCGCACCCTCAGGCGCGGCGAGTGCGCCGCTGCCGATGCGCTGGATCAGATTGCCCACCACCAGCACGTTGGTGGGTGCACTGAGCCGATCGCTTTTGCCGTCGAAGACGCGGACGTTTTCGAAGAGCACGGCCGAGGGTGCGACACGCGCGCCTTGGGCGACCGCCGGTCCGCAGAGCGAGACCATGCCAAGCGTGGCGGCCAAAACGAGTGCATGTATCCATGTGCGCATTTGTGCGTCCACCTGTCGAGAAGGATCGAGTGATCTAAGCACAGATTTCGTCAGTACACGATCAAACCGCGCAAGGCCGGCGATATGCGATCGGCTCCATCCGGATGACATCTCTCGCACACCTGACCCGATTCGACGCGCGTTGCGGCAAGACCTGCCCGCCAAAACGTTTGCACTGCACTGTCGACCAGAGGATTGACGCGGACCTGAAGACGCCAGCATCGGTGAGCAGCGGCTGCGGTCGATGACTAGCCCTGTGCTGCGCTATGGTTCAGCACCTGACGCAGTTACCTGAGCGAGCCCTAGACACCAATGAAGTATCTCCACACCATGGTCCGCGTTACCGACATCGACGCGTCGCTGCGCTTTTACTGCGATGCACTCGGTTTGCAGGTGCTATCGCGGCGCGACAACGAAGCCGGCCGATTCACGCTGATCTTTCTGGCCGCACCCGGCGATGAGAAGGCGCAGATCGAGCTGACCTACAACTGGCCGGATGCCGAGGGCAAGAGTGAAGTCTATGGAGGAGGCCGCAACTTCGGTCACGTGGCCTATGCCGTGCCGGATATCTATGCCGCCTGCCAGCGCCTGATGGATCACGGTGTCACGATCAGCCGACCGCCGCGCGACGGCCGCATGGCTTTTGTGCGTTCACCGGACCAGATCTCGATTGAGCTGCTGCAGATTGGCGATCCGCTGCCCAAGGCCGAACCCTGGGCGTCCATGCCGAATGTCGGCGCCTGGTAGCCGGAAGACCGCCGAAAAAACAAAGGGCCTGATTGATTCAGGCCCTTGTTCATTTGGCGGAGGCGGTGAGATTCGAACTCACGGATGGCTTGCACCATCGCCGGTTTTCAAGACCGGTGCATTCAACCGCTCTGCCACACCTCCAAACGGATGGAGATTATAGGCAGGGCCCTTCATCCTCCTCTGAGCTTTGCCGCAGCAGATGCGAGCGCATCGTCCAAGAACGCCTCGTAGAACCCGCCCTTACCGGCGCCCACGATCGGCTCGGCGAGCTGCCTGCCCTCGGCGCTGAGGAACACCACCGTCGGGAAGAACCGGCCACCGAGGGCCCGAGCGGCGTCTGCGTTGCTCAGCATGCGTCCATCGGCCATGCGCACGCTGCGGCGAAAGTCGCTCACCAGTTCGACGGCGAACATGGTGCCTTCGCGCGTCTTGGGTGCGAGGTATTGCACACGCACTTCGTGGCAGAAGGTGCAGTCGCTGCGCGAAATCAGCACCGTGAGCGGCAGGTCGCGGGCGTTGGCTGCGGCGGCTTCGCGGCGCAGGTCGGCAAGCTGGGGCAGTGCCCCGACCTGTGCACGCGTCATCCCGCGAGCCCGGGGTTCGGCCCCAGGCCTTCGATGCGTGGCTGATTGAGCACTCGCGGGCTGATCCGTTTCTTGTCACGCAGCCAGCCGGCGACCACGTCCCAGATCGGCGGGCCGCCGAGGTCGCGCGCCGCTTCGTTCACCGGCGCCCAACCGGCGACCTTGTAGGTCTTGGCGGCGTCGATGAGTTCGCCGCCCACGCGCATGTCGTGGATGCGGCTGCCTTGCTTCTCGTTGGGCTTGAGCATGTACGTGAGGCCACCCACGCGCACCATGTCACCGCCCTGCTGGAAGTAGGGGTCAGGGTCGAACAGGTTGCCGGCCACGTCTTCGAGCACCGCCTTGATCATCTCGCCGCTCATGTCGGTGAGCGTGGCGTAGGGATAGGTGATGGCCGTCTGATCGAGCACATGCTCCATGCGGATGGTGTCTCCCGGCAGCAGGCTCGTGCCCCAGCGGAAGCCGGGCGAGAACGCGATCTGTGCGCCGCGCGCTTCCATCATTGCGTCACAGATAAGCTGATCGAAGCTGCCGTTGAAGTTGCCCCGCCGATACAGCAGCCCTTCGGTGACCGCGAGTGGCTCATCCAGCTGCTTCAAATAGGGCTTGCGCACGCTGGCAATAAACTCGGCCATGGCGCGATCGGTCGGCAGCAGATTTGAGAACACGGGCAGCAACCGGTAGCGGAAATCGCGGATACGGCCGTCCTTCACGTCGAAGTCGAGTACGCCCAGAAACTTGCCGTTGCTGCCGGCGTTGGTCACGAGCGTGGTGCCGCCCGCGTTCTTGACGGGCACTGCCTTGGGCACACCATCGTGGGTGTGGCCGCCCAGAATGGCGTCAATGCCGCGCACGCGACTGGCCATCTTGAGGTCCACGTCCATGCCGTTGTGACTGAGCACGACGACGACCTTCGCGCCCTTGCCGCGCGCCTCGTCCACCATCTGCTGCATGCGCTCGTCCTGAATACCGAAGGTCCACTCGGAGACGAAATAGCGCGGGTTGGCAATCGGCGTGTAGGGGAAGGCCTGGCCGATGATGGCCACGGGCACGCCGTTCATGTCCTTGATGACGTAGGGCGGAAACACAGGGTCGCCGAAGTCAGTGGTGGCGACGTTCTGCGCCACCACATCCACCCTGCCCTTGAAGTCCTTGGCGATCACCTCCTGCACGCGCTTGGCGCCGTAGGTGAACTCCCAGTGCATGGTCATCACATCCACGCCCAGCAGCTTGCAGGCATCGATCATGTCCTGGCCCTGGGTCCAGAGTGCGGTGCCGCTGCCCTGCCAGGTATCGCCGCCATCCAGCAGCAGCGCGCCGGGGCGACTGGCCTTCATGCGCTTGACCAGGGTCGCCAGGTGCGCAAAGCCGCCGACCTTGCCGAAGCGCTGCGCGGCCTGTTCGAAGTTCAGGTAGGTGAAGGCGTGGGCGTCGCGCGTGCCTGGGCGAATGCCGGCAGCCTTGAGCAGGTGCTCGCCGACCAGGTGCGGGAGCTTGCCAGCAGCCGAGCCGATCCCGATGTTGACGGAGGGCTCGCGAAAGTGGATGGGCAGCAGCTGCGCGTGGCAATCAGTGAAGTGCAGGAGGTGCACGTTGCCGAAGCGCGGCAGGCTGTAGAAGCCGTCCGTGGCGGCTTGCGCTTCGCTGGTCTGGCTGATGGGCAGACCCGCGGCCGCCGCCATGCCCAGCAGGCGCACAAATTCACGACGATCCATCAGCGCTTGTCTCCAGTGCTCTCGCCATGGCGTGCGAACGCGGCGATGTCTTCTTCAAAGAGCTCTCCGGCCTGGCTGACCACCAGCCGACCCTGCCGATCAATCACATAAACACGCGGCAGCCCGGGCCGAGAGCCCAGTGCCTTGCTGATCGGCTCGGCATCGAAGCTCACTGGGAAGGTGTAGCCGCGTTCGTTCATGTACTTCATCGCGTCTTCCGGACGCTTGTCGATCGAGACGCTGATCAGGCGCAGCGGGCTCTTGCTGGCCTGCAAGTGCTCGTGCAGCTTCTGGTAGTACGGTGTCTGTCGAGCACAGAAGGGGCACCAGCTGGCCCAGACATAGATCAACACCGGCTGGCCGCGGAGGCTCGCGGCATCCAGGACGGTGCCGTTCGAGAGTCGCAGATTCGGCAGCACCACCGCCTTGCCCACAGTCTGCGCCAGTGCGACGGGCGCAAGACTGGTCAGCAGCCCGATCAGCACACCGATGAACAGCCAGCGCACTGCGCCGAACAGACCTGCACGGGGCTGCTGGATCATCGCATCAGCCCCTTCGCCTTACTGCGCGTTGACCGGGCTCTGCGGATCGAGCAGCAGCGCCATCACGTGGCGGATCTGGTCCTCGTTCAGGATGGCGGCAGCGCCGTAGCGCGGCATGTTGCTGCAGGCATTGAATGCGTGGCTGTTCCAGATCTTGGCCCAGGTGTAACGCATGATGGCCTCGGGTACCTGCGCTTGGCCGCCCTCGCTTGCGGCACCTCGAAGCTTGCCGTACTGATAGAGGCTGGGCCCGATGTTGCCGTAGGAGATCTCGGCCTTCTGGATCTGGTGGCAGGCATAGCAGTTGCCACCCGCCACGGTGCTGGCGGTGTCCGAGAACTGCAGGCCACGGCCGTTCTGCGCGATCTGCTCGCCCACTTTCCAGTCGCCGAGCCAGTTGTTGTTGGCTGGGTACCTCACGGCATCCAGCGCAGCCTTCTCGAGCTTTTCGCGCTGTGCCTTCGGCATCTCGCTGGTGGCGTACTGCGAGCAGCTGGCCTGCAGCTCGCTCTGGTCGAGCCGGTCCAGCTGCGCAATCCCGCGCGCCTGGAAGCTGGCCTTGATGGTGGCAGTGGCCTCCTCGGTGGTGGGCGGCGTGTAGGTCGCGCACGAAGCCAGCAGGAAGATGGCGGCAATCGAGAGAGTCTTCTTCATGGTCATCCTCCCTTAACGCTTGATGGCGGGGGCATCCATCATCCCGCCGTTGGCCTTGACCCCGAGGTAGGTGATCAGATCGATCGAGGTCTGGGAGGTGTATTTCAGCTCCGGGAATCGCTGTTGCCGGAAGCAGTCGTACAGGCGCCATTGCATGGTACGCACGGCACCCTGAGACACCCGATAGGCCGGCCAGGTGGAAAACGCGCGCTGCGCGGCTTCCTTGCTGCCGGCAATGTTGGGAAGATCCTGCAGACGGATGCGTTGGCCGTCCACGCCATGGCAGGACGCGCACGAGAAATCAAACGGGCCACCACGGTAGTAGAAGGCCAGTTCGCCACGCCGGTAAGCGGCCTTTTCCATCGGGTGGCTCTGCGGCACGGCAATCTTCACGCCGCGCGAGGCCGCGACGACGTAGGAGACGATCGACTCCATGTCCGTGGGCGGCTGGCCCTGATCACTGAAAGGCCGTCGGGTGGCGTCCGCAACCGGGATGCCCTGCAGTGTGTCCATGCAGTACACGAGCCGCGCCTCCAGGTCCATGACGCGGTTGGCATCGGCAAAGTAGCGGGGCAGCTGCGCATGGGCGCCCTTGATGACGCCCGGGCCGAGACCCAGATCGCAGCGCTCCAGCGAGGCCTGCTTGGGTCCGCGCTTCTGCTTCCAGAGGTCTTCTCCGCGCGCCTCGGTGAGCTCAGCCGGGTTGCCGTCCGCCAGCATCTGCCGGTACTTCGCGATTTCGTCCTGGGTGCTGGTCTGCGCTCCCGCGCTCATGGCCCAGCTTGCGAACAACACGCCCAGCAGCGCACTCGGCTGCATTTGCCCTCTTGCCATTCTGTCTCCTTGCGTCGTCGCTGTCGCGGCGCTGCATTGGCGCCACGATCAGAATGCTCTCCGGGCTCGGCCACGCCCCTTTTGGACTTAATCAGCCAATCACCGCCTCGTCGGTGCGCTTCACGCCTTTGTTGTCTGTCCAGGTGACGATCAGCTTGTCGCCCTTGTTGGCGCCCTTGAAGCGGAACTGCAGAAAGGGGTTCTGCGAAATGGCCGGGCCCCACATGGCCGACAACACGGTCTTGCCGTTGCACACAGCCGAGACTTCGGTGATGTAGTGGCCCGGGATGACCTGGCCGGCACTGTCGCGCCGCTGGCCGGTTTCCATGGGGTGCGCCATCAGGACGCGAACTTCAGTGACGCCGTTGGTGTTCACGGCACGGATACGCATCGGGTCGGACATCAGTGTTCTCCATTCAGTGACGTTGGGTGAGGGCAAGCCGGATTTGCGCAGCGCGCGAATCAGCCTCCGCATCCCCCTAACGTCACCTTGGTTTCCTTCTTGGTCATGTAGAGCTTGCCGTCGGCGGCGCGCACCACGGCGTAGATGTCGCTGCTCTGCGCCATCTTCACGCGGGTCTGCACGAAAGCATCCGTACCGTCCGGGATACGGAAGCCGGCGGAGAACGCATTGGGGTTCTTCTCCACCAGGATGTAGATCTCGGCCGCCTTGGGGATGGTGGTGCTCACCGTCACGGGCACCACCAGACCGTTCTCGGCGATGTCCGGCGAGGTGATGGTGATGTCCTTGCTCTCGATGGGCGAACCACCCAGCAGCTTGACGGCGTCGTTTACGGTCTTGGCGGTGAACAGGGCTTCATTGCGGGCCTGGGCGGAGGCGGCGCCCGCGGCCAGGGGGCCGAGGGCGATCACCGCCGCTGCCGCGCCGGTGGTCTTGAGTGCCTGGCGTCGATTCATGCTCATGGTCTTGCTCCTTGCGTGAAGGCTGGCCCCGGGGGCGCAGGCGCCCGCCGGGACAGGTGATCGGATTATGCGGCGGCCTGTGCTTTGCATATCCACATTGCGGAGATATTCATCTATCGCCGAGATTCAAGGATCCAGCGGGCCAGCGCGCCGGCGTCCGCCTCATTGACCTGTGGCTGCGCCGGCATGGGAATTGGGCCCCACACACCCTGCCCGCCCGCGCGGATCTTGCTGCTCAGATAGGCGGCCGCATCGCTGCGGCTGGCGTACTTGGCGGCAATGTCCTGCCAGCTCGGCCCGACCAGTTTGGCGGCTGGCGCATGGCATGCGACGCACGCGAATTGGCTGGCCAGGGCCGCAGGGGCCTTGGTCGCCGCGACAGCCGGTGCACTTGCCGCGGCCGTCGCTGCGGCGGGCGCCAGGGCTGCGCGACTGCGCGCTGCAACAGGTTCAGTCAGTGCCGGGCGGGTGGTGTCTGCGCCGCGCACGGGGCCGATCGCGCGCTGCTGCTGCGCAAGGTTGCCGTGGGCGTCGCGCGCGTAGTCCGGCAGCACGGAGGTCTTGACGACATCGCTGTCGCAATTTCGCATGCAGGCCGTGGCCTGCACATCGCCCTTGCCTTTCGCACTCCACAGGCCGTGCCCGCCGTCCATGCCGCGCTTCATGCCGTCGCGGTTGGGCAACTTGGCCTGCACCTGCGCGATGTTCCGGTCGGACAGCTCGAAGTCCGCCGGCACGATGTTGCCCAGGTGCAGGATGTAGGCCGTGACGGCATAGACCTCCTCCGTGGTCAGCGTCTTGGGCGCTGTCCAGGGCATGGCGCGGTTGATGTAGTCCCAGAGCGTGGAGACGTGGGGCAGCTTCATCAGCGTGGTGCGCTGCGCCTCCGTGCCGGCGGTCAGCCCGGCCACGCGGCCGCGCTTCATGTCCTGTGCCGTGGTGCCGCCGACGATCGGCGGGAAGAACTCGTTGCTCTCGCCAAAGAAGCCATGGCAGGACGCGCACTGCGCCTCCCAGACCTTCTCACCGAGTGCGACCGTGCCCTTGCCCGGCGGCAGGCCTTTGAAGTCGGCGCGCACGTCGATGTCCCAGGCGCGGATCTCGGCCGGCGTCGCGGTGCGGCCGATGCCGGGGAAGCGCTCGCCCGCAGGCTGCGCGGCTGCGGACTGTGCAGCCACCGGTGGGGCCAACGCGGCCGTCTGCGCGTGCACCGAATGCGCTGTCGCGGCCAACACGGTAGCCAGCGCCGATGCAAGCACCCGCGCGCAACGCCTGAGCCTCGGCCCGCAGGCGGCCTGCCCTACAAAGCCGCTTCCGCTTGTCTGGCGGGCATCTTCAGCCACTTTTGGCTCAAGAAGCGCATGAATACTGGATTTCTCTATAGAAATGTCCGCTTTATGCGGCTTTCCAGACAAAATTGCCCGAAGAACCTCGCCAGACAAGCGGGAACCCCTTTGCGCCGGGAGCTGGGTCGTATCACTCATCTCAGCTCACCTGCACGTTGAAGACTTCGCCCGTCTCGGCCACACGCCAGCTCTGGATGGCGTTGTTGTGATAGATCGAGCGGGTGCCGCGCACGGCGCGCAGCTGGCGCATCTGCGGCTGCACATAGCCGGTGGAGTCGATCGCACGGCTCTGCAGGATGGCGGGCTTGCCGTCCCAGACCCAGTCGATGTTGAAGCGCGTCAGGCACTTGTCCAGCACCGGCGTCTCCAGCCGCGCCGTGCGCCAGTTGTTGCCGCCATCGAAGCTCACGTCCACACGGCGAATCTTGCCGCGCCCGCTCCAGGCCAGGCCGCTGACGTTGTAGAAGCCACGGTCCAGCAAGACCTGCCCGCCCGAGGGCGTGGTGATCACGCTCTTGCACTCCTGGATCGAGCTGTACTGCCGGTGCACGCCGTCGGGCATGAGGTCCACGTAATGCAGCGCTTCCTCGCGCGTGTCCCAGGGTTGGTCGCCGACCTCGATGCGGCGTAGGTACTTCACCCAGCTCACGCCCTGCACGCCGGGCACCACCAGGCGCAGCGGGTAGCCGTTCTCCGGGCGCAGCATTTCGCCATTCATGCCCCAGGCCACCAGCACGTCATCCAGCGCGTTTTCGATGTTGATGGTGCGCGTCAGGCCCGCGCCATCCGCGCCTTCGGCCAATATGTACTTGCCCTGCTTGCGATCGAAGCCCGCCATGTCCAGCAGGGTGGACAAGCGCACGCCCGTGTATTCGCAGCAGCTGAGCATGCCGTGCGTGTACTGCACCGTGGGCACCGCCACGTTGCCCCACTCCATGCCGGAATTCGCGCCGCACTCGATGAAGTGCATGCGCGAGACGGACGGCAGGCGCATCAGCTCGTCCATGGTGAACACCATCGGGCGCTTGACCAGCCCCATCACCATCAGGCGGTGATGGCTGGGGTCGATGTCCCACCAGCCTTGGTGGTGGCGCTCGAAGTGCAGACCACTGGGCGTGATGATGCCGAACAGACCCTGCAGGGGGCAGAAGCTCACACTCGATGCCGACACCCGCGTGAGCCCTGGGCTTTCGCGGCGCTGCAGGTTCTGTTCGTGCTGAGAAGGCAGCCCATAGCCGCGCGCTGCCACCGGCTGGCCCAGCCCGGTGCTGTGGGCCGGCAGCTTGAGGATGGCGTCTTCGCCCGCACTGGTGGCCGATTGAGCGCGTGCCGCGCTCGTGAGCCCGGCGCCCGCAGCCACGGCGGCCGCGGCAGAGGCAAAGCTCTTGCGCAGAAAGCCGCGACGCTCATCATTCAGGCCGTCTTTGGTGACGTCCACACGGAAGTCTGCCGGCAGAAAGTTCTCCGGCGCTTTCAGCAGGCGCCCGTGCGGCGGTGGTGCAGTCCTGCGGCTCATGCGGCCCCCGTCATGAATCGCTCCACGGTGGCGTCCGACAGCGCGCCATCGGCTGCGCGCGCCTCGTCCATGCGTGCCGCCAGTTGCACGCAGACCGTGCGGCACAGGAGTACGGCGTTCTCGTCGGCGATCCGGTAGTAGACGCTGTTGCCGTCCTTGCGGCGGCCCAACACACCCGCACGATGCATCTGCGAGAGATGGCGCGACACATTGGCCTGCGTGCCGCCCACTTCGGCAAGCACTTCATTGACGCTCAGCTCCCGGTCGCACACCGCATGCATGATCTTCAGGCGCATCGGTTCGGCAAACAGGCCGAAGTACTGCGAGACCAGGGCATAGAGCCGATCCAGTTCCGGATCTGCTCCCGCGCCGGGAGGCACTGAAGCTGGCGGCGCGGCGGTTGCGCGCGCCGCAGCGTGCCGGGAGATCGCCTTGCGGGGGGCGCGTTTGGCCACTGCGGCGCGGGAATGCGGCGCGCCGGTGGCTGCGCCCGCTTGGGTCGGGCTGGCAGCAGATGCCATGAGAAGTCTCCAGTGCTCGCCATTCCGAGATTTGGCAGCTTCTGCGTCAGCTGCAGGTGTCTCATCAATGGCGCGCTATATGCGTCTATGCGTATATGTTTATTCGAGATTTTTGCGTTTCGCTATGCGCACTGCAGCAATTGCGCCCTCGGGTTTGCTCGAATCGCCCCCACAATCCAGACCTCAGCCGCCAAATGCCATGTCATCCGATCTGAACACCCTCCTCGTCCACGGGCCGCTGTGGATCGGCCTGCTCGTCTTCGCCAAGCAGCTGGCCATCCCTCTGCCCGTGTTTCCGCTGTTGATGGTGGGCGGCGCGGCGGCCGTGGGCGGGCAAGTCAGCGCGAGCGCCCTCTTCCTCGCGGCGACGATCGGTTCCGTGCTGGCCGATGCCCTGTGGTTTGCCATCGGCCGGCGCTGGGGCTACCGCGCGCTGCGCATCCTGTGCAAGCTCAGCCTCTCACCGGACAGCTGCGTGCGCCAGACCGAAGTCACGCTCAGCCGCTGGGGCAGCGCCTCGCTGATCGCCGGCAAGTTCCTGCCGGGCTTTGCCACCGTGGCCGCCCCCGTAGCCGGCGCGCTGGGCATGAGCAGCCTGCGCTTCGTTGCAGCCAATGCTCTGGGCGCTGCGGCCTACGCCGGCGCCGGCCTCGGCCTGGGCGCACTGTTTGGCGACCAGATCGATGCTGTGCTCAAGCTGCTGGCCGAGCACGGATTGACCGTGCTGAAGGTGTTTCTCATCCTCGTGGCGGTGTTCATCGCCTGGCGGCTGTTGCAGCGGCAGCTGTTCATTCGCCGCATCGGCATGGCGCGCGTGAGCGCCAACGAGGTCTTTCGGCGCCTCAACGAAGAAGGCGGCCTGCTGATCGCGGACGTACGCACCGAGGCCGGCCGCACCGCCGACCCGCGCAAGATCCCCGGCGCCATCGTCATGGACCCGGCGCACGTGGACGACACGCTCAAGGATCTGCCCAAGGATCGTGACATCGTTCTGTACTGCAACTGCCCGAACGACGCGTCAGCGGCCAAGGTCGCCAAGCTGCTGATCGACCGCGGCTTCAAGCAGGTGCGGCCGCTGGCGGGCGGGCTGGACGGCTGGGGTGAGGCGGGGTTTGGGTTTGAGCGGTTTTGATGCTGCTTCGCAGCGGGCGCGGCTGGCAGGATTGCTCGATTGCGCAGAAACCCTGCGCAATCTCGGCCATTCGGGCTCCGCGCTGCGCGCGGACTCGGCACAGTCCACCGGACTGTGCCGGGCGAACCGGTGACTGATTCGACGCCTGATCAGAAACAGCAAACCCAAAGCAAAGGGGCCACCGAAGTGGCCCCTTTGCTTTGGGTTTGGCGCGGCTGGCAGGATTCGAACCCACGACCCCTTGGTTCGTAGGAAATACTGCATACACAAGCTCTTGATTTTACGGACTTTTTAGATATCGAAGAGTGTTTGCACCCTCCTCTGTGCCGTACTGTGTAGCTGAGTCCGAGTCCCCCAAAAGTCCCCACGCTTCAGCGAGGGTGCTCTCCGACCCTCAAGATGTCTTGACCCCTTTGGAACCGCCTAAGTGCATCAATCACGAAAGACACCCTTGACCGTTGCAATCGGTCGTGAGGATGCGTCGCCTGCGCCCATCTCAATGCTCTCTATCGACCAGTTGATGCGCGCGTCATGCTGGTTGAGCAGAACCACGTAGGACAGAGCTAAGTCTGGGGCGCCGAACTCAAGCCGGAGTGTGATGGCACGTGCTGCAGGTGTCAGCTCTAGCGCCTGGACCAGCACCCCTTGCACATACGTGTGTTCGATGGCCGAAAGCGCCGCGTCGATAGGTACTGCTTGGGTCGCAACAACCGCTGCGGCGTCCGCGGCATAGTGCGGCCTGGGTTGCGGACGCCGTGCGACGGCTTGTTCGCGATCAGCTTGCTCCGTTTGTAGCGTTGCAAGCTGGTGCTTGAGCATCTCCGAGCGGTGCTGCGCGTGCAGCACTGCGATCGCTGCGGCAAGCGCCATGAGTGCCACTCCTCCAAGCAGCAGCCAAGCGACCCTAGACGGGCCTTTGCGCTTTGGAAGAAGCGTGATGCCCTGTCTCACGGGAGTACCAACGCGAACTCTTCGACATCGAGTGCGATCACATGCTCCGCACCTTCGATTCGGTTCTCGTCGTGCTTGAAACGGCCAGGGCTAAGCCGATACAGCACGATTTTCGATGCAGCGATACCCAGCGTGATCAGAGATTGCCGCGTCCACGCCAGCAGGTCGTCCATCGATGCCAGTCGCTGACCAGAGTGCGTGCACCTCACGCCCTCATCGTCCGATATCCACAATGTTGCGCCGTCCGGATCGCTCAACACAGTGGGTAAGCCGTGCACCGCAGCATTGGTACCCTGCTGCGCCGTAGAACTGGACCACACCAGGTTGGCGGCGCACTTGACGCGGAGTCTGACGGTACGGCCAAGCCCAATCGCAGCGCGAATTTGCTCATCGATGCCTTGGGGAAACGCAATGCATCTGACCGAGCCCCTGACTGCTGAGTTCTCTATCCACACATCTGCAGCAAGACCCTCACCCAAGTGGCGCTGTGCAATCGACCGGGCGAATCGCTCGAACTCTCGCCAACCCTTGATCCCTTCAGGAACGTCCAACACAAATGGAACTGCGAGCCCGGAAGCCAGCCAGACTGTGACGTGTTCACGCCCGGACAGCGTGCTTTGACTCAGCAGCTTCGCAATAGCCGCCGCAACGCTGAAATCCAGCGTTGCACCCGAGGCTTCCGCATAGGCTTCATGCGTTGCAGCGGCAGTAAACGCACGCCCAACAAACACTTGGAGCATCTCAGTTGCCTCCGACCACGCGCCGCACTTCGGCAATGGTTGTCTGGCACTGCAGCACTCGCAAGGCCGCGCGCTGCTGCAAAGAGCGCACATCTCGGCTGTATGCATGATGGCGTAGCGCGGAAAGCGCTGTCCCTTCCGTTACCAGATCACGGAAGGCGTCATCAACGTGGTGCACTTCGCTCAGGACAAACCGTCCTTTAAAACCGGTACCGCCGCATTGATTGCAGCCGTGGGTATCGGCTATTTGAATACTTCCCAGGTTGCTTGCTTCCGCCTCAGGAAGCGACTGCTCCAACCACAGCATCTCCTGAGCGTGAGGTGCGCGCGTCGTGGCGCATGCCGAGCAAACTCGTCGGAGCAGTCGTTGAACGACAATTGCATTGAGCGACGACATGAATCCAAACATGTCGAGCCCGAAGTGCCGGAAGCGCCCGATCACATCTGTGATCGAGTTGGCGTGCACCGTCGTAAACACGACATGCCCTGTCAGCGCAGATTGCACGGCAATCTCTGCTGTTTCTGCATCCCGAATCTCTCCGATCAGAATTCGGTCTGGGTCGTGTCGAAGAATGGATCGCAAACCGCGCGCAAACGTAAGGCCCTTGCGCTCATTCACTGGGATCTGAAGCACGCCTGCCAGTTCGTACTCGACAGGATCCTCAATCGTGACGATTTTCTCGAGGCCCGTGTTCACCTCAGACAGCGCCGCGTACAGCGTGGTTGTCTTGCCGCTGCCGGTCGGTCCGGTGACCAGCAGCATGCCGCTTGGCGCATTTGAAAGCTCGCGAATAGCCTGTGCGTCCGTTGGTTCAAAACCCAAATCGCTCAGAGAAACGGAAGCCTGGTCACGCAGCTGTGCCTTGTCGAGAATCCGCAGCACTGCATCTTCTCCATGCACACTGGGCATGATGGACACACGTAGATCAAGATCACCTGCTGCATGCACGTATCGCACCCTGCCGTCTTGAGGCAAGCGCCGCTCTGTGATGTCCAGTTGCGCCATGACCTTGATGCGAGACACGACCTCCTCTGCAGCCTGTTGCCCAACCATCGAAGAGAAGCTGCGCATCACCCCATCGACGCGGTGCTTTACGCCCACACCATGTCGATCGCACTCAAAGTGGATGTCGCTGGCGCCGCTCGCGTAGCCCGCTTCAATTGCTGCGGCAACAAATTGAACGACCGGTCCATCAGCGCGCTGACTCTTGATATCTCTCGAACCCGGCGTGACATGCAGATCACCTCGGCTGCCTAGCCAAGCCGCAAGCATCGCCGCAGGTGCGGCAATCGGCACAAGGTCACGGCCTGCAGCCCGTCTCGCGCGAGAGAGCAATTCCGGTACCCAAGGATCTTTCATGGCTAGATATATCTCGTCGTCGCGCATGGCCGCCTGAAGGCGAACAGGCACCGCCCCAAGGGCTCCTGCGGCTTCGGGATCAAGAACGTCCCAGGCCGGCACGGCCGCGTCTGCGTGCAATAGTGCGCGAAGTCCCCCAACCCCGTGCAATTGCTCAGCCAGCGCGTCGGGCGGTCCTGGCCAGCCCTCCAGCAGCACGTCAAGGACAGAAGCGCCGCCGGCCTTGCAACGTTCGCGAGCAGCCAAGATCTGCGCTGCGCTCATTGGCCGTACCGCATCGCTCACCGCAAGCTCCCAGCAAGATCAAAGATGGGCAGATACATCAACACCACGATGCCGCCCACCACAAGCGCCACTGCGAGCAACAATGCGGGCTCAACCAAACGTGTAGCTCGCTGCACAAAGGTCTGGAATGCTTCCGCGTGACGCATGGACAGCGTCGACAGAACCGGGCCGAAGTGCCCTGTACGTTCCGCTGCGGCCATCAGGCGCTGATCTGTGTAGTCGGTCAGCCCGGCGTCTGCGAAGGCGACCGAAAGCGCCCTTCCCTGCGACAGTGCATGCCGAACTTCGCTCAATCGCTGCCTGAGCCCAGCACCCAGGTTCAAGTTCAGGCACACGGCAATTGCCTCATCAATGGCGTACCCGCCGCGAAACATCAAGCCCAAAGACTGGTAGAGCACAGTCAATCTGAAGTGGTCCGCCTGGTCTCGCAAGGCTCGCACACGCTCCGCCTGCGACAAGACCATGGGCAGCAAGCGCCCTGAGCGGACCCCGAGCCCCAGGGCAACCACCACGCAGGCGGCAACTCCGATCACTAGCACAGGCTGCGCGGCCAAGAGCTTGCTGATGGCCAGCACCGCACGCGTTGCCCAGCTCAAGTCAGTCTGGAAACTTTCATAAACGCGAGAAAAGCGGGGCAACACAAAACCGAGCAGGAAGAGAGTGATTACCCCGCCTAGCCCGACCACTACCGCGGGGTAAATCGCCGCGCTCACGACCTGCTTGCGTAGCTTCGCCAGCATCTCATCATGAGTGATGTAGTCATCAAGAGCTTGAACGAGGGTGCTCGTCCGCTCGCTGGCCTGAATGGACGCAATCAACACCGGAGGAAAGCGACCGGCTTCGCGCATGGCCGCCGAGAGTGATTTGCCGCGCTCGATTGCACCAATCAAGGCATCCAGTACAACAGCGCGCTCACCTTGCCCAGCTTGGCGGCGCAGTGTATCGAGTGCCTCAACAATGGTCAGACCCGCTCCAACTAGCGTACGCAACTCCTTGCACCACCAGCCAATCACGAAGGCATCTGAGCGGCGCCGGGTCGGCCAGCTCAGGCCCCGCGCAACAGGTGAAGGTTGATGCAAGCGGGCCACCGACAACACGGTGTAACCCCGCGCCGTGGCTTGCGCCTGAGCATGCTCCGCAGATTGCGCCTCGACTTCCAGCACAGTGACCGCGGGCGCATCGCGCGCAACCGCCCTGATGGCAAATCGACTGACGTCAACGCCCACTGAAGCGCCCACCTGCATCCACGCCACCCATGTTCACCCTCATTGCCTGATCACCAAATCGGCCGCGTCGCCCTGCCCGCCCGGCGAACGATCCTTGCCCAAGCAGATGATCTCGAACTCACGGCCTTCACCCTGGCCCCGGTATTGATACGGGCTGCCCCAGGGGTCAAGCGGAACACCTCCCTTTAGGTACGGACCACGCCAACGGCTGTCTCCACCCACCGTTGGGGCGGTGACCAGCGCGGCCAGCCCCTGTTCCGTCGTTGGGTATCGACCCATATCAATCCGGTATGCCTGCAGCGCCTTGTCAAAGGCATCCAGCTGAGCGCGCGCCGTCGTCACCTCCGACTTGCTGATCTGCCCAAGTAGGCGCGGTCCAACAATACCCGTGAGCAGGCCGATGATGAGCACCACCACCAAGAGCTCAACGAGCGTGAAACCGGCCGCGCGGAACTGACGCTTACTCACGGCCGTGGGTCTGCAATGAAATGCCATTCCTGATACTCCTGCGCAGGTCGAATCGGCTGCACTTGCGGTGCGCTGAACGTCGACTGCATA
Source organism: beta proteobacterium AAP99 (assembly GCA_001295775.1). Taxonomy (GTDB): domain Bacteria; phylum Pseudomonadota; class Gammaproteobacteria; order Burkholderiales; family Burkholderiaceae_C; genus Piscinibacterium. The sequence goes on from LJIA01000006.1 coordinate 105,181, forward strand.
AAAGGGCGTCCATGAGCGCTGCTGAACACGCCGCGAATTCGACCGTCAGAGCCTCGTACGAGCTCAAGAGGCTGCCCTGGGCGAAGCGGGTCTGTGTAGATTTGCCTCAGGTGACGCCGGATTCCGACGAATCGATCGTCGACTAGCAGCACTTCGAGCGAAAGCGGGTAGCTGCGCGACGCGCCCGGAGACGCCTCGACATACGCAGCGATCGCTTGGGCATATGAGGTCCCAACGCGAATCAGCTCGCGTTCGCGCGTGCGCTGCTCCTCGTGCGCCCAACGCGGACCAATGAGTGCGAGCGCAAGGCCAACCAAAGCCAGGAGCACAAGCACCAAGATAAAGCTGAACCCTGAGGTCGCCCTCAACGCGGCTACTCGCCGAAACACGAGGTAGCGACGATCACCACGAGGCATATGCGCTGCCATCCCGTGCAGTTCCTGCCGCACCACTTCGAACATCCATGACTCCACCGCTTGGCGCCGTAACGAGTCGCCATGAATCCGTCCTATCGGTCACCGGGTCTAGCGGAAGTGCGCGCAGGTATCGCGTTTGCACAAGCTCCTGTAACGATTCGGGGTACCGACCTCGATCCGCCGCGAATTTGTCAATCGCGTCGCGAGTAGCGTTAAGGTTGTGCCGCAATGCGGTGTCTTGCGCCCGATTCACATGATCGACATAGCGCGGGGCCGCAATTGAAAGCAGTAAGCCCAGCGCGGCCAACACCACCAGCAATTCAACGAGAGAAAAACCTCTCGATCGGATTGGAAGTTTGCTCACTGTGAATCTCGCTACCACCTGCGCAGGGGAATGCCGTTGAGTCCGGTTCGCGGCGAGAGTGAGTAGACGTCAAACACATCATCACCGGGCTGGGGTTGCTCAGCGCTTGACATAAAGCTGCGCAGGCCCCAAGTCTGCTCCGCGGGCAGACCGGAAGGCGCGAATGGGTCGCGGGGAATACGCCTCAGAAACACCACGCGGCCCGAAGTGCCCCGGCTATTCGCCACCGCTGCCCCCTCCAATGGCTTGCCCGCAAGTTCCACCCCCTGCACAAGCACCGCGAGGTTTGGCGGATACCCGGAGCGGCTTGCTCCTGCCGAGATCTCACCGCGATCATTGGCACGCTTATATGCATCAATGGCGTCGCGAATTTCCCAAAGCGCACGCTTGAGCTCGCGTTCGCGTTCGCGCTGCGCCGCAATCTCCACCATCGGCATGGCAGCTGCCGCCAAGATCGCCATCACGGCAAGAACCACGAGAAGCTCGATGAGCGTATAGCCCTGCAACGAATGCTTCACGACTTCACTTCAATCAGCAGGTTCGCCGGACGATCGATGGGCGGCGCCAGTGTGTCTGCACCCAGCGGTTGCGCGCTCAATACAGAGATCGAATGTCTGCCGGCCGCCGTCGCGCGCAGCCGCAGCGTCAATACACTGCCTTTGCCCAGCGCGCCGGTGGCCTGGTTACGCACGCTGCCAGCGCGAACAATGGCTTTGTCCGTGTCGATTGTCTGCGTGAAACTCGTTGCGGCACCGCCTTGCCGAAACAGATCGCCCTCCACAATCTCTTCGATGGCAAAGGCTCCCTTGGGTAGCTGAATCTGAAGCGGCAGGCCGCGCAACGAAGCAGCAGAGTCCAAAGTGACCGTCACCACAAAGCTCTCGCCGAGCTTGACCTCTTTGGGTGCTACCCAGTCCAGCCTTGGCTTCGGCGTTGCTGCAGGCGCCGCGCTCGAAAGAGGCAAAGAACCAATGCCGATGGGCGCCATACCGCCCATTGGCGCAGGGCCTGCAGGGCTTGGGCTGCTGGGTCTTTGCCCGGGCGCGGCCTCTTCGGCGGGCTCCGCGAGCACCCGTCCGCCCACCTGGCGCAACCTCGGTGAGGTTTCAGTACCGACCCAGAGTTCAGTTTCATTCGCATCGGGGCGGCGCACGTTGCGCAAGATTCTTGGCGTGATGGCCAGCACGAGCTCGGTGCGCTGCGTGTCATCGCGTGTGTTGGAAAACAAGCGGCCCAGCACAGGCAGGTCACCAATCAACGGAATCCGGCTCGCACTTGTGCGATCTTCGTTGTTAATCAAGCCCGCCAGCAGTTGCGTCTCGCCGTCGCGCAGACGCAGCAGCGTGGACGCGTTTCGCGTCCCGATCTGATAGGCCAGCGATCCAGAACTGGTCTTGATCTCACGCGCCAACGAGCTCACTTCGAGCGCAATCTTGATGGCCACTTCGTCGTCCGCAAACACCGTCGGCTGAACGTCCAGCTTCAACCCCACATCCACGTAGCTCACGCTGTCAGACACAAAGCCGCCTGTGCCTGTGGTGGCCGTAATGACCGGCACCTTGTCGCCGATCAGAATCTTCGCTTGTTCCTTGTTTCTGGCCCGAATGCGCGGATTCGCCAAGATATTGAAGTCGCCTGTTTCGCGCCGCAGGTTGATCGATCCGCCGGGCAAGCCAACAACAATGTCGTCTCGCGTGATCGATCTGATGTTGCCCAGCGTGATGTTGGCCGCCCCGGCAGGCGCAATGGGTGTGAGAGAAAAAGTGGTCGGAAACTGCACGCCCAGCTCGGTCAACCGGCTTGTGCGAAGCTCAATCACTTCTACATCCAGAAGCACTTCGGGCTCGCCCGTGTCGTAAAGCGCAATCAGTCGTTCGGCCAGTGCGATGTTTTCTGGAGAGTCACGCAGCGCCAGCATGTTGGTCCGCTCATCAACGTACGGGTCGCGGATCTTCAGCATCGACCTCAAGAACGACGCCGCCCCTTTCGCCTCCGCACTTGCCAGGTAAAAGACACGAACCACCTGCTCCTGATGCTCACGCTGCTTTTCGGGCGTGTTTGGGTAGATCAGAATCGTGTTTGAATCCAGCGTCTTCCTGGCAAGCTGATGCGTACTGGCAATGAGGTCAATCGCATCCTCCACCCGCGCAGACCGCAAGAACACGGTCACCCGCGTGTCCGAGCGAACGTCCTTGTCCAGAACAAAGTTGACCCCGCTGTTGCGGGTCACGACATCAAGCACTTGGCGCAAGCCAGCGTCACGAAAATCAAGCGAGATCGGCCGCGACTCACTCAAGCCTTGCCGATTTGCCGTCACCGCCGCCTGGCGCAAGTCGATCTCGAACCGCCGCTGCAGCTGCAGAAGCTCAGAATTGCGGGGGTTGTCCTTCAGCGCATCAGCAATCACGCGCAGGGCCTCCTGTGGGCGCTTGGCGGCAACCAGCTTCTCCGCCTCGGTACGCGCAGCGCGCTGCCTGCGCTCTGTAGCAACGTTGGCCAAGAGATCATCAATCCGGCGGTCATTGGGCGCAAGCGTCTTGGCACGCTGCAGGAGCGTATCGGCTTGCTCAAACTGCGCCTGAGAAAGCGCTCGCCCGGCTTCAGACATCAGCCTCGTCACCGCCTCCGTACGCGCCTGAACCAGACCGCTGCGCAGCGTGGCGCTTTCCGGGTAGCGCTGCGAACCAGACTCTAGCGCCCCGACCGCAGCCTCATAGTTTCCGGCGCGCAGCTCCGCGTCTGCCGAGTCCCGGATGCGCTGCTGCGCACAACCTGTTGCAAGCACCACCAGCGCGCATAACGCAAGCATGCGCGGCGCCCGAACCATCGAACACCAACCACCCTGCACCTTGCGTGCACACAGAATCCCCAACGACCTCGTCAAAACGCCATCACTCCCACGAACCAACACCAATCTGGCCCGCCTCACGGCACAGGCACTTGGGGAAACTCAATCACATGCCGCACACCGAGCATTGGATAGTGCAGATGCACACCATGCTCGCTGATTTTTTCCACCACGTATCCATCGGGCAAACGCTCACCCGCGCTCACCGGAATTACCGCTTCTCCCGCAGCTAGATACACCAGCGTTGCCCCGGCGGGCGTCTTCATGCGCCCCCAAAAGCGGTAATTCATTGGGGGCGCCATCGGCGCCGGCGGCGCAGGCGCCTGCACGACGACGGGCACCACCTTGGCCGGGGGCGGGGGCGGCGGAGGCGGTGGTGGCACAAACGGATCTCGCTCTGCCAGCCGCAAGGGCTGTGCAGGCCACGCTGCTGGCAGCGGCACGGCAGGCGGGGCACCGTCACCAAGCGCGGCGCCCTGCGGCAAGACCTGCGCTGGCCAGACATCCTGAGCCACGCCCAGATTCTGTGGCGCAGAGGCCAGCCGCGCAGACTGCGCCACGGGCGGCGCAACGGCAGCCGGCTTCGGCTCCTCAAACAACACGGCCACAGCCGTCAACACCACAGTGGCGCCCAACGCCCAACGAAGGCCCGCCCGCATCACACCCCCGTCACCGCACTGCCCCGGGGCCTGATCCAGGCTCAGCCCGTGCGGGCGTAGCTGCGGCCTGCGCCACGTCTGCCTGCGCTGGCTGGCCAAAGCGCGTCAACACCACAACGCCATCCACCTCTGCAGCGCCTGTCGCGCGCTGAAGAGAAATTCGCGTGATTGCGGTTTCCGGATAGGCGTCCAGCTGCGCCTTCAACACCGCCTTCACGCCGGGGTACTGGCCCCGCAACGCCACTTCAAACACCTGGCGGGCGAGCGTCTCTTGAGTTGCGTCCTGCATGCGCACCGTGATGCGTCGAATCAACACGTTTTGCCCCGCAGCGTGCGCATTGAGGCTGCGCGCCCACTCCACATGATCCAGCTGTGCAGGCAGCTGCAAGGCAAAGTCTGGCGGCTGCAGCGCCTTCTGCGCGCTAGGCCAGGGTGTGGCGCGCAGCGCAGCCAGTGCATCATCGGCCCGCTGGCGTTCAGCCAGCGCCTGCACCAAAGCTTGGCTCAGCACGCCACCCGCCCCGAGCGCGAGCAGCACCCCGGCCGCCCACACCCACCAGGGCAGCGTCGTCGTGTACCAGCGCCGCTGCAGCGCAAACAGCGTGCGAAACGCGTGCTCAGTCCAGCTCAATTGAGCACCCGCACCTGATGCATCAGCCAACGGCGTTGCTCCTGACTGCAGCCCGCATTAAAGCGCGCCGATACTAATCAGCCCGCACGGCGTGAACGCAATACCGGGGCAGTGCAAGGCTGGATTAGCATTGGTCTGGTAATAGAGCCAAACCCGACTTGCAGACGCCTTATTCATCATCGCAGCGGCAACGAGCTGTCTGTTGTTGTTCGGGATTGCAATCACGCCATTGGGGCACTGGGCAGCTGGAGGTGTTGACAACCGAATGCAGGTGGTGCCCGCGTTCACAGTATCTGCCCCGCCGTTTACGTATACTTCCGTAATCACGGCATCCGTCGTAACCGTCTGCGCTTGAGCTGTGACGTCTGATGTCCAGCCCGTCAAACATAAAGCAATGATGGCCGCACTACAAAAGCCTCTTAGAGAATCAGTCTTCATGGCACTACTCCAATATAGATCGGGACCGGTGCACTACCATAGGTCGGCAGCGTGGCGCAAGAGCCGGTTCCTGGATACCAGAACTGCACCTTGGAGTTATTCTGTTTAGCTCGAAGCAAGATATTGACCCAAGACGCACAAACCATGGGCGACACAGTCGACGCGCCAACTGTATAATTTTCGCTCAAGCTGCAGATCATCGTCCACTCGCCCCGTCCAGAATGCAAGACATTGACCGGCCCGTGCGAATAAGGCAACACACCGAGAACATCTACGTTGCAAGAGAAATCAGCTACTGCAGCGAGCGGAATGAGCATCAGAACAGCTGCAGCTAAGGTCCTGCGTACGCGCCGTAAACCCCATTCCACCCGGTGATAGATCGCAAGTAACGACATATTTAACCACCCTTAGCATCGCATGCAAAATCTAACAGAATACGATCCAAACGCAAAACCAGCTCTTTCAAACAAATAGACACTTATCGAGCATCAATCGATCATGAAAACCGCATCGATATCCTCGCCATCAACCCAGCGAGTACAGGCATTAGCGCCGTGAATATGTATTGTTCTTCCAGCAGCTTTTGCAGTCAGTAATAGTGCGTATTGCTGTTTGCCCGCTGTACTATTTTCATTGCGCACCATAAAGTAGTCATAGCGTGCGCACGCGGGCCGTTCCGTGCGGCTGGGTCCTTCGAGCGTGACCCAGATCAAGCCGTCGGATGCACGGACGCCAACGTCGAGGATCTTGCCGCGCTGCTGGCCCGCCGCTGCAGGCCCTGTCAGCAAAGCAATACCCAGCGCGACCGCAGCCATTGCCGCGCATTTGCTGTTTAGGGTCCTTTGCCCTCTTTTGTCATAAATGCTCATCTCACCAACTCCACATAATCCACACCACACCCATCATCTCGCTCGGCGTGTGCATAGAAGCGCACCACACGCCCGGTGCTGGCCGCCAGAAGGAGCGTGGCCGCGGCCAGTTTGAATCCTTCGGTGCCCATGGTGCCGGGTGTGATGATCAGCCGCCCGCAACCTGTTGGAAACCCAATCGACGCACTATCCAGGCGCCACACGGTAATCCAACCCGTCTGGTTACCCGCGCTGACGCCGCCGTAATGCCCCCAATGCGGCACACCGGTACCCATTTCGCCCTGCGCGGCCTGGGCGGCCGGAACGCTGAGGGCACTGGTGGCGGCGAGCATGACCGCGCTGACGATCGTTCTAAAGTTCACTGCTGTCTCTCCAAAGGCAAATCACTCTCATCACGGCTCAATGCCGATGGCGTGAACAACCGGGTGCGTCATCGCCCAGAAGGTAAAACAGGGCTGCACAAACCACGCACGGATGGGTCGGTTGGTCAGCATCGCCTGCACGACCAGAGCGTGAATGCTCTTGAACTGCGGGTGGCTAGCCGGTACGTAGGCGAGATGCGATGCAGAGCATCGTGCGGGGTTCTCCCAGGGCGTACTGCCCTGAATGAACAGACCCACACCGCCTTCGATCCAATAGTTGGTGACGGTTCGTGCCCCGGACGTCCCGTCGGTTTGTGCCGCCACCGGCGCGGCACCCAAGACAACACTGCTCAAGATAGCGGCACCCACGGTCTGTCGAACCCACTGAGTATTCATCGCTACATCACCTCTCCGAACTTCAAAGACCATTTGCAGACTGCTCGGCTACTTGACTAAGCACATTGACTGCTGATTTCATTTTCAAAAATTTGCGAATGCAACCGAAGTTGACAGAGCTATTTTCAAATTTCTATTGAACGTTCATTTAGCCCAAGAACCGCACCAGACAGGCGGAAAGCCGGGTGTTTGAGGGTCTTTCGGAGTGGGTGCATCTCACGCCGCGCACCAGCCACCCTGCTCGGCTTGCTCACCACCCAGGCCGGGACACAACAAGGCAGCGCATTTGACACACACGGGCGGTCACCCGTTTCGCTTGCCGTACCCGCTCTGCTCAAACCCAAACGTGCCAACAAACACTGCCCGCCTACCTGGATCTGCCGCCTAAATCACGGTGGATTGGGGATAAAAATGTCATACAACTGACACTCATTAAATACCCGCGGGCTGGATTCGAACGCGCGGATCAGCACCACCTGCTTGTTACTGAAGGCAGACATCGCCGTGGCATACATCGCCCGGCCCACCGGGTCCCGCATATCCACCCACACCCGCACGCCACAGGTGCCGGCTGGTTGCCAGTTGGGCGTAAAGCCGATAAAGCCCGTCGCCCCCTCAATCCGCAGGTTCGTGATCTGCCCCGTTGTTGCGATAGGGTTCGCCCATGCCGTCGAGCATAATAGTGCCAATGCGGCAGTGATCAGCCCAACTTTGAAAATACTGCTCATCTCAACCGATTCCTGTGTCATTCCTTACACTGCAATACGGCTTAAATCCAATCTGTCCAACTCATAGCTCTCTAACGCGGTCCGTCACCTCTATCTCTTAGCCACGCTAGCTTTGATACAAGACGAGCCTCTATCTGAAACTTAAGCAGCAAATGGCAAGACCTGACCCCGAAGCTAGATGCAGCCACTAATCCTATGTATATGTGGGATGAGATGCCTTCTTGCGCTCGGTGATTGCTTTCGCTCCGGCGGCCAGTACCGCCACACAGTGCGCACCCATAGGATATCCAAACATCCAACCTTCCTTCTCGAATATCCACTTGGCCCATCCGAGGCAGAAAGCATCACCAAATACTACACACGAAACACCGTCCATGCCGGCTCGGTTCAAGAGCAAACCGCCGGCACCGAGCAGACCCACAAACCCCAGCGCCGCTAAACCATTAAAGAAAAACAAAGGCAAAGCCGCCACAAGACTTGGCCAAAAAACAATGAGAAAAACTGGAAAATAGTAAACTGCGCCAAGTCCAGTTGAGTAAATCCAAACCGGCAAGACCATAAGGCCAAATACAAAGTAGTACACCTTAATTATGCTGAGACCGCGGCGCCAATCGATCATTTTCGATTTGCCCTCTCAGACCACCGCTGATCTAGCGCGCGGAAAGTTCGCGCACCGGCATCGGCATTGAATTTAGCAAGCTCGGAATTGACCCATCCACTTATGAGCGGTACCGATATGTTGTGTGTGCCAAGGCCTAATGTATAAGAATACAAATTATTGTTAGCGACAAAGACTCCACGCGTCACTGTACCCCACCTTGCCAAGTGCGCAGCCGTCGTTGTATTGGTTACAGCACCGCCGGGCCCGACAGTTTGTCGTATGAAACCAAGTTCGAATTTAAAGTCTCGTGCATTAGGAATTCCATCGTTTAGGACAAACCATCCTGGCCCAGGAACCCAAACCGCTTTTGTACCGCCATCGACAAAATCGACTGGCAGGCCAGCATAACTTGGTGCCGAATAAGCATAGCGCAGGGAAAGTGCATTTGCACAGCCGCCTGTGTCACAACCGGATGCAATTTGACTTATAATCATATAATAATGCTCGTTGGCCGCCAGATAACCTCTTGATCTCTGTGAAAATCCCTGACTTGCTGCCTCATTAAATAAATACTGAAATGCCCCAGTCTGAGCACCGTTCGCGAATTTGCCACCGCCAATTACTTCAACCGTGCCACCAATTAGAGCCGAAACAAGCGTATTTGCCGCACGGTTGCCGGAATAGCCAATCGACGAAGAGAGCAGTTTTCCGAAGCCAGCTGTTGCAGCGCCCCGCCCGCATTCACCGCCGCCAGCAACGCTGGTGACACATCCTGCTGCAGCATGCAATGCAACTCGCCCAATCCCAGCGCTCCCCCATGTCCGTGCCGCGTCGGCCGTAATTTGGTTTGCTCCTGATTGAGTCAGCGCGAACTCTGCCTTTGAAGCTGCAGCGGTGTGTGCGCCGTCGGCAATTCGCCCGACACCATAAAACACCGCGGCCGAGAACGCGCCTTGCGCCGCACCCTTCACGGTTCCTGAGCTGATGGCGCCGCTAGAAAAGCCGGCAACCAGCGCGCTCGCAAAAGGCTGCCCGGCAATCATCCACGGCCCGCCCGGCCCAAGCAGGAGAGACGCCGAGATCGCTAAACCTTGCCTGAAGGTTTGCTGGTCAATGACACCCGTCGCCCGTGCAACGAAAAGTCCAGCGACAACTGCGCCGCAGATCGCGCACCTTCCGTCTGCATCGACCAGATTGAGTGGCTGGTTATACACATAGCTGTAGGCGTTGTAGGTTTGAATATCAAACAGGTCGCCCACCACGGGGTCGGCCTGCATCATGCGGCCCAGCAGCGGGTCGTACAGGCGGGCGTTCATGTGGATGATGCCCACGTCGTCCAGGTGCTCGTGGCCGGTGAAGCCGCGGTCTGTGCCAAAGCCGGTGTCTGGGTTGCCGTGTTGGTAGTCCCCCACCAGGGTGTTGGCGGTGTCTGCATTGCCGTTGGGGAAGCGGCGCTTGCCCCAGGGGTCGTAGCTGTAGCGCACGATCTGGGCGGCGAGCTGGTCCCAGTTGGCTCCGGTGGCCACGCTCACGGCGGCGGTGGAGCCCAGGTGGTCTTTGTGCCAGTACTCCAGCTTGATGGGGGTGGTGGGCGCGGTGGAGCGGGTGGTGAGCAGCGCGGTGCTGCTGCCGGTGGCGATGTAGTGGCGGTTGAAGACTTGGCCGTCTTCAGCTACTTCCATCTCAAAGCTCAGGCCGCCGGCGCCGTCTGGGTGCAAATACCAGGTGGTGCGCACACCGCGGGCGGTGGTGCGGCGCTCCACAAAGCGCTGTTCGGTGTCGCTATAGGCCCAGTCGTACCGGGCGGCTTGGCCCTGGGCGTTGGGTGCGCCCACGAGGGCGTTGGTGGAACCATCGCCCTGCGGGAGGTTGAAGCTGTTGTAACGCAGGGTGCGGTAGCGGGCGTCTCCAAAGGCGCGAATGAGGTTGCCTTGGGCGTCGTATTCAAAGTCTGCGGTGTAGTTGCGCGGATTGGGGCCGGCCGTGCCGCGTACTGACGTGACGGCGTGGGGGCGCAATTGGCCGGCCGCTGGATAGAAATACAGTCCTACATCGCTCTTTGAAAGGATGTTGCCAATGGCGTTGTACTGAACATTGACGCGCCCCACCTGGCCGGTGTTGTTGGTGGTGATGTAGCGGGTGAGGCGGTTGAGCTCGTCGTAGCCAAAGGTTTCGCCGGTGGCGATGTTGGGGCCGGCGCCGTGGGCGTCTGAGCGGGCCGTGAGGTTGTTGAGGCTGTCCCAGACGTAGGTGTGCTGGAACACCTGCATGGCGGCGGCGGTAATGTCATTGCCCGTACCAGCCCCGGTTTGCGCCACGCGGCCACTCAGCGGCTGGTAGCGCGTTCTGCTTGCGACCCCATTACCAAGCTGAGCATCTTCAACCTTGCCCCAGGCATTCATGGTCATGGGGGTCCAGTAGGGGTAGCCCGTGGCCGCATTGGTCACACTACGCGCGAAGCCCAGGGCCGTGTAGTTCATCTGCACGGCCACACCCGTGGGGTAGGTTTGCGTGCGTACCCGGCCGAAGTTGTTGTCGTAGGCCACACGCTGGCTGAAGGTCTGCTGGCCGTAGCGGTTGCCGTCTGGCGCGGCCACGGTGGTGTTCTCGATGGGGCGCAGCTTGGTGTCGTAGACGGTGTTACGCGTCACCCCATGGGTGGTGGACACGCCGCACAGCAGGCCCCGAGTACTGCTGGCGTTACTGTTGCCGCCAGTGGCGGTTGCGCTGTTGAGGCACCAGTCTCCGGCGGCGCTGTTGCCGCTCACCGTGTCGTACCTCCAGGTAGTGGTGAACTCTGGCGAGGTACGCGTGACCATGCGGCCGAGCTTGTCGTAGGTGAAGCTCGTGCGCGTGTTGCCGGCGCGTTGGTTAGGCGTTTGCTGCGCGATCAACTCGCCGAGCGGGTTGTACTCGTAGGTGTGCAGGCCTTTGTTGGGGTCCCAAAGCTGGGTGCGCCGGCCGCGCTGGTCAAACCGAACCTCAATCCGGTTGCCCAGCGGGTCGATGGTGGTGACCAGATTGTCTTGGGCGTCGTAGACGTAGGCGGTTTGCGCCCGGTCTGCAGACTGGACGAGCGTCACCTTGCCTTGGGTGTTCTTCCAGCTGATGTCCACCAGCTCGCGCGGGACGTTCTCATCCACACCGTTGCTGGAGCCTGGCTGGCGGCGGGTGGTGGTGGTCTTGAGGCCTTCGTAGCTGTATTCAATCACCGCAAAACGCAGGTTCCCCTGGTTGCCACGGTGGGCGATGGGCCAGTTGTTTTTGTCTGCCAGCAATGCGGTAAATGTGCCGCGTTGGCGCTCGGGAATGCGGGCCAGCGCATCGGCGTAGCTGAGCGCATCCGCGCTGTCATTGGCGGACAAGACCACCATCGGGCGGCCAAGCACATCAAAAGCGGTGTAGGTGAATCCGTAAGTGAATTCACCATTAACCGTGGATGCCAGGCTGTGCAAGAAATACGGCTGCGTGGTGAGCACCTCTGCGCCGTTCTGGTTGTAGTAGGTGTCCGCAACGATGAGGCGCCCGTTGGTGGCGCCGTTGCCTTCGTCAAAGGCTTGCGTCACCGTTCGGATCTTGCGGCCGAGGTTGTCTTGGTACTCACGCACCCACGGGCCAGCCGCTTGGCCGTTCGCTCCAAAACTCTGGGACTGCACAAAGCTGATGGCCTGCGGCGGCACCTCACTGTTCGGCCCGAAGCTGCTGCTGGTGTTGGGTGCCGGGCAGCCCGGCGTGTTGCTTGAACGTTCCGTGACCTTGAGGGCATTCGTGCTTGGCCATTCCAGGTAGCAGTACCACGTGCGGGTTGACGTCCCGTCGGCCCGTAGCTCTTGAACTTTTCGACCAAAGTCGTCAAGCGTGACCTGTGAGACGAGTCCGTTGGGGCCCTGTATCCAGTCAGCTTGGCCAAACCGGGCGTCGAAACGACGGCTCTCCGCGTGCCCCAAGGCATTGGTGACTTGCGTCACGAAGCTGCCATCCAAGACACCCGCGGGCTGACCTGCATTGCGGAAAGAGGCCGATGCAGTTCGAACTAGCGGGTGGTTGTTGTCTGAAACGCCGCAGGGGCTAGTCGTGGTGGAGGTTTTGTTGCCGAACGGATCGCCGTAACCGTGGGTGGTCTTCACGCACAGCTCGCCACCTTCCGGCTCGACTGTCTCTGAAATGAGCAGGCCGGTGTCCCGGTCATATGTAAAGCTCACAGAGCGAACGACGGTCGTTTGGATGGGTGCCAGTGCGGGGGCCTGCGCAGCGGCGCCAAAGAATGCTCCAGCCAGTAGGCAGAAAACGGCTGCGGTTCGGGCGCCGCGAGTGCTTCGAGACTGTTCGCGCTTGTTCATGGAATCGTGGTCGCTAGGCTTGGTATAAGGGCGAGCGCGGTTACGCGCATGCAATCGAGATGCGCCAGGGCATGGCGCACTTGCGTGTCAGTCGTCCAAAAGCAGCTGAAGGATTGCGGCCAACTCTTCAGGCCGCAGCACGCGGGTAGGTGGAGTTTCTGCGCCGCTGGTTGCCCGAGCCGTTTTGGTGAGGCCGGAGTTATCCTGCCTGGGTGCAACACCGGCGGTCGACGAAGTTGAGGTGACGCGGCTCTTCGTCAAGCGGCCCAAGAACCACTTGGTCCCATCAATGAATGTCGATTCGAGGTCATATTCATTCTCGGTCGATTTGGTGTGAGTCACTTCACCAGCGAAGCCACCCACGCCAAAGCCGGTCGTGCGCGCCGTGGCGGTCAGTACATCGCCATACTGAGTCATGCTGTCGTTGCGGGTGTCGACACGGGAAACCAACATATTGCGCTGGTTCAGATCCCAGGTGCGTTCGACGCTCCGGTATTGGTAGGGCCGCTTGATTGCCGATGCCGATGCGCAAGGCGCATGAATCGTGGCAGCGCCGGCCTGGCCTTGCTGTTGAACATCGCAGTAGGTGTAAGTCGTCATGTTCACGATGTTTTCCGCGTAGGCATCACCGGGCTTCGTGTCAGAGTCAAAGCACAGGCTGTTGACACCAGTACTCATATCCAGCGCTGCTGCATTGGCTGTCGATGGTTTCTGTGCGCCACCCGCCATGCTCTGCGCGGTTTTGCGAACGACACGATTGCGGCCACGTGGGTCAAACAGTTCGCCATCACCCTCTATGACCTCTCGAACTGGTGCGTTGGATGACCAATTGGGTTGGTAGCGCGTAAAGGTGCACTTCGGCATGCCTGCGTAGCCTTTGCGCTGACTGAACCCATCAAGGCTCGTTGCGCTATTGACCGGCTGAAGGTACTCAGTTGTAGACACCATCATCCGGCCGTCCGCGTACGGGAAATACTTGCTGACGGACTCGAATCCCAGGCTGCCGCCACCAGAAAGATCGGCCTTTTGGCCTGAGTAGACGAACGCAGTCACTACGCCGACGCCCCCCCCATTGGGCTGCGTGGTGCCTGAAACAACCCATTGCGGAGGATGCGCGTGGTAGAGCGGCCACGTGTGAGCGGCCACCGTGGCAGCGGTCACAGGGGGGCGCGTGGGTGCATACACGCCACTCGAAACGGTTGGGTTGCCCAAGAATGCGTCAGTCGCAGTTGCGAGCGAGGCGTACCTGACCAAAGTCGAACCACGGGACGGCGAAACCGCTTCGACCATGACATCGTTGGGTGGGCCGAGGCGCCCGTACACCGTGCCATTCGGGCCACCCGCGTCGGGCAATTTGGTAAACGACGGGCCACCGATGCCTAGAAAGTCTCCTCCCACGTATCCGGCCTGCTGAACAAGGTTGGTGGGCAAGCCGTGAGGTACGGCCTGCAACTCGATGGCCGGAAAACCGAACGCACCTGGACTCGGCGCCACTCGAAAGCGGGTGAGATTCGCGTCTTGGTTGCCTGCGTTGCTCCATGCCAAAAAGTCTGCCAAGCCGTTTCCGTCGAGGTCCGTCTGGATGCTGCCCACAGGTCCATTTCCGAATGCGAACTGCTGGCGCCCGCCGCTGCAAAACCGATAGACCGCCTCAGACTTCAGCTGGGCAATCGGTCTGTCATCCCGACGGAAGGCAGCTCCTCCTGCCGGCCCGACACCAGTGTTGATGAATAGGGCCGATGAGCCGGGATTGGCGGACACCTCGAAGTTCACCGCAGGGTCGCCATTGCATTGGACGGTGTAGCGGGCTGCCGGATTTGTCTCGACCAGGACAATGTCTTGACGACCGTCGCCGTTGATGTCGATCAGCTGCATCTGCGGCTCGCTCAGCCCAGCGAGGTCAAGTGCATTGGACCGCTCTTCAAAGGTGCCGGAGGGCTGCTGGATCCAGCGGCTGGCCACAAACAACAGGTCTGGGCGACCATCGCCGTTCACGTCCACCACTTCGCCGGTAGACAGGCCGGCAACCGAATCCTTGGTGCGATGATCGTTAAAGATGGGTGTAGCCACGCTGCTTGTGATGGTCTGCCGCAGAGCGAACGTCCCGTCTCCTGCGCCCGTGTAGTACCTGAATCGCTTGAATCGATTGTTGAAGCGATCGGGGACCGAGGGGCATTGCAGCGCGCCCGGGATTTGGCGAGGTCCGCTTGTGACTGCTGGCGTTGTATTGGATTCGACGATTACAAGATCGATGAAGCCGTCGCCGTCGAAGTCTTGCCAGAACACGTCGTTGAATAGATCGAGCCGCCTGTTCGTTCCGCCAGACGGGAAGGCATCTCGATCTGTCGAGGTGCATCTGATATTCAGCGTATCGCGTGTCGAATACAGCGTGTCAGGGATCGCGTTCAATGAGTCACTTGCTGTGGCTACGAAAGCGGGCTGCTCAAGGGGCGCCGCCCCGTCGGAGCTGAGCAGTGACAACCACATGGTGACGTCACGCCGACCTAGCGGGCATCTGGCCGTATTCGTCGACTTGCAGCTCCTGATCAAATCAGCGCGGCCGTCGCCGTTGATATCAACAGCAATCGTCTCCACCGCCTCTTCGGCGGGCGCACCCGACCAGCCACCGCCAAGTTTTCGGGTCTTCAAATCCGCCGGCAAATCAGCCCGATTGAACTTGCCAGGAGTTTTCGCGTCCGCAAGATAAAGCGCAGCTTCCCACGCAACATCGCGGTGCCACACAATAAAGTCTGCCTTGCCATCACCGTTAAAGTCACCAACAATACTTCCCTGCAGACCGTCACGATTACCAAGCCACGCACCTGCGGTATCCAACCCCTGCACCACCCCTACCGCGGCAGCGCCAGAATCCGCGTAGCGAAACGTCGTCGGTGGCAGGCAGCGCCTTCCGGCTGTGTCAAGTCGGACATTACCGGCACACTCATGGATGCTCTGTACCACAGTGCGTCCGGTTGACGACGAAATTCCCGCCGTGAGGTTATAAGTTCGAACCGCCACGCCGCCTGCCCGCTCAACAATAATTCGGGACAACATGGCAATATTTACAAACTTAACCCCGTTATAAAACGTTTCGGATTTGTCTGGGCGGTTATCGTGGTATTCAAATATGACGCTATACCCTGATGTACCGCTTCCGGGTGAGCCACAGAGCCTTTCGGTAACTATGTTCCGGCCGCGGAAGTTGCAACCGTAAGTGACCCGCTGTAAGTACCATTCCCGGCCGTTGCGAGGAACTCCAGATTCCAGCACAGTACCCCATGGTACTGTGCGATTCACATAAGAGTAATCTATGACATTACCAACACTATCGACGGTTCGCTTGAGAATCCATGCCGTTATAACCGTAGTCGGTGGTCCACCAATGTCGGGCCCGGCAACCACGACCCCATCCTCATCACCGCCAATGCGGCCGTAGTAGTTTGTCAGGCCAGCTTTCGTCTGCACGACGAAGTAGTTTGCACCTGTATCAGCGGTGCCTCCCCAGCCGCGAATGCGTGCGAACGAGTCTGTTTCAGTTCGGTATTCGACGAAGTCAGGGTTGGTATTGCCTTGCCCTACGAGCCGCTGCCCATCCAAGCACAATGGGTCGGAGGCCAGATACTCCACTGCCCTAATGCGAGGCTTGATCGCCGGTCGGACGCCCGCAGCGGCTGGATCCGCGTCAACTTGTGTGCACCGGGTAATTTGCGATATGCCTTGAACGGCCCAGCCCACGCCGGCTGGGCCATTAACTCCACCACTGTTGTATACCAAGGAGAGCTTGGGCTCCATCCCCGCAACGCCCGGTGGGACAGCGATGGGATAGCTGAAGATCGCTTGGCCGCTCTCGGAAACCGTCAAGCCCTGCGCAAAAGCGCTGGTTGGAAGGAATGACGTCGCAATGCAAAGCTTCGCAATCAAGCATGCGGCGACTCTCTGCAACAGGGCAGACGATTTGGCTAAACGCGTATGTTGGCTCATTGAATTTGCAAGTTCAGTAGCGACGGCCACTTGAAAATCGGGAAGACACTAGCTCACAGCGGAATAGGCTGGTTGTTAGTGAATAAGCATTACGTAACCAGGCGTCGGCGCACTTTCGTAGGTGGGAAAAGAGCTGCATGAAGCTGCATCCAAGTAAACAGTTACATCCTTACCCGTTGCTACTGCAGTGGTTGCAATTGCATGCCACGTCCGGCAAGTTGCAGGGCTAATGCCGCGCCACTCAGAGCTTACGTTGCAAAGCATTTGATGATCGCCTCGCCAACTACCAAGGATGTATAGCGCCCCGCCTCCATTCACCCAGACATGCGAGATCTTTCCACTGCACCACTGCGGCGCAGCAGCAGCAGGCGTCACCTGCGCGACTATTCCTACTGCGATCAATAATGTCTTGACCATACGATGCACTCCCACCATTCCATGCGAGGTTCTGGTTTGTGCCACGGTGCACTTTCCGGTTTGCGCAGCGGGGTTCATAGCAAGAACGGTTTCCTTAAGGTAGTTCGACGAAGTACGCAGAAGACTGCAGCGACCAACTGCCAATATCTGCGCAGGCATTCAGATTGCGGTAGTAAGTTCTAACAGTTTGTCGTTGAGATCGAGCAACAACCAGACTTGCGTACATAGTTCGACACGCCTGTGGAATAATTTCAAACGTACCTTTATCAGCTGTGCTGCAAATGGCGTGTATAGGCGTTTGTCCTTCTTGCGCGATGAACACCCATCCATATTCATTTACACCGAGATAACTTAAGGGTGCCGCGCACCAGACCGCACTAAAGGTCGGTGCAGATGCAACGAGCAGACATGTAAGCCACAAGCGCTGAAGCACTTTGTTCACGATTGACTCCGGACCGAAGGAGCGCGGCAGCCGGAGCACGTCGCACTTTTGGGGGTGGCAACTCTCGAATTGGTTTGGGTTTTCACGCGTCGGCGCGGTAGCAGTTGAAGTCGGTGCAAATCGCCTTCACGACTCGCCACTTGCTCAACCAACGCGATTCGGCCCTGGGACGCCCAAGACGCCTCAGTGATGCACCTGAAGCTGCAAATCAGACTTTGCGCCGAAGGCTCAGTCCAACTACGCCCTGCGCCAGCAAACTGCTGAACAGCCTTTGAGTGCCAAGCGCGGCATGCAAGGCGTTGCAAGAGCAGCGACAGGCAGGTCGCTTCGTTGCGTGACGTCGCATCCATGCGCCACCTGAGCGCGCGTGGCAGCGCAAGCGAAGTGCTGAACATGTTCATTCCGTTCTTGTGGTGCGCTCGGCTTGCCCTGTGAGGCCCCGATTAGCGAAGCGCGGGCGCACTCTAGCGGCACCTCCGATGCCCATCCACATTGAGGTTGCCGCGCGACAGGGCTCGGGAAATCTCGAATAGCTTCGCAGTTTTCCCCTTCGGATCAGTCACTTAGCGTTGTTCGATGCGGATGAGGAGCTCGCAGGTCGGCGGCTTGGATCACGCAAAAGTGGGATCACCAATGCGCCGCGGGCAACCGTGCAACACGTCTCTTTTCGCAGGCGTTTGTCGCCTCGTGAACTGAACTTGGGCATACAGGCCGACAAGTTGGTTGAGCTTTGCGGGTCGCGCAAGCGGTGCCACCTCTCAGCTTCGCTTGAGCCGCTCATGCCCCTGCGCCAAGGGTGCGGTCACGTACTGCACGACGTCCGCGACACGGTCGCTCGTAGGCACGCCAGTCTCGCGTTTGATCGCGGGGGTCAGTTCTCAGGCGATAGTGGACGGCTATCGCTTGGAGTGGCAGTTTGCAGCTGTACACACAGTGCCGGAGCCGGCTAGGTCTAGCCAGCGCGAAGCACGCCAATCAGAGACTGCCTCGCAGGGCGGCTGCGAGTACGCGTCGTTGTCCAGTGGCTCGCCACTCAGGCTTTGTCGCAAGTGTTGGCGCTGAAGTCGCGTCGATGCGACCAGGTATGTTGGGTTCGGCGCACCCCGGTGCTGCTTGCGGTTGCGCCGCGCCTGCACCGCGCTGCAGATCGTTCCATGCAGAGCTTCGGAGACCGACCAGGAAAAGCTTCGCCTTTGAAGACGTATCTCTAGCCGCGCCGACCCAAAATGCGAGGCATAGTCGCGGAATGATGGGGTGAGGAAAAGTCCCCAAAACTCCCCATTCGTGGTGGCATCAGGTCGCGTAGATGGGTGCAGCGGGCGCTCTGGCACACGGAGCATCTGCAGCAGAGTCCCCCAAAAGTCCCCACGAACAAAAAAGGACTTAGAGAGCTAGGCTCGCTAAGTCCTTGATTTACAACACTAAATTTGGCGCGGCTGGCAGGATTCGAACCCACGACCCCTTGGTTCGTAGCCAAGTACTCTATCCAACTGAGCTACAGCCGCAGAAGATGAGACTATATCACATCTTTCCGGCCCGGGTCCGCAGGTGGAGTGGTCCCTGCATGTGGCGCCCGAGGCAATGCTCAAGAGGGGTTCATCGGCCTGACACGCTCGCGCAATGGCGGCGTCACCCGCGGAGGCGATTCTGTCACTGGAGAGACATGGAACCAGTGACGGGAGAAGCCCAGTAATGATTGATCTGCATGCCGCGATCCGCCCGGCCAGCCTCGAAGGGGCCGAATCCACCGAGCGTCCTCGTGCCGCGCTGCTCAAGGCGCCGGCCGCACCCGCTGTGGATGCGGGCCTGCCGATCGTGCGTCTGGCTGAAACCGAAGCGGAACTGACCGCCGCGCAGCGCCTGCGCTACGACATCTTCGCCAACGAGTACGGCGCGCACCTCGCCACGCCGGTGCCCGGGCTGGACATCGACCCCTACGACACCTGGTGCGATCACCTGATCGCGATCGATCCGCCGACGCAGCGCGTCATCGGCTGCTATCGCATGCTGCCCATGCCGTCGGCGGCTTCGGTGGGCTCGTGCTACATGAGCGAGCAGTTCTTCGTGACCCGCCTGGCTCGGCTCGCGCCGGAGCTGGTGGAGTTTGGACGTACCTGCGTGCACCCGGACTACCGCAACACCGCCACCCTGCTCGCACTCTGGAGCGGGCTGGCACGCTACATGAAGGCGCGTGGGCTGCGCTACGCGATCGGCTGTGCCAGCGTGAGCCTGGCGGATGGCGGCGCCAACGCGCGCGCCACCTGGGCCGCCCTGGGTGGCCAGCAGTTCGGCAGCGCGGGGATTGATGAGGTGAACGAGGTGTTTCCGATCACCCGCTTTCCGGTGCCGCTGGAGCGCAGTGAAGCCAAGGCCGTCCCTGCCAACGGCATCGTGCCGCCGCTGATCGCGGGCTATCGCAAGCTCGGCGCAAAGCTGATCGGCATGCCCGCCTGGGATGCAGAGTTCAACACGGCCGACTTTCCGATGCTCTTCGATCTCAAGGAACTGCCGGCGCGCTACGCGAAGCACTTCGGTCTGGTCTGACACCGCATCGGATCAGCGCCGCCGCGCCTCGATGACGCCCTTGATCTCCGTCACCGCCAGCAGGGCCTTGTCCAGCTGGCCGCCGCTGGCAATCTGCACTGTGAAGAGCATGCGCGCCTGACCGCGGCTGCTCTGCGTGTTGACTGCGGTGACATTGATGCGCTCGCGCGCAAACACCTCCGAGATGTCACGCAGCAGGCCCTGCCGATCCGCTGCCAGCACGCGCACGTCGGCGGCGTAGCTGGCGTCTGCCTGGTTGCCCCAGGCGCACTCGATTACACGATCAGCATCCTTGCGCTGCAGGTTGCGGAAGTTCGAGCAGCTCGTGCGATGGATGGATACGCCCTTGCCGCGAGTGATGAAGCCTGCAATTTCATCGGGCGGCGCCGGGCGGCAGCAGCGCGCAAGCTGCGTCATCACGTCCACGCCGACCACGAGCACTGAGCTCTTGGTGGCCTTGCGTGCCTCGGACAAGCCCTCCAGCCGCGCCTTGATTGCGGCGTCCGGGTCGTCTTCCTTGGGCGCCTCGAAGGCGGCTTCGATCGAGCGGGCGTGAAAGTCCGGCTTGCTGGCCGCAACCCACAGATCGTCCGGCTTCTCGAAGCCCATGCGGCTGGCGAGCTCCTGCAGATTGATGGCTGTCTTGCCCAGCCGTGCCAGCTCCTTTTCCACCAGCGCCCGGCCGGTGGCCTGCGCCTCTTCCAGCTCGCGGGCGTTGAACCAGGCGCGTACCTTGGAGCGTGAGCGCGGGCTGGCCAGATAGCCCAGCTCGTGGTTCAGCCAGTCGCGCGATGGGCCTGCGTCCAGCTTCTTGTCTGCGACGATCTCCACGGTCTGGCCGGTGGCCAGTGCGGTGGTCAGCGGCACCATGGCGCCGTCGACTTTCGCGCCGCGGCAGCGGTGGCCCAGATCACTGTGCACGTAGTAGGCAAAGTCGATGGGCGTGGCGCCGGCCGGCAGTTCAACCACCCGGCCTGCGGGGGTCATGACGTAGATGTGATCGTCCGCGTCCACCTGCCAGTGCTCGTCGGCAATGGTCTCGGTGACGTCCTGCTTCCAGGCGAGAAGCTGGCGCAGCCAGGCAATGCGCTGGTCGCGCTCGCTGACCTCGGCGCTGGTGGCCCCTTCCTTGTAGCGCCAGTGCGCGGCCACGCCGAACTCGGCGGCGCGGTGCATGTCGCGGGTGCGGATCTGCACCTCCAGCGGCCGGCCGTCTTCCATCACCACGACGGTGTGCAGGCTCTGATAGCCGTTGGGCTTGGGGCGGGCGATGTAGTCGTCGAACTCCTTGGGGATCGGCGTCCAGCGCTGATGCACGATCCCAAGCGCCGTGTAGCAGCCGCGGATGTCGTCCACCAGCACGCGCACGGCGCGCAGGTCGTAGAGGCTCTCGATGGCGACCTGCTTGCGGGACATCTTGTTCCAGATGCTGTAGATGTGCTTGGGTCGGCCGGAGATCTCGCAATCGACACCGGCCTTGCGCATCTCGGCCGTGACCGCCTCGATGGCCTGGGCGATGAAGGCTTCGCGCTCGGCGCGCTTTTCGTCCAGCGCCTTGGCAATGCGCTTGTAGGTGTCGGGCTCGCGGAAGCGGAAGGCCAGGTCTTCCATCTCCCACTTCATCTGCCACACGCCCAGGCGGTTGGCCAGTGGTGCGTAGAGCTTCAGGGTCTCGCTGGCAAGCGTGTCGGGCACCGGCGTCTTGCTGGCCGCATACCAGCGCAGGGTCTGCAGCCGGCTGGCCAGCCGCAGCAGCACCACGCGGATGTCCGGCGCCATGGCCAGCAGCATGCGGCGCAGGTTGTCGATCTGCTGGGCGGCTTCCTTGGCGGCGTTCTTGCCGGCCTTGATGGCCTTGCCCGCGAGCGCCTCGCGGGTGATGTCCTGCAGCTTGAGCAGGCTCACCACCTGTCCGGCCATGTCCGCAACTGCCGGGCTGGCCTGGGTGCGCAACGCGTCTCCGTCCTCGGGGAGCAGCCACAGCGCGACGAAAAGCAGGCTGGCCTCATGCGCCGTGGCATCCAGCCCAAGATCATCCGCGATCGCAGCCACGCCCTGCGCGTGCGCCCAGGCGGGCTCGCCGCTGTTCATGCACAGCGCCTCCAGGCGCTGCTGCAATACGGCTGCAAACCCGCCGGCTGGCGGCGCGCCAGATGCAGTGTTCACGGGTTCAGACAGGGTCGGCACGATAGAAAGAGGAATTGCAGCGACAGGGCCGCGACAGGCAACGAGCGTCTGCGGCGCGCCCGGCGCTGGCATCATAGGTGCACGTGCGGGCCGCGATTGCGCCCGCTGATGCACAAGCTCATCACCACCCGCCACCGTCTGACCGATGCTCGACTACATCCGCAAGGCCCTGGGTACCACCGCACCGCCTGCGCTTGAAGACGCGCTCTGGGCGCGCGTGTGCGCGGGCATGCCCTGCCTGGGCGGCTTGAGCGATGCGCAGCTGACGCGGCTGCGCGAGCAGTCGGCCGGCTTCATCGCCAGCAAGGAGTGGCATGGCGCGGCCGATCTGACGCTGACCGACGACATGGTGCTGTCGATCGCCATCCAGGCCTGCCTGCCGGTGCTGCATCTCTCGCCGGATCTGTATGGCGATTTCGTCGGCGTGGTGGTCTATCCGGAGGGATTCCTGATCCCGAAGGTGGAGGTCGATGAGGACGGCGTGGAGCATCACTACATCGACGAGGCCGTGGGCGAAGCCTGGCCCGGCGGGCCGATCATCCTGTCATGGAGCGACGCCGCGAACCCGGACCGGCGCACCGGCTTCAACGTGGTGATCCATGAGTTCGCCCACAAGCTGGACATGGCCGACGGCATCGATGACGGCATCCCGATCTTCGACGCGCGCTTTCACAAGCACCTCAAGCGCAGCGAGTTCGAGCGCGTGATGCTGCTGGCCTATGACGCCTTCTGCGACGCGGTGGACGCGCTGCCCGCCGACTGGGATGAACCCACCGTCTGGGGCCTGGACCCCTACGCCGCCACGCACCCTGCGGAGTTCTTCGCAGTGAGCGTGGAAGCGATGTTCGTCGCGCCCGAACACCTGCTGCAGAACCATCCGGCGTGGTTCGAGGTGCTGGCGGCCTATCTGTGCGTTGAATCATGACGCACCGACGGGTAAGCGACGACCACCTGATGCGAGTTGGCCGCAGTGCAACAACTCGCCACTCGATAAAAAAATGGTGCCGCCAACTCGCGCCGACGGCACCTTCTACGCGACCTGCGACGGATTGTTGTCGCTACCGGACGTTCCGCAACGTCTGCCAAGCAGTAAGCGCGATGGAGTCAGCGCCCATAACTCGGTGAACGAGGTCCATATAGCAGTCCATTCGACCGCCCGGCCGCCAACAAGCGTTGACCAGCCATTCCAGCAACAACGTGACTACGCTCCGTAAGTTGATTGGCGATTTGGTCGGCAATCGCCTTTACTAAAGCACCGATCAATCCCTGCTGGTTGGCGCCAGACAATTCAGCGCTGGATGCAGATGCCGCATCTCGCCAGAGCTCCTGGCCTGTTCGCAAATCAACCAACCGTGCCTCGAGTGAAACCACAGCGTCCGCCGATATCACACGATATACCGAGCCATAGCGCTTTACAGACACATAAAGCGCAGTGTCTGCACCAAATGTTTCGCGCAGCTTAGCGGTCGGAATCTGCTGTGCGTCGGCTGCTGTCTGTATACCATTGTTCTTGAACGTTTCATCAACCAGAGATGCAGGAAAAACGTAGAACCCACTTTCTGCCAATGGCTGCGAGAGTTGAGCCCACACGCTAGGAGTGGCTAAAACATCTGGAGACTCGTTGAGCGGCGGCAGAACAAGAACTGATGCAGGTTTCGCCTGACGAAACGCGCTATAGTCTTTGCTTGCAGGCGGCGTTGCACACCCTATAAGCATGAGCAGCAAGCCACCAACTCCAACAGTCAAAATTTTTCGACCGGCACGCCGATACCAAAACCCTTGAATACCCATCATTCTACTCCCTGTGCCTTGGGGCGACCAGCCCCCGAGTTCTTGAGTAAAAATTCGACATAGGTAGCCGATTCCGGGAACAAGGATCGCTCACGCTCCAGATAACTCAACGCCTTACTGTCATTCCCGTTCTTGCTGTGCAATAAGGCAAGATGCCCGTAAAATCCAGGCGGCGGAACCTTACCGGAAGACGAGATTCTCTGCGCTTGCTGCTCAAGCTGGACAATTTGCGCACCTAAATCTATGGGACCACCTTTTAGGTACGCATAGACAGCAGGCTGGTATCCACCCCATTCATATAACGTAGGCTTGGTTGCACAGCCAACGAGACTCGTCACGGCAACCGTGATAAGAAGCAAACGACACAACGTCATTTTCAACATTCCTTGTACTAGCGCGAAACCTTCACAAGTCCACGATCGACTCCTACAACCAAATTGTCAACCGCCTGGCGGATAGCCAAATCCAAAACTTTTCCATTTAAGGTCGCGTCGTAGCCGGCATTGCTACCAAAGCCCAGAACCTCCCGCTCGGACAAGCTATACTCCCCAGCTCCCGCCACAGAATATACAACCTCGGAAGTTAGTGGATTGATCACATTGAGTGTCACCTTTGCATAGGCAACCTGCGACTTACCGCGACCAAGAATACCGAACAGCGCGCGATCGCCGACCTCTTTTCGTCCGAATTCACTCACTGCACCAGTAACCAAAAGGTCTGCACCCCTGATCGCCTGACTGGTGCCACGAAGCTGCGCCTCTTGCCTGCCTTCTTCAAAGTTGTCGCGATCTAGAACGTTAAACCGATTACTTTGCTGCAGGTGCGAAAGAAGTATTGTGCGGGACTGCCCCCCGAGACGATCGATACCATCTGAAAATACGCCCCGTGCGAAGTTCGATCTATTGTCAAACCTCCCAAGTGCCACCGGCACGCGAACAGTTTGCGGCGCTGTAGTGCTAGCTGCAGCAACCTTTGGAGCTTCGATTGCTCTTGACTGCTCAGTCGTCGAGCACGCGGCCGCTGCGATGGAGGCAACGAATACCAATGCGATCTTTGTTAAGTTCATGATTTCTCCCGAATAGGTTCGAGAAGTGTCGCACAGTCGTGTTTGTCCCATGACACCATGGGTGACGCGCCAACGAACCACGTCGGTGAAATACGACAGCCTCGACCACAGCACCGCGTCGAGCTAAGACGATGCGCTCGGACTGACACTGAGGCCGCACCACCAACCGCTGAGGCACTGGCTGCGCGCCAACTCGGCCTTTGGCGGTGGCCTGGCGACCCGACTGATGCCCGGCGTACGCGCCTATGCACTAATGCAGGTCCGCTTGCGCAGCGATCAGGGCAGCGTGGCGTGGGGCCCGGGCTTGGGTGTCATTCTGGGCCGGGGCTCGCTGCAAGCTGGCTTGGAGACCTATATGCGGCGCGAGTGGTCCGGCTCGGGGCTTGCTGAGGCGCAGAGCACTGGCGTTGAGGCGCGCTAGTAGATCGTGTACGCGACTTCACTGCGCAGGCACGCCGGGCGAAGCTCTGCGCTTGCTCGAGCGCAGCCTCCTGCGGTGCAAGGCGTCGGTGGTGCTGTTGAACATCTTCTAGCGACGCGGCCGCAGCATGGACACAGCGGCCTGTGGATCAGAACCCGAAGATCACGCCGAGCTTGGCGTTGGACAGATCCCGGTCGTTGTCGGCGAAGTTGGGGATGCGGTTGTATTCCGCCCGCAGACTGAGGCTGTCGCCGAGCTTGTAGCCCAGGCCCACGCCATACAGCGGGTTGACCTTGCTGCGGTTGTCCTGGCCGAAGGGAAACAGGTTGAACGTGGACTTGCTGTTGGACACGCCCAGCTTGCCTACGAGCGTGAAGTTGGCTGGCAGCGGCAGGTGATACAGCCCGGCAACAAAGACGCCGTCGCTCTTCACGGCACTGCTGGCGGCGTTGATGCCGTCGCTGATCGTGACCTTGGTCTTGCCGAAGCGGTTGTAGCCAAACTCCACACCGAAGTTGCGCTCGGCGCGGTAGCCGGCAAACACGCCGTAGCTCATGTCGCGGTCATCCACCGAGGTGCGGATGCCGGCATTCGGGTTGAAGTTGCCCAGGCGGCGTGTATTGAAGTCCAGCGTGGACAGGCCAAGGTCGCCGCCGATGTAGAAGCGCTTGTCCTGCGCCTGCGCCGGTGCGGCGCCCAGCGTCATCAATGCGGCAGCCAGCGCGGTGCTGCCCGCCAGCAGCCGGTACGTGTGCGAAGTCATGATGCCCCCTGAGCTGTTTGAAACTAAGCAAAAACTTGGAGCTCAAGCTTAGGGAGCGGCCGCCCATGCGGCACGGCCAAATTGCAACAAAGCGCCGCAAAGCAACACGGCGCCCGTAAGTCTTCATTTTTGGCTGTTTTTAACTGTTTTTATGGAAATTCGGACACCAAAATGAGCCCAAGACTGGCTACAGACAAGCGGAAAGTCGCTTTTCCTTCATTCCTACGTTCAATGGCCGAAAATGATCGCCATTCGGCCACCCTGAATCCTGCCCATCGACGTGCCGGTAACCGGTCCACCGCGGCTGACGGGGGTCACCTCACCGCGCCCGCCGCGGCGCGCGCCTCAAGCGGCGGCGGTGACCACCATCTCCACACGCCATTCCGGCTTGGCCAGCGCCGCCTGCACCGTGGCACGTGGCGGGGTGGCGCCCTGCACCACCCAGGCGTCCCAGACCTCATTCATCGCGGGAAAGTCCTTCAGATCCGCAATGAAGATCTGCACCATCAGGATGCGGCTCTTGTCCGAGCCGGCCTGGGCCAGCAGGGTGTCGATCATGCCCAGCACCTCACGGGTCTGCGCGGCAATGTCCTGCCCGGCCGTCTGATCGGCCACCTGGCCGGCCAGATACACCGTCCCGTTGTGTACCGCTGCCTCGGACAGCCGCTTGCCCACGCCGATTCTTGTCACTGCGCCCATCGTCTTCACTCCTCCAGAAAAAAGCGTTCCGCCAGATCGATCTGATCCGGCTGCATGAAGGTAGGCGCATGGCCCACGCCTTCGATCTCCACCACCTCGGCGCGCGGGTTCTCGGCCTGCATGCGCGCCACCGTCTCGCGGCTGAGCAGATCCGATAGCTCACCGCGCACCACCAGCACGCGCGCGCGAATCTGCGCCCAGCCGGCCCACATGATGGCCTCGCCAGCGGCAGCCTGCTCGGGCGTGGCGCCGGCGAAGGGCTTGGCGATGGCCGGGTCGTAGTGCATCGCCCAGCCCTGCGGGGTCTCGCGCACCACATGGCGCGTGAGCTCCACCCACTGGGCGTCCGTGTGCGGGCCGAAGCTGGCGGCCACGGTGCGCACATAGGTCACGGCCGCCTCGAAGCTCGCGTGGACAGGCGCCCGGCCGACATAGGCGCCGATGCGCGCCAGCGCCGCCGGCTCGATGCGCGGGCCGACGTCGTTGATCAGCATGCGCTCGATCGGCGAATCCTTCAGGCTGGCCAGCGCCATGCCGATCAGGCCACCCATGCTGGTGCCGAACCAGAACACCCGGCGGGCGTTCAGGCGCGCGAGCAAGGTGGTCATGTCGGCCATGTACTGGGGCACGCCGTAACCCGTGGGGTCGGCCAGCCAGTCGCTTGCGCCGCGGCCCACCACGTCCGGCGCCACCACGCGCATGCGCGGAGCCAGACGCTGAGCCACGACCTCAAAATCCCAGGCGCAGCGCGTCAGACCGTGCACGCACACGAGCACGGTGTCCGCTACGGCGTCGCCCCACTCCAGATAGGCCATGCGGTGCAGGCCCCGCGCCGACAGGCATTGCACGCTGTGCTGGCGGGGCGGCGCGAAAATTTGTGGCGCGGTCATGGCAGGAATTTAGCGGCGTGATCGGGCGAGTCCCGATAAAATTGCGGCACTGCAGCATCGCGCACTGCCGCTCAGGCGTCGGCGCGAGCCAGCAACAACAACAGCAAGGACGCCCCGACATGAGTTCATTGCAAGGCAAAGTCGCCCTCGTCACCGGATCGACCAGCGGGATCGGTCTGGGCATCGCGCAATCGCTCGCACGTCAGGGCGCGTCCATCCTGTTCAACGGCTTCGGCAGCGCCGACGAGATCGCGAAGCTTCAGGCCGAGACCCAGGCCGCCTACGGCGTGCGGACGGCCTACCACGGCGCAGACCTCTCCAAGGTGGCCGAGATCGAGGCGCTGGCGCAGTTCGCAATAAGCACCTTCGGAGGCGTGGACATCCTCGTGAACAACGCCGGCATCCAGCATGTGGCGCCGGTGGAAGACTTCCCGGTGGAGCGCTGGGATTCGGTCATCGCCATCAACCTGTCCAGCGTGTTCCACACCACGCGCCTCCTGCTGCCCGGCATGAAGCAGCGCAACTGGGGGCGGATCATCAACATCGCCTCAGCCCACGGTCTGGTGGCCTCTGCACAAAAGGCGGCTTACGTGGCGGCCAAGCATGGCGTGGTGGGCCTGACCAAGGTGGTGGCGCTCGAAACCGCGCAGCTGCCCATCACCTGCAATGCCGTCTGCCCCGGCTGGGTGCTCACGCCGCTGGTGCAAAAGCAGATTGACGCGAAGGCGGCGGCTCAGGGCATCTCGGTGGCCGAGGCGAGCAAGCAACTGCTGGGCGAAAAGCAGCCGTCCCTGCAGTTCGTCACACCCGAGCAGTTGGGTGAGCTGACCGTGTTTCTGTGCAGTGACGCCGCCTCGAATGTGCGCGGTGCAGCATGGAACGTCGACGGCGGCTGGGTCGCGCAGTAAGCCTTCGACCCACGCCCGCCGGGGCGGCACCGAGTTCTGTTCGCCAAAAGCAAGAGCAGCGACAAGTTATTGATTGGTCGAGACTTTTCTGCGCACCAGAACCAAAGAGGCAGCACGGGTAGAGCCTAGACTCTACGCTCATGCTGCAGCGCACCAAATTTTTCTTGACCCTGGGCTGAGGCGTCCCTATATTTCCATTGTGCGCTGCACCATCGAGGTCGATGGACACGTGGCGCAAGTGAAGCCCCTCACAACTCTTAGGAGGACACGCCATGTTCCAGACTCTCTCTTCCGTCAAGGCCGCATCCCAGGACGTCGTTTCCCACGGCGTGGAAGCCCTCTCCACCGTGGTGGACAGCGCCTCCAAGGCCTCTGAACTCGCCGTCGGCGCCATCAAGGAAAACGCCGCTGAACTGATCAGCGTGGTGCGCAACGCCGAAGGCTGGACGCCCGAGGCCGGTTTCGCCAACCCGCAAGATGTGCTCGCCCCGGTCTCCGCCAAGGTCGCCAAGTACGGCAAGCAAAGCCTGAAGCTGGCCGCCGACACGCAGGAATCCCTGGCCTCGACCACGCATTCCGCCGTCAAGACCCTGGTGAAGCACGCCGAATCCATGACCGACGAACTGGGCGGCACCCTGCCCGCACCGGTTGAGCCCCTGCTCAAGAACTACAAGGCTGCCCTGGCCCAGAGCCTGGCCCTGTACGAGCAGGCAGCCACCATCGGCGCCCAGATGCAGAAGCAGGCCTTTGCCGCCGGCGAGCAGTTCTTCGCCCAGGTGGACAAGGCGCCGGCCGACGTCGTGGTGCAGATGGCTCCCAAGCGCAAGCGCGCCTGAGTCTCCAAAGGCAGGCTCGACTGCAGCGTCGAGCCCACGTCAGCAAGACCCGGCGAGGTACCCACTGCGGCACCCGCCCACAGAATGTCTCCTCCGCACCCTTGGTGCGATTCCCGCCTCACTGCAACCCAGTGAGGCTTTTTTTATGCCCGCGCGCAGACGCTCAGGCGCGCTTGGAGGCTTCCTCGATCTCGCCACCGAGGCTCGTGCAGATGGCCTGCGTACCTTCCAGCAGGCGCGCGTAGGCGGCCGGCAGCGCATCCACCGGGCCCTTCACGCCCAGCTCGATGTGTCGGGCACGCCGGTCGTTGCCCACGCTGGGCAGCGAGAACACCTTGATGCCCGCGAACTCGGCCTCCACGGCCTCCATGAGCGGCGTGGCGCGGGACTCCGGTACGCCGTAGACCAGGAAGCTCTTCTCGCCCAGCTGCACCTGGTTGTGAAAGTGCCTGTAGTGGGTGTCCAGCACCCATTCGATCATCGGCCAGGCCATGACAGGAAAGCCCGGCACAAACCAGTGGTGCCCGACGTTGAAGCCGGGAATCTTGTTGTACGGGTTCGGGATGATGTTCGCCCCTGCCGGAAACTTGCCCATGTTCAGGCGCTGTTGGTTTTCAGGCGTGGACATGTCCGGGCTGCCGGCGGCGGCCGGGTCCTTGGCATACCACTCCCTCGTGCGCTCGGCGATCAGGCGCTCGGCTTCCGAATGCAGTTCCAGCGGCACACCCAGCGCGGCCGCCGCACTCTGGCGCGTGTGGTCATCCGGCGTGGCGCCGATCCCGCCGCAGGAGAACACGATGTGTTCGGTGGCAAAGCTCTCGCGCAGCGCTGCTTCGCACAGCGCGCGGTCATCGCCCAGATAGCGCACCCAGGCCAGGCCCAGACCGCGTGCGGCGAGCAGCTCGCGCACCTTGGCAAAGTGGCCGTCCTGGCGCTTTCCGGAGAGGATCTCGTCGCCGATGATGATCAGCCCGATCGGCGGGCAGGCGGTGCTTGCAGTGGAGTTCATGCCTGAATGAGCGGAGGAGTGTCGTTGTTCTTCATCTGCGGCTGGCGCGCGCGATGCGCGGCCAAGGCACCCAGACTGTAGTGCGCGAAGGCCAGACCAGACACGACAAAGACCAGCGCATACAACCAGATCGCCACCAGCGCCGTGACGGGCAGAAACAGCACCGCCAACGCGCCGAACATCCACAGCAGCGTCGGCGCCATGGCAAAGCAGCCCATCAACACGCCCAGCGCAAACAGCGGCCAGCGGTGAGCGCGGCGCAGCTCGCGGTGTTCGTCGGCATCCGCATGTTCGGCCAGCGCGTCGTAGCTCATCAGCCGACTTGTAGCCCAGCCGGAGATCAGCAGGGGAATGATCGCGCCCACGACGGGGATGAACCACAGCGGGATGGTGATCACCCAGAGCAGCGCCCAGAGCGCCGTGACCAGCAGCGCGTTGCCGATGCTGCCCAGAAGCGTCGCTCCATGCTGGCGGGCAAGCGTCGGATACGCCCGCTCACCCACGTGCCGCAGGATGAAGGGCATGCCTGCCACCGAGATCAACACCAGTGCAGTGGCCGCGACCAGCGGCACCACCAGCAACATGCCCAGCAGCGGCGCGAGCAGCGTGCGCACGCCATCGCCGCCCATGAACTTGAGCATCCAGCTCACCACGGCACTGTCACGCGTAGCCGCCACGCCCTGCGACAGCAGCGCCACCCAGTCGTCCCAGAGGAACCAGCCCACCGCCGCCCAGAGTGCGCCCGCAATGAGGAAGGGCACCAGCGTGAGCAGCAACATACGCGGGTGAAACACGCCGGTCAGGCCGCGCACGAAGGCGGCAAAGGTTCTGTGCATGGGATCGCGGGGGGTCGAGACGGGATACAGCCGCGGATTATCGACGGCCAGCGCCCGCGGCTCTCAGTGCGAACGATCGCCTCAGGCGCCGCGCAGGCCGAGAAGGCGCTTGCAACCCAGCCACTGCTGCGCCCAGAAGCCCTGCCCGTACTCGCGGCCGGTCAGCTGGTCGCGGATGCCGGTGGGTTCGTAGGCGTCGGTGAAGTCGGCCGTACGGAAAAGAACATCCCAGAAGCTGAACAAGACACCGAAGTTCACGCCCTGATGCGCCCCCTCATGGCCCACGCCAATGGCATGGTGGCGGCGATGGAACTGTGGGCTCACCAGCAGCCAGCGCAGCGGCCCGAAACGCAGCCGCACGTTTGCGTGGGACAGGCTCTGCATCACCCGCGAGGCGATGATCAGCCCGATGAACTGCGCCGGCTCCACGCCGATCACCAAGGCCAGCGCCACCAGAATCGTGTCGCGCAGGGCGTCGTCCAGCAGGTGGTTGCGGTTGTCGCTCCACAGGGTCATGTGGCGCGCGCTGTGGTGCAGCGCATGCAGCGCCCACCAGCGGTTGAAACTGTGTTGCCCGCGGTGGATCCAGTAATCCACGAAATCCAGGATCAGCAGATACACCGCAAACTGCAGCAGCGCATGGCTGCCCAGCCAGGGCAGCACGGTGTCCAGGGTCCAGCGCTCCACGCCGGCCAGACGCAGTTCACCCTCGATGCCATCGGCGATCGGCGTGAGCACAAAGAACATCAGCAGCGAAAAGCCGCCCAGGCGGTGCAGCAGGGTGTAGAGGAAGTCCGTGCGAATGGCGCGCCGCCGCTCGGCCGTGGCGGGCTCGGTCTCGGCGGGCAAGAGCTTCTCCAGCGGGCGCAGCAGGGCAAACAACAGCAGCACCTCCAGCCCACCGAGCAGGAACCATTCGGTGGCGTCAAAGCCGTCCTCGATGAAGGCGCTCAGGCCCAGCGCGTGCATCAGCGGCGCCAGCAGCTGCGTGAACAGCCAGGCCTGCACCTGGGTGAAGGCCTCGGTCACGCCGCCGACAAGTTGCTGAATCACTTCCATAGATCGCGGTACTGCGGGTGATCCTTGAGCGTGGCAAAGCACATGCCGCGCTGCTTCAGGCCGGTAATCAGCGGCTCCAGCACGCCCGGCGCCCAGGGCTCGCGGCGCGACCAGATGCCCAGATGCGCCATGGTGATGTCGCCATCACGCAGGTCGCGCAGAGCCCGTTTCAGGAGCGCGTCGTTCGGGTAGGCCTCGCTGGACAGTTCATCGCCCAAAAAGCCTGCCGGTGCCCAACCCACATGGCGGTAGCCGCAGTCCAGCGCCGCGGCCAAGGTGACCGGGTTGGTACGCCCCCCGGGCGCGCGCCACAGCGGTGCCACGCCCTGCCCCGTGAACTCCTTCACGCGGGCATCCACTCGCTTGAGTTCGCTGCAGAACTGCGCCGGGGTCCAGTTCAACTCCTTTCCGGCGTTCGCACCAAACTGCGGGCGCACGGTGATGGTGCCGTCTGCATTGGCCTTGCGGAAGTACACGTGATCGAAGGTATGGGTGCCAAGCAGATGGCCCTCGCTGGCCAGACGCTTCCAGTAGGGGCCCCAGCTTGCATCGAGCGAGTAGTCGCCGTGAGTGGTCTTCTCATTGGCCAGGAAGAAGGTGGCCTTGATCTGGTGCTTCTTGAGTGCGTCGGCAATGAACTCGGCCTGGCTCTGGCTGCCGGTGTCAAAGGTGAGGTAGATCGTGCCCTTGCAGGCTGGCGCAGCCAGCGCAGACGAGGCCGCCATGGCCCCGATCGCCACGGCACCCGCCAAGCCACCCAGCAAGGACTTCACCCCACCCATGCCCAAGCCTCTATTTCCAGGGCGCGCGGTTGTGGAAGTACAGCCCGTGCGGCGAGCGGCCCACCGGGTACTGGCCCACCACCTTGCGGCTGGCAATGTCCACCACCGTGACCTTCTTGATCCAGCGGCTGGTGAACCAGATCTGCTTGCCGTCGGCCGTGACTTCCATGCAGTCCGGGCCACCTGGCGCAGGCAGGTCGTAGAGCTTTTCGAGCTTCTCCATGTCCACCACGCTGATCGTGTTGGCCTGCCGGTTGCTCACGTAGAGCAGCTTGCCGTCACCCGCGCCGCGCACGCCATGGGCCTCAGCGCCGGTCTTGATCTGCTTGATGACCTGGCGCTTGGCGGGGTCGATCACGTCGATGTAGTCCTTGGCCATGATGCCCACGAACAGCAGCCCGGCAGGCGAGATCCAGATGCCAGCCGGCGTGTCGCCCACGGGCATCTTCCAGGCCAGCTGCTGCGTGGTGAGGTCAATCGCCGCCACCTCGTCCGTGCCCTGCAGAGTCACATACACAAAGCGGCTGTCCGCCGAAAAGATCATGTGGCTGGGCAGCTTGGGCGTGGGGATGCGCTTGACCAGGGTGAACTTCGGCTCGCCATTGACCGTCTCGTGCCGGTAGAGATCCACGCGGTCCAGGCGCAGGCTGTTCACCACGAACCACTTCTTGTCCGGCGAGAAACCCAGGTGATACGGGTCCGGGATGTTCTTGACCCGCGCCTTGAACTCGCCCGTGACGGGATCAAGGAAGATCAGATCGTCGCTCTGCGCATTGGCGACGATGAGCATGGAATTGTCGGGCGTCGGGTAGAGGTGGTGCGGCTCCTTGCCCACATCCATCGTCTTGATCGTAGCGCCGGTCTTCTGGTCCAGCAGGGTCACGGAGGCGTCGCGCGAATTCAGCACTACCACCACATTGGCCTGCGCGGCTGCGGCACAAACCGCCAGCGCGAAGCTGGCAAACACTCGGAAAAACGATTTCATCAGGAGACAACGACTGGCAGGGACAACTGGATGACCGAGTGTAGGCAGTTCAGCCTGCTGCATCTTGACCAGCGGCAACGGGGCTTTCCGCTTGTCTGGCGCGGTTCTTCAGGCGATTGGGGCTGGAGAGGCGCTTGGGTGCTGGTTCTAGCCTGCCTCCCGAAAGAAGTTGCGGTGCTGCATGCTGCCGGTAATGACCGGTTCAAGGTGTACAGACAACGCGCGACACTCTGGCCGCAAGTTTCGAGACCCGACACGCCACATGCCCGTACTTGAACTCGAACGCATGAGCATCAATCCATCGAACAAACCGAAACTCAGATTCGCTCGCCTTGCCAAAAGAAACACCCAAGGCGCTAAGTCGTTGTAACGACAACTCGCGCGCCGCACTGACCTGCACGCAGCAGATCTCGTCGCCGTAAGTCATTGAATCGATGCGTATTGTCGGCATGTCATGCACTATTGGCGCACGGATAACGACAACGCGATGAAACCGCCCGTGAATCCGCTCGTTCACCGGGCTGTCGAAGGCCTGTCCTTCGGAGACAAACTCAATTTGCGAATAAGGCGGCGGCTTCGCCGATACCTTGCTCAGCGGCAAGTCGATGGGCGTTCGTGCAACTGTCTCCAACCCTGCGAAGAGCAGGCCCGCGCTCACCAAGACATGAATCATCGCTCTCATGCTTCCTCCGACGTGCATAAAAGATCGAACCGGTTGAGTCAGCTATGCAGTTGCTGGCGCCTCTGCTCTGTTTAGACGCATCGAGGATCCATGCGCCTCCCCAGCCCAAACTGCCCGAAAACCCGCGCCAGACAAGCGGAAAGCCCCTCCAGCCCTACCGCTGCAAACTCTCAAACACCTTCATCACCCGCTTCACGGAAATCGGCGTCGGCGTCTTGAGCTCCTGGGCGTAGAGCCCCACGCGCAGCTCTTCGAGCAGCCAGCGCAGTTCATCGAGCTGCCGGTCTTCATTACCCTTGCGCGCGACCCGCTCGCGCTGGTAGCGCTGGGCCAGGGGGGCGTACTCGGCCATGAGGCGGGCGTCGCGACTCGGGTCGGTGCGCAGCTTGTCGATGCGCACGCCAATCGCCTTGAGGTACCGCGGGTAGTGCGCCAGCTGCCCCCAGGGCGTGGCGTTCAGGAAGCGCTTGGGGAACAACGCGCTGATCTGCGCCTGCATGTCGGCCGCTGCGGCGGCGTGAGCCTTCACGCCGTTGAGTTTCTTCTGCGCGTTGCCGAGTTCGATCACGATGTGCTGCAGCAGGCGAATCACCTCGCCCGCAATCAGCCCCACCCGCCCCTTGCCGTCGCCCAGGCGGCTGCGGAAACTGGCGCCGTCCGTGGGCCAGGGGTCCATCAGGAAGGCGCGGTCAAAGGCGGTATCGATCACTTCGGCGGCGAGCTCCGGCTGGCTCTTGAAGGGCAGGCCGTAGCTGATGGCCTGCATGGTGATGGTGGCGATGTCCGGCAGGCTCTTCTCCAGCCCGCGCACCTGCTGCGCCAACTGCAGCAGGAACAGGCGCCGCAGGCCGGCCTGGTGCATGGCGCGGGCGGCCTGTTCGTCGTCCTGCACCTCCAGCTCGACTTGCGTGCCGCAGTCCTTGAAGGCCGGAAAGCCCACCAGGGCCTTGCCGGCACGCTCCAGCTCGATGAGCTCGGGCAGCTCACCGAAGGTCCAGTCGGTGAAGGTGTCGGGGATGTCGAGCGTGTCGGTGGCGTGCTCGGTGGCGTGGCCGGCAAAGGCAGCCTGGGCGCTGGCGCCGTGCTCGGCGCGCAGCTGCGCGAGGTTACGGCCGGCGTCAATCATGCGGCCGTGCTCGTCCACCACACGGAAGTTCATGAAGCTGTGCGGGCTCAACTGCTCGGCCTTGAAATCTGTGAGCACGATGGCCAGCCCCGTGTGCGCCTTGCAGAAGTCGCGCAGGGCTTCAACCACCGGGCGGGTGCCGACCCAGCCTTCGCGCTCCGCGTGCTCGATGAAGGTCTGCGCGGTCTCGGCCACGGGCTGCACGCGGTGCCGCGCCTTGGGGTGCAGGCTCTTGAGCAGGCCCGTGACCTTCTCCTTGAGCATGCCGGGCACGAGCCATTCGCAGGCCGTGGCGTCCACCTGATTGAGCGCGAACACCGGCACGGTGAGCGTCACGCCGTCCTTGGGGCTGCCGGGCTCGAAGTGGTAGTCCAGCTTGAGCTCCAGACCACGCAGGTCGAGCGTCTTGGGGTAGGCGTCATGCGTGATGCCGGAAACATCGCGGCGCAGGAGGTCGTCCTTGGACAGGAAGAGCAGCCTGGGCGCCTGCTTGCCCGCCTGGCGGTACCAGGTCTCGAAGCTTGCGCCGCCCACCACGTCCGCTGGAATGGCCGCGTCGTAGAACTTGAAGAGCAGCTCTTCATCCACCAGAAAGTCCGGCCGCCGGGCCTTGTGCTCCAGCGCCTCGATCTCGCGGATCAGGCGGGCGTTGTGCGCAAAGAAGGGCAGCGTGCAGTCCCAGTCCCGCGCGGCGAGCGCCTCGCGGATGAAGATCTCGCGGCTTGCCACGGCGTCGATGGGCGCGTAGTTCACGCGCCGGCCGTGGTAGATCGTCAGGCCATACAGCAGACCACGCTCGTTGGCGACCACATTGCCGGTCTTGGCGTCCCACTTGGGCTCGCTCCAGTGCCTCTGGATCAGGTGCTTGCCCACGCGCTCGATCCACTGCGGGTCGACCGAGGCCATCTGCCGGGCATACAGGCGCGTGGTCTCGACCAGCTCGGCGGCCACCAGCCACTTGGCCGGCTTCTTGGAGAGCATGTTGCCCGGGTGCGGCAGGAATCGGATGCCCCGCGCGCCCAGCCAGGCCTCGGTCTCCTCGTCCTTCATGCCGATGTTGCCCAACAGGCCCGTGAGCAGCGTGGTATGCAGCTGCTCGTAGGTGGCGGGGCTGCCGTTCTCGCGCAGGCTGGCCTCGTGCGCCAGCTGCGTGAGCTGGGAGTGCACGTCGCGCCACTCGCGCATGCGCACATGGTTCACGAAGCTGCGCTGGCACTGCTCAATGAGCTTGCGGTTGCTCTCCTTGTGCTTGAAGGCATCTTCAAACCAGCTCCAGAGCTTGAGCGTGGCCATGAACTCGCTCTTCTCGTCTTCAAAGGCCTTGTGCGCCTGATCGGCGGCCTGCTGCCGGTCCATCGGCCGGTCCAGCGGGCTCTGCACCGCCAGCGCACTGGCAATGACCAGCACTTCCTTCAAGCAGCCTTGCTCACCGGCCGCCAGGATCATGCGGCCAATCCGCGGGTCGGTGGGCAGACGGGCCAGCTGCGCGCCCACCGGCGTGAGTTCGTTGCGCTCGTCCAGCGCGCCGAGCTCTTGCAGAAGCGCGTAGCCGTCGGCAATCGCGCGGCGCAGCGGCGGCTCGATGAAGGGGAAGTTATCGATGTCGGCCAGGCGCAGGCTCTTCATGCGCAGGATCACGCTGGCCAGCGAGGAGCGCAGGATTTCCGGGTCTGTGAACCGGGGCCGCTTGTTGAAGTCCGCCTCGTCATACAGGCGGATGCAGATACCAGCAGCCACGCGGCCGCAGCGGCCGGCGCGCTGGTTGGCCGCCGCCTGGCTCACCGGCTCCACAGCGAGCATTTCCACCTTGTTGCGGTAGCTGTAGCGCTTGACCCGCGCGGTGCCGGTGTCGATCACGTAGCGGATACCGGGCACCGTGAGCGAGGTCTCCGCCACATTGGTGGACAGCACGATGCGCCGCCCGCCATGCGGTGCAAACACGCGCTGCTGCTCCTCCGCGCTCAGGCGCGAGAACAGGGGCAGCAGCTCGGGCCGCGCCTTGCTCGCAAAGTGGTGCTTGGACAGCGTATGCATCGCATCGCGGATCTCGCGCTCGCCGGGCAGGAACACGAGGATGTCGCCGGAGCCTTCGCGCATCAGTTCGTCCGCGGCTTCGCAGATGGCGTCTTCCACTTCGGCTTTCGGCGCCAGCGGCCGCCAGCGCGTCTCCACCGGGTACAGGCGCCCGCTGACGTTGTGCACCGGCGCTGGCCCGCGTGCGGAGGCAAAGTGCTGCGCAAAGCGGTCGGCGTCGATCGTGGCGCTGGTGATGATGAGCTTGAGATCCGGCCGGCGCGCAAGCAGGTGCTTGAGATAGCCGAGCAGGAAGTCGATGTTCAGGCTGCGCTCGTGCGCCTCGTCGATGATCAGCGTGTCGTAGGCGCGCAGGTCCGGGTCGGTCTGCGTTTCGGCCAGCAGAATGCCGTCGGTCATGAGCTTGACCCAGGCGCCGGGCTTCATGCGTTCGGTGAAGCGGATCTGGTAGCCCACAAGTTCCCCGGGCTCGCTCTTGAGTTCTTCAGCAATGCGCTTGGCCACGCTGGTGGCGGCCAAGCGCCGCGGCTGGGTGTGGCCGATCAGGCCGCGCTGGCCCAGGCCGAGTTCCAGGCAGATCTTGGGCAGCTGCGTGGTCTTGCCCGAGCCGGTCTCGCCACAGATGATGACCACCGGGTTGTCGCGAATGGCCTGCGCGATGTCTGCGCGCACCGCGCTGACAGGCAGCTCTTCCGGGTAGGTGATGGGCGGCAGCGGATTGCGCTGCGGTTCACGTGCTTGCCGCATCCCTTCTGCAGGGGCTTTCCGCTTGTCTGGCGCGGGTTTCGGGCCATTTTGGCCTGAAGAAGCACTCTGGGAGCCGATCTTGCCTTGCGTGTCCGGGCGCGGAGGCCTTGCCTGCCGCGCCTCTGCACCCTGCGCGCGTTGCGGCTTGGGCGGGCGTTCGGGGCGCGTGGCACCTGCGGGAGGCGTCGCCGGCGGCGCGGCAGGCGCGGAAGGCTGCTTGGGCTGGGGCTCGGTTTGGAGCTTTTGGCGGACATCCCTCAGGGCGTCGCGCAAGGAGGAGGATCCACCGCCGTTCTTCGGGGCGTTCATAGGGCGCGAAGTATAGTTTTCGCTATGAACTCGCCGGCCGATCCCCTGCCCTCGCCCGCCAGCGCCCAAAGCGCGGCGCAGGCGCCCACGCATACCCATGCCCACGGGCGGGCCAATACCCCGGCCGAGTTCTTCCAGGACGCGCAGTTCGTCGCCTTCTTCCGGCAGGTCGCGCCCTACATCCACAGGTATCGCAACACCACTTTCGTCATCGGCTTCGGCGGCGAGCTGGTGGCTGACGACCGGCTCAACGCGCTGGTGCAGGATCTGTCGCTCCTGAACGCGCTGGGCGTGAAGATCGTGGTGTGCCATGGCTCGCGCCCGCAGGTGAACGAGCAGCTCAAGCTCAAGGGCATCGAATACGAGTTCGGCCGCGGCATCCAGGTCACCAGCAAGGCCGCGCTGGAATGCGCCAAGGAGGCTGCCGGCGAAATCCGCCTCGATGTGGAGGCACTGTTCAGCCAGGGTCTGCCCAACACGCCGATGGACGGTGCACGGGTGCGCGTGGTGTCCGGCAACTTCATCACCGCCCGGCCGCTGGGCGTGCTCAACGGCACGGACTACCAGCACACCGGGGTGGTGCGCCGCGTGGATGCAGACGCCATCCGCAATGCGCTCTCGGCCAATAGCGTGGTGCTGATCTCGCCGCTGGGCTTCTCGCCCACCGGCGAGGCCTTCAACCTGGCCATGGAAGACGTGGCCACCGCCACGGCCATTGCCCTGAATGCTGACAAGCTCATCTTCCTCACCGAAACGCCGGCCCTGCTGGATGCCGACGAGCAGCTCATCACCGCGCTGGAATACGACGACGCCGTCAAACTCCTGAACAGCGGCACGCTGCCCGAGGTCGAGGCCTTCTACATGCGCCACATCATCAAGGCCTGCCAGGGCGGCGTCGAGCGTTCGCACGTGGTGCCCTTCGCACAGGACGGCGGCGTGCTGCTGGAGGTGTTCACACACG
The DNA here is from genome assembly GCA_001295775.1 of beta proteobacterium AAP99. Lineage (GTDB taxonomy): Bacteria > Pseudomonadota > Gammaproteobacteria > Burkholderiales > Burkholderiaceae_C > Piscinibacterium. The sequence goes on from LJIA01000006.1 coordinate 145,308, forward strand.
ACGGCATCGGCACCATGGTGACCGAGGAGGTGCTGGAGTCCATCCGCGAGGCCACCATCGACGACGTGGGTGCCATCCTGACCCTGATCGAACCGCTGGAGGCGGACGGCACACTCGTGCCGCGCGGCCGCGACAAGATCGAGCGCGACATCGAGGCCTTCAGCGTGCTGGAGCATGACGGCCGCATCTTCGGCTGCGCGGCGCTCTACACCTTCCCCGGCACCGACATGGCCGAGATGGCCTGCCTGTGTGTGAGCGCCGAGAGCCAGGGCATGGGCGACGGCGACCGCATCCTCAAGCACATCGAGCAGCGCGCCAAGAGCATCGGCATCAAGCGCCTGTTCGTGCTGACCACACGCACCATGCACTGGTTCATCAAGCGCGGCTTCGTGCAGAGCAGCGTGGACGATCTGCCCACCGACAAGCAGCGCATCTACAACCGCAACCGGAATTCCCAGGTGCTGATCAAGGCACTCTGAACCAAACACCTACTGGAGCATCACCTCATGGCCCGAATGGTCAACTGCATCAAGCTCGGCCGCGAAGCCGAAGGCCTCGACTTCCCGCCCTACCCAGGCGAACTTGGCAAGAAGATTTGGCAGTCCGTCAGCAAGCAGGCCTGGGCCGACTGGCTCAAGCACCAGACCATGCTGGTCAATGAAAACCGCCTCAATCTGGCGGACTCGCGCGCACGCCAGTATCTGGCGCGCCAGATGGAGGCCTACTTTTTCGGCGGCAACGTGGATCAGGCCGCAGGCTACGTGCCTCCCAGTCAGTAAGCGGCTTCAGCGCGCTTGACCCTCGAAAAAATCCTGCAAAGCCAGGGCTTCGGCACACGCCGACAGTGCGCGGGCCTCGTTCTGGCCGGCTATGTCACGGTGCACGGCGAGCTGGTCGAGGACCCGCGTGCGGAATTCGAGCTGGAAGGCCTGCCCTTCACCGTGGACCGCACCGAATGGACGGCACGCAGCACGCTCGCGCTCGTGATGCACAAGCCGGCTGGCTACGAGTGTTCGCGCAAGGCCGTGCACCATGCCAGCGTGTTCGAGCTGCTTCCCCCACCCGTCCGCGAGCGCGGTGTGCAGCCGATCGGCCGGCTGGACGCAGACACCACGGGCCTGCTGCTGCTCACCGACGACGGCCAGCTGAACCACGCGCTGATCTCACCGCGCCGCCATGTGCCCAAGATCTACGAGGCCACACTCAAGCACGCCGCCGACGCCCGCCTGTGCGAGCAACTGTGCGCAGGTGTCCTGCTGCATGACGAGAACGAGACGGTTCGCGCTGAATCCGCGCGGCTGCTCGGCGACACATTGCTTGAGCTGACGATCAGCGAAGGCAAGTACCACCAGGTCAAGCGCATGGTGGCCGCCGCGGGCAATCGGGTGGAGGCGCTGCATCGCGTGCAGATCGGCGGCCTGCGCCTGCCCGCCGATGTAGCGCCGGGGCGCTGGCGGGAGATCACCGAGGCTGAGCTCGCGGCTGCGCGCCGCAGCTCCGCATCAACCTAGCGCTGTACCAGCTCGGCGTAGCGCGCCTCATCAAACCCCACAGTGATCGTTCCATCCGGCCACTCGACCACGGGCCGCTTGATGGTGCTGGGGTGGGCGCGCATGATCTGGTGCGCAGTGTTGGCATTGACCACCGTGTTGCGCAGGGCTTCGTCGAGCTTGCGCCAGCTGGTGCCCTTGCGGTTGAGCAGCAGCTCCCAGCCCACCGCGCGGGTCCAGCGGTCGAGGCGGTCCAGGCCGACGTTGAGCTGCTTGAAGTCATGGAAGGTGAACTCGACCTTGTGCTCGCGCAGCCAGACGAGTGCCTTCTTCACGGTGTCGCAGTTCGGAATGCCGTAAACATGCAGCATGGTCTGCGCCTCAGTAGCTCAGGGTCTTGACGCCGCCGGCTGCGCCGATCAACGCCACATCCGCCTTGCGGGCAGCGAACAGGCCGTTGGTGACCACACCCGGCCAGCCGTTGATCAGCGCCTCGGTGGCAACCGGATCGGTGATGGACAGGCCATGCACATCCAAAATGATGTTGCCGTTGTCAGTGACCACACCTTCGCGCCACTTGGGCGTGCCGCCCAGCTTGGCGAGCTGCCGCGCAATGGCTTCGCGCGCCATCGGAATCACCTCGACCGGCAGCGGAAATTTGCCGAGCACCGGCACTTCCTTGGAGCCGTCGGCGATGCAGACAAACCTGGCCGCGACACTGGCCACGATCTTCTCGCGCGTGAGCGCCGCGCCACCGCCCTTGATCATGTGACCGCGCGGGTCGATCTCATCGGCGCCGTCAACATACACGCCCAGGCTTGTGACCTCGTTCAGATCCACCACCTTGATGCCGTGGCTGGCCAGGCGCCTGGCCGTAGCCTCGCTGCTGGCCACGGCGCCGGGAATGTCTGCCTTCATGCCGGCCAGACCATCAATGAAGAAGTTGGCCGTGGAGCCGGTGCCCACGCCGATGATCTCGCCGCGGGGCACATAGGCCAGCGCGGCCAGCGCGACGGCCTGCTTGAGTTGATCCTGGGGGGAAAGCGATGAAGAAGTGCTGGCGTTCATGGCCGCCATTCTAGGCGGGCCGATGCGCCTGACCCGCGGCGCTCAGGGCGATCAACGCGCTTCCGGTGCCGGGGCTGGGGCGGAATCGCCGTCGAAGCTGATGACCCGGTTGCGGCCCGCGCCCTTGGCGGCGTAGAGCGCCTCGTCGGCCGCGCGCACGAGCGAGAGCGAAGTCGTGGTCTCGGAGGCGATGACCGTCGTCATGCCGCCAGAGAAGGTGACGAACTCGCCGATTGGCGAGTCCGGGTGGGCGATGCGTGCGCCGGCCAACAGACGCGCCACGCCCTGCACCAGCAGGCGAGCGCCGGTACGCGGCGTATTGGGCAGGATGAGGGCGAATTCCTCGCCACCGTAGCGCGCCGGCAGGTCTGTCGCGCGGCGGCAGGCACGCCGCAAGACCTGGGCGACTTCGCGCAGGCATTGGTCGCCATGAATGTGGCCTAGCGCGTCGTTGTAGCGCTTGAAGTAGTCGACATCGAACAGCGCGAGGGTGAGCGGCTGCTTGGTGCGGCGCGAATGCTCGATCTCACGGGCGAGGATCAGGTCGAACATGCGCCGGTTGGCGAGGCCGGTGAGCGCGTCTTCCTCGCTCTGGCGGGCCAGGGCCTTGTTGGCCTCGGAGAGCTGTGCGGTCAGTTCGATCAGCCGGCGTCGCATCGCCACGATACGTTCCATGGCGTGGATCTTGGCCTTGAGCACCACGCGGCTCACGGGCTTGGTGAGGTAGTCGTCGCCGCCCACCTCGATGCCGCGGCTCAGGTCGTCCTCCGACTCCAGGCTCGTCAGGAAGATAATGGGCACCCAGCTCTCGGGGTCACTGCGGCGGATGCGCTCGGCCACGGCAAAGCCTTCCATGTCCGGCAGCATCACGTCCAGCAGGATCAGGTCCGGCTTGGCCGCGCCGTAGTGATCCAGCGCCTCGGCACCGGTCGTCACGACTTCGCAGGCATAGCCGAACGCCCGCAGGGTGGTGCTCAGAAAGGCACCCACCGTACGGGAGTCTTCAACGACCAGAACCTTCAAAGAGGGGTCTGACATGGGCTCGCAGCGAAGGACACGGGATGTCCGACTGTATTGAAGCGTGCGCAACGCAAACCTTGAAGCAGCGCCGTGCAATCTGCGCAATTCGTACGTTTGCGGCCGAAAAGCTCGTCGGCCGGAGCCGGGACTGGTCGGCTCCAGCCACGGGCTCAGCCGGCATCGATTGCCAGCGAGAGCGCCTCAGGTTGAACTCCGCTGATGTCTTCAGCCCCTCAGGAGCCGACGCCCGGAGCGCAGCCTTCGGCCAGCCGCCCGCGAGCCAGTAGCCTGCGCCGCGCACTGCGTACGGCGCTGGCCGTGATCGCTGCACCGGTCCTGCTATTTGAAGAGTTCGGCTGGCGGCCGCTGGCGCGCTGGCTGGGGCTGTTGGCCCGGTTGCCGCTCGTTGCGCGGCTGGAGGCCCGCGTTCGAGGCCTGTCGCGCTGGGCCGCTCTGGCCGTGTTCACGGTGCCGACCCTGCTTTTGCTGCCGGTGAAGGTGGGTGCGCTGGCCCTGATCGCTGCCGGTCACAAGCTGGCCGGACTGGGCGTCATCGCGGCGGCCAAGGTGGTGGGCACGGCGCTGCTCGGCCGCATCTTTCTGCTGACCGAACCGCAGCTGCGCCAGTTTGGGTGGCTGGCGCGCGCGCTCGATGCCTGGCACGGCTTCAAGCAGCGCGCGATGGCCTGGGTGAGGGCCTCCGCACCCTGGCGCGTGGCGCGGGCTGCCGTGCTCGCCTTGCGGCGGCGGTGGCGGCACGCACGGCACGGCTGAAGCTCGCTCGCGGCCGCACTGCGCCTGCCGCGCTAACCAGCCCTACTTGGCCCTACTTGCGAACCGGCGGCAGGTCCGTGCAGTGGCCGTCCGCAGCTTCGGCGGCCAGACCCACGCTTTCACCCAGCGTGGGGTGCGGGTGGATGGTCTTGCCGATGTCCACGCTGTCCGCGCCCATCTCGATGGCCAGGCAGATCTCACCAATCAGATCACCGGCATGCGTGCCGACGATGCCCCCGCCGATGATGCGGCCGGTCTCCTCGTCGAACAGCAGCTTGGTGAAGCCTTCATCGCGGCCGTTGGCAATCGCGCGGCCACTGGCCGCCCAGGGCATCAGGCCTTTCTTGCACTTGCGTCCTGCGGCCTTGAGGCTGTCTTCGGTTTCGCCGACCCAGGCCACCTCGGGGTCGGTGTAGGCCACGCTCGGAATCACCTTGGCATCGAAGAAGGCCTTGTGGCCCGCACAGACCTCGGCAGCGACGTGGCCCTCGTGCACGGCCTTGTGCGCCAGCATGGGCTGACCGACGATGTCGCCGATGGCGAAGATGTGCGGCACGTTGGTGCGCATCTGCTTGTCCACGGCGATGAAGCCACGATCGCTCACAGCCACGCCGGCCTGCTCTGCGCCGATCTTCCTGCCGTTCGGGCTGCGGCCGACGCTTTGCAGGATCATGTCGTAGCGCTGTGGCTCCTTGGGCGCACCTTCGCCTTCAAACTTCACCCAGAGGCCATCCGGCTTGGCCTCCACGGCCACCGTCCTGGTCTTGAGGTAGATGTTGTCGTAGCGGTGGGCGTTCATCTTCTGCCAGATCTTGACCAGATCACGGTCCGCGCCCTGCATCAGGCCATCGAGCATCTCGACCACGTCCAGGCGCGTGCCCAGGGTGGAATACACCGTGCCCATCTCCAGACCGATGATGCCGCCCCCCAGCACGAGCATCTTCTTGGGCACGCTCTTGAGTTCCAGCGCACCGGTGGAGTCCACGATGCGCGGGTCCTCCGGCATGAAGGGCAGGCGCACGGCCTGCGAGCCCGCCGCGATGATGGCGTTCTTGAAGCGCACCGTCTTGCTGGCGCCGGTCTTGCCCTGGGCCGGGCCTTCGGTCAGCTCCACCTTCACGTGATGCACGTCCACAAAGCTGCCATAGCCGCGCACCACCGTGACCTTGCGCGCCTTGGCCATCATGGTCAGGCCGCCCGTGAGCTTGCCGATGACCTTCTCCTTGTGCTTGCGCAGCTTGTCCAGCTCCACCTTGGGGGTGCCGAAATGCACGCCGATGTCGGCAAAGTGCTGCACCTCGTCAATGACCGCGGCCACGTGCAGCAGGGCCTTGGACGGAATGCAACCCACATTGAGGCACACGCCACCCAGGGTCGGGTAGCGCTCGACGATCACCACCGACAGGCCCAGATCCGCCGCACGGAACGCCGCCGAGTAGCCGCCGGGACCGGCCCCCAGAACGAGCACGTCGCACTCCAGATCGGCGCCGCCCGTGTAGCTGGCCGCAGCCACAGGCGCTGGCGCTGGAGCCGGTGCAGCGGCAGGCACAGCAGCGGGCGCTATGGCAGGCGCAGGTGCGGCTGCAGCCTCGCCCGCCTCGATCATCAGCACCAGCGTGCCCTGGCTGACTTTGTCGCCCACCTTGATCTTCAGTTCCTTGACCACGCCGGCCGCAGCCGAGGGAATTTCCATCGAGGCCTTGTCGGACTCCACGGTGATCAGCGACTGGTCACGGGCGATCGTGTCGCCCACCTTGACCAGGACCTCGATGACCTCGACGTCCTTGAAGTCGCCAATATCCGGAACCTTCACTTCTTGCAGTGCCATGGGTATGCCTCAACGATGCTGCGAAACGCTCTTTCAAAAAGGCTTTCCGCTTGTCTGGAGCGGTTCTTCAGCCACTTTGGTCTGGAGAACCGCATGAATGCTTGATCTGACTTTCGATTACCGAGCCAGCTTGATGGAAAAACTGCGGATCGGTGGTGCGGAGTTCTTGTCGAATTCGCAGCCCGCAGCCACTCCGAGTTCGGCAATCGCCTTGGCGTCCAGCTCGGGATTCACATAGGCCGCGAACATGGCGCCCAAGGCAAAGTTGCGCCCGCTGCCGATGCCCCAGAAGCGGTCGAACTCGAACACTTCCCGGTAGCTGTAGACGCCGTAGATGCCGCTGGCATTGGCAATCACGGCGGTGAACTGGCTGGACTCGTAGGGATCGTCCTCGTCTTCCTTGGTGTTCAGGAAGTACTGCTCCTTGAGGATGGTGTGCAGCTTCACGAAGGTGTCGAACACGGCCTGCCGGCTGTCGAGCCTGCAGGGCGTCTCCGGGTTGGAAAGCATGCCGACCAGCGCGCTGTGCACCACCGGAAAGTGCGCCACGCTGCCCGCCAGGCCCACGGAGCTGTCGCCGATGTGCAGAATCTTGTTGTTCTGCTCATAGGCGCCGGACAGGCGCGTGTCCCCGAACGTGACCAGCGATTCGGCGGCAATCGCCACCGAATCTCCCTTGCGAACCACCACAACCGTGGTCATCGTGCGCCCGCCTACAGCATCACGCGGCGGAAGTCCGCCAGCACGGTGGCCAGGTAGGTGTTGAAGCGCGCCGCGGCGGCGCCATCAATCACGCGGTGATCCCAGGACAGGCTCATCGGCAGGATCAAGCGCGGCGCAAATTCGCTGCCGTTCCAAACGGGCTTCATGCTTGAGCGGCACACACCCAGAATGGCGACTTCAGGGGCGTTGATGATCGGCGTGAAATAGGTACCGCCGATGCCGCCCAGCGAGGAGATGGAGAAGCAGCCGCCCTGCATCTGCGCCGGTGAGAGCTTGCCTTCACGTGCCAGGGCCGCCAGGTCGGCCGTTTCCTTGGCGATCTCGAACACGCCCTTCTTGTCAGCGTCGCGGATCACAGGCACCACCAGGCCATTGGGCGTGTCTGCCGCAAAGCCGATGTGGAAGTACTTCTTGAGCACGAGGCTCTCGCCTTCCAGCGAGGCGTTGAACTCCGGGAACTTCTTGAGCGCCGCCACGCAGGCCTTGATCAGGAAGGCCAGCATCGTCAGCTTGGCGCCGGACTTGGCGTTCTCCTCGTTGAGCTTCACGCGGAAGGCTTCGAGGTCGGTGATATCGGCGTCTTCGTGGTTGGTGACATGAGGGATCATCACCCAGTTGCGGTGCAGGTTCGCGCCGCTCAGCTTCTTGATGCGCGACAGCGGCTTGGTCTCGACCTCGCCGAACTTGCTGAAGTCCACCTTCGGCCAGTCGATCACGCTCACATTGCCGCCACCGCTGCCTGCAGGCGCTCCAGCCGCTGCCGGTGCGCCCGTGACCAGCGCAGCCACCGCGCCCTTGACGTAGCTGCGCACGTCATCCGGCGTGATTCGGCCCTTGGGCCCGGTGCCCGGCACGCGGTTGATGTCCACGCCCAGCTCCCGTGCAAAGGCGCGCACTGAGGGGGATGCGTGGGCGAGCTTGCCGTCAGCGGCCGGGGCCGGCGCTGCGGCCATCGCGCTTGCCGCAGCCGCGGCAGGCGCTTGTGCCACCGGAGCCGCTGCGACGGCCGGCGCTGCAGCTGCAGGCGCCGGTGCTGCCGCAGACGCGGCTGCAGCGGCGCCCACCGAACCTGTCAGCTTCACCAGCGGCGTGCCCTTGTTGACCTTGTCGCCAACCTTGACCAGCACCTCGGTCACCGCACCGGCAGCCAAGGAAGGAATCTCCATCGAGGCCTTGTCGGACTCCACGGTGATGAGCGACTGCTCGGTACGCACGTTGTCGCCCACCTTGACCATGACCTCAATGACTTCGACGTCCTTGAAGTCGCCGATGTCAGGCACGCTGACCAGCACCGGGCCGGCGCTGCCTGCCGCAGCCGCAACCGCAACCGCAACCGCAGCCGCTGCAGGTGCGGGGGCAGGCGCAGCTGCCGCCGGAGCCGGTGCGGGCGCATCGGCTGTAGAGGCCCCCGCCTCGACCATCAGCACCAGCGTGCCCTCACCCACCTTGTCGCCCACCTTGACCTTGATCTCCTTGACCACACCCGCGGCGGCCGAGGGGATCTCCATGGAGGCCTTGTCGCTCTCCACGGTAATCAGGGACTGATCCTTGGCGATCGTGTCGCCCACCTTGACCAGCACCTCGATGACTTCCACTTCCTTGAAGTCACCGATGTCCGGAACCTTCACTTCCTGCAGTGCCATTGTTCTTCCTGTGTCTTGTTCAAGCGTCCGGCGCCTGATGCAAGCGGCCGGACCGGGTGAGGTCTGAGGCTCAGGCGTAGAGCGGGTTGGCCTTGTCCGGGTTGATGCCGTACTTCCTGATCGCTTCATCCACCTTGGCCGCCGGAATGGCGCGTTCCTCGGCCAGGGCCTTGAGCGCGGCCACGACCACAAAGTGGCGGTTCACCTCGAAGTGCTCGCGCAGCTTGGCGCGGCTGTCGCTGCGCCCGAAACCGTCCGTGCCCAGCACCTTAAAGGTCCGGCCCTTGGGGACATGCGGGCGGATCTGGTCGGCAAAGAGCTTCATATAGTCGGTGGACGCCACGATCGGGCCGCTGTGCTTTTCCAGCTGCTGCGCCACGTAGGGCACCTTGGGCGCCTCGGTGGGGTGCAGGAGGTTGTGGCGCTCGCAGTCCTGGCCATCGCGCGCCAGCAGGGTGAAGCTCGGGCAGCTCCAGAGGTCTGCCGCCACACCCCAGTCCTGCTCCAGCAGCTCAGCGGCCGCCATGACCTCGCGCATGATGGTGCCCGAGCCCATGAGCTGCACACGCAGAGCGGCGTCGCCACCCTTCTTGAGCAGATACATGCCCTTGAGAATGCCCGCTTCATCACCCGCCCTCAGGCCGGGGTGCGGGTAGTTCTCGTTCATCAGAGTGATGTAGTAGAAGACGTCTTCCTGCTTCTCCACCATGCGCTTCAGGCCGTCGTGCAGGATGACCGCGACTTCATGCGCAAAGGTCGGGTCGTAGGGCATGCAGTTCGGGATGGTGGCGGCCATGATGTGGCTGTGGCCGTCCTCGTGCTGCAGGCCCTCGCCGTTCAGGGTCGTGCGCCCGGCGGTGCCGCCCAGCAGGAAGCCGCGGGCGCGCATGTCGCCGGCCGCCCAGGCCAGATCGCCCGTGCGCTGCAGGCCGAACATGCTGTAGAAGATGTAGAACGGGATCGTGATCCGGTTGTTGGTGCTGTAGCTGGTGGCCGCGGCAATCCAGCTGCTCATGGCGCCGGCTTCGTTGATGCCCTCCTGCAGGATCTGACCGTCCTTGGTCTCCTTGTAGAACATCACCTGGTCCTTATCGACCGGCTCGTAAAGCTGGCCCTGGGCCGAGTAGATGCCGATCTGGCGGAACAGGCCTTCCATGCCGAAGGTGCGCGCCTCGTCCACAAGGATGGGTACGACGCGCGGGCCGACGCTCTTGTCGCGCAACAGCTGCGTGATGAAGCGCACATAGGCCTGGGTGGTGGAGATCTCGCGGCCTTCGGCCGTGGGGTCGAGCACGGCCTGGAACACGGCGAGATCAGGCACCGTGAGCGACTCATCCGCCTTGACACGACGTGCAGGCAGGTAGCCGCCCAGCGCCTTGCGGCGCTCGTGCAGGTACTTCATCTCGGGCGAATCGGCCGCCGGCTTCAGGAAGGGAAGATCGGCCAGATGCGCGTCTTCAATGGGGATGTTGAAGCGGTCGCGCATCTCGCGGATGGTTTCGTCCGTGAGCTTCTTGGTCTGGTGGGCCGTGTTCTTGCCTTCGGCCACCTTGCCCATGCCGAAGCCCTTGATCGTCTTGACGAGCAAGACGGTCGGCTGGTCCTTGGAGCGGCTGGCCTGGCTGAAGGCGGCGTAGATCTTGTGCGGGTCGTGGCCGCCGCGGTTCAGGCGCCAGATGTCGTCATCACTCATGCGGCTGACGAGCTCGAGCGTGGCCGGGTGCTTGCCGAAGAAGTGCTTGCGCACGTAGGCGCCGTCGTTGGCCTTGTAATTCTGGTACTCGCCGTCCACCGTCTCCATCATGATGCGCATGAGGTGACCTTCGCGGTCGGCGGCCAGCAGCGGATCCCAGTAGCTGCCCCAGATGACCTTGATGACGTTCCAACCAGCACCGCGGAAATCGGCCTCCAGCTCCTGGATGATCTTGCCGTTGCCGCGCACCGGGCCGTCCAGGCGCTGCAGATTGCAGTTGACGACGAAGATCAGGTTGTTGAGCTTCTCGCGCCCGGCCATGCCGATGGCACCCATCGATTCCGGCTCGTCCATCTCGCCGTCGCCGCAGAAGGCCCAGACCTTGCGCTTCTCGGTGGTGGCAATGCCGCGCGCCTGAAGGTATTTCAGGAAGCGCGCCTGGTAGATGGCCATCAGCGGGCCTAGGCCCATGGACACCGTGGGGAACTGCCAGAAGTCCGGCATCAGCTTGGGGTGCGGGTAGCTCGACAGGCCCTTGCCATCGACTTCGCGGCGGAAGTTCAGCAGCTGGTCCTCGGTCAGGCGCCCTTCCAGGAAGGCGCGGGCGTAGATGCCCGGCGAGGAATGGCCCTGGATGTAGAGCAGGTCCTGGCCGTCTGGATGGTCCGGGCCTTTCCAGAAGTGGTTGAAGCCGATGCCCAGCATGTTGGCCAGCGAAGCAAAGCTGGAGATGTGGCCACCTAGATCACCGTCAGCACGGTTGGCCTTGACCACCATGGCCATGGCGTTCCAGCGCATCCAGGAGCGCAGCTTCTCTTCGAGCTCCAGGTTGCCGGGGCAATGCTCTTCCAGATGGGAAGGAATGGTGTTGACGTAGGCCGTGTTGGCTGAAAACGGGATGTGCGCGCCACGGCGGCGGGCCACGTCGACCAGCCGCTCCAGCAGATAGTGCGCGCGCTCGGCGCCTTCGCGTTCGATGACCGCTTCGAGCGCTTCCAGCCACTCCTTGGTCTCGATGCTGTCGGGGTCGTTGGCGGCTTGCGTCGTGAGCCGATCCAATTGCGCGGCCATGGCGTCTCCTGCGGTTGCGGCCGGGCTGTCGCTTGGCCGCTTATGGGTGATGGGCGAAGTAGACGGGCTTTAGAGGCCCGTGACTAGATCGATTCTTTCTCATATTTTCAATGGGCGCAAGTGCATTTCATATCTCAAAATATGATCGCTTGCCTTGAGCAAACAGATTGACCGGGCGACGCGACAGCGATCCATGCGCACGACCCACGCAGGCGGCGCACAGGAAGCGAAGCGAGCGGCTCCGCCAGCCCAATGCAAGGACTGCATCGATACACTGCCCCGATGCGCCCGGTTTTCGTCGATCTCGTCCGCCGCAACAGCCAGTTGCGCGGCTCGACCATGCCGCGCTGGGCTTGGCTGACGCCGCTGATCGCGGTCTCGGTGTTCGTGGCCGTGATGGTGGCGATCTTCGTGTACCTGCGCGGCCACGAAGCGGCGCAACAGCGCGAGACCCTGAACAAGGACCTCGAATACACCCAGCAATCCGTGCGGCTGCGGCTGACGGCGCTGCAGGAGTCTCTACTGGCGCTCTCGCGCGATGTCGCCACCGGCGACGTGTCCGAGGAAACCGTCTGGAGCGACACCGCGCCGATCATCAATGACTACCCCTTCGTGGTGGCCATGGCCTGGCTGGACACCGAAGGCAGCTCGCGTTGGGTGCGCCCGGCGCCGAGTGTGGTGTCCGAGGTGGTGGATATCGCCGCACGCCGCGCGGCCGATGAACAGACCCGCGCCACCTGGCGCGCCGTGCGCGACACCGGCCAGCCCGCCTACTCGAGACCGTTCCTGGGCGGCGACAAGCAGATCTACATCGAACTGCAGGTGCCCGTGGGCCAGGCGCGCAAGCCGCAAGGCACGCTGCTCGCCCTGCTCTCCCTGGACCGCATGATGACCACGCTGGTGCCTGCCGCCGTGAGCCAGAAGTACCGCGTGTTCTTTGTGGACTCGGACGAGAACGTGCTGGCGAGCACCTCCGCCCGGGCGCCGCAGGACAGCGATCTGACCTACGCCACACCGCTGGACCCGCCGGGTCAGGGCATCGCGGTGCGCGCCTATGCCTATGCGACGGACAGCCAGTTGGTGGGCAACATGCTGCTCGCCCTGGTCGTCGGCCTCTCGGGGCTGATCATCTGGAGCCTGACCCAGCTCTATCGCCACACCCGACGCCGCAACGCCGCAGAACGCGCCCTGCTCGCAGAAACCACCTTCCGCCGGGCGATGGAAGACTCGCTCATCACCGGCATGCGCGCGCTCGATCTGCACGGCCGCATCACCTACGTGAACAAGGCCTTCTGCGACATGCTCGGCATGAGTGAGGCCGAGCTGATCGGCAAGACGGCGCCCTTCCCCTACTGGGTGGAAGAAAACAGCCAGGAGCATCACCGCAGCTTGGCCCTCGTGCTCTCAGGTAACGCACCGCCCTCGGGCTTCCAGATCGAGGTTCAGCGCGCGGATGGCACGCGCTTTCCGGCACGCATGTACGTCAGCCCGCTGATCGACGAAAACGGCGTGCAGACCGGCTGGATGACCTCGATGACCGACATCACCGAGCCCAACAAGATCCGCGACGAACTGGCCGCTGCACAGCGCCGCTTTGTGACCGTGTTTGAACAGCTTGATGCTGCCGTGTCCGTGCGTGCCGTGAACGCCGATGGCGAGGACGAACTGCTGTTCGCGAATGCGGCCTACGAACGCCTGTTCGGCCGCGACATCCACGGCCACCTGAGCCTGTCTGCCGACGACCTGGAACCTGAAGTGCCGACCTACGAGACCTACCAGCCGCGGGTGCAGCGCTGGTTCGAGGTGCGCGAACGGCAGATCGACTGGGTGGATGGCCGCACTGCGCGCCTGCAGGTGGCGACCGATGTGACGCTGCGCCACGAGGCCGAGGAACAGAGCCGCAGCCAGCAGGAAAAGGTGCAGCTCACCAGCCGCCTGATCACCATGGGCGAAATGGCCTCCAGCCTGGCGCATGAGCTCAACCAGCCGCTCACGGCCATTGCCAACTACAGCACGGGTGCCGTCTCGCGCGTGAAGAACGGCAACACCGATGCCGCCACCCTGCTGCCGGCGCTGGAAAAAGCCAGCGAGCAGGCGCTGCGGGCCGGCGCGATCATTCGGCGCATTCGTGAATTTGTGAAGCGCAGCGAACCCGTCAAGCATGAGGTCGATCTGCCCAGTCTGGCCGACGACGCCGTGGGTTTTGCCGAGATCGAGGCCAAGCGGCGCAGCGTGCAGATCGTCGCGCAGATTCCGGAAGGCGGTGCGCCAGTCATGGCCGACCGCATCATGATCGAGCAGGTGCTGCTGAACTTGTTGAAGAACGCCATCGAGGCCATGAAGGACTGCGTCCTGCCACCGGCGGAACGGATCGTGCGCCTGAAGGTCGAAGATCGCGGCTACGAAGTGGAGTTTTCGGTGATCGACCGCGGCCACGGCGTACCCGACGCCATCAAGGGCAAGCTCTTCGACCCCTTCTTCTCGACCAAGAGCGACGGCATGGGCATGGGCCTGAACATCTGTCGCACGATCATCGAGTTCCACCAGGGTCGGCTCTGGGTGGACGATAATCCGGCCGGTGGCGCGGCCTTCCACTTCACATTGCCGCGCGCCAGTGCAGCCCAGCGCGTGGAGCGCGGCGCAAGCCCGACCGAATCTGGTGTGACTGCCGGGCAGAACAACGAAGTACCAACGCAGTCCCTTCCTCCGGAGACAAGATGAACGACAAGGACATGGTGTACGTCGTCGATGACGATGAAGCAGTGCGCGACTCGCTGGCCTGGCTGCTTGAAGGCGCGGGCTACCGCGTGCAGGCCTTCGACAGCGCCGAGTCCTTCCTCGATCGCTTCGATGCCAACAAGGTGTCGGTGCTGGTGCTGGACATCCGCATGCCCGGCATGACCGGCCTGGAACTGCAGGAAGTGCTGACGCAGCGCGGCGCGCTGGTGCCCGTCATCTTCATCACCGGCCATGGCGACGTGCCGATGGCCGTGCAGGCCATGAAGCTGGGCGCGGCCGACTTCCTCGAGAAACCCTTCAACGAGACCATCCTGCGCGAGCTCGTGGCCAAGATGATGGAGATCGCCCGAGTGCGCCGCGAGGACGCCGTGGCCCGCGCGCAAAACGAGGCGCTGGTGGCTAAGCTCACGCAGCGCGAACGCCAGGTCCTCGAGCGCATCATGGCCGGGCGTCTGAACAAGCAGATCGCCGACGACCTCTCGATCTCGATCAAGACCGTGGAAGCGCACCGCGCCTCGATCATGACCAAGCTGGACGTGAACACCGTCGCCGAGCTGATGCGGGTGGTGCTGTCCAAATAGCCGCGCAGGCCCGCTCAACCGCTGAGAACGGCCGAAATTGAACTATTTCGGCCGTTTTCTGTTTCATGAACTCCTCAAGAAACGCATCAAACAAGCGGAAAGCCGCCATTGACCGGATTCTCATTTTCTTGACCGAAAATGATTGATATTAACTCGTACCTGCGGCGGGTACGGCACGGCGCTGGCCGGGCTGCGGCCTAGAATTGCGGCGTTCCACTTGCGGGTTTGCGTTGCCGGGCCAAGCCATTCTTTCTGCCCCGCTGCAAGGCGCACGCCGAGCGAAGAACCCCGAGCACCCCGACAACCCACACTGCGGCCCCGCACGCCGGGCCGAATCCAGCGCCACTGCACCCATGTCCACCGCCCGCATCATTGACGGCAAGGCCGTCGCCCAGACCCTCCGTGGCCAGATCGCCCAGCGCGTCGCCAGATTGACTGCCGCCGGCCGCACGCCGGGCCTCACCGTCGTGCTCGTGGGCGATGATCCCGCCAGCCAGGTCTACGTGCGCAACAAGGTCAAGGCCTGCCAGGACGTCGGGATGCGCTCGGACATGATCGCCCTGCCCGCCAGCAGCACGCAGGACGAGGTGCAGGCCGTGCTCAAGCGCCTGTCGGCCGACCCGGCCGTGGACGGCATCCTGCTGCAGCTGCCGCTGCCCAAAGGTCTGGACAGCCACAAGGCGATCGAGTGCATCGACCCCGCCAAGGACGTGGATGGCCTGACCATGGCCAGCGCCGGCGCGCTGTTCGACGGGATGCCCAGCTTCATTCCGTGCACGCCCTACGGCTGCATGAAGCTACTGGAGTCCGTCGGCTGCGACCCCAAGGGCAAGCACGCGGTGGTGATCGGCCGCAGCATCCTGGTGGGCAAACCGGTGGGCATGCTGCTGCTGGCCGCCAATGCCACGGTGACCTTCTGCCACAGCGCCACGAGCAACCTCAAGGAGATCGTCCGCCAGGCGGACATCGTGATCGCCGCCGTGGGCCGCCCGAAGATGATCGGTGCCGACATGATCAAGCCCGGCGCGGTGGTGATCGACGTGGGCATCAACCGCACGGCCGAAGGCAAGCTGGTGGGCGATGTCGACTTCGACGCCCTGCTGCCGGTGGCCAGCGCCGTCACCCCGGTGCCCGGCGGCGTCGGCCCCATGACCATCACCATGCTGCTGGAAAACACCCTTCACGCCGTCGAGCGCCGCGGCTGAAATCACCTGATCGGCAAATTCACTGCCATTTGAACCATGAGCACCAACCCGCTGCTTGACTTCTCTGACCTGCCCCGCTTTGCCGAGATCCGGCCCGAGCATGTCACCCCGGCGCTGGATGCGCTGCTGCCCACGGCGCAGGCCGCCGTGGACGCCGTGGCCACCGGCAGCGGCTGTACCTGGGCGCAGGTCGTGGAGCCGCTCAATGAGCCGCTGGAGCGCCTGTCGCGTGCCTGGGGGCTGGTGGGCCACCTGCAGGCTGTGGTGGACACGCCGGAACTGCGCGCCGCCTACAACGACAACCTGCCGCGCGTCACCGAGTTCTATACGAACCTGAACGCCGACCTGCGCCTGTTCGAGCGCTACAAGGCGATTGCGTCCGACGCCGGTTACGCCAGCCTGTCGGCCGAGCGCAAGACCGTGGTCGAACACGCCTTGCGCGATTTCCGCCTCGGCGGCGCTGAGCTGACCGGCGAGAAGCGCGAGCGCTTTGCCGCAATTGCCGCCCGCCTGGCCGAGATCTCCCAGAAGTTCAGCGAGCATCTGCTGGACGCCACCAACGCCTGGAGCCTCTTGATCACCGACGCCACCGAGCTGCGCGGTCTGCCGCAGGATGCGCTGGACGCCGCCGCAGAAGCCGCCAAGGCTGACGGCAAGGACGGCTACAAGCTCACCTTGCACATCCCCAGCTACCTGCCGGTGATGCAGTACTGCGAGAACCGCAGCCTGCGCGAAACCGTCTACCGCGCCTACGTCACCCGCGCCAGCGAGCTGGCGGACCCCGCCCAGGACAACTCTGCCTTCATGGTGGAGATTCTTGCCCTGCGCGACGAGCAGGCCAAGCTGCTGGGCTACCCGCACCACGCCGCGCTCTCGCTCGTGCCCAAGATGGCCCAAAGCGCCGAGCAGGTGATCGACTTCGTGCGGGACATGGCCCGCCGCGCCAAGCCCTATGCCGAAAAGGACATGGCCGAGATCTGCGACTTCGGCCGCGCCGCGCTGGGCATTGCCGACGTGCAGGCCTGGGACGTGGCCTTCATCTCCGAGAAGCTGCGCCTGGCCCGCTACAGCTACAGCGACACTGAGGTGAAGCAGTACTTCACCGAGCCGCAGGTCATGGACGGCCTGTTCAAGGTCATCGGCACCCTGTTCGACGTGCAGATCGACAAGGTGGATGGCCCTGTCTGGCACGGTGACGTGCGCCTGTACCGCTTTGCCCGCAAGGGCGAGGCCCTGGCCCATGTGTACGTGGACAACTACGCGCGCAACGGCAAGCGCGGCGGCGCCTGGATGGATGTGTGCCGCGTGCGCCGCCAGCTCGCCAGCCAGCTGCAGACGCCGGTGGCCTACGTGAACTGCAATTTCGCCAGCCCGGTGGGCGGCAAGCCGGCCCTGCTCACGCACGACGACGTGATCACCCTGTTCCACGAATACGGCCACGCCCTGCACCACCTGCTCACACAGGTGAACGAGCCGGGTGCCGACATGCGCGCGGTGGAATGGGACGCCATCGAGCTGCCGAGCCAGTTCATGGAGAACTTCTGCTGGGAATGGGACGTGGTGCGCGGCATGACCCGCCACGTCGACAGCGGTGAGCCGCTGCCGCGCGCGCTGTTCGACAAGATGCTGGCCGCCAAGAATTTCCAGGCCGGCATGCAGTCCGTACGCCAGATGGAGTTTGCGCTCTTCGACATGCGCCTGCACAGCGAAACCCCGGCGCCTACCGCGGCCGCCGTGCAGCAGGTGATTGACGAGGTGCGCGCCGAGGTGGCCGTGATCACGCCGCCCGCCTTCAACCGCTTCCAGCACAGCTTCTCGCACATCTTTGCCGGCGGCTACTCCGCGGGCTACTACAGCTACAAGTGGGCCGAGGTGATGAGCGCCGATGCCTTCAGCCTGTTCGAGGAAACCGGCACCCTCAACCCGGACACCGGCCGCAAGTTCCGCGACGAAGTGCTGGCCGTGGGCGCCACCCGCCCGGCCGCAGAGAGCTTCCGCGCATTCCGCGGCCGTGATCCGCAGCCCGACGCCCTGCTGCGCCACTACGGCATGCTGGCAGCAGCCTGAGTCGGACCGGGCGGCGCGCATGATCGTCAGCACCTGGAACGTCAACAGTCTCAACGTCCGCCTGCCCCAGGTGCTCGACTGGCTGGCTGCACAGCAGGCGGCATCGCCGGTAGACGTGCTCTGCCTGCAGGAACTCAAGCTCACGGACGACAAGTTCCCGCAGGAAGCGTTCAAGCAATTGGGCTGGCACATGGCCTACACCGGCCAGAAGACCTACAACGGCGTGGCCCTGCTTTCGCGCCAGCCGATCAGCGATGTGGTGCTGAACAACCCGCGCTTTGCCGACGAGCAGCGGCGCCTGGTCGCTGCCACGGTGGACGGCGTGCGCATCATCAACGGCTACTTCCCCAACGGCCAGGAGGTGGGTAGCGACAAGTACGACTACAAGCTCGCCTGGCTGGACGCGCTGATCGAGCTGGTGCGCGAGGAGCTCACGCGGCACGACAAGCTCGTGCTCTGTGGCGACTTCAACATCGCCCCGGCCGATGCCGATGTGCACGACCCCGCGCTCTGGGGCGAAGGCCTGCACGTCTCACCGCAGGAGCGCGCGCGCTTCTTCCGCTTCACCGACGAACTCGGCCTGAAGGACACCTTCCGCCTCTTCGAGCAGGCGCCCAAGCTCTTCAGCTGGTGGGACTACCGCAACCTCGGCTTCCAGAAGAATCAGGGCCTGCGCATCGACCACATCCTCGCCAGCCCCGCGCTGGCGGCAAGCTGCAAGCGCAGCTGGATCGACCGGCAACCGCGCAAGAACAAGCAGCCTTCGGACCATGCGCCGGTGTTGGCGGAGTTTGCCTAGGCACCAGCCCACAGGTGCGCCAAGGCGGCTGCAGTCGCATCCGGCCGCTCAAGCGGAAACAGGTGCGTCCCGTCCACTGGGATGATCCGGTCTGCCGGAATGAAGCGCCGTGAGTGCGCCAGCCCGACCGTCTTTGCCTCGGCGCTGCGCGTGCCGTAGAGCAAGGCCAGCGGCAGGTCCGGGCGCTTGGCTTTCAGGCGTTTGAGCACACGCGGGATGTGATCGGGCAGGCCGTTGTAGATGCGGGCTTCTTCCATGCGGTCGAAGGCCAGGCGCAGGCTGCCGTCGGTGGCGTCGGGTGTGGGTTCGGTGCCCGCGCGGACGTAGTGCCACAGCGCTTGGTCGCTGAAGTCCCTGAACACGGCCTTGCCGCGGTAGTGTGCAAAGGCCTCGTCCAGCGACGGAAAGTGGTTGCGCCGCACCTTGGCAAAGCGTGCGGGGCTGAACTTCCACACCAGCGGCGTGCGCTGCACGGTGCCCAGCAGTACGGCCTTCCAGCCGCCGATGATGGGCGAGTCCAGCAGGATCACCCCGGCGGCCAGTTCCGGCGCCCGCTCGGCCACCATAAGGCTCAGAAAGCCGCCGAGCGAATGGCCGATGAGCAGATACGGCCCCCTGCCCTGCTGCTCCAGCCACTGGCGGTACTGATCCACGAGATGCGGCCAGCGGTGGGTGACCGGGAAGCGGGGGTCATGGCCGAACCTGGGGAAGGCAATCACCTCGCGCTCGGCGCGCAGCAGATCGAGCAGCGGGGCGTAACTGGCCGCGGGGTAGCTGTTGGCGTGGGCGAAGGCGATGCAGGGGGGTCCGGCGGAAGCACTCATGTGAGCCAGCGTAGCGCCGCGATCCGCGCGCATCGGCCCAAGTCGGGGTGCGCGCGCCGAGACCCGCCTCTACATCTGCTGCGCCAGCGTCTGTGCGGGCACCGGATCGTTATCCGGCGTGGGCGACACCACGCGCAGCGGCGCACCGCGCTCGGTGGGTGCGTCGGCCGGGCGGTCGATCCAGACCGGGTCCGGGATCTCCTCGAACACCTGGCGCAGGCGCTTGCCCCAAGTGGTGCGGATCATCTGGTAGTACTCGTTGCGCTCATCGAGCCGTGCAAAGCGCGTCACCGCCAGGCTGTCGGCCGCGTAGACCATGAGGTCCAGTGGCAGGCCCACGCTGATGTTGGAACGCAGGGTGCTGTCCATGCTGATCAGCGCGCACTTGGCTGCTTCGTCCAGCGGCGTGTCCATGGTGATTACGCGGTCGATGATCGGCTTGCCGTACTTGGATTCGCCGATCTGGAAGTACGGCACGTCCTCCTGTGCCTCGACATAGTTGCCGGCGGAGTAGATGTTGAACAGGCGCGGCTTCTCGCCCTTGATCTGGCCGCCGAGGATGAAGTTGGCATTGAAATCCACGCCGAAGCCCTTGAGCGCCTCGGCATCGCGGTCGTGCACCTTGCGGATCGCATCGCCCAGGAGCATTGCGGCTTCGTTCATGCGGTTGACGTTCCAGATCGTCTTGCCGTCTTCTCGCGTGGCCTCCGCAAAGGCTTCGCGCGCCGCCTGGGTGATGGCGAGGTTGCCTGCCGTCATGAGCACCAGCACGCGGTCGCCCGTGGATTCATAGACCGTCATCTTGCGAAAGGTGCTGATCTGGTCGACCCCGGCATTGGTGCGCGAGTCCGAAAGAAACACCAAGCCTTGGTGCAGATGCAGGGCGACGCAGTAGGTCATGGGCAGTGGCTAGTTTGTTCAGGGCAAGTCTAGAACAAGCATTTCGGGTGACCGGCCCGGGAAATGCGGCGCAAAGGTGGCGCAATCCGCAGCAGGATGCGCCCACGGCACGGTCACACACCGTCGGCAGCGGGGCGCGAGGGCGGCCCGTCGCACCCGCTTACTGCTGCTCAGCCGCACGCACAGCGGCACTGCCAACGATGACCTTGGCATCCATCTGCTCTTCGCCATGGCCCACGCGCACGCCGCGGATCGGCGAGGCGCTGGCGTAGTCCCGCCCCACGGCCAGGCGGACATGGCGCTCGTCCTGCGCGCACTGGTGCGTCACGTCCAGCGGCCACCAGAAGAGTTGCCCGGTGGCGTCAGGCAGCGCCACGTCCACCCAGGCGTGGGTGGCGAGGTGGTGCTCGGAGTCCGTATGGAAATAGCCGCTCACATAGCGCGCCGGAACACCCAAGGCACGGCACAGCGCAAGCGCGATGTGCGCATGGTCCTGACAGACGCCACGGCCCAGCGCAAAGGCCTCCTTGGCGGAGAAGGCCACGTCCGTGCTGCCGGTGAGATAGCTCACATGACCACACACTGCAGCCGCAAGCTGGAGAGCGTCGTCGCGCGAACGCATGCCCTGCGGCAGCGCGCGGGCAGCAAAGTCGGACAGCGCGGTGTCGGCTTCGGTCAGCGGCGTGGTCTGGCGAAAGATCCAAGGGTCCGCCGCAGACAGATTGGGCAGCACGACGCCCGGTGCGTTCGCGGCCAGCGTCTGGACACGACCATGGGCAATCACCCGGATGTGCGCGTGCGCCCCGGACAGGCTGATCTGCTGGACGAGGTTGCCGTACGCGTCCACGGATGGCGACTTGATGCCCGGCGCGCTCACGGTCCAGTCCATCACGGTCTGCGTGGGGCCGCTGGCCGGAAACAGGCGCACGAGCTGGATGCTATAGGTCTGCATCTGCTCGTAGCGGTAGATGGTTTCGTGATGGATGTTCAGCTGCATGATTTGGCCGAATAAAGACTATTTTCCGTCATCAACTACCGACTTTCCGAGGGTTCGGCGGATTTCTTGGGCAAATGAGTCACCAATGAAAACATGGCCGAAATTGCGATCTCATCACGCGGCAATGGGCACCAGGAAGTCGCGCGAGATCCGGTTACCGATGTCCGCCACCCGCTCCAGGAAAGTGGTCAGGTAGGTGTGCAGGCCCGTGGCCAGGATGTCGTCGATGCGGCTGTACTGCAGCTCGGCACGCAGCAGGCCAGCGCGGCGCTGGGTTTCCCGGCTGCGGTCATTGGCTACCTGATCGATGTTTGAGACCAGCTCGTTGAGCGAGGCGATCAACGAGCGCGGCATGTCCGGGCGCAACATGAGCAGCTCCGCTACCCGTGCAGGCGTGATGACGTCTCGATAGACCTTGCGATAGATCTCGAAGGCCGAGACGCTGCGCAGCACCGCGGCCCAGTGATAGAAGTCGCGCTGGACGTCATGCGGCTCGTTCAGGCGCACGGCTGTGCCACGCTGCGCAATGCCCGTCTGTGGCACGAGCGAGTGGTACTTCACGTCCAGGATGCGCGCCGTGGCGTCCGAGCGCTCCAGGAAGGTGCCCAGGCGCGCGAAGTAGAAGGCCTCGTCCTTGAGCATGGTGCCGATGGTGACGCCGCGTGAGAGGTGCGAGCGGTACTTCACCCACTCGAAGAACTCGCCGGGGTCGCGGGCAAGCGCGCCATCCTTGAGCAGCTTGCCCATCTCCAGCCAGGTGGTGTTGAGCGTCTCCCAGACCTCGGTGGTGATGGAAAAGCGCACCGCCCGTGCGTTCTCGCGCGCGGCCTGCAGGCAGGACACGATGGACGAGGGGTTGGAGGTGTCCTTGACCATGAAGTCCAGCACGTTCTGCGCCGTGACCTCGCCATAGCGCGCCTTGAACTGCGGCACCAGCTCGGAGATGACGAGCATGCCGTCCCAGCCCTGGTTGGGCACGCTGTCAGCCATGGTGGGCAGCAGGCTCATCTGGACGTTGACGTCCAGCATGCGGGCGATGTTCTCAGCCCGCTCGGTGTATCGGGCCATCCAGAACAGGTGGTCGGCGGTTCTTGAAAGCATGAGTCTCGTCCTATGCGCCAGCGGGCTGCGAACCCGTCCGCTTCGCGTCCGGCATGTTCTGGTCTCTGCTCGCCGCTGGCGCGGCTTCACTTTGCGCTGCGCACAAAGTGAGCATCGCCCCGCCGCAAGCGGCGTCTGCCCGCTCGGTGTATCGGGCCATCCAGAACAGATGATCTGCGGTTCTTGAAAGCATGAGTCTCGTCCTATGCGCCAGCGGGCTGCGAACCCGTCCGCTTCGCGTCCGGCATGTTCTGGTGTCTGCACGCCGCTGGCGCGGCTTCACTTTGCGCTACGCACAAAGTGAGCATCGCTCCGCCGCAAGCGGCGTCTGCTCTCTCCGTATACCGAGCCATCCAGAAGAGATGATCTGCCGTTCTCGAAAGCATGTTCTGTTCTCCTCAGCCTTCCAGCACCCAGGTGTCCTTGGTGCCGCCGCCCTGGGATGAATTCACGACCAGCGAGCCTTCGCGCAAGGCCACGCGGGTCAGGCCGCCCGGGACGATCTGGATGTCGCGGCCGGAGAGCACAAAGGGCCGCAGATCGATATGGCGCGGCGCGATGCCGGACTCCACGTAGGTCGGGCAGGCAGACAGCGATAGCGTGGGCTGGGCGATGTAGCCGGCGGGGTGGGTCAGGATCTTGGTGCGGAAGTCCTCGATCTCGGCCTTTGTGGCTGCGGGGCCGATCAGCATGCCGTAGCCGCCGGCGCCATGCACTTCCTTGACCACCAAGTCCTTCAGATTGGCCAGCACATGCGAGAGCTCTGCCGGCTTTCTGCACTGCCAGGTGGGTACGTTATTGATGACCGGCTCCTCCTGAAGGTAGAAGCGGATCATGTCCGGCACGAAGGGGTAGACGGACTTGTCGTCCGCCACGCCCGTGCCAATGGCATTGGCCAGAGTCACATTACCCGCACGGTAGACATTCAGCAGGCCGGGCACGCCAAGCTGGCTGTCCGTGCGGAAAACCAGCGGGTCGAGAAAGTCGTCATCGATGCGGCGGTAGATCACGTCCACCCGCTGCGGGCCGCGCGTGGTGCGCATGTAGAGGTATTCGCCGTCCACGAAGAGATCGCGCCCTTCCACCAGCTCGATGCCCATCTGCTGCGCGAGGAAGGCATGCTCGAAGTAGGCGCTGTTGTACATGCCGGGGGTGAGCAACACGACCGTGGGGTCATCGATGCCGCGCGGCGAGACGGTACGCAGATTCTCCAGCAGCACGTCCGGGTAGTGGGCCACGGGTGCCACGCGATGCCGGCTGAAGAGATCCGGAAACAGGCGCATCATCATCTTGCGGTTCTCGAGCATGTAGCTCACGCCGCTGGGCACGCGCAGGTTGTCCTCCAGCACGTAGTACTCGCCCGCGCCGGCCCGCACCACGTCGATGCCGGCGATGTGGCTGTAGATGTTGCTGGGCACATCCACGCCCTGCATTTCCGGGCGGTACTGGGCGTTCATGAACACCTGCTCCGGCGGGATGATGCCCGCGGCCACGATGCGCTGCTCGTGGTAGATGTCGGTCAGAAACATGTTCAACGCACGCACGCGCTGCTTCAGGCCGCGTTCGAGCGTGGCCCACTCAGCCTGCGGGATGATGCGCGGGATGACATCGAAAGGAATCAGGCGCTCTGTGCCGGCGTCGTCGCCATACACGGCGAAAGTAATGCCGACGCGGCGAAAGATCAGGTCCGCCTCGGCACGCTTGCGCTCCATGCTGTTCCCGGTCTGCTCGGACAACCAGCGGGCAAAGCGCGCATAGTGGTCGCGCACGTCATTGCTCTTGAGGCTGGCGGCGCTCGGCACGCCAACGGCCGGCGGCTGCGCCCACATTTCGTCATACACCTGCATCTGCGCTCCCAATCTCTTGCTACGGCACGCAGCGAAAATCGTGCCAAGTTTCTCAGCGTGCAGGCGCAGGCTCAAGTTTTTCGCTTGAAGCCGGGTCTTGCGGCACGGTGGCGGGTTCGATGACCGTACGCCAGTACGGCACATCGACCCGTCGGTGGCGGGTGAACCGCAAGCGGCCGGCCTGATCCACCTCAAGCTCGATCGCGCCGCTGTCCGCCGTGGACCAGAGTTCCACACCTGCAGCCACGTAGCGCGCCACCACATCCGGATGCGGGTGGCCAAAGCGGTTTCGCCAGCCGGCCTGCACCACCGCCACACCAGGACTCGCAGCAGCAATGAAGGGAGCGGTTGATGAGGTCTTGCTGCCATGGTGCGGTACGAGCAGCACGTCGCTCTTCAGCCCAGCCGCATCCCAGGCCAGCAGGCGTGATTCCTGCGGTGCCTCGATGTCGCCGGTAAGCAGCACGGTGCGGCGCTCGTCCGCAATGCGCAGGGTGCAGGACAGCGCATTGGTCTTCATCAGCGGGCCGCTGAGCCACTCCGCCGGCGGGTGCAGGAAGTCCAGCTGCAGACCCTCGGCGCGCAAGCCCTGACCCTGTGCGCAGGGCATGACCTTCACCCCGAGGCGCCGCGCGAGCTGCGGCAGGGCATGGTCCGGACTCAGACTCGATGCCATCCACGCCACGGGAACCGCCTGTAGCACTGACGCAGCGCCACCCGAGTGGTCGCTGTCCGCGTGGGAGATGATCAGACCGTCCAGCCGCCGCACGCCCCAGGCCTTGAGCAGCGGCACCACGATCCGCTGCCCGGCGTTGCTCTGCTCGGAGTACAGCGCGCCACTGTCGTAGAGCCACGCGTGGTCGCCACGCTGGATCAGCACGGCCATGCCCTGCCCCACGTCGATGAAGGTCGTCCGCCATGTGCCAGGCGCGGGCGGGTACCCCGGATTCAGCAGCAGTGGCAGCGTCAGGGGCACAGCGCACAGGCGCCGCCAGCCGGGAAGGACGACCAGCCCCACCCCGCCGAGCACCGCCAGCACCAGCATCCACGGGCTGGGTACCGGCAGGCTCATGGTGGCCCAACTCTGGCTGCCTGCCCAGGCCAGCGCGCTGTTGAGCGGCGCCATCAGGGCTGCCGCAGCGGCGAGCACCAGCTGCCCCAGCGCCGCAGAGATCAGCACCAGCACCGCGCCGCCAAGCGCCAGCGGTGTGATCACCAGGCTCACCCAGGGGATGGCCACTGCATTCGCCAACGGACTGACCAGCGACACGGTGGAGAAGAACAGCACAGCAAGCGGCAGCGTCCCGAGGGTCACTGCCCACTGCGCAAGGGCAGCCCGGCGCAAGCGTGCGAGCCAGCCCGGCGAGGCCTGCGAGTCACTCGCAGCGCCCTGTTCCGGCACGCTCTGGCCAGCGAGCATGAGGAACGCTACGGCACCGAACGAGAACCATGCGCCGGGCGAGAGCACCGCAAAGGGGTCGATGAGCAGCACGACGACGGCGGCAGTCGCCAGCACGTGCGCCGCCCCGGACTGGCGCGCGATCAGCCGCGCCGCGACCACCGCCAGCAGCATCCAGACCGTCCGCTGTGCCGGTACCGACCAGCCCGCCAGCAGTGCATAGGCCAGCGCGCCAAGCGCCGACATCAGCCAGAACACGTCGGGGGCCGGCAAGGTGTGAACCAGTCGGCGGCTCCGGCGCCAGGCCCAGGCCGTCAGGCCGCCGAACAGACTCGCCACCATGGTGATGTGCAGACCGGAGATCGACAGCAGATGCCCTACCCCGGTGGCGTTGTAATGACTCCATGCTGTGGGCGGCACCGACTGCTGGTCTCCGAGTGCTAGTGCGACCGACACGCCCCGCTCAAGCGAAGGCTCCAGTGCCTGCTCGATGGCCGCACGCATCCGACCACGCAAGCGTTCCACGGCCACGCGACTCCAGCCGGATGCGTCTTCCTGCAGCAAGGCAAACCCGGCGCGGGGCCGCACGCTGCCTGTGGCCGCGATTCCCTGCTCCAGCAGCCAGAGCTCCGTGTCAAACCCATGCGGATTCACGGCGCCATAGCGCCGCTTGAGCTGCACCGCGAACTCCCAGCGCTGGCCGGCGCGCAGCACCGGAACGCTTGGCGCGGCCGACGATTCATCCGAGTACCAGCCGAGGAGCACGGTCTGCCCCTGTGCGGAGCAGCCGCCGCAGCGTTCGACCTCGAAGGCAAAGCGCAGACCACGCTCCACGCGATCTGGAAGACTGGCAATCCGGCCGCTGACCACGAGGGCTCGACCCTCATCAGCAGGGCTCAGACTTCCGGTCATCGCGCGCACTCCGGACAGACTCGCCCAGCTGAATCCTGCGGCAATGAGAGCGCAAACAAGCGCGGCCAAGCGGAGCCCCGCCGCCCAAGGCGGCCGCGATGCGTGCGGTCGCCACCCCATGAGCACCAACGCAGCCACCGAACCGGCAAGCAGCGCCCACATGAGCGCCGGTGCAGGCAAGGCGGACTGCTGCTGCGCCAGCCAGATCCCCGCCACCGCCCCCGCTGCGCCGATCGGCCAGGCATAGGGCAGGACCCGCGCGCAGAGCCAGGAGCGCCAGTCAGCGGCTTCGGCTGGAGAGCTCGGTGCGGCCGGCTCCGTGCTCATCAGCGCTCGGCGGCGAGCTGCCAGCGCGGCAATGCAGCCTGCGTGTTCGATGCGCAGGCACGCGCAAGTACCTCCGCGCTCATGCCACGGAGCTGCGCCAGCTCGGCGCAGATGCGAGGCAGCTGCGCCGGTGTGTTTCGGCCACGCTGGCCGGCGCCATCGTCGAGCCACTGCGGCGGGATATCAGGGCTGTCTGTCTCGAGAACCAGTGCATCAAGGGGCGCCACGACCGCGAGCCGCCGGATGCGTTGCGATCCCGGATAGGTGGCGGCCCCGCCAAAACCGAGTCGGAACCCTCGGTCAAGGAAGTGGCGCATCTGGTCCTCGCTCCCGTTGAACGCATGTGCGATGCCACCTGACACCGCATGCCTGCGCAGGCCCTTGAGCAACTGGTCCTGCGAGCGCCGCACGTGCAGGATGACGGGCAGATCGAAGCGCCGTGCAAGCTTGAGCTGTGCCATGTAGAAGGCGGTCTGCTTCTCGGCGTCTAGTCCCGGAGCGAAGAAATCGAGCCCGATTTCACCAATTGCCACGAATCGCGGGTCAGGCAAGGCGTCCCTCACAGCGGTCTCAAGTGCAGCCAGCGCCTCGTCCATATCCAGCGGCATCACGTACATGGGGTGGATGCCAAGCGCATAGCGCCCGCCCGGCACCGCGTGAGCCAGCGACCGCACCGTGTCGAAGTTGTACGGTGCCACCGCCGGAATCAGCATGCCTTCGATGCCTGCGGCGCGGGCCTCGGCCCACACGGCCTCGCGATCGCCATCAAACTCCGGCGCGTCGAGATGGCAATGTGAATCGATCAGCATGCGCCGGCACGCTCAGGCCGCAGAGACCACACCCGCACTCATGCGTACCAGGCGGTCCGTCTGCGCAGCCAGCTCCATGTCGTGGGTCGCAATCAGGAAGCTTGTGCCCTGATCACGCGCCAGCTGCCGCAAGAGGGCAAACACGGCGCGCGCGTTCTCACGGTCAAGATTGCCCGTCGGCTCGTCGGCCAGCACACAGGCCGGCTGCGTGACCAGGGCCCGCGCCACCGCGACACGCTGCCGCTCCCCGCCCGACAGCTCGCCCGGCGAGTGACTGAGGCGATGAGAGAGCCCGACCGCATTCAATACGTCTGCGGCACGGCCCAGTGCCTGCGCGGCGGGCACGCGGCGAATGAACAGTGGCATGGCCACGTTTTCCTGGGCGGTGAACTCCGCGAGCAAATGATGGAACTGATACACAAAACCCAGCTGCTGATTGCGGTGCGCGCTCCGCTCGCTCTCACTCATCTGCGTCCAGGCCTTGCCCGCGGCCTCGACCGTACCGCTGCTGGGTTGATCCAGCCCGCCCAGAATGTGCAGCAAGGTGCTCTTTCCGGATCCGCTGGCTCCAACCAGCGCAACACACTCGCCGCGCCGCAGCTCCAGATCCACGCCACGCAGCACATCGACACGGGAATCGGCATCCACAAAGCTGCGCGTGATGCCCTGCGCGCGCAACACGACCTCACTCATAGCGAAGCGCCTCGGCCGGGTTGACTCGCGCGGCGCGCCAGCTCGGATAGAGCGTGGCCAGCCATGCCAGAGCGAAGGCCACAAGGGCGATCGAGGCAATCTCCCCCGCCTGCGGGTCCGAGGGCAAGCGGCTGATGAGGTAGATGCCTTTGGGCAGCACCTGAAACCCGAATGCGCCTTCGATCGCGGCCATGACTCGATCCACGTTGTACGCAAGCAGAGTGCCGATCAATACGCCGCTGGCCACGCCGATGAAGCCGACGATCACACCCTGGATCATGAAGATGCGCTGGATGGCTGCCGGCGTCGCGCCCAGCGTGCGCAGGATGGCAATATCACCCTGCTTCTCGGTGACCGTCATGACCAGCATGGACACGAGATTGAACGCCGCCACAGCAACGATGAGCGTGAGGATGATGAACATCATGCGCTTCTCGATCTGGGTGGCGGCAAACCACACGGCGTTCATCTTTGACCAGTCCCGAACGGCCAGCGTGGGCGGCAGGCTCTGAGCGATCTCGGTAGCGACGCGAGGCGCCTGCTGCATGTCGTTGATTCGCACCCGCAGGCCGCTGGCGCCCTCGACGCGCATCAGCCGGGCGGCGTCTTCAATATGCGTGAACACCATGCCGCTGTCGAACTCGAAGTGGCCGGACTCGAACAGACCGGTGACCGTGAACACGCGGGGCCGCGGCACTACACCGGCAGGGGTCACGGTGCCTTCAGGGGCGAGCAGGGTGATCCGGTCGCCGACGCGGACGTCCAGCTGGTACGCAAGCTCGCGGCCGATCAGCAGGCTGAACTCTCCCGGCTTGAGCGTCTGCAGTGCTTCGTTGGCGGTGTTGCGCGCAAGATCGGACACCGTCGGCTCCAGCTGGGGATCAATGCCGCGCAGCACCGCGCCGCGCAGGGCTTCGCCACGCACCACCATGACCTGCCCACTCACAAAGGGCGCGACGCCGAGTACCTGAGGATGCTTGCGCACCAGATCACCCGTCTGCTTCCAGTCGGGCAAGGATCCGTCCAGCGCGTTCACCTCGATGTGCGAGATGACCGAGAGCATGCGATCCCGGACCTCCTTCTGGAAGCCGCTCATGACCGAGAGCACCAGAATGAGCGCCATCACGCCCAGGGCGATGCCGATCGTGGACAGGGCCGAAATGAAGGAGATGAAGCGATTACGCCTGGGACCACGGCGCCCGGTGCGTGTGTAGCGCAGGCCCACGGCCAACTCGAAGGGGAGCTTGAAACTCATGCCGGGCAGTATGCCATCGGCCCCTGCCCTGACCTCCAGCAGATCCAGCAAGACAAAGGGGGCTGCCTGCCCGGCAGCCCCCTTTCAGGTCGATTGAAACCGACCGATTTACCAGCTCAGCCGCAACGTGTAGCGCCCGTTGGTCGTGCCGGTTGCGCCGCTGTAGTACACGACGCGCACGAAGACGGTGGTGGCGGTCGTGCCGCTGTTGCGCACAGACGCGGTATCTACCTGCCCCGTACCCAGTTCGCTGCGGGCGATCACCGTACCCGCGCTGTTCTGGATCTGGAGGTCGTAGTCCGCGTTGCTAGGTGGCGTCAGCGAGGCTGACAGCGTCGCACCGGCGGGCAAGGACACGCTGTAGAAATCCGTGTCCGTCGTGCTGCTGATGCTGCCGTTGACGGTCGTGCTGCGGTTGGTGATCGCCTGAGCCGTGCCGCGAGTGTTGTTGCTCGCCGTCGTCTCGTTGATGGTCACCCCACCGGTGCCACCACCCCCACCACCGCCATTGCCCATGGCTGCGTCCACCGCTGCATTGGCATCAATGATGCCGCTGCCGCACTGCGAACATGTCGCCGGGAAGGGGCGCGCGGTGTTTTGCAGCATGGTCTTCACCTGATCTGGCGTCAGGCTGGCGTTCTTGGAGAGCATCAACGCAACCACACCAGCCACGTGCGGCGTGGCCATTGATGTGCCTTGGTAGAACTCGTAGTTGTCCGCCCCCGGGCCTTGCGCGCCGGCGTTCAGCGTGGACAGCACACCATTCGCCGTACCGGTGCTCATGTTGCCGCCCGGGGCGGCAACAGCCACCGCTGCACCGAAGTTGGAGTAATTCGCTTTGCCGCCGTTGCGACCCACCGCAGCCACCGTGATCACGCCCTGGCAGTTCGCCGGCGAGGCGTTGGATGCGTTGACGTTCGAGTTGCCTGCAGCCACCACCACCACGGCGTTGCGCGAGCGCGCCGAGTTGATGGCGTTCTGCGAGGTCGTGTCGCACGCGCCGCTGCCACCGAGCGACAGGTTCAGCACCCGCGCCGGATTGGGGTTGGCGGGCAAACCGGCCACCGTGCCACCCGAAGCCCAGATGATTCCGTCGGCGATGTCAGAGGTGTAGCCGCCGCAACGACCCAGCGCACGGATCGGCACCACCTTCGCACCGAAGGCCACACCCGCCACACCGATGCCATTGTTGGTCACCGCGGCGATGGTGCCGGCCACGTGCGTGCCGTGCCAGCTTGAATCCGACGAAGGCGGTGCGGGGGCCGGTCCGCAGGCGGCGTTGGTGTACCAGTCACCGGGGTCGGTCGCGTCCGCGTCACGACCGTCGCCATCAACGCTGACGAAGGTGTCGTTGATGAAGTCATAGCCGCCCACGATGTTGGCAGCCAGATCGGGATGGGGGCGATAGCCCGTATCGATCACCGCCACATTGATCCCGGCGCCAGTGGCCTTGTCCCAGGCTGGGGGCAGGTTGATGCCCGCGGTCGCCTCGAAGTAGTGCCACTGCTCGCCGTAGCGGGTGTCGTTCGGCGTGAACATGACCTGCATGATGCGATCGGGCTCGGCATATTCCACGTTCGGGTCGGCCTTGATGCGCGCCAGCACGCGGTCGAGTTCCGGCTTGGTGGCAAAGCGTTCAAGCTTCATCACATGGGCCTGCAGGGCGTTGCGCCGCAGGTGGCTGATGCGCAGGCCGATTTCATTGGCCGCATCCGACATCACTCTTGCCTGTGCGGCACTGGGGCTGGCCAGTCGAGCGTTCGCCGTAGTGGCCGGTGCAATTGCACCGTCGCGGTATTTCACGATGATCCGGTCAGTCACCGGCTGCGCCGCGCTTCGGTCTGCACCTTGCGGCTTGCCGCCTGCCTGCGCGCCCGCCACGGCGCCAAGCGCCAAAGCAAGGGCCAAAGAAAGACTGCGCAAAACAGGACGGCTGGAACGTCTTTGCTGCATATCACTCCCCTCAGGTCTCGATGGATGTGCAGTCAGGTCGGCACCCCGGGATCGGGGCGTCCGCTTGATCCCCCTGGGCTCGGGTCGAGCCCGGACTGCGCCGCCGATACTAGGCACTTCCCTTTAGGGCGGGAAATGATCGGTTGCTCTCTTGGCATCGCGAATTCGAACGATTGACAAAGCGCGCCTCTTCTAGCGGGTCATCAGTCGGCGCCACCTAGAATCGCGCCCCATGCCCGAGCAGCACGAACTCGCAATCCTTCTCGACGGCTGGCGCGGCTGGATGCCGCCCGAGCAGCTCACGCCCTTGCTGGCCGGGGGGTGGGAACCCGCCCCTTGCAAGAGCACGTCGGGCGCGGACCCCGGATACGCCGTGATCGCAGACTTCATGGAGCTGCCGGACGAGCGCGCTGTTGCCCATCACATCAGCGGTGCCTACGAGGCCACGCCTTGCCACTGGATGGCCGGCCGGGATCACGTGCTGCTGCAAGCATCGCCCCAGCCAACTCATGCCGAAGCAGTTGCCTTGGCGAGCGCAGCTGCTGACGCGCTGGATGGCACCGCCATTCGCGTTGAGCCGGACGGGATGTGGTGTGTTGACACGGGCTTCGACCTGCATGCGCCCGGCCCCTTGGGTGCGCTGGGCAGAAACGTCGGCAGCATGCTGCCCATGAGCGGCACGCCGGTGGCCGCCAAGCAGTTCTTCAATTTGCTCCAGATGGTCTGGCACGAGCATCCGGTCAATGAAGCGCGCGCCAAGGCGGGGATCGCGCCGATCAATGCCCTTTGGCTGAGCGGGCGCCCCCACGCGGCGATCCTTGATCCAATTTGCACGTCGACCGCGCTGATGCCATCCAGCGGCCGCCGCGCACGCCGACTTGCAGGCGCAATTCAGGCCAACTCAGCAAGGGCCACCGGACGCACCGTGCTCTGGCTGGAGTCCGTACGTGATGCGCTGCTCAACGGCGAGACCGAGATGGGCTCAGCCGTGCGTCAGGATCTCGCTGCGCTTGCACAGGTACTTGCCAGTCCGCCGCGGGCTGCTCAGATCTCTCTCATCGTCACCGGGCCGGATGGCGCGCGGCGACTGCGTCGTCTGGCCGAGCCGTCCGGCCTGAAGCGCCTCGCGAAGCTTTTCGGTCAGCGCATGGACCCGGATCGGCTCGCAGCGCACCTGTTCGAATGAGCCGCATCCAACTCAGTGTCCGGCCCGTGCCGGAGCGCGCCCGCCTCATGCTTGAGCAGCAGGGTCTGCATCCGCTGCTGGCGCGGCTGTACGCGGCCCGCGGTCTCACCGATGCTGGCGAGGCGAGCGCCCTGCTCAAGCACCTGCTTGCGCCGGCGCAGCTTGACCATGCCGAGGACGCGGCGCGTCTACTGGCCGATGCCATCGAGCGCGGAGAGACGCTTTGCGTAGTGGCTGACTATGACTGCGACGGGGCGACCGCGTGTGCCGTGGCCGTGCGCGGCTTGCGCATGCTGGGCGGGATCGTCGACTTCATCGTGCCCAATCGGTTTGAGACGGGCTACGGCCTGTCACCTGACGTCGTGAAGCTGGTGGAGCAGCATCCACGCCTTGGCAAACCAGACTGGATCATCACGGTGGACAACGGCATCGCCAGCGTGGACGGCGTGGACGCAGCCAATGCGCGCGGCATCCGCGTGCTGGTCACGGACCACCATCTCCCCGGCCCTGCCCTGCCTGCGGCCGCCTGCATCGTGAACCCCAACCAACCCGGCTGCGGCTTTCCCAGCAAGCACCTCGCCGGTGTCGGCGTCATGTTCTATGTGCTCCTGGCCACGCGGGCTGCGCTTCGCACCCGCGAACGCTTTGATGAGTCGACGCAGCCGCGCCTGGACAAGCTGCTTGACCTCGTTGCGCTGGGCACGGTGGCGGACGTCGTACGCCTGGACGCCAACAACCGCCGCCTCGTGGCGCAAGGCCTGGCGCGCATGCGCAGCGGCCAGATGCAGCCGGGCGTCGCAGCGCTGTTCAAGGTGGCAGGCAGGAGCGCCGCAACAGCAAACACGTTCGACCTCGGGTTTGCGCTCGGCCCTCGCATCAACGCCGCGGGCCGGCTGGCAGACATGAGCCTGGGGATCGCCTGTCTGCTGGCCGACGGTGATGCCGAGGCGCTCGGGCTGGCTCAGCAACTGGACGCCATCAACCGCGAGCGCCGCGACATCGAATCCGAAATGCAGGACGTGGCGCGTCTGGTGATCGAGCAGGACGGCCTGGCCGATCGCGCCGGCATCGTGCTGTACGACGCCGCATGGCACCAGGGCGTCGTCGGCATTGTCGCCGGGCGCATCAAGGAGCGCTTCTGGCGGCCGACGATCGCCTTCGCGCCTGCATCCGAGACGCCTGCTCCGGGCGCAATGGAACTCCGCGGCTCAGGCCGATCCATCCCCGGCCTGCACTTGCGCGACGCACTGGATCTCGTCTCCAAGCGCCTGCCCGGCGTCATCCGAAAGTTTGGCGGCCATGCGATGGCGGCCGGCCTGACCATCCTGGACGAGCATGTCGAGGTGTTCGGCCAGACCTTCGAGGCCGTGTGCCGTGAATGGCTGGACGAAGCGGCGCTCACACGCCGACTGGAGACTGACGGCCCTTTGCCCCTGCCGATGATGCAACCGGACACGGCCGACCTGATCGACGCCCAGGTCTGGGGCCAGGGCTTTGCCGCGCCAGTGTTCTGCGACACCTTCGAGGTGCTGAATCAACGTCTGCTGAAGGACAGACACCTCAAGCTGGCGCTGCGCAAGGGCAACGCCGGGTTCGACGCGATCTGGTTCAACCACGCCGATACCCTGCCTGCGCGGGCCACGATCGCCTATCGACTCGTGCACGACCGCTACATGGGCGCCAGCCGCCTGCAGCTGCAGATCGAGCACGCCGAGCCGGCTTGACGGCCCGGCAGTGCCCCGAACGCTGCGCCGCAGCAAACGCCCCTGGCGCGGGTAAACTTCAGGGTTTCCTCTCCCAGACAGAAGAACATCGTGGAAGCCGAACGCATCAATGCCCTGTCGAACCGGATCGCGGACCTCGCTGCGAGAACCGCTGATCTACGGAGGTATCTTTGACTTCGATCACAAGCAAAGCCGCCTGACCGAAGTCAATTCCGTCCTTGAAGACCCCAATATCTGGAATGACCCCAAGCGGGCCCAGGAGTTGGGCAAGGAAAAGCGCTCGCTGGAGGGTGTGGTCTTTCCTGTGACCGCGCTCGAAACCCAGCTGCAGGACGCGCGCGACCTGTTCGACCTGTCCGCCGAAGAGAACGACGACCCCACGCTCGAAGCCATCGAGCAGGACGTGGCCAAGTCCGCCGCCATCGTCGAAGACCTCGAGTTCCGTCGGATGTTCAGCAACCCGATGGATCCGAGCAACTGCTTCATCGACATCCAGGCCGGCGCAGGCGGCACCGAGGCCTGTGACTGGGCCAGCATGCTGCTGCGTCAGTACCTGAAGTACTGCGAACGCAAGGGCTTCAAGGCCGAAGTGCTCGAGGAAACACCGGGCGACGTCGCCGGCATCCGCTCCGCCTCCATCAAGGTCGAAGGCGAATACGCCTTCGGATTCCTGCGCTCGGAGACCGGCGTGCATCGGCTCGTGCGCAAGAGTCCCTTCGACTCATCGGGCGGTCGGCATACGAGCTTTGCCTCACTCTTCGTGTACCCCGAGGTGGACGACTCGATCGAGATCGAGATCAACCCGGCCGATGTGCGGACCGACACCTTCCGTGCCAGCGGTGCGGGCGGCCAGCACATCAACAAGACGGACTCCGCTGTCCGCCTGACCCACATCCCGACCGGCATCGTCGTGCAGTGCCAGAACGACCGTTCTCAGCACCGCAACCGCGACGAAGCCTGGCAGATGCTCAAGAGCCGTCTCTATGAGCACGAGATGCGCAAGAAGCTGGCCGAGCAGCAGAAGCTCGAGGACAGCAAGACGGATGTGGGCTGGGGCCACCAGATCCGCAGCTATGTGCTGGACCAGAGCCGCATCAAGGATCTCCGCACCAATGTGGAAATCTCCAACACGCAGAAGGTGCTGGACGGCGACCTGGACGCCTTCATCACCGCCAGTCTGAAGGAAGGCATCTGATGAACGCCGCTCTCCGCGCCGCCGCGCTGACCGCCCTGCTCTGGCTGACGGCCTCAGCCGCACCTTCTGCCCGGGCCCAGGCACTCGAAGACCCCTTCGTCGGCCGCAGCTTTGGTGAATTGCTGGCGCGCGATGACTTTGGCCCGGCCTACCGCGCGGCCGTGCAGCGCACGCCGGTGGGCCGCGCGGCCTGGCCCACGAAGGACGCCGGCCTGCCGCCGAGCAGCGTGGTCACCCTGAGCAACAGCAGCCAGTTCGTGCGCACGGCCACCTGTGGCCGCCCGCGTTGCGACGCCAACAGCGCACAGGTCTTCTACAGCCGAACAGACGGCCGGATCTTCGTGTATCTCACCGTGGGTGGCCGCGGCGGCTGGACCGGTGCACCGGACACCTTTGTGCGCCAGGAACTGCTCAAACATCTTCAGCAGCTGCGCTAGGCGCACTTCCCGCGCCCGGCGCATTCTCTGCCCGGGACCGGCCTGTGAGCCATTGACTCCGGGCCCTACCAACGCTTGACCCCAACGATTGCCGTCCATGAACACCGCAGAACAACGCAACGAACCCGCCAGCACGCCCGCCGCCGATGAAAACCAGCTGATTGCCGAACGACGGGCCAAGCTGGCCGCCCTGCGCAGCCAGGGCGTGGCCTTCCCGAACGACTTCGTACCTGCGCACCGTGCGGCCGACCTGCAGGCCAGGTACAAGGACATGACCCGCGAGCAGATGGAAGCCGGCACGCCGGTGGAAGTCAGTGTCTCGGGCCGCATGATGCTCAAGCGCGTCATGGGCAAGGCCAGCTTTGCCACCATCAAGGACGGTACGGGAACGATCCAGTACTTCGTGAACATCGCCGGCGTGGGTGAGGCGGCCTACGAGGCCTTCAAGCACTTCGATCTCGGCGACATCGTGGCTGCGCGCGGCACGCTGATGCGCACCAAGACGGGTGAGCTTTCGATCAACTGCACCGAGGTGCGCCTGCTGTCCAAGAGCCTGCGCCCCCTGCCTGACAAGTTCCACGGCCTGTCGGACACCGAGGCCCGCTACCGCCAGCGCTATGTGGACTTGATCGTCAATGACGAGACGCGCACCACCTTCATCGCGCGCAGCAAGATCATGAACGCGATCCGCAGCTTCATGACGGCCAACGGCTTCCTGGAAGTTGAAACGCCGATGATGCAGCCCATCCCTGGCGGAGCGGCAGCCAAGCCCTTCATCACGCACCACAATGCGCTCGACCAGGCCATGTACCTGCGCATCGCGCCCGAGCTGTATCTCAAGCGCCTGATCGTCGGTGGCTTCGAACGTGTCTTCGAGGTGAACCGCAACTTCCGCAACGAAGGTGTGAGCCCGCGGCACAACCCCGAATTCACGATGATGGAGTTCTACGCGGCCTACACGGACTACCACTGGCTGATGGACTACACCGAGAACATCATCCGTGAAGTGGCGCTGGCGGCTCGCGGCACCACATTGCTCAGCTATCAGGGTAAGGACGTCGATCTGGGCAAGCGCTTCGACCGCCTGACCATCGTCAAGGCGATCCAGAAGTACGGCCCCGAAGGTGGCCACGTCTACACGGCCGAGCAGCTGGCCGATGTCGGCTTCCTGCGCGCCGAATTGAAGAAGCTCGGTGCCCACGTGGACGGCCCCCAGCTCAAGAACGCCGCGGTCGGTGCGCTGCAGCTCGCGCTGTTTGAAGAAGTCGCCGAGAGCCGCCTCTGGGACCCGACCTACATTATCGACTACCCGGTGGAAGTCTCGCCGCTGGCCCGCGCATCGGACACGCGCGAGGGCATCACCGAGCGCTTCGAACTCTTCATCGTCGGCCGCGAGCACGCCAACGGCTTCTCCGAGCTGAATGACCCGGAAGACCAGGCCGCACGCTTCCACCAGCAGGTCGCTGCCAAGGACGCCGGTGACGACGAAGCGATGTTCTTCGACCACGACTACGTGCGCGCGCTGGAATACGGCATGCCTCCCACAGGCGGCTGCGGCATCGGCATTGATCGCCTCGTCATGCTGCTGACGGATCAGCCCAGCATCCGCGACGTGATTCTGTTCCCGGCGCTCAAGAAGGAAGACTGAGCGAACCGCAGATTCACATCAATTGTTTCATTCAAAATCGGCCATGTTCTGAAGAGTCAGTGAATATGCCGAGATCCGCAAATGACATGCGGAAATCGGCATACTCATCAATTTTATATAGTGCGTTTTCGGCCATAGAATGATGTAGCGATCGGGGCACGCACCCCGGGAAAGGTACAGACCGTGGACCCGATCGTGCTGTTCTTCCTGCTGGGCATGTTTGCCCAGTTCGCCAAGAGCGATCTCAAGCTGCCCGAGGCGCTGACGGATTCGATCTCCATCTACCTGCTCCTGGCCATCGGCCTGAAGGGCGGCGTGACCCTGCACAGCGCACAGGTACCCGGCCTCGCAGCCAAGGTGATTGCCGTGATCCTGCTGGGCGCGAGCATTGCGCTGATCGCCTACGCCGTCCTGCGCACGCTGCGTTTCGAGAAGCTGGACGCTGCCAGCCTGTGCGCTCACTACGGCTCGGTGAGTGTCGTGACCTACGCCGTCTGCATCGACTACCTTGCAGCGCGCCAGATTGCCGTGGAGGCCTACACCCCGATGTTCGTGGCACTCATGGAGGCGCCGGGCATCATCGTCGGCGTGCTGCTGGCGCGGCTGGCAGACCGCGGCCCCGGCCCGCATCCCACCGCAGACCAGAGCTGGGGGCAGGTCATGCACGAGGTCTTCCTGAACAAGGGCGTGCTGCTGCTGCTCGGTGGCCTGACGATCGGCGCCATCGCTGGCCCGGACCGGCTCAAGCCGTTCTTCCTGCTCTACAACGACCTCTTCAAGGGCATCCTCGGTCTGTTCCTGATTGCGCTGGGCATGCAGGCCGCGGCGCGCCTGAAGGACGTGCTGCCCTACGGCGCGCGGCTCATCGGCTTTGGCATCGTGGCGCCGATCATGTTCGGCGCCATCGGCGTATTCACCGGCTCGCTGCTGGGCTTGTCCATCGGTGGCATGACGGTGCTGGGAACGCTGGCTGCCAGCGCCAGCTACATTGCCGCCCCCACCGCCATGCAGGTTGCCGTGCCTCAGGCCAACCCGGCGCTGGGCATCGGCGCCGCGCTGGGGCTGACCTTTCCGTTCAACATCGTGGTCGGCGTGCCGCTATATCACCAGATGGCCAAGCTGCTGGCTGCTTGAGCGCGCATCAACGCAGCTCAACCATCGGCTGCCCCAGCCCGCTTCTCACGAGCCAGTCGAAGACCGAATCCGCTGTGACCGTCTCGATGCGGTCCGAAAATCGCTTGGCATTCGGGTGGTCATCAAAGGCAATGTTCGCCCGAGTCAATCGCCCACCCAGGCGCGTCATTGCGTCGATGCGCAGGGTGGTCGGTTCGTAGCCCTGCGCCATGAGCCAGCCCTGGGCACGCTGCCGCGAATCCACCGTCGGTGTCACTGCCCAGGCCAGGGTCTCGATCGCCCACTGGTTGCTCTGCTGATAACGCGTGGCCCAGGGGTAGGCCAGCATGTTGTAGCGGCGCTCATTGACGCGCTGCAGGCGGCCGTTGTCCTGCAGCACCGGCAGTAGCGCAGCTTGCACATCGGCACGCAACACCGCATAGCCGGCGCGGTACTCGAACGGGTCATCCAGAAAGAACTCGCCCAGACCCTGCCGATACAACGCGGCGTGGTCTGTGCCGCAGTGGTTCAACTTGTGGGCCACGCGCCACGGCTGACCGGGCGCACTGCGGTAGGCCAGCCCGATGTGCGACCAGCGCAGCCCCCACTTGCGCAGATCCTGCCCGCTGCGTGCCAGCACGACCACGTTCGCGCCGGTGGCGTCCAGCGCCTGGGCGGTGCGCTCCGCGAGATTCATGCCCTCGCGCATGGCATAGACGCTCTTGGGCTTGGCTTCGCAAGTGCGACCGGCGTGCGCCGCACCCGGAAGCAGCGCGAGCAGGCTGCCGCACAGCACGGCCGCATTGAGCATTCGACTCAGCATGCCGCCTCCGCTCAGTACGTGATGCGCTCGTTGTAGAGCAGCGCTCGGCCGATCTCGTTGGGCACGAAGGCAATCGCCTCACTCGCAGTCGAGAGCACATAGCCCGTGGAGAGCGCCGTCA
The DNA here is from genome assembly GCA_001295775.1 of beta proteobacterium AAP99. GTDB lineage: Bacteria > Pseudomonadota > Gammaproteobacteria > Burkholderiales > Burkholderiaceae_C > Piscinibacterium. Next base: position 185,273 of record LJIA01000006.1, read on the forward strand.
CCATGATGGCACTGCCCACCGCCACTGCAGATCCTTCGAGTACCCGGCCCGAGAAGCGCAGCGTGGCCCGCGCGCCGTCCGATGCGCGCTCCAGAACGATCACCGTTCCTACCGCAGACGCCTGCACCGACACCACCGTGAGCGCAACGCCGCCCGCCAGGATCATCACCGGCGCAGCCACACTCACCGCCACAGGCAGCAGGGACAACGCGCTCGCATCGGACAGATCGCTCTGCGCCTGGACGCTCTGCAGGGAAAAGACCGCGCTGATGGCCAGCACCGCACCGGCCCGCTTGAACTGATACATCACACCCATGATCTGCACTCCTTCTGACATGGTTTGGTGTTACTGGGACTCGGCACGCTGGCGCATGCCTTCAAGACGGGCTTGCTGCAGTTCGGCTTCATGCGCATCGCGCAGGGTCTTGGCCAGGGTGAAGGCGTTCGAGATCAGGAACAGCCAGCTCACGCCCAGAAAGGCCTTGTAGGTCGGGTTGATGCCCATGTTGACCAGGCCCCAGCCGGTGAGTGCCATCGCAGCAGCAAAGCCACCCCAGGCCACCATGGACCACATCGGCGTGTCGCTCTTCCTGTTCTCGTTGTCGCGGATGAACTTGGCCAGCGAGAAGGCTGCCGCCAGACAGAACACGTAGCCCATGATCATGAAGGCGCGATCGATGTCGGCACCTGGCAGGTAGGCCAGGCCGGTGCCGCACAGCACGACAGCGAGGAAGAACGAGATCCAGACCTGGGCGCGCCAGGCCTTGGTATCGCGGCGCACGATGGTGATCACGTTGGGGTTGCTCATGGAGCGTCTGCCTTTCGCCCGAGGCGGGCTGTTGAGGATGGACGCAGTGTGTGTGGCACCTGTGCATGCGGCAATGTCACGCTGTGGCAGTGCCGCGCAGCGCGACAGACCGGCGCAGGCCGTGATACCGGCCGCCATAGAATGTGTCTCTGAAGAAGCAGCTCCGGAGAGATGCCTTGCAGCGCACTTTTGACGTTCTCATCATCGGCAGTGGTCTGGCCGGCCTGACCACCGCCCTCACCCTGGCCGCCAAGCGCAAGGTGGCCGTACTGTCCAAGCGCGAACTGGTCAGCGGCTCCAGCGACTGGGCCCAGGGCGGCATTGCCGCCGTGATGAGCGAGGAAGACTCCACCGACAGCCACTTCGAGGACACCATGGTGGCCGGCGCGCAGTTGAGCGACCGCGACGCCGTGCGCTTCGTGGTGGACAACGGCCAGGGTGCCATCCAATGGCTGGTGGACCAGGGCGTGGAATTCACCACCGAGAACGACGAACTGCATCTCACCCGCGAGGGCGGCCACAGCTACCGCCGCATCGTGCACGCGGCTGACGCGACGGGCCATGCGATCCAGAAGCGGCTCACCGAACTCGCCGCCAAGCACCCGAACATCACAGTGCTGGAACACCATATCGCCGTGGATCTCATCACCGGCAGGCATGTCGCCCGGCTGCGCGGCAACCTGAGCCGCGCCGAAGCACGCGGCTGCCACGGGGCCTATGCGCTCAACATCAAGACCGGCGAAGTGAGCGCCTTGCGCGCCTCGCAGACCGTGCTGGCCACCGGCGGTGCGGGCAAGGTGTACCTGTTCACCACCAACCCGGATTCCTCAACGGGTGACGGCATTGCCATGGCCTGGCGCGCGGGCTGCCGCGTGGCCAACATGGAGTTCATGCAGTTCCACCCGACCTGCCTGTTCCACCCGGCGGCCAAGAGCTTCCTGATCACCGAGGCCGTGCGCGGTGAGGGCGGCATCCTGCGCATTCCGCCCAAGAACGGTGAGCCCTGGCAGAACGGCCACCGCTTCATGCCCGAGCACGACGAACGTGCCGAGCTGGCACCGCGCGACATCGTGGCCCGCGCCATCGACTACGAAATCAAGAAGCGCGGCCTGGACTATGTGCACCTGGACATCACGCACAAGGGCGCAGACTTCATCAAGGCGCACTTCCCCACCATCCATGCCAAGCTGCTGAGCTTCGGCATCGACATGACCACCCAGCCCATCCCGGTGGTGCCCGCCGCGCACTACACCTGCGGCGGCGTGGTCACGGATCTGGCCGGCCGCACCGACATCACGAATCTCTATTCCATCGGCGAGTGCGCCTACACCGGCCTGCATGGCGCCAACCGGCTGGCATCGAACTCGCTGCTGGAATGCGTCGTGTTTGGTCGTTCGGCCGCTGAGGACATCCTGGGCCGCGAGCGCAGCGACGCCGCTGCCGTGCCTGATTGGGACGAAAGCCGCGTGACCGATGCCGACGAGGAAGTCGTCATCACGAACAACTGGGACGAGCTGCGCCGCTTCATGTGGAACTACGTCGGCATCGTGCGCACCACCAAGCGCCTGGAGCGCGCAGCGCACCGTATCGCCCTGCTGCGCCAGGAGATCGACGAGTTCTACGGCAGCTTCCGCGTAACACGCGACCTGCTGGAACTGCGCAACCTGGTGGACTGCGCCGAACTCATCGTGCGCTGCGCCCTGGAACGCCGCGAGAGCCGCGGCCTGCACTTCAGCGTGGACTATCCGGGGACGGCGCCGAAGGCGTTGCCGACGATTGCGATCCCCAAATAGATCCGTACAGGTTTGGCCGAGCCTGTTCAGGCCGGCCCGATCCCGCCCGTCTGCGCTGATGACACCGCCGCAGCCCCACGCGACGCCGTGATCCCGGCCTTCACTGCGAAGTCCAACATGCGGTCGATCGGCAGCTTGGCGCGCTTTGCGATGGCGGGGTCGATGTGGATCTCGTTTGCGCCACTCCTGAGCACAGCCAGCGTGTTGCGCAGGCCGTTCATGGCCATCCAGGGGCAGTGGGCGCAGCTCTTGCAAGTGGCGCTCTTGCCGCTGGTGGGGGCTTCGATGAAGACCTTGCCCGGGTTCTGGGTGCGCAGCTTGTGCATCATGCCGTTGTCGGTCGCGACGATGAACTCCGTGGCGTCCAGCTCGCGCGCGCCCTTGAGGATCTGGCTGGTGGAGCCGACCACATCGGCCATGGCCACCACCTCGCGCGGGGATTCCGGGTGCACCAGCACCTTGGCTTTGGGGTGCTGCTTCTTGAGCTCTGCAAGCTCGAAGCCCTTGAACTCGTCGTGCACGATGCAGCTGCCTTGCCACATGAGCATGTCTGCGCCCGTCTGCTCGGCGATGTAGCCGCCCAGGTGCCGGTCCGGCGCCCAGAGGATCTTCTGGCCCTGCTCCTTCAGGTGCCGCACGATCGGCAGCGCGATCGATGAGGTGACCATCCAGTCGGCACGGGCCTTCACGGCGGCGCTGGTGTTGGCATAGACCACCACCGTGCGGTCTGGGTGCTGGTCACAGAACGCGGCAAAGTCCTCGATGGGGCAGCCCAAGTCCAGCGAGCAGTTGGCTTCCATCTCGGGCACCAGCACGCGTTTGTCCGGGCTCAGGATCTTGGCGGTCTCGCCCATGAAGCGCACGCCGGCCACCACCAGAGTCTTGGCCGGATGGTCGCGGCCGAAGCGCGCCATCTCGAGTGAATCACTGACGATGCCGCCCGTTTCCTCAGCAAGATCCTGCAGATCGGGGTGAACGTAGTAGTGCGCCACCAGCGCAGCATCGCGCGCCTTCAGCTCCGCGGCGATTGCCGCCTTCAATTCAGCGCGCTCGGCCTGGCTGGGCTCGTTGGGCACGCTGGCCCAGGCGTGGGCGGTGCTGATCTTGCCGAACCTGGGCAGATCGAAGTCGATGACCTTGCGTTCTACGGTTGCGGTGTTCATAGATGCACCATGCGCATGGAAAAGTCGGTGGCGCGGACATGCTTGGTCAGGGAGCCGATGCTGATGCGGTCCACACCCAATTCAGCATAGCCACGCACGGTGTCGAGCGTCACATTGCCGGAGACTTCCAGCTCGGCTCGGCCCGCATTGATGGCCACCGCCTCACGAATCCGCGCATGGTCCATGTTGTCCAGCATGATGAGCGGCGCGCCGGCGGCAAGCGCCTCGCGCAGCTGCTCGAGCGTTTCCACCTCGATCTGCAGCAGCGCCGGGCGGGCACCGGCCGCAATCGCCGCCTGGGCCGCCCGCATTGCGGCCGTCACACCGCCCGCGGTGGCGATGTGGTTTTCCTTGATCAGGATGCCGTCGTACAGGCCGATGCGGTGATTGGTGCCGCCGCCTACGCGCACGGCGTACTTCTGCGCCAGACGCAGACCCGGCAGGGTCTTGCGGGAATCCACAATTTTGCAGCCCATGCCCGCCACGGCCTGCGCGTAGGCCGAGGTGGCGGTCGCCGTGCCGGACAGCAGCTGCAGGAAGTTCAGTGCCGTGCGCTCGGCCGTGAGCAGGCTGCGCGCCGCGCCTTCGATCGTGACGACGGTCTGGTTGGGCTGCATGAGTGCGCCCTCCTCCACCTGCCACTGCGGCACCAGCTGCGGGTCCACAGCGCGCATGACAGCGTCGAACCAGGGGCGTCCGCAGAGCACGGCGGCCTCGCGGCTGATCACGGTGGCGCGGGCGCGCGCCTCTTGCGGTACCAAGCCTGCGGTCAGGTCACCGGCGCCGACATCCTCGGCCAACGCGCGAGCCACGTCGGCGGCGATCGACTCAGCAGAGGGTGGATCGAGATGGCTCATTCAGACCTCGTCAATCCAGGCCTGCTGGATGGCCTCGAGAATCTTCTCGCCGGAACGGTTGGCGTCGTCGTCAAAGCCGGGCAGCGCCATCACCCACTTATGCAGGTCCGTGAAGCGGATGGTCTTGGGGTCGATGTCCGGATGCGCCTCGGTGAGCGCGATCGCGATGTCCTGGATGTCAGTCCACTTCATGATTCAGCTCCGCAAACCGTTTCCGCAGTATCCATGCGGTTCTTCAAGGCATTTTGGCTGGAAATCCGCATGGATACTGCGGGAAGCACTTCGGGTCAGTGCGTTGAAGGACAGCGCCCTAGTGCCCCTCCTTGGCATGGTTGATCGTGTACTTGGGGATCTCGATCGTCAGATCCTCCGCCCCCACCTTCGCCTGGCAGGACAGACGCGACTGTGCCGACAAGCCCCAGGCCTTGTCGAGCATGTCCTCTTCCATGTCGGTGGGTTCATTGAGCGAGTCGAAGCCCTTGCGCACGATGATGTGGCAGGTGGTGCAGGCACAGACCATCTCGCAGGCGTGCTCGATCTCCACGCCCGCGGCGAGCAGGTTCTTGCAAATCGACAGGCCGCGCTGCGCCTCGATGGTCTTGCCCTCCGGGGCGTATTCAGGGTGCGGCAGGATGGTGATGGTGGTCATGGAATGCGCAATGACGCGGGCCGCAAGGCCCGCAAGGTGATCTGTGACTCAGGCAATCTCGTCCAGGCGGCGGCCTTCCAGCGCGCGCTTCACGGCCGCATTCATGCGGCGGGCAGCGAACTCTTCGGTGCCGTGCGCCAACGCCTCGACGGCCTGTTTGATCACGTCGGCGTCGCGGCCAGCGCGCGCTGCGCGAACGCTGTCGATCTGCGCCTGCATAGTCTGCCGCTCGTCCTCGCTGAGCAATGCGGCATCGGCAGCCAGCGCAGTCAGAGTCGCTTCAATGATGCGGTCGGCCTCCACCTGCTGCTCGGCCAGCATGCGCGCAGCCATGTCGGCATCTGCAGTGCTGAAGCTCTCGGACAGCATGCGGGCGATCTCGTCGTCCGCCAGCCCATAGCTCGGCTTGACCTGAATCTGCGCCTCCACGCCACTGGCCTGCTCCCGTGCAGTCACATTCAGCAGACCGTCGGCGTCCACCTGAAAGGTGACGCGGATGCGCGCCGCGCCAGCAGCCATGGGCGGAATCCCGCGCAGCTCGAAGCGCGCCAGGCTGCGGCAGTCACTCACCAGCTCGCGTTCGCCCTGGACCACATGAATGGCCATGGCCGTCTGGCCGTCCTTGAAGGTGGTGAAGTCCTGCGCCATGGCGCAGGGAATGGTGCTGTTGCGGGGGATGACCTTCTCGGCCAGGCCACCCATGGTCTCCAGACCGAGGGACAGCGGGATCACGTCCAGCAGCAGCCAGTCGTCCTGCGCGGTCTTGTTGCCGGCCAGTACGTTGGCCTGAATGGCCGCACCTACAGCAACGACCTCGTCCGGATCGATATTGGACAAGGCGGGCTGCTTGAAGAAGTTTTCCACCGCACGGCGCACCAGCGGCATGCGCGTGGCACCACCCACCAGCACCACGCCCTTCACATCCTCGATGCGCAGTTCGGCATCACGCAGGGCCTTGCGCACGGGCGTGATGGTCTTGGTCACCAGCAGTTGCGTGATGGTCTCGAAGGTCTCGCGGTCGATGGCGACCTCGGCCACCGAGCCATCGGGCTTGCGGATCGGCACAAAAGCGCGCGTCTGGGTAGAGAGCGATTCCTTGGCCTGCCGGCAGGCCATGAGCAGCGCACGCGTGGCCTGCGGCGAGAGCTGATCCACCGAGACCTGCGCACAGACCCAGTCGAAGATCGCGCGATCGAAATCGTCCCCGCCCAGCGCGGAGTCCCCACCGGTCGCAAGCACTTCGAAGACGCCGCGCGAAAGCTTGAGGATCGAGATGTCGAAGGTGCCGCCACCCAGGTCGTAGATGGCGTAGATGCCTTCGGCGGCGTTGTCCAGCCCGTAGGCCACCGCTGCAGCAGTCGGCTCGTTGAGCAGGCGCAGCACGTTGAGCCCGGCCAGTCGCGCCGCATCCTTGGTGGCCTGGCGCTGCGCGTCGTCAAAGTAGGCGGGGACGGTAATGACTGCACCGACCAGTTCGCCACCCAGCGCATCTTCAGCCCGCTCACGCAAAGTGCGCAGAATCTCAGCACTCACCTCCACCGGGCTCTTTTCGCCGGCCACCGTGCGCAGCTTGACCATGCCCGGGGCATCCACAAACTCGTAAGGCGCACGCGAAGCCAGCGCATCCGCCAGCCCGCGGCCCATGAAGCGCTTGGCGGAAATGATGGTGTTGTGCGGATCCTGCGAAGCACGAGCCAGCGCCTCGTGCCCCACCAGGTCCGCTCCGAGGGCGGTGTAGTGGACGACGCTGGGCAGCAGCGGACGCCCGGCACTGTCGGGCAGCACTTCGGCTACGCCGCTGCGCACGGTAGCTACGAGCGAATTCGTCGTACCCAGATCAATGCCGACCGCCAGACGGTGCTGGTGCGGTGCGGTGGATTCGCCAGGCTCGGCAATCTGCAGGAGGGCCATGAGATCTCGGAGGTGGGTTCTTCTTCTGTGCGAGCCGGGCAGGATTGGGCTCAGCCATCCAGGTGATCGAGCGCCTCGGCCACCTCGTTGCGGAACTTGTCGATGAACATCAATTTTCTCACGCAGGCCGCGGCGCTCTGCAGGTCACGGCACTCATCGATCAGTTGCTCGAGCCGTGCCACTTCTTCGCCGTGCGCAGAACGCACTTCGCCCTCCAGCGCATCGAGCGCGGAACGGTCCGCCCCGGAACGCGCTTCATCCAGCGCTTCACGCCACTCCATCTGCTGCATGAGAAACGCAGGCGGCATCGCTGTGTTGGATTCCGCCTGCACATCCACGCCAGCCAGCTTGAGCAGGTACTGGGCGCGCTTGATCGGCTGCTTAAGCGTCTTGAAGCCTTCGTTGGCCGCTGTGGCCCACTGCATGGCCACACGCTGCTGCGCATCCCCGGCCGCGGCATGCCGATCCGGATGCACGCGAGCCTGCACTTCGCGATAGGCAGACTCCAACTGCGCCAGGTCCATGCGGAAGCTGCGCGGCAGCCCGAACAGGGCAAAGAAGTCGTTGAGATCGGACGGCGCAGCGTTCAAGCGTGATGCTCAGAAATGAAAACGCCCGCAACCTCAGGCGGCGCGGGCGCAGGTGTCAGATCCAGTCAGACCCGGAAGGACTCTCCGCAACCGCAACGGTCCTTCTCGTTGGGGTTGTTGAACTTGAAGCCTTCATTCAGGCCTTCGCGCGTGTAGTCGAGCTCCATGCCTTGCAGGTAGGGAAGACTCTTCGGGTCCACAAAAATCGCTACGCCGTGCGACTCGAAGCGCGTGTCTTCGCTCGACGATTCATCCACGAACTCAAGCTTGTAGGCCATGCCCGAGCAGCCGGTCGTACGAACGCCGAGGCGCAGGCCGACACCCTTGCCACGCTTGGCCAGGAACTTCTGCACGTGTACTGCAGCCCGCTCGGACAACGTGACCGCTGCCGGCGCTTGAGCCACTTCAGGTGCGTCGATCACTTCAGCCATCTCAGGCGGCCTGCTTCTGCTCGGCGGCCTCGCCGTGCTTGGCCTTGTAGTCCTGCACCGCAGCCTTGATAGCATCTTCAGCCAGGATGGAGCAATGAATCTTGACCGGCGGCAGGGCCAGCTCTTCGGCGATCTGGGTGTTCTTGATGTCCAACGCCTGATCCAGCGTCTTGCCCTTCACCCACTCGGTGATGAGTGAGGACGAAGCGATGGCCGAGCCGCAGCCATAGGTCTTGAACTTGGCGTCTTCAATCAGCCCGGTCACCGGATTGACCTTGATCTGCAGCTTCATCACGTCGCCGCAAGCCGGCGCGCCCACCATGCCCGTACCCACGGTGTCGTCGCCCTTCTCGAAGGAGCCGACGTTGCGGGGGTTTTCGTAGTGATCAATGACTTTTTCGCTATAGGCCATGTTGGATTCTCCGAATGCTGTCGATGGTTCAGTGGGCCGCCCACTGCACGGTGTTCAAGTCGATGCCATCCTTGTGCATCTCCCAGAGCGGAGACAGATCACGCAGCTTGGCAATTTTGCTCTTGAGCAGGTTGATGGCGAAGTCCACATCCTCTTCAGTGGTGAAGCGGCCGATGGTGAACCGGATCGACGAGTGGGCCAACTCATCGCTGCGCCCGAGTGCGCGCAGCACGTAGCTGGGCTCGAGGCTTGCCGAGGTGCAGGCTGAGCCGGAGGACACGGCGATGTCCTTGATCGCCATGATCAGCGACTCACCCTCGACGAAGTTGAAGCTCATGTTGAGGTTGTGCGGCACGCGGTGCTCGAGGTCGCCGTTCACATAGGTCTCCTCGATTTGCGACAGGCCCTTGACTAGGCGATCACGCAGCATGCGGATGCGCTCAATCTCTGTGCCCATCTCAAGCTTGGCCAACCGGAAGGCTTCACCCATGCCAACGATCTGGTGCGAAGCCAGCGTGCCGGAACGCAGGCCACGCTCATGGCCGCCGCCGTGCATCTGCGCCTCAAGGCGCACGCGCGGCTTGCGGCGCACGTAGAGCGCGCCGATCCCCTTGGGACCGTAGGTCTTGTGCGCGGTGAAGGTCATCAGATCGACCTTCATCTTCTCCAGATCGATCTCGACCTTGCCCGTCGCCTGCGCGGCGTCGCAATGGAAGATGATGCCCTTCTCGCGGCAGATCTCGCCGATGCCGACGATGTCCTGAATCACACCAATCTCGTTGTTCACGAACATGACCGACACCAGGATCGTGTCGGGGCGGATCGCGGCACGCAGCTGGTCCAGCGTGATCAGGCCGTTTTCCTGCGGCTGCAGGTAGGTCGCCTCGAAGCCCTGGCGCTCCAGCTCACGGAAGGTGTCGAGCACAGCCTTGTGCTCGGTCTTGACCGTGATGATGTGCTTGCCTTTGTCCTGGTAGAAGTGCGCTGCGCCCTTGATGGCGAGGTTGTTGCCCTCGGTGGCGCCACTCGTCCAGACAATTTCACGCGGATCGGCATTGACCAATGCGGCGACGTGCTCGCGTGCCTCCTCGACACCCTTCTCTGCCTCCCATCCATAGCTGTGGCTGCGGGACGCCGGGTTGCCGAACTGCCCCGTCAGATAGGGCAGCATCTTCTCGACGACGCGCGGGTCCACCGGCGTGGTCGAGCTGTAGTCCATGTAAATCGGGGCTTTGAGCATGGCGTTCCCTCGGAGGATGTTCTTTTGTGGGTCTGAATATGTGCTGCTCAAGCGGCGATGCGCGCCGGTTCTGAGCGCATGTCCTGCATCACGACCGGTGCCTGCTGTTCCTGGCGCTGGCGTGCGACCTCCTTGTCCACCAGATCCTGAAGCGACACGGAGTCGAGGTAGTCAACCATCTTGTGGTTCAAGGTTTCCCAGAGATCGTGCGTCATGCACTGCCCGCGGCGGCCATTGGTGCCTGACTCACAGTTCTGCTTGCCGCCACAGTTGGTGGCATCCAGCGGTTCATCAACCGCATAGATGACGTCAGCCACGGTGATCTTGTCCATGGCACGGGCCAGCGTGTACCCGCCGCCGGGGCCGCGAGTGCTCTCCACCAATTGATGACGTCGCAGCTTGCCGAACAGTTGCTCCAAATAAGAGAGCGAGATGTTCTGCCGATCTGAGATGGCCGCCAGCGACACCGGCCCGCGCGTCTGGCGCAGGGCAAGGTCAAGCATCGCGGTTACGGCGAAACGGCCTTTGGTGGTGAGTCTCATGCGGCACTTCCTTTAGGGCGACCGGCAGACCGAGGTCTGTCGGACAGCCGCTCCGACCCGCACCTTGCGAATTCCGAGCAAGCTTGTCGACATTATAGAGTCCGACTAATCCGATCGGGTTCCCAACAAGAAAAAAGCCCGGAGTTCGTCCGGGCTTTTTGTCGCACCACGCGGTGCATTGGATGCATCAGGCGGCAGCGTACATGTTGGCACGCTTGCGCACCACGTCCACCAAACCCGAGCAGGCGTCTTCAACCAGGTCGAGTACCTTGGAGAAGCCCTCCGGGCCACCGTAGTACGGATCCGGCACGGTTGCTTCTTCATGGTCGCTGGCAAAGCGCATCAGGAGCATGAGCTTGTGCTTGTACTGCTTGGGGCAGATTTGTTGCAAAAGCGTCAAGTTATCCCAGTCCATGGCCAGGATGTAATCGCATTCGCGGAAGTCGTCGACTGTGATCTGGCGGGCGCGCAGATCGGTCACGTCGTAGCCGCGCTTACGGCAGGCGGCCTGCGTACGGGCGTCCGGCGCCTCACCCACGTGGTACGCATGCGTACCGGCGGAATCGATGCGGACTTCCGACTCAAGATTGGCGGACTTGACCATGGCGCGGAACACGCCTTCTGCCGCGGGAGACCGGCAGATATTGCCCATGCAGACGAAGAGGATGCTCGTTTTCATAGTTTTGTCACTGTACGTGTTGCACCGCAAAAACTCAATAGTTTGGACGCCCCGGTCTAATGCAATTGCGACCGGATCACCCCTATTGACTTGGGCTCGCCGCTCCAGTTTCCAAGGCGTTGATTTGACGGTTGAGACGAACGCCTAAACCGCGGCAAGTGCATGCAATGCACCTCAACGCCGAGCCGTGAGCGACACCACTGCTCCCTCGGCGCTTGCGCCGAATGCCTGCTCGCGCAGCACGCTGAGCTGATCGCGCAACTGCGCAGCCCGCTCGAACTCGAGGTTGCGTGCCGCTTCCATCATGAGCTTCTCCAGGCGCTTGATTTCCTTGCCGAGATCCTTTTCGGACAAGGTTTCATAGCTCTTGCGTGCCTCGGCCGCCTTTTGCTCCTTGCGGTTGTCGGACTGATTGAAGACTCCGTCGATCAGTTCCTTGACCTGCTTGACCACCCCGCGCGGCGTGATGCCGTGCTCGATGTTGAACGCCACCTGCTTCTCGCGGCGGCGGTTGGTTTCCTCGATCGCGGCCTTCATCGAGTCGGTCACGACATCGCCATACAGGATGGCCTTGCCCTTGAGGTTGCGCGCGGCGCGCCCGATCGTCTGGATCAGGCTGCGACCGCTGCGCAGAAAGCCTTCCTTGTCAGCATCCAGGATCGCCACCAACGAGACTTCAGGAATATCCAACCCCTCGCGCAGAAGATTGATGCCCACAAGCACGTCAAACATGCCCAGCCGCAAGTCGCGGATGATCTCAACGCGCTCGACGGTATCAATGTCACTGTGGAGATAGCGCACCTTGACGCCGTTTTCGCTCAGAAAGTCGGTCAGATCCTCGGCCATACGCTTGGTCAATGTGGTGACCAGCACGCGCTCGCCCTGTTCGACCCGCTCACGAATCTCCGAAAGCACATCGTCCACTTGCGAGGACGCTGGCCGAACCTCGACGACCGGATCGATCAGCCCGGTTGGCCGCACGACCTGCTCGACCGTATTGTCTGCGCGCCGGGTCTCGTAGTCCGCCGGGGTCGCCGAGACGAAGATGGTCTGCGGCATCTTGCGCTCGAATTCCTCGAACTTCAGCGGCCGATTGTCCATGGCGCTGGGCAGGCGAAAGCCGTAGTCGACCAGCGTGGCCTTGCGCGAGCGGTCGCCGTTGTACATGCCGTTGAGCTGGCCCATCATGACGTGGCTCTCGTCGATGATCATCAACGCATCGTCGGGCAGGTAGTCAATCAGCGTGGGCGGCGGATCGCCGGGCTTGGCACCGGAGAAGTGCCGGCTGTAGTTCTCGATGCCCTTGCAGAAGCCCAGCTCCTGCAGCATTTCCAGATCAAATCGCGTGCGCTGCTCTATGCGCTGCGCCTCGACAAGCTTGTTCTCTTTCACGAAGAAATCCAGCCGGTCGCGCAACTCGTCCTTGATCGTCTCGATGGCGCGCAGCACGGTGGGCCGCGGCGTGACATAGTGCGAGCCGGGATACACCGTGAAGCGCGGAATCTTCTGGCGAGTGCGGCCGGTCAGCGGATCGAACAGCGTGATCGAGTCGATCTGGTCGTCGAACAGCTCGATGCGGATCGCGAGTTCGGCATGTTCGGCCGGAAACACATCGATCGTGTCACCACGCACGCGAAAGTTGCCGCGGGTGAAGTCCAGATCGGTGCGCGTGTATTGCATCGCCACCAGGCGCGTGATGATGTCGCGCTGGCTGAGCTTGTCGCCCACGCGCAGGATCAGGATCATCGCGTGGTACTCGGTGGGATTGCCGATACCGTAGATGCAGCTCACAGTGGCCACGATCACCGTATCGCGCCGCTCCAGCAGGCTTTTGGTAGCCGACAGACGCATCTGCTCGATGTGCTCGTTGATCGAACTGTCCTTCTCGATGAACAGATCGCGCTGCGGCACATAGGCTTCAGGCTGGTAGTAGTCGTAGTAGCTGACGAAGTACTCCACCGCGTTCTGAGGAAAGAACTCGCGCATCTCTGCGTAGAGCTGGGCGGCGAGTGTCTTGTTGGGCGCAAGCACCAGGGCCGGGCGTCCCATCTGCGCGATCACGTTGGCCATGGTGTAGGTCTTGCCGGAGCCGGTCACGCCCAGCAGGGTCTGAAAGCTCAGACCGTCCCGAATGCCCTCGACCAGCCCCGAGATCGCGGCGGGCTGGTCGCCGGCAGGCGGAAAGGGTTGGAACAGCCGGAAGGGGCTGTCGGGATAGCTGACGAACTCCCCGGCAGCGACCTCAGCGGGCACTTCGGCGCCGGCGGGCGGGGTGTTGGACGAGGCGCTCATGGGTGATATGCACTTTCGGCATGGGGCCGGCCCGGCGCACCGATAAAATGCGCTGCAGCGCAGCAAGCGAACGAATGAGTGTAGGAAACATTCTTGCTGACGGCTCCTGCCAGCCGCGTGTCAGGAGTCTGCGCCGCAGATGCGCGCAACGCTCGACGCCGCCCTCGCTCTTCAACTGCAAAACACATCGCTCAACCCGCCGCCGGAGCCTTCATGTCTGCCTCGCTATTCGCCCAGGTCGAACTCGCCCCCCGTGATCCCATTCTTGGCCTGAACGAGGCCTTCAATGCCGATACGCGTGCGAACAAAGTCAACCTCGGCGTGGGCGTCTACTTCACCGACGAGGGCAAGATTCCTTTGCTGAAGGCCGTGCGCGAGGCCGAGCGCCAGCGCCTGGAAGCTGCGGCTGCACGCGGCTACCTGCCCATTGAAGGCATCGCGGCCTACAACCAGGCCGTGCAGGGCCTGCTGCTGGGCAAGGACAGCCCGCTGATCGCCGCCGGCCGAGTCATCACGGCCCAGGCGCTCGGCGGCACCGGCGCACTGAAGATCGGTGCGGACTTCCTCAAGCGCCTCACGCCAAATTCGATCGTCGCCATCAGCGACCCGAGTTGGGAGAATCACCGCGCGCTGTTTGAGAGCGCCGGCTTCACCGTCAAGAACTACCGCTACTTCGATGCGGCCACCAGCGGGCTGGATTTCGCCGGCATGCTGTCCGACCTCAAGGCCCTGTCCGCCAAGAGCATCGTGGTGCTGCACGCCTGCTGCCACAACCCGACGGGCGTCGACCTGAGCGCCGACCAGTGGAAGGAAGTTGTGGCGGCCTGCCAGGCTGGTGATCTGATTCCCTTCCTCGACATGGCCTACCAAGGCTTTGCCGAGGGCATCGAGCCCGATGGCGCAGCGGTGCGCCTGTTCGCCGATAGCGGCCTGTCCTTCTTCGTCTCGAGCAGCTTCTCCAAGAGCTTCTCGCTATATGGCGAGCGCGTCGGCGCGCTGTCCATCATCACGGGCAGCAAGGACGAAGCAGCCCGCGTGCTGAGCCAGGAAAAGCGCGTGATCCGCACCAACTATTCCAACCCGCCCACCCACGGCGGCACGGTCGTGGCCACGGTATTGAACTCGCCGGAGCTGCGCGCGATGTGGGAAGCAGAGTTGGGCGAAATGCGCGATCGCATCAAGCTCATGCGCAACCAGTTCGTCAGCAAGCTCGCAGCAAAGAGCGCCAAACGCGACTTCAGCTTCGTCAATCGCCAGCGCGGCATGTTCAGCTACACCGGCCTGTCCGCCGCCCAGGTTGAGCGCTTGCAGAGGGAGTTCGGCATCTACGCAGTCTCCACCGGCCGAATCTGTGTCGCCGCGCTGAACAGCAAGAACATCGACGCTGTGGTGGATGCTGTGGCCGCCGTGCTCTGAGCCTTGGTCAATTTGAGCGAGTCCAAATCATCAGCTATACTTTTGGACTTCGTTGATCCCCGATAGCTCAGTCGGTAGAGCGCCGGACTGTTAATCCGTAGGTCCCTGGTTCGAGCCCAGGTCGGGGAGCCAGATCAAGAAAAGCCCGCCAATTGGCGGGCTTTTTGCATTGGCGAAAAGGTTGCTGTAGATCGCTTCAGAAGGCTGGGGCATTGCGCACTCCGAGCCATCCACAAATTGCGCTGCACCCGGATCATCCCGTCAGCACGCCTAAGCCCGCCCGCCAGCGCGGGCTTTTTCTTTGTCAGAAATGACTTCGTGCATTTCCGCAAAAGCATTGTCAGGACAGATTCTTGCACAAAAGCTGTATAAAAACACAGTTACCTGAAATCACCCTTCCGGCACGCTATGTCTGCCCTCCCGCCGTCTGCACGGCAAGCCTCACTGTTCTCGTCGGTTGCACCGCCCGCTGCCTCAGCACCTGCGCAGGCGATCAATCGCTCGAGGCTCCCCGCGCAGGTCTGGCCGGCCCGCATGCTGGCGCAGCAGGCGCAGGCCTGGCCGTCCGAGCACCCGGCGCTGGATGCACAGCTGCCAGGGGGAGGCTGGCCGCTGGATGGGCTGGTGGAGCTGCTGCAGGAGGCGCAGGCGCTGAGCACAGGAGCTTCGATCTGGCAGTTACTGGCGCCGGCGCTGGTCAGTTGCATGGCGGATCGACCTGGGGGGGTGGTGCTGGTGAATGCGCCCCATGTGCCGTTTGGTCCGGCGCTGCAGGCACGCGGCATCGACAGTGAACGATTGATCTGCGTACAGGCCGATAGCGCTCAAACCCGCCTCTGGGCCGCCGAGCAGGCGCTGCGCTGCGCTGATGTACTTGCCGTGCTGGCCTGGCTACCGCAAGCCAGACGCATGCAGTTGCAGCGCCTCAATGTGCTTGCGAAGGACAAGCTGCTGTTCGTGATGCGCGAGGCGCGTGCGCGCTATGAGGCCTCCCCCGCACCGCTGCGCTTGTTGATCCAAGAGGGCGAACGGCTGGAGCTGCAGCTGCTCAAGCGCCGCGGCCCGCCTTGTATGCAGCCTGTTGCCCTGACCGCCTTGCCGGAACGGCTGCGCGCGCTGCTGGCTTCGCGACGGCGGCCAAGCGAACCGGCACGGTCGCCTGCCATTGCTTTGTCGGATTCAGCCCTGCCCTTGCAAGCCGTGCCGCAGCTGTATTGATCCATGCACTGGCTTGCCCTGCTCTTGCCTGAGCCTGTCGCACCCACGGGCCAGGCTGCGCCTCGCGACGATGCAACTGAACAGACCTCAAAGCATGTCGCCACAAGCACGGATGCCAACGCCGCGCAGACACAGCGCGAGCTTTGGGTCTGGCACGCGCTGCAGTTCACGCCGCGCGTGGCCTGGGTGGACGAAGCCCTGGTGCTCGAAGTAGCGGCCAGCGAGCAGCTGTTCGGTGGGCAGGCGCGGCTTGTACAGCGCGTGCTGCACGAAGGGCCGGGCGTACTGCAGGCCCATGGCGCAGGAGAGACCGCATTGCTGGCTCTGGCACGCATGCGCATGCGCCGGCGCACCAGGCAGCAGGCACTGCAGCGCAACAACTCAGTGCCTGATGAGGTAGCTCTCCCTGCGGACGAGCTGCCGCTGGCCACGCTCAGTGCCGCACAAGCCCACGCTGCCACCTTGTCGCGCATGGGCTGCCGTACCTGGGGTCAGCTGCGTGCTCTGCCGCGCGGCGGTGTGGCGCGGCGATTCGGCGCCGACCTACTGGCCGCTCTGGATGCCGCCTATGGCCAGCGCACCGAGACCTACGACTGGATCCTGCCGCCCGAGCGCTTTGACTGGGGGATGGAGTTGCCCGACCTGGCAGAACGCACAAGCGAGCTGCTCTGGAATGCCCAGCGCCTGCTGACCGGCCTGCGCGCCTGGCTGATGGCACGCCAGCAGGGTGTAGTCGCCATCGACCTCATATGGCGCTTTGACTGGAAGCGTGCCAACGGCGCGGACCTGCCTCCAGAAGGTCACCTGAGCGTAAGTACGGCTCAGCCCACGCAGGACATGGCGCATCTTGAACGTCTGCTGGCCGAGCGGCTGGACCACATTGCACTGCCCTCGCCGGTGCGCTATCTACGTCTGCATGCACTGGACACTCGCCCCTGGGGAGGCGTCACACGTGCGCTGCTGCCCGAAGACAACCCCAAGGGCGATCCGCTGCACCAGTTCATCGAACGCCTGAGCGCACGGCTGGGTGCCGAGCAGGTGCGCGTGGCCGTGGCTCAGGAGGATCACCGACCCGAACACCAACAACGCTGGGTTCCAGCCACTCGGATGCTGCCGGCACTGACCCGGGCACGGCACCCGACCCCGCGTACAGAAAAGCGCGCGGGCAAACCATCGAACCGTGAGACCACCCACCCGCAGGTTGACATCCTGCTGCCCCCCTGGCTGCTCGCCCAGCCGCTGGAGCTGCCAATGCAGCGCGATGTGCCCTGCTACGGCGGCGGTCCGCTGAAGCGCCTGACGCGCCTGTACCGCATCGAGACCTCATGGTGGAGCGATAGCCGCACCGACGCACCCGCCCTACGCGACTACTTCATTGCCCGCAGCGAGCGCGCCGGGCTGGTCTGGATCTATCGGGAGCGCCCCGCCTCGTTGGCCGAGAGCGAGGGGCAGACCCGGTTCCGCTGGTATCTGCAGGGCCTGTATGCCTGAGGCACACCTCAAGCCGCCGCTGGTCTTCGACGTGGCCGATGAACCACCACCCGCTCTGCCTGCCGACGAGACAGCTGCAGCAGCGCTGCGTGCTCTGCCCGCCTATGCCGAGCTGCATTGCGTGAGCAATTTCAGCTTCCTGCGCGGCGCCTCTCATCCACAGGAACTGGTGCGCCGCGCCTATGCGCAGGGGTACGAGGCACTGGCCCTCACGGACGAATGCTCCGTGGCTGGTGTGGTGCGTGCTTGGCGTGAATGGCAGGAGTACCGCGCCTTCCTGCAGCGGCTGGAGGAAGACACCGGGCAGCGCTATTTGCGCCCCTTCCGCCTCATCTACGGCAGCGAATTCAATCTCGGCCGCTGGCGCCTGGTGGCGCTGGCGCGCGATCTGCAGAGTTGGGGCGGACTGTGCGAGTTCATCACTCGTGCCCGCCGCGCCGCCGAGAAGGGCCACTACCACGTGGATGCATGCAGCCCATGGCACCTGCTCATCGACTGCGAGCTGCTGCTGGCCCCGAACAAGGCGGCGCACGCATCCAGCGCAGGCGCAGTCGGCCCGGCGCAACTGGTCGAGCAGCTCCGTACCGATCTGACCTGTGCAAGTGCATGGCTGGGGCGCATGCCCTGGCTGGCTGTCGAGCTATTGCATGGCATCGATGACGATCTCTGGCTGGCCACGCTGCGCGATGTCTCCATGCACACTGGCGCAGCTTTGGTGGCAGCCGGCAATGTGCACATGCATGTGCGCTCGCGCAAGCCGCTGCAGGACGTCATGACCGCGATCCGCCTGGGCAAGCGCGTGGAAGCTTGCGGCTTTGCACTGCAACCCAACGCCGAACAGCATCTGCGCGCCCGCCAGCGACTGGCGCAGATCTACCCTGAAGACCTGCTCGCAGCCACCTTGCAGATAGCCGCACGTTGCCACTTCCAGCTGGAAGAGGTTCGCTACAACTACCCGCTCGAAACTGTGCCGGCGGGCCTCAGCCCCACGCAGGCCTTGCGCAAGCTGGTGCTTGAACGGGCCGTGGAGCGCTATCCGCACAGACTGCCGTTCAAGATCGGCCGCTATCTGGTCAAGGAGCTTCGGCTCATTGCCAAGTGCCAGTACGAGATGTTCTTCCTCACGGTGGCCGACATCGTGCGCGAGGCGCGCGATCGCGGCATTCTGTGCCAGGGGCGCGGCTCGGCGGCCAATTCGGTGGTCTGCTACTGCCTGGGCATCACTGCGGCCGATCCGGAGAAGTCCCACCCGCTGCTGGAGCGCTTCATCAGCATCGACCGGCGCAACGAGCCGCCGGATATCGACGTGGACTTTGAGCACGAGCGACGCGAGGAGATCATCCAGTACATCTATGGCAAGTACGGCCGCGATCGCGCTGCGCTGGCCGCCACGGTCATCTGCTACCGCACACGCAGCGCCATTCGCGATGTGGGCACGGCTCTGGGCGTTGCCGAGCAGCTGATCGAAACCTTTGCCAGCGAACATCACTGGTTCGACTCCGAGCTGGCCGCGCACCGCCTTGAAGAACTCGGCCGGCGCGTGGATGTGCAGCTTGGCGAACACCTCGCCGGGCTGTGGATCGCGCTCACACGCAGCCTGATGGGTATGCCGCGCCACCTGAGCCAGCACGTGGGCGGCTTCGTGCTCACCCAGACCCCGCTGGTGCGTCTGGTACCGGTGGAAAACGCCGCCATGCCGGATCGCTGCGTGATCCAGTGGGACAAGGACGATCTCGAAAGCCTCGGGCTGATGAAGGTGGACATCCTGGCACTGGGCATGCTCAGTGCCATCCGGCGCTGCGTCGATCTGGTCGGCCAGCGGCGCGGTGCACCCTTCACGGTGCATGACATCATGCAGGAAGACCCGGCCACCTACGAAATGATCCGCCGTGCAGACACCGTGGGCGTGTTCCAGATCGAGAGCCGGGCGCAGATGTCCATGCTGCCGCGGCTGCGGCCGACCCAGTTCTATGACCTCGTGGTCGAAGTCGCCATCGTGCGCCCCGGGCCGATCTCCGGGGGCATGGTGCACCCCTATCTCAAGGCACGCGAGCGCCTGACACGCGGACTGCCCATCGAATACGAACGTTCAGCACGCGAGTCACCGGACCGGCCTGCACGGCTGCAGGCAGCGCTGCAGCGCACGCTGGGCGTGCCCATCTTCCAGGAGCAGGTCATGCAGATCGCCATGATCGCTGCCGGCTTCACGGCCACCGAGGCGGATGCCCTGCGTCGCGCGATGGCCGCCTGGAAACGCAAGGGCGGTGTGGACAAGTTCCGCGTCCGTCTGGTGGGCGGCATGCTGGCCAACGGCTATTCGCAGGAATTTGCCGATCGCATCTTCAACCAGATCCAGGGCTTCGGTGAATACGGCTTTCCGGAAAGCCATGCCTACAGCTTCGCCCTGCTGGCCTATCAGAGCAGCTGGCTGAAGTGCCACGAGCCCGAATGCTTTCTGGCTGCGATGCTCAACTCCCAGCCCATGGGCTTCTACCCGCCGGCACAGCTGGTACAGGATGCCCGCCGTCACGATGTGCAGGTACTGCCTGCGGACGTATCCCACAGCAGCTGGGACAGCACGCTCGAATGGCCAGCCGATCTCGACCACGAGAGCCGCAGGACGAAACGGCCGGCTGTGCGTCTGGGGCTGCACATGGTCGGCAGCCTGAGTGAGGCAACGGGTCGGCGTATCGCGCAATGCCGTGGGCAGGCGACGTTTGCCGACGTGCAGGACCTCTCCCTTCGCGCCCAACTGGATGTCAAGGACCTCAATGCACTGGCGGCGGCCGATGCCCTGCACTCGATTGCCGGGCATCGGCGCCAGCAGGTCTGGGAGGCTGCGGCACGGGTACGCGCCCCGGCCTTGCTACGTAATGCACCGATCGTCGAACCCGCATTGGTGTTGCCAAGCGCGCAGGAAGGCGAGGAAGTGCTGTTCGACTACGCCAGCACCGGGCTCACGCTGCGCCGCCACCCTTTGGCCTTGCTTCGCCCGCGGCTGGCGCGCATGCGATTGAAGTCCGCCGCCGAACTGGCTGGTCTGCCCCATGGGGCCTATGCCGCAGGCTGCGGGCTGGTCACGGTGCGCCAGCAGCCCCAGACCGCTGGGGGCACCATGTTTGTCACCATCGAGGACGAGACTGGTCCGGTGAACGTGATTGTGTGGCGCCGCGTACGCGAACAGCAACGCGACGCCCTGCTGCGCTCACGCTTGCTGGCCGTGCATGGCGTCTGGCAGCGCGATGCAGACAGCAAAGGCCATGTCTGCCACCTGGTGGCAGGACGCCTGACCGACCTCACTCCTCTGCTGGGCCGCTTTGCCGATCTCGCCAACAAGAGCCGGGACTTTCACTGAGCTCTCATGCCGAGCGTCGTCGCAAACATGCAACGCCGAGCGATGAAAAGCGGTCAATCCGTGCATCTGGATGAACCCCTCCATGCCAAACCCGAAGTGGCTCACCCACAATCCTGCGGCGATGGTCGACTGCGGCCAGCTTCACATCAAACACACGCATCTTTGGAGCACTCATGAATCACGTTCTGCGCGCCCTCGGCGCTGCAACCCTGCTGTCTACGCTGCTGGCAGGCAATGCCCACGCCCAGACAGACGACCGCCCCGTTCGCGGCATTCTTGGTGCGGGCCTGACCTTCGGCGGCGACAAGCTCGCCGTCGCGCAGTTCACCAACGGCGGCAGCCAAAGCATCCGCGCTGGCGGGCTCGTGCAGTTCTATGGCGGTGCAGAGTTCCGCCTCGGCACGCTTGTGACCGTGCAAGCCACCGCCGGCTATCACGTGGATGACACCAGCGCGAGCAATGGCAGCATCCGCTTCTCGCGCTGGCCGATCGAACTGCTGGGCCATGTGGCCGTCAACGAGCAGATTCGTCTAGGCGGTGGTATCCGCCATATCAACGGTGCCAAGCTCAACGCGTCCGGCGCAGGCAGCTCCGTCGCACCAAACATCGACTTCGATGCCAGCACGGGCGTGGTGATCGAGGGCGAGTACCGCTTCAGCCCAAGCTTCGGCGTCAAGCTGCGCTACGTGACGGAGGACTACACCATCAAGGGCACCCCGTTCAAAGCCAAGGGCAACCACGTGGGCCTGATGGGCAACTTCTACTTCTGATCGACGACCTTCTCGCCCAGCCACGCCACCAGGGGCTGCCACTGGGCGAGATCCTTCTCCACCTTGCTGGAGCCGACATCCCAAAGGGTCAGACCGTGAGCAGCGAGATGCAGATAGTTCTGGGTGTCGCGCAGACTGGTCACCGGCGCCATGCCGATGTTCTCGCAAAAGCGCTGGAAATGCTCAGCCGACCGCGTGCGTTCGTCCACCCGCATGCCCACCAGTCCGACACGCCCCTGACGCATTGCCGCGGGAGCAACTTCGCGAAGTTGCTCCACAAAGCGGCCGGTTGCCCCCAGATCAAACGGTGAGGGCTGAACCGGAATCACCACACGATCGGCATCGCGAATCAGCGTCGAAAGCACCAACATCGGCACCGCGGCCGGAGTGTCGATCACCACATGCGTCACGCCCTTGGGTGGCCGAGCGGCCTTGCCCTCGCCCATCTCCCAGCTGCGGATGGCGGGCAGACCGTCCGGCCGCAGCTCCAGCCAGTTTCGTGCGGACTGCTGCACGTCAATATCGCCCAACATCACCTGATGCCCTCGGCGGGCAAACAGGCCGGCAATGTTTGTCGACAGGGTGCTCTTGCCGGCGCCGCCCTTGGGATTGGCGATGAGAATGAGGGGCATGATCGGGTGATGAAGTTGGCGCAGCACGTCTGCGCGCGCGGAGCCTCGATGCTCGCGGCTGTGGCGGCAGGCGTCAAGACAGAGGTGGTGTACGCAGCGTCGGCCCCGCGCCCGTGCTTCAACGCACTACACTTCGCCCCATGCAAGACGAACTTGAAGCCATGATCACGCGCGTCGAACGCATGGCCGACGCGCTCAAGACTGCCCGCGCCGAGAATCAGGCCCTGCGCGCCGAACTCGCCAGCAAGTCGGCTGAAGCCGGCAGCCTGCAATCGCGCCTGTCGGCTGCCCGGGACCGGATCGCACATCTCCTCGAACGACTGCCCGGCGAGACGACCGAATGAGCAACACCGAACGCTTCACGGCCACCATCATGGGCCGCGAATACCAACTGGCTTGCAGCGCGGACGAGAAGGCCAACCTGATGTCCGCAGTCAATATGGTCGACGCCCGCATGCAGGAGATTCAGGCCGGCGGCAAGATCAAGGCGGCCGACCGCATCGCCGTCATGGTGGCCTTGAATCTGGCGGTCGAAGTGCTGTCGTCCAAGGGTGTGGAAGGCATCCAGGTCGGCGAGCTCAAACGCAAGATCGAGCGGGTCAACAAGCTCGCAGACGAAGCGCTCTCCCCCCAGGAGCCTCTGTTCTGAAGGCGCAGTGAGGCGTTCAGGCAAAACGCATTGGCTGGACGCACTCAAGCCAATCCGTTTTCCCTGCGGTGTTCGCGACGAGGCCTTGATATTCCTTAACCGATGCGCTTTGCGCTAGGGTCGACAACAAGCGTGCTGGCGTGATCGCCTCTGAGTCCTGTGCTTGCATGGGGCTCTGCTGATGAACCC
The DNA here is from genome assembly GCA_001295775.1 of beta proteobacterium AAP99. Lineage (GTDB taxonomy): Bacteria > Pseudomonadota > Gammaproteobacteria > Burkholderiales > Burkholderiaceae_C > Piscinibacterium. Next base: position 208,360 of record LJIA01000006.1, read on the forward strand.
GAGGCATGATGAGTCGTCCCGCCCTGAACTCCGGTTCAGGATAAAAGGTCATGGCGGCACTCGCGGGGAAGCCAATACACCCTGTTAGCAGGGTGCATTGGCTTCCCCGCTGCCCGGAGTCCTGCAGACTCGGGCGGGGTTGATCGAGCCCTCCCCTTGCCGCTCCCTCAGGGAGGGGCATCGTTCCCGTAGTTCGAGTTGTGCTCTTGCTCGCTCGACACGCCTTTTTCCTCTCCCCGTATGCCCGCCTACTGGTTGATGAAGTCCGAGCCGGACGAATGCTCGATTGACGATGCACTGGCTGCGCCCAACAAGACCGTGCCTTGGGTCGGTGTGCGCAACTACCGGGCCCGCAACTTCATGTGGAAGCAGATGCAGCCGGGCGACGGGGTGCTGTTCTATCACTCAAGCTGCGCCGAGCCGGGCATCTACGGCTTGGCCGAGGTAGTCGGCGCACCGTACCCAGACCCGACACAGTTTGACCCGCGCTCCAAGTACTTTGACGCCAAGTCATCGGCCGAAGCGCCGCGCTGGTGGCTGGTGGACGTCCAGGCCCAACGCAAGACAGCGCCCGTGCTGCTGGCGCAAATGCGCGAGGACCCGAAGCTGGAAGGTCTCGGCGTACTGCAGAAGGGCTCGCGCCTGTCCATCACGCCGGTCAGTGAGGCGCACTGGCTCTACATCACGACAACACTGCTCTGACAGGGGATTCATGGACTATCTCTTCCTTGGCGGCCTGCTGCTGCTCGGCGCGTTCACGGGCTTCGCAGCGGGACTGCTGGGCATTGGCGGCGGCATGCTCCTCGTGCCCTTCCTGACCATGATGTTCACAGCCCAGAAGTTCCCGATCGAACACGTCGTACACATGGCGATCGCGACCTCTCTGACAACCATCCTCTTCACGTCTGTCTCATCGGTGCGCGCACATCATGCGCATGGCGCTGTGCGATGGGATCTCATCAAGTGGCTGGGCATCGGCGGCTTTGTGGGCACGCTGCTGGGCGCCCAGATTGCCAGTCTGGTGCGCACGCCCGTGTTGTCCCTGATCTTTGGTGTCTTCGTCAGCTACTCGGCCTTCCAGATGCTGCGCGCAAAGAAGAAGGCGGCGGACGGCGGGAGCGGACTCCCCGGCAACGGCGGCAAATTTGGCGTGGGGGCAGTGATCGGTGCGATCTCCAGCCTCGTGGGCGCCGGCGGCGGCTTCATCACCGTGCCGTACCTTTCCAAGCACGGGGTGTCGATGCACCAGTCCGTAGCGACCAGCGCGGCCATGGGCTTTCCAATTGCCGCTGGTGCGCTCGTGGGCTACATCGTCGCCGGTCAACGCTTTGCCGACGTCTTGCCTGCGCTGTCACTGGGCTTCATCTATGGGCCCGCAGTGCTGGGTACGGCAGTCAGCAGCGTGCTGTTCGCCCCGCTCGGGGCAAAGACCGCTCATGCAATGGACGTGTCGTCCCTCAAGAAGGTATTCGCCACTCTGCTGTTTTGCCTGGCTGGGTACATGCTGTGGAAGGCAGCAAGTACCTCCGGCTTGCTCAGCTGAAGCGTCCAAGCAACCATAGCCACAAGGGCAGCGACACGCCGGCGGCGACCGTGCCAAACGAGATCACCGCCGCAACAGGGGCGGACGGCGCACCCATTCGTGCCGCGAGGATGAATGCGGACGATGCCGTGGGTAGCGCCGCGTAGGCCACAAGCACGGTATGCGCCAGCCGGTCCAGCCCCATCAGCGCGCCAATGACCCAGGCCGCGGCCGGCAGCCAAAGCAGGCGCACGGACAGCATCCAGCCCACCAGCGGCGCGGCCTCACGCGCGCCCGTCCAACTCAGCCCGGCGCCAACCGCCATCAGCCCCAGTGCCAGCGCCGCCTGTCCAAGCCGTGACAGCCCCGTCCAGATCGGTTCCGGCAGCTGGCCGCCAGCGAGCTTGAAGGCGAGTCCGCCGACCGTGGCAAGGATCAGCGGGTTCTGCGCCAACTCACGCAGCAGTGCGCGCGGGCTCGTGCCTCCATGTCGCACAGGCGCCAGGCCAAGCACTGCAAACACGTTGCACAGCGGTACGTTGAACGCGATGACCAATGCGAACAGTGCGGTGGCCTGCGCTGCCGGCTCAAGCCGAGTGGCCAGGGACAGGGCCACATAGCTGTTGAAGCGAAACGCGGTTTGCGCCAAGCCGGCCCACTGCGCGAATCTTGTCGCATCCGCCCTGAGCAAGGGTCGCATCCACCATCCGAGCACAACACCTGTGGCTGTGACGAGCAGGCTGGCGAAGATGAGCGCGCTGGCCGCGCCTGGGTCCACAGGCGCGCGCGCCACAGCGGTGAACAGCAACGCTGGAAAGAGCACGAAATAGACGAGCCGCTCTGCGGCCTCCCAGACGTTGCGCCCGAACCACCCGGCCTGCATGAGCGTGAACCCGAGCGCAATCAGCAGCATGTCGGGAATCAGCAGAGCGAAGGTGGACATCGAGCGCGGGCGAGCGGTTTGGAGCACTTATTGTCGAGGCGCGCAGCCCCCCGGCGGCCTCCTCGCCGTCCCTGTATAATCTTGCTTTTCGCCGGTGTAGCTCAGTTGGTAGAGCAGCGCATTCGTAATGCGAAGGTCGTAGGTTCGACTCCTATCTCCGGCACCAGAACACGCAAGGCCGCCCTCGGGCGGCCTTGCTGCTTTTCGGCCCGTCGCGGGCAAGGCGGAACGCTGTCGAGAAGGGCAGCGCTAGCTGCGGCTCAGGTGCAGACCCTCGCGGCTGCGCGACAAGGTCCAGCCCTCATGCTCGCAACGCGGGCCATACGCCCCGGCGGCGCTCAGCTGTTCAATCATGGCCGAAAGCCGCGCCCGAGTGGGTGGCTTGGCCCCGGCACGGGCCAGCCAGCGGCGCAGGATTACGGCCTGCACTTCGGGTGGCCAACGCATCCAGTCTGTGATCAGCAGCGTCGCAGCGTCTGGCTGAGCCGCCAGTAGCTGATCACCAAACCAATCCAGAGCCGACTGCGCTTCGTGTGCCAACTCGGCTGCCCGCGGCAGGCTGCTGCCCGCACGATCATCCACGTCCTGCATCAGCGGCCAAAGGCGATGCCGAACCGCATTGCGGCGCAGGTCCGTGTCGGTATTGCTGGGGTCGTCGATCCAATCCTGGCCGATGGCGCGCATGGCGGCCTCAAGTTCAGTGCGTCGCAGTGCCAGCAGCGGCCGCAGGATCGTGACACCGTCACGCACAAGCTGCCGCGGCATGCCAAGACCGAGCGGGCCGGTGCCGCGCATGAGATGCAGAAGAACCGTCTCGGCCTGATCGTCCGCGTGCTGTGCAAGCAGCAGCGTTTCGATATCTGCAGTGCGGCACGCATCCAGCAGCGCCGCGCGGCGCAGTTCCCTCGCGCGTTCCTCCAGGTTGGGCTGGCCGCTGCCGAGACCGCCCAGGCGCCGCAACGCAAACGTCGCGCCCAGTCCGGCGGCGACAGACTGCGCTTGCTCAGCCCAGCGGGCCGAATCAGCCGCAATGCCATGGTCCACATGGATCGCCAGCACGCGCTGCGGACCAAGTGCCTGCACGGCTGCCCACAGCAGCGCTGTGGAGTCGCACCCGCCGGAGAAGCCGACCGCCACGCGCTTGCCCCCAGACAATACGGGCGCTGCGTTTTCGCGCAGCGCCCGGATCAGCGGTGCCGTGGCGGCTGGAAGATCAGCTTTCTGCAAGCGTCTTGAACTTCCCGTAGCTCATCAGGCGCTCATGGCGGGCAGCCAGCAATTCCTTGGGCTTCATGCCCTGGAACTGGCGCAGCGCGTCGAGCAGTCCGCGCTTGAGCATCGCCGCCATCTGCTTGGGGTCGCGGTGTGCCCCACCCAGCGGCTCATTGACGATGCGATCCACCAGGCCGAGCGCCTTGAGGCGGTGCGCCGTCAAGCCCAGGGCCTCGGCAGCGTCCGGTGCCTTGTCCGAGGTCTTCCAGAGGATGGAGGCGCAGCCTTCGGGCGAGATCACGCTGTAGGTGGAGTACTGCAGCATCAGCACGAGGTCGGACACGGCAATCGCCAGCGCGCCGCCCGAGCCGCCCTCGCCAATCACAGTGCTGATGATCGGCGTCTTGAGCTGCGCCATCTCGTAAAGGTTGTGACCGATGGCCTCGGACTGGCCGCGCTCCTCGGCGTCGATGCCGGGGAAGGCGCCCGGAGTGTCGATGAAGGTAAACAGCGGCAGCTCGAACTTCTCGGCCAGTTTCATCAGGCGCAGTGCCTTGCGGTAGCCCTCCGGGCGCGGCATGCCGAAGTTGCGCATGGCGCGCTCCTTGGTGTCGCGGCCCTTCTGCTGGCCGATGACCATGCAGCTCTGGCCGTTGATGCGCGCAAGACCGCCGACGATCGACTTGTCGTCGGCAAAGGCGCGGTCGCCGTGCAGCTCATGGAAATCGGTGAAGATCTCGCCGATGTAGTCCAGGGTGTAGGGGCGCTGCGGATGGCGCGCCACCTGGCTGACCTGCCAGGGCGTGAGTTTGGCGTAGATGTCCTTGGTCAGCGCCTCGCTCTTTTTCTGCAGGCGACTGATCTCCTCGGAGATATCGACCGCAGACTCGTCCTGCACGAAGCGCAGTTCCTCGATCTTGCTTTCAAGCTCGGAAATCGGGGCTTCAAAGTCCAGAAACGTGGTTTTCATCCGTCCTCGCAGTGTGTTCTTCTATTAGTAATCGATCGGGCCGGGATCCAGGCTGCGCCAGAGGAACCAGGTCGCCACCGATCGGTAGGGTGCCCAGGGCTCGGCCAGTTCGGCCGCTCGCCGCTTGTCCACCGGTTCTCCGCCGGCGTGGTGCACGCTCAGGGCCTTGAGCAAACCCAGATCATCCAGGGGCAATACATTCGGCCGGAGCAGATTAAAGATCAGGACCATCTGCGCTGTCCATTGACCGATACCCTTGATCTGTACCAACTCAGCAATCACCGCATCGTCATTCATCTTCGGCCAACGGCGTGGATTGACGCGCTTGTCGGCGAAGTGCTCCGCACAGTTGATGAAGTAGTCGGTCTTTCGGTCGGTCAGCCCACAGGCGCGCAGAGTCTGCCAGGGCGTGGACAGCACCGCCTGCGGCGTGACCTGTGGCAGCGCTGCAGCGACGCGCTGCCAGACCGCGTCCGCTGCGCGCGTCGAAATCTGCTGGCCGACGATGGAGCGCACCAGGGTGAAGAACGGCGCCCCACGGCTTTCGATGCAGATGCCGGGATATGCCGCGATGATGCGCTTCAGGTGCCGGTCGCGCCGGCTCAGATGGAGCAGCGCGTCCTCCCAGTAGTCCGGACGTTTGCGGCGCGGCATCAGCGGGTGCCTGCGCCAGCAACACACGCGCGGCCAGACGAGACGCGCGGAGACCTGGAAGTGCTTTCCGCTTGTCTGACGCGGTTCTCCAGCCATTTTGGCCTGAAAAGGCGCATGAATGCTGGATCTAGCACTTCGAACCCGGGCTACGGCGATGCGTCTCGGCACTCAAGCGCGCCGCCACTCCGTCGCGCCGCTCGGCTTGTCTTCGAGCACGATGCCCTGCGCCAGCAGCTCGCCACGAATGCGGTCTGCTTCTGCGAACTGCTTGGCCTTCTTGGCGGCGGCGCGCTGGGCGATCAAGTCCTCGATACGCGCGTCGTCACCCGTTGCCGCCCCCTTGAGGAAGGCCACGGGGTCACCCTGAAGGATGCCCAGGATCGCCCCCAGTTGCTTGAGCAGCCCTGCGGTGGCTGCAGACTGCGTCCGGTTGACCTCGGAGGCCAGCTCGAACAGCGCCGCGATGGCGTCCGGCGTGTTGAAGTCGTCGTCCATGGCCGCCTTGAAGGCCGCAGCCTGGGGGTGAGCCCAATCGATGGCACCTTCGGCCGGCGGGGTGTTCTTCAGTGCGGTGTACAGGCGGGTCAGCGCGGCGAGCGCGTCGCGGATGTGGCTGTCGCTGTAATTGAAGGGGCTGCGGTAATGCGTGCGCACCAGGAAGTAACGCAGCACCTCTGCCGCCTTCTCGCGCCCGCCGAACTCCTCGCCCAGGGCCTTGAGCACGTCGCGGATGGTGAAGAAGTTGCCCAGGCTCTTGGACATCTTCTCGCCATCCACATTCAGAAAGCCATTGTGCAGCCAGTAGTTGGCCAGGGGCTTGCCGGTGGCCCCTTCGCTCTGGGCGATCTCGTTTTCGTGGTGCGGGAACTGCAGGTCCGATCCGCCACCGTGGATGTCAAAGGTCTCGCCCAGCAGGGCCGAGCTCATGGCCGAGCACTCGATGTGCCAGCCCGGACGGCCGGCGCCAAAGGGACTGTCCCACTTGGCATCGGCCGGCTCGGCAGGCTTGGCCGCCTTCCAGAGCACGAAGTCCAGCGGGTCGGTCTTGCTGGAGTCCACCGCAATGCGTTCGCCGGCGCGCAGCTCATCGAGCGATTTGCCGGAGAGCTTGCCGTAGCCCGCAAACTGGCGCACGGCGTAGTTCATGTCGCCATCTGCCGCCTGGTAGGCCAGACCCTTGTCCTGCAGGCGGCCGATCAGCTTGAGCATCTGCGGCACGTACTCGGTGGCGCGCGGCTCGTGGTCCGGCGGCAGCACGCCGATGGCGGCCAGATCCTCATGCATCGCTGCCGTCATGCGCTCGGTCAGGCTACGGATGCTCTCGCCGTTCTCCACAGCGCGCTTGATGATCTTGTCATCGATGTCGGTGATGTTGCGCACGAAGGTGACGTCATAGCCCGAGCTGCGCAGCCAGCGCGCGATCACGTCGAAGGCCATCATCATGCGGGCGTGGCCCATGTGGCAAAAGTCGTAGATCGTCATGCCGCAGACGTACATGCCGACCTTGGGCGCGGCGATCGGGGTAAAGACTTCCTTCTTGCGGGACAGGGTGTTGTAGACCTGAAGCATGGGATTCTCGTTGTGAGATGCGATGACTGCAGACCGGCTGGAGTCGCAGCGGGCGGGAGCGCGGGGCTCGCCTGTTCGGCCTCAGCCGGGGCGAGGAGCTTGCGGCAGCGTCAACAACACCCGCGGCAACACACGCTCTGAGCGGGTGCGGCAGCGAGATTGACGGGCAAGCGGTTCACGGCGTTCCTTGCGGTCTGGGGCGGCTCGACACCGAAACGGCATGCTCGGGCGAGCCGGCGATCACTGCGCAGGCGATGAGCGTTGCACAGGTCGGTTGGTACACTTGTCAGTATATCAACGCCCCCTGTGCAGACATGGTTTTGGCCATGCCTCACCCCCCGCGAAACACTTGGCGAGATGGCTGGGGGCCACTCCACACAGCAAGGTTCCCGACCCGCATGAAACTGCGCGCTTCTGCCCTCGCCTGCGCTCTGGCCGCCGGCTTCGCCCTGAGTGCCCCCGTACTCGCCGACGAGATGGGCGACATCCAGCGCATGATGCGCGCCGGTCAGCTCAATGAAGCGCTGCAACGCGTGGACGCCGGCCTGGCGACGCGCCCCAAGGACGCGCAGCTTCGATTCGCGCGCGGCCTGATCCTCACTGAGCAGAAGCGCACGAACGATGCGATCAACGTCTTCCTGAAGCTCACGGAAGACTTCCCCGAGCTGCCCGAGCCCTACAACAACCTCGCCGTGCTCTATGGCTCCATGGGCCAGTACGACAAGGCCCGCGCGGCGCTGGAGATGGCGATCCGCACGCATCCGTCCTACGCCACGGCGCACGAAAACCTCGGCGATGTGTATGCCCGCCTGGCCAGTCAGTCTTACGACAAGGCGCTGCAGCTGGACAGCGGCAACACCGGCGCACAGGTCAAGTTGTCGATGATCCGTGAGCTGATTGGTGGCCGCCCGGCGACTCGCACGGCGGTGGCCGCAGCGCCGGCGTCGGTTGCGGCGGCGCCGGCGGCCCGCCCGGCCGCACCGACACCCGCGCCCGCACCCGTTGCAGCAGCACCCGCACGCCCCACAGCGCCTGCACCTGCCCCCGCGCCAGCGCCAGCGCCAGCCCCAGCGGCGAAGGCCGCCCCCGCACCTGCTACAGCGCCTGCTGCGACCCCTGCACCGGCGCCGGTTGCAGCTGCTACCGCTACGGGTGATGCTGCCAGCAAGGACGTGCTGGATGCCGTCAATGCCTGGGCCACCGCGTGGTCCAGCCGCGATGTGGATCGCTACCTCGCGGCTTATGCGGCGGACTTCAAGCCACCGCGCGGCACTCGCGCCAGCTGGGCCACGGAACGCCGCCAACGCATCGAAGGCAAGCAGAGCATCAAGGTGACCGTTCTATCGCCCGTGGTCACGCTGCAGGGTGACACGGCCCGCGTGAACTTCCGACAGCGCTATGACTCCGATCGCCTCGATGTGGAGAGCCGCAAGACCCTCGTCATGGTCAAGACCGGCGGCCGTTGGCTGATCCGCGAAGAACGCAGCGGCGGCTGAGCCGCTATCGCTTTACCCCTCCGGCTGGGCAGCGACGTCTCGCAGCCCAGCCAGCAGCTTCCGTGACCTCCGTTTCGCAACGCCTCTTCAACATGCTGTGCCCGCCGACGCTGCTCGTCGCTGCGGCGCTTGCCATTGGCGTGCTCGCGCCCAGCGCACAGGCCAAGCAACGGCCCAGCACCGAGCAACTCAAGGGCTTCGACCCGGAACCGGACCTCGTGCATATCTACACGCACATCGTGCAGGGCCGGACGGGTGAAGCGCTCAAAGCCACGGACGCTCTGATCGAGCGCGCGCCCAACTTCCGCCTGGCGCACTTGATCCGTGGCGATCTGCTGCTCGCCCGCACGCGGCCGATCAACGCACTGGGCGCTGCCCCCAATGCGCCCGAAGACCGGCTACGCGAGCTGCGTGAAGAAGCCCGTCAGCGCCTGGAGGGCTATCGCAACCGCCCGCCCGCCGGCAAGCTGCCCGGTTACTTCTTCCAGCTCGCACCTTCTCAGACACGTGCGCTGGTGATGGACACGCGCCGCTCTCGCCTCTATCTGTTCGAGAACGACGGCAAGCAGATCCGCCTTGCCGCCGACTACTACGTCACCCAGGGGCGCAACGGCGACTTCAAGGAGAAGGAAGGCGACCAGCGCACCCCCGTTGGCGTGTACTCCATCCTCTCGGCCATCCCGCGCGCCAAGCTCACCGACTTCTACGGCCCGGCCGCCCTGCCCATCAACTACCCCAACGAGTGGGACCGCCTGAACAACCGCACCGGCAGCGGCATCTGGTTCCACGGCGTACCGAGCGACACCTTCTCACGTCCGCCCAAGGCGTCCGACGGCTGCATGGTGCTGGCCAACGAGGACATGGCGCGCCTGGCGAAGATCCTGCCGATCGGTCACACACCAGTAGTGCTCAGCGAAAACGTTGAGTGGATGAGCCCCCAGCAACTCGCCGCAGAGCGCGGACCACTCGCCAAAGCTTTTGAGGCCTGGCGTCGTGACTGGCAGGAGCAGAACTTTGTTCGCTACGCGTCGCACTATTCGAAGGCCTTCATGGGCGATGGAAACGGCAACGCGAGCCTCGCAAGCTGGCTGGACAGCCGCCGCACGCTCATGCAGAGCAAGCAGCGGGTCAGCATCGACATCAGCGACGTCAGCATGTTTCGCTACCCGGGCGTGAAGTCCAACATGGTGCTGGTGGAGTTCCACCAACGCTTCCGCTCTAATGCGCTCAATTCCAACGTCAAGAAGCGCCAGTACTGGCAACTGGAAAACGGTGTCTGGCGCATCATCTTCGAGGGCAACACATGATCGTCTCCAAGCTCTTTCGTACGCTTTCAGCGCTGGCGTTTGCTGCCATCTGCACGCCCTTGCTGGCCCAGGCACCGGCCGCCAAGCCGGCCGCTGCCCCGGCAGCTGCAGCGGCCAGCGAGGCACCGCGCGTGCAGTTCAAGACCAGCATGGGCAACATCACGGTCGAGCTCGACCCCAAAGCTGCGCCGACCTCGGTGGCCAACTTCCTGCGCTACGTGGATGACAAGCACTACGACGGCACGATCTTCCACCGCGTGATCGGCAGCTTCATGATCCAGGGCGGCGGCTTCATGCCCAGCATGCGCGAGAAGGAGACCCGCCCTCCCATCAAGCTGGAGAGCGGCAACGGCCTGTCAAACGTGCGCGGCACCATCGCCATGGCCCGCACCAATGTGCCGGACTCTGCCACTGCGCAGTTCTTCATCAACGTGGTGGACAACCTACGCCTGGACAAGGCACAGGCATCGGACGGCAATGGATATGCCGTATTCGGCCGTGTGATCGAAGGCATGGACACCGTGGACAAGATCCGCGCCGTGCAGACGACCACGCGCGGCTTCTACCAGAACGTCCCTGAAACACCCGTGGTGATCGAGTCTGCGCGCCGCGTGAAGTAACCCGCTGCACCCGCAGCACAGCTCAAGGAATACAGATGCAAGTCAAGCTCCACACCACCTCCGGCGTCATCACCCTCACGCTGGACGCAGCCAAGGCGCCCAAGTCGGCCGCAAACTTCGCCCAGTACGTCAAGGACGGCCACTACGACGGCACGATCTTCCACCGCGTGATCAAGAACTTCATGATCCAGGGCGGCGGCTTCGATGCGACCATGAACCAGAAGCCTACGCGCGAACAGATCGAGAATGAAGCCAATAACGGGCTGAAAAACGTGCGTGGCGCCGTGGCCATGGCCCGCACCAATCAACCCCACTCTGCCACCGCGCAGTTCTTCATCAACACGGTGGACAACCACTTCCTCAACTTCACATCGCCCACACCGCAAGGTTGGGGCTACGCCGTGTTCGGCATGGTGACCGAGGGCATGGACGTGGTCGACGCCATCCGTGGCGTGCGCACCGGCCGAAGCGGCTTCCATGATGATGTGCCGGTCGAGCCGGTGGTGATCACCAAGGCCGAACTGGTGGAGTAAGGCTTGCTTCGCTACGCAAGCGCCCTGTTCATCTCGGATCTGCATCTCGACGCCGCCATCGTCGGCGCGGAGGCACAAGCCTCTGCAGCCAATCTGGCGGCGTTTGTGCGTCTGTGCGAGACGGATGCGCGACGACACGCGGCGCTGTTCGTTCTGGGAGATCTATTCGAAGCCTACGTGGGCGACGACGATCTTGCGCTCTACCCCGCCGTGGTTAGCGCGCTGCGCGAACTGACCGCGACCGGCTGCGCGCTGCACTTCATTCAGGGCAACCGGGACTTTCTGGTCGGCCCGGGCTTTGCGCAGGCTACAGGCGCCAGCCTGCTTGAGGACCCGAGCGTGATTGAGATCGCAGGCCGGCGCATCGGCATTGCCCATGGGGACGCCTGGTGCACCGACGACACGGCCTATCAGGCCTGGCGCAGCACAGCAAGAAATCCAGTCTGGCAAGCGGGCTTTCTTGCCAAGCCCGTGGCCGAGCGGCACGCGATCGCGCAAGGGCTGCGCATGCAGAGCGAAGCCGCAAAGCAGGGCAAGTCGATGGACATCATGGATGTGAATGACCAGGCCGTGCTCGCCAGCGCCGAAGCACTCGGTATCGACCTGTTGATCCACGGCCATACGCATCGACCGGCGCGCCACGAGATGCCTCGCGCCGGCAAGCCCCCGCTGGTGCGGCATGTGCTATCCGACTGGCACATGGAAGCGCAGTCGCCACGCGGCAATGCGCTGCTGGCGGACGCGCAGGGCATTCGGTCGATTGCGCTGTCAGCGGCCTGAACGGCCGCAGGGCGCTTACTCGTCGATGTGACGCATGTGCGCCTGCTCGGCAGGCGCCTCGCAGGGCACACCACTCTTTTCCAGCAGGCCGTACAGCTCTGCGATGCGCTTCTCCTGCGCCTCGACATGGTCTACCAGCTGGTTGATGGCCTTGGAGACGGGATCGTCGCCCGTGGTGATGCCGTAGGCCGAGAAGCCGCCGGCCAGACCCGCGCCGGCCACATTGGCGTCATGGCTCGCATCCGCACCGGTGATCAGCTTGGCCGGAATGCCCACCGCCGTGGCTGCGGCCGGGACCGGCTTGACCACGACGGCATTGCTGCCGATGCGCGCGTTCGCGCCGACCGTAAAGCCGCCCAGCACCTTGGCACCCGCGCCGACGATGACGCCGGCCTCCAGCGTCGGGTGGCGCTTCACGCCCTTGTAGAGCGAGGTACCGCCCAGTGTCACGCCCTGGTAGATGGTGCAGTCATCCCCGATCTCCGCCGTCTCGCCGATCACCACGCCCATGCCGTGGTCGATGAAGACACGCCGGCCGATCACGGCCCCAGGATGGATCTCGATGCCGGTGAACCAGCGGCCCAGGTGCGAGAGAAAGCGCGCCAGCCAGCGCAGGCCATGGGTCCAGCACCAGTGGCTGAGCCGGTGCATCCAGATCGCATGCAGGCCGGGGTAACACGTCAGCACCTCGAAGGGGCTGCGGGCGGCCGGGTCGCGTTCGAGGATGCAGCGGATGTCTTCGGCGAGGCGAGCGAACATGGGGGCTTTCAGTAGGAGCCTTGGATTCTATCGACGTGCCATGTGCCGGCAGATCGCAGAGCCCGCGCGAGCAGCAGGGGCTAAGGCTGCTCGTCTGCGCCGCGGCCCGGCTTGGATCGTGCCCGTGCAGCCTTCGGCTCGCGCATCTGTGCGGCGATGCCGCGCAGGATGTCGATCTCCTTGCCCGTCAGCTCGGTGCGTGCAAAGAGGCTGGCCAGCCGCGGCATCAGGCGCTTGGGCACCGCCGGGTCGAGAAAGCCGATCGCGATCAGTGCCTGTTCGAGGTCCGTCAACATGCCTTGCACGGCGGCGTGTGTGGCCAGCGCATCGCGCTGCTCGGTCGAGGGCTCGCTGCTGGCATCGAGCGCGGCCATGCGCAGCTCGTAGCTCATCACCTGCACCGCCTGGGCGAGGTTCAGCGAGCCGTATTGCGGATCCGTCGGAATCTGGCAGGCCACCCGGCAGCGCAGCAGGTCTTCATTGGACAGGCCGGTGCGTTCCGGCCCGAAGACGAAGGCCACACGCGCTGCGCGGCCATCCGCAAGGCGTGCGCCAGCTTCGGCTGCAGCAACGCGCGGCTGGGTCTGCGGGCCGCTCCACTGGCGCGGCACCATGGCCATGGCCACGGTCCACTGCGCGTCGGCAAGCGCCTGGTCCAGTGAGTCAAAGACTCGCGCCGCGGCCAATACATCGAGCGCGCCGCTGGCAAACGCCAGTGCCTCGGGCTGCGCGCAGGCATCGGCAAATCGAGGCGAAACCACCCGCAAGTCACGCAGCCCCATGACCTTCATGGCGCGCGCGGTCGCACCAATGTTGCCGGGGTGGCTCGGACTCTGGAGCACGATGGCGACCTGGCTGAGCCAGGCCAGATCTTCGGGTGGCTTAAAATGCAAAGTCTGTTCTTTGTACAAGTTGATCGCGGATTGCCATGCATCCCATGCTGAACACGGCCACCAAGGCCGCGCGCCGTGCTGGCGCTCTCATCAATCGTGCGTCGATGGACGTCGATTCCCTGCGCGTGGGTACCAAGGGACCGGGCGATTTCGTTACCGAAGTCGATCAGGCGGTGGAATCCGACGTCATCAACACACTGCTTGAAGCTTATCCCCAGCACGGCATCACCTCCGAGGAGATCGGCCAGGCGGGCAACGCGAACTCGCCCTACCAGTGGTTCATCGACCCGCTGGACGGCACCACCAACTTCATTCATGGCATTCCGCACTATGCCGTGTCGATGGCCATGAAGTACGAGGGCGAGACGCAGATCGCCCTGATCTACCAGCCTGCCACCAATGACCTGTACACCGCGGAGAAGGGGCGCGGCGCGGCGTTGAACAACCGCCGCCTGCGTGTCACGCGCCGCATGCGCCTGGCTGAAGCCCTTGTCGGCACGAGCTTTCGCAACCGCCGCAACGCCTCGTGGGATGCACTCATGAGCGCGCTGTCCGAGCTCTCGCTCACCACTGCCGGCGTGCGCCGCATGGGCAGCGCCTCGCTCGATCTGGCGCAGGTGGCTGCAGGCCGCCTGGACGCCTGCTACGGCGTCGGCCTGGGCAGCTGGGACATGGCTGCGGGCGCCCTGCTGGTATCCGAAGCTGGCGGCCTGGTGTCTGACCTGCACGGCGGCGACGACTTCATGGCCAAGGGCCACATCGTGGCCGGCAGCCCGAAGATCTTCCCGCAGCTCATGGCCAAGCTGGACGGCGTGGCCGCCAGCCTGAAGCTGCGCATGGCTGAAGGCGAAACGGCCCCGGCAGACGGCACGGAGAGCGCGGAGGCGGCGCCTGCGTCTGAAGCCGCACCGGTCAAGCCGAAGGTGCCACCGCGCCGCCTGGCGCGCAAGGCCACAGCAGGCAAGCCTGCTGCAAAGTAAGCCCGCTGTCCCGTTTCAACCCTGCAGCAGTGAGCGCGTCGAACGCGAACACCCCGGCTGACGCCCTGACCGGCGCCCTCGCCGGTCACACCCCCATGATGCAGCAGTACCTGCGCATCAAGGCGGACTACCCGCACACGCTCGTCTTCTACCGGATGGGCGATTTCTACGAGCTCTTCTACGGCGATGCCGAGAAGGCCGCGCGCCTGTTGGGCATCGCGCTCACCGCACGCGGCGCCTCCGGCGGCAAGCCGATCCCGATGGCCGGCGTGCCCTTCCACTCAGTGGACGGCTATCTGGCCAAGCTGGTGAAGATGGGGGAGTCCGTGGCCATCTGCGAGCAGCTGGGTGACCCCGCCACCAGCAAGGGCCCGGTGGAACGCAAGGTGGTGCGTGTGGTCACGCCGGGCACCGTGACGGATGCCGGTGTGCTCGCCGATCGCAGCGACGTCTGGCTTCTGGCCGTCAAGACCGAGCGCGGCCGCACCGGTCTGGCGTGGCTGAACCTGGCCGCGGGTGAGCTGGTGGTGGCCGAAGAAGCCGCGGCCCAATTGCCGCAACTGCTCTTGCGCCGCCCGCCGGCCGAGCTGCTGGTGGCTGAAGGCAGCGTGGATGCCGAGCAGCAACCCATCTGCACCCGCCTGCCCGAGTGGCACTTTGACGGCGCCGAAGGCGCGCACGTTGCCGCGCGCCAACTCGGCGCCGCCAACCTCGCAGGGTTTGGTGCCGAGACCCTGAAGCTCGCCCACGGTGCCGCCGGTGCGGTGCTGACCTACGCCCGCCAGATGCACGGCCACGCACTGAATCACGTGCAACGCCTGCGGGTGGAATCAGCGGCCGGCTTCATGGTGCTGGACGAAGCCACCCGCAAGAACCTCGAACTCACCGAGACCCTGCGCGGCGAGCCCGCCCCCACCCTGTTGTCCACGCTGGATGACTGCGCGACCACCATGGGTGCCCGCCTGCTGCGCCAGTGGATTGCCAGCCCGCTGACGGACCGCGCCGCGGCGCTGGCGCGCATCGAGGCCGTGCAAGCCCTGCAGGGCGACAGTGCCGACACCCTGCGCGGCACGATGCACGCGCTGCCGGACATCGAGCGCATCGCCTCGCGCATCGGCCTGGCCACGGCGCGGCCGCGCGAACTGGCCGCTTTGCGCGACGCCCTGCCCCGGCTGCCTGAGATCGGCACGCAGCTGGCCGGGCTGGACGCTGCACTGCTGCGTGAAGCGCCTGCCGCGCTGCAACTGCCAACCGAACTGCTCGGCCTGCTCGCACGGGTTGCCGAAGAACCCGCCGCCGCCGTGCGCGATGGCGGCATCTTCGCCAAAGGTGCAGACGCCGAACTGGACGAACTGCGCGAGCTGGCCGAGAACACCAGCGGCTTTCTGCTCGCCATGGAAGCCCGTGAGCGGGAACGCACTGGCATTGCGAATCTCAAGGTCGAATACAACAAGGTCCACGGCTTCTACATCGAGATCACGGCGAGCGGCCTGGACCGCGTGCCGATCGACTACAAGCGCCGCCAAACCCTGAAGAACGCCGAGCGCTTCATCACGCCCGAACTCAAGGCCTTTGAGGACAAGGCGCTCTCCGCCCGCGACCGGGCCCTGGCGCGCGAAAAGCTGCTCTACGACCAGCTGATCGAAGCCCTGCAGCCGCACATCGGCGCGCTGCACACGGCGGCACGCTGCCTCGCGCAGGCGGACGTGCTGGCCGCCTGGGCGCGGCTGGCTGCCCGGCACGACTGGTGCCTGCCTGAATTGGTCGAAGAACCCGGCATCCGTATCGCGGCCGGCCGCCATCCCGTGGTGGAGCCGCGCGTGGAGCGCTTCACGCCCAATGACTGCCTGCTGTCAGACACCGACCGCATGAAGGTCATCACCGGCCCGAACATGGGCGGTAAATCGACCTACATGCGGCAGGTGGCGCTGATCGTGCTGATGGCCTGGTGCGGCTGCCCGGTGCCTGCGCGCTCGGCCGTGATCGGGCCGGTGGACCGCATCTTCACGCGTATCGGGTCTTCGGATGACCTGGCCGGCGGCCGCTCGACCTTCATGGTGGAGATGACCGAGGCCGCGGTGATCCTGAACGCCGCCACGCCGCGCTCGCTGGTGCTGATGGACGAGATCGGCCGTGGCACCAGCACCTTCGATGGCCTGTCGCTGGCCTGGGCGATTGCGCGGGCGCTGGCCGCCCACAACCGCGCCTTTGCCCTGTTTGCGACGCACTATTTCGAGCTCACGCAGCTGGCTATCGACCTGCCCGGCGTGGGCAACGCGCATCTGGCGGCGGTCGAACACGCCCAGGGCGTGGCATTCCTGCATGAGGTGCGCGACGGCCCCGCGAGCCAGAGCTACGGCCTGGCGGTGGCCAAGCTGGCCGGCGTGCCTGGCAGCGTGATCAGCGCGGCGCGCGGCAAGCTGGCGCAACTGGAAGCCAGCGGCGTCACCACAAGCCAGCAGATGGACTTGTTCGCCGCGCCGGCTCCAGTCAGCCCGCTGGCGCCCGAACCCCGTGCCGCCGCAAGCGACGCCGAGGCCGCCGTGCTCCAACAGCTGCGCGCCCTGGATCTGGACAGTCTGTCGGCCCGCCAGGCGCTGGAGCTGCTCTACAGCCTGCGCGACGGACTCGGTCCGCGCGGCTGAGCGCTTCGCCCGGTGGGGCAGACTGCGCCGAGGGTCGACGGGCTGGCTCGGCGCAGCTCAACATCGGCACACAGCACTGCCGACCCACAGCAAAAATATCATTTTCGGCCAGAAATTGAAAAGCGACTTTCCGCTTGTCAGCAGCCAATCTCGGCGCGATTTAACTACAGATTAAATCATTTTCGGCCAGAAAATCAGTGCAAAGTGCGCTTCAAAGTCCGAAATTGCAGGCCACCGCGCCGGGCAGCCTCCAGATCGTCTTCGTCATCGATCGCGTCGAACGCACCCTCCGCGTCAGCCTCCGGCTCGCCGATCGCCAGCACCTCGACCTCGAAGCGCAGCGCTGAGCCGGCAAAGGGGTGGTTGCCGTCCAGCACCACCGTCTCGCCCTGGATGTCGGTCACCGTCACCAGCACCGGCTCGGCGTCGGGATCATCGTCGTCGCTGCGTTCGATCTGGCTGCCGACCTCGATGTCCGGCGGCAGCAGCTTGCGGTCTTCGAGATAGACCAGCTCGGCGTCGTAGTCGCCAAAGTGGTCGGTCGGTTCCAGATAGGCGCTGACCGTATCGCCGACATGCTTGCCTTCGAGCAGGCCTTCGAGCTTCGGGAAGATCTCGCCGCCGCCCTGCAGGTAGGTGATCGGCCCGTCGGACTCGATCACGAGCTCGTTGTCGGCGTCGTACACCTGAAGGCGCACGGTCACGGCCAGGCCGTTGCGGATGCTGTCGGAATCAGGCGCAGCGCCTGCGCCGGGGGTGTTGCCAGAGGATTGCGTCATGCCCGGCATCGTACTGCCGCGCCTTGCCGGCAACGCCGCAAAACCCGCTTCCTATACTGGCCGGATGCCTGCAAAACAACCCACAAAACCCGCGGTAGCACGGCCGGCCAACCCCGCCCCGAAGCGGACCGCAAAGCAGCGCGCAAGCGCAACCCATTCAGGGGCCGCAGCGCCCGGAAACGTGCTGGGCGGTTTCTCGCCGGCGCATTTCCTGCGCGAGTTCTTCCACCGCAAGCCCCTGCTGATCCGCCAAGCCATCCCCGGATTTACAGCACTCGTGGATGCACAGCGCATCGCCGAGCTGGCCGCCCGGCCGGAGGTCGAAAGCCGGCTGATCACCAACTTCGACGGCCAATGGCAGCTCAAGCGTGGCCCCATCAAGCGCCTGCCGCCCGCCGGCAAGCCGGACTGGACCGTGCTCGTGCAGGGCGTCAATCTGCATGAGGACGCCGCCCACGCGTTGATGCAGCGCTTTTCCTTCCTCGAACGCCTGCGCCTTGACGATCTGATGATCAGCCTGGCGTCCAAGGGCGGCGGCGTCGGGCCACACTTTGACAGTTATGACGTTTTCCTGCTGCAGGCGGCCGGGCGCCGCCGTTGGCGCATCAGCAGCCAGAAGGATCTCACGCTGGTGGAGGGCCTGCCGCTGAAGATTCTGGCCAAGTTCAAGCCCACCGACGAATTTGTGCTCGAACCGGGCGACATGCTCTACCTGCCGCCCAGCGTGGCGCACGAGGGCGTCGCCCTGGACGACGGCTGCCTGACCTACTCGATCGGCTTTCGCACCGCCACGCACCAGGATGCGCTGGCCGAGTTCTACGAGAAGTTCGCCGAGAGCCTGGACATTCCCGGCCGCTTTTCCAACCTGCAGACCGAACCCACGCGCACACCCGGCAAGCTGCCGGAGCAGCTCGTCGCGGATCTGGCCGCGCTCGTCGACCAGCACCGGCCCACGCGCGAAGACCTCGTACTCTGGCTGGGCGAGTCACTCACCGAACCCAAGCCCAGTACGCCGTTCACACCCCAGCCCGGCAGCCTGAAGCGGGGTCTGAAGCTGGCACGGCAGACGGTGGCCAGCTACAGCGGCCGCTGGTTCTTCATGAACGGCCTGAGCTGGGAGGTGAGCGGCAGCGATGCGAAGCTGCTGCGCCATCTCGCCGACACCAGCATGCTGGATGCGGCGCATTGGCAACGTGCCAGCAGCGCGCTTCAGGACCAATTCAACTACTGGCAGGAGATCGGATGGATTCAACCCCTCCCCTCGGCGGCCGCTCCGCAAGCGCCGCAGGCAACAGCCCAGGCGGCAAGCCGCAGCCCAGCACGCAAGACTGGCTGAACTGGTTTCGTGACGCGCTTGGCAGTGCGAGCAACGAGATCCTGATCTCGCTGGACTCGCCGAGCAGCTACGGATTTCTGGACAGTCCGGAGTTGATCCAGGCCTTGCGCGAGCGTCTGCGGGCCTGTCCACCCCTGCAGCTCAAGTTGATGGTGGATTCCGTCGAGCCCGTGCGCCGCGCCTGGCCCCGCTGGGCCGAAGCTGCGCGCTGGTACGCACACCAGATGCAGGCGCTGATCGTGCCTTCTGACCTGCCCCGCAGCTTCGAGCTGGTCGCGTTCGACAGGCGCATCGTGGGCTATGCGCCCTGGCCACAGTCCCAGGTGGCTGACCCCGGCCGATGGCGGCTGACGCAGACCAAGGGCAACCCCGCAGCGGTGACCGCGCTCGAAAGCACCGTGAGCGTGCTGGATCGAAGTGCGCAGGCGAGCTGGTCACCCCTGGGTTTGTAACGAGCCGTTGCAGCGCAGCACGCAAGGAGTACGTCAGCCTGCGAGTGTTGGAACATACCCACTAGCACGGAAGGGCAGATGTAGAAAAGTTCCCTGATCTGGCGATATACTAGAGGGCTGGATAGGTTGCGGTTTGCGCGATGCAGCATCGAGTTCCTCGAGGTGCTCCATGCAGGGCGGCGCAGGGGTCGGGCCAACTCCTTGTTTGATAATTACCGGTAATTACCAACTCGCTTTTAAGGAAGACACAATGACCAAGTCTCTGCTCGTTGCTTCGATGCTGGCTGTGGCCCTGGCTGCTTGCGGCAAGAAGGAAGAAGCGCCTGCTCCCGCACCGGCTCCCGCCGCTGCACCCGCTCCGGCTCCTGCCGCTGCTCCGGCTGCCCCGGCTGCTGACGCCGCCAAGCCCGCTGACGCTGCTGCCGCTCCGGCCGCCGCTGCTGGCACCGCCGCTGACGCTGCTGCCACCGCCGCCAAGGACGCCGCTGGCAAGGCTGCTGACGCTGCCGCCACCGCCGCCAAGGACGCTGCTGGCAAGGCTGTTGACGCCGCCAAGGCCGCTACCGAGAAGAAGTAATTCTCGCCAGCGTCTTGCGCTGAGGCTGGCTTCGCAGCTACCTCAGCAAAGCAACAAAAGAGCCGGTTCGCCGGCTCTTTTGCGTTTCTGGCGCGGACTCTTGCACTGCTGAGCGATGTACCCGACGAGCAAACATCGACCGAGGCGGAGCGATCGCGCGGGGTAGCTACCCCGCGCCTGTCCAGGCGTCGCCTAAACGCTGATCCAGCTGCCTACCGCGTGCTGTTCAAGCACGCCGATGTCCTCTTCCTGTGCGCCAAGTGCTCGAGCCAGCGCGGCGCGTGCCAGTGCGGGCTGATTGTTGCTCTGCGACAGGTGCGCTGCATGCACCGCCCTCAGGCGCGTCGTGTCCGCCTGCTCCAGCAGCGCGGCCGCCTGTGCGTTGGACAAGTGCCCCCAGGCACCGAGAATGCGTTGCTTGAGGCTGTACGGGTAGGCGGAATCACGCAGCATGCCTTCGTCGTGATTGCATTCCAGGACCAGTGCATCCACGCCATCGACCATGCGCAGCACACTCGGTGTGATCGACCCAAGATCGGTCAACACCGCCAGGCGCCGCCCGCCCGCGCTGAAGCTGAACTGCAAGGGCTCACGCGCGTCGTGCGGCACCGCCCAGGGCATGACCTCGATGTCGCCCACGCTCTGCGCCACGCCGGCCGCGACAAACTGCGCATCCACG
Organism: beta proteobacterium AAP99; assembly: GCA_001295775.1. GTDB lineage: Bacteria > Pseudomonadota > Gammaproteobacteria > Burkholderiales > Burkholderiaceae_C > Piscinibacterium. The sequence continues at coordinate 229,066 of LJIA01000006.1, forward strand.
CCCTCGGCTTCGCCGCCGGAGCTCACGTAGGTGCCACGCGACATGAATAGCGACGCCGTGCAGCGGCGAGCAAGGGTGTAGGCGCCGCCCACGTGATCGCCATGCTCGTGCGTGACGAAGATGGCATGCAGATCGGCCGGCGTCAGGTCCAGCGCCGCCAGGCGTGCCGTCAGTACCCGGAAACCGAAGCCGCAGTCCAGAAGGATGCGGGTCGGGGCGATGCCGGGGCCGCCGTGATGTTCAACGAGCAGCGCATTGCCTTCGCTGCCCGAGCCCAGCGCACAGAAGCGCAGCATGGAAGCCCCGCGCTGCGCAGCCGCCCGTCTAGCGGATGTCCTCAGCCAGGATGGAGAGGATGCGGCGGGCGATCTCCTGCTTCGGCGCCGAGGTCTCACCCACCGGCGTGACAGTCACCTGGGTGGCCTGGCCTTCGGTCTTCAGACCCACGCGGTACTGCTGCGCAGCCAGCGAAGGATCGCTCTTGCCGAAGAGCTTGGCGAAGAAACCAGCACCCTTGGCTTCAGCTTCCGGATCGATGTAGCGCACGAAGTACTGTCCCTTTGAACGATCACGATCCTCGACCGTGAAGCCCTTGCGGTCGAGCACCAGACCGACCTCGCGCCAGGCGCGATCAAAGTCGAAGGCCACCGTGAGCACTTCGCCGCTCAGGCGTGCCGTGGCGGTGGGTGCGGCTGCGGCGGAAGGACTCTTGGCGGCAGCCACGGTCGCACTCGCGCCAGCTTCGTCGGCACCCAGTCGCAGCAGAATGCGACGCAGGAACTCGATCTCCAATCCGGGATCGCTCGGCCGCGGCGCCCAGCTGTAGTTGGTCTGATCACGCCCGACCTGGGTCTCCTGCAGACCGCGGTGCGAGACATAGATCTCGCTGCCACCGTCGGCGCGGCGCTCAACCCGGATGCGGTACTTGTCGCGCGTGCCCGAGTCGTACAGCCCGTCAAAGACACGTCCGATCACGTTGCGGATCGGGTCCTTGGGCACATTGGCGCGGTTCTCCGCCCAATCGGTCTCGAGCACGCCGGTGCCCGGCGAGTCCGTGGTTAGTCGGAAGCCTGCGCTGGTCCAGAACTCACGCAGGATCGGGTAGACGCGCTCCGCAGGCATGCTAACCGACAGCCAGCGCAGATCGCCGGCGCGCTCGATGCGCGCCGTCTTGAACTCGGGCAGCACGCCGGATTCACCCACGCTGGTCGTCGGGCGCGCACCGACGCCGGCGCCGAGCTGACTGGGCGGCAGGTTCGAGGCACTGACCGCCGCGCCGCGCGGCACGGCGAAGCGTTCGTCTCGCTGCAGTGCAGTGAGATCCGGCGGCACTTCAAGGCCAGCCGTGCGCTTGACGTTGGTCTTGTAGTCCAGCTTGTCATTGCCGTCGGAAAACGTGCTGCAGCCGGCAACACTCAACAGAGCCAGGCTCAGGGCGGCGATCTTGATCGAGGAGTTCATCAGGTTCCAGTCGGGGGTGTGGCTTCTTGGCGAGCTGCTCGGAGCCCGCCGGGGCGATGCGCTCAGAGCACGCCGGCGTCCTGCAACGCCTGCAGGACAACGGGTTCGGCCGCCTTGGACAGCGGCACCAGGGGCAGGCGGATGCCCGGGCCGATCTTGCCCATGCGCGCCAGCGCCCACTTGGGTGCGATCGGATTGGGTTCGGTGAAGAGCTTGGTGTGCAGGGGCATCAGACGCTTGTTGAGGGCACGCGCGTCGTCGAGCTTGCCGGCACGCGCCGCCGCGACCATCGCGGCCATGGCGCGCGGCGCGATGTTGGCGGTGACGCTGATGGAGCCGTGGCCACCGAGCAGCACGTAGCCCAGCGTCGTTGCATCATCTCCGGACAACAGCGAGAAGTTGTCTGGCAGGCGCATGGTGAGTTCCACGTGCTTGACCAGATCGCCTGTGGCGTCCTTGATGCCCACGATGCCCGGCACCTTGGACAGCCGCACCGTCGTGTCCACCGCGAGGTTCACGATGCTTCGGCCGGGCACGTCATAAAGGATGATGGGCAGATCCACTTTCTCGGCAATCGCCTTGAAGTGCTGGTACAGGCCTTCCTGGGTGGGCTTGTTGTAGTAGGGCACGACCGACAGGGAGGCGTCCGCACCGACGCTCTTGGCGTAGGCCGTGAGCTCAATCGCCTCACGCGTGGAGTTGCCGCCGGAGCCGGCGATCACCGGGATGCGCTTGCCGGCGGCTTCGACTGCAAACTTGATCAGCTCGCAGTGCTCTTCCACCGAGACGGTGGGCGACTCGCCGGTGGTGCCGACCGCGACGATGGCACTCGTGCCTTCGGCCACATGCCAGTCGATCAGATTGCGGTAGCTGTCCCAGTCGATCGACCCGTCTTCGAACATCGGGGTCACGATGGCAACGATGGAGCCTGTGAACATGCGCGGAATGCTTGCGTGAGTGGGCGCAGACCGAAGTCTGGCACCCGTTCGGACAATCTCAGGAGTTTAAGCGAAGCGTCCAGGCGCTCCGCATCGACCCGCCCGCTGAATGGCCAGCCTCCAGCGGATCGACAGCTTCGGACGACTTCACCGCAACAATTCTTTGCAGCACACGGGACTGCGGATCAGTGTCGAGCCCCTGCTCGAAGGCCACGACCGTCCAGCCAGAACCCAGCCGAGCGAGCAACTCGCCCGGCTCCAGCAGAAAGGCCGGATTGCTGGGCTTGCCATAGGCCTCATTGCCGCGCGCGAAGGTTTCCATGATGAACACGCCACCGGGCGCGAGCAGAGCCAGCCAGTCGGCGAAGCGCTCACGCCAGAGGTAGTGGGTGACGATCAGCGCATCCGTGCAGCCCGGCTGCAGCGGCCAGTGCGGGCCTTCGAGGTCGGCCTGCACCAGCGAAAGCGCCTGTGCCGTACCGGCGATTTCGGCAGCCTGTCTGAGCCGTGCCAGCGCCTCCGAATCACGGTCCACAGCCAGAACCCGATAGCCGGCAGCGGCGGCCAGCAGGCTGTGGCGCCCTGCCCCGCAGGCCAGATCCACCACGCGGCTGCCCGGCGGAATCAGGTGCAGCCAGCGCTGCACCCAACGGGAGGGCGCCTGCGTCCCGTGCACGCACAAATCTCGGTCAGGCCGCGGCGATGCCCATGACCTCGCGCACCTCGCGCATGGTCTCGGTGGCCACGGCGCGCGCGCGGGCCGAGCCGGTTTCGGCGATTTCGCGCACGAGTTGCGGCTTGGCGATGTACTGCATCGCACGCTCGTGCATGGGCGTGATCTCGCGCACGATGCCGTCGATCACCGGCTGCTTGCACTCGAGGCAGCCGATCCCGGCGGTCGTGCAGCCCTTGACGACCCACTCGCGCGTCGCTGCGTCCGAGTAGATCTTGTGGAACTGCCACACCGGGCAGTTCTCGGGGTTGCCGGCATCTGTGCGGCGCACACGGGCCGGGTCGGTGGGCATCTTCTTGACTTTGGCCGCCACATCGGCCGGCTGTTCGCGCAGCATGATGGTGTTGCCGTAGCTCTTGCTCATCTTGCCGCCGTCCAGGCCAGGCAGCTTGGGCGTCTCGGTCAGCACAGTGGCTGGCTCGGTCAGGATGCTGCGGCCGGTGCCGTCCAGGTGGCCCTTCAGACGCTCGCGGTCCTGTGCGCCCAGGCTGCCGGCGGCCGCGATCAGCGCAAGCGCCTCTTCGCGTGCCGTCGCGCTGCCCGTGGTCTGGAACTGACTGCGCAGTTCGACAAAGCGCTTGCCATCCTTGCCCGACAGCTTCTTGATCGCCGCGGCCACCTTTTCCTCGAAGCCGGGTTCGCGGCCGTAGAAGTAGTTAAAGCGCCGTGCGATCTCGCGCATCATCTCGATGTGCGGTGCCTGATCCTCGCCGACCGGCACCTGCGTGGCGCGATAGACCAGCACATCGGCCGCCTGCAGCAGCGGATAGCCAAGGAAGCCGTAGGTGGTGAGGTCCTTGTCCTTGAGCTTCTCGATCTGATCCTTGTAGGTCGGCACGCGCTCCAGCCAGGCCAGGGGCGTCACCATGGAGAGCAGCAGATGCAGCTCGGCATGCTCGGGCACGCGGCTCTGGATGAAGATCGTGGCCTTGTCGGGGTCCACCCCGGCCGCCAGCCAGTCAATGATCAGGTCCCAGGTGCTCTCGGCCAGCACCTGCGGGTTCTCGTAATGCGTGGTCAGGGCGTGCCAGTCAGCCACGAAGAACAGGCAGTCCAGCTCGTTCTGCATGCGTACCCAGTTCTTGATGGCGCCGTGGTAATGGCCGAGGTGCAGCTGCCCTGTGGGGCGCATGCCGGAGACAACGCGTGCTTTCATGACTCGTGACTTGTTGTGAAGTGGTTCAAGCACTGCCCGCAGGCAATACGAACGGGTTGTAAATCGGCACCACGAACAGCGCCCCGACGCCGAAGAAGAATTCGACAAAGGGTCTCAACACTCCCACGATCAGCAGCCCCATCAGGATGAAGGGCGACCATTGCAGCAAGGGCAGGATGGGCTGCACCGTCTTGTAGGGCAGCACGCGCAGCAGCGCATTGCCCAAGGGCAGCGGCGGGAACGGCAGCAGACAGACCGCGAAGAAGCTCAGGCTCACCAGCACGCCGGCGTTGATCACGCGAAACAGGAAGGGCTCGTTCAGGCCCATGGCCAGGCAGACCGCCCCCAGCGTGGCCCAAAGCACGGCCAGCACGAAGGGGCCGAGGATCACTGCGCTTTCGACGATCAGGATGTCACGACGGAAGCTGCGAAAGCCGCGCGCATTGATGTTCAGCGGCTTGGCCCAGCCCAGAATGAAGCCGAAGCCCTTGAGACCGCCAAGCAGCAGCAGAAACACGGCCGGCAGCACATAGGTGCCGATCACATCGGCATGCTTGAACGGATCCCAGGTCAGGCGGCCTTCCGCACGCGCCGAACTGTCGCCCAGCCGATCTGCCAGATGCGCCTGCAGCGCGGTGGGCAGCGTGAGCGCCAGCAGCACGGGAATGGCGTGGGTGACGAGGACGAGGATGGCGTCTGCCATGAGCGCTTTCATTGAATGAGACCGCGATTGTAGAAAGCGCGCGCCCGAGCGCCGGGCGCTGCCCCTCTACCGGTTCAAAGCACGCCGTCGACCGAGCCGCGGCCTTGGCGGATCAGTTCGGGCGTGCGGCCGGACAGATCGATCACCGTGGTCGGCTCGCGCGGGCAGGCGCCGGCGTCCACAAACGCGTCGATCAAGCCCTTGAAGCGGCTTTCGATGTCATCCGGATCATTGAGCGGATCGCTCTCGCCCGCCGGGATCAGTGTGGTGGAGAGCACCGGCGCGTCGAACTCAGCCAGCAAGGTGTTGGTGACCGGGTGTTCCGGCACGCGGATGCCGATGGTCTTGCGGCTGGGGTGGCTCACGCGGCGCGGCACTTCCTTGGTGGCTTCGAGGATGAAGGTGTACGGGCCGGGCGTGAGCTGCTTGAGCAGGCGGTACTGCGCGTTGTCCACCTTGGAGAACTGCGCGATCTCGTGCAGATCGGCGCAGAGCACTGTGAGGTGGTGGCGCTCGTCCACGCCGCGGATCTTGCGCAGCCGGTCGGCGGCCACCTTGTCGTCCAGGTGGCAGACCAGCGCGTAGGACGAGTCCGTGGGGATGGCGACCACGCCACCTTGCATGAGCATGCCGGCGACCTGCTTGAGCAGGCGGCGCTCGGGGTTGTCGGGGTGGACGGTGATTCGCAGCATGGGCTGATTCTATGGGGCTGCGATGAAAGCACCGCACTGGGGCGTTCACGGCGCCCGGAAACGCAAGGCCTCTCGCTTGTCTGGTGCGGTTCTTCAGGCCAAATCGGCTGGAAACCCGCATGGGACAAGCGGAAAGCCCTTTTGGTTTCGCGCTACCAATCGTGCCAGATCGGCACCACGGAGTCCGGCAGCAGGGGCAGCTCGCCCAGATTCACGCGGCTTTCGTCCGGGCTGTGGAAATCGCTGCCGCGGCTGGCGAGCAGGCCGTATTCGCGGGCAATCAGCGCGTAGCTGCGGTACTGGTCCTTGGTATGGCTGGCGGTGATGACTTCCACCCCCACGCCGCCGAGTTCCTTGAACTGGGAAAACAGCGCCCAGCGCTCGGTGTCGGACATGCGGTATCGACCGGGGTGCGCGATCACGGCCTGCCCACCCGCGCCACGGATCCAGCTCAGCGCCTCGGTCAGCGTGGCCCAGCGGTGCTCCACGTAACCGGGCTTGCCCTCCGTGAGGTAGCGCATGAACACGCCGCCCGGGTCTTCGGCCGCGCCGCGCTCGATCAGGAAGCGGGCGAAGTGCGTGCGGCTGATGAGCTGCGGGTTCTCGGCATACTTGCTGGCGCCAGCGAGGATCGCCTCGGCATCCAGCCCGTCTAGCGCCTTCAGCCCCGCGGCCGCCAGCCCTTCAGCCATCAGGCGGGCGCGGCCATCGCGCCCTGAACGGATGCCGGCCAGCCCCTCGCGCAACGCAGCGTTGTGCTCGTCCACGTGCAGGCCGACGATGTGCACCGTCTTGCCCGCGAAGGTCACGGAAATCTCCACGCCCGGCACAAAGTGCACGCCAGCCGCCTGCGCCACGGTCCGCGCAGCGGCAAGACCGGCCAGTTCGTCATGATCCGTCAGCGCCAGCATCTGCACACCGGCGTCCACCGCGCGCTGCGCCACAACCTCAGGCGCCAGCACGCCGTCGCTCACATGGCTGTGGCAGTGGAGGTCGGCATTGATGCGCCAGGGGTCAGCCAGTCGGTTCACACGAGGCTCACTGCAGAAACTGCGCAATCAGCGCGGCCAGTTGTTCGGGCTGGTCGTGATGCAGCATGTGACCGGCCTGATCGATCGTCTTGTAGGTCAGGCGAGCGATGTGCGTCAGGCGCTCCTCGAAGTCCGGCAGCCCGCCGAGGAACTGCCGTGCCTCGGTCTGCTTGCCTTCGACAAAAAGCACCGGCGCAGTGATGGCTCGCCAGCTGGCCATCACTTCATCCAGCCGATACAGGTAGGGGTTGGTGCGCTTGTGGGCCGCATCACCGCGGATCAGCCATTTGCCGGGCTCGGCTTCCCAGGCCCAGTGGCCGGCCAGAAACTCGGCGCGGTCTGCGCCTAGGCGCGGGTTGTTCTTCATCAGCCGGGCTGCCACCTCGGCCTGGCTGCCGTACGGCCTCATGGTCATGTCCTCGCGCAACTCATCGAGCCACTTGGCCATGCGACCCGGAGCACGGGCAGGGTCCGCCTTGGACAGGCCGAAGCCTTCCAGATTGATGATGTGGCTGGAGCGCTGCGGCCGTGCACCGCCGTAGAGCATGACCACGTTGCCACCCATGCTGTGGCCCAGGATCGGCACGGCCTGATCGCCAACCAGCGCGTCCATCAGGAAGTCGAGATCAGCGAGATAGTCCGGAAACCAGTACGTGTCTGTCCCCGGCGTCTCTGTCAGCCCGTAGCCACGCCAATCCGGCGCGATCACTCGGAACCGATCCGCCAGATGGTCCGCCACGAACTGGAAGCTGGCACCGACGTCCATCCAGCCGTGAAGCATCAGGAGGGGCGGCGCATCTCGGTCACCCCACTCCCTGATGTGATACGCGAGGCCCCGCAGCTCGATGAACTGGCTGCGATGCTCAAATTTCGGCTTGTAAATCAATTGCTTACAGCTTTCTTGTGGGGTTTGCGCACTGCAATATTGCGGCTCGCCGGGCAGTCGGAGGAATATTACGGGCTTGGCCTGCCCCAGCCCGGCAGGCCAGTCGGGGCCAAGAGGAGACTTCATGCACGCTGCGGGCGGCGACCACTACGACGCGCTGTACCACGGCTTTCGCTGGCAGGTGCCGGAGGTGTTCAACATCGCCGAGGTCTGCTGCGAGCGCTGGGCACGTGATGCGCAGCATCGCCACCGCACCGCGCTGATTGCTGAATCCGCCGGCGGATCGCCGCGCTTGCATAGTTTTGCGGAGCTGGCGGACGCAGCGCAGCGGCTATCCACCGCACTCACCGCGCTTGGGGTTGCGCGCGGAGACCGCGTGGCCATCGTGCTGCCACAGCGCTTTGAAACTGCTGTGGCGCATATGGCCATTTACCGCTTGGGCGCGGTGGCCATGCCGCTTTCTACGCTGTTCGGCCCCGAGGCACTTGAATTCCGCCTCAAGGACTCCCAAGCCTGCGCCGCGATCATCGACGACAGCTCGCTCACTGCCCTGCTCGCTCTGCAGCCGCGCTGCCCGAGCCTCAAGCATCTCATCGGCGTGGACACGCCCGGCCTGTCCAACGTGCTGCACTGGGACACGTTGCTGAACACGGCGCCCAAGCCCTACCCGACGCCTGTGGCGTCGGCTGCACGCGATCCCGCGGTGCTGATCTACACCAGCGGCACCACCGGCAACCCCAAGGGCGCGCTCATTCCGCACTGCGCATTGATCGGCAACCTCACCGGCTTCGTCGCAAGCCAGAACTGGTTTCCACAGGAGGGTGACGTGTTCTGGAGCCCGGCCGACTGGGCCTGGACCGGCGGGCTGATGGATGCGCTGCTGCCTGCCCTGTACTTCGGCGCGCCGATCGTGGGTTACCGCGGCCGCTTCTCGGCGCAGGTGGCCTTGGAGCTGATGCAGCGCCACGGGGTCACCAATACCTTCCTGTTCCCCACCGCACTCAAGATGATGATGAAGGCCTACCCCGTGCCTTCGCAGCAGTTCAAGCTCAGGCTGCGCGCCATCATGAGCGCCGGCGAAGCCGTCGGCGAAACGGTCTTCGCATGGTGCGAAAGCGCGCTGGGCGTGCGAGTGAACGAGATGTTCGGCCAGACCGAGGTGAACTACATCGTCGGCAACAGCGACCGCTGGCCCGCACGAGCAGGTTCCATGGGCCGGCCCTACCCCGGCCACCAGGTGGACGTCATCAACGACGAAGACCAGCGCTGCGCAGTGGGCGAAGTCGGCGAAGTGGCCGTGGCCACCCATGACATCCACGGCCACCCTGACCCGGTGTTCTTCCTGGGCTACTGGAACAACGAACGCGCGACCAGGGCCAAGTTCAGTGGCGGCGGCGCAGTGAAGTGGTGCCGCACCGGCGACCTCGCCTCGCGCGATGCCGAAGGCTACCTCTGGTACCAGGGCCGTGCCGACGATGTCTTCAAGGCGGCGGGCTACCGCATCGGCCCGGGCGAGATCGAGAACTGCCTGGTGCAGCACCCCAGCGTGGCCAATGCGGCGGTGGTGCCCAAGCCGGATGCAGAGCGTGGCGCGCTGGTCAAGGCTTTCGTGGTGCTAACCGAAGGCACCCGCCCGTCCGCCGAGCTGGCGATGGAGCTGCAAAAACTGGTGCGCGGCCGGCTGGCGCCCTACGAATACCCCAAGGAAATCGAATTCATTGCGCAACTGCCCATGACCACCACGGGCAAGGTGCAGCGGCGCGTGTTGCGGGATCTGGAGACCGAACGCGCGCGCAAGGAAGCGCAGCAGCTGGCACAAGCAGCTTCTGCCGAACAACGGGCCGGCAAACCGGCCTGACAATGGCGGTACGGAGAATCGGAGAGGCAAAAGCCCATGGTCATCAACAACCTGAAGAACGCGCTGCGGCGTGCGTTTCATTTGTACGTGCAGCGCAAGCAGCTGCCGGTCACGCCCAATCCGGGCCGCGGCGTGAAACTCGTCAATCGTGACTACCGCATGGTCCTGCACCTGCCGGTCAAGGACGACATGTGGGAGTGGCTGCTGGAGAAGGGCTGGCGAGAGTCCACCTTCCGCCCGGATCGCCGCCGCTACCGCGACGTCCCCATGCAGGCCACGGTGGAGTTCCTGATGGCGGATCGCAAGCAACGGCGCAAGGCCTATGTGCGCGCCTTGGAGGCGGCCAACAAGCTCACGCAAGGCGACAGCACGGCAAGCAGCCGGGTCGATGCACGCGAGATGAATCTGGACGAAGGCCTGACTCCGGCTTCGCTCAAAGGCATTCAGGTGCAGCACGAGCGCACCCAGCCGCTGACCAAGGACATGCGCCAGTTCTGATCAAGGCTGCATCAAGCGAAAAGGCCCCGCTCGCGGGGCCTTTGCATTTGTCGAAGCCGCACCTCACGCGTTCATGAACCGGCTTGGCGCCACGCTCCACTTGTGCGGGTCTTCGTGCCGCAGGATGCGGTCACTCGTGCCGGGCCGCGCGAGATCGATGTCCACCGGCGTGATGTAGAGCTGGCTGCGGGTGCTGTAGAAGGCACGCACCCGGGGTTTGAGCAGCTGGGTCTCGTTCTGCTCAAGCACCACCGCCAAGCGGCCGCTTTCCAACAGCACCAGCGAGCCGGTGGGGTAGATGCCCACGCAACGCATGAAGGCCTCGACCAGAGAGCGGTCGAAGTGATGCTCGCTCCACTCGTAGATCTTGCGCAGAGCGTCGGTGGGCGTCATGCCGCGGTGATACACCCGCTCCGAGGTGATGGCGTCATAGACATCCACCACGGCCGCCATCTTGCCCCACTGGGTGATCTGGTCGGCTGCAATCTTTCGCGGGTAGCCAGTGCCATCGGTACGCTCGTGGTGTTCGTGACAGATGGCCAGCGGGATGGGGCCGACCTCCGGATTACCCACCAACATGCGGTAGCCGTCGGTGACGTGATTCTTCATCACGTCGAATTCTTCCTTGGTGAGTGCGCCCGGCTTGTTGAGTACCTCATTGGGCGTGAACGCCTTGCCGATGTCGTGCAGCAGGCCGCCCAGGCCAAGCTGGTGCACGAGCTTGGCGTCGAAGTCCATGTGACGCGCAAAGCTCACCATCAGCGTGCAGACGCTCACCGAGTGCTGGAAGGTGTAGTCATCGGCCTGCTTGAGCAGGTTCATGGACTGCAGCGCGTTCTTGTTGCGGAAGATCGAGTCCGTGACCTTCTCGACCATCGGTTCAAGCTGATTGAGCTGCACCTGCTGGCCCAGGCGAACGTCGGCCATGGTTTGCGCCACCAGCCGCTGCGCCTCGGAGTAGATCTTGCGAGCCGCAACCGTCTCTTCCTCGAAGGTGGTGATTCGCGGGCGCTCGGCGGGCTTCTCGGCCACCTTGAGCATCGCGGCCTGCGCCGCCTCCCGAGCCTCGCGGGCCGTGGGTGCATCCTGCACATCGATACCACGCCGCGGGTCGATGAACAGGTAGCGGGTGCCACTGTCGCGCACCCGCGTGACGTCATGATCCGTCTTGACGAGGAAGGAACTCGTCAGGAAGGGATGCGAGAACCAGTCGCAGTCCAGCTGGGTCACGTACATGCCCGGCTTGAGCTGCTCGATGGAGATCTTCTTGGCGGAGGCCGCTGCTTGGTTCATGGATGCGCGAAACCGGCATGTGCACCGCGACCTGCGGTACACCTGTTAGGCAGCAGCGTAGAAGCGGGCGCTCAGCCGCAATCCTGAGGAATGCGCGGAAAACGTCGCGCTTTTCGCGCCCTGCCCGCCTTGACTCGTCGCAGGCTCAGCGGCGCTTGCCGCCCAGAATCCCGCCGAGAATGCCGCGGACGATCTCGCGGCCCACACCCGAGCCGATGGAGCGCATCGCGGAGCGCGCGGCGCTCTCCACCAGGCCCTCGTGCTTGCCGCCACGCGGGCCGGTCCGGCCGAACAGCACCTCCTTGACCGCCTGGGTCGTGCCGCTGTCTGCCGGCGCCGGGGCGGGGGCCGGCGCACGGCGCCCGCCTGCGCCGGAGAACACCGGGCCGCCGGCCGGAGCCGCGCTGGACGGTGCAGGGGCCGGAGCAGCAGCCTGGGTCTGGCCCTTCAGGACCTCAAAGGCGCTCTCGCGGTCCACGGCTTGCTCATAGACGCCAGCGACGAGCGAGTGCTCGATGATCAGCTTGCGCTCCTCAGGGGTCACCGGGCCGATGCGCGACCAAGGCGGCAGCACGAAGCAGCGCTCCGTGGGCGTGGGGCGGCCCTTCTCATCGAGCAGCGAGATCAGCGCCTCGCCCACTTCAAGCTCGGTGATCGCGGTCTCGATGTCCAGGCCGTCGTTGGCCCGCATGGTCTCGGCGGTGGCCTTCACGGCCTTCTGGTCACGCGGCGTGAAGGCACGCAGGGCGTGCTGTACGCGGTTGCCCAGCTGGGCCAGGACCGTGTCCGGGATGTCCAGCGGGTTCTGGGTGACGAAGTACACGCCCACGCCCTTGGAGCGGATCAGGCGCACAGTCTGCTCGATGCGCTCCAGCAGGGCCTTGGGCGCCTCCTTGAACAGCAGGTGCGCTTCATCGAAGAAGAACACGAACTTGGGTTTGTCCAGATCACCCACCTCGGGCAGCGCCTCCCAGAGCTCGGAGAGCATCCAGAGCAGGAAGGTGGCGTACAGACGCGGGCTGTTGAAGAGCTTGTCGGCGGCCAGGATGTTGACGATGCCGGACTCACGCCCATTGATCTCCACGGCCTGCATCATGTCCATGATGTTGAGCATGGGCTCGCCGAAGAACACGTCGGCGCCCTGCTCTTCCAGCGTAAGCAGGCCGCGCTGGATGGCGCCGATGCTGGCCGCGCTCACGTTGCCGTATTCAGTGGTGAACTCGCTGGCGTTGTCGCCCACGTGCTGGCACATGGCGCGCAGATCCTTCATGTCCAGCAGCAGCAGGCCGTGGTCATCGGCGATCTTGAAGATGATCTGCATCACGCCGGTCTGGGTCTCGTTCAGGCCCAGCATGCGCGAGAGCATCAGCGGGCCCATGTCGCTGATCGTGGCGCGCACCGGGTGGCCCGACTGGCCGAACACGTCCCAGAGAGTGACCGGGCAGCCCGCCCACTCCGGGTGCGGCACACCCAGGCTGTTGTAGCGGTCATCCACGCGCTTGTTGCCGCCGCCGGGACAGGCGATCCCGGTCAGATCGCCCTTGATGTCGGCCATGAAGACTGGAATCCCCTGGTTGGAGAAGGCCTGGGCGAGCGCCTGCAGGGTGACCGTCTTGCCGGTGCCGGTGGCGCCGGTGATGGCACCGTGACGGTTGGCCATGCGGGGCAGCAGGGTGACGCTGGCTTTGGCGTTCTTGGCGATCAGGATGGGCTCGGCCATGGCGATTCCGTGAAGGATTGCGGAGAGGGAAAGCGGGCAGCCCGGCAGGGGCGCTTTGCTAAACTCTAAACCATTCGACGGCACGTGTTTGCACGCGTGCCGTTCGCGTTTCTACCCAAGAACTCGAGCGCACGAAAGATTCGCCATGGCCGGTCACAGCAAGTGGGCAAACATCCAGCACCGCAAGGGGCGGCAGGACGAAAAGCGCGGTCGGCTCTGGACCCGCATCATCCGTGAGGTGATCGTCGCGGCGCGCTCAGGCGGCGGCGACCCGGTCATGAACCCCCGCCTGCGTCTGGCCATCGACAAGGCCAAGGCCGTGAACCTGCCGGCCGACACGCTCAAGAAGAACATCGACAAGGCCACCGGCAACCTCGAAGGCGTCGATTACGTCGAAATCCGCTACGAGGGCTACGGCATCGGCGGCGCCGCCGTGATCGTGGACACCATGACCGACAACAAGGTCCGCACCGTGGCCGAAGTGCGCCACGCCTTCTCCAAGTACGGCGGCAACCTGGGCACCGACGGTTCCGTGGCCTTCCAGTTCAAGCACTGCGGCCAGCTGGTCTTTGCGCCGGGCACCAGCGAAGATCAGGTCATGGAAGTCGCCATCGAAGCCGGTGCCGAGGACGTGGTGACCGATGACGACGGTGCCATCGAGGTCATCACCGCGCCGGGCGACTTCGAGGCCGTGAAGAACGCGCTGGAAGCCAAGGGTCTGAAGCCCGAGCTGGCCGAAGTCATCATGAAGCCCCTCAACGAAACGCCGCTCTCCGGCGACGATGCCGCGAAGATGCAGAAGCTGCTCGATGCACTTGAAGACCTCGATGATGTTCAGGAGGTCTATACCTCGGCGGTGATGCAATGAAGCTCCTCGTGGTGGGTTCGGGCGGCCGCGAACATGCGCTGGCCTGGCGCCTGGCGCAAAGCCCCCGGGTGCAGATGGTCTATGTGGCGCCCGGCAACGCCGGCACGGCCACCGCGCGCGGCCTGAAGAACCTGCCGATCACGGACTTCGAGGCCCTGGCCGAATGGGCCAACGTGGAAGGCATCGCCTACACCGTGGTCGGGCCGGATGCGGCGCTGGCTGCCGGCATCGTGGACGTGTTCGAGGCACGAGGGCTGAAGATTCTCGGCCCCACCAAAGCCGCCGCGGAGCTGGAGTGGAGCAAGGACTTCGCCAAGGCCTTCATGGCCCGGCACCAGATTCCCACGGCGCGCTACCAGACCTTTGACACGGCAGCCGCAGCGCACGCCTACGTGACCGCCGAAGGCGCGCCGATCGTCATCAAGGCCGACGGCCTCGCGGCCGGCAAAGGCGTGGTGGTGGCCCTAACGCTTGAAGAGGCACATGCCGCCATCGACTTGATGATGGTGGACGCCAAGTTCGGCACCAGCGGCGCCAAGGTCGTCATCGAGGAATTCATGCAGGGCGAGGAAGCCAGCTTCTTCGTCATGAGTGACGGGAAGAACATCCTGCCTCTGGCCTCCGCACAAGACCATAAGCGCCTGCTGGATGGCGACGCCGGCCCCAACACGGGCGGCATGGGCGCCTATTCGCCCGCGCCCGTGGTCACGCCGGACATTCACCGCCAGATCATGAACAAGGTGGTGAAGCCGACCATCGAAGGCATGGCCGCCGAAGGCCGGCCGTTCAAGGGCTTCCTGTTCGTCGGTCTGATGATCGACGAGGCCGGCGAAGCGCGCGTGGTCGAGTTCAACGCCCGCATGGGCGACCCGGAAACCCAGGTCATCATGGCCCGGGTGAAGAGCGACTTTGCCCAGCTTTGCGAGAAGGCTGTCGATGGCGAACTGGACACCGCCGAAATCGACTGGGACCGCCGCACGGCCCTGACCGTGGTGCTCGCGGCGCACGGCTACCCGGACAGCCCGCGCAACGGCGACCCGATCTTCGGCATCCCCGAGCCGACCGACGCCAGCATCGTCTTCCACGCCGGCACCAGGCTCACCGAGGACGGCCATCTGGTCACGGCCGGTGGCCGCGTGCTGGCCTGCGTGGGCTTGGGCGATTCACCGCGCATGGCGCAGGCCGCGGCCTACGACGTGGTCGACGAGATCAAGTTCCGCGACATGCAGTACCGCCGCGACATCGGCTACCGCGCCATCGGCCGCAGCCGCGCACGCTGACCGCGATCAAGGCCGGTACAAATTGCAGCAAGGCTTGCGTGACGTCGCAGGGGGCCTTGCCCTACGCTGATGACGCGGCCAGCAGCACAAAGTGCTTTCCGCTGTATCCATGCGGTTCTTGAGCCATTTTGGTCTGAAGAACCGCGCCCACCCTTGATCTACGTTTTCACATCCGGGCCCTGATGAGCTTCTCAGAAACCATCCGCACCTATCTCAAGGACCTGCAGCAGCGCATCGTCGCCGGCCTTGAAGCCGAAGACGGCACGCCCTTCATCCACGACGCCTGGACCCGCGGGCCCGAAGAGCGCCTGCAGGGCGGCGGCATCTCACGCGTGCTGGAGGGTGGCAAGGTCTTCGAGCGCGCCGGCGTGCTGTTCTCGGACGTACGCGGCAAGCAGTTGCCGCCCTCGGCCACGCAGCACCGGCCGGAGCTCGCCGGCCGCCCCTTCGAGGCCACGGGCGTGTCGCTCGTGCTGCACCCGCGCAACCCCAATGTGCCCACGGTGCACCTGAACGTGCGCAGCTTCACCGCCCAGGCCGTCGAGGCCGGCCAGCAGGACGTGAGCTGGTTCGGCGGTGGCATGGACCTCACGCCCTACTACGGCCATGAGGAAGACGCGGTGCACTTCCACCGCGTGTGCCACGACGCGCTCGCGCCGTTCGGCGCTGACAAGTACCCGCGCTTCAAGCAGTGGTGCGACGAGTACTTCTTCCTGAAGCACCGCAATGAACCCCGCGGCATCGGCGGGGTGTTCTATGACGACTTCTCCGAACTCGGCGCGGAGCAAAGCTTCGCCATGACCCGCGCGGTGGGCGACGCTTTTCTGAACGCCTACCTGCCCATCGTGCAGCGCCGCCGCGAGCTGCCCTACACGGAGGAGCAGCGCGCCTTCCAGGCCTACCGGCGCGGCCGCTATGTGGAGTTCAATCTCGTCTGGGACCGCGGCACGCTCTTCGGCCTGCAAAGCGGCGGCCGCACCGAGAGCATCCTCGCCAGCATGCCGCCCACGGCCGACTGGCGTTACCAGTGGGCGCCGGCAGCCGGCACGCCGGAGGCACACCTGTACGAGGTCTTCCTGAAGCCGCGCGACTGGCTCGGCCTCAACGCCTCCCAGACGGCCGCGCAGCCCCAGGCTGCAGAGTGATGCCCCGGCACGCATGAGCAAGCACATCGGCATCTTCGGCGGCAGTTTCGACCCGCCGCACTTTGGACACCTGGCGCTGATGAGCGCCGCGCGTGAGCAGCTCGGGCTGGACCAGCTGCGCGTCATCCCCACCGGCCACGCCTGGCAGAAGCTGCGCACACTCACGCCGGCGCGGCACCGGCTGGTGATGCTCGAGCTCGCCGTGTCCGGCATGGCGCCCTGGGCCGTGGTCGATGCCATCGAGACCGAGCGCAAGGGGCCGAGCTACATGATCGACACCATCGAGGCCCTGCGCAAGGAAACGGGCGACGCCAAGCTCACGCTCATCCTTGGCGAAGACCAGTTTGCCAACCTGCGCACCTGGCACCGCTGGGAAGACCTCGCCATGCTCGTGCGCTTTGCCGTGGCCGGCCGACCGGGCAGCGAGCGCAGCGCCGGCAGCCCGGCCAATGACCCGCGCGTGCATCACGTGCGTCTGGCCATGGAGCCGATGGACCTTTCAAGCACGCAGCTGCGCAAGATGGCCGCCGCGGGCGAAACCCTCAATGGTCTGGTGCCGCCCACGGTGGCCCAGTACATTGCTCTCAATCACCTCTACAAAGAACAGAAGCACTGAATGGACATCCGCAAGCTGCAGCGCGTCATCGTCGACGCCCTGGAAGACGTCAAGGCGCAGGACATCGCCGTTTTCAACACCGAAGCCAACTCCAACCTGTTTGAACGCGTGGTCATCGCCAGCGGCACGAGCAACCGCCAGACCCGCGCGCTGGCCATGAGCGTGCGTGAGAAGGTCAAGCAGTCCGGCGGCGAAATCGTCAGCATGGAAGGCGAAGACACCGGCGAATGGGTGCTCGTGGACTGCAACCAGGTGGTGGTGCACATCATGCAGCCCGCCATCCGCCAGTACTACAACCTCGAGGAGCTCTGGGGCCAGACCAAGGTCAAGATGGCCAGCGGCGCCAAGCCGCGACTGGCCGGCTCCATGTTCGCCAAGGCCAGCGAACCGATGGACGAGGACGACACCCCGGCGCCGGCCAAGAAGGCGGTGAAGAAGACCGCCGCCAAGAAGACAGCTGCTGCTGCCGATGCTGCGCCCAAGAAGGCCCCGGCCAAGAAGGCCGCCAGCAAGACCGCAGCCACGAAGTCGGCAGCCACCAAGACGGCCGCAAAGAAGGCGCCGGCCAAGACCGCGACCAAAACAGCTGAAGCCAAGGCACCCGCCAAGAAGGCAGCGGCCAAGAAGGCCAGCAGCAGCGAGTGAAGCTGACGCTGATCGCCGTCGGGCACAAGATGCCGGGCTGGGTGAACGAGGCCTTTGCCGAGTACCAGCGCCGGTTTCCGCCCGACTGGCCTTTCAACCTCAAGGAACTCAAGCCCGAAACGGCCGACAGCGCCGCCCAGACCAAGGCACGCGAGGCCGACAAGATCCTCGCTGCCGTGCCCAAGGACGCGCTGCTCGTCATCCTCGACGAGCGCGGCCGCGACCTCACCACCAAGGCGCTGGCCCAGCAGCTCGAGCGCTGGCAGCTCGATGCGCGGCCCCTCGTCTTCGTGATCGGCGGCACCGAAGGGCTGGACGATCGCGTCAAGGCCGCCGCCGACTTCAGCCTGCGTTTGTCCTCCCTCACCCTGCCCCACATGCTGGTGCGCGTGCTGCTGGCCGAGCAGCTGTATCGGGCCTGGTCGGTGCTGGCGGGGCATCCGTATCACAGGGAGTAGGCCCATGAGCTTGAAGCGATTCGGGCAATGGTTATTGCTGGCTGGCTTGGTGCTCCTTTTCGCACCTGTGCTTTTGGGCATGACGCTCATCATGCTGCTGGCAACACCATTCCTTTGGCTACGCGACGCGGTGCTTTGTCTGAGGTGGCATCACGCTTATGGACGGCATGGCGTTCGCTACCTTGCGATCTATTCCGACTCACCTAAGTGGAAGTCTCACTTTGAGAATGCAGTTCTCGCGCCGCTCGGTGCTGCAGTCAGAGCGATCAATCTCAGCGTGACTCCAAGCTTCAAGCACACGCCGTCGCTGGAAGCCCAGGTGCACCGAGTATTCGGTGGACACCGCGAGCACACACCGATCGTCTTTGAGTTCCGGGGACTCCGTGTCCGCGAACATCGCTTCCATGCCGCTTACTTGGAACACCTGAAGCACCCAGAAAGCAATGCGCTCGCAGCAGAGTTGGTAAAACTTCTAGGCAGCAGTCGATGACAACGATCTACCTCGCCAGCCAAAGCCCCCGCCGCCAGGAGCTGCTCAAGCAGATCGGCGTGCAGTTCGATCTGCTCCTGCCTGATGCCGATGAGGACGCGGAAAGCCTCGAGGCCGAGCGCTCGGGCGAGGCGCCACTGGCCTATGTGAAGCGCGTTGTGCACGCCAAGGCGCAGGCGGCTGCAGAACGCCTGAGGCGCCGCGCCCTGCCCGCCCGGCCGATTCTGGTGGCGGACACCACCGTGGCACTGGGCCGCACGATCCTGCACAAGCCGGTGGATGCGAAAGACAACGCGCGCATGCTTCGGGCGCTGTCCGGCACGACGCACCGGGTGCTCACCGGGATTGCGGTGGTGCATGTCGGCAAGGCGCGCACGCGGATCGACGAAGCGGTGTCGGAGTCCTTCGTGAGCTTCAAACCGCTCACGGCACGGGACATTCGCCACTACCTGGCCAGCGGCGAAGGCATGGGCAAGGCCGGGGGCTATGCCATTCAGGGCCTGGCCGGCGCCTATGTGACGCAGATCCGCGGCAGCTACAGCGGCATCATGGGCCTGCCGCTGGCAGAAACCGCCGCGCTGCTCAGGATTTGATTGGCCGATTTCATTTCTTTCTTGAAAAGCAAGATGGCACTTTCCGCTTTTCTGGCGGACTTATTGGGCCGTTTTCGGTTCCGACCTCGGATAGCCGAATATGAAACAAATGAGCAATGGTGCGGGTTTCGGGGCATGCCCCTGCAGTACATCAGGCACTGACCACGGCACGGCGCGCTCTGCTGCGCTGCGTGCTTGAGGCGCCCTGCACTGCCGCTACATTCGGCCCATGCTGGAAGACATCATCATCACCCAGAGCGACCACGAAACCCGCGTGGCCGTGGTCTCGCAGGGCGCCGTGCAGGAGCTGCATGTCGAGCGCACGAGCGTGCAGGGCTGGGTGGGCAACATCTACCTGGGCAAGGTCGCGCGCGTGCTGCCGGGCATGCAGAGCGCCTTTGTGAACATCGGCCTGGAGCGCGCAGCGTTTCTGCACGTGGCCGACATGTGGGAGCACCGCGGCGACGCGCGCAAGGGCCAGCACAGCCCGCCGCCGGCCATCGAGCGCCTGCTGTTCGAGGGCCAGCCGATCATGGTGCAGGTGATCAAGGACCCGATCGGCACCAAGGGCGCGCGCCTGTCCACGCACATCAGCCTGGCGGGCCGCATGCTGGTGTACCTGCCGCAGGAAAGCCATATCGGTGTCAGCCAGAAGATCGAGGGCGGCACGGATCGCGAGCAGCTCAAGAGCCGCCTGTCAGCCGCGATGCCCGAAGGCATGCAAGGCGGCTTCATCATCCGCACCCAGGCCGAGGACGCCACGGAGGAAGAGCTGGCGCAGGACGTCAACTACCTGCGCGAGACCTGGAAGAGCATCTGCGAGCGCGGCGGTTCCCAGCCCGCGCCCAGCCTGCTGCACAAGGACCTGACGCTTTCCGAACGCGTGCTGCGTGACATGACGCATGACGCCACGCACCACATCAAGGTGGACAACGCCACGCTGTACCAGCAGCTGCACCAGTTTGCGCAGCGCTACACGCCGGGCGTGGTGGGCAAGCTCTCCCACTACACCGGCGAGCGCCACCTGTTCGACCTGCACCATGTAGATGACGAGATTGGCCGTGCCCTGGCGCGCCGTGTGGACCTGAAGAACGGCGGCTACCTGATCTTCGACCAGACCGAGGCCATGTGCACGATCGACGTGAACACCGGCGGCTATGTCGGCTCACGCAATTTCGAGGACACGATCTTCCGCACCAACCTGGAAGCTGCACTGGTGATCGCGCGCCAGCTGCGGCTGCGCAATCTGGGCGGCATCATCCTGATCGACTTCATCGACATGCATGAAGCCGGCCACCGCCAGCAGGTGCTGGATGAACTGAAGCGCGCGCTGGCCAAGGACCGCGTGCGCACCAGTGTCTCCGGCTTCACGTCCCTGGGCCTGGTGGAGATGACCCGCAAGCGCACGCGCGAGAGCCTGGAACACGTGCTCTGCGAGCCCTGCGCGGTCTGCGAGGGCCGCGGCTACGTGAAGACGCCGCAGACCGTGTGCTACGAGATCCTGCGTGAAGTAGAGCGCGAGGCGCGGCAATTCAATCCGCGCGAGTTCCGCATCGTCGCCGGCCAGCCCGTGGTGGACCGCTTTCTGGAAGAGGAAAGCCCCTATCTGGCCGCGCTCGAGGAACGCATCGGCAAGCCGATCTCCCTGACGGTGGAGACCAGCTTTCCCCAGGAGCACTACGACATCGTGCTGATGTAGGCCTCAACTCGGCACGGCGAGCAACACGGCGTAGGACTTGAAGCTGGCCGTGGCGCCCTGCCCGACCTTGAGGCCGAGCGCCTCCACGGCATCGTTCGTGACACTCGCAGTCACCGTGGCGCCCCCCGGCAGCGTGACACCCACCAGCGAAGACACCGCGCCCTTCTGCACGCGCGCAATCGTGCCGGCCAGCTGGTTGCGCGCCGACAGCGTATAGCCCGCAAAGTCCGTGACCAGTACCACCTCGCTGGCTTTGATGAGCGCGATCGCCTCGCCCCCCTCCTGGAGCTTCATGCGCTCTGCGGCGGCAGCGGTGATCGAGGCCGTGATCTCAAAGCCGCCGGCGATGTCGAGCGTGACCTGCACTGTGGCGGGGCCCCGCTCGATGTGGCGGATGCTGCCTGCGAACTGATTGCGGGCCGTGGTCTTCATGGTCAATCTCCGTAGCAGCGCGGCAAGCGCCGGTTGTTCGAGCAGCCAGGCATCCTGCATGCGCAGAAAGTCCACATGACGCGCCTGCAGCTCTTGCCATGCGGCCAGCAGCTGGTGGGCGGCGGGCGTCAGGCGCGAGCCGCCACCACCCGCGCCGCCCTGCGTGCGTTCGATCAGGGGCGCGCGCGCAAGATTGGTGGCGGTGTCCATCAACAGCCAGGCGCCCTTGTAGCTGTAGCCCGCCGTGCGCGCGGCTTTCTGCAGGGAACCGGTGAGCTCCACGGCGCGCAGCAGCTCGAAGAAGCGCGCGTCCAGCCGGCCGGCAAGCTTCAGCTCACCCGAGAGCAGGCTGCCGGCCACTGCGGGCGCCTGCGCGCCGAGTGGCAGTGCTGCATCCGCCAATGGCGCGCGGTTCTCGCAGTGCGCTGTGCCGGTGCTCACGGCGCCTTGCCCTCGCCGAGCATCGCCCGCAGCAAGGCTTCATTCGGCCGCGGGCTGCGGGCGGGCTCGGCGTTCAGCGCGCTGCGCACCCGCTCGCGGCTCTCAGCGCGATCAAGGTCCACCTCGCGCACGACCTGCCCGCCCTCCATCAGGAAGGCGACGTTTGCCAGCGCGAGCACGTCATCAATGTCGTGCGTGATCATCACCATCGGGATGCCCACGCGCTGGCGCACGGCGGCAAGCTCTTCGCGCAGCTGCTGGCGCAGCATCGGGTTGAGCGCAGCAAAGGGTTCGTCCAGCAGCAGCACCTGCGGCTTGCACACCAGCGCGCGGGCCAGGGCCACGCGCTGCTGCTGGCCGCCGGAGAGCGTGGCCGGGCGGCTGGCGGCCATTGCGCTGAGACCGAAGGATTCGATCAGGTCATCGACCCGCTGCGCGTCCTCTGCACTCAGGCGCTTGATCCAGTTCGTCAGGCCGAAGGCAATGTTCTCGCGCACGGACAAGTGCGGAAACAGCGCATAGCTCTGGAACAGGTAGCCCACCTGCCGATCGCGCGCCGGCAGGCTGATGGACTGCCCGGCATCGAAAAGCGTCTTGCCCGCCACACGTACATGGCCCAAACGCGGCGCGATCAGCCCGGCCATGGCCTGCAGCGTGAGCGACTTGCCCGCCCCCGAGGGGCCATAGAGCGCAACCACGGGCGCGTCGGTGGCGAAGGCAGCGTCCAGGTCGAAGCGGCGCTTGCCGTCAGACACGCTGAGCTGGATGGCGACGTCGATCATGCGCGCTCGCGGCCGTTCGCTCAGGGCTTGCCGAAGCCAAGGCGCGTGAGGACAGCCTGCGCCTCCGCGCCGTTGAGGTAGGCGGCAAACTCGCGCGCCAGGGCCGCCTGCCTGCTGCCGGCCACCACGGCCACGGGGTAGGTAATGGGCGAGTGTCCGGTGGCAGTGAGCGTGACGCGCACCTTGTCCTTCATGATCTCGGCGTCGGTGCGGTACACGAAGCCGGCTTCCACCTCACCGCGGGCCACGTAGTCCAGCACCTGGCGCACGTTGTCGGCAAAGACCATCTTCGCTTCCAGCGCCGCCCAGAGCTGCGCGGCCGTGAGCGCCTGTTGCGTGTAGCGGCCCACGGGTACGGTGGCCGGCTTGCCCACGGCGATGCGCTTGACCTCCGGCCGGCCCATGTCGGCCAGGCGAGTCAGGGCCGGCGCGCTCTGTACGGGGCTGATCAGTACCAGCGTGTTGCTGGCAAAGTCGCGCCGCGTGGCGGCGTCGATCACCTTCTGCGCCACGCCGCGGTCCATGGTCTCCTGGTCGGCACTGGCAAACACGTCCACCGGCGCGCCCTGGATGATCTGCTGCACCAGCGCGCCGGACGAGGCGAAGTTGAAGCGCACGGTCACGCCGGGCCGGGTGGACTCGAAGCGCGAGCCGATCTCGCGCATGGCATCGGTCAGGCTGGCGGCCGCGGAGACGGTCAGTTGCTGAGCGCTGGGCTGCTGGGCGTGCGCAGTCAGCGGCAGCCAGGCGGCGGCAAGGACACCCAGGGCAAGCAGCGCGGCGCGGCGTGAAACCTGATGCATCAGAGACTCCATGGGAAGGATCTGCGGCGCAGGCCGCAATGAAGCAGGCGCACTCATCGGCGCGACAGAAAGTGGTTGGACGCGACCAGGATCGCGATTGACACAAGCGAAATCACCACGGCGAGCAACAGCGCCACATCGTCCTTGCCAGCCTGCACGGCGTCATAGATGGCCATCGACGCCGTCTGCGTCTGCCCCGGGATGGAGCCGGCCACCATCAGCGAGGCGCCGAACTCGCCCATTGCCCGCGCAAAGGCCAGCAGCGTGCCCGCCAGAATGCCCGGCCAGGCCAGCGGCAGCGTCACGCGCATGAACACGGACCAGCGCGACTGGCGCAGCGTGCGCGCCGCGGCCTCCAGAGTCTGATCCACCTGCTCGAAGGCGGTGCTCGCCCCCTTGAGGACCAGGGGCAGCGCCACTAGCGCACTGGCGATCACGGCGCCGTGCCAGTTGAAGATCACCGTGTAGTCAAAGTGCGTGCGCAGCCAGCTGCCGATGGCGCCGTTGCGCCCCATCAGCACCAGGATGCCGTAGCCCAGCACCGTGGGCGGCAGCACCAGCGGCAGCATGCACACCGCCTCGAGCACCCGCCGCCCGGGCAGGCGGGTGCGCGCCACCACCCAGCCCAGCGCCAGACCGGCCAGCAGGGCAATGAGGGTGGCGACGGTGGCCACGCGCAGGGTGAGCAGCAGCGGCGCAGCGTCGAATTCGCGCAGAAGATCGTGCATGGTGGGATCGTAATGTAGCGGACTACATCACGAAACTCTGTACAGACGCCTGCCGCTTTCCGCTTGTCTGGTGCGGATCTTCAGGGAGTGTGGCTGGAGACGCGCTGCAGGAGCGGATCTTCAGGGTGATGCTCTGGAGATCCGCACCAGACAAGCGAAAACCGGGCATCGCC
Source organism: beta proteobacterium AAP99 (assembly GCA_001295775.1). GTDB lineage: Bacteria > Pseudomonadota > Gammaproteobacteria > Burkholderiales > Burkholderiaceae_C > Piscinibacterium. Next base: position 253,188 of record LJIA01000006.1, read on the forward strand.
CCCGAACTTCAGCCCCGACCTTCCGCCGCAACGGAGCGTGCGGCTGCGAACCGCAGCCTAGGCGCGCGCGTCGTTCGGCTGGGGCCAGTCAAGGAATGCGAACACCCAGAGCGCCACCACCCCGATCACTGGAACGAGTCCGAGCAGCGCCCACCAGGGTGAATAGCCGGCCCGCCGGACGATCCGGCTGAACAGAACTGCGGGCAACGCGAACACCAGCAAGCCCAGCACGATCACCAGCGGATGCATCGCGCCATGAAGAGAGAACGCACCCATGGTTCAGCCCTCCGCAGCGTCAGGCCGCGCCGGCCAGGGCGCGAACGCCAGCACCGCAGCAACGATCAATAGACCGATGAAAGGCACGGCAGCCACCAGGGACAGATAGGGGCTCAAACCCGCGCGCTGGCAAATGCGCCACAGCGGGATCACCAGCAGCAAGGCAACGACCACGGCGTACATCCGACCCTCCCTCGAAAACCAGTCGCGCGCATCGATGGGCGCGAGATCCTCGGCCGAATGTAGCGACGCGACCCGCGCGCGCCAATCGCCAGAGTGCGCGCACGCGCTGCGCGGTCAGCCAGCCGACAGCGGCGCCCGCTCAGTCGCGCGCGCAGCGAAAGCCGATGTAGACGACCGCGGTGTCAGCCGGCTTGTCCTGCAGGCGGTCGGCACGCATCTGCACAGAGCCGTACCACCAGGAGCCGCCACGCGTGCGGCGCGGTGCATTGCCGGTGGCGCTGCGCGGTTCGTCCACCCATTCCCAGGCGTTGGCGCCCATGTCGAACAGGCCGTTCACGCCGGCCTGTGTGGTGCCGACGCGGGCATGCCCGTCACCACGCAACAGGCGGGCTCCGCCATTCACGGCGCGGCTCTTTGCGGCGGCGCCGCAGTCGTTCAGGCACTGGGCGCCGGCGGGGGAGTCTCCCGTGGGGAAGGCATAGGTCTTGCCCCGCACAAATGGCGCCGGCGCTTGAGCACGCTGCTCGGTATAGGCGGCGCTGACCCATTCCGCGTCGGTGGGCAGGCGGCCGCCGGCCCAGCGGCAGAAGGCTTGCGCCTCGTCGAAGGTTAGTTGCACCGCCGGCTCGTCGTCGACCGCAGGGCTGCCGAAGGGGCGCGCCCAGGTCCAGCCCGGCTTCTTGGCCCAGCCGGCTTCATAGACCTCGCCGCCGCCCTCGCGCTCGGCGCGGGTCTGGGTGCCGGTGGCCTGCACAAAGCGGCGGAACTGGCCAACGGTCGTCTCCGTGCGCGCAATGCTGAAGGCACCCACCGGCTGCCAGTCGATGCCAGCCGGGTTGGCGTGCGCCCCAGCCGGGGGCTGCGCGTGCGCGGCCGTACTAATCGCCAGTGCGGCAACGAGCATGGCGGCGCGGCACGACATGCGCGTGCTCAGGTGTTGCGGCTGACCACGATGGTCGGGAAGAGCTTGCTCGTGTCCTTGGCCTTTTCGGCGACCTTGATCGCCACCTTCCGGGCGATGGCCTTGTAGGTCTGCGCCTCAGAGCCGTCCGGATCAGCCACGACCGTGGGCTTGCCGGAATCCGCCTGCTCGCGGATCTTCAGGCTCAGGGGCAGGCCACCGAGATAGTCCACGCCATATTCCGTGGCCATGCGCTCGCCGCCGCCGGAGCCGAAGATGTGTTCCTGATGCCCGCAGTGGCTGCAGGTGTGCACGGCCATGTTCTCCACCACGCCGAGGATGGGGATGCCCACCTTCTCGAACATCTTCACGCCACGGCGCGCGTCCAGCAGGGCGATGTCCTGCGGCGTGGTGACGATCACCGCGCCCGTCACCGGCACCTTCTGCGAGAGCGTGAGCTGGATGTCGCCTGTGCCGGGCGGCATGTCGATGATGAGGTAGTCCAGATCCTTCCAGTTCGTCTTCTCCAGCAGCTCGGTCAGGTAGCCGGAGATGATCGGACCGCGCAGCACCATGGGCGTATCCTGATCCACCAGCAGGCCCACGGAGATGATCTGCAGCCCGTAGTTCTCCTTGGGCTCCATGAGCTTGCCGTCCATGGTTTCGGGCTTGCCGGAGACATCGAGCATCATGGTCTGGCTCGGGCCGTGGATGTCGGCATCCAGCATGCCGACGCGCGCGCCTTCGGCCGCGAGCGCCAGAGCGAGGTTGGCGGCCGTGGTGCTCTTGCCCACGCCGCCCTTGCCGCTGGCCACGGCAATGATGTTCTTCACGTTGGGCATGACCGGCACACCGCGCTGCACGGCGTGCGCAATCACTCGCGAATACACGTTGGCACGCACCGTGGTGGCGCCTGCTGCGGTAATGGCCTGCACCACCGCGTCGCGCAGCGGCGCAATCTGGCTCGCTGCCGGGTAGCCGAGTTCGATGTCCAGGCTCACCACATCGCCGTCGACATTGATGTTCTTCACCGACTTGGTGCTGACGAAATCGCGCCCGGTGTTGGGGTCGATCACGCCCGCCAGCGCCGTCTTCACACCCTCCTGGTTGAGTGCCATCGAATCAATTTCCTTGTGAATTGCGAACCTGCTGCATGCACCCATCTGGGGCGAACCCCAATCCGGGGCACGCACTGCGGGCCTGAGGCTCCGGAGATTAGCAATGCACGGAGGCTGTCCGAATCGGCAAAACCGCTATGCTTGCCGTCCCGTTCAACTCTTGCCGATGCCGGTGCGCCCCAAGCGTGGCGACAAGCCGCTCGGCATGTCCATGGAAATCATTCTTCTTGTCGGGCTGATCCTTGCGAATGGTCTGTTTGCCATGAGCGAGATCGCCATGGTGGCCTCGCGCAAGGCGCGGCTGCAACAACTGGCTGACGAAGGCGACTCCGGCGCCGCCCAGGCCCTGCAGCTGCAGGAGAACCCCACACGCATGCTCTCCACGGTGCAGATCGGCATCACGCTGATCAGCATCATGCTCGGCATCGTCGGCGAAAACGCCCTGGCCGACCCGATCGCGAAGTGGATCATCGGCCACGTGCCCGCCGTGGAGCCCTTCGCGCATCAGACCTCCTTGTTCTTCGTGGTGCTGTGCATCACCTTCTTCTCACTGATCTTCGGCGAGCTGGTGCCCAAGCGCGTGGGCCAGATGTACCCCGAGGCCATCGCCCGCGTGATGGCCGTGCCGATGAAGGCGCTGGCCTGGGCGACCACGCCCTTCGTCAAGCTGCTGTCCTTCTGCACGGAAGGCGTGCTGCGCATCATGGGCGTACGCGCCAACTCCGCGCCACCCGTGACGGAAGAGGAAATCCACGTCCTGATGGAACAAGGCGCCGATGCCGGCGTGTTCGAAGCCGCCGAGCAGCAGATGGTGCGCAACGTGTTCCGACTGGACGAACGCAAGCTCACCAGCCTGATGATCCCTCGCAGCGACATCGTGTTTCTGGACACCGATGACGCGCCCGAGATCACGCGCAAGAAGATCGAGGACGCCAGCTTCTCGCGCTTCCCGGTGCTCAAGGGCAGCTTCAATGAAGTCCTGGGCCTGGCGAGTGTGAAGGATCTGCTCGCGCAACTGCTCGCCGGCAAGCCGCTGGACATCACGTCCGGCCTTGCCCCGGCGCTGTACGTGCCCGAGACGCTGACCGGCACCGAGCTGATCGAGAACTTCCGCAACGCCCGCGTGCAGGTGGCACTTGTCGTGGACGAGTACGGCGAGGTGCAGGGCCTGGTCACGCTCAAGGACGTGGTGGATGCCATCCTGGGCGAGCTGCCCAGCGAGCCTGAGGACGAAACCGCAGCCGTCAAGCGCGAGGACGGCAGCTGGCTGCTGGACGGCACGATCTCCGTGCACGAACTCACTGATGCACTCAAGCTCGATGAGCTGCCCGAAGGCGACGGCGAAAGCTTCCACACCCTGGCCGGCATGATCATGATGCTGCTGGGCCGCATTCCCAAGACCGCAGACACCTGCGAATGGGCCGGCTGGAAGTTCGAGGTCATGGACATGGACGGCAAGCGCATCGACAAGGTGCTCGCCACCGAGCTGCCCAAGCCGGACCCGGCTTCCGAAGACGGTTTGCCCACCGGCTGATCCCAAGCCGCTCAAACCACTCAGACGGACCCCATGGCGGGTCCGTCTTGCTTTGCAGCGTTCTTTCTTGCGCGCCCTTGGCAAAGCGCGGCGCCGGCGCGCGATCTCCAGCAACGGCTTGCCAGCTGACTTAAACAGTCGTTTAATACATGCGTTTGATCATGAAATCCCTCGCCTCTCCGACCACCGACGAGCGCGCTGGCGCCGCGACCGCCCAGGCCATCCTTGAGGCGGCCACAGATCTATTTGCGCGAGACGGCTACACCGCCACCTCGGTACGCGCCATCGCGCAGGCAGCCAACGCCAACCTCGCACTGGTGAGCTACTACTTCGGCTCGAAGGAGGGCCTGTACCTCGCCGTACTGCGCGAGCTGGCACGCCAGGAGCTGGCCGGCCATCCGTTTCCCAAGGCTGCGCTGCTAGCCGCACAGGCCGGCAGCGACGACGCCACCCAGAAAGCAGCCCTGCGGGAAGTGATCCACACGGTCTTTGCCCGCATGGTCGCCGCCCGTGATCGCGTGCCGCTTGGGGTGATGCTCACGCGCGAGCTCGCTGCACCCACGCCCGCGTTGGACCGGATGATCGAGGAGGTCGCGCGGCCGCAGCTGGCCATGCTGCGCACGCTGATCGGGCGGATCATCGATGCGGCGCCAGACAGTGACGAGGCCTGGCGGGCAGCCTTCTCGCTGGCGGGGCAAGTCATGTACTACACCTTTGCCCGCCCGCTGATGGACCGCCTGGCCCCGGATGCAACGCAGGGGCGCGAAGCCATCGCGGCCTGCGCCGAGCAGATTGCCGAATTCAGCTGGGGCGGGCTGATGGCCTTGCGCCGCATCTCGCAGGCCTCTGCCAGCCGTACGCATCGGCCCAGACGCCAAGGTGAAGGCTCGAAGTCGCCGAAATCACCTGTCGCATTACGCAAGAAGGAGAACCTCAGATGATCTCCCCCCGATGGGTCGCGCGCGCCGCCTTGCTGATCGGCGCGCTGGGCGCGCTGCTGGCCGGCTGCCAGCGACAGGCCGATGACGTCTTCTACGGCTACGTGGAAGGTGAATACACCCGCGTGGCCAGCCCGGTGGCCGGGCGGCTTACCCTGCTTGCGGTCAAGCGCGGCGCGCAATTGCCGGCCGGTGCTGCGCTGTTTGCTCTCGACAGCGACGTGGAAGCCGCGCAGGTGAGCGCGGCCGAGGCAGACCTGCGCCGTGCCCAGGCCCAGCTGGCCAATCTCAAGACGGGCCGCAGGCCCGAGGAGATCGCACAGCTCCAGGCGGAGCTGGCCGCCGCAGCCAATGACCTGAGCACCGCGCAGATCGAACTCAAGCGCCAGGAGGCACTGGTCACACAGGGCTTCAGCAGCCCGGCCGTGCTGGACACCACCCGCAATGCCGTCGCGCGCGCCCAGGCGCGGCGCAACGAGGCCGCCGAAGCGCTCAAGCTCGGCGCTCAGGGCGCGCGGCGCGACGAGGTGCTGGCCCAGGGCGCCGCCGTCAGTGCCGCAGAGGCGGCTGTCACTCAAGCCCGCTGGCGGCTGGCGCAGAAGACCGTGACCGCACCCGTCCCCGGCCGAGTGGCCGACACCCTGTACACGCCGGGCGAGCAGATCGCAGCCAACTCGCCGGTGGTCTCGCTGCTGGCACCCGGCAACCTGCGTCTGCGCTTCTATGTGCCGGCCGGCGTGGCCTCGCAACTCAAGCCGGGCGTCGCGGTGCAGGCCGGGTGTGAGGGCTGCACGGCAGCCATCAGTGCGCGCGTTCAATGGATCGCCACCGAGCCCGAATACACGCCGCCCGTGATCTACAGCCGCGAGCAGCGCAGCAAGCTGGTGTTCCTTGTGCAGGCCAGTGTGGACGAGGCGGCCGCCGCCCGGCTGAACCCGGGCATGCCGGTGGACGTTCGCGTGCCGCCCGCCAAGCCATGAACGGCGAGCTTGTCATCGACGTCAGCGGGCTGAACAAGCACTTCGGCCCGAAGCACGTCGTGCGCGATGTGAGCCTGAGCGTGCGCAAAGGCGAGATCTTCGGCTTTCTCGGCCCCAATGGCAGCGGCAAGACCACCACCATCCGCATGCTCTGCGGTCTTCTGCTGCCAGATACCGGCAGCGGGCGCTGCCTGGGCTTCGATGTCATCCGGCAGTCCGACGAGATCAAGCGCCGCACCGGCTACATGACGCAGAAGTTCAGCTTCTACGACGACCTCACGATCCGCGAGAACCTGGACTTCGTTGCCCGCATGTACGCCATGGACTCGCGGGTGGCGCGCGTGACGCGCGCGCTGGATCACCTGGGCCTGCTCACGCGTGCCAATCAACTGGCCGGTGAGCTGTCCGGCGGCTGGAAGCAGCGCCTGGCCCTGGCGGCCTGCATGTTGCACGAGCCGCAGTTGCTGCTGCTCGATGAACCCACGGCCGGCGTGGACCCCAAGGCCCGGCGCGAGTTCTGGCAGGAGCTGCATGCCCTGGCGGCACAGGGCATCACGGTGCTGGTGTCCACGCACTACATGGACGAAGCCGAGCGCTGCCACCGCCTGGGCTACATCGCCTACGGCGAGCTGCTGGCCAGCGGCACACCGGCCGAGCTCGTCGAGCACAGCGGGCTGCAGACCCGGGTGCTTTCCGGCGCAGGCGAGGCACAGATCGGCGCCATTGCCGCACTGCCCGGCGTGGACCAGGCGGTGCCCTTCGGCACGGTGCTGCGCGTCTCGGGCCACAACGGCGCGCTGCTTGATGAGTCACTTAGTACCTACGCCGCCGAGCGTGGTCTGCATGTCCAGACCGATGCGCCCAAGCTGGAAGATGTCTTCATCCAGCTCATGAGCCACGCGCAAGACAACATCCGAACCTGAGGACGGCAATGAGTGCGATCAGCGGCTTTTCCTTCTCGCGCTTCTGGGCCGTGGCGGTCAAGGAGTTCATCCAGATGCGCCGCGACCGTCTGACCTTCGCCATGATGGTCGGCGTGCCGATTCTGCAGCTCGTGCTCTTCGGCTTTGCGATCAATCTGGACCCCAAGGGCCTGCCCACGGTGATCATCCAGGGCGACGACAGCGTGCACGCACGCAGCGTGGTGGCCAGCCTGCGCACCTCGGGCTACCTCCGGATCATCGACAGCCTGCCCGCCACCACCCGCAGCGAGGACGTGCTGGCCAGCGGCCAGGCGCAGTTCGTCATCACCATTCCGCCCCAGTTCGGGCGCGACATCGAGCGCGGCGACAAACCCGCCCTGCTCGTGCAGGCGGATGCCTCTGACCCGGCCGCCACGGGCAATGCGTTGTCGGCGGTGCTGCAGCTACCGAGCACCGCCCTGCGCAACGACCTCAAGGGTCCGCTGGCGCAGCTTGCGCCCCGCGCCCCACCCTTCGAGGTACGCGTGCACCGCCTCTACAACCCCGAAGGCATCACGGCCTACAACATCGTGCCGGGGCTGGTAGGCACCATCATGACCATGACCATGATCATGATGACCGGCATGGCCATCACGCGCGAGCGTGAGCGCGGCAATATGGAGAACCTGCTCTCGATGCCGCTCAAGCCCATTGAGATCCTCACGGGCAAGATCTTTCCCTACATCTTCGTGGGCTATGTGCAGCTGGGCGTGATCCTGGTGGCCGCGCACTTCCTGTTCAAGGTGCCGATCGAAGGCAGCCTGCTGCTGCTGTGCCTGTGCGCGGCGGCCTTCATCGCCGCCAATCTGTCGGTGGGCATCCTGTTCTCTACCCTGGCCAAGTCCCAGATGCAGGCCATGCAGATGACCTTTTTCTTCTTTCTGCCGTCCATGCTGCTGTCGGGCTTCATGTTCCCCTTCCGAGGCATGCCCGGCTGGGCGCAAGTAATCGGCGAGGGGCTGCCGCTTACGCACTTCCTGCGCGTGGTGCGCGGCATCGTGCTCAAGGGCAATGAGCTGCCGCAGCTCTGGCCGCACGTCTGGCCCATGCTGGCCTTTGCGGGCGTGGGCCTGCTGCTGGGCGCACTGCGCTTCCGGCGCACGCTGGACTGAGCACGCTGCACGCGGCTGCTCGCGGGCGGCGGCGCGGGGCGCGGGCCTAAAATCGCGCTCCCTCCCACAAGAAGCCAGCCTGCCCGCCATGTCCAGCAAGCGCCGCCTGTTCGTCACCACCGCCCTGCCCTACGCCAACGCCCGCTTTCATGTGGGCCACATGATGGAGTACGTGCAGGCCGACATCTGGGTGCGCTTCCAGCGGATGATGGGCCACGAGGCGCACTTCGTCTGCGCGGACGACACGCACGGTGCGCCGATCATGATCGCCGCAGACAAGGCCGGCAAGACGCCGCAGCAGTACGTGGCGGAGATTGCCGCCACACGTAAGGAGTATCTGGACGGCTTTCACATCGGCTTCGATCACTGGCACAGCACAGACGCGCCCGAGAACCACGAGCTGGCCCGCGCCATCTACCTGGACCTCAAGGCCGCTGGGCTGATTTCCACCAAGACCATCGAGCAGTTCTTCGACCCCGTGAAGAACATGTTCCTGCCGGACCGCTTCATCAAGGGCGAGTGCCCCAAGTGCGGCGCCAAGGACCAGTACGGCGACTCCTGCGAGGTCTGCGGCGCGGTCTATGCCCCCACGGAGCTGAAGAACCCCTACTCCGTGCTGTCCGGCGCCGCGCCTGAGCTGCGCACCAGCGAGCACTACTTCTTCAAGTTGAGCGACGAGAAGGTCGTGGCCTTCCTGAAGGACTGGACCCAGACGCCCGGCCGCCTGCAGCCCGAGATGGCGAAGAAGGCCGCCGAGTGGTTCGACGCCGGCATGAATGACTGGGATATCTCGCGCGATGCGCCCTACTTCGGCATCGAGATCCCGGATGCGCCGGGCAAGTACTTCTATGTCTGGCTGGATGCGCCGGTGGGCTATCTCGCCAGCCTGAAGTCGCACCTGACGAGCAAGGGCATCGACTACGACGCCTACATCGCCAGCCCCGATGTGGAGCAGATCCATTTCATCGGCAAGGACATCGTCTACTTCCACACCCTGTTCTGGCCCGCCATGCTGCAGTTCTCCGGCCGCAAGACGCCCAGCCAGGTCAACGTGCACGGCTTCCTGACCGTGAGCGGCGAGAAGATGAGCAAGAGCCGCGGCACCGGCATCGACCCGCTGAAATACCTGCAGCTGGGCATGAACCCGGAATGGTTCCGCTACTACATCGCCGCCAAGCTCAACAGCAAGGTCGAGGACGTGGACTTCACGGCCGAGGACTTCATGGCCCGCGTGAACAGCGATCTCGTGGGCAAGTACGTGAACATTGCCAGCCGCACTGCGCCCTTCCTTGCACGGCACTTTGGAAACCGAGTCCCTGGCATCCCGATGGCTGATCTGCAAGGAATTCCGCTTCCGGCAGGGGCAGCCGCCTTTGCGAAGGCAGTTGCGAACTCGACAGAGATCAAGCAAGCCTTCGACACCCGAGAGTTCAGCAAGGCCATTCGCTTGATCATGGAGGTCGCCGATAACCTCAACCAAGAATTTGACGCGTTCAAACCATGGCTACTTGCCAAAGAGGCGGCGACCAACCCTGAAGCGAAACAGCGGCTAGCAACTATCTGCGCATCATCGCTGGCGGGATTCAAGGCACTGACTTTGTTCCTGAAGCCGATCCTTCCGGAACTTGCTAGGCGCGCAGAGACCTACCTGAACTGCGCCCCACTCAACTGGAGCGACCTGCAGCTTCCAATCTCAGCGAGCACGTTTGCGCCAGAAGGTCATCAATTAGGCGACTTCAAGCCGCTCATTCAACGCGTCGACGAAGCCATGCTCGACAAGCTCTTCGAGCCGCCGCCCGCACCCAAGGTCATACCCGGCGGCGAGGACATTGCCCCCGAGGTCAAGATCGACGACTTCACCAAGGTCGATCTGCGTGTGGCCAAAATTGTGAATGCCGAGCACGTGGACGGCAGCGACAAGCTGCTGCGCCTGACGCTCGACGTCGGCGAGGGCCGCCACCGCAACGTGTTTTCCGGCATCAAGAGCGCCTACAAGCCTGAAGAGTTGGTCGGCAAGTTCACCGTCATGATCGCCAACCTCGCGCCGCGCAAGATGAAGTTCGGCGTGAGCGAAGGCATGGTGCTCGCCGCCAGCCACGCCGACGAGAAGGCCGCGCCCGGCGTGTTCCTGCTCGAGCCCCATGCAGGGGTGACGCCGGGGATGCGGATTCGCTGATCCGACAGGCCAGCTTGCCCGCGCTTGCGAGCACCTTCGAACGACCTGAGTCATGAGTCTGCTGCACCTTGCGGCGCTGGCCGGCGTGCTCGGGGCGAGCACGTACCTCATCATGCTTGGCGGGCTGGCGCTGAGCGGTTCGGCACGCGTTGCCAGCTTCCTCATGGGCTTTGCATCCAGCCCGGCGCTGCACTACCTCGAGCTTGCGATCCGCATGCTGGTCGGCGGTTCGCTGGTGACCTACGCATCGTTCACCTGCCATGCGTGGGTGTTCCGGGGCGCGGGGTGGATCGTGATTGGCACGACAGTCGTCCTGCTCTGCGTGCCCTGGCAACTGCATCGGCGGTTTGCTCAGTGGTCGGTTCCGCAGGCCCTGCAATATCGGTCGCTGATCGGTTTGTGCTCTGTGCTTGGCGGGCTGGCGGCGCTCTTGTCGGTCGCGTGCGGGGCGATCGATTCAGGAACCTAGTGGCTCGGACTGCCTCATCGCCTGTCCCATACGGTTTTTCAGCTACTTTGCCCTGAAAACCCCACCAGCGCTCATTTCCAAACGTCAGACGTCCATTCCATGCGCCTCTTCAGACCAAACTGGCTGAAGAATGGCTCTGGACAAGCGGAAAGGGGTTCGGCGCGTTCGCTGCAGCGCTCGCTCGGCACTGCGCACCGAAACCCTTGCGCTGCTCAGACCTTGGCCGCGCGCTGGAAGTGCGTGAACGCCGCGTCGCGGTCGCCGCTTTGCTGAGCCAGTTCGCCCAGCAACGCATGGGTCTCGGGTACGTTGCGGTAGGCCAGGCTGCGCTCCAGGTACTGGCGGGCCTTGCCCCAGAGCTGCTCGCGCAGGCACAGGCGCCCCAGGGCGACCAGCAGCGCGCCGTCCGTAGGGCGGCGCTCCAGCCAGGCTTCGGCCTGGGCGATGCGCGCGGCCATGCTGTTTTCGTGCCCCTGGGCATAGGCGGCGATCAGGCGCTCGTCCCAGCTCTGCGCCAGCGCGCTTTCCAGCACCATGCGTGACTGCAGGCCGAGGTCTGCGGCGTCGAAAGCCTGCGCAGCGGCCAGGGCCACGGCGGGGTCCTTGCGCTCCGCGGCGGGTACCTGCTGCCAGAGTGCATTGATGCCGTAGGCGTCGCCCTCCAGGCGCTGAAACAGAGCCTCGTAGGCGTCGGCCTTGGTCTTGGCCGCGGCCAGCGGGTGCAGGGCCTTGTGCTTCTCCAGCTGGCGCGCCAGGCGCAGTACGTCCTCCCACTGCTGCAGGGCGACGGCGGCCTTGAGCTTCAGGCGCAGGGTGTGCACATGGCGCGCACCGCGCGCCTGCACGCGTTCGATGGCCTCCAGCGCCTTCTGCGGCTCGCGCGCGTCCAGCGCAATCTCGGCCTGCAGCACATCGATGGCGGCCTGCATGTCCGGGGTGTCACCGGCGCGGGCGATCCACTTGGCAGTGCGGTCGGCCTCGCCCAATTGGGCGCTGGCGCGGGCGGCGATCAGGCTGGCCGCGCCTGCAGTCTCCGGCTGCTCGGCGGCACTGGCCGCGAGGGTCACGGCGCGCGACCAGCGGCCTTCCACCATGGCGCGTACGGCGGCGGCCAGGCTGGCGGATGCACCCTCCAGACGGCGGCGAGCGCGATAGGCGCGGGCCTGCTCCGGCAGGCGGCGCGCGGCATTGGCCACACCCAGCAGCACATAGCCCGCGATGAAGGTCCCCAGCAGGATCAGCACCGCGGCGTTGAGCGAGAGATCAATACGATACGGCGGAATGAGGATGGCGACATTGCCCTCAGCCCGGCGCGCGGCAATGGCCAGCAGCGCAGCCACCACGGCAATGAAAAGAAACCAGATGACGCGCTTCATGCGGCCGCCTAGTTGCGTGCCGCGCGCACGTTGGCAATCGCCGAGAGCGTCTCGTTCAGGCTCGGCGGCTCGATGGCCACGGTCGCATTGCCGACGGTGCGCAGACTCGTCAGGAAGCTCTGCGTGAGCTTGCTGCGCGGATCGGCGCTGCGAGTCACGGCCACGTCGATGCGCGCAAGGTCCGAACGCAGCAGTTGCTGGTTGCGTGCCATCAGCGCCAGCCGCGCATTGGCCAGCTTCAGGCGCAGGGTGTCGCGGTACAGACGCGCCTGGTCGGGGGTCATCAGCAAGACCTCATTGCCGGAGAGCTTGCGGATGCTGACCAATTCAGTGAACTCGCGCGTCACATCTGCGCTGAAGCGGTCCCACCAGCTGCTGCCGGGCTCGGCGGCCTTCTTCGCCTCGGGCACGGGGCGCGGCTCGGAGAGCAGGGGCAGTTGTTCGACCTGCTCGGACAGGGCATCCAGCCGGATGGCCAGCCCGGTGAGGTCCGTGGCCGGCTGGGCCTTGAGGCGCTCGATGTCACGCGCCAGCACCTTGCGGATGTTGCCGTACTGCGGCTTGTCCGCGCGGGCCAGGCGCGCGTCCGCCGTCTGCAGCGCGGCCAGTGCACCGGTGATGTTGCCGGCCACCTGCAGCTGCTGCGCGGCCAGCTCCACCATGCGCTCGACTTCGATGAGCACGAACTCGTCGCGGTTGCGGGACAGCTCCTCGTACAGGCGCTCGAGGGCCACCTGCTGGTTCTGGCTCTCGGCCAGCCGAGTTTCGAGCACGCTGAGCTTGGCGAGCGCGTCGCGCGTGTTGTCCTGGGCGGCGCGCGCGGCGGACTGGGCTTCCTTGGCAGCGGCCTGCGCCTCGGCCATGCGCTGGGCCGAGACCTCGGCGACGCGCTGCACTTCCTGGCCGCGCGTGAAAAAGGTGAACAGCGCCACCCCCAGCGCAATGACCGCCACGGCCCAGAGCGCAAACAACGACGCGCGCTGCGGCGGCTCCGCGGCCACGGCGGGTGCAGTCTGCGGCGCGGCGGCAGCCGGCGCGGGCGACGCGAGGTCGAGATCGGTGCGGTCGGGTTCGGTCATGAGCGGGCTCGATGGCTGCATTCTAAGGAGTGGCGCCACACCCTCGGCTCGGCGCCGCGGACAGATTGCAAGGAGGTGTCAGTTCGGCGCTGCATGCTCTGGGTGTGCCGGACGCGAATGCGGGTTTGCCCCGCCACTCAGACACAGCTCAATGGCTACCAGTGACAGCCCGTACGTCGGCAAAGCCGGCGGCCGCCGCAGCGCGCTCCACATTGGGGTGTGTGCACAGCGCGGGCGCGGCTTGCAAGGCGGCACGCGCCGCGGCGGACAGGCGCTGCGCAAACTCTGCCGGTGCGCTGGCCGTGGTCAGCAGCACGGCGGCCCGTTGCGCCAGCAGCGCGGCTTCCACCTGCGCCTGCCGCTCGGGGGGCCAGGGCAGCGCCTCCCGGTGGTACAGCGTCACGCACTGCACGCTGCGACCGTGTTCGCGCAGCGCGTCGGGCAGCGCGTCCTTGCCGGCCTGCGCGCGGCCGATCACCGTCAGCTCGCCGTGGCGGGTGAGCTCCAGCAGCTCGGGCAGCAGACCCAGTGCATCGTGCGAGGCCGACACACGCACGCGTGAGGCATGCGACACGCCCTGCAGGCGCGCGCTGCTGGACGGGCCCATCACGGCGATGTGCTCTGGCGCGCGGGCAATGCGGCCGGCCGCGGCCAGCTCGGCATAGGCCTGGGTCGCGTTCGGGCTGACCAGCACAAGCACGTGCGCGCGGTTGATCCATGCCGCGGCAGCCACGAGTTCGTCTTCGTCGGCCGGGCCAATGCCGTTCAAGGGGCAGTCGATCACCTGCGCGTAGGGTCCGCCGGGCAGGCGAGATGCGTCCAGCCCCGGGCCGGCCCCGGCTTCCGGGGCTTCGAGATGTGGCCGGGTGTTGAGCAGCAGGCGCGCGCTCATGCGGCGAGCGTGCGGCGGTCAGGCGTCCGGCGTGGCCGGCGCGACGATCGCCAGCGCGCCCGCTTCGATCAGGGCGCGCCCCACGCGCTGGCCCAGGGCCTCCGCGGTCTCGCCCGGCTGCTGGGTGGCGCTTTGCGCACGCTGCTCGCTGCCGTCGGTCGCACCCACCCAGGCACGGATGTGCACCAGGCCGTCATCCGTGTGAACGGCATGCGCCGCCAGCGGCATGGAGCAGGAGCCGCCCAGCGTGCGCGAGACAGCCCGCTCGGCCAGCACGCAGGCGGTGGTCCGGGCGTCGGCCAGGGGCGCCAGCGCGGCCTGCACATCCATGCGGCTGGCCAGGCATTCGATGCCCAGCGCGCCCTGGCCGGCGGCGGGCAGCATGTCTTCGGGGCTCATGATGTGGCGGATGCGGTCCGTGTAGCCCAGGCGCTTCAGGCCAGCCGCCGCGAGCACGATGCAGCGGTACTGGCCGCGATCCAGCTTGGCCAGGCGCGTGTCCAGATTGCCGCGCAGGCTCTCGATCTTGAGCTGCGGGTACTTGGAGAGGATCCAGGCCTGGCGGCGCAGGCTGCTGGTACCCACCACGCTGCCGCCGGGCAGGCTGGCGAGATCGTCTGCGCCCACGAGCGCATCGCGCGGGTCTTCACGCTCGGTGATCGCAGTGAGCTTGAACTCCGGCTCCAACTCCATCGGCACGTCCTTCAGGGAGTGCACGGCCAGGTCTGCGCGCCCTTCGAGCAGCGCGACTTCCAGTTCCTTGATGAACAGGCCCTTGCCGCCGACCGCCGACAGGGTGCGATCCAGGATGTTGTCACCCCGCGTCGTCATCGGCTGCAGACGTACCTCGCAGTCCGGGTAGAGCGCCTTGAGGCGGGCGGCGATGTGCTCGGCCTGCCAGAGGGCGAGGCGGCTTTCGCGGGTGGCGATGACGAGGCGTTTCGGGCTGGACGGTGCGGGCATGTAGGCGGGCGGGGTGTGATGTGCTTGCGGCAACAAAGCATCAAGGATAGGGGCAAGCCCCGAAAGCGCCGATCAAGGCGTCCTGCCGGCGCGCCGGCGAACGAACGGCGCTGACGATTCCCTGTGCGCTTGCTTGCCACCCTTCGATTTTTTCGACACCATTGATCGAGAATTGCTGCAGTGCAGTGTAGTATTGCTACGTACTGTTTCCGGCGAAATGTAGTTCGCTGTCGGCCCCCCGATTGGCCCCGGACGCCCGTCCCCAGCACCCTTCCACCGAGCACGCGCATGAACGCCACGATCTCCCACGTCCCGCATCTGACCGAAGCCGCGAGTCTGGACACCGACAAGGACGCCCCGCTACGCGAAGACATCCGCCTTCTGGGCCGCCTGCTGGGTGACGCGATTCGTGAGCAGGAAGGCGCCGAGCGCTTCGAGCTGATCGAGCGCATCCGCAGCCTGGCGGTCGAATACCGCAAGGCCGCCAGCGCCAATGCCCGTGAACAACTGACCGCCCTGCTCGATGGCCTCTCGCGCGACGAGACCATCAGCGTGGTACGCGCCTTCAGCTACTTCTCGCTCCTGGCCAACATTGCCGAAGACCGCCACCACAACCGGCGCTTTCGCGCACACGCTGCGGCCGGCTCCGCACCCAAGGCCGGCACGATGCGCCACGCCATCACCAAGTTGCTGGAAGCCGGCGTGCGCAAGACGCAGATTCTGGATGCGCTGGCCGAACTCGACGTGGTCCCGGTACTCACCGCCCACCCCACCGAAGTGCAGCGCAAGAGCATCCTGGATGCCCAGCGCCAGATTGCCGGGCTGCTGGAAAAGCGCGACACGCCGCTGTCGCAGGACGAGCGCCACGAGCTGGAAGACGGCCTGATGGCCGAGGTGCTCACCCTCTGGCAGACGCGCATGCTGCGCCGCCAGAAGCTGACCGTGCCCGACGAGATCGAGAACGCGCGCAGCTTCTTCGCCATCACCTTCCTGTCCGAAATTCCGCGCCTGTATCGGGACATCTCGCGCCTGTGCGAGGAACTGCTCGGCGCGCCCCTACCTGCGCACAGCCGCCTGCTGCGCATGGGCAGCTGGATCGGCGGCGACCGCGACGGCAACCCCTTCGTGAATGCCGACACCGTCGCATTGGCCTGCCGCAAGAACGCGGAGCTGGTGCTGGGCTGGTATGCCGAGCAGATCCACCAGCTGGGAGCAGAACTGTCCATGAGCCTGATGCTCGTGGGCGCCAGCGACGCGCTGCAGGCTCTGGCTGCGCGCTCGCCGGACCCGTCCGCCCACCGCCAGGACGAGCCGTACCGCCGCGCGCTGATCGGCATCTATGCGCGCATTGCCGCCACCATGCAGGCGCTGGTGGGCAGTGCCCCGATCCGCCAAGCCATGGCGGGTGACAAAAATGCGGCCCAGCCCTACCGCAATGCCGAAGAATTCGCCGCCGAACTTGCGGTGGTCGAACACTCCCTGCGCCGCCACCACGCCGGCCGGATTGCGGACCAGCGCCTGAGCCTGGTGCAGTACGCCATCAAGGTCTTCGGCTTTCACATGGCCACGCTGGACGTGCGCCAGAACTCCGATGTGCACGAGCGCGTGGTGGCCGAGCTGCTGGCCACCTCCGGCGTGGAAGCCGACTACAGCGCGCTCGACGAACTGGGTAAGCGCGCCGTGCTGCTGCGCGAGCTGGGCAGCCCGCGCCTGCTCTACAACCGATTCGCCAAGTATTCGGAAGAGAGCGAGAAGGAACTCGCGATCTTCCACGCCATCGCCAAGGCCCGTGCCACGTTTGGCGAGCGCGCGGTGGAAAACGCCATCATCAGCCACACCGAGGCGGTGAGCGACCTGCTCGAACTGCTCATGCTCATGAAGGAAGCCGGCCTCTACAGCCACAGCGCCATGAGCCTGCAAGTGGTGCCGCTGTTCGAGACCATTGAGGACCTGCGCGCCGCACCGACCATCATGCGCGAGTTCCTCGATCTGGGCTTGCCCGCCGTGGCCAACGCCAGCAACGTGCGCGAAGTCATGCTCGGCTATTCGGACAGCAACAAGGACGGCGGCTTCCTCACCAGCAACTGGGAGCTCTACAAGGCAAGCCGTGCGCTGGTGGCCCTGTTCAAGCAGCGCGGCATTCGCCTGCGCCTGTTCCACGGCCGCGGCGGCACGGTAGGCCGTGGCGGCGGTCCGAGCTACGAGGCCATCCTCGCCCAGCCGGCTGGCACCGTGCAGGGTCGGCTGCGCCTGACCGAGCAGGGCGAGATCATCGCCAGCAAGTTCAGCAACCCGGAGATCGGCCGCCGCAATCTGGAAACCCTAGTGGCCGCCGTGCTCGAAGCGACCTTCCAGCCCGAGCCCGCGGAGCAGGCCCAGCTGGACACCTGGCACGCGCAGCTTGAGCGCATGAGCGAGAACGCGCGCCAGAGCTATCGCGCCCTGGTCTACGACACCCCCACCTTTGCCGACACCTTCTTTGCCGCCACGCCGATCGCCGAGATTGCCGAACTCAACATCGGCTCGCGCCCAGCCTCGCGCAAGGCCAACCGCCGCATCGAAGACCTGCGCGCCATTCCGTGGGGCTTCTCATGGGGGCAGGCGCGCATCATGCTGCCCGGCTGGTACGGCTTTGCCGGTGCCTACGCGGCCGAAGACGCCGCCGGCCGCGAGCAACTGCGCGCCATGGCCCAGTCCTTCCCCTTCTTCCGCAACCTGCTGTCCAACATGGACATGCTGCTGGCCAAGACCGACCTGGCCGTGGGCGAGCGCTATTTCGAGCTGGCACGGCACGTGAAGGGCAGCCAGGAGATTCTCGGCACCATCAAGACCGCCTGGCAGGCCACGGTGGACGGCCTGATCGCCACCACCGGCGCCTCAGGGCTGCTGGCCGGCAACCCCCTGCTGGCCCGCAGCATCCGCAACCGCTTTGCCTACCTCGACCCGCTGAACCACCTGCAGGTCGAACTCATCAGCCGCCACCGAGAGGGCGCCACCGATGAGCGCGTGAAGCGCGGCATTCACCTGACCATCAACGGCGTGGCGGCGGGGTTGCGGAATTCCGGGTGAGCCGTCGGCCCCGATGACCCATGATCTGGGGCGCTCAAGCGGAAGACGCTGAAAACGACGCAGCACTGACTTGAGCCGGCCTTTCCGCTTGTCCCGTGCGGTTCTCCAGCCATTTTGGCCTGAAGAGCCTCATCCAGAGCCAATCTGATTCTTCGCGTATTTGCGATCTTGAGCCACCCAAGCCGCTGTAGAGACCGGCTACGGTCGTAGCACATGCATTTAACGCAATTGCGAATCGTTCGCATTTGTACTAAGCTGTGCGCATGATCATTTGTGTCTGTCACAACGTGAACGAGCGCGCGATCCGCAAGGCGGTCGAGGCGGGGCATGACTCGTTCGAGGCCGTGCAGATGGAGCTGGGCGTGGCGACCTGCTGCGGCTGCTGCGCCGACCATGCGCGCAATCTGGTGAGCGAACTCACCGCGACAGCCTGCGCCTGCCGACCGGTTGCGCGCAGCCAGCCGCTGATGCAGATCAGCGAGCCGGCCGTCTGAACGTTCGGCTGGCGCGCCGCTCGTGCGCCTTCGTCGCCGCACACGTGCAGATATGGACCTTCTGGCTGGACCGGCTCGCTCGCACTTTCCCAACCCAGTGGCCCGTGGCTTGCGCGGCCATGCGTTTGCCCGCCTGTGCGCGCACGCAGCGCGCTGCTAAGTTCGATGCATTCATCCAAGGAGCGAAGGAACACACGGCATGAAAGGCGACCCCACCGTCATCAAGCACCTGAACGCGCAGCTCAAGAACGAGCTGACCGCGATCAACCAGTACTTCCTGCATGCGCGCACGTACAAGCACTGGGGTCTGACCAAGCTCGGCGACCACGAGTACCACGAGTCGATCGAGGAGATGAAGCACGCCGACAAGCTGATCGAGCGCATCTTCATGCTCGATGGGCTGCCCAATCTGCAGGACCTCAACAAGCTGCTGATCGGCGAGACCACGCCGGAAATTCTTGCCTGCGACCTGAAGCTCGAACAGGGCTCGCAGCTCACGCTCAAGGAGGGCATTGCCTTCTGCGAGAGCGTGAAGGACTACATCAGCCGCGAGATTCTGGTGGAGATCCTGGACGACACCGAGGAACACATCGACTGGCTCGAGACGCAGCTCGATCTGATTGAGAAGGTCGGCCTGCTGAACTACCAGCAGTCCATGATGAACGTCCCTTCGGGCGGCTGAACGCAGGCACGCGATCACCGAGCGCAAAAAAAACCGGCTGAGCCCTTGCAGGCCAGCCGGTTTGTCTTTTGCGCTGCGGGCCGCATCCAGCCCGCGGAGCATTACTTCACGCGGTTGCGGTACTCGGCCGTGCGCGTGTCGATTTCGATCTTGTCGCCGATTTCCACGAAGGCCGGCACCTGGATCTCGTAGTTGGTGGGCTTGATGCGGGCCGGCTTCATGACCTTGCCCGAGGTATCGCCCTTGACGGCCGGCTCGGTGTATTCGACCTCGCGCACCAGCGCCGTGGGCAGTTCCACGGAAATGGCCTTGCCTTCGTAGAAGACCACTTCGGCGGGCATGCCTTCGTCGAGGTAGTTCAGGGCGTCGCCCATCATCTCGGCTTCGATCTCGTACTGGTTGTAGTCGGCGTCCATCCAGACATACATCGGATCGGCGAAGTAGCTGTAGGTCACTTCCTTGCGGTCCAGCATCAGCACGTCGAACTTTTCGTCGGCCTTGTAGACGCTTTCGGTGCCGGAACCCGTGAGCAGGTTCTTGAGCTTCATCTTCACGACCGCAGCATTGCGGCCGGACTTGTTGTATTCGGTCTTGAGGACGACCAGCGGGTCCTTGCCGACCATGATGACGTTGCCGGCGCGCAGTTCCTGTGCGATTTTCATGATGTGATGGGCCTTCGGGGTGGGGCTGGCGGGCGGATCACCCGGCTCATGTGGATCAGCCAGTGTGGTGCGCGCCTGTTGCAGGCAGATGATTCCCTGGCACATTGCAGCCGTGCCCGGCGCCATCCGCAAAACCCGAGAGTTTAGCCGGTCAGCCCACCCACTGCGACAGGCGGGTTCCGAGGTCGGCCTCGGCACGCACCCGGCGGGCCACGCGCCGCGCGTGTTCGGTGAGCATGGGCAGCATATCCAGATAGCGCTGCCAGAGGCTGGGCACGCCCGCCTCGGCGCTCGGCCAGCGGCGGCTGTTCCAGGCCTGATGCACCTGCTGCATCACGGCAGCGGCGTCCCGATGCAGACCGGCGCACCACCAGTCAAGCAGCGCCGCCAGCTTGGGCTGGTGCGCGTCATCGTCCTGGGCGTAGATGTTCCAGATGAAAGGCACGCCGCTGACGATCGCCTGAACCACGCTGTCCTCACCGCGCACGAAGGCGAAGTCCAACCTGGCCAGGCGGGCATCAAAGCGCGCCTGATCCATCAGCGGCTCGCGGACCACCTTCACAGCGCCGGTGCTGGCTGCGTGCAGACCGTGCCCAGCCGCCGGAACCCACAGCTCAATGGTCTGCCCGCCCTGCCCTGCCTGCGCCAGCCAAGCCGCCCAGGGGGCGTAGGGGTAACAGAAGAGCAAGGCTTGCAGGGGCGCACCAGCGCGGCGGGCCGCTCGATCGGGCGCAGCGTGAGGCAACACCGTCACGCCGGCACTGCCCGCCCGAAAGCCGGGGATCCAGAAGTGCTTGGCCAGACCGTCCGCCTGCGGCGAAGGCAGGCCGTGGCTGCCGGCTACCCAGTCCTCGCAGGAGAAGTATTCGAGATTCAGCCAGCGCGGCGCAGGTTCACCGTCCGCCCGCCGCGCCGCCATCCGGCCGCGGTAGGGAGCTGGCAGTTCGCAGCCAAAGGCTTCGATCACGCAGTCCGCCGGCACCGTGTCCGGGGCTTCGGCAGCGGCCCAGGGCAGCACGTCGACATGAGCCAGCCCGGGCGGCAAAAGCGGCGCGATGACTTCGGGTGCATCGATGAAGATGCGCACCGACCAGCCAAAACCACCGGCCATGCGGCGTGCCACGCGCAGGCACACACCCGCGTCACCGAGGTTGTCGATGACGCGGCAAAAGATGTCGAGGGTATGCCGGGCGGCGCTCAACACTCAGCGCTTGGGTTCGGCCTGGGCGGGCGCGGCAGCAAGCGGCTGCTCCAGCGGGATCTCCACCACGCGGGTCTTGCCGGACTCGCCCGGGAAGCCTTCGAACGCCGCTGTGATCATGGCCGGCATCACGGCCGAGAGCTCGCGGATGCGGCCCTGGCTGACGACGGTGGTCTCGAACAGGCGCTTGCCGCTGGCGTCGTCGATGTTCAGCTTGAGCGTGCGCACGAACACCTCGACGTTGTATTGCCGCTCCGGAAAGCCCCACGGCCCCCAGTACGGGCCCCAGCCCCACGGGCGGTAGTACCCGCCGTAGAAGAAGGGATCCACCGGCTCACGGACCTTCACCTCGCGCGATCCGACCTGGGTGGAAAAGCTCACGCGCAGGCCACCGCCGGACTCCACCCGCTTGTCGATGCCATAGCGCGCCAGTTGGTCGGCGATCAGGGTCTGGTAATTCTGCAGCTCGATGCTGGCGGCATCCATGCCGGAGGGCACGACAAAGCTGAAGCTGGTGCTCGGCAGCTTGGCCGGCCAGTTGTGGAAGGCCGTCACGTCGCTGCGCACCTTGGGCGGCGCGCTGGCGCAGGCCGCCAGACCAAGAACAACCAGTGCGGCAGCACCCAGGCGGATGACGCGCCGCAGGCTGCCGGCGCGCTGGCGAATTGGCGAAAACATGATGCTCGGCTCCATGTGCAGGACGGTACTGCGATGCGGATCTCGGATCGGCCGCCGGTGCATCGGCTGCATCGGATGTGGCTCAACCGCTGAATGTCGGACAGGCTGGCGCGGTACGGGTTCCCACGCCCAAAGCACTCACCAGCCAGACCTACAATCCCGGCCTTCCCTGACCCACGCCCGGCTGGCGCGGGTGCGGGCCCATCGCAGCGACTACAAGTTGCAGTGTAGGACGGGCTCGACCGTGCAAGCTTTCAAGGATCTTCATGCGAACCGATACGCCCGTCACCATCTACCGCAAGGACTACACCCCGCCCGCCTTCCTGGTGGACACCGTGGACATGGGCTTCGATCTCGACGCCAGAAAGACCCTGGTCGCCACCCAGTTCACGGACCGGCGCAACCCTGCGGCCAGAAGCACGGCGCTGGTGCTGCATGGGCGCGAGTGCCCGTTGGTGTGGATCGAGGTCAATGGCAAGCGCCTTAAGGACGGCCGTGATTTCAAGATCGAGGGCGAAGACCTGATGATCGCCGAGATGCCGGACACCGCCACCGTGCGCGTCGTGACCAAGCTGGCGCCGGCGAAGAACAGCAGCCTGATGGGCCTGTACGAGAGCCGTGGCAACTTCTTCACCCAATGCGAGGCTGAAGGTTTCCGCCGCATCACCTGGTTCCCGGACCGTCCAGACGTCATGGCCAAGTACACCGTGATGCTGCGCGCCGACCGCAAGGCGCACCCAGTGCTGCTGTCCAACGGCAACCTGATCGAATCCGGCAAGCTGCCCGGCGGCCGCCATTACGCCAAGTGGGAAGACCCCTTCCCCAAGCCCAGCTACCTGTTCGCACTGGTGGCCGGCAAGCTGGCCGTGCTGGAAGACAGCATCAAGACCGCGTCCGGCCAGAAGAAGCTGCTGCAGGTCTATGTGGAAAAGCAGGATCTCAAGCGCGCCCAGTGGGCCATGGATAGCCTGAAGGCAAGCATCCGCTGGGACGAGCAGCGTTTCGGCCTGGAGCTGGATCTTGAGCGCTTCATGATCGTCGCCGTCAGCGACTTCAACATGGGCGCCATGGAGAACAAGGGCCTGAACATCTTCAACACCAGCGCCGTGCTGGCCCACAAAGACACGCAAACCGACGACGACTTTGCCCGCGTGGAAGCCGTGGTCGGCCACGAGTACTTCCACAACTGGACCGGCAACCGCGTGACCTGCCGCGACTGGTTCCAGCTCACGCTCAAGGAAGGCCTGACGGTCTTTCGGGATCAGGAGTTCTCCGCCGACATGGCTGCCCAGGCCGTACTGGCTGCAAAGGGCGACGCCAAGGCGGCTGCGAGTGCACGCGCCGTGCTGCGCATCGGCAATGTGATGGATCTGCGCGCGAGCCAGTTCGTCGAAGACGCCGGCCCCATGGCCCACCCCATCCGCCCGGACAGCTTCCAGGACATCGCCAACTTCTACACCGCCACGGTCTACGAGAAGGGCAGCGAAGTCATCCGCATGCAGCACACCCTTCTGGGCGAGGAGAACTTCCGCAAGGGCATGGACCTGTACTTTGCCCGCCACGACGGCCAGGCCGTGACCTGCGACGACTTCACCGCAGCCATGCAGGATGCCAGCGGCATCGACCTGACGCAGTTCCGCCGCTGGTACTCGCAGGCCGGCACGCCGGTGGTCGAGGCGCGCGGCGAGCATGACGCTGCGGCGCACACCTACACGCTCACGCTCAGGCAGCATTGCGCCAAGGTCGGCGTCGAAACCCTGCCGGGTGCGCCGGAGAAGCTGCCCTTCCACATTCCGTTTGCAGTGGGCCTGATCGGCCCGGACGGACAGGACATGCCGCTGCAGCTGGCTGGCAGCACCACGGCCGACAAGCACACCCAGGCCACCACGCTTGTGCTGGACTTCCGCGAGGCCGAGCAGCGCTTCACCTTCGTGAACGTGCCGCATGCCCCGCTGCCCAGCCTGCTGCGCGGTTTCTCGGCGCCTGTCACCCTGCGCTGGGACGCTTCGGACGAACAGCTCGCCTTCCAGGTGGCACACGACAGCGACGCCTTCAACCGCGCCGAGGCCATGCAGCGTCTGGGCATGCGCCGCCTGCTCAAGCTCGCGCAGCGCGCGGCCGCTGGCCAGCCGCTGGAGGCTGATGGCGTGCTGCCCGAGCTGTTCGCCAGGATTCTGGCCGATGACCGCCTGGACGCCGCCTTCAAGACCGAGCTGCTGATGCTGCCGCCCGAAGTGATGATCGGCGAGCAGATGGACGAGCTCGATGCCACCGCCGTGCGTACCGCGCGCGTGTTCCTGGTCAAGCACATTGCTGCCGCGCTGAAGAAGGATCTGGCCAGGACCTACGGCAAGCTCAGCGGCGGCAAGGGCCGTGCCTACTCGCCCGACCCCGTCAGCGCCGGCCGCCGCGCGCTCACCAACATGGTGCTCGCCTACTGGCTGGACAGCGGCGACGCCGAGGCCGTGAAGGCCGCGCTGGCCCAGTGCAAGCAGGCCGACAACATGACGGCGCGTCTTGGCGCGCTGGCCGCCCTCGTGAACATCGCGCCCGAGGCGGCCGAGAAGCCGCTCACGGACTTCTACAAGCGCTACGAGGACAACGCGCTGGTGATCGACAAGTGGTTCCGCCTGCAGGCCAGCGCTCGCAGCACGCGCAGCAAGGACGTGCTCAAGCTCGCACGCCACAAGGCGTTCACGCTCAAGAACCCCAACCGCATGCGCGCACTGGTCTTCGGCTTCGCGATGGCCAACCCGGCCGGCTTCCACGCGGCCGACGGCAGCGGGTATGCGTTCTGGGCCGACACCATCGAGAAGCTCGACCGCATCAACCCCGAGATCGCCGCCCGCATGGCGCGCCTGATGGACCGCTGGCGCAAGTTGACGCCGGCGCTGCGCGTGCAGGCGGAAGCAGCACTCAAGCGCGTAGCCGCGCTCAAGGGCTTGTCCAAGCCCACGGCCGAGGTGATCGGCAAATCTCTTTCCATTTGAGGCACCCTCGATGCAAAAGCGAACCACCCTCACCCAGCACCTGATCGAAGAGCAGCGCGCCAACGGCACCATTCCGGCGGAATTGCGCCTGCTGATCGAGGTGGTGGCCCGCGCCTGCAAGCGCATTGCCGTGTCTGTGGGCAAGGGCGCGCTGGGCGACATCCTGGGCGAAGCCGGCAGCGACAACGTGCAGGGCGAGGCGCAGAAGAAGCTCGACGTCATCGCCAACGAGCTGCTGACTGAAGCCAACGAGTGGGGCGGGCATCTGGCCGCCATGGCCTCCGAGGAAATGGAGACCATCCACAAGATCCCCAACCGCTACCCCAAGGGCGAATACCTGCTGCTGTTCGATCCGCTGGACGGCTCTTCGAACATCGACGTCAACGTCTCGATCGGCACGATCTTCTCGGTGCTCAAGGCGCCGGCCGACACCACCAATCTGCGCCCGGTGGAAGAAGACGACTTCCTGCAGCCCGGCACGGCCCAGGTGGCCGCCGGCTACGCGATCTACGGCCCGCAGACGCAGCTCGTCATCACCGTGGGCAATGGCGTGGACATCTTCACCCTGGACCGCGAGCTCGGCTCTTGGGTCCGCACGCAGAGCGACGTGAAGATCCCCGAGGACACCAAGGAGTTCGCCATCAACATGAGCAACCGCCGGCACTGGGCCGCGCCGGTCAAGCGCTATGTGGAGGAGTGCGAGGCCGGCAAGACCGGTGTGCGCGGCAAGGACTTCAATATGCGCTGGATCGCCAGCATGGTGGCCGACGTACACCGCATCCTGAACCGCGGCGGCATCTTCATGTACCCCTGGGACGCCCGCGAACCCGAGAAGCCGGGCAAGCTGCGCCTGATGTACGAGGCCAACCCGATGGGCTTCCTCGTCGAGCAGGCCGGTGGCGCGGCCACCAACGGCCACGAACGCATCCTGAGCCTGCAGCCGCGCAAGCTGCACGAGCGCGTCAGCGTGGTGCTGGGCAGCAAGAATGAGGTTGAGCGGGTGACGCAGTACCACCAGGACGCGGCCAAGACTCCGGCCGCGGCGTAGTGCACCCAGGCGGCGCGCTCATGGCGCGTCTGACGTGCACCATCGGTCAGCCGGTCGTATCGCGAAGGCAGTTCGGTGATTTTCAAATGAATCAAGAAAATCCGGCTGATTACGAGCCATTTTTCTTGGTTTGATTGAAGATTGAATCAGGCGTTTTCCGCTTGTAGCAAGCGGATCTCGGCCGATTCACCAGATGTTCTGATTCCTGAGATGCACCGCCAGGCGCAATACTTTGTGCCGACGCGCGCTACTTGCGCAGGGTCTCGTCGATCGGCTTGAGGCCCTTGCAGTCCGCGCCCAGGTAGCGGGACTCGGACTCCATCACCATGTTCACCGGCTTGCCGGCGCGCTGACCGTTCATGTTCATCTCGGTGCGCGAACTGTCGCCGCTGAAGGTGCTACGGCCCTTGCCGCGCAGGGTGCTGTCCGGGCGGGTGCAGACGAATTCGAAATCAATGGTGTTGCCGCTGCGCACGAACTTCTCGTTCTTGCAGTGATTGTCCGGGTCCGGCAGCGGCTCCTGCCGGGCCGCCATCGCAGCGCTCACGCACATGCGCACGGCGGCCGGACCGGTCATCTGCACGCCCTGCTTGGCCATCATCTGTTCCATCTGCTTGCGCTGCTCGGGCGACATCTTGGCCATGGCCTCCTGCATGCGCTTCTGCGCGTCCTGCATCTTGGCGCCCATGTCTTCGCCGTTCAGGGTCTGCTTGATGACCCGAGTCTCCCAGAGCCCGGCTTTCATCTGTGCCTGGGCCGGCGCCACCGCGAGGCACGTCGTTGCAAGCGCGGCCCACACCAATGCGCGCACCACTGCTGGATTCATGGCTTTTTCCTCGTGTCTGTGCTGTGTCAGCGGTCTGTGTCTGTCGGCAGGCTGCCTGCCGCGGGTGCGAGCGTCCCGTACAGCGCCGCATGCTGAACAGACTGTAGATCGCGGACGCGCCGCTGGCGATCCCCTGCATGGGCCGCTGCGGACACACTGACCGCTGCGCACGGCGCCGGTGCGGCGCCCCGGTCGGAATCCGGCTTGACTCGGATCGACGCCCTGCCCTCGCCGGGCAGCCGCCGCCTACCCGATCCGGATTCGGCCGGCGGCGAGTTCGTCGCGCAGTTCGGCGTCCGTCAGCGTCCGCGAGGTACCGGCCTGCGGATTGCCGATCACGAATCGCTTGCGCATGGGGCTGACCCAGGTCACCCGCCAGGTGCTCCAGCCGCCTGCGTCATCAGCAAACTGCACCTGCGCATCCATGACGAAAGGCTCCAGCACGGCGGCCAACGCCGCGGGTGAATCGGCCGCGGGCGCAGGCTCGGCGGCCGGTGCCGGCGCGTCGGTGCCCGTCCCTTGCATCGCGACGAAATGCACGCGCGCAAGTTCGACCATGAAGTCGCTGCGACCATCCTCATTCCAGCCGGCGCGGTCGAAACCCGCGTTCAGGCCCTTGAGCAAGCCATGCAGCTCGGCGCGCAGCGCTTTGGCAAACACGGCGCTGCCCGGCGGGCGCAGACTCCAGATCAGGGTGTCGAGCGTGCGGGCAGCCTCGTTCCAGCGGGTGTCATCGGCTGGCCGCTTCATGTCGGCCGCGGCCAGCACCTTGACCCATTGCGTATCGATCATGCTGCGCACGAAGGGGGGCAGCGGCTTATCGGCAGTGACCTTCTCGATGTGCGTACGCGCCACCGCAAGGGCGACGCGCTTGCGCTCCTCGCGACCCTGATTGGCCACGCGCGCGGCGGCGTCGGCCACGCTGCTCAGCGCATCGGCACCGGACGCTGCCGGCGCAGGCGTGACCGCCGCGGTCTCACCCTGGGCGGCGCGGCCGGCGCGTTCGACCAGGCTGAGCGTGATCTGACCGAACTGGGCCGCGTCCATGGAACGGTTGGCGCTCAGGGTGCTGAGGTGGGTCAGTGCGCCGCGCACGGGGTCCGCAGGCGCCACAAAGAAGCTGCGATTTCTGAGGGCATAGACCAGCAGCGGCTGCTTGATGGCCTGGATGCCGGCCTGCACGGCAGGCAGCAGCCGCTTGTCCTTGATCAGAAGCTCCAGATTGTTCGAGAGCAGTTGCAGCACATCGGAGTCGTCTTCCGAGAGCCCAGCCGCACCGGTGCTCTTGCACAAGAGCTCCCACAGCGTGCCGGGGCCACCTCGGCTCGTGACCTCCGGCGCTGCGGCCTCGGCCATCGGCGCGGCGCGGGGAGGTGGCGCCGATGCCACTGCAGACGCGGGAACAGCGACAGGCGTGTCGTCCAGCGCCATCTCAAGCGTGGGAAAACTCGATGCGCGGCTCTCGCCCGCCGGCGGCAGACCAAAACGCAGGCCTGGCCGGCTTGCACCCTTGGCCTTCACGGCGCGCTGCAACTCGGGGTCAGGGGTTGAGGTCAGGCTGGCCAGGGCGTCCGCCGGTGGCGGAGGCGGCGGTGGCGGCGGCAGCGCTATCTCGACCGGAGCCAGCATGCCCAGACCCACCGAGCCGTAGCCGGGCGCCGGCGCGGCCACCTGCTCCAGCGGGTGCACGGACTCCAGGTAGGTATTGAGCTTGGCGTAGCAACTCTGCAGGTTTGGGATCAGGCCTTCGCCATAGTGGCGCAGCAAGGTCGGCGATCCGCCCAGCGGTGCCGCGCATTCGTCCCAGAAGCGCGCCAGGGTGTCCAGGATCAGCGAGGGGCCGAAGGGGTTCTCCGGCGCATTGATCTCCACCGTGCCCAGACTGGCCGAGCGCAGGAAGCGCTTGATCCGGTAGTTGATCATGTCGATGGCGGCGTCATTCACGACGCTCAGGCGCCGCGAAAAGTCGGTCACGGCAAGGCGGCGGTCGAGCTCGTCGTCTGCCAGCAGCTCCATCTGCGCCGCAGTGAGCGGCATGAGCTTGCGCTGGGCGCGGTTGAGCAGCATCTCGCACGCCATGGCCATGCGCGACTGCAGGCGGGCGGGGAACTCGGTCTTGAGCTTTTCCTCGGCCGCCCAGTAGAGCTTGGGCGCGTCGGTGGACTGGCGCGCGACCTGCCGCATGGCCTGCATCACGGCGTCTTCGGCCTCGGGCGTCACTTCCGGCAGCTTGACGAACTCCAGCGCCGCAATCTTGCAGGCGTTGGCGAGCGATTCCCGGATGACGGTGAGCTTGTCGGACACGGATGAGGAGTGGCTGACGCGCAAAGGCCTGATCCAAGCCGGCGCCAGCGTGAGATTGTTTACGTTTTGACCAAGCTGAATGATGCCCCAGAACGGCGCCTTGGCGCCGCCCGGGGTGCCGACGGAACTCCCGCCTGTTGGGGAGGCCCGCGCCTAGGGCAGCAAGACCGTGGAGCCGGTGGTGGTGCGGCTTTCCAGCTGGGTGTGCGCCCGGCCGACTTCGGCCAGCGGGTAGGTGCTGCCTACTTCCAGCTTGATCTTTTTGCTCTTCACCATGGCGAAGAGATCGTCTGCCGCCGCCTGCAGCTTCTCCAGAGTGTTTACGTGAGTCCCCAGTGTGGGCCGCGTCAGGAACAGTGAACCTTTGGCCGCCAGGATGCCGATGTTCACGCCATCCACCGGGCCGCTGGCGTTGCCGTAGCTCACGACCAGGCCGCGCGGCTGCACGCTGTCCAGACTGGCCATCCAGGTGTCCTTGCCGACGCTGTCATAGACCACCGGGCACTTGGCACCCTGGGTGAGCGCACTGACGCGCTCGGCAATGTTCTCGGTCTTGCTGTTGATGGTCTCCCAGGCGCCGTGGGCCTTGGCAATCGAGGCCTTCTCGGCACTGGACACGGTGCCGATGAGCTTGACCTTCAGGGCCTTGGCCCACTGGCAGGCAATCAGGCCGACACCACCGGCCGCGGCATGGAACAGGATGGTTTCGCCGCCTTGCAGCCGGTAGGTCTGGCGAAACAGATACTGCACCGTCAGCCCCTTGAGCATCGAGGCCGCCGCCTGCTCATCCGTCACGAACTTGGGCAGCTTAATGACCTGGCTGGCCGGGTGCAGCTTGTAACCGGCGTAGGCGCCATGCGGCCCCTGGCAATAGGCCACGCGGTCGCCCGCCTTGAGGTGGCCCACACCCTCGCCCACCGCGTCCACCACGCCCGCCGCCTCGAAGCCGAGCGTGAGCGGCAGGCTGGGCGCGGGGTACAGGCCGGTGCGGAAGTACACATCGATGAAATTCAGTCCGATGGCGGTATTGCGGATGCGCACCTGACCCGCGCCCGGATCGCCGATCTCCACGTCTTCGTAGCTGAGTTGCTCGACGCCGCCATTGGCGTGGATGCGGACGGCCTTGGTGATCACGGATGCCATGTCAGGAGTCTCCTTGGAGGGGTTTCTTCAGCGAGAGAATGAACATGCCTGCCAGCACCAGTGCGGTGCCGGCCAATTGCAAAAGGGTAATCGGCTCCGACAGCAACCAGAAGCCCAGGAATAGCGTGGACACCGGGCCGATCATGCCGGCCTGCGCGGCATTGCCTGCGCCGATGCGCTCCACCGCCATCATGGTCATGAGCACCGGCACCACCGTGCACAGCGTGCCGTTGACGAGCGCCAGCACCCAGACCGTGGGCGTCTGCACGAACAGGCCACCAAACGGGCGCAGCAGCGCGTACTGCGCAATGCAGGCCAGGCTCGCCACAATCATCGCCAGCGCCACCAGCCGCAGGCTGCCCAGGCGCTTGACCAGCTCGCCACTGCCCAGCAGGTACACCGCGTAGGTGACGGCGCTGGCAAACACCAGCCCGGCACCCAGCCAGACGAGGCGCCCACCCAGATGCACGTCGTGCCAGAACACCAGCACGATGCCCGAGTACGCCACGGCGAGCGAGATCCATTCCCGGCTGGTCACGCGGCGCTTGAGCAGGGCCACGCTCATCAGGAGCACGATCGAAGGCGTCAGGAACAGGATCAGCCGCTCCAGACCTGCACTGATGTACTGCAGGCCGAGAAAGTCGAGCATGCTGGATGCGTAGTAGCCGACCAGCCCGAGACCGGCGAGCTTGAGCCAGTCCGTGCGCGCCAGCCTGGGCGGGTTCGAGGCGGAGCGCATCGACCACCAGGCCATGGCCAGGAAGAACGGCACGGCCACCAGCATGCGCAGGGCGATGACCGATACGGCGTCCAGCCCTTCGCGGTACATCAGCTTGGCCACGATGGCCTTGGCGGAGAAGCAGATGGCGCCAACCGCCGCAAGCGACAGGCCGCTGAGGTAGAGGGCGTGCGGGCTGCGCGCCGCGCCTGACGGAGGAAGGGATTGGGTCAAGTCGGGTGGAGCGATGAGGCGGGAGAACCGCTCGGCGTGACTCGGCTTGAGCAGCTTGCGCCCGGTGAGGTCAGCGACCAGAACACGCTGAACGGCTTTGCCGATTATGAGTTGCTGCGGGCCACCAGCCTATTGCCGCGACGGCCTGTCCGGGCGCATGAGCGCCCGCTTCGCACTGCCCAAGCCTGTCGCTGCTCGCACCCACCTCGGGACGAAACATGTCAGTCCTGTTACCGGCTGTTGCACCGCACCGCGCGCAAACCAGCGCGAACGGGCGCAGACTCCCTTTTCACGTTCGTGACGTCATGGCACACGCATTGCTTTGACGCACACGTCACCTCTTTCGGCCTAAGCTGAACTTGGCGCTGGAGTCTGCAAAAAGAACGATCCTTGGGGACGTCATGGAACTGCTCAACAAACTGCTCACCCCCACGCGCGCTGCGCACGAAACCCAGCCCGTGCCCACGCCGGACCATGCGCCGCGCAGCGCCTCTGCGGAGGCCAGCGCGGCCCTGCACAGCAGCTTCAGCCTAGGGACGGACATCCACATCAAGCTGGCCGATCGCCTGGAGTGCGGCACGGCGCAGATCGATGGCGAACTGGACGGCGACATGAAGGTGAGGCACCTCGTGGTCGGCCGCAAAGGCCGCGTCCAGGGTGAAGCCAAGTGCATGAACGCAGAGATCCGCGGCCGCTTCGAGGGCGAACTCATCGTCCGCGGCAAGCTCACGGTCTACGCCACCGCCCAGATCACTGGCAAGGTGCGCTTCGGCGAAATCGTGCTCTGGAAGGGCGCCGAGGTGAAGGGCAACGTCAAACGCATGGTGCGCCCCGGCGACGCGGCGCGCCCAGCGCAGAAGCGTCACGCCTCGCTGTTCCAGCCCACCAGCGCGGTGACTCAGGACACGCTCAATCCGCAGACGATGTCGGAGTATTGAGGTGCTCTCGGCCGGTCAGCCTCGCACCGGCAAGGACCGCAGCGCGTAGGTCTGCCCCCCGGCGAATAGATACTCGGCCCGCAATCTTTGCGGGCCTTGTTCATTGGCGTAGGTGTAGCCGATGAGCGCGACGCGTTCCCCGACCTTGGTTTCCGGCACCTGCCAGGCTTGCATGCGGTTCAGCGGTGCCAGTTCAACGGTCCATTCGCCGCGCTTGGCTGCAGCCCGAGTCTTAGAGAGGATGGCAGCAGCGTCTACCGCGCGCTCCTGTGCGGGCAGCTTGCGGCTCGCCAGGTCCGTCGGCAGCGTGGCATTGCTCGGCATCTCGATCACCAGCGTCGCGTGCGGGTTCACCCAACTCACCTGCCTGACCACCCCTTCCAGATAGATGGGCTGGTTTTCATCAAAGCTGCCCCACCCGTGGTGGGCCAAGGCGCGCGGCAGCAGCAAGGCGGAGGTTCCGGCGAAAAGGACGTGGCGACGTTTCATGATTCAGGCTCGGCAGCGGAGGAAGTCGGTCCAGTGTGAGCCGCGAAGGCGGTGCGCGACCATCCGGAATCTCCCCATCCGCCCGGATCGCCGACACAGCGGGCGCACTGCTGCAACGCGCCAGGTGCCCATCCAACCCGACCGTTCAGCGCCGACTTCCGTGCGTTGATCGCACGCGCCCGGCCATTCGCCGCGCCGCGGGGCCTGCGGGTCATCGCGGGTCGGTACAGTCGCGGCCATCGTGTCTTGGCACCAAAGGGCACGCCCATCCACAGGGAGTCGACAATGGATCGCAAAACACCGCATGGTTCCGCGCCAGCGCGCCGTGCTGCGCGGCTGGCCGCAGCAGCGGGCTCGGCCGTGCTGGGCCTGACGCTGCTGTCGGCCTGCAAAGGCCCGCAGCAGACGGACCCGCTTCTGGCCGCCACCACCGCTTGCCGCCTGCCCGATCTGGAGCAGGAAGCGCGCTGCGGCTCGGTCAAGGTCAAGGAAAACCCGGCCAATCCGGCCAGCCGCGAGATCGAAGTCAAGTTCGCCGTGCTGCCGGCGCAGGCCCGCTACAAGGAGCCGGACCCGATCGTGCTGCTCGCGGGCGGCCCGGGCCAGCACGGTCTGAAGATCGCCGCGCCGATGAGCAAGGTCTTCGGTGCCCTGAACCGCAAGCGCGACCTGATCTTCATCGACCAGCGCGGCACCGGCCAGTCCAACGGCCTGGAGTGCCCCATGCGCGAGCTCTATGCCGAAATGGACAAGAGCCTCGACCCGCAGGCGCAGATTGCCGTAATCAACCGCTGTCAGCAGACCTTGGCCGCCAGGAATGACCTGGCCGGCTACGCCACGCACATTGCGGTGCAGGACTTCGACGCGATCCGCGCCAAGCTCGGCGCCGAGCGCATCAACCTCTGGGGTGGCAGCTACGGCACCCGAGCTGCGATCGAATACTCCCGCCAGTTCCCGCAGCGCGTACGCACCTTGATGCTGGACGGCGTAGCCCCGGCCGACATGCCGTTGCCTGTCTCTATTGCGCGCGACGGCGACGCGATGGTCAGCAACCTGATCGAGGCCTGCGCCAAGGATGCCGCCTGCGCCAAGCGCTATCCGGACTTCGCACAGCGCGTGGACGCGCTCTTCACCCAGCCCACCAGCACCCTGGCGCTGACCGACCCCTATTCCGGGCAGAAGAAGAGCTACGCCGTGCCGCGCAACGCCGTCGCCTCCGCGCTGCGCACCCCCCTCTATGCCCCTGGCATGAGCGCGATGCTGCCGCAGGCGGTTGCGCGTGCTGCCGCCGGCGATGGCGACCCGATGCTCGCGCTCTCCAACGCCTTTGCCGGCGGCATGGAAGATGAAATGTCCATGGGCATGCATCTGGCCGTGGTCTGCGCGGAAGACCTGCCTCAGCTGAACGACGCCAACGTCGCACAGGCCGCCAAGACCCGCTTCGGCACGGCGTTTGTGGAGCAGTACCGCGGCATGTGCAAGGGCTTTCCGCAACCGCAGATTCCGGCGACCTACTACTCGCCGGTCAAGCACGACCGCCCCACCCTCGTGCTGTCGGGCGGCCTGGATCCCGTCACGCCGCCCGCTGAAGGCAACAAGGTGACCGGCTGGTTCAGCAACGCGCAGCATCTGGTGGCGCCCTACATCGGCCACATCGTCAGCGGCCAACCCTGCGCGAGCAAGCTGATCGAGACTTTCGTGAAGACCGAGGGCAAGGAAAAGCTGGATGGCGCGTGTCTGGCCAAGCTGCCCCGCCCCACCTTCTATGAGCCGCCGCAGCGGCCGACCGCCGTGGCCCCGAAGGCCAGCATCGCCCAAGCAGGGAGCACGAAATGATCGAGTCCAAGGACCTGAGCAAGAGCTTCACCACCGGCAAGGGCAAGCAGGCCAAGACGGTGCATGCCGTCAGCCACGCGAGCTTCGTGGCGCGCGATGGCCTGATCACCGCACTGCTCGGCCCCAACGGCGCCGGCAAGACCACCACCATGCGCATGCTCTGCACGCTGGTGGAGCCCTCCGCCGGCCAGGCGCTGGTGGACGGGCTGGACGCCCACAAGGACGCCGTGAAGGTGCGCGCCCGGCTGGGCGTGCTGTCCGACGCACGCGGCCTGTACACGCGGCTGACAGCGCGCGAGAACGTGCGCTACTTCGGTGAGCTTCAGGGCATGACGGCTGCGGCCATCGAGCAGCGTCTGGACGTGCTCGTGCAGCAGCTCGGCCTGCAGTCGATCATCGACCGCCGCACCGAGGGCTTCTCCCAGGGCGAGCGCATGAAGGTGGCGCTGGCGCGTGCGCTGATCCATGACCCGCCCAACCTGATCCTGGACGAGCCCACCAATGGTCTGGACATCATGACCATCCGCCTGCTGCGCGAGATGCTCAAGCAGCTGCGCTCGTCGGGCAAGTGCATCCTGCTGTCCACCCACATCATGCAGGAGGTGGCGGCGCTGGCTGATGAGGTCGTGATCATCAGCGCGGGCACCACCGTGGCCCAGGGCACCGTGGCCGAGCTGCAGCAGCGCGCGAACGCGGCCGACATGGAAGAAGCCTTCCTGAAGCTGGCGTTTCCCGATCAACACCAAGAACTGACGACACAGGGAGCGCAGGCATGAGCCTCTCGAAATTCTTCTCCTCGGTGCTGCGCAAGGAGCTGATCGACAGCCTGCGCGACCGCCGCACCATCATGACCGTGCTCACGGTCTCCATCCTGTCCGGGCCGCTGTCGCTGTTCCTGATGGGCGAGTTCATCGGCAGCATCGAACGCGACGCCGAGAAGCGCGAGGTCTATGTGGTCGGCGGCGACCAGATGCCCGGGCTGATCAACTTCATGCAGCGCCAGGGTCTGACCATCAAGGAGCCGCCGGCGGACTACGAAGCCAAGATCCGCAGCGGCGACTTCCAGCGCGCCGTGGTGCGCCCCGGCCCCAAGTTCGCCGAAAAGCTCACGCATGGCGAGAAGGCGCCCATCGAAGTGGTGTTCGAATCCACCCGTACGAGCGCCGGGCCGTCCATCAGCATCGCCACCGAGGCAGTACGGGGCTACAACCGCGAGGTCGGCAGCCAGCGGCTGATCGCCCTGGGCATGTCGCCAGGGGTGCTGCAGGCCGTGGATCTGGAGCGGATCGACATGGCCACGGCGCAGGCCAAGGGCGCACAGATCCTGTTCATCGTGCCCTGGGTGGCACTGCTCGCCTGCATCGGCGGCATGTTGAGCGTGGCGATCGACGTGACTGCCGGTGAGCGCGAGCGCGGCTCGCTGGAGCCCCTGCTCACCACGCCGGGTGAGCGCAGCGCAATCGTCGCGGGCAAGTGGCTCACGGTCACGCTGTACGGCTGTGCGGTGATCCTGCTCACGGTGGTGGGCATGTGGGTCTCCACGCAACTCATCCGCAGCGAGGCACTGGCGTCGATCATGCAGCTCTCCGCGCCGCAGGTGCTGATGCTGATCGGCATCCTGATCCCGTTTGCGGGCTTCATCGCCGCCGGGCTGATGCTGGTGTCCACCTTCGGGCGCAGCTTCAAGGAAGCGCAGACCTACGCCAGCTACTTCATGCTGATCTTCAACTTCCTGCCGATCACGAGCCTGTTCATCAAGCAGAAGGACCAGCTCTGGCAGCTTTTCGTGCCGGGTCTGGCGCAGCAGTTCACGATGGAGCGGGTGGTACGCGGTGAAGCGCTCGGCGCGCTGGACCTTGCCCTGCCCGCATTGGTGGCACTGGTGGCGGCTGTCGTGTTCATGGCCCTACAGAAGAACCTGCTGGCGCGCGAGCGGATCATCTTCGGCCGCTCCTGATCGCTTGAATCCACATGGCGCTCCTTGTGCCTGCGGCAAGCGTTGCCACTTCGTCAGGCCCCAGCCGTTGGCTGCGGGCCTGTTTTATTTTCAATGAATAATTGAAAAGCGATCAATTTGAAAACACATTTTCAATGATCACTTGATTCTGCTGATGTGCCGCTTTCCGCTTGCAGAATGCGGATCTCCAGCGATTTGAGCGACAGAAATTCGGCGTGCATCTCACGCCGAAGCCAGCCAGTCAGCCAGTCTGCGCATTTAGTTCAAGCGCATCCAGCTCTGCCGCCGTGAAACCCGCCGCGCGGCGCGCGTCCAGATTGAAAGGCCCCTTGGGCGCCGGCGTGCCGTACTGCTCAAGCAGCGCCCAGAAGGTGGCCACCGGCTCGCGGCCCTGCTGTACGCAGAGATACCGATACCAGCGGTTTCCGATCTCCACGTGGCCGACCTCGTCACGCATGATCACGTCCAGGATCTCCACCGCGCGTGCATCCCCCGCGGCGGCGAGTTTGGCGCGGATCGGCGGTGAGGCATCCAGCCCGCGCGCCTCCAGCAGCCGCGGCACCAACGCCATGCGCGCCAGCGGGTCAGCTGCTGTCTTCTGCGCCATGGTCCACAGACCGTCGTGCGCTTCGAAGTCGCCATAGGCCGCACCCAGGCGGTGAAGATGCTCGACCAGCAGGCTGAAGTGCAACGCCTCTTCGCGAGCCACCTTCAGCCAGTCGCTGTAGAACGCGGCCGGCAGGCCGGGGAAGCGCCAGATCGCATCCAGCGCCAGGTTGATGGCGTTGAACTCGATGTGCGCCAGCGCATGCAGCAGCGCCGCCCGGCCTTGCACCGTGTTGGGTGAACGCCGTGGCACCCGCGCGGGATGCACCAGCACCGGCCGCGCCGGGCGGCCGGGCAAGGGCTGCGTAGGCTCCAGCGCTGCGGTTGGGTCCAAGGCGCCAGTAGCTGCGAACGCTGCAGAGAGCGACTGCACGGCCGCGACCTTGGCGTCCGGGTCGATGACGGCGAGTGCCTGGAGCGCGGCGGCGCGCAGCTCGGCGCTCTCGATACGGGATGATTGGCCCTCGGTCAGCATGACTGAGAGTCTAGGCGAGGCGCTCGCCCGCGGCCGTTCCTGCAACCTGCGCTGATCGATTCAGTGCGGTTCAAGCAGCCCCGCCTCATGCGCCGGGCCATTGAGAAAATCACTCAGCACCTGAGGCAGCAGGGGCTTGAGCTGACTCACATCGATTCGCTGGCCGGCGCTGTTCACGAGCTGCTCGGGATGCGAATGTGCCCAGTCCGCAAGCGCCTGAACGATCTCGGTACGGCTGCGGCTGCCATCGGCAAGCAGCATGATCCGGGTCTGCAGCGCATCCGGCCGGAAGGTTTCGTGCGTGAGCGTGGTCACGGTATCGAGCCCGCTGGCAAGCTGCCTGCGGCAGCAGGGGTCGATCCGGGGGATGTCCGCCAACGCATCGCCGCGCAAGGCCTGCGGTGCGCCCATCACTCGCACTGCGCCATCGGCCATGAGGGCGCGCAGGTAGTCTTCGGCGACTGTGCGGTCCGCTGCGCTCAGCCCCGGTCCGATCAGCTCGCCCACCGGAACCGCTCCCGGCCATGCAGCGTTCAGCCGGTCGATGAGTGGCCGCTGCGCCGTGCTGGGCGCCGCAAGCGCATGATCGGACAGTCGGCAGAGCAAGGTGCCCGGTGGCGCCTTGGCATTGGGGTGCTGCATGAACTGCCCCATCAATCCGAGTCCGCCGAGCCGCTCGGCGAGCGCCGCCGGTCGGCCGCGCTCCGGCTCGCGCTGGGTGTGGACCAGCAGCGCACGGTGGAACTGCTCGCCGCCGAGGTAGTCACGCATCTGCAGCGCCGCCGGGCTGCCGGCCTCGCCCTGCTGCGCCACCAGCGCGCGCGCCGCGTCTGTCAGCAGTCGACCGTCCGTGTCGGGCTGGGCGACATCCGCCGCGTAACGCAAACCGGCAGCCTCGGCGCGGCGCATGAATTCCGAGAGATGCAGCGGGCGGTTGTCGCTCTCGTAGAACTCATGCAGCACGTAGCTGGGGTGGGCCTTGAGCAGCGCCGGCACCTCGCGCTTGAGCAGTTGGCCCATGGGCGTGTCTGCCGGTACGGCTGCCTGGAAGGCCTGCAGCAACTGCATGGCATGGGCCACCTTCTGCGCGCCGCTCAGGTGGGACGGCGTGAACTGCAGCAGAAAGTCGCGGATCACGCCGCGCCAGTGCCAGCCCGGCAGCGCATTGAAACTGACATAGGCCACGCCCTGCGGCGCGAGGTTCTCGCGGCTCACACGCAGGATGGCCGCCTGCACCGGGTCGGGCACCCAGGAATACACACCGTGGGTGAGGATGTAGTCGAACTCGCCCCAGGCTGGCGTGATGTCTTCCACGCTCGCCGCCACGAAGCGCAGGTTGCCCAGGCCCATGCGCTCTGCGAGCCGGGTGGCCGCCTGGATCTGCACCGGCGAATAGTCCACGCCCACGAGCGTCCAATCCGGATGCCGTGCGGCGAGTGGCGCAAGGTTGCCGCCCGTGGCGCAGCCGATCTCGAGTACCCGCGCCCGGTGCACGGGCGGCGGCGCCCAGCCCGCCCAGGCCACGGCACCCGCAAGACGCTGCGGCTGCGTGAACTGGATGGAGCCAGTCGGGTAGGGCACTTCGTCGTAGCTTTCCTTGCTCATGGGCGGCCTGGATTCTGGGGAGCGCGGGATTCCCAAGATACGCCGGGCGACGAGAACACCCTTGCCTAAAATTGGCCATTGCTGGCGAAAAACTGCGCGTGCGCAGCGCCACGAACCCCACAAGAAAGCCTCCCCATGCCCATCTATCAGTTCGAGGAGCACCGTCCGGAGATCGCGGACAGTGCCTTCGTATTCGACAACGCAACCGTAATCGGCAAGGTTCGTCTCGCAGCGGAATCCAGCGTCTGGTCCGGCGCGGTGATCCGCGGCGACAACGAGCTCATCGACATTGGCGCCGGCAGCAATGTGCAGGAAGGCGCCGTGCTGCACACGGACCCCGGCTTTCCGCTCAGCGTGGGCGCGAACGTGACCATCGGCCACCAGGCCATGCTGCATGGCTGCACCGTGGGCGAAGGCAGCTTGATCGGCATCCAGGCGGTGGTGCTCAATGGCGCGAAGATCGGCCGCAACTGCCTCGTGGGGGCCGGCGCGCTCGTCACCGAAGGCAAGGAGTTCCCGGACGGCTCGCTGATCATCGGCAGCCCCGCCAAGGTCGCAAGAACGCTCAGTGAGCTGGACATTGCCAAGATGCACGGCAACGCTGCGAACTACGTCGCCCGCGCACAGCGCGTCAAGACGGGGCTGACCCGGCTGGACGGTGGCGATGAGTGATCAGGTGCTGAAGTTCCTGATGGGCGATGGCGCCGTACGCATCGAAGCCGTCTCGCTCACGAATACATGGCAAGAACTCAACCAGCACCGCAGTCTTCCGCCTGCCGTGAATGCCGTGCTGGGCGAACTGGTCGCCGCCAGCACCCTGCTTGCCGCCACGCTCAAGTTCAATGGTTCGCTGGTGCTGCAGATCCAGGGCGATGGCCCCGTCCGTCTGGCGGTCGTCGAATGCGCAGCAGGTTTCGGTGTACGCGCGGCAATCAAGCTGAACCCGGACGCGGCCGTGCCGGAGCACGCGAGTTTTCGCGATCTCGTGAACGCCGGCGGCCAGGGCCGCTTCGTGATCGTCCTCGATCCGAAAGACAAGCTGCCCGGTCAGCAGGCCTACACCGGCATCGTGCCGCTGGTGGGTAACACGCTGGCGGAAAGCCTGGACTACTACTTCGCCAGCAGCGAACAGCTGCCCACCCTCGTGCATCTGGCCGCCAACGAGAACTGTGCAGCCGGCCTGCTCGTGCAGCGCATGCCTGCGGAAGGTGGCAAGGAAGTCACCGATACCGACGCCTGGGACCGCGCCCGCCATCTTGCTGCCACCATCAAGCGCGAGGAACTGCTGGGCCTGCCCGCGCAGGAAGTGGTGCGCCGCCTGTTCTGGGAGGAGCCGCTGGCGGTGAAGGCGGAGCAGCCGGTGCGCTTTTCCTGCACCTGCTCGCGCGAGAAGGTGGCCGGCGTACTGCGCATGCTCGGCGCCGCGGAGATCGAGTCAATCCTCGCAGAGCAAGGCGCCGTCAGTGTGAATTGCGAGTATTGCGACACGCGCTACGAGTTCGACGCCGTCGACGCGGCGCTTGCCATACGTGGCAGCCCGGACGCCGAACCCGGCGGCGCGGTGCACTAGTACTGCCTGCGCCCGCCCAGGGCGATCAGCGGGCAGCGGACGCGCCGCTGGTCTGCGCATTGCTTGCCGCTTATGCACAGGCGTAAGTGGCCTGTAAAGCCTCCGCGCAAGACTGTGGTGTTTGCGCTCGGAAACGGCCTTTATTCACATGATGGGCTTGCGGCGCGCCTGAGTACTGTTTCAAAATCGTCAACATCCCTCTGGAGGGGGCGTATGCGCACCGCCGAACATCGGGGTGTCAGGTCAGGGGAACGGATGTCAGGTCTGTACGACTTCTTGGTCCGCATCAATCTCGTTTCAGGCTTTCAGGGCAAGGCATTCCTGTTGGTCCTGGCGGTGTGTGCCATCCCTGCTGCGCTCGTCTGGCTGGCGCTGGCCATCTGGCCCAGCATGTCCGCCATGGGTGTGGGCTTGGTTGCCGTCATCGGCTCGGTCATCGCCATCGCTGTGGGCCTATGGGCCGTGCACAGCATGCTCAAGCTGGTGCTCGCCACGGCCAACACCTTGCAGCGCTTCGTCACCTTCGGTGAGCACATTCCCCTGCCCCGGCACTATCACGACGAAGTCGGCCTGCTGGCGCGCGAGGTCGACAGCCTCGTGGCGGATCTGAAGAAGCGGCGCGACCAGCTCCGTGCCGACGGCAGCTTCGATGAACTCACCGAACTGCCCAACCGCCGCAGCGCGCTGCGGAAGCTTCAGAACGAACT
The DNA here is from genome assembly GCA_001295775.1 of beta proteobacterium AAP99. Taxonomy (GTDB): domain Bacteria; phylum Pseudomonadota; class Gammaproteobacteria; order Burkholderiales; family Burkholderiaceae_C; genus Piscinibacterium. Next base: position 294,379 of record LJIA01000006.1, read on the forward strand.
GGCCGACCGGCGCGACCACCTGCCGGGCACGACGCTGGTGGTGGCCATCATCGACATGGACAACTTCAAGCGCATCAACATCGCACACGGCCACAACTTTGGCGATCGGGTGATCAAGCATGCGGCCGTCGCCCTGAGCGAGCGCCTGCGCGAGGGCGACTTCCTTGCCCGATTCGAGGGCGAGCAGTTCATCGCGATTGCCCGCATGATCCCGGACCGCGCGCAGGCGGTGGTCGAGCGAGTCAGTCGGCCGATTCCGTTCTCCGAGCTGCCCGCGCCGATCACGCTGTCTGCGGGCTTCCGGATCTGCGCGCAGGATGACCCGCTGGAACAGGTGCTGCGCCGCTGTGAGGAAATGCTGGCTCGTGCAAAAGCGGGCGGCAAGAACCGGGTGATGGGTGACGCAGTGGATCAGCGTGCGTCACTGCAGTTCAGTCTGACGGCCCCGGCCTTGCCTGCCGCCAATCAGGGCACACCGGCGAAGTCCACCGGAACGGTCGCGGGCTCTTAGCCGACCATCATCCGCGCGGTGGCGCTCCATCCACCGCGCTGCGGACCCACAATCGCCTGGTGTTGTCGACGTAGACGGCAGAGCCGCCCTCACTTGGCGCAGCAAGGGTCAGCGTGCAGGCGCGGCCGCCGGAGGTCCGCTGACACTCGCAGGCGCAGCCTGTGCCTTGCCCGCAGGGGCAGGAGGAGGCTTCACCGCCGGAATGGGCGTGGCGCCTTCAAGAATCTGCACGTACACCTCGCCCTGGCGCACCATGCCCAGCTCCTGCCGGGCACGTTCCTCGATGGCACCGGTGCCGGTCTGCAGGTCACGCACGTCGGCTTCGATGGCGCCATTGCGCAGCTTGCGCTCGGCGTTGGCTTCCTCGCGCTTGGCGAGTTCGCCCTCGCGCTCCCAGACCTTGAACCAGCCGCCCTTGCCGAACCACACCGGCCACTGCAGCAGCACGACGGCCACCAGCAGTGCGAGGGTGATGATACGGCTGCGGTTCATTCAGTTCAGGCGGAGGCGGACGTTCAGCGCAGGTTGTAGAACGCGTCGCGGCCGGGGTACAGCGCCACGTCGCCCAGGTCTTCCTCGATGCGCAGCAGCTGGTTGTACTTGGCCATGCGGTCCGAGCGGGACATGGAACCCGTCTTGATCTGACCGGCGTTGGTGCCCACGGCGATGTCAGCGATTGTGCTGTCCTCGGTTTCGCCGGAGCGATGGCTGATGACGGCCGTGTAGCCGGCGCGCTTGGCCATCTCGATGGCAGCGAAGGTCTCGGTCAGGGTGCCGATCTGGTTGATCTTGATAAGGATCGAGTTCGCGATGCCGCGCTCGATGCCCTGCTTCAGGATCTTGGTGTTGGTGACGAAGAGGTCGTCGCCGACCAGCTGCACCTTCTTGCCCAGCAGCGCCGTGAGCTGGGCCCAGCCGTCCCAGTCGCCTTCGTGCATGCCGTCCTCGATGCTGATGATCGGGTACTTGTCCACCCAGGTGGCCAGCAGGTGGGCAAAGTCCTGGGAGGACAGCTTCAGGCCGCCCTCGCCTTCGAGCACGTACTTGCCGTCGTGATAGAACTCGCTCGCAGCGCAGTCCAGGCCGAGTGCGATCTGCGTGCCGGGCTCGTAGCCGGCCTTCTCGATGGCCTGCATGATGAGCTTGATGGCTGCCTCGTGGTTGGCCACGTTCGGCGCGAAGCCGCCCTCGTCGCCCACGGCCGTGCTCATGCCCGCATCGCCAATCAGCTTCTTGAGCGCGTGGAAGACCTCGGCGCCCATGCGCAGGCTCTCGCGGAAGTTCCTGGCGCCCACGGGCAGGATCATGAATTCCTGCAGATCGAGCGTGTTGTTGGCATGCGCGCCGCCGTTGATGACGTTCATCATCGGCACCGGCATGTGATGCGCCGACGTGCCGCCGAAGTAGCGGTACAGGGGCTGGCCGGCGTCGTCGGCCGCGGCGCGCGCAGCGGCCATGCTCACGGCCAGCATGGCGTTGGCGCCCAAGCGGCTCTTGTTCTCGGTGCCGTCCAGGTCGATCAGGGTCTTGTCGATGTAGGCCTGCTCGCTGGCGTCCAGGCCCATGATGGCCTCGGCGATCTCGGTGTTGATGTGCTCGACGGCCTTGAGCACGCCCTTGCCCAGGTAGCGGCTCTTGTCGCCGTCGCGCAGTTCGATGGCTTCGCGGCTGCCGGTGGAGGCGCCGGAAGGCACCGCAGCGCGGCCCATCACGCCACTTTCGAGCAGTACGTCGCACTCGACGGTGGGGTTGCCGCGGCTGTCCAGAATTTCGCGGCCGATCACATCAACGATGGCGGTCATGTTCTTGAGATTTCCGATCTAGGGTTTGGGATGCTGGTCGAACGTGCCTGGTGGCTCAACTTCAAGATGGCTTTCCGCTTGTCTGGCGCGGTTCTTGAGCCATTTTGGTCTGGAAACCCGCATGGATGCTGGATTCAGCCTCACGCATGCTGGGTACTGCTTCACGAATACTGCGCATGACCGCGCACGACCGGGATCACCGGCCTTGCAGGACTGCGCGCTACACACCCTCCACGATCATCATGTTCATGATCGCGGCGCCTTCCCGGGCATTGCGGGCCCGGCGGTACTGCGGTGAGTCGTAGAAGGCCTGCGCCGCTGCGGTGCTCGGGAACTCCAGCAGCACCATGCGCCCCGGTTCGCGGCCTTCCAGGCGCTGGGTGGCACCACCGCGGATCAGCGGCTTGGCGCCATGCGCCTGCATGGCGAGCGTGGACCACTTGCGGTACTCGGCGTACTGCTCGGGGTTGGTGATCTGCACATCAGCCAGGATGTAGCCCTTCTTGCTCATGGGGCGCCCCGGCTCAGGCTGCGAAGTCGGTTTCAAGGAAACCGTTCTTCTTGGTGATGCGATCGAGCTCAACCAGCGTAGAGAGCAGCGCCTCCATCTTGTTGAGTGGCACCGCGTTCGGGCCGTCGGACATGGCCTTGGCCGGGTCCGGGTGCGTCTCCATGAACAGGCCGGCGACACCCACCGCCACTGCCGCGCGCGCCAGCACAGGCACCATCTCGCGCATGCCGCCGGAGCTCGTGCCCTGGCCGCCGGGCAGCTGCACGGAATGCGTGGCGTCAAACACCACCGGGCAGAGCGTCTCGCGCATGATGGCGAGGCTGCGCATGTCGCTCACCAGGTTGTTGTAGCCAAAGCTGGCGCCGCGCTCGCAGACCATGAAGTTGTCTTCGGGCACACCCGCCTCCCGAGCAGCTTCGCGGGCCTTGTCGACGACGTTCTTCATGTCGTGCGGCGCGAGGAACTGGCCCTTCTTGATGTTGACGGGCTTACCGCTCTGGGCGCAGGCGCGGATGAAGTCCGTCTGGCGCACGAGGAAGGCCGGCGTCTGGATCACGTCCACCACCGCGGCCACGTCCTTGATCTCGGCTTCGGTGTGCACATCGGTCACGACGGGCACACCGAACTTGGCGCGGGTGTCCGCCAGAATCTCCAGCCCCTTGTCCATGCCCAGGCCGCGGAAGCTCTTGCCGCTGGAGCGGTTGGCCTTGTCGTAGCTGCTCTTGTAGATGAAGGGAATGCCGAGCTTGCTCGTGATTTCCTTCAGGCGGCCGGCGGTCTCATGCGCCAGATCGCGCGACTCGACCACGCAGGGGCCGCTGAACAGAAAGAAGGGCTTGTCCAGCCCGACATCAAAGTTGCACAGCTTCATTCGAAACCTTTGCTAGTTCTGTACTGCCTGCCTCAAGCAGGCAGCTGCGCCCAAACCTGCGCCAAACACCGGGCTACTCAGCCGCCACGGCCACCTTGCCGCCCGCGCTGGCCAATTGCTGCTGGTGCGCAAGTGCCGCCTTCACGTAGGCGATGAACAGCGGATGCCCGTCGCGCGGGGTGCTGGTGAACTCCGGGTGAAACTGCACACCCACGAACCAGGGGTGCATGCTCTTGGTGTACTCCATCATCTCGGGCAAGTCTTCGGTGGGGGTTCGTGCAGAAATCACGTAGCCCTTCTCTTCAAGCTTGCCGGCAAGCGTGTTGTTCACCTCATAGCGGTGACGGTGGCGCTCATTGACGTGTTCACCATAGATCTGCTGAGCCAGCGTGCCAGGCTTGACCGGGCACTTCTGCGAGCCCAGGCGCATCGTGCCGCCCAGGTCGCTGTCGGCGGTGCGCACTTCCTTCTTGCCACTGCGGTCCACCCACTCGTCGATCAACGCAACGATGGGATACGGCGTGGCGGTGTCGAACTCGGTGCTGTTGGCACCATCCATGCCGCACACGTGGCGTGCGAATTCGATGGTGGCCAGCTGCATGCCAAGGCAGATGCCGAGATAGGGAATCTTGTGCTCGCGGGCATACTGGATGGCCTTGATCTTGCCTTCCGTGCCGCGCTTGCCGAAGCCGCCGGGCACGAGGATTGCGTCCAAGTGCTTCAGGCCCGCCGTGCCGCCGGCCTCGATCTCCTCGGAATCCAGGTACTCGATCTTCACGCGGGTCTGCGTGTGGATGCCGGCGTGGATCAGCGCTTCAGTCAGGCTCTTGTAGCTCTCGGTGAGGTCCACATACTTGCCGACCATGCCGATCTTGATCTCGTGCTGCGGATGCTCCAGCGTGTAGACGAGCTTGTTCCACACGGAGAGGTCCGCGGGCTTGGCCTGCAGGTTCAGCTTGGTGAGTATCTGGTCGTCCACATGCTGCGCGTGCAGCATGGCCGGCACCTTGTAGATGCTGTCCGCATCCCAGACCGAGATCACACCGTCCAGGGGCACATTGGAGAAAAGCGAGATCTTGGCGCGCTCGTCGTCCGGAATCGGTCGGTCGGCACGGCAGAGCAGCACATCAGCCTGCATGCCGATCTCGCGCAGCTTCTGCACGCTGTGCTGCGTGGGCTTGGTCTTCAATTCGCCGGCGCTGGCCACGTAGGGCACGAGCGTCAGGTGCACGAAGCAGGCGCCATCGCGGCCGCGCTTCAGCGCCATCTGGCGAGCGGCTTCCAGGAAGGGCAGCGACTCAATGTCACCCACCGTGCCGCCGATCTCGACGATCGCCACATCGGTCGCATCGCCCCAGTGGGCCTGCGCACCGCGCTCAACGAAGGCCTGGATCTCGTTGGTGATGTGCGGAATCACCTGCACGGTCTTGCCGAGATACTCGCCGCGCCGCTCCTTGCGGATCACGGATTCGTAGATCTGGCCGGTCGTGAAGTTGTTGACCTTGCGCATCTTGGCGGAAATGAACCGCTCGTAATGGCCCAGGTCGAGGTCGGTTTCGGCCCCGTCCTCGGTCACGAACACTTCACCGTGCTGGAACGGTGACATCGTGCCGGGGTCGACGTTGATGTAGGGGTCGAGCTTGAGGAGGGTGACTTTGAGGCCGCGGCTTTCGAGAAGCGCAGCGATTGAGGCTGCGGCGATGCCCTTGCCTAGGCTGGACACCACGCCACCGGTAACGAACACGAATTTGGTCATATGAGTCGCCGGGAAATTCAGATTATAGGCGCGTCAACTTCGCCCAAGCCCTGTCCTCGCGCCGGGCATTCGGGCGCGAGCCGCCGTTACGAACTGTAAGCGTCGTTGTCGAAGCCGAAAATGTGTTGCGATGACCTCAACTGACACGAACGCGCGGCGGATGGATTGCTAGTGTTCGGTCTGGACTGAATTTGCCTGGCGCGCTCCGCACAGGCCCGGACGGACGACCCAGCATGCCCACAAAGACCCTGCGTACCGCGGCCCTCGGGCTTTCGATTGCCGTGGCGCTTGCCGCCTGCGGCGGCGGCGGTTCGGATGCAGCCCCGCCAAGCAGCTCACCCGCGCCCGCTCCTGCGCCAGCACCAGGTCCTGCGCCCGCTCCAGCGCCAGGCCCGGCGCCCGCACCTGCCCCCGCCCCCGCGCCAGGACCAGCCCCCGCGCCCGCGCCTGCTCCAACGCCGGCACCTGCGCCGCCACCCGTCGCCGCGTTGCCGACTGCGATCGAAGCCTCACGCTTCCTGCAGCAAATGAGCTTCGGCCCGAACGAGGCAGAAATTGCTGCGGTTCAGTCAAAGGGCTTCCGGCAGTACCTCCTCGATCAGTTCAGCGCACCGGCGTCCACATATGCCAGTGGCGGCTCTGACGAAATCAACACCACCATGGAAAAGGACTTCTGCAATGCAAAGTTCCCTCAGGGTGGCACGGCGCGCGACAACTGCTGGCGCGACTGGTACAGCTCAGAACCCCTGAAATGGGATTTCTTCCGCCAGGCTGTGGAGAACCCGGATCAGCTGCGCCAACGCATGGCGCATGCGCTCGCCCAGATCGTGGTGGTGTCGGACCGCGAGACCGAGGGCACCTACGGCATGCGCGAGTACTACCAGATGCTGCGCAACAACGCGTTCGGCAACTACCGCAACATCCTGCGCGAGGTCACGCTCTCGCCGCTGATGGGCGACTACCTGGACATGGTCAACAACGAGGCCGCAGCGCCCAACGAGAACTTTGCGCGCGAACTGCTGCAGCTGTTCAGCATCGGCGTGTGCGATCTCAACCTGGACGGCACGCTCAAGGGCGGCAAGTGCACTGCGACCTACGACAACACGACGGTGCGCAACTATTCATATGCACTGACCGGCTGGACCTACCCGGCCGGCGGCAAGAATCCCTGGTGCAACAACGGGGTGTGCGGGGGTTGGCAGAACAATGCCTACTACCGCGGCCGCATGGTCTCGGTGGCTGCACAGCATGACAAGACTGAGCGGGTGCTTCTCTCCGGCACGACCGTGCCTGCCAGCCGGACACCCGATCAGGCCTTGAACAGCGTGCTGGACTCGGTGATGAACCACCCCAACACGGCGCCCTTCATCAGCAAGCAGCTGATCCAGTTCTTCGTCACGAGCAACCCCTCGCCCGCGTACGTGAGCCGCGTGGCCACGGTCTTCAACAGCGGAACCTTCGACGGCATCACCGGCGGCACCGGCAAGGGCGACCTGCGAGCGGTGATCGCCGCCATCCTGCTGGACGCCGAGGCTCGGGACATGAACCGCATGACCGATGCGAGCTTCGGCAAGCTGCGCGAGCCCATCCTGTACATGACCGGCGCGCTGCGTGCCTTCGGCGGCGTGACCGATGGGGTGCCGCTCGGCCGCTGGTGGTTTGGTGACGCCATGGGCCAGCCGGTGTTCTCCTCACCCTCGGTGTTCAACTACTACCCACCGGACTACCCGCTGCCGGGCAATGCGGGGCTGCTTGCGCCGCAGTTCGGGATCGCAGGTGCGAGCACGGTGATGGGGCGCAGCAACTTCGCCAACTCGCTATTCATGTGGTGGTACAACAAAGGCGGCACCTATGCCCCGGATGCCACGGTCTTCAGCGGCCGCGGGACCCGCGTGAACTACAGCCTCTTCGAAGCTGACGCTGTCGATGCCGGCAAGCTGGTGGATCGCCTGAATCTGCTGCTGCTCAACGGGCGCCTGAGCGCACAGGATCGTGCACAGGTGGTCACGGCGGTCGAGACCTGAACCACCAACGAGAACAGCTGGCTGACGCGCACCGACATCGCCAGCAATTACCAGCGCGAGCGCATCAAGCAGGCTGCGTACATCCTGCTGTCCTCGCCCCAGTACCAAGTCCAGCGCTGAGAGGCCGAGCATGAAGTCTTCCCAACTCTCCCGGCGCGACATGCTGCGCGCCATTGCGAGCGCCACGGCGTATACAAGCCTTGGTGGTGGCCTCACCATGGCGACCATCGATGACGCCCAGGCCCAGACCGCTGACTACAAGGCGCTGGTCTGTGTATTCCTGTTCGGCGGCAATGATGGTTTCAACACGGTTGTGCCGATCGACGGCCGCTACGCCACCTACGCCCAGCGTCGCGGCTACATGGCGCTGCCGCAGGCGAGCCTACTGCAGATCGATGCAGGTTTCGGCCTGCATCCCGCCATGGCGCCGCTGCAGCGCGCCTACACCGATGGCTGGATGGCCGGGCTACTGAACGTCGGCCCCCTGTCTCGCCCATTCCGGGACAAGGCGGACTTCCTTGCTGTGCGCGAAAGCCCCGATCCGAAGATCGTGCCTCAGGGACTTTTCTCGCACAGCGACCAGCAAAACGTCTGGGAGCTGGGCGACACCAATGTCTTTCAGACCACCACCGGATGGGGCGGGCGGCTCGTGGATGCCGCGGCGCTGAACGTGCTGTATTCATTCGGGGGCAGCGCGCGCTTCACGGTGTCTGCGCGCTCGAGCACGCTGGCCATGCCCGGGCCGGGCGCAACCTTCGGGCTGGAGGGCATCGGCGACGACAGCTGGTCACGCGCACGGCGCACAGCACTCGAAACGCTGAACAACGCCACCTCACCCAATGCGTTGCACAACGCCTACGCCACCATCCAGCGCCAGGCACTGACCACCAGCACCGTGCTCAATCCGATCATCCGGCAACGGCCGACCGATACCGGACCGGATCCGGACAACCCCGAGATCAGCGCCGCCTTTGGCAACCTTGCACGCAATACGGTCAATGCGGGGTCGCTTTCGCAGCAGCTCTACCAGGTGGCCAAGCTGATCAAGAACCGCTCGCGTCTAGGTGGCAATCGGCACGTGTTCTTCGTATCGCTGGGCGGCTTCGATACACACGAGGGCCAGATTTCTTCCGGTGACTCGACTGCTGGCGGCCATGCCAACCTGCTCTCCCAAGTGGCGACCGCGTTGGCGTCGTTCCACAAGGCCATGAGTGATCTGGGCGTGATGAACAACGTCACATCCTTCACGATGAGTGACTTCGGCCGTACCTTCAAGCCGAACAACAGCCGCGGCACCGACCACGCCTGGGGCAACATCAATCTGATTCTCGGAGGAAGTGTCCAGGGTGGCCGTATGTATGGCACCTACCCGGACATGACACTGGGTGGCCCGGACGATGCCGGCAAGGACACCTGGGAGTGGCAGGGCCGCTGGATTCCCAAGATTGGCGTGGATCAGTACGCGCACACGCTCATCAAGTGGTTCACGCCGGCTGTCGACACGGCGGCCATCCTCCCAAACCTCAGCAACTTCAGCACTCGCGATCTGGGTTTCATGAAGGCCTGACCAGGCGCAACACAAGAAAAACGCCGGCTGACGCCGGCGTTTCTCGTTTGATGCGATGCGCATCAGTGCAGCGTGCAGCCAGTGAGCTTTTGAAGTTCGTCGCGCGTGACGCCGGGCGCCAGTTCAACGAGCTTCAAGCCGTCATCGTTCACGTCCATCACGGCCAGATCCGTGATGATCCGATCGACGACGCCCACGCCGGTCAGTGGCAGGTTGCACTTAGGCAGGATCTTCAGGTCGATGCTGCCGTCCTTCTTGCGCACCACGTGCTCCATGAGCACGACCACGCGCTTCACGCCGGCCACGAGATCCATGGCACCACCCATGCCTTTGACCATCTTGCCGGGGATCATCCAGTTGGCCAGATCGCCGTGCTCGCTGACCTGCATGGCCCCGAGAATCGAGAGGTTGATCTTGCCGCCGCGGATCATGGCGAAGCTGTCGTGCGAGCCGAAGATCGAGGAGCCAGGCAGCGTGGTCACGGTCTGCTTGCCGGCGTTGATGATGTCGGCATCTACCTGATCTTCCGTCGGGAAGGGGCCGATGCCGAGCATGCCGTTTTCACTCTGCAGCCAGACCTCGATGTCCGGTGCGACGTGATTGGCCACCAGAGTCGGCAGGCCGATCCCGAGGTTGACATAGAAGCCGTCTTCAAGCTCCGCAGCGGCGCGCTGGGCCATTTCAGCGTGGGTCCAAGGCATGGTGAGTCTCCTGATCAGCTCTGGCCAAAGAGAGTGCGCTTCTCGATGCGCTTCTCGGGGTTCGGGTTGTGCACGATCCGGTGCACGTAGATGCCCGGAAGGTGGATCGAATCCGGGTCCAGCGAGCCGGTCTCCACGACCTGCTCCACTTCGACAATCGTGATTCGCCCGGCCATGGCGGCAGCCGGGTTGAAGTTGCGCGCGGTACGGCGAAAGATCAGGTTGCCGGACTGGTCTGCAATGTGCGCCTTGACGAGCGCGACTTCGGGTGTGAGCGAGCGCTCCATGATGTAGGTTTCGCCGTCGAACTCGCGCGTCTCCTTGCCGTCGGCCACCAGCGTGCCGACGCCCGTCTTGGTGAAGAAGGCCGGGATGCCCGCCCCGCCGGCCCGCAGCTTCTCGGCCAATGTGCCCTGGGGCGTGAACTCCAGCTCCAGCTCACCGGCCAGGAACTGGCGCTCGAATTCCTTGTTCTCGCCCACATAGGACGAGATCATCTTGCTGATCTGCCGCGTCTCCAGCAGCAGGCCCAGACCAAAGCCGTCCACCCCTGCGTTGTTGCTGATGCAGGTCAGATTCTTTGCACCCGAGTCACGCAGCGCCGCAATGAGCGCTTCGGGAATGCCGCACAGACCGAAGCCGCCCACCGCGATGAGCTGGCCGTCCTTGACGACGCCGGCCAGTGCCGCCTGGGCACTTGGATAGAGTTTCTTCATTCAATCCCCCGAAGGTTTGGAGCAGGACAGGAATCAGCTCACCGACAGTCCGTCGTCCACGGCGATGATGGCGCCATTGACGAAGCCTGCGGAGTCATGGGCAAGCAGCAGGATCAGGCCGTCGAGATCCTCGGGCTTGCCCACGCGCTTGCGCGGCAGCATCTGCATGAGCTTCTGCCCCTGCTCGGTCTGCCAGTGCGTGTGATTGATCTCGGTATCGATATAGCCGGGGCAGATGGCATTCACATTAATGTTGAAGCGGCCCCACTCCAGCGCCTGCGCGCGGGTCATCTGCACCACGGCGGCCTTGCTCATGCAGTACACACCGATCTGCGGAAGCACCCGGAGGCCGGCCACGGACGCGATGTTGATGATGCGCGCCGGACGCGCGGGTTCGCCGCGCGCTTCTGCCCCACGCGCCCGTGCGATCATGCGCTTGGCCACATCCTGGGCGAGGAAGAAGGCGCCACGCGTGTTGGTGCCCATCATGAAGTCGTAGTCCTCAGGCTTCACGTCCACCAGGCGCTGGGTCGTCGACACGCCCGAGTTGTTCACCAGAATGTCGATCGGCCCGGCCTCGGTCTCGGCATGGGCCACGCACGCAGCAATGCTCGCCGGGTCGGTCACGTCCAGCTTGATCACGTGGGCGGAGCCGCCTTCGGCCTCGATTTCGGCGCGCAGATCTTTGAGCCGCTCGATCCGGCGCGACGCCAGCACGACCTTGGCACCTGCACGGGCCAGCGTGCGCGCGAACTGCGCGCCCAGGCCGCTGGATGCGCCGCTGATGAGTGCGACCTTGCCATCCAGTGCAATTTCTACCGTCATGGGTGTTCTCCGGCCACAGGGGCCATGTGGGGTGGGCTGGCGGCACGGGGGCGCGATGCGTAACCAGAACTGATCGAACGCAGCGCGCTACCCTCAGAAAGTGCAATCGAGTTTAGAGGAAGCTCCCAAGCGAGCCTGCTCGCGCACAGTGCGAAAATCTCGTGCTTGACCCGAGCAGAAATGCAGCGCAGAAAAGCCGAGGAGCATGGGGATGGAGATCGAACGCGAGTCGATGGAATATGACGTGGTGATCGTGGGTGGCGGGCCGGCCGGCCTGTCCGCAGCGATCCGCATCAAGCAGCTGGCCGCCAGCAAGGGCCAGGATGTCTCCGTCGTGGTGCTGGAGAAGGGCTCGGAGGTCGGTGCGCACATCCTCTCGGGCGCCGTGATGGACCCGATCGCCCTCAACGAGCTGATCCCGGACTGGAAAGACAAGGGTGCGCCGCTGAACCAGCCCGTCACGCGCGACGAAGCCCTGTTTCTGACGGAAACCGGCGCCACCAAGACGCCGGACTGGCTGATGCCCGACAACTTCCACAACGCGGGCTGCTACGTGATCAGCCTGGGCAATGTCGTGCGCTGGCTGGGCCAGCAGGCCGAGAGCCTGGGCGTGGAGATCTTCCCAGGCTTTGCGGCCGCCGAGGTGCTGTACGACGAGCACGGCGCCGTGAAGGGCGTGGCCACCGGCAACATGGGCATCGGCAAGGATGGGGAGCCCACCGAGAACTTCCAGCCGGGCATGGAACTGCACGGCAAGTACACGATCTTTGCCGAAGGCGCGCGCGGCCACCTGGGCAAGCAGCTGATCGAGCGTTTCAAGCTCGACGCGGGCAAGGACCCTCAGAGCTACGCGATCGGCATCAAGGAACTCTGGGAGATCGACCCCACCAAGGCTCAGCCGGGGCTGGTGGTGCACGCGGCCGGCTGGCCGCTGGACAAGAACACCTACGGCGGCGGCTTCCTGTATCACCTGGAAGGCAACAAGGTGACCCTGGGCTTCGTGGTCGGCCTGAACTACGAGAACCCCTGGCTGTCGCCCTTCGAGGAAATGCAGCGCTGGAAGACACACCCGGCCATCCGCAAGCACATCGAAGGCGGCAAGCGCCTGTCCTATGGCGCACGCGCCATCACTGCCGGCGGCCTGCTGTCACTGCCCAAGACGGTGTTCCCGGGCGGCGCACTGGTGGGCTGCGAGGCCGGCTTTCTGAATGCACCGCGCATCAAGGGCAGTCATGCGGCCATCAAGACCGGCATGTTGTGCGGCGAAGCTGCCTTCGAGGCCGTGGCCGCCGGCCGCAAGCAGGACGAACTCACGGCCTACCCCGCCGCGTTCGATGCGAGCTGGCTGCGCAAGGAGCTGGAGCAGGCGCGCAACTTCAAGCAGTGGTTCAAGTACGGGCTGACGGTCGGCTCGATCATGACCGGCATCGAATACTGGCTGCTGCCCAAGCTCGGCATCAAGCGCCCGCCCTGGACGATCCACCGCACGAAGGCCGATCACCTGTATCTCAAGCCGGCGGACCAGTGCGCCAAGATCGAGTACCCCAAGCCCGACGGCAAGCTGACCTTCGACCGCCTGAGTTCGGTGTTCGTCTCGAACACCAACCATGAAGAGAACCAGCCGGCCCACCTCACTCTGCGCAATGCCGCCGTGCCCGTGGCGACCAACCTGGCCAAGTACGCCGGCCCGGAGAGCCGCTACTGCCCGGCGGGCGTGTACGAGTTCGTGAAGAACGACGACGGCAGCGATCGCCTGCAAATCAACGCGCAGAACTGCGTGCACTGCAAGACCTGCGACATCAAGGATCCGACGCAGAACATCGTCTGGATCACGCCTGAAGGCGGCGGTGGGCCGAACTACGCCGGCATGTAGCGGAGTTGCGAGCTGCTGGACGCACTCAGGCGGGTGCGCCGCAGCGCGGGCAGGTGCCTGAAGAACCGCACCAGCACTCGTTTAGTTCGAAAACGGCCATATTCTTGAAATAGATTGAAAACCGGCTTTCCGCGCATCAGACAAGCGGAAAGCCGGTTTCATGACTTTTAGATTCAGTCGTTTTCGGCCAACTAAAACTCGCGCCGGTGGCGGCTAGTCAGACTGGATGCAGCTTGCGCGGCCATGTGCCGGCCAGCACCTGCTGCGCCGCGAGTGCGCCGATGAGGGTCTTGACGTCCGTGAGCTCGCCGCGGACCACTTGCGCCACCACCTCATCCAGCGGCAGTCGCACGACATCGAGGAACTCTTCTTCGTCCAGCTGCTGCGGCACCGCGCTCAGCTCCTCGGCCAGAAACAGTTCGATCGCCTCGTCCGAATAGGCGATGGCATTGTGGATGACGGTGAGCTGCGACCACTGCGCAGCCGCCAGCCCGACTTCCTCGGCCAGCTCGCGCTGCGCAGTGAGCAACGTGGGCTCGCCGGGGTCCCGCTTGCCGGCAGGAAACTCGAGAAACACGCGGTTCAGCGGGTAGCGGAACTGCCGCACCATGGTGACCGTGCCGTCTGCGTGCAGGGGCACGATCATCGCGGCCCCTGGGTGCACCACATACTCCCGGGTGGCCACACTGCCACTGGGCAGCCGCACGTGGTCCAGCCGCACGTCCAGCAGGCGCCCGGCAAAGACCTGGCGGGATTCGATACGCGTTTCGATCAGACCGGCATCCGCCGGAGCGTTGACTGGCGCGTCAGGCGGCGCCTGGGTGGGCGAGTCGGTCGGCCCGCTCATGCATCGGCCGAGCTGACTTCTGCTGCTGCGTTGCGCGCAGCCTTGTTCGCGCCACGGCGCAGGTAGCGCCACAGGAAGCCCGGAAACGCGGCGACGCCCCAAAGGCAGATCATCACCACCACGAACTCCCAGCGCTGCTCCGCACGTTGCCCTTGGGCACCCTCCACCCAGAGCGCTCCAAGCACCACGCAGGTGAACAACAAGCCCGAGGCCAGCGCATGCAGCGCAAAACCCGCTCCGCTGCTGAACTGCTTCATGCCGAGACCCGGCCGGAACAGAAAAGGCACACTCGCCGCCAGAACAGCAGCAAGCGTGAACAGCAGCGCGTTGGATCCCGCTCCCATGCCTTCGCCTCAGCCGCCAAGGAAGGCGGTCATGGCCGCCTTGGACAGATTGAGCAGCGGCCCCGGGATCAGCCCCAGCACCAGGGAAGCTGCAGCAGTCACACCGAGCACCGCCAAGGTACCTTGCCCGGCCAGCACCGCGGGTGCATCTGCCGCAGGTTCGTCGAAGAACATCGCCTTGACCACGCGCAGGTAGTAGAAGGCACCCACCAGCGACGCAAGGACGCCGATCACGGCCAGCCAGATCAGTCCGGCGGAGATCAGCGCCTGCAGCACCGCCAACTTCGCAAAGAAACCCACAGTCGGCGGTACGCCAGCCAAGGAGAACATGAGTACGAGCATCAACCACGCCAGCGCCGGCCGGCGGTTGAACAGGCCCTTGAGATCGCCAATCGTCTCCGCCTCAAAGCCCTTGTTGGCCAGCACCAGGATGAGCCCGAAGGTACCCAGGGTCGTGACCACGTAGGTGAGCATGTAGAACACCGAGGCGCTGTAGGCATCCGCCGCGTTCAGGTTGTTGCCGTTCACCACCCCGGCAGACAGACCCAGTACCACGAAGCCCATGTGAGAGATGGTCGAGTACGCCAGCATGCGCTTCAGGTTTGTCTGCATCACGGCGGTGAGGTTGCCGATCACCAGCGAGAACACGGCCACGAACCAGAGCATCGGCTGCCAATCGACCGCCACACCTTGCAGACCTTCCACCAGCACACGCAGCGTGATGCCGAGCGCCGCAATCTTGGGCGCCCCTGCCAGCAGCAGCGTGACCGCGGTGGGTGAGCCCTGATACACATCCGGCACCCACATATGGAACGGCGCCACGCCGAACTTGAAGGCCAGGCCGGCGACGATGAAGACCGTGGCGAAGACGAGTACCGTGGTGTTGGCCTTGCCGGTCGAGATGACCTTGGCGATGGTCGCGAGATCAAAGGTGGCCGTCGCGCCGTAGAGCATCGAGATGCCATAGAGCAGGAAGCCCGAGGCCAGAGCCCCCAGCACGAAGTACTTCATCGCCGACTCGGTGGCACGCTGATCGTCGCGATGGAAAGCCACCAAGGCGTACAAGGCCAGCGACATCAGCTCCAGGCCGAGGTAGACCGTCAGCAGATTGCTCGCGGAGACCATGATCATCTGGCCGAGCAGCGCACACAGGGCCAGTGCGTAGTAATCGCCCTTGGCCAGTCCGCGGTCCTCCAGATAGCGGCGACCCATCACCAGGGTGATGAAGGTCGCCACATAGGCGCCGATCTTCAGCAGATTGGCGAGGTAGTCATTGGTGAACGAACCGCCAAAGGCCACCATGTTTGTGCCGGCGCTGATGAAACCGACCGACAAGCCCGTGAGCGCCAGCAGCCCCACCAGCGAGCCGTAGTGAATGAAGCTGCGGTCGCGCGTGAACAGATCGGTGACCAGCAGGAAGCAGATCCACACGAGCAGGAAAAGCTCCGGGGCGATCGCGATGAAATTGTTCATCATCATTGCGCGACTCCGGAGGCGGGCTTGGGCTGCAGCTTCACGTCAGGCACAACCTTGGACTGAGCAACGTGCTTGAGCAGGGCATCCACCGAGGCCTGCGTCACGTCGGTAAAGGGTTTCGGGTACACGCCCATCCAGATCACGGCCGCGGCCATGGTGGCGAGCAGCCAGTATTCGCGGCGATTCACGTCCTCGAGCTGGGCGACGTTCTCATTAGCCACCTCACCGAACACCACGCGCTTGTACATCCACAGCGAGTAGGCGGCGCCCATGATCAGGCTGGTTGCTGCCAGCAGCGCAATCCAGAAGTTGAACTGCACGGCACCCAGGATCACGTAGAACTCGCCCACAAAGCCACTAGTGGCCGGCAGACCCGCATTGGCCATGGCGAACAGCAGGAAGAAGGCCGCGAACTTGGGCATCGTGTTCACCACGCCGCCGTAGTCCGAGATCTGGCGAGAATGCAGCCGGTCGTACATCACGCCGATGCACAGGAACATCGCGCCCGACACAAAGCCATGGCTGATCGCCTGGATGATCGCACCCTGCATGGCCGTGGTGTTGAACATGAAGAAGCCCAGGGTGACGAAGCCCATGTGCGCGATCGACGAGTACGCGACCAGCTTCTTCATGTCTTCCTGGACCAGGGCCACGAAGCCGATGTAGACCACCGCAATCAGGGACAGGGCAATCATGAAGCCGGCAAGCTGATGGCTGGCGTCCGGCGTGATGGGCAGCGAGAAGCGCAGAAAGCCGTAGGCGCCCAGCTTGAGCATGATCGCGGCCAGCACGACCGAGCCGCCGGTGGGCGCCTCGACGTGGGCATCGGGCAACCAGGTATGCACCGGCCACATCGGCACCTTGACGGCAAATGCGAAGAAGAACGCGAAGAACAGCAAGGTCTGCGCCGCCAGAGGAATCGGCGTCTTGGCCCAGGTGGCCAGGTCGAAGGAGCCGCCCGACTTGTTGTACAGGTAGATCAGCGCCAGGAGCATCAGCAGCGAGCCGAGCAAGGTGTACAGGAAGAACTTGATCGCGGCATACACGCGGTTAGGCCCGCCCCACACGCCGATGATGATGTACATCGGGATCAGCGTCGCTTCGAAGAAGATGTAGAACAGCAGCGCGTCGGTCGCGGAGAACACGCCGATCATGAGGCCGGAGAGCATCAGGAAGGACGCCATGTAGGCGCCGACATTCTTCTCGATGACCTCCCAGGCGGCGATCACCACGATCAGGGTGATGAAAGCTGTGAGTAGCACGAACCACAGCGCGATGCCATCCACGCCCAGCGCGTAGTGAATGTTGAAGCGCTCCACCCAGACCGCTTTTTCCGTGAACTGCATCGCCGAAGACGTGGCGTCAAAGCCGGCATAAAGCGGCAGGGTGACCAAGAAGCTGATCAATGCACCTGCCAGCGCGATCCCTCGCACCACGCCGACGTTGCGGTCCGAACCCACCGCGAGGATCAGGGCGCCGAACAGGATGGGCGTCCAGATCGCGATGGAAAGCAATGGCAGTGAACTCATGTTCTCGGTCTTGTCAGTTCAGCGGAAGAAGTACAGCAGCGCGACGAGGCCCAGGATCATCGCGAAGGCGTAGTGGTAGATGAAGCCGGACTGCAGCTCGCGCACGAGCGCGGCAAACCAGCCCACAGCACGGGCGCTGCCGTTCACGGCGACGCCATCAATGACCGCTTGGTCTCCACCTTTCCACAGACCGCGGCCCAGCAGCCGCGCGCCAGCGGCGAAGACCACTTCATTGATGCGGTCCATGTAGTACTTGTTTTCGAGCAGGGTGTAGATCGGCGCAAAGATGCGACGACCCGACTCGGCAATCTCGGGCTTGCGCAGGTAGATGAACCACGCACTGGCCACACCGGCCACCGCCAGCCAGAACGGCAGGGTGACCACCGAGTGCAGGCCGTAGCCGATCCACTCCATGCCCTTGCCGTTCGCCTCGGTGAAGTGCGCCCAGTGCTCGGCCAACTTGGCCATGGCCGGATGCGCCGCGGTGTCGATCGTGATGACACCCTTGAAGAAATCACCGAACAGCATGGGGCCAACTGCAATCAAGCCGATGATGACCGAGGGAATGGCCAGCATCATGAGTGGCACCGTCACGACCGCAGGTGACTCGTGCGGTTCATGGCTGACATGCCCGTGAGCATCGTCATGGTCATGGTGATCGTGTTCGATCTCACGGAAACGTTCCTTGCCATGAAAGACCAGGAAGTACATCCGGAAGGAATAGAAGGCCGTGATGAAAACACCTGCGAGCACGGCGAAGTACGCAAAGCCGGCACCGGGCACCGCGGCGTACTTGGCCGCCTCGATGATCGACTCCTTGGAATAGAAGCCTGCGAAAAATGGTGTGCCGATCAGCGCCAGGGAGCCGATCAGGGACGTGATCCACGTGATCTTCATGTACTTCCACAGGCCACCCATGTGACGGATGTCCTGGTTGTGGTGCATGCCGATGATCACGGAGCCGGCCGCGAGAAACAGCAGTGCCTTGAAAAAGGCGTGCGTCATCAGGTGGAAGATCGCAACGCTGTAGGCCGACGCACCGAGCGCGACCGTCATGTAGCCCAGCTGCGAGAGGGTGGAATACGCCACCACCCGCTTGATGTCATTCTGGATGATGCCCAGAAAGCCCATGAACAGCGCCGTGATGGCGCCGATGATGATCACGAATGACAATGCCGTGGTCGACATCTCGTAGAGCGGCGAGAAGCGCGCCACCATGAAGATGCCTGCAGTCACCATCGTTGCGGCATGGATCAGCGCAGAGATCGGCGTCGGGCCTTCCATGGAATCCGGCAGCCACACATGCAGCGGGAACTGCGCGCTCTTGCCCATTGCTCCAATGAACAGGCAGACGCACGCCACCGTCACGACGAGCCAGTCTGTGCCGGGGAACATCACGCCGGCGAGGCTGGGCGCCTTGGCAAAGATCTCCGAGTAGTTCATCGAGCCGGTGTAGGCGAGCACCAGGCCGATGCCCAGAATGAAGCCGAAGTCACCGACCCGGTTGACCAGGAAGGCCTTCATGTTGGCGTAGATCGCCGTCGGCTTCTTGTACCAAAAGCCAATCAGCAAGTAGCTGACCAAACCGACTGCTTCCCAGCCGAAGAAGAGCTGCAGCATGTTATTGCTCATCACGAGCATCATCATGCTGAAGGTGAACAGCGAGATGTAGGCAAAGAATCGTTGGTAGCCCGGGTCTTCTTCCATGTAGCCAATGGTGTAGATGTGCACCATCAGCGAGACCCAGGTCACGACACACATCATCATGGCCGACAGAGTGTCGATCTGAAAGCCGATCTCGAACTTCACACCAGCCACTCGGCCCCATTCGTATAGGGTGCCGTTGAACGTGTTGCCCGCAAGCACGTCTGCCAGTGTCCAGCTGGAAGCCAGTGCGGCCACCAACACGCCGATGATCGTGATCCAGTGCGCAAGACCGCGCCCGATCTTTCGACCACCGAGTGCGGTGCCGAAGATGCCAACGAGTGCCGCACCCACCAAGGGAGAGAACGCCGCAAGGAGATAGGCTGTCTTCATGGTGCTCAGCCCTTCATCGAGCCGAGCTCGTCCACGTTGATTGTGTCAATGTTGCGGAACAGCACAACAAGGATTGCAAGTCCGATGGCCGATTCTGCTGCGGCAACGGTGAGGATGAAGAAGACGAAGACCTGTCCGTGCAGATCGCCGAGGAAGTGGGAAAACGCCACGAAATTGATGTTCACGGCGAGCAGCATCAGCTCAATGGCCATCAGCAGCACGATCACATTGCGCCGGTTGATGAAGATGCCAACGATGGAGATGGCGAAAAGAATCGCCCCCAGTGTGAGGAAGTGAGCAAGCGTCAGCACGTGTGGAAGGGTCCCTGAGCTTTCGTTGTTTCTTGTGTGAGCATCTACGCTCAAGAGGGCTGTTGCGTCGGCGGGTCCTGCGCGGGCTTCACAGCCGGAACGCTGACGATACGAACCCGATCAGCCGCGCGCGTGCGTACGGCACCGGCCGGATCGTTGTAGCGAACATCCTTGCGGCGACGGAGCGTAAGCGCCACCGCGGCTATCAGCGCCACAAACAGGATGACGGCCGCCACCTGAACGTGGAACACGTAGTCCGAGTACATGATCTTGCCGAGTTCCCGCGTGTTGTTTGTTCCCGGGACCGGACCGATGGCTTGCGCAGTCGTCACCGGGAAGCTCTTCGTCAGCAAGACACCCATTTGGGCAACCATGACCGCTCCGACGATCAGGCCCAGCGGCATGTAACGACGGAACCCCTCACGGAGTTTGTCGAAGTTGATGTCAAGCATCATCACCACAAACAGGAACAGCACCATCACCGCGCCCACGTAGACGAGGATCAGCACGATCGCCAGAAATTCGGCCTTCAAGAGAAGCCAGATCGCGGCTGTCGAGAAGAACGTGAGCACCAGGAACAGCGCCGCGTGAACGGGGTTGCGTACGCTGATCACCGCGAGCGCAGCGCTCACGGTAACGGTCGCGAACGACCAGAACAGGGCGGTCAGCACGGCACCCGTCACGACAAAGGCACCTACACCGACCGCAACGGGCAGTACGGCAAAGAACAGGATCGGTAGCAGCATGTTCAGCGGAAGGCCGCGTCCTTCGCGCGGTTTGCGGCGATCTCCTTCTCGTAGCGGTCACCCACCGCAAGGAGCATCTCCTTGGTGAAGTAGAGATCGCCACGCTTCTCGCCGTGGTATTCGTGAATGTGTGTCTCAACGATCGAATCCACCGGGCAGGACTCCTCGCAGAATCCGCAGAAGATGCACTTGGTCAGATCGATGTCGTAGCGCGTCGTCCGGCGGCTGCCGTCATCGCGCAGGTCGCTTTCGATCGTGATGGCCAGCGCCGGGCAGACCGCTTCGCAAAGCTTGCAGGCGATGCAGCGCTCTTCGCCGTTTTCGTAGCGGCGCAAGGCATGCAGCCCTCGGAAGCGCGGCGACATCGGCGTCTTCTCTTCGGGATACTGCACGGTGATCTTGCGCGCGAACATGTACTTGCCCGTGAGCTTCATCCCTTTCAGAAGCTCACCAAGCATCAGGCTCGACAGGAAATCCTTGACCGCATCCATCGTGACTACTTCCAGATGTTCAGGGGCGAGACGACCCAGCAGGCCAGGACAATCACCCAGACGAGCGTGATCGGGATGAAGATCTTCCAGCCCAGTCGCATGATCTGGTCATAGCGGTAGCGCGGGAAAGACGCGCGGAACCAGACAAACAGCGACACTACGAAGAAGGTCTTTGCGAAGAGCCAGAACCAGTTCCAGAACCACATCGTGTCCTGGATGATCTGCGGCGTCTCCATGCCGAAGAGCTTGAAGCTCACTGGCGCAGCCCAGCCGCCAAGGAACATGATCGCCGTCAGCGCCGACAGCAGGATCATGTTGGCGTACTCGGCAAGAAAAAAGATCGCAAACGACATGCCGGAGTATTCGATCATGTGGCCGGCAACAATCTCGGACTCGCCCTCGACCACATCAAAGGGGTGGCGGTTGGTCTCGGCCACAGCGGAGATGACGTAGATCACGAACAAGGGCAACAGCGGCAGCCAGTTCCATGAGAGGAATGACAGCCCCATATCCGCGAAGGTACCGGTCAGTTGCGTACCCACGATCTGGCTCAGGTTCAGCGTGCCGGAGACGATCAACACACCCACGAGGACGAAGCCCATCGCGAGCTCGTAGCTCACCATCTGCGCCGACGCACGCATCGCGCCCAGGAACGCGTACTTCGAGTTGGAGGCCCACCCCGCCAGAATCACGCCATACACGCCGACAGAAGTGATGGCCATGATGTACAGCAGGCCCGCATTGATGTTCGCCAGCGCTGCATCAGGGCCAAAGGGGATCACCGCCCATGCCGCCATCGCGGGCATGATCACCATCACAGGCGCAATCACATACAACACCTTGTTCGCCTGCGCCGGGATGATGATCTCCTTGAGCATCATCTTGAAGGCGTCCGCAATCGGCTGCAAAAGGCCGAGCGGACCAACTCGATTCGGGCCAAGACGCACGTGCATCCAGCCGATCATCTTGCGCTCCCACAGCGTCAGGTAGGCTACGCAGCCGAGCAGCGGGAGCACGATGCAGACGATCTTGAACAGGTTCCATAGCAGCGGCCACGCGCTACCGAGGTACTGGGTGCCCAGCGCGTTGATGGTGTTCAGGCCTTCCATCAGATGCGCTCCACGCTGACTTGGAGGTCGCCACCAAGCACACTTGTGGCTGCATGACCAACCGGCACTCGCGCCACACCTGCCGGCACGCTCTCATCCGCGCTCACGGGCAGCACAGCCTCACCGGACTGGGTGCGGACACGCGCGGGACTGCCAATCACCAGATTCAACTGCGCGGCGGTTTCCGGATGCACAGCCACCACAGGGGGGCTTGCGTCGGTGGTCTGCTGCAATGCCGTCGCGCGGCGGACGATCAGATCAGAACGGTAGATCGGCATCGGAGCTGCGCGCTCAAGACCGGCAGTCGTCGGCTGCGGCACGACCGAAACCGCTGACGCCTTGACTTCACCCAACTTGCTGGACAGAGCAAGTCCTTCACTCAAAGCCTCGGCGCGCACTGCCTCCGCGCTGTCGTGCGCGAAACCGCCGAGACTGAGTTGCTCACCCAGGACGCGCAAAACCTTCCAAGCGGGCCTTGCTTCGCCTTGCGGCTTCACGCTGGCATTAAACGTCTGCAAGCGGCCTTCGGCGTTGACAAAGCTCCCAGGAGTTTCACTCCAGGGGGCGATCGGCAGCATGACGTCGGCCCAGTCTTCTGCTGCGGAGCGGAACGGCGTCAGCGCGATCTTCCGTTGTGCACTGCCAGCAATCCGCGCAGCCAGATGCCCGTCCAGCTGGGGCTCAAGGTTCATCACCAGCAGAGCGTTGCTGTGCACAGGACCTCCGGCGCGTACTGCGCCCAGCACTTGTGCACCGACTGCATTGGCGCCCTCCCCCAGCACACCAAACCGGCCACCGGATTGACGGGCGATCCATGCAGCGAGACTCCGGATGGAACCGCTGTGAACGCTTTGCAAGGCGGCATTTCCAAGGAACACACCAACGCGCGATCCGGAGGCAAGACTCTTCGCGGCAACCGACGCACATTCAGTTGGCTGCACGCCGTGCAAGCTCGCGGGTGCCGCAACGCCCCGTTCCTTGGCAAGCGCCACTGCGACCTGCGCCAGCGTGTGAGCAATCGCAGACGGCCGAACGATGCACTTCGCAGCGATCGGCATCAGCAGATCTTCGTCCGTTGAGTGCACCACAGACACCTTGGTGCCACGCTTGGCTGCAGTTCGGATGCGTGCGGCCAACACCGGGTGATCCTTGCGCAGGTCGGAACCGACGAGCAGTACTCGATCCAGTTGACCCACTTCCGCAACAGACATGCCGAGCCAGTCAACGCCTGGCTCGGAATCTGCCGAGAACTCGTGGTGAGCGACTCGGTAATCGATGTTGTCACTGCCGAGGGCACGGATCAGCTTGTTCAGAAGAAAGATCTCTTCGGTCGTGGACAGCGATCCATACAGCGCGCCCAGTGCGGCGGAACCGCTGTCTCGGGCGGCGCTGAGGACTTCGACCGTGGCAGCAAGGGCCGTCGGCCAGTCGACGGTCTTCCATGTACCGTCGTGCTTCAACATCGGCTGAAGCAGGCGATCTTCGGAGTTGAGCGCTTCATAGCTGAAGCGGTCGCGATCGGAGATCCAGCACTCGTTGATGTCCTCGACCTCGTAGGGCAACACACGCATCACCCGATTGGCCTTGACTTGCACGACGACATTGGCGCCGAGACTGTCATGCGGACTCACGCTCTTGCGGCGAGAAAGCTCCCACGTGCGTGCGGAGTAGCGAAACGGCTTGCTGGTCAGCGCGCCCACGGGGCAGACGTCGATCATGTTTCCGGACAGCTCGGACTCGATGCCGCGCCCGAGGAAGGACGTGATTTCCGAGTGCTCGCCCCGGTTCAGCATGCCCAACTCCATCACGCCGGCGACTTCCTGCCCAAAGCGAACACATCGCGTGCAGTGGATGCAGCGGCTCATCTCCTCGGCACTGATCAAGGGGCCGAGGCTCTTGTGGAAGACAACGCGCTTCTCTTCTTCGTAACGCGAACCGGACTTGCCGTAGCCCACGGCGAGATCCTGAAGCTGGCACTCTCCGCCTTGATCGCAGATGGGGCAGTCAAGCGGGTGGTTGATCAGCAGAAATTCCATTACACCCTGCTGAGCCTTCTTGGCCTTCTCGTTGGCGGTGTGCACCACCATGCCCTGAGTAACGGGCGTAGCACATGCAGGCAGCGGCTTCGGTGCCTTTTCCACGTCCACAAGGCACATGCGGCAATTCGCGGCAATGGACAACTTCTTGTGATAGCAGAAATGCGGCACGTAGCTGCCGAGCTTCTCTACAGCATGCATCACCATGCTGCCCTCGGGCACTTCCACCTTCATTCCATCGATTGTCAGTTCAACCATGTGCTGCTCTTGGCCTGCGGCGATCAGAGGTAGGTCGGGACCATGCAGGTCTTGTGGGAAATGTGGTGTTCGAATTCGGCGCGGAAATGCTTGATCATGGCCCGCACCGGCATGGCCGCGGCATCACCCAGAGCGCAGATGGTGCGGCCCTGGATGTTGTCGCTCACGCTGTTAAGCAGATCGAGATCCTCTGGACGGCCCTTGCCATGCTCGATCCGATCGACCACGCGCCAAAGCCAACCTGTCCCTTCGCGGCAGGGCGTGCACTGGCCGCAGCTTTCGTGCATGTAGAAATAGGACAGGCGCAACAGGCTCTTTACCATGCAGCGGGTTTCGTCCATGACGATCACGGCACCTGAACCGAGCATCGAGCCAGCCTTGGCAATCGAGTCGTAGTCCATGTTGGTCTGCATCATGATGTCTGCAGGCAGGACCGGCATCGAGGAACCGCCGGGAATCACCGCTTTCAGCTTTCGACCGCCGCGCATGCCGCCTGCCAGCTCAAGCAGCGTGGCGAAGGGCGTGCCCATCGGAATTTCGTAATTGCCCGGGCGCTCCACATCACCGGAGATCGAGAAGATCTTGGTCCCACCGTTGTTTGGCTTGCCAACTTCCAGATAGGCTTGACCACCGTGATTGATGATCCACGGCACGGCTGCAAACGTCTCGGTGTTGTTGATCGTTGTCGGCCGACCGTACAACCCGAAGCTCGCCGGGAAAGGAGGCTTGAAGCGCGGCTGACCCTTCTTGCCTTCAAGCGATTCCAGAAGCGCCGTTTCCTCGCCGCAGATGTAGGCGCCGAAGCCGTGGTGCCCATGGAGCTGAAAGCTGAAGCTGCTGCCCAAGATGTTTTGCCCGAGCAGGCCCGCGGCGCGCGCCTCTTCCAGAGCTTCTTCGAAACGCTCGTAGACGTCGAAGATCTCCCCGTGGATGTAGTTGTATCCCACCGTGATGCCCATGGCATACGCGGCAATCGCCATACCTTCGATGACGATATGCGGGTTGAACCGCAGGATGTCACGATCCTTGCACGTACCCGGCTCGCCTTCGTCTGAATTGCAGACTAGGTATTTCTGGATCGGCGCCTTGGCGGGCATGAAGCTCCACTTCAGCCCCGTGGGAAAGCCCGCGCCACCACGACCGCGAAGCGCAGAGCCCTTGACCTCGGCGATGACCTGCTCCGGCGTCATGCCGGCTCCACCGTCGGCCGCCAGGATCTTCTTCAGCGCACTGTAGCCACCGCGAGCGACATAGTCGGCGAGGTGCCAGTTGCTTCCGTCCAATCCGGCATAGATCTGCGGGCTGATGTGTCGACCATGAAAACAAGTTTCTGCACCGCTTGCCTGAAACCTGCTCAGGACACTGTTACTGAGGATGTCTTTCTCGAATGCGCCCATGGTCACGCTCCCGCCTGACGCTTGAGCGTGTCGACCAAGTCGTCGATTCGCTCATTGCTCATGTAGCTCACCATATGTCGGTCGTTGACCAGCATCACCGGCGAGTCAGCGCATGCTCCCAGGCACTCACACTTCTGGAGCGTGAACAGACCGTCAGGCGTCGTCTGTCCCTCGGCGATGCCGAGTTTCTGCTCCAGATAGACCAGAGCCTTCTGGCCGTCACGCAATTGGCACGGCAGATTGGTGCAGACGTTCAGCTTGAAGCGCCCGACCGGCTGCTGGTTGTACATGTTGTAGAAGGTGACCACTTCGCGCACGGCAATCGGTGCCATGCCGAGGTACTGGGCAACGGCCTCCTGCGCCTCGTCGCTCACCCATCCCTGCTCCTGCTGGATGATGGACAGGCACGCCATGACCGCAGACTGCCGCTGGTCTGCCGGATACTTCGACACTTCCTTGTCGAAGCGGGCCTTGGTTTGTTCAGAAAGCTGCATCTTGAGGCTCAGCGGTCGATTTCGCCGAAAACAATGTCTTGCGTTCCGATGATGGTGACTGCATCGGCGATCATGTGGCCACGAGCCATTTCGTCCAATGCCTGAAGGTGCGCAAAGCCTGGCGCCCGGATCTTCAAGCGATAAGGCTTGTTGGCACCGTCACTGACGAGATAGATCCCGAATTCGCCCTTCGGGTGCTCCACTGCGGCATAGGCCTCGCCTTCGGGGACGTGGAAGCCCTCGGTGAAGAGCTTGAAGTGATGAATCAGCTCTTCCATGTTGGACTTCATCTCCACACGCTGCGGTGGCGCAACCTTGTAGTTGTCGGTGATGACCGGGCCGGGATTGCTGCGCAGCCAGGTCACGCACTGCTGAATGATCCGGTTGGACTGGCGCATCTCCTCGACCCGCACAAGGTAACGGTCGTAGCAATCTCCGTTTACGCCGACGGGAACATCAAATGCAAGCCGGTCATAGACCTCATAAGGCTGGTGCTTGCGCAGATCCCAGACAATGCCCGAGCCGCGCAGCATCGCACCGGTAAAGCCCAATGCCTTTGCACGTTCCGGGCTTACCACACCGATGCCTACCAGGCGCTGCTTCCAGATCCGGTTGTCAGTGAGCAGCGTCTCGTACTCGTCCACATACGTGGGGAATCGCTTCGTGAAGTCCTCGATGAAGTCGAGCAGCGAGCCTTGGCGGTTTTCGTTGCGCTTCGCCACATCGGACTTGCTGCGCAGGGACGACTCCGCAAACTGCGGCATGGCTGCCGGAAGGTCCCGGTAGACGCCGCCCGGGCGGAAGTAGGCTGCATGCATCCGCGCGCCTGACACTGCCTCATACATGTCGAAGAGATCCTCGCGCTCCCGAAATGCATACAAGAACACGGCCATCGCCCCCACGTCCAGACCGTGGCATCCGATCCAGAGGAGATGATTGAGCAGGCGAGTGATCTCGGAGTACATCACGCGGATGTATTGGGCGCGCAGGGGTACCTCGATACCGAGCAGCTTTTCAATCGCCAGGCAGTAGGCATGCTCGTTGGACATCATCGACACGTAGTCGAGACGATCCATGTAGGGCAGCGATTGAATGTAGGTCTTGTGCTCAGCCAGCTTCTCTGTCGCGCGATGCAGCAGTCCGATATGGGGATCAGCGCGCTGGATCACCTCACCGTCCAGCTCCAGCACCAGGCGCAACACGCCATGCGCCGCCGGATGCTGGGGGCCGAAATTCAGTGTGTAGTTCTTGATCTCTGCCATGGCGTCCTACTGGCGTCCGTAGGTTTCTTCGCGAATGATGCGGGGTGTGATCTCTCGCGGCTCGATGGTCACAGGCTGGTAGATCACGCGGCGCTGCTCCGGGTCGTACCGCATCTCGACGTGACCCGAGAGCGGGAAGTCCTTTCGGAATGGATGGCCGATGAATCCGTAGTCCGTCAGGATGCGGCGCAGGTCGGGGTGGCCCTCATAGACGATGCCGAACAGATCAAAGGACTCGCGCTCGTACCAACCCACCGCGGGCCAGACCTCGATCAGGCTCGGCATGACAGGAAAGTCATCGTCTGGTGCAAAGCCGCGCAAGCGCAGGCGGCAGTTGTGTTCGACAGACAGCAGGTGGACGACCGTGGCAAAGCGCAGGCCTTCGTGCTGCCCTTCCCGATAGTCGGCATAGTCCACGCCGCACAGATCGACTGCAATTTCGAACTTCAGCTCATCGCGCAGCACCGTGCTCGCAGCGATCCAATCACTCGCTTCGACCTCAAGCGTCAGCTCGCCGAGCGCACTGGTCAGCCGCTTGATGCGCTCGCCAAGCGCTGCACTCAATTGACTCTCGAGGGACTGCAGACTAGTCATGGACTCAGGCCCGGGCGATGGTGTTGGTTCGACGGATCTTGTTCTGCAGCTGCAGGATGCCGTAGATCAGGGCTTCAGCCGTCGGCGGACAGCCAGGCACGTAGACATCCACGGGCACGATGCGGTCACAGCCACGCACGACTGAATAGCTGTAGTGGTAATAGCCGCCGCCGTTGGCACAGGACCCCATCGAGATCACCCAGCGAGGCTCGGGCATCTGGTCGTATACCTTACGAAGCGCGGGGGCCATCTTGTTGCACAGCGTGCCGGCCACGATCATGAGATCGGACTGGCGTGGGCTGGGGCGAAACACGATGCCGAAACGGTCGAGGTCATAGCGGGCAGCGCCCGCGTGCATCATCTCGACCGCGCAGCAGGCCAGACCGAAGGTCATCGGCCAGAGCGAGCCGGTCCGAGCCCAATTGACGACCTTGTCCACTTGCGTGGTCACAAAGCCTTCGGAGAGAACACCTTCAAGCGCCATTACTGCACCCTGCTCTTTCGGATCATTCCCAGTCCAGCGCGCCGCGCTTCCACTCGTAGATGAAGCCTACGACGAGGATGGCGAGAAACACCATGCCGGCGGCGAACCCGACCATGCCGATGTCGCGCAGCGCCATGGCCCAAGGGAAGAGGAATGCGATTTCGAGATCGAAGAGGATGAAGATGATGGCTACGAGGTAGTAGCGAACATCAAACTTCATGCGGGCGTCTTCGAAGGCTTCGAAGCCGCACTCATAAGGAGAGAGCTTTTCGGAGTCGGGAACGCGCTTGCCCAGAACCCAGCCGATTGCCATTGGCCCGAATCCCACCGCAACCCCGATCAGGATGAACAGCAGGACTGGTAGATAGCTCTCCAGACTCATCTCTTGGTCGCCCCTCGACAAGCGAAGGGGCGCTGTGTGCGCCCCCGTTTTTCTGATGTCGGTCTGAAGCGCGAGGCTTCAGCCGCAATTTGGTGCCGTCGGCGAGACTCGAACTCGCACAGCTTTCGCCACTACCCCCTCAAGATAGCGTGTCTACCAATTTCACCACGACGGCGGGAGACCAAAAGTATATCTCAAAGCATCCGGGCTTTCCCTGCGAAACAGCCCAAAATCAGAGTGGAATGACGGGGCATTTCACTCGATGAACTTGCGCTCTACTTGGTCGGTGCGCCGCCGGGTACGGAGGGGGCGGCCGGGGCGGTGGGCGCCGAGGCAGGTGCCGCGGGCTGCACGGGGGCCGCGCCTCCAGGAACTGCGGGCGCCGATTGAGCCGGTGCACCCTGCATCACGCCGCCGGCATTCGGAGCCTTGGGCTTGTGGATCAGGAAGGCAAGGCCCAGTGTGCAGACAAAGAACACGGTCGCAAGCACTGCGGTCGAGCGCGAGAGGAAGTTTGCTGAGCCACTGGCGCCAAACACGCTGCCCGATGCGCCGCTGCCGAAAGCGGCGCCCATGTCAGCGCCCTTGCCGTGCTGCATGAGCACCAGGACGATGATGCCCAGCGCGCTGAGGATCTGGACGATCAGGATGAGGTTGAAAAACACGTTCTGCATGACTGACTCCGAAACAGGTCGATTTGTCTAGGCCACTGCCTTGGCAGCAGCCGCAATTCCAAGAAAATCATCCGCCTTGAGCGACGCGCCCCCGATGAGGCCGCCGTCCACGTCCGGCTGATCGAACAACTCCGCCGCATTGCCCGGCTTGACGCTGCCCCCATAGAGGATGCGCAGCGTATCCGCGCTTGCCCCGAATGCAGCGCGCCATTG
Organism: beta proteobacterium AAP99; assembly: GCA_001295775.1. GTDB lineage: Bacteria > Pseudomonadota > Gammaproteobacteria > Burkholderiales > Burkholderiaceae_C > Piscinibacterium. The sequence goes on from LJIA01000006.1 coordinate 324,220, forward strand.
CGCGCGAATGAACGCATGCACGTCCTGCGCTTGCGCCGCTGACGCAGTTCGCCCGGTACCAATCGCCCAGACGGGTTCGTAGGCAACGACCACACGATTGATCCATTGCAACTCGCCCGCCTCTGCCAGTGCAGAGGTGACCGCCCGCAGCTGGGACTCGATCAGGTCGAGTGTGTGGCCGGCATCGCGCTCCGCGAGCGTCTCACCAACGCACACGATCGGCGTCAGGCCGGCGCGCAAGACCTGCAGAGCCTTCGCAGCCACCAGGGCGCTCGATTCCGCGTGGTACTGCCGACGTTCCGAGTGGCCGACGATGACCCAACGGCAGCCGAAGTCGGTCAGCATCGCAGCGCTCACCTCACCGGTATATGCACCTTGGGCATGGGCCGAGCAGTCCTGCGCCCCCCATGTCACCGCAGAACCAAGCAGCTCAGCCGACGTCTGCGCCAGATAGGGAAACGGTGCACAAACAACAAGGTCACAAGCGGCCGCGTGCACACTTTGGCGGATGCCACGCAGCAGCTCACCATTGGCAGCCAGCGTGCCGTTCATCTTCCAGTTGCCTGCCACCAGCTTCTTGCGAGCGCTCATGAATGAAAACGGTTGTGTTCGACAGGCCTGCGCCGAAATGCGCCACCCGTCGATAAATGCAAAGCCTTCAAGTGTAGCCGGTTCGAATCACGCAGACCGGGAAGCGCTTATTGCACGCGCAGCACCAGCTTGCCGATGTGCGCGCTCGACTCCATCAGCCTGTGAGCCTGCGCAGCTTCCTCAAGCGCGAACACCTGATGGGTGACCGGCACGATCCGTCCCTGTTCAAGCAGAGGCCAGACGTGCTGCGCCAGGGCTTGCGCGATGGCGCCCTTGAATGCGACTGAACGCGGCCTCAGGGTCGACCCCGTGAGCGTCAGGCGACGGCGTAGCAGCTGCCCGAGGTCGATTTGCGAAGATGCACCCCGCAGGAGAGCAATCTGAGCAATCCGCCCGTCGTCGGCTAGCGCCTGGATGTTGCGGGGCAGGTAGTCGCCGCCGACCATGTCCAGGATCACGTCTGTGCCCCGCCCACCCGTCGCCGCCTTGACGCCTGCAACCCAGTCCTCGCTGCGGTAGTTGAAGCACCGGCTCGCACCCAGCGCCTCGACCGCGCGGCACTTCGCGTCGGACCCCGCGGTGCCGAACACGGGATGCCCCAAGGCCACGCCAAGCTGGATGGCCGTCACGCCGATGCCGCTGGAGGCGCCATGCACAAGCAGTGTCTCGGCACTGCCGTCTTCGCGCCGCGTGAGTCGCGCACGCTCGAAGACGTTGCTCCACACGGTGAAAAAGGTCTCGGGCAAGCCAGCCGCATCGACGTCGCTCCACCCGGAAGGTACAGGGAGGCATTGCGCCGCAGGTGCTGCGCAGTACTCGGCGTAGCCACCGCCCTGCACCAGAGCACAGACACGTGCGCCGAGCGCGAGATCGGTGTCACCGGCATCAACCACTTCACCCGCCACCTCCAGCCCCGGGAGGTCGGACGCGCCGGGTGGGACCGGGTACTGACCGATGCGCTGCAGCACATCGGGGCGGTTGACCCCGGCCGCCGCCACGCGGATCAGCACCTCGCCCGGCTTGAGCCGCGGCAGCGCCCGTGTACAGGGCGTGAGCACCTCGGGCCCGCCGAATTCGCGAACTTCGACAGCCCGCATCGCGGATGGCAATGTGCTCACGGGCGCCTCACTTCAGCTGATTCCAGAGGAAGGTCCACTCCAGTGCGAGCAGCTTGGCAGTCTGGACGTTGTTGGCTGCGCCAGCGTGACCGCCTTCGGTGTTCTCGTAATACAGCACATCGTGGCCCTGCGCCTTCATCTTCGCGTACATCTTGCGCGCATGCCCTGGGTGGACGCGGTCATCCCGGGTGCTGGTGGTGAACAGCACGCGCGGCATCTTCACACCCTTCTTCACGTTCTGGTAAGGCGAGTACTTGGAGATGTAGGCCCACTCCTCGGGCAGATCGGGGTTGCCGTACTCGGCCATCCATGACGCACCAGCCAGCAGCGTGTGGTAGCGACGCATGTCGGTCAGCGGGACCTGGCAGACCACGGCACGGAAAAGCTCGGGGCGCTGCACCATCACGGTGGAAACGAGCAAGCCACCGTTGCTGCCGCCCATGATGCCCAGGTGTCTTGCACTGGTGATGCGGCGCTTGACGGCGTCTTCAGCCACCGCGGCAAAGTCGTCGAACGCCTTCTGGCGATTGGCCTTCAGCGCAGCCTGATGCCAGCGCGGGCCGAACTCGCCGCCTCCGCGGATGTTCGCGAGCAGATACACGCCGCCACGAGCGAGCCAGGACGTGCCCACCGAACCGGAGTAGAACGGCTCCATGGACACCTCGAAGCCACCGTATCCGTAGAGCAGTGTCGGTGCCTTGCCGTCGAGCTTGAGATCCTTGCGCATCACTGCGAAGTACGGAACCTTGGTGCCGTCCTTGCTCGTCGCCTCGAACTGCTGGACCTGCAGGTTGGCCGCATCGAAGTAGGTCGGCCGCTGCTTGATGATGTCCTTCGGGTCGCCCTGGATGTCGGTCAGGTACAGCGCGTCCGGGCTCAGGAAGTCGGTGTAGTTGAGCCACAGCGCGTCTGACTCATCCGCATCCACGGCATAGGCCGAGGCGTTGCCGCGACCTGGCAGCTTCATTTCCCGCCGCTGCCAGGCGCCGGCTGAGTCCGGGCGCAGTACCTGCACGCGCGACTGCACGTTGTCATTGATGTTGAGCACGATCGCACTGCGCGTGCTGGCGGAGCCCGCCAGCGAACTGCGCTCGGTGGGCTCGAACAGCACATCGAAGCGCCGCTCGCCCTTCATGAATGCGTCGAAGCGCGCAGCCAGCAGGGAGCCCGCCTTGTACGTGCGCCCACCGACCGTCCAGTCGCTGCGCAGACTCACCGTGATCCACTCGCGCCACGCGCCGGCCTGCGCGTCGGCAGGTACGTCGTACTTCACAGGCTTGCCGTCCTGGAGCACGAAGGTCTCGTTGCTGTAGAAATCCGGCGAACGGCCGAATCCTTCGCGGAAGAAGCCCAACGTGTGGTCGACCCAGGCAAAGGCGGAGACGTCGGCGCTCTTGCCTTCGAACACGGTCTCGGCCGCGGCCAGCGGCTTGCCCCGCTTCCAGAGCTTGATCACACGCGGATAGCCGCTGGTCGTCAGTGAACCCGCACCGAAGTCCGTTCCGACATACATCTCGTCCGGATTGCGCCAAGTCACCGAGCTCTTGGCCTCGGGAAGCTCGAAGCCGCCCTTCACGAATTCCTTCTTGAGGAAGTCGAACTCGCGCACCACGACGGCATCGCCACCCCCGCGCGAAAGCTGGATGACGCACTTGTAGGGGTGCTGCGGCGGCGTCAGGCAGCTTGCGCCAGCCCAGACCCAGTTTTCCTTCTCGGTGGCCGCCAACGCATCGAGGTCGAGGATGATCTCCCACTTTGGCTCGGGCTTGCGATATTCCTCCAGCGTGGTGCGACGCCAGACACCGCGCACATTCTTGTCGTCGCGCCAGAAGTTGACGTACCAGTCGCCGATCTTGCCCACGTAGGGGATGCGGCGGCGGTCGTTCAGGATGTCCAGCAGGCGCTTGTTGGTGGGTTCGAACTCCGGGTGCGCCTTGAGTTCCTTGAACGTGATGGCGTTCTGCTTCTCCACCCAGTCGAGCGCTTTCTTGCCCGTGACGTCTTCGAGCCAGAGGTAGGGGTCGGCGGGCGCCTTGGCGGCTTTGGGGGCGGGCGCTTGTGCAGCCGCGTTGAGTGCAGTGACGCTCAAGGTCATGGCAAGCAGTGTCTTTCTCACAAGTGCATTCATTTGAAGCGTTCCGGTTCAGCGAAGCTGGTTGAGCATGAATGTGAATTCCATGGCCGACATGCGCGCGCGCTGCACGCTGTTGGCCGCTCCGGCGTGACCGCCTTCGATGTTCTCGTAATACAGCACATCGTGGCCCTGCGCCTGCATGCGGGCGAACATCTTGCGAGCGTGGCCAGGGTGCACGCGGTCATCGCGCGTGCTGGTCGTGAAGAGGATGCGCGGATACTTCACGCCAGCCTTCACATTCTGGTAGGGCGAATACTTCGAGATATAGGCCCACTCGTCAGGCTTGTCGGGATCGCCGTACTCCGCCACCCAGGAGGCCCCCGCCAGCAGCTTGTCGTAGCGCTGCATGTCCAGCAGCGGCACCTGGCAGACCACAGCGTTGAAGAGATCCGGCCGCTGCACGGCCACCGCACCCACCAGCAGGCCGCCGTTGCTGCCGCCCTGGATGCCGAGGTGACGCGGCGCCGTGATCTTGCGCGCGATGGCGTCCTCCGCCACCGCAATCAGGTCATCGAAGGCCTTGTGGCGATTCGCCTTGAGTGCGGCCTGATGCCAGCGCGGACCAAACTCGCCACCGCCGCGGATGTTGGCGACGATGAACACGCCTCCCCGCTCAATCCACGCCGTGCCCACATTGCCGCTGTAGGCCGGCGTGCGCGAGATCTCGAAGCCCCCATAGGCGCTGATGATCGTGGGGTTCGTGCCGTCAAACTTCGCAGCCTTGCTGCGGACCACGAAGTACGGCACCCGCGTGCCGTCCTTGCTCGTGGCCTGGAACTGCTCAACCATGGCCTTGGAGGCATCCCAGAACGCCGGATTGGCCTTGATCGGCGTGGTCGGGTTCTGGCCGACGCGGGTCAGGTAAAGCGACTGCGGCGTGAGGAAGTCCGTGTAACTCACCCAGAGTTCGTCACTCCGGTCGGCATCCAGCGGCGCCACCGTGGCAGCCCCCAGACCCGGCAGCTTCATCTCTCTGCGCGTCCATTGGTTGCCCTTGCGCTGCAGCTCCACCGCCTTGGTGACCACGTTCTCGTTGTAGGTCAGCACCAATGCATTGCGGGTACGCGCGACATTCGGTGCCGAGGTCAAGGGCGACGGGGTGAACAGCACATCGAAGCGCCGCTCACCGCGCTCGAAGGCCGCCAGGCGCGTGGCAATCAGGCTGCCCTGCGGGTAGGTCTTGCCAGCGATCGTCCAGTCGCTGCGCAGGCGCAGGGTCAGCCATTCACGCCAAGGTACGGGAATGGCATCGATCGGAAAGTCGAGCTTGCGCGCCTTGCCGCCGCGCTCGATGAACCACTCGCCGCTGAAGAAGCCGGGCGCATTGCCGAACAAGGTGCGCTTGAAGCCCTGGGTGTGATCCACCTGCACGCGGGTGAAGACGTCCGTCGCCTTGCCTTCAAACACCACCGGCGCGGCGGCCAGCGCGGTGCCACGCTTCCAGAGCCGGATCTGGCGCGGGTAGCCGCTCTCATTCATGCTGCCCGGGCCGGTGTCGGTGCCGACGTAGAGCGTGTTCTCATCGCGCCACGCGAGTGAACCGCCCGGGTGCTTGGCTTCCTTGAGCTCAAAGCCGCCCTTCACCCAGGCCTTGCTGACCGTATCGAACTCGCGCACCACCGTGGCATCCGCCCCGCCACGCGAGAGCTGGATCAGGCAGCGGCGATAGGCCGGCGGCAGGCAGACCGTACCGCTCCAGACCCAGTTCTCCTTCTCCTCGCGCGCCACGGCATCCAGGTCGATCACGGTCTCCCAGACGGGCTGCGGCTTGGCATAGTCCTGCAGCGTGGTACGGCGCCACAGGCCTCGCGGGTTGGTGCCGTCGCGCCAGAAGTTGTAGAGCTTGCCGTTCATCATCACCGCACCCGGAATGCGCGAGCGATCGTTCAAGGTCTCCAGAAGGCGCTTTTCGATCGGCGCAAATTCCGGCCGACCCGTCAGCTCCTTGGTGCTGATGGCGTTGGCATCGCGTACAAAGCTCAGGGCACGCTCGCCCATCACCTCTTCCAGCCAGAGATAGGGGTCATCCATTTCCGCGCCTGCTGGCGGCGGGGGCGGCGGTGTAGCGACGGCGGGTGTGGGTGCCTGCGCCAAGGCGGCCACGGCCATGGCGGCAGCACCTGCAAACACGGCTGCCCGAAGTGCGGCTCGACCAAGCACACGGCTCAACGCGCTTACTGACACATCAGTCTCCTTGTGGGATGACAACTCGCTCGCAGGGCGAACGGAGGAACGCCCGGGATCGCCGGGAGGCTCTTCAACGAAAGAAAGCTAGGCAGGCTGCAGGGCCCGGATGTAGGCCTTGACCGCCGGCACGTAGCCGAGTTCGAGCGCATCGGCGGTGAGTGCATGGCCGATCGAGGCTTCGTCCACGGGCGGCAAGCCGGCCATGAAGTCCGGCAGATTGTGCAGGTTCAGGTCGTGGCCGATGTTCACGCCCAGGCCGAGGGCGCGCGCCGCCTCGACGCTTTCCCGGTACTGCGCCAGCACAGCGGCCTGCTGCGGCTTGCCGAAGGCGTCTGCCCAGGGCTTGGTGTAGAGCTCCACCCGGTCGGCCCCGAGTTCACGCGCGAGCGCAAACTGCGCCGGGTCCGGGTCCATGAACAGGCTCACGCGGGCGCCCTGCCCCTTGAGCGTGGCAATGATCGGAGCCAGGCGCTCGCCGTCGGCGCGCAGGTTCCAGCCGTGATCGGACGTGGCCTGGTTGTCGGCATCCGGCACCAGCGTGCACTGGTGTGGGCGGGCACGCGCCACCAGCGGCATGAAGGCGGCCGGGCCACTCGTGAAGGGGTTGCCTTCGATGTTGAACTCGATGCCCGGATGCTCGGCGAACAGCCCGGTGAGCAGGGTCACATCATCGACCGTGATGTGTCGCTGATCGGGCCGTGGATGCACGGTGAGTCCTGCGGCGCCTGCGGCCAGCGCGAGGCGCGCGAAGTGCGCCAGATCCGGGATGCCGATGCCGCGCGAGTTGCGCAGCAAGGCGATGCGATTGAGATTGACGGACAGCTTGGCCATGGTTCCCGCAGAGCACGCGAGCCGAATGACCGGATACAAAAAGGCTTTCCGCTTGTCTGGTGCGGCTTTTCAGGCATTTTGCCCTCAAGACCCGCATGAATGCTTGATCTACGCTATCGAGAAGACGTAGACGTCCGTTTCATGCGCCTTTCCAGACCAAACGGCCCGGAGAACCGCATGGGACAAGCGGAAAGCCCTCATGGCGCCTGAACGTTCGGCCCAAAAAGAAGCGGGGCGAAGCTTAACGCTGCGCCCCGCGGGGATCTTCCAGGTTCAGCCACCTGCGCGGCTGGCCCTGTGAACGCTGCAGCCCGGCGCGACCGGACTGCAGTGCCCATTTACTGCTGTTGTTGCTGCTGCTGAGCTGCAGCGGCCGGCGCCGGCGCGCCGCCCTCGAGCAGGGCCTTCATGGACAGGCGCAGGCGGCCCTTGTCGTCGGCCTCGATGACCTTGACGCGAACCTTGTCGCCTTCCTTGAGCACGTCGGTCACGGCCTTGATGCGCTCGTGGCTGATCTGGCTGATGTGCAGCAGACCGTCTTTGCCAGGCAGCACCGAGACGATGGCGCCGAAGTCCAGCAGCTTGAGCACCGTACCTTCGTAGACCGAACCCACCTCGACCTCGGCGGTGATGTCCTCGATGCGGCGCTTGGCTTCCTGGCCCTTGGCGGCGTCCACGCTGGCGATGGTGACGGTGCCGTCATCCTGGATGTCGATCTGCGTGCCGGTCTCCTCGGTCAGCGCGCGGATCACGGCGCCGCCCTTGCCGATCACGTCACGGATCTTCTCGGGGTTGATCTTCAGCGTGATCAGGCGCGGCGCGAAGTCGGACAGCTCGGTGCGGCTGCCGCCCAGGGCCTCGTTCATCTTGCCCAGGATGTGCATGCGGGCTTCCTTGGCCTGGGCCAGCGCCACCTGCATGATTTCCTTGGTGATGCCCTGGATCTTGATGTCCATCTGAAGGGCGGTCACGCCGGCGGACGTGCCAGCCACCTTGAAGTCCATGTCGCCCAGGTGATCTTCGTCACCCAGGATGTCGGTCAGGACGGCGAACTTGCTGCCTTCCTTGATCAGGCCCATGGCGATGCCGGCCACGTGCGCCTTCATCGGCACGCCGGCGTCCATCAGCGCGAGGCAACCACCGCACACTGAGGCCATCGACGAGGAGCCGTTCGATTCCAGAATTTCCGATACGGCGCGGATCGAGTAGCTGAATTCCTCTTCGCTGGGCAGCAGCGGCACCAGCGCGCGCTTGGCCAGACGGCCGTGACCCACTTCGCGGCGCTTGGGGGCGCCCACGCGGCCCGTTTCGCCGGTGGCAAACGGGGGCATGTTGTAGTGGAACATGAAGCGGTCGCGGTACTCGCCCTGCAGGGCGTCGATGATCTGCTCGTCCTGCTTGGTGCCCAGGGTGGCGACCACCAGGGCCTGCGTCTCGCCGCGGGTGAACAGGGCCGAGCCGTGAGCGCGCGGCAGCACGCCGGTGCGGATGCTGATCGGGCGGACGGTGCGGGTGTCGCGGCCGTCGATGCGCGGCTCGCCGTGCAGGATCTGGCTGCGCACGTGCTTGGCTTCCAGCTCGAACACGATGCCCGAGACCACCGAACCATCGGGTGCCGGCTTGCCTTCGGCGGCGTACTTGGCCGCCACCTGCTCGACCACGCCCTTGTAGGCGGCCTTGATCTTGTTGGTGCGTTCCTGCTTGTCGCGGGTCTGGTAGGCGTCGGTGATCAGCGGTGCAGCCGAGGTGGCCACAGCGGCCATCAGGTGCAGATCCTTCTCGGGGGCCTTCCAGTCCCAGGCCGGCTTGCCGCCGTCACGCACGAGGTCGTGAATGGCGTTGATGGCGGCCTGCATCTGCTCGTGGCCGTAGACCACGGCGCCGAGCATGACTTCTTCGGAGAGCTGGTGGGCTTCGGATTCCACCATCAGCACCGCCTGCTCGGTACCGGCCACGACCAGATCCAGCTGGCTGGTCTTGAGTTGGGTGGCGGTCGGGTTCAGGATGTAGGCGCCATCGGCATAGCCCACGCGAGCCGCACCGATCGGGCCGGCAAAGGGCACGCCGGAGATGGCCAGCGCGGCAGACGAAGCGAGCATCGCGGCGATGTCCGGATCCACCTCGGGGTTGACCGAGACCACGTGGATCACGATCTGCACTTCGTTCAGGAAGCCGTCCGGGAACAGGGGGCGGATCGGGCGGTCGATCAGGCGGCTGGTCAGCACTTCCTTTTCGCTGGGGCGACCTTCACGCTTGAAGAAGCCACCGGGAATGCGGCCTGCGGCGTACACCTTCTCGACGTAGTCCACGGTCAGGGGGAAGAAGTCCTGGCCGGGCTTGGCATCCTTGCGGGCCACCACGGTGGCGAGCACCACCGTGTCATCCATGTTCAGCAGCACGGCGCCGCTGGACTGGCGGGCCATTTCGCCCGTTTCCATGGTGACGGTGTGCTGACCGTACTGGAAGGTCTTGGTGACTTTGTTGAACATCGCTATCTCTCCTTTGGCCGGCGGGTTTCAGGTGCGCCGTTCACCGCAAAAAACTTGCTCTGCGACCCACAGAAAGCACAAAAGCCTGCGGCGCGGGACCGTGCAGGCTTTTGTGGGGTCTTCAGACCGCGCTCAATTACTTGCGCAGGCCGAGGGTGTCGATCGTCTTCTTGTACGCGTCCACATCCTTGCGCTTGAGGTAGTCAAGCAGGCGGCGGCGGCGGCTCACCATCTTGAGCAGACCGCGGCGGGAGTGGTGGTCCTTCATGTGGGCCTTGAAGTGGCCGGTCAGTTCGTTGATGCGCGTGGTCAGCAGGGCGATCTGGACTTCGGGGCTGCCCGTGTCCTTGGGTGCGCGCTGGAACTTGGCAATGACTTCGGCCTTGTTGATGTCTGCTACAGACATGATCCTCATCCTTTCATACAGGCGGTCGGAAGTGAGGGCTTCCGCCGTGGTGGGCTGGCTTGCCCGAACATTTGTTCAGGCAAGTTTTTGATTATATGGGATTTTCCGAATCGACGCGCTGCGCCATCAGGGCGTCGGCTCTAGGGCCGCACCATCCTGCAGCTGCTCGGCAGGGTCACCGCCCGCGCCTCGATGCGCCGCTCCGTCACAAAGCCATAGCCCGAGCCCTCGACGTCATACTTGACGGCCCCACCCTGTTTCGCCATGCGAAACACATACAGCGGACTCAGCAGCTGGTGATCCTCGGCGCGCATCACGACCTCATGCGGCTCCGCGGCAAAGCGCATGCCTTCCAGTGCGCGGGCCACCGCGGCAGCGTCCGGGCTGCCGGCGCGCTCGATCGCCGCGGCCAGCATCTCGATCATCGTGATGAAGCGGGCGTTGAGGTAATCGTCGCGCGGTGCCGGGTAGCGCGCACGGAAAGCGTTGTAGATCGCCTCGGCACCGGCGTCGCCCGCGTTGTAGTGCCACTCGGCCACAGCCAGCACCTTGCCCACACCGGCGTCACCGATTGCCGCCGGGGCCGAGAGTGCGTTGCCATAGAAGGTGTAGAACTTGCCCTTGAAGCCGCCGTCAGCCGCCGCCTTCACGAGCAGGGACAGATCCGTGCCCCAGTTGCCGGTGATCACGGCATCCGCGCCGCTGGCCACGATCTTGCCCACATAGGGCGAGAAGTCCCGCACGCGGCCCACGGGGTGCAGCTCCTCGCCGACCAGTTCAATGTCCGGCCGCTTGGCCGCCACCTGCTCGCGCGCCGCCTTGGCCACCGCCTGGCCAAAGCTGTAGTCCTGATTCAGCAGGTAGAGCTTCTTGACGGCCTTGTCTTCGCGCAGCGCCTCGGTCAGGGCGTGCATGCGCATGTCGGCATGGGCATCGAAGCGGAAGTGCCAGAAGCTGCAGCGCTCGTTGGTCAGCGTCGGATCGACCGCGGAATAGTTCAGGAACAGCATGCGCGCCTGCGCATTGCGCTCATTCCATTTGTTGGTGGCGTCGATCAGCGCGGCAGCCACGGCGCTGCTGTTGCCCTGCAGGACGAAGTTCGCCTTGTCGTCAGTGGCGGCACGGAACATCACCAGCGCCTCGTCCGCCTGGCCCTTGCTGTCGTAGGCGGTGAGCAGCAGCGGCCGCATGCCCTGCGCCGTCTTGACGCCGCCGCGCGCATTGACGCGCTCCACGGCAAAGCGCAAATTGCGAAGCACCGACTCGCCGGCATTGGCAAAGTTGCCGGAGGTGGCCTCGATCACCGCCAGGCGGATCGGCTCGGGCGCGGGCTGCGCCGCAGCGGTCAATGCGAAGCCCATCAGACCCGCAGCCAAAGCGAAGCCGCGCATCAGGGACCGAGCAAGACTGTTCTTGGAGTGCATTCCATGAATCCTGTATCGGAAAAGCCGCGCATGATACGCAACTGCCTTGCGGTGTTTGCGCTGGACGCATCAAGCACTCGGCCTCGCGCGGGCTGGGCATACGCGCTGCTGGCCGCGACCGTGCTGGCGGGTTGCGCCGGCCCCGTGACACCCGGCATGCCGATGGCGCAAGCCCTGGCCGAGCGCGGTGCACCGGCGGTTCGCGTGAATCTGCCCGCTGGCGGCGAACGCGCCATCTACAGCAACACCTTCGGCCAGTTCAACCGCGTGATCGAAAGCGACGCCGCCGGCAAGGTGGTGCGCAGCTACAACTCACTGACCGATGACGCGTTCGCGCAGATCCGCATCGGCCAATGGACGCAGCAGGACGTGCGCGATGCGTTCGGTCGCCCTGCCGAGACCACCGTGGTGGGCTTTGCCGAGAAGCGTGCGCGGGTCTGGAGCTACCGCTACCGGCAGGATGGCGTCTGGAACTCGCTCATGCACATCCACTTCGGCGAGGATGGCCGGGTGACGGAGTTCTACCCGGGGCCGGACCAGCTGTTCGAGCCCAAGGAGTCGAACAAGTAGGCTGAAACGCCTAAATTTGTCCGATTTTGATTGTTATCTGATAGCACTAATCCGGCTTTCCGCTTATCTGATGCGCGGAAAGCCGGATTTTCTAGATGCTGAAAACTCTGTCCGAAAATGATTTCTACTTGGCGGCCATCTCAATCTGCGGATTGAGCTTCTGCTCACCGGCATACAGCTTGTTGAGCGCGCTCAGGTAGGCCTTGGTGCTGGCGACGATGATGTCCGGGTCGCTGCCTACGCCGTTGACGATGCGCCCGCTTTTGGCGAGGCGCACCGTCACTTCACCCTGCGAATCGGTAGATCCGCTGGTGATGGCGTTCACTGAATAGAGCACCATCTCGGCGCCGCTATTCACCTTGCTTTCGATGGCCTTTAGGGACGCATCCACCGAGCCGTTGCCGGCGGCCTCGCTCGTGACTTCACTGCCGGCCTGCTTGAAGACCACCTTCGCGTGGGCGTGCGGCGTCTCGCCGGAAGACGCACGATGCTCCAGATGCACGAAGCCGAAGGCCTCGGCATGCGCAGCCTCGTCCTGGTCTTCCACGAGCGCGAGGATGTCTTCGTCGAAGATCTCGGCCTTCTGGTCGGCCAAAGCCTTGAAGCGGGCAAAGGCCTCGTTCACGGCAGCTTCGGAATCCAGCTCGATGCCGAGCTCGGTCAGGCGCTGCTTGAAAGCATTGCGGCCCGACAGCTTGCCCAGCACGATCTTGTTGGCGGCCCAGCCCACGTCCTCAGCGCGCATGATTTCGTAGGTTTCGCGCGCCTTGAGCACGCCGTCCTGATGGATGCCGCTGGCGTGGGCAAAGGCGTTGGCCCCGACGATGGCCTTGTTGGGTTGCACCGCGAAGCCGGTGATCTGGCTGACCATGCGGCTGGCCGGCATGATCTGGCTGGTGTCGATGCCCACCTCCAGCCCGAAGTAGTCACGCCGCGTCTTCACGGCCATCACCACCTCTTCCAGCGAGCAGTTGCCGGCGCGCTCGCCCAGGCCATTGATGGTGCATTCCACCTGCCGTGCGCCGCCGATCTTCACCCCGGCCAGCGAGTTGGCCACGGCCATGCCGAGGTCGTTATGGCAGTGGGTGGACCAGATCGCCTTGTCGCTGTTGGGCACGCGGCTGCGCAGATTGCGGATGAACTCGCCATAGAGTTCCGGGATGCCGTAGCCCACCGTGTCCGGGATGTTGATGGTGGTGGCGCCCTCGTTGATCACGGCTTCGAGCACGCGGCACAGGAAGTCCGGCTCGCTGCGGTAGCCGTCCTCCGGGCTGAACTCGACGTCGGCCACCTGGTTGCGGGCAAAGCGCACGGCCAGCTTGGCCTGCTCGAACACCTGGTCCGGCGTCATGCGCAGCTTCTTCTCCATGTGCAGGGGGCTGGTGGCAATGAAGGTGTGGATGCGCGCCGACTTCGCGGGCTTGAGCGCCTCGGCCGCGCGGGCGATGTCGCGGTCATTGGCACGCGAGAGCGAACACACCGTGCTGTCCTTGATCGCGGTGGCGATGGCCTTCACCGCCTCGAAGTCGCCATTGCTCGCGGCCGCGAAACCGGCTTCGATCACGTCGACCTTGAGCTTTTCGAGCTGCCGGGCGATGCGCAGTTTTTCCTCCTTGGTCATGGAGGCACCGGGCGACTGCTCGCCATCGCGCAAGGTGGTGTCGAAAATGATGAGCTTGTCGGCCATGGTCACTCTCCTGAAGGGTTCTGTGGGTATCGCTGGGTAAATCGGCTTTTGGTTCGAACAAAACAAAACGCGGACCGTGGTTTCCCAGGGTCCGCGTAGTTGATTCCTTGTGTGTGTCTTGGCTGCTAGGGGCGCAAAAGGAGGCGGCTACGCGGACAGGCGTAGCAGAATTAGCAGCGAAATCAGCGCAGCGATCTGCAGGCTGATCGAGCGCACGACCGCAGCGCGGCGGGCTTCGATCTTCGAAGCCGCAACGGTCTTGGCAGTTTGGGCGCGGAAATTCATGGGCTTGAAACTAGCCGAGCAGTGATTGCGTTTGCAAGAATCCAGTATTCATGCGGCTTTCCAGAGCCTTTTGACCGGAAACCCGCATGGATACTGCGGAAAGGCGCTTCAGAGGCGCATCATCACGAACGTCGTGGCGGCCCAGCCGAACGCCTAGTTCGGTGGCTGCTCGCCGTCCGGCGGCGCAGGCTTGGCCACCGGGCTGCCCGGCAGGCCCTTGGCACGCCGCCAGATCCACAAGCCGTAGCCGGACAAGCCATACAGGCAGAACAGGCCGAAGAGCGTGATCGGCGGATCGGCAGAGATCACCACGATCACGATCAGCAGCGCCACCATCACCCAGAACGGCACGCTCTTGAGCGCCAGGTTCTTGCCGCTCCAGAAGGGCGCGCTCGAGACCATCGTCAGGCCGGCGTAGATCGACAGCGCAAACGCCGTCCAGGGCACCCAGGCCTCCTTGATGGGCAGCTTGTTGTCCACGGCGAGCCAGACGAAGCCCGCCATCAGCGCGCCAGCCGCCGGGCTCGGCAGCCCCTGAAAGAAGCGCTTGTCGACCACGCCCAGGTTGGTGTTGAAGCGCGCGAGGCGAAAGGCTGCGCATGCACAATACGTGAACGCGGCCAGCCAGCCCCAGCGGCCCAGCCCATGCAGCACAAATTCATACATCACCAGCGCGGGCGCGACCCCGAAGCTGACCATGTCCGCCAGGCTGTCGAGCTGCTCGCCGAAGGGTGACTGCGTGCCGGTCAGGCGCGCCACGCGGCCGTCCATGCCGTCCAGCACCATGGCGGCAAAGATGCCGATGGCGGCTGCCTCGAAGTTGTCCCCCATGCCCTGAACGATGGCGTAGAACGCGGCAAACAAGGCTGCCGTGGTGAACGCATTGGGCAGCAGGTAGATGCCACGACTGCGGCGCGCCTGTGTGGCGGCCAGGGTCTGCGGGTTCACGTCCGGGCCGGTCAGTGCCTTCGCACGCTTGCCGAAGCGGAACTTGCGGCGCTTTGGATTGGGAAATTGCATCAAGAGGGCCGCGGATCAGCACGGCGCATGGACATCGCGATGCCGTCGATTATTGCAGCGGGTGCGCCTAGAGCAATCGCGGATTCGAAGTTGCAATGAAAAGCGGCGCCTTCTGGCGCCGCTTTTCTGGATCCAAGGGCGTTCAGTTCTTGGATTTGTCGACCAGCTTGTTCGCCCCACCTCGCGCCTTGCAAGGCGCTCGGATTCGGCAAGCACGCAGGTGCTTGGGCGTGTCTAGCCTCATCCAAGGCAGGTTGCGCGGGGTTGCGCGGCGCACGCGCAGCCCGGCACGCGCATGCAAGCGCGTGCCGCATGATGCCGCCTCCGCCAACTGACGCTAGCCGCCTCAGTTCTTCGACTTGTCGACCAGCTTGTTGGCCTTGATCCAAGGCATCATCGCGCGCAGCTTCTCACCCACTTGCTCGATCGGATGCTCGGCCGTCAGCCGACGGCGCGACAGCAGCGTCGGCGCGCCGGCGCGGTTCTCCAGAATGAAGCTCTTGGCGTACTCGCCGGTCTGAATGTCACGCAAGGCTTGGCGCATGGCCTCCTTGGTGGCTTCGGTGACGACCTTCGGGCCAGTCACATACTCGCCGTACTCCGCGTTGTTGCTGATGGAGTAGTTCATGTTGGCGATGCCGCCTTCGTAGATCAAATCCACGATCAGCTTCAGTTCGTGCAGGCACTCGAAGTAGGCCATCTCGGGCGCATAGCCGGCTTCCACCAGAGTCTCGAAACCCGCCTTGATCAGCTCCACGGTGCCGCCGCACAGCACGGCCTGCTCGCCAAAGAGGTCGGTCTCGGTCTCTTCGCGGAAGGTGGTCTCGATGATGCCGGCCTTGCCACCGCCGTTGGCTGCCGCATAGGACAGGGCCAGGTCCTTCGCTTTGCCGCTCACGTCGCGCCAGACGGCGATCAGGTGCGGCACGCCGCCGCCCTGCTTGTAGGTGTTGCGCACCGTGTGACCGGGCGCCTTGGGCGCGACCATCCAGACGTCCAGGTCTTCACGGGGCTGCACCTGGCCGTAGTGAATGTTGAAGCCATGCGCGAAGACCAGCGAGGCGCCCTTCTTCATGTTGTCGTGGCAGTGGTCTCGGTAGACCTGGGCGATGTTCTCGTCGGGCAGCAGGATCATGACGATGTCGGCATCCTTGACCGCCGCGTCCACTTCCTTGACCGCGAGACCCGCCTTCTTGGCCTTGTCCCAGCTGGCGCCGCCCTTGCGCAAGGCCACCGTCACCTTGCAGCCGGATTCGTTCAGGTTCTGCGCGTGCGCATGCCCCTGGCTGCCGTAGCCGATGATGGTGATCTTCTTGCCCTTGATGAGCTTGATGTCGGCGTCCTTGTCGTAATAGACCTTCATGATGTTCTTTCCTTGAATGGAGTTGTTCGCTGGCGCTTCGCGCATTCGCTTCCGGGGTCGATCCCCGCTTCGCGGGGCCCCTCGCCCTGTCCTTCAGCTCATACCTTGAGAATCCGCTCGCCGCGGCCGATGCCGGAGCCGCCCGTGCGGACGGTTTCAAGAATCAGCGTGGGATCCACAGCGGTGATGAAGGCATCCAGCTTGCTCTTGTTGCCTGTGAGCTCGATCGTGTAGGTCTTCTCGGTCACGTCGATGATCCGGCCGCGGAAGATGTCGGCCATGCGCTTCATCTCGTCGCGCTCCTTGGCCACCGCCCGTACCTTGATCAGCATGAGCTCGCGCTCGATGTGCTCGCCCTCGGTCAAGTCCACGACCTTGACCACCTCGATCAGGCGGTTCAGGTGCTTGGTGATCTGTTCGATCACGTCATCGCTGCCGGTAGTGACGATGGTCATCCGCGACAGGGTCGGGTCTTCGGTGGGGGCCACCGTGAGGGTTTCGATGTTGTAGCCACGCGCGGAGAACAGGCCCACCACGCGGGACAGCGCACCCGGTTCGTTCTCGAGAAGCACGGAGATGATGTGTCGCATCACAGTTCCTCCGAGCCGAGCAGCATTTCGGTCAGACCCTTGCCTGCCTTGACCATCGGCCAGACGTTCTCGGTCGGGTCGGTGATGAAGTCCAGGAAGACGGTCCGATCCTTGTACTTGCCGAAGGCGTCCTTGAGTGCACCTTCAACGTCCTTGGGGTCCGTGACGCGGATGCCTACATGCCCGTAGGCCTCGGCCAGCTTCACGAAGTCCGGCAGGGAGTCCATGTAGCTGTTGGAGTAGCGGCCGCCGTAGTCGAGTTGCTGCCACTGCCGCACCATGCCCAGATAGCCATTGTTCAGGCAGATGATCTTGGGCGAGAGGTTGTACTGCTTGCAGGTGGAGAGTTCCTGCAGGCACATCTGGATCGAGCCTTCCCCAGTGATGCAGGCCACCTTGGAGCCCGGATTGGCAAATTCCACGCCCATGGCGTAGGGCAGACCCACGCCCATGGTGCCCAGACCACCGGAATTGATCCAGCGGCGCGGTGCGTTGAAGGCGTAATACTGTGCCGCCCACATCTGGTGCTGACCCACGTCGCTGGTCACGAATGCGTCGCCCTCGGTCACGTCCCAGAGCTTCTGCACCACATACTGCGGCTTGATGGTTTCGGTGCTGTCAGCGAACTTGAGGCATTCCTTCTTGCGCCATTCGTTGATCTGGCCCCACCACGGCGCGATGCGCTTGCCGTCAACCTTGCCGCCCTTGTCTTCGAGCGCAACCTCGAGCTGGGTCAGCAGATCCTGCAGCACCGAGCGCACGTCACCGACGATCGGGATATCCACCTTCACGCGCTTGGAGATCGAGGATGGATCGACGTCGATATGGATGATCTTGCGCGGGTTACTGGCGAAGTGCTTGGGGTTGCCGATCACGCGATCATCGAAACGCGCCCCCACGGCCAGCAGCACATCGCAGTTCTGCATGGCCATGTTGGCTTCGTAGGTGCCGTGCATGCCCAGCATGCCGACAAACTTCGGATCCGTGCCCTTGTAGCCCCCCAGACCCATTAGGGTGTTGGTGCAGGGATACCCAAGGCGGTCGACCAGATCGACGAGTTCCCTGTCGGCATTGGCCAGGATCACGCCGCCGCCGGAGTAGATCATCGGCCGCTCCGCCGACAGCAGGAGGCTGACCGCCTTCTTGATCTGGCCCAGATGGCCCTTCTCCACCGGTCGGTAGGAGCGCATCTCGACCTTCTCGGGGTAGTGCCACTTGGCCTTCGCGATGCTGACGTCCTTCGGAATATCCACCAGCACCGGCCCCGGTCGCCCGGTCTTGGCGATGTAGAAGGCCTTCTTCATCGTGTCGGCGAGTTGTTCGACGTCCTTGACCAGGAAGTTGTGCTTCACGCACGGGCGTGTAATGCCCACGGTGTCACATTCCTGGAAGGCGTCCTGTCCAATGGCGTGTGTCGGCACCTGACCCGTGATGATCACCATCGGGATCGAGTCCATGTAGGCCGTGGCGATGCCCGTGACGGCATTGGTCACGCCGGGACCGGAGGTCACCAGACAGACACCGACCTTTTCGGCATGGGATCGGGAGTAAGCGTCAGCAGCGTGAACAGCTGCTTGTTCGTGTCGAACCAGGATGTGCTGGAACTTGTCCTGGTTGAAGATGGCGTCGTAGATGTAGAGCACTGCGCCGCCTGGATAGCCGAAGACGTGTTCAACGCCTTCTTCAGCGAGTGCGCGCACGACGATTTCGGCGCCCGTGAGCTCCATGTATTGGCTTCCTTTCAAGGTCCACAGGAGATTGATCGGAGGCTCTCCCCGCTGCCGGTAAGCAGGCGGCTCAGCCATTTCAGCCGTCAGGTTTGAATTGACGGGGCACTCGACCCGCAAAGACAGACATGAAGTCCCGCTTTGCAAACTTTGTGCAGGGTGCGGAACATACCGCGGCGCAGCAATTCGAGCAAGCACGCTGCAGTTCCGCCGGATCTTCAGCGGCATCTCAGCGGCCTTTGATACATTGCGCGGCTACGCCTTGCACCGGGGCGCACAGGCCAAGCAGCCGCTTGGTCGCCGTCTACATGGCCTCAGAACTAGAACTGTCCCAGTTCCTTCAATCGGTTGAGCGCCGCGCGTTCAAGCACGCGGCATTCGCCGTGCGAGATGACGACCACGCGCAGGACATCGTTCAGGATGCGATGATCAAGCTGGCTGAAAAGTACGGAGACAAGCCGCCGGCCGAACTCCCGTTGCTGTTTCAGCGCATCCTCCAGAACACAATCCACGACCATTTCCGCCGGCAAAAGGTACGGAACCTCTGGACGACGCTGTTGTCATCCTTTCAACGCGATGACGACGACGACCAAGGCGACATCCTAGAAATCCTCGAAGCGGAAGCAGGCACCGCCGGTGCCGAAAGCGCAGCCGATCAGGTTGAACGGGAACAGATCTTGCGGTCGATCGAAGACGAAATCCAGAAACTGCCTGCTCGTCAACGGGAAGCCTTCCTGCTGCGTTACTGGGAGGACTTGGACGTTGCCGAGACCGCAGCTGTGATGGGTTGTTCGGAAGGCAGCGTCAAGACCCACTGCTCCCGCGCAACCCACGCTTTGGGTAAGGCACTGCGAGCCAAGGGGATCGTTCTATGACCACCTCCCGCACCGACATTGAAATTGCAAAAGCTGCACGCGCTGCATTGAACGCGTCTGCGGCCAGCCTGCCCGACGCTCAAGTTCACCGTCTGGGCGAATCGCGCCGAGCCGCACTGTCTCGGCGCAAGCACGGCACGTCCGCCGCATGGAGCCTGGGCGGCTCCACGCTCGGCCTAAGCGGCTGGTGGGCTGTTCCCGCAGGCGCAGCCAGCGCGTTTGCGCTGGTGCTCGGCTTGAGCGTGTACGTCTCGCCCGATTCCGACTCAGATGTGGCCGAAGTGGCCGCAATCGATACGCAAGTACTGAGCGATGAACTCCCGCTCGAGGCGTATCTCGACAAGGGCTTCGCGCACTACGCGCAGCAAGGCGAATAGGCATACAAGACGCGCATGGCTCGATCCACCGCCTCACTTTGCTGCGCCGGCCTTTTGGTCGGCGCGCTGCTTTGGTGCGGCGAGTCCGCAGCACAGTCCGTGCCGGCGAGTTCACCTACCCCGGCAAGCAAGCCCGGCGCTGCCCTGCCCGCGGTCCGCTGGGACAGCTTGAACGGTGAACAGAAACTCGCGCTCGGTCCGATCCAGTCCATCTGGGACGAGCAGAGCCGCGACCAGCAGCGCAAGTGGCTTCAGGTAGCCAACCGCTACCGCACGATGAAGCCCGAAGAGCAAACCCGATTGCACGCGCGCATGGCGGACTGGGCGAAGCTCACGCCGGAACAACGCCGCAAGGCAAGAGAAAACTACAAGTCAGTCAAGGGCTTGCCGCCCGAGGTGCGCGACGCTCAGTGGCAGAACTACCAGGCCTTGCCCGATGAGCGCAAGCAAGCCGTAAAGGACAAGGCTGAAGCCGCCAAGCAGGCCTCACAGCCGGCTTCGGTCACGCAACGGCCCTAACGCTGCGCTTCGCGGCACGGGCATCTGAGGAAAAGCTGCACTTTCTAGAATGGCGGTATGCAGCAAACCGCCTCCCCATCCTCATCCCCTACCCAACCAGCGAGTGCACCGCTCTGGCGCTGCGCTTGCAGCATCGCGTATGAGTGCGTTCTGCTGTTTGGCGTTTACTGGATTGCCGGCTATCTCTATCTGACACTGACACGGCAGACCTTTCCGCTCGCGTCGCCTCATACGCACTACTTTGCTGCGTACATCGCCGTCACGTTTGCGATCTACTTCGGCTACTTCTGGTCGCGCGGCGGTCAGACTGTCGCCATGAAGGCATGGGACGTGCGGCTCGAAACCACGGATGGCCGACGCCTCAGCTGGATGCGCGCAATGGCGCGCTATGCGATCTCCTGGGGAGCCGCTGTGCTGGTCGCGGCAATTCTGACCTGGGGCCTTCAGCAGCTGGCCGACCCGGCCGCACGTTCGGTGGTGGCGCTTCTGTTTCCGCTTGTGCTGGGCTGCATTGTGACGGCGGCATTTCTGCAGGCAAGGCTCGGTCGCTCCGGGCAATTTCTGCATGATCAGTGGCTGGGCTTGCGTCTGGTGAGCGCGCCGCTCAAGCCGAAAGCGTCCAAGGCAGTCGCACCAGAGTCCAACTGAGTCGGTCGCGCACCAAAACAAAAGGCCCGGATCGCTCCGGGCCTTTGCATCCGCGCCGCAGCTTGCGCGGCGCTCAGCATCACTTCAGGTGACCGCTGATGATCTTGGTCATCTCGAACATCGAGACTTGTGCCTTCTTGAACAGCTCCTTGAGCTTCGCGTCGGCATTGATCATGCGCTTATTCACTGCGTCCTGCAGCTTGTTCTTCTTGATGTAGTCCCAGACCTTCTTGGTCACTTCGGTGCGGGGCAGCGGCTTGTCACCGATGATCGCAGCCAGTGTGGCCGAGGGGGTCATGGCCTTCATGAAGGCTGCGTTGGGGGTGCGCTTCTTCTTGGGTGCTGCGGCCTTCTTTGCAGGTGCTGCCTTCTTGGCCGGAGCCTTCTTGGCTGGAGCGGCCTTCTTTGCAGGTGCTGCCTTCTTGGCCGGAGCCTTCTTGGCCGGAGCGGCCTTCTTGGCGGGTGCAGCCTTCTTGGCCGGGGCCTTCTTGGCGGCTTTCTTTGCAGTTGCCATGCGTATCTCCTTGAGTTGGGGCATGCATTACCCCAGGGATTGATGAGCTCATCGCAGGGCCACACCGCAATCCGCGAACTGCTTCCCGGTGCTGCGGAATACCCCCGCGCGACGAAGACTACAGCGATTGCTCTAGAGAGAAAACAACTTTTCCCTCTGAGGCACCAGCCAAAGAACCACCGCGTTGCGAAATTGCAGCGTCTTTCACCCTAGCAATGAAGCGCCAAGCGCCCGTGGATGCGCAGAGTCAGACAGCGAGCGCGCGCCGACAGGACGCCCGCGGTGGTTCAGAGGCTGTCTTCGAGAGCGACGACCGCCTCTTCAACCCGACGGTGCAGCGTCTCAGCATCTGCCGAGTTGACCAGGTGAACATCGGCGATGGCGATCGGGCCACCCTTGTCGAGGTTCTTGATCTCGAAGTAGTCGCGCTGATCGATCTGCTCGGGGGTCAGCGGTCGCACCGGGCGAGCAGCCAGTCGCTCGTAGCGCAGCGCCCGTGGCGTATGGATCGCGATGAGTTTTAGCCGGCTGCCCAGGCGCTCCCGCAGCAACTCATACTCGGCAAAGCTGTACAGACCGTCCACCGCGACCTTAGCGCCTTGCGCCTGCACGCGCTCGATCTCGGGGAGCTTGAGGATGGCCATGGCGGCCATGCCATGCTGGCGACGCAGATCCTCCCGAACTTCACGCTCGTTCTCCGCCGTGACTTCGAGCCCGCGACGACGCACCTCCTCCAGTACGGCGCCTCCAAAGTACACGACCGTGTAGCCGAGCGCCTGCAGCACCTTGCCGGCCTCGGACTTGCCTGAGCCTGCCAGCCCGACAAGTGCGATGACTGGTGAATCAGTTCGATCGGAACGGAGTGCACTCACTGGATCACCTTTGCCATGTCGTCGAAGAATGCGGGGTAGGTCTTCGCCGTACAGCCGGGTTCTACAATGACCACCGGCGACGCGAAGCGGACCAGCGAAAAGCTCATCGCCATGCGATGGTCGTCGTAAGTGGCAATCTCGGCACGCTTGACCTGCTTCGGCGGCAGGATGCTGAGCCAATCCGTGCCCTCTTCGACCTCGGCGCCACACTTGCGCAGCTCGGTCGCCATGGCGGCAAGTCGATCGGTCTCCTTGACGCGCCACGAACCGATGTTGCGCAGACGACAGGGGCCGTCCGCATACAGAGCAACGACTGCGGCCGTCATGGCAGCATCAGGGATCGTGTTGAAGTCTTCATCGAACGCGCGAACCGGGCCTGCCCGCCGCGTTTCGATCCAGTCCGGCCCCCATTGAACTTGCGCTCCCACTCGGCCCAGAAAATGTGCAAATCCGATGTCACCCTGCAAGCTGGTGTCGCCCACGCCTTCCACGCGCACCGGCCCATCACCCAGCAACCCGGCTGCCAGGAAGTACGACGCGCTGGACGCGTCGCTCTCGACCGTGTAGTCACCTGGAGAGCGATAGTGGCTGCCCGCGGGGATCACAAACTCGCGATAGCCATCGCGGCGAACGGTCACTCCGAAGCGCTCCATCAAACCCAGTGTCATGTCCACGTAGGGCTTGGAGATCAGATCTCCGTCCACCTCGATGCAAAAGTCGCCAGTACCTGCTGCGATCGGGCCGACTTGCAGCAAGCCGGTAAGGAATTGGCTCGACGCAGCGCCCTTCACGCGCGTGCGAATGCCTCCGGCTGCCGGCACTCGCCCGCGAAGGACCAAGGGCGGGTAGCCCGCTGCGCCTTCAAAGACCACCTGCGCCCCGACGCCGGCAAGCGCGTCCGTCAGATCCCCGATCGGGCGCTCGTGCATCCGTGGGACACCGTGCAATCGCCACGCACCGGGCATGAAGGCCAACACCGCCGCCAAGGTCCGGATCGACAGCCCGGAGTTGCCCACAAAGATGTCAGCCTCGCGCGCAGCAAACGGCGCGTTGCCGACTACGCGCCAGCGTCGATCTCCAAGATCCTCGAGGCTCACGCCCAGTTGAGCAAGCGCGCCCAGCATGACTCGCGCGTCATCCGAATCGAGGACGTTCGACAGCAGCGTTGTGCCTTCGGACAGCGCGGCAAGCATGAGCGCGCGAATGGTCAGGCTCTTGGAACCTGGCAGTTTGACGGTGCCGGCGCAATTGCTGGCCCGATCGAGCTCGAGTCGATCCATGGAGTTCAGTTGAGTTGTGTGTGCGCCGCGCGGCGCGCATTCGAAGCGGCAGCGATCCATTCCAGCAGTGCCGAGGCATCGCCCTGTGCAATCAGAGTTCGAGCCTGTGCCAATTGCGCCTCGAAGCCGGAAAGCCAAGCCAGCACTTCGGCACGGTTTGAGAGCAAAGCCTCCGTCCAGAGCTGAGGGTCTCCGCCAGCGATACGCGAGAAGTCTCGGAAGCCTGGCCCTGCGAACCCCAAGGCGGTTCGCCCTGAGGGGTGGTCGATCAATTGGTTCATGGCCGCGAATGCGAGCAGATGCGGCAGATGGCTGACCGCAGCAAAAACAGCGTCATGCTCGTCCGAAGGCATCTGGACGACGCGGCTACCCATGGCCGTCCAGAGCTCCGCCACGCGTGCGGCCGCGCGCGCATCAGTCTCGACCAGGGGGCAAAGCACCGTCGTGCGGCCGGCAAACAGGTTCGCGGCAGCCGCTGCAGGTCCGCTGGCGTCACTGCCGGCGATCGGGTGGGCGGGTACAAACCGGTGCAGCTCATTCGCGCTGAGCAGGCGGCGCGCGGCCGCGCAGAGGTCCGCCTTCGTGGAACTCACATCCGTCAGCACAGCATCCGCACTGAGCCAATCGGTGACGCGCTCCAGCAGCGCTGCATTGCGCAGGACGGGCGCCGCGAGGATGACCAGGTCGCAACCTCGCAGGCTGGATGGCTCGTCAGACACGGTGTCCACCAATCCGCGAGCGAGCGCCAGTTCGCGGGACGCGGCGGCAGGTTCGACACCGTGAACATGATCTGCCAGCCCGTTCGCGCGCAGTGCTGCGCCCACGGAGCCGCCGATCAAGCCGACGCCGACGATGCCGACGCAGCGCCAGCGGGGCGACTCAGAAAGCGCAACGCCACTCAAGTGTCCGACCTGCCTGCTCAAGCCAGCGCCGCCCGCAGCGCGTGCAGGAAGCGCGTGTTTTCCTCCGGCAAGCCGATGGACACGCGAATCCACTGCGGCAGACCGTAGTTGCCGACTGGCCGCACGATCACACCCAGCTTGAGCAAGGCCTGGTTCACGCGAGAACCCGCGCTGGCATCCTCGCCGACCTTGAACAGGATGAAGTTGCCGAAGCTTGGCACCCACTGCAGACCCAGGTCGGTCAGCGCATCGCCGATCTGCTTGAGGCCTGCCCGGTTCAATTCGTAGCTGCGCGAAAGAAATGCCTCGTCCGCCAGGGCAGCAACCGCCGCCGCCTGCGCCAGTGAGTTGACGTTGAAGGGCTGGCGGATCCGGTTGAGCAGGCCTGTCACCTCGGGCTGCGCCAACCCGTAGCCAACGCGCAGACCTGCCAGTCCATAGGCCTTGGAGAACGTGCGCGAAATCAGCAGGTTGGGATAGCGCTCGACCCAGCGCGCGGTGTCTACGCGCAGTTCGGGCGGCAGGTACTCGTTGTAGGCCTCGTCCAGCACGCAGACGACGTGACTGGGCAGCGCCCTCAGGAACTGCTCGATTTCTGCATACGGCAGGAAGGTGCCGGTCGGGTTGTTGGGATTCGCGATGAAGACCAGGTGCGTATCAGGCGTCACGGCGGCGAGCATGGCCTGCAGATCATGGCCATGGTCCTTGGCGGGCGTGACGATGGCCGTGGCGCCGACGGCCTGCGTCGCCAGTTCATAGACGGCAAAGGAGTACTGCGAGTAGATCGCGCACTTTCCCGGCTCAAGGAACGCATGCGCGGCCATCTCCAGAATGTCATTGCTGCCATTGCCCAGAGTGATCCAGTCCATCGGCAGACCGAAGCGCCTGGACAGCGCCTCTTTCAGGGCAAATCCGTTTGCATCCGGATAGCGTCCCAAATCGGATGCCGCACGGGCCAGCGCCTCGCGCGCAGAAGCCGGCATGCCCAGCGGATTCTCGTTGCTGGCGAGCTTCACGATCGTCTCGGGTGCGAGGCCCAGTTCGCGGGCAACGTCCTCGATCGGCTTGCCGGCCACATACGGGCTGATCGCGCGCACCCAGCTGGGCGAAGGCGCCTGGAAGGCGGGCAGGGAGGACGCCTTGTCGGCGGCAACAGTCGCTTGCGTCATGCGTTGAACTTCATGAATTGAGAGATGACGATGCTCGCCGCGGCGCACAACTCGCGCGCTGGTCCGGCTTGCATGAGCCCTTGAAGCGGCTTGCCACGAGAAAAATCACCGCCGCTCGCTCGCGAGAGTGTAGCGACGTGGGTAGAGCACCACACGTGAAGGCAGGTCCGCCGCCCCACAGTTCGCCGCGCTTGACTCAGGTCAAGCATGTCCGACGCGCCGCGGACGGGTCCGATCGCAGCTTGAGCGAGGTCAATGGATCGGCCGCACCGCAGCCCAGAATGACTTCACCCGGCACACGCAAAGCAAAAACGCTCCGCGCATGCATCCAGGCGACCTCACTGCCAGCCTCAGAAGTCGTGCGAGCAGCTGCGCCACCGGTGTGCGCCGACCCTGTCAATCCAAGAAAGGACCCTTCCATGTCTATTCGCACTTCCCGCCTTGTCGCTGCCGCCCTCGCCACCGTCTGCTCGCTTGCTGCCACGCAGGCGCTGGCGGACGACTCGGGCTGGCTGATTCGCGGCCGTGTGCTGAACATGAATGTGAAGAACGGCCAGGCCGACGGCCTTGAGCGCAACGTGGGCG
This sequence comes from beta proteobacterium AAP99, assembly GCA_001295775.1. GTDB lineage: Bacteria > Pseudomonadota > Gammaproteobacteria > Burkholderiales > Burkholderiaceae_C > Piscinibacterium. Next base: position 350,383 of record LJIA01000006.1, read on the forward strand.
CTCGCGTTGAAGCGAACAACAAGACGTTCCCGGAAGTCGACTTCACGTACTTCTTCGACAAGAACTTCGCCATCGAGACGATCCTGACCTACCCGCAGAAGCACGACATCTCCGCGGGCGGCACCAAGATCGGCACACTCAAGCATCTGCCGCCGACGGTCACCGCGCAGTACCACTTCGATCTCGGTGGCATCAAGCCGTATGTGGGCGCCGGCGTGAACTACACGCGCTTCATGAGCGTCGATCTGCCCCCGGGGCTCTCGGTCAAGAAGTCGAGCACGGGCCTTGCCGCCCAGATCGGCGCAGACTTCGCCATCGACAAGAAGTGGTCGGTGAACGTGGATCTCAAGTACGTGCAGATCGACACGGACATCAAGGCGGCCGGAACCAAGGTCGGCACGCTGAAAATTGACCCGACCTTGTTCTCCGTCGGGGTCGGCTACCGCTTCTGAGCTCCTTCGCAAGTCGCCGGAGACGAGATCCGGCGAGCCTTTTGCCGGCCGAGCGCAGGACCCTCCTGCCCTGCCGTTGGCCCATCGGCCCGAGCCTGAGCAGCTCGGGCCGCTTTTTCTCTGCGCTCAGGCCTTGACCGGGTAAGAGCCCAGCAGCTTGAAGAATGCCGTCCGTGTACGCAGCGCCTCGAGCGCCGCGGCGATGCGGGGCTCGAGCTGGTGGCCAGCCACATCGATGTAGAAGTAGTACTCCCACTGGCCGGTGCGCGCCGGGCGCGACTCGAAACGTGTCATCGACACACCATGCTCGGCAAGGGGTGCGAGCATGTCGTACACCGCGCCCGGACGGTTGGGCACCGAGAGAATCAGGCTGGTGTGATCGGCCCCGCTGGGCTGAGTCTGCAGTCGGCCGATCACCTGGAAGCGCGTCCGATTGTGCGGGTCGTCCTGGATGGCCTGCGCCACAGGCTTCAGCCCATAGCGCGCTGCAGCACCGATGCCTGCGATCGCTGCCAGCTTCGGCGTTTGCGCAGCGGCCTGCGCCGCGGCACCGTTGCTGGCGGCCGCAACGCGCACGAGCTGCGGCGCGTGCGCCGACAGCCACGCCTGGCACTGGGCCAGCGCCTGGGGGTGAGCCGCCACCTCCGTCACGCCGTCCAAGGTTCCAGTACGCGTCAGCAGACAGTGCTCGATCGGGAGCGCGAGCTCGGCACAGATGGACAGGCTGCTGCCCAGCAGGAGATCCAGCGTGCGGTTGACTGACCCTTCCGTGCTGTTTTCCACCGGTACTACACCGAATCCGGCACCACCCGCCTCCACCGACCGAAACACCTCATCAATGCTGGCGCAGGGCTGGGTCTCGATCTGTGAACCGAACTGCGCCAATGCCGCAGCCTCGCTGAAGGTGCCCTCAGGGCCGAGGTAGGCCACGGACAGTGGGGCTTCCAGGGCTCGGCAGGCGCTCATGAGTTCGAGCCAGACGGCACGGATGCTCTCCGCTGGCAGCGGGCCGGCGTTGGTCTGCGCGAGCCGTGCGAGCACCTGCGCCTCGCGCTCCGGGCGGTAGACCGGTTCGCCGCGCGCATGCTTGACGCGCCCCACTTCCTGCGCAAGTCGCGCGCGCTCGCTGATCAGATGAAGCAGCTGGCTGTCGATGTCGTCGATGCGCCGACGCAGGGGTGCCAGCGCACTTTCGTCCTTCGCGGTCGGCTGTTCGGAGGGCATGGGCTTGGTAGACACGTAGACACTCAAGATTCGGTTGGACAGGCTGCAGCGCAAATGTACGAAGTTGGCCTGATCGGCAAGCGGCGCAGAGCGCATCCAACCCGGGAACCGAGGGTCAGATCCAGCATTCATGCGCCTCTTCAGGCAAAAGTGGCTGGAGAACCGCGCCAGACAAGCGGAAAGCCTTTCTGGCTGGATCAAACCGTTGCCCCGTGGATCGCACGCTGGCCGTCGAGCGACTCAGGCGTGGCGCCGTTCGAAGTCCTGAAGGTAGCTCACCAGCGCATGCACACCGTCCAGAGGCATGGCGTTGTAGAGCGACGCCCGCATGCCGCCCACGGACTTGTGCCCCTTGAGCTGCAGCAAGCCGGCATCCTTCGCGCCAGCCAGGAACGCGTCATTCAGGCGTTCGTCGGCCAGGAAGAAAGGCACGTTCATGCGAGAGCGGCAGTCCGGCGCCACCACATTTCGATAGAAGCCGCTGGCATCCAGGCAGGCGTACAGCTGCGCCGCCTTGGCCGCGTTGCGCTCGGCCAGTGCCTGCACCCCGCCCTGGGCATCGATCCAGTCGAACACCAGCCCGGCGATGTAGATCGCGTAGGTCGGTGGCGTGTTGTACATGGAGCCGTTGGCAGCCACGGTCGCATAGTCGAAGGCGCTCGGGCAGATCGGCAGCGCGTGGCCGAGGAGATCTTCGCGCACGACCACGATCGTCAACCCTGCGGGGCCAATGTTCTTCTGGGCGCCGCCGAACATCAGACCCACACCCTCAAAACTCAGCGGACGCGAAAGGATGTGACTGGAGACATCCACGACCAGCGGCACATCCGGGGCACCCAGTGCGGCGGGCCGCGGCCAATCAAAGAACTCCACGCCGTCAATCGTCTCGTTACCGCACAGGTGCAGGTAGGCAGCATCCGGACGGACGTTCCAGGTCGTCGGATCGGGGATGCCTACGTAACGAGGCTGCCCCGGCCGATCCGCGGCCTGCGGGGCGACCAGTTGCACATCGCCGTAACGGCTCGCTTCCTTCGCGGACTTGGCCGACCAGCTCCCTGTGACCACAAAGTCCGCCTTGCCGGTGCGGCCGATCAGGTTGAGCGGGACGATGGCGTTCTCGCCGATCCCGCCGCCCTGCATGAACAGCACCTTGTAGTGGTCCGGCACGCCCATCAGGCGACGGAAGCTGTCGTGTGCATGCGCAAAGATTTCGCCAAACTCGCGGCCGCGGTGGCTCATCTCCATCACGCTCATGCCACTGCCGTGCCAGTCCAGCATCTCGGCGGCGGCCTGTGCAAGCACCGGTTCGGGCAGGACGGCCGGGCCGGCGGAGAAATTGAAGGGTCGTGCCATCGCGTCGTGGTGCAAGAGAAAGATGTGGAACCTGGCGCAGGCCGCGACCTACTTCTTGGCCGCTTCGATCACGTAGGCCTCGACCTTCTGCATGCTGGAGACCGCATCGGCCAGCGGCCGGGCGCTGGTCACAAGATTGCGCTGCAGCGCGGGCAGCAGACTGCCCACAAGCTGCGGGGTCTTGGCGAGCACCTTCTGCCCGACAGGCGAACTCTGGAAGGCAAGGATCTGACGCAGCTCGGCGGCGTCGAAGTTGTCGACATAGAACGGCACGGTGGCGTCATAGACGATCTTCTTCATGTCCATGGCCGCCCAGGACTTGCGCATCGCCTGATCAAGCTTGGGCAGCTCGGCGCGCATGTAGGTATCCAAGAGCTTCGGCAGCTCAGCCCGGGCCTTCTGCTGCTGCGCGGGCGTGATCTTCTTGTCCTTGACGGCCTTCTGCAGCGCCTCATTCATCTGCTGCGCGATGCCCGGACCCAGTTCCTGCGGCAGCGAGCTGCTGATGGCATTCATCATGTTGGCCGACACCTTGTCGAAGTCCGACACGTCGATGATCTGCCGCGCAAGCGCGGTGCGCGTCTCCCGGGTGTCAGCCGTTGGGGCGGCCGCTGGGGCGGGCATGCTGAGATCGGAGACTTGGGCAGATGCGGCGATGGGCAAGGCAACTGCAAGACTGAGCATTGCTTGGGCAAGGGATCGAACCATGGATTCAGTGAGTTCCTGGAGAGGTGGAGACGCCCCGGCGCGAGGGGCGAGATGCCCGGGCGCGGGCGCAAAGAGAAAAGAGCTTAGCGGAGCTGGAAAGCGCTGATCCGCACGCGCTGGACGAAGGTGCCCGCGCCGTAGTCGACCGACTCACTGGGAAAGAAGATCAGGTTCAGCGCTTCGATCCAGGCGAAGTCGCCGTCGGCCTTCAGATTCATGCCGCGATACTGCGTCTCGCCCAGACAGTCGATCGGCACATAGTTGCCGGGAATCGCAGGGTGCAACTTGGCTGCAGGCTCTCGCTCCTGCGCGACGCATCGCTTTGTCATGGTGCGACCTTCGCGGCTGATGGTGACGGCAAACTTGTCACCCGGCTGGATCGGTAGACGCAGGTTGCCGAACTGCACGCCGGACTTCTGCTCGCCCGTGCGGACATACATGAGCCCGCGCAGGCTGACACGCTCAATCACACGGTCACCAGGCGAGCGTGACGGATCTTCGACGGTTACCTGCGCCAGGCCGTTCGCGCTGGGCTGCCAGGTTTCGGTCGTCACGCGCTTGCCGCGGAAAGAGCGCGTCGTCTCCAGGGACCAGCGAAACGCAGGCGTCGGAAACTCGGTGTTCACGACCGGCAGGCGCTTGAGATCGGCCAGCAGCTCCGGCTTGATGTCAGCAAGCGCTTCTGCGTGCGCAGCCCAGCCCGGCAAACCCAACACAGCGGTCAGACCGAAACGGACGGCCCAAGTGCGCGTTGCACGAAGTGAGTTCAGCATGCGAGCTCAACGCACAAGCGTGTCCCTTGGAGGACAGAATCGCCCCGAGGTGCGCTGCGGGGCGACATCATCATCTATTCCTCAGGCGTCTCACCCGGCACGCCTTCTGCTGGCGCCTCGTCGTCTCCCGCATCGTTCTCGACGATGCGCTGCAGACCCGAGAGCTTGGCGCCCTCGTCCACGTTGATGAGCGTCACGCCTTGCGTGGCCCGGCCCATCTCGCGGATTTCAGCAACCCGGGTGCGCACGAGCACACCGGTGTTGGTGATGAGCATGATCTCGTCGTCCGCATGCACCAGGGTCGCCCCGACCACCTTGCCGTTGCGCTCGGAAGTCTGGATGGCGATCATCCCCTTGGTACCCCGGCCGTGGCGGGTGTATTCGGTGATCGGCGTGCGCTTGCCGAAGCCGTTCTCGGTGGCGGTCAGCACGCTCTGCTGCTCGTCCTCGGCGACCAGCATGGCGATGACCTGCTGGCCCTCCTCAAGCATCATGCCGCGCACGCCACGTGCTGTGCGGCCCATGGGGCGTACATCGTTCTCATCGAAGCGCACGGCCTTGCCGCCGTCGCTGAAGAGCATCACGTCATGCGCGCCATCGGTCACTGCCGCACCGATCAGGTAGTCACCTTCGTCCAGATCCACTGCGATCACGCCAGCCTTGCGCGGATTGGAGAACTCTGACAGGGGCGTCTTCTTGACCGTACCCAGCTTGGTCGTCATGAAGACATACCGGTCTTCGGGATAGGTGCGCAGACTTGCGTCCAGCGGCAGCACGATGGTGATCTTCTCGCCTTCGGCCAGCGGGAACATGTTCACGATGGGTTTGCCGCGCGACGTACGACTGCCCTCGGGCACTTCCCACACCTTGAGCCAATACAGGCGGCCGCGGTTGCTGAACGCCAGGATCACATCGTGCGTATTCGCGATGAAGAGCTGGTCAATCCAGTCATCTTCCTTCATGGCGGCGGCCTGCTTGCCGCGACCGCCGCGCTTCTGGGCCCGGTACTCGGTCAGTGCCTGACTCTTGATGTAGCCGGCATGCGAGAGCGTGACCACACGGTCTTCCGGCGCGATCAGGTCCTCGGTTTCCATCTCGACGGCATTGCGCTCAATCGTGGAGCGTCGTCCATCGCCGAACTCGGCCTTGATGCCTGCGAGTTCGACGCTGATGATTTCAGTGATACGCGAGCGATTGGCGAGGATATCCAGCAGATCCGCGATCTGGGCCATGACATCCTTGTATTCCGTGACGATCTTGTCCTGCTCGAGACCAGTCAGCCGCTGCAGGCGCATCTGCAGAATCTGCTCCGCCTGGTCTTCGGAGAGACGGTACAGACCGTCAGACTGCAAGCCCATCGCCGCCGAAAGCCCCTCGGGGCGGTAGTCATCCGCATTGATCGTGCCGCCATCCGGCGCTGCGCGCGTCAGCATCTCACGCACGAGCGAAGAGTCCCAGGACCGGGTCATCAGCTCGGTCTTGGCGATCGGCGGGGTGGGCGCAGCCTTGATGATGGCGATGAACTCGTCGATGTTCGCCAGCGCGACGGCCAGGCCTTCGAGCACATGGCCGCGTTCGCGCGCCTTGCGCAGCTCATACACGGTGCGGCGAGTGACGACCTCGCGGCGATGCGCAAGGAAGCAATCCACCATCTGCTTGAGATTCAGAAGGCGCGGCTGGCCGTCGACCAGCGCAACCATGTTCATCCCGAAGGTGTCCTGCAGCTGAGTCTGCTTGAACAGATTGTTCAGGACGATCTCCGGCACTTCGCCCCGCTTCAACTCGATGACAATCCGCATGCCGGACTTGTCCGACTCATCGCGAATGTCACTGATGCCGTCGAGCTTCTTGTCCCCGATCAGCTCGGCGATCTTGTCGAACAGCGGGCGCTTGAGCGTCTGATACGGAAGCTCATCAATGATGATGGCCTGTTTGCCGTTCTTATCCACTTCCTCGAAGTGCGTTTTGGCGCGCATCACCACTCGACCGCGGCCGGTCCGGTAACCCTCACGCACACCAGTCAGCCCGTAGATGATGCCGCCCGTGGGGAAGTCCGGCGCCTTGACGATTTCGATGAGTTCGTCGACCGAGCAGTCCGGGTTGCGCAGCGCATGGAGGCAGGCGTCAACGACATCGGCAAGGTTGTGCGGTGGGATGTTGGTGGCCATACCCACCGCAATCCCCGAACTGCCGTTGATCAGCAGGTTCGGAATCTTGGCCGGAAGAACCAGCGGTTCCTTTTCGTTGCCGTCGTAGTTCGGTCCGAAGTCGACGGTTTCCTTGTCGATGTCGGCCAGCAGTTCGTGCGCGATCTTGGACAGGCGCACTTCCGTATAACGCATGGCGGCGGCGTTATCGGGATCGTTGGAGCCGAAGTTGCCCTGGCCATCGATCAGCATGTAGCGCAGGGAGAAGTCCTGCGCCATGCGGACCATCGTGTCATAGACGGCTGTGTCGCCATGTGGGTGGTACTTACCGATCACATCGCCGACTACACGGGCAGACTTCTTGTACGCGCGGTTCCAGTGGTTTCCGAGTTCGTCCATGGCAAACAGCACACGGCGATGGACCGGCTTGAGTCCATCGCGAGCATCAGGCAGCGCCCGCCCGACGATCACGCTCATGGCGTAATCGAGATAACTGCGCCGCATCTCGGCTTCAAGCGAAATCGGCAGGGTTTCTTTTGCGAATTGGTCCATGCGGAAACTCAGATGACGCGGCCTGCACGACAAATCGATCGACGGCGCGCCGGAACAGCGATTGGGGCGAAGACGATCGCCCGAGACAAGCTTTCGAGTTTAGCCACTGCGTCCAGTTCGGCTCAGGGTTCGGCTCGGAGCGCACCGCAGCTCACGATCAAAGGGTTCCCTACGGTTTCCGTGTTGCACAAACCACACAAACCTCGCTGGAGAATGTGACGAAGCACTGACGGAGACTGCTTGGCTTGATCGCCGCCGCATCGCGAAGAACCGCTCCTGGACTGGGTCTTCGGCTCATTGGACCCTAGCGCAGATCACGCACCAGCGTGCTGCGCCGCGGTGAGCCGGTGATACACTCAAAATTGGTTGCTAAAAAAGTAGCCTCATAGCTATAGACCTCCGGCAAAAGGAACCTCACCCGTTGAGAGGAGAAACATGAAGAAAGTTACCAAGGCATCCCTGGTGCTTGCTTCTACGTTGGCAGTGGCGGCCACCGTGGCCCATGCACAGTCGACGTCACAGAAGAACATCCAAGGCGATCCGAAGCGCAGCGGCTACGTGCTTGACCAGCGCGGCACCGTTGTACGTGACCCGTTCGGCCTGTGCTGGCGCAGCGGCTACTTCACCCCGGCAATGGCTCTGGCCGAGTGCGATCCGGATCTAGTGCCCCGCAAGGCGCCGCCGCCCCCGCCGCCCCCGCCCCCGCCGCCGCCTCCGGCAGCAGTCG
>LJIA01000007.1:0-125000 GCA_001295775.1 beta proteobacterium AAP99
GGAGAGCCTGAAGGATCAGGCGCAGCGCCTGGCGCAGGCCGTTGGGGTGTTCAAGATCAGCTCGAGCCGAACAGCGCAGGCCTAAAGCTTTCGCTCCTGCTGCCGAGAACCTTAATGGGTGGTGGCGTCTGCGCTCGATGCTGCACTGTCGCGAACATCGCCAAGCCTCCCGAAACCCGCACCAGCACTCGATCTTCGCAGGCTTGTAGGAATCTGTCCTACAAGCCTGTCGTCGTTTTGGACGACGCGTGAATCAGCCGGATTCCGATACTTTGAATTGGCTTGGATTTCCAGAATGCACCCATGGCGACAACAACAGCGCGCCAGTTCAAAAGGAGCAAGGAAATGACCACGCAACGTACCGAACAGCTGCTCGCCGACATCCGCGAAGCCAACCTCACCTACATGATGCTCGCCCAGCACCTGATCCGCGAAGATCGTGAAGCCGCAATGTTCCGCCTTGGTGTCAGCGAGGAAGTGGCCGACATCATCAACACCCTGTCACCTGCCCAGCTCATGAAGATTGCAGCAAGCAACACCCTCGTGGCGCGCTTCCGCTTCGATGACGAGATGGTGTGGAACCTTCTGACTGAGTCCAAGCGTCCCCAGGGCCCGGCGCAAGACAGCCCCTACGCCCGCCTGCACGCCCGTATCCTGGTTGCCAGCGCGTCGACCGACGCGATCTGAACGGCCCGGTCCGAAGACTCAGAACACAGAGGAAAGGAAATCACATCATGGCCACGAAGAGCCTTCTCAAGGAAAACGCCCAGATTCAACGCGCCATCGAGCTGATCAAGCTTGGTGCCCGCCTGCAAGTGCTCGAGAGCGAGACGGATCTCTCCTACGAGCGCCTGCTCAAGCTGTACAAGGAAGTTGCTGGAAAGTCGCCGTCCAAGGGCATGCTGCCCTTCTCGACAGACTGGTTCCTGACCTGGCAGCCCAACATTCATGCCTCGCTGTTCCTGAACATCTACGAGTTCCTGAACAAGACGACCGAGGCTGACGAAATCGACAACGTCATCCGTGCCTACAAGCTCTATGCAGAGCAGATCGCGTTGGATGGTGTTGAACCCCTGCTGACCATCACGCGGGCCTGGCGTCTCGTGAAGTTCGTCGACTCCGGCATGCTGACCATGACGAAGTGCAAGTGCTGCGGTGGCCACTTTGTCAACCACAGCTACGAACTGTCCAAGGACTACGTATGCGGCCTGTGCAACCCGCCGGCGCGTGCTGGCAAGGGTGCAACGAACAAGGCGCGCGCAGAAGACTCGGTTCCGGTCTGATGAGTTACCGGCGCCTCGCTCAAGTCGAGGCGTTCGATGCCGAAATGTTTTTTGGAACAGTCATGTTTCCTTCCTCCCTCACCTGAAGGCGCGAGCCGTAACGGTGTTTATGAGCGGGCAAAAGCCCGCTCTTTTCTTTTCATCGATCGCAGTGCCGCGCGGGCATCATCTCTCAAGGCGGATTCTGTTTCCGCCGAAGACCTGAAGCAGGGATGCCCCCCGTCGTGCGCGCCAGCCTCCGGCGCGCGACGCCCACCTAGGAACTGCGATGTTCATCATCATTGGCTATGTCGTCGTGATCGTCTGCGTGTTCGGCGTGTACGCAGCGGTGGGCGGCAACATGGCCATCATTGCCAAAGCGGCTCCGATCGAACTGGCCATCATCTTCGGTGCGGCGATCGGTGCGTTCCTTGTCGCCAACAGCATGAAGGTCATCAAGGCGACAGCAGCTGCAGTGCCTGCGCTGTTCAAGGGTTCCAAGCAGACGAAAGCGCGCTACATGGAGTTGATGGCGCTGCTCTACGACATTCTCTCGAAGGCGCGCAAAGAAGGCCTCATGTCCATCGAGAAAGACGTTGAAGACCCTCACAACAGCGCCCTCTTCAACAAGTATCCGCTCGTGTCCGCGGACCACCACCTGGTTGAGTTCATCACCGACTACCTGCGTCTCATGGTGTCCGGCAACCTGAATGCCATCGAGATCGAAAACCTGATGGACAACGAGATCGAGACCCATCATCACGAGGCGCATGTGCCCGCACACGCGGTTCAGTCCATGGCCGATGGTCTGCCTGCATTCGGCATTGTGGCGGCCGTGCTCGGCGTGGTGAAGACGATGGCCTCCGTGGGTCAGCCCCCGGCGGTGCTGGGGGCCATGATCGCGTCGGCACTTGTCGGCACATTTCTGGGCATTCTGCTCGCGTACGGCTTCGTGGGCCCATTGGCCAGCCTGATGAATCAGCATGTGGATGAAGCCACCAAGGAGCTGCAGTGCATCAAGATCACGCTGCTGTCTTCCCTCCAGGGCTATGCACCCGCGATTGCCGTGGAGTTCGGTCGCAAGGTCCTGTACTCCACCGAGCGCCCGACCTTCCAGGAGCTGGAAGCGCACGTGAAGCAGAAGAAGGCTTGATCGGGTCTGCAGCATGGCTTCTGACAAGGCTGTTCAGCCCATCATCATCAAGCGCATCAAGAAGGTGTCCGGCGGACATCATGGTGCTGCATGGAAGATCGCTTACGCCGACTTCGTGACGGCGATGATGGCGTTCTTCCTGCTGATGTGGCTGCTGGGATCTACCACGAAAGGTGATCTCAAGGGCATCTCGGACTACTTCAGCAACCCCATCGCACTCACGCTTTCCGGCGGTTCCGGTGCCGGAGATGCAACGAGCCTGGTCATGGGCGGCGGGGAAGATCTGTCTCGCCGATCGGCCAACATGCACAAAGGACAGGACCCCGAGGAACAGCGCCGCATCCAGCGCGAGGCGCGCGACGCGATTGCCAAGGTGGACCAGGCAGCGATGGCCGCTCTGAAGGACAAGGTGCAGCAAGCCATCACCAACAACCCCAAGCTGGCCGACTACAAGTCCCAGGTCCGGCTCGACGTGACCAAGGAAGGGCTGCGCATCCAGATCGTCGACGATCAAGGACGGCCCATGTTCGACAGCGGATCTGCGGTCGTCAAGGACTACATGCGCGGCTTGCTGCGCGAGATTGCGGCCGTGCTCAACACCGTCGACTACAAGGTTTCTCTGTCCGGTCACACGGACTCGCGGCCCTTCGGCAGCACGGAGATGGGATACAGCAACTGGGAGCTGTCTGCGGATCGTGCGAATGCCTCCCGCCGCGAGCTGCTCATCGGTGGCATGCAGGAGCTGAAGATCGTTCGCGTGGTGGGTCTGGCCGCCAGCCAGCCGATGGAAGGCATGCAGCCGGATGCGGAAGTGAACCGACGCATCAGCATTGTGGTGCTGACACGCGCAGCCGAAGAAGACATGGCTGCCGCCGCGCGCGTGCCGGAGCCGGAGCCCACGGAGAAGACGCCGTTCATGAAGGTCCTGGAAGGCGCAACGCCGCTGCCAGCGCCCAGTCCGGCAACCGTTATGCCCGCCATTCCTGCCGTTCAGGCCGCACCTTCCGCGGGTGCAGGGGCGCCCACGCTGCCTGCACCACCGAGCTTTCCCCAGTCCGCTGAACAAAAGCCTTTTGTCGTGACTATTCCGCGCTAGCCCAGGCTCAAGACCTTGTGCTTGCGTGCCGAAACACTGTCCAAACCCGGAATCCCTGCATACCGAGGAGCTGACCGATGTCTGCCGAAATGAAGTTCCTGATCGTTGACGATTTCTCCACCATGCGCCGCATCGTGCGCAACCTCCTCAAGGAGCTCGGCTATAGCAACGCCGAGGAAGCCGAAGACGGCCAGGTGGCGCTCAACATGCTGAAGTCTGCCCACTTCGATTTCGTGGTGAGCGACATCAACATGCCTAACATGAACGGCTTCGAGCTGCTGCAGGCGATCAAGGCAGATCCCGCAATCAAGCATATTCCCGTGCTGATGGTGACTGCAGAAGCACGCAAGGAGGACATCGTCCTGGCCGCCCAAAGTGGCGCAGCGGGCTACATCGTCAAGCCGTTCACCAAGGGCACGCTTGAGGAAAAGCTTCAGAAGATTCTTGCCAAGATGGCACAACCCGCCTGAGAAAGGGTCATTGATCATGGATCAGGCCACTGCCATCAACGATATGGATCTCGATGCGCTGTTCGACACGGCAGCATCCAGCCCCGCTTCGGCTACCTCGGTCGCCAGTGCGCTGGCAACTCCTGCATCGTCGGGTCGAGCGCAGACCGCAGGCGTCGGCCCGATCCCGGCCGTCGCTCCCGAGACCGGCGTCGTGCACGTGTATCAGCGAGTGGGCGAACTCACGCGTACGCTGCACAACACCCTGCGCGATCTGGGTTACTACAACGAAATCGAAGACTCGCTGTCCAATCTGCCGGACGCCAAGTCCCGCCTGACCTACATCGCACGCCTGACGGGCGAGGCCGCCGAGAAGGTGCTCAACGCGGTGGAGGTCGCCCAGTCCGAGCAGGATGCGCTGGCCGAGCGTGCCAAGGCTGCACGTGCTGCTCTGCTGGAGAACCCGGTCAAGGCTGTGGCCACCGGAGGCGTGCTCGACTTTGTGGACTCGGTCATTGCCAACACGGCCAAGACCAACGCCACCCTCACGGACATCATGATGGCCCAGGACTTCCATGACCTCACCGGTCAGGTCATCCGAAAGGTGGTCTCACTGGCGGGCAACATGGAAACCCAGCTCGTGAAGCTTCTGGTCGAAGTCACGCCTCCCGAGCAGCGCCAGAAGATCAAGCAGGACGAAAAGCTCGGTGGTCCCGTGGTGAACCCCGAAGTGCGTGCCGACGTGGTCAAGGGGCAGGGCGACGTGGACGATCTGCTGGCGTCCCTGGGCTTTTGAGCGCCACGGGGTGTCGACGCCCCGTCAACAGCTTTCAGAGAATCGTGCAGGGCCGGAAATAGGCGGGGCTTTCCCCGTCTTTCCCGGCCTTTCGTGCGCTCAAGTCTCCGAATAATGCTGCCGATAGCACTCCGCTTCCGGGGTGCGCACCCAGAGTGCTCGGCAGCCCATGGCAGAAGAAAGCGGTCAGGACAAGTCACTACCCGCGTCAGCGCGCAAGATTGAGCGCGCACGCGAGGAGGGGCAGGTCGCGCGCTCGCGCGACGTCGGGCATGCGCTCGTCCTTGGCGCCAGCTTCGCAATGCTGGGTGTGCTCATGCCCTGGATCTTCGAGCGACTGACCGTGCTCATGCGTGCCGGCCTGCGCTTTGACCGCGCGGCACTGACCGATGCACACGCATCAAATCTCATCCACGGCCAGCTGGTCGGCGCCCTGGAGATCTGGGCACCGTTCGGCATTGCAGGCGCCCTGATGGGGGCTGCCGGCGCGGTGGCAGTGAGCGGCTTCATCTTCACCGGTAAGCCGCTGATGCCTCAATTCAGCCGGATTGACCCGATCAGCGGCTTCGGGCGCCTGTTCTCCGCTCAGTCGCTGGTGGAGAACCTCAAGCTCTTCGTCGTGCTGATGGCCCTCGTTGCGCTGACTGGCTATGTCGCCTGGACGCACGGCAGTCAGTGGATGTCGCTGACCACGATGCCGCTCCAGTCTGCCCTTCCCGAGGCCGGCTTCACGCTTCTCAAGGCAGTCTTCTGGCTGATCGGCTTCGTGATCGTGGTAGCGGCATTGGATGTACCGCTGCAGATCTGGCGCCACAAGGAAAACCTCAAGATGACGGTTGAGGAAATGCGCCAGGAGCACAAGGAGACCGAGGGCAATCCCGAGATCAAGAACAAGATCCGCCAGCTGCAGCGTCAGGCCGCACGCCAGCGCATGATGGCTGCAGTGCCCACCGCCACCGTGATCGTGACCAACCCAACGCACTACGCCGTGGCCCTGGCCTGGGACGAGCAGACCGGCGGTGCGCCCAAGGTGGTGGCCAAGGGTGTGGATGCTGTCGCAGCCAAGATCCGCGAGCTCGGTGCAGAGCACAAGGTGCCACTGCTCGAAGCCCCGCCTCTGGCCCGCGCGCTCTTCACCCATGTCGAGATCGAGGAGGAGATTCCGGCCAACCTGTACGCCGCAGTGGCCCAGGTGCTCGCCTACGTATTCCAGCTCAACGCATCGCTGCGTGGCGATGCGCTTGCACCGACCGCCCCGAGCAGCATCGCCATTCCCGCGGGCATGGATCCGCTTGATCCGCAGCCCAAGACTGTCTGAGCCACTGAGCCATGAACCTCAAGAAAACACTGGACCAATTCGGACTGCGCGACGTTCCGCTCGCCACCCTGGCGCTGCCCTTCCTGATCCTCATGATCCTGGTCATGATGATCCTGCCCTTGCCGCCCTTTCTGCTGGACTTGCTGTTCACCTTCAACATTGCGGTGAGCCTCGTGGTGCTGATGGTGGCCGTGTTCACGATCAAGCCGCTGGACTTCTCTTCCTTTCCGGTGATCCTGATGATCACCACGATCATGCGCCTGTCACTGAACGTGGCGTCCACGCGCGCAATTCTCATGAACGGCCATGAAGGCACTGGTGCCGCCGGCAAGGTCATCGAGGCCTTTGGTCACGTAATCATCGGTGGCAACTTCTTCGTCGGCATCATCCTCTTTGCGATCCTGATGGTCATCAACTTCGCGGTGATCACCAAGGGTGCCGGCCGGATTGCCGAGGTCGGTGCCCGCTTTGCCCTGGATGCGATGCCGGGCAAGCAGATGGCGATCGACGCAGACTTGAATGCCGGATTGATCGACGAGAAGGAGGCACGCAAGCGTCGTACTGAGGTTTCTCAGGAAGCCGACTTCTACGGCAGCATGGACGGCGCATCCAAGTACGTGCGAGGCGATGCGATCGCCGCCATCCTGATTCTCTTCATCACCATGATCGGCGGCTTCGCCTATGGCGTGGTGGCGCACGATCTGTCGATGGCCGATGCCGCGAACAACTACGTGCTCCTGTCCATCGGCGATGCGCTGGTCGCCAGCGTGCCCTCGCTGGTGATCTCGATTGCCGCAGGCCTGATCGTCTCCCGCGTGGGTGACTCCGAAGACATCGGCGGTCAACTGATCAAGCAGATGTCCGTGGCGCCCAAGGCACTGGGCATCTCGGCCGGCTGCCTGGCCATTCTCGGCATCGTCCCGGGCATGCCGCATTTCGTATTTCTGCTGCTCGCCGCGCTGCTGGGCTATGGCGCCTGGTACCTGAAGCAGCGCACGCTTCGGCAGCAGGCCCAGCCTGTCAAGGCAGAGGAGCCCGTCGCCAAGCCCAATGAAGCGAGCTGGGACGATGCGGCGCCCGTGGATGTGCTGGGCCTGGAGCTCGGCTACCGCTTGATCAATCTGATCGAGAAGGGCAGCGAGACCGACCTCCTCGGCCGCATCAAGGGCGTTCGCCGCAAGTTCGCTCAGGAAGTTGGCTTCCTGCCGCCTTCGGTGCACGTGAAAGACAACCTCGATCTGCGTCCGGGCAGCTACCGAATCATGCTCAAGGGGGTTGCGGTTGCCGATGCCGAGGCCTTCCCGGGCATGCATCTGGCCATCAACCCCGGTGGTGCCACGCAGAGCCTGCCAGGTACGCCGACGACCGACCCGGCCTTCGGCCTGCCGGCAATCTGGATCGAAGAGTCGATGCGCGAGATGGCGCACGCTGCGGGCTACACGGTGGTGGATGCCTCCACCGTCGTTGCGACGCACCTGCATCACGTGATGCAGACCCATGCATCCAAGCTGCTTGGCCGGCAGGAAGTGCAGCAGCTCATGGATCATGTCAACAAGTACGCCCCCAAGCTGCTGGAGGACGTCATCGGCAAGACCGTGCCCCTGGCCGCCTTTCAGAAGGTGCTGCAGAACCTGCTCGAGGAAGGCGTGCACATCCGCGATCTGCGAACCATCGTCGAGACCCTGGCCGAGCACGGCACCCGCACGCAGGATCCGGTAGACCTCACAGCGCAGGTTCGCGCCAGCCTTGCCCCCGCCATCGTGCAGACCATCTACGGACGCACCCAGGATCTCTCTGTCATCGCCTTCGAGCCGGGTCTGGAGCGCGTTGTCGTTCAGGGGCTGGCGAGCGAGCAAGGTGCAGGCATCGAGCCTGGTCTGGCCGACACCCTCGTCAAGGCAGCGGGCAACGCTGCCAATGCCCAGGAAGAGCGCGGTCACCCGGCCTGCCTGCTGGTTCCCGATCGCATCCGAATGCCCCTGGCTCGCATGCTCAAGCGCGCTGCGCCCCGCCTTCGCGTGCTGGGCCACTCCGAAATCCCTGATTCCCACTCCATCTCGGTGGGCTACCTGATTGGGGGTGCAGCCTGAGATCGGCACCGCTGATCCACGGCTCCACTCCACACTGATCTCCCTGGAGAGACACCATGAACCTCAAACGCTTTGTCGCCAAATCCAGCCGTGAGGCACTCAATCAGGTCCGACTCGAATTCGGTGATGACGCCGTCATCATCTCGAACAAGAGCGCGCCCGGCGGGGTCGAAGTCCTCGCCATGCCCTCGGCTGATGTAGATGCGATCAGCCCGCCGCCTTCGGCACCTGCAGCCAAGTCCGCGGGCGCACCCGCCGGCCGTGCCGCTGCGCCGCGTGCATCGGCCGCTGCAAAGCCCGCTGGTGCCGCCGCGTCTGCTGCCGCGAGCCGAAGCAAGGCCATACCGAACAACCTGCCTGCCCAGGTGGAAGAGGATCTCGCGCAGCTCGAGATGAGCACCTTGTCCTTCCAGGACTACGTGCGTCAGCGCTTGATGAACAAGCGTGCCCAGAACCAGGAGCAGCAGATGGCACCGCCTGCTCAGGCCGCGCGACCTGCAGTCGTGCCGCCGCGTGTCGCAGCGCCCGTGAACGCGGCGATGGCCGCGCCCGCAGCCGCAGTTGCCCCGCAGGCAGGGACGGTCATGCCCAGCTTGAGCATGCCGGGTACATCAGCGTCCGAACCCATGCTCGCCGGCGAGCTGCGTGCCATGCGCAGCCTGATCCAGGAGCAGCTCTCCCTCATGACACTCATGGACGGCGCGCGTCGCCAGCCGGCCCAAGGCAAGGCCATGCGTCTGCTCGCCGGCGCCGGCTTCTCGCCGATGCTGACGCGCGAGATCGCCCAGCGCGTGCCGCAGCACGTGGATGAGTCCCAGGTGGAAAGCTGGCTGCTTGACCTGCTGGCGCGCAACCTCAAATGCGATGAAGCGGATCCGCTGGGCGCGTTCGCCGAAGGCGGCATCTTCGCGCTCGTCGGCCCCACCGGCGTGGGCAAGACCACCACCGCCGCCAAGATCGCGGCCCAGTTCGCGATGCGCCACGGCGCCCATGAGGTCGGCCTGATCACAGTCGACACCTATCGCATGGCAGCCCATGAACATCTGCGCGGCTTCGGCCGTCTGATTGGTGTGCCGGTGTATGCCGCTGCCGATGCCACTGCGCTGGCCGATCTGTTGTCGCTGCTGTCCTCCAAGAAGCTGGTGATCGTGGACACGGTCGGTGTCGGTCAGCGCGATGAGCGCGTCAAGGATCTGCTGGGCATGCTGGCCCACCCGCGCATGCAGCGCGTAACTGTGCTGAATGCCAGCGCACAGCCCGAGACCCTGGACGACGTCGTGCGTGCCTATGGCACCGCGAGCCATCGCGGTGTGATCCTGTCCAAGATCGACGAGTCCGTGAAGCTCGGACCGACGCTGGATGTCTGCCTGCGCCACAAGCTCAGCATCGCAGGCCTGACCAACGGCCAGCGCGTGCCGGAAGACTGGCACCCTGCGCACCGCGCCATGCTGGCGCACAAGGCGCTCAAGCATCAGTCGCAAGGCGCATTCTCGATGCTCGAAGGCGACATCGGCCTGTCGATGGGCCTGGCTGTGGCGTCCGGTCAGGGCGCGCAGGGGGGCTATCTGCATGCGTGACATCGGCCGAGGCGGACTGTCCCGCCGGATGGATCAGGCCCTGGGCCTGAAGCAGATGTTCGGCGTGCGCGACACTCTGGTGGTTCCGGTGCTGGCACCCATCCAGGACGAAGCGGCCGGCGAGGTGCTCGCCCAGCTGATGGCCGACTTGGAGCGCCTGGGCGAGCCCTGCACGCTGCTCGATGCCCGCAGCGCCCGGCATGTTGATGATCTTGCCCACCAGGTTCTGATGACCGCCGGCATGCTCGAGCGTGATCCGGGGCAGCGCACGGGTGAATTTGGCTCGCCTTTGTCCGGCTTATCGCTCGTTTTCGCCGTCATGGCCGATGCCAAGATTGCCGACATCCTAGCCCCCGATTCGGACTGCCTCGTGCTCGTGGACACGCACCCTGCCCGACTGACCCAGACCTACGCCGCTGCCAAGAGGCTCATGCAGGCGCGCCCCGACGTGCGCCAGCAGCTGATCGCCTACGGCGGCAGCCTGAACATGGCTGCACGCGGCGGCGCACGTGTGGGTTCGTTGCTGACGCAGGTGGCGCCGGCAGGTGGCGCGCTCTCCGGTGGTCGCTCCGCCCTGCTGGGCTGCCACGCGCCGCGCGAGGGCTTGGTTCAGCAGGTGGCTGAACGGCTGCTTGCACTCTCCTTTGCGGTTCTGCCGCAACCTGCAGTCGCGACGCCCTCCGGCGCACTGCACTGAACGAAGGTCCAGCCATGTACACCGCTACCGGACTTCACGACCGCGAGACCCAGCTCAAGAAGTACCAGCCCATGGTCCGGCGCCTGGCGCATCAGATGATCGCCAAACTGCCGGCCAACGTGGAGCTGGACGACATCGTGCAGGCCGGCATGATCGGCCTGATGGATGCGCTGAGCCGCTACGAACTGGGCCATGGCACACAGTTCGAGACCTACGCCACGCAGCGCATCAAGGGCGCCATGCTCGACGAACTGCGCGCCGGCGACTGGCTGCCGCGCAGCGTGCGCAAGAGCCAGCGCCAGATCGAGCAGGCCATCCAGAAGGTGGAGCAGCGTACCCACCGCCAGGCACAGGAAGCCGAAATCGCCAAGGAGCTCGGCCTGAGCCTGGACGAATACCGCGAGCAACTTTCCAACGCCCACGGCGCGCAGCTGTTCTATCTGGACGATCTGAGCGGTGATGACGATGCCGAGGGCTTCCTCGATCGCCATGCGGTGGAGACCGCCGGCAGCCCGCTGGAGGCCCTGGCCGACGAGCGCTTCCGCGGCGCACTGGCCGGTGCCATCGACAGCCTGCCCGAGCGCGAGAAGAACGTCATGGGCATGTACTACGAGCACGACATGAACCTGCGCGAGATTGCCGCGGTGCTCGGCGTGACCGAGTCGCGCGTCTGCCAGATCCACAGCCAGGCCGTCGCCCGGCTGCGCACCAAGTTGTCCGCCTGGTAGACGGTGCCCCGTCTGCCCGGTGATCAGGAACCGAATACAGTCAACACACAAGGAGTCATCGTGTCCCTGAGCTTCAAGCTTCTCATGTTCCGCCGCGAGGCCAAGCCGGCCCCCGATGCGCCCGCAGAGCCCGCGCTGCGCAACGACGATACGCTTGCCATGAAGGCGGTGCATGCCTTCGCCTCCAAGGCGGGCGGTCTGGGCAAGGAGTCGGCCCAGCTGGCCGGCGCCATTGATGATCTGGCTGCGATGGCCGAGCGTCAGGCCGCTGACTTCCAGCGCGTTGTAGCCCGAGTCGAATCCATGGTGGCTGCCAACCGCGCCATCACCCAGGCCACGCAAGGCAGCGCTGCTGCGGTGGATCACGCCAGAACCGCCGTGGGGAAAGTGGCCGACGGTGTGGGCGGGGTGGTGGACACCCTGCGCGAAGTCGCTGGCGCAGCGCACAACATCACCCAGATTGCGCTGCAGACGCGCCTGGTCGCGTTCAACGCCAGCGTGGAAGCCAAGCGAGCCGGTGAGGCCGGCCGCGGCTTCTCCGTGGTGGCCGATGCCGTCAAGGATCTCGCCGCCAAGGTGGAGGAATCCAGCAAGCTCATCATGAGCACGGTCACGCAGCTGGACACGCGCATCGAGGCCCTGTCGGCCGAGATCCGCGCCGATGCGGGCAAGCCCAGCGCCTTCCAGAAGGCCCTGCAGAACATCGAGGCCGGCGTACAGAGCGTCAGTACGGCTGCCGAACAAAATCTTGCCGAGTGCGCAGCCGTCAGCCGGGATGTCTCGCAACTCAGCGGCGAGGTCGATCACACCTCGCGTTCCCTGCGCGCGGCCAGCACGCGTACCCAGGGCTTCCTGCAGCTGTCCGAGTCACTCATCGAGACCACGGCCGAATGCGGCGTGCAGACCGAAGACACGCCCTACATCAACGCCGCGCGTGACGTGGCCGCCAAGATCACCGCGCAGATGGAAGAGGCTGTCGCCTCCGGCCGGCTGAGCATGGCACAGCTGTTTGACGACAAGTACCAGCCGGTGGCGGGGACCAATCCGCAGCAGGTCACCACGGCCTTCACCGGCTTCACGGACGACATCCTGCCCGCACACCAGGAGCCCATGCTGCAGTTGTCCGACAAGGTGGTGTTCTGCGCCGCCGTGGACCGCAACGGCTACCTGCCCACGCACAACCGCAAGTTCAGCCAGCCCCAGGGCAGCGATCCGGTGTGGAACACGGCCAACTGCCGCAACCGCCGCATCTTCAATGACCGCACCGGCCTGGCCGCTGCGCGCAACACGCGCCCCTTCCTGCTGCAGACCTACCGGCGCGACATGGGGGGTGGCAACTTCGTGCTCATGAAGGATCTGTCTGTGCCCATCGTCATCCAAGGCAAGCACTGGGGTGCCATTCGTCTGGCCTACAAGTTCTGAGACGCGCGCGCTGATCAGGCGCACTCCAAAAAGCACAAGGCCCGCCGGCTTGCACCGGCGGGCCTTGTTGCTTCTGGCCGCAACGAGTTCCTGGACGCTCGCTGCTTATGAGTTGCGGTCTGCTGCGGCAGCTGCAACCTGCGTGGTGGCGCGGGCAGCGGCCACTTCAGCCTTGCTGGCCGTCACGGTCACGGTATCGAGGGCGATCACGGGCTGCTCGTTCAGAAGAGCAGAGCGGCTGGCCACCACCGTGACCGTGTCGAGCTTCACGACATTCGCTTCAACCTTGGGGGCCGGCACGGCTGCGAAGGCAGCGGCACAGAAGGCGGCAGAGACGAGGGCGAAGACTTGGGCGCGGGCGGTGGTGGTGTTCATGATCGGGCTCCTTGGGTTCGTTGCGATCGACGTGTTGTGTGTGTCGATGGAGTGCATTGTGGGCAAGGCCCTTCGATCACGCAGCCGCATTGCGATGAGCTGCGGAATCGGCGACGCGAGCCGCAAAAACTCGGCGGGTTTCTGCGCACGGGGGTGGCAGGTGTTCCGCGCCTTCGAGTCAACTTTGATCAGGCTTTTCGCTTGTCCCATGCGGCTTTCCAGCCACTTTGGCCTGAAGAGGCGCATGGATACTGGGCTCAGCCCTTCCGGACAATGAAGGTCGAGCATTCATGCGCCTTTCCAAGGCAAATCGGCTGAAGAATGGCTCCAGACAAGCGGAAAGCCCTGCGGAGCAGCTATTCGGGCGCGGCAAAGCAATCAGGCCCCGCGAACGGAGCCTGATGCGGCTTGGAAGTGAGCGCGGGCGTCAGGCGACGCCGAGCGAGCGGCTGCCGGTGTTGCGCTGGACGTTGCCGCCGGCGTCATAGCTGGGCGGCGTGGGGGCGACGTTGGCGGCCTGGACGAGGGCGTCCACGCGGCGGGTGGCGCCGGCGGCCAGGCGGGTGGCCAGGTCGCGGTTCTGCTCGAGTTGCTGGCGCAGCTCGGGCGGCATGGCGATCTGCACCTTGGTGGGCGAGGTGCCGATGGTGTTGCCGGCTTCGCGGATGGTGCGCGAAATGGCGGCGTTCACGGACTCGATGGCCCGCATGTCACCCGCGGCCAGGGCCTTGGACTGCTGGGCCGCAAGCACAGAAAGCTGCGACCAGAGCGCAGCTTGTGTGTTGGGTGGTGTCTCGGAGGCGGCTTTGGCAGCCATCGCCGAGGCGGTCTGGTTGGACAGGTTGATGTTCATCTTGCGTCCCCCGCCTGCGAGTGTTCAGGGTGCACTCAGGGAAAGCTGTTTCGGGTCAACGTGGTTCAACAATCAAATTGGACGGGGCGTGCGTTGCGCCGTGGCTTACTTCTTGGACGCGTTGCCCGCGCCCATGAGGTCCATCGCGTTGGCGATCAGCTTGTCGGCGACCTTGGTGCTGTCGACCTTGAAGCTGCCGTCGGCGATCTGGGCCTTGATGGCTTCGACCTTCTTGGCATCAAACGGGCCTTCGGCGCCGCCGGTCTGGCTCAGGCCGGCCACGCTGCTTTCGTACTTGACGCCTTCACTGCCGGCGACCTTGTCGACCGGCTGGTTGTTGGCGATGGCGCGCGTGCTGGAAGGAGCGCGCGCATCAGTGGCCCCGCTGGTCGCGCGGCTGGCGACATCGCCGACCCGTACGTCCTGACCGTTCTTGATTTGCATTTCTTGCTCCTACTTTCGCCCGCTATTTCCGGGATGGTGGGCCGACAGTTCGACCTGCTTAAGCCCATTGTCGGTGCCGACGGAGAAAACTTTAGTGTTCATCAGCGACTGTTTTGAGTGCCTGCTCGGGTGATTGCTATGTTTCCAATCAAACACCCGACTGTTTGAGGCTTTGTTCATTAGATCGGCGCGCGGACGGCGGACTTGAGGCGGGCGCACCCGCAGTGAGGCCTCACAGCCGGACTTCCACGCTGCGGTCAGCACGCGCCGTGCCCATGATCACGCGGCCATTGTCCACGCGCACCCGCACCGGCTGGCCGGCGGCGGCGTTGTTCAGGGCCTGGCCTTCGCCGTTGACAGCAAAGCTCGCTCCGGCCACACGCACGCGCACGGGGTCGCCGGCGGCAATCACCTGGGCGGCGCGGAACATCTCGGCGCGCAGGCTCTGGCCGGGGGCGAGCGGCCGGGTCAGCGCCTGGTTGGCAATCTGCGCCAGATCCAGCACCGGGCTGCCTGGCTCCCGCGTCAGTTCAATCTCTTCCACGCGCACATCGGCCGGGCCGGGCAGGCTGCCGATTGCCAGAGGCACGGTGGTAACCAGCGCGGGGCCGAACACGCGCACGTTGATCGGCAGGCTCACGCTCCAGCTGGCGCCGGCCGTGCAGCGGATGCCGATGGTGCCGCGGCCCCAGAGCCGGGCGCCGGGCGGGACGAAAGGCTCCATCTGGGCGCAGGGCGCCAGACGCAGGCGCGGGTCCAGCTGGCCGACCGACACATCCACCCGGCCGGCGTTGACGCGCTGGGCCTGGGCCAGGATGTATTGGGTGATGGCATCGGCGTTCACCACCGCGCCGCCGTCTGCGGCCGGTGCCTGTGCCAGCGCGCTGCTTGCGCACGCCAGGCCGAGCGCAGCGGCTGCGGCAGCGCGAAGGGCTCGGGCGAGGAAACGGGACATCTGTATGTGCATGGATTCATGCACTGAGAGCGCGCCAATGCGCTCTCAGGCCGATGCACAGTAGCCCGGCGACTGCGCAAACGCAGACGCAAAAAGCTGCCACAAGGCAGCGCTTTTCCTTCGATAGGCCGCCGCGGGCCGATCGAATAATCCCTGCATAGGTTGTCGGCCGAGGATCTGGAAGCTTGAGCCCCCGGATTTTGCAAAAGCCGAACACCCCCAAGAATTCCCCGAACGCGCCGTGTTTGGTGCAGCAGGAGCAGACCATGTTTGATCGACTGACCCAGGGCCTGGACTACCACGCCACCGCACTGACGCTGCGCAGCCAGCGCCAGCAGGTCATCGCCTCGAACATCGCCAACGCCGACACCCCCGGCTTCAAGGCGCGCGATTTCCGCTTCACCGAGGCCATGCGTGCCGCGGTGGGCGCACAACCGGCTGGCTCCGCAGGCGGCGGCCAAGTTCTGGCCACGAACTCACGCCACATGAACGCCCAGGGCGAGACCGGCGCGCCCGGCAACCCGCAGCTGCTGTACCGCACCGCGGAACAGCCCTCGGCAGACAACAACTCGGTGGACATGAACCGCGAGCGCGCCAACTTCATGGACAACGCCATGCGCTACGAGGCCACGCTGCGCTTCATCAACGGCAACGTCCGCACCATGAACCTGGCCATCCAGGGTCAGTAAGGAGCACTCAGCCATGTCGCTCTTCCGCATTCTTGATGTGTCGTCCTCGGCGGTCTCGGCCCAGAGCCAGCGCCTGAACGTCACCGCCTCCAACCTGGCCAACGCAGACTCCGTCGCCGGGCCGGATGGCAAGCCCTACAAGGCCCGCCAGGTCGTGTTCCAGAGCGCACTCACGCAGGCGCAGGACGCTGCCAGCGTGGGCGTGCGCGTCACCTCGGTGAACGAGAGCGAAGCCGAGCACAAGAAGATCTACGACCCCAAGAACGCGCTGGCCGACGAAGCCGGTTACGTGACCGGCAGCAACGTCAATGTCATCGAGGAGATGGTGAACATGATCTCCGCCGCACGCAGCTACGAGAACAACATCGAAGTGATGAACACCGCCCGTTCATTGCTCAACAAGACCCTGCAGATGGGTCAGTGAGGATCATGACCATGCTCAGTTCCGTTTCATCGAGCAGCAACACCCAGAACCTGCAGGCCGCGCTGAACACCGGCACCAAGGCCCAGGAGTCCAGCCAGGACCGCTTCCTGACCCTGCTGGTGGCGCAGATGCAGAACCAGAACCCCCTGAACCCGATGGACAACGCGCAGATGACCAGTCAGCTCGCGCAGATCAACACGGTGCAGGGCATCAATTCACTGAACGACACGGTCAAGGGTCTGGGCGCGCAATTCGCTGCGTTGCAGTCCCTGCAGAGCGCAGCACTCGTGGGCAAGAACGTGCTCGTGCCCGGCGACAGCGCCACGCTGGCCGGCGGCAACATGAACTTCGGCTACGAGCTGCCCATGGATGTGGACGCCGTGAAGATCGACGTGCTGGATGCCAGCGGCAACGTGGTGCGCAGCTTCACCCCGCAGGACCGTGCCATGACCAGCGCCGGCGTGCATGGCATGAGCTGGGACGGCAAGACCACCGATGGCCGTACCGCTCCCGAAGGCGAGTACCGCCTGCGCGTCTCCAGCACCACGGCCGGCCGCGAGGCCAGCAATACCGCCCTGACGGGCCAGCGGGTGGCCGGTGTCACGGCCGACGCAAACGGCGTGCAGCTGCTGCTCGCTAACGGCAATCGCACCGCCTACACCGGCGTGAAGGCCGTGTTCTGAGCTTCGCCACACCACACCAATTCACACGAGAGGTCTGAATCATGGGTTTCCAACAAGGTCTGTCCGGTCTGAATGCGGCATCGCGCAACCTCGATGTCATCGGCACCAACGTCGCCAACTCCGGCACCGTGGGCTTCAAGGCCTCGCGCACGGAATTTGCCGACATGTTCGCCAACTCCATGAGCGGCGCGGGCGGCCTGGCGGCCGGCATCGGCGTGAATGTGGGCGCGATCGCGCAGCAGTTCACGCAGGGTGGCATCACCACCACCAACAACCCGCTGGACATTGCCATCAATGGCCAGGGCTTCTTCCGACTGTCCACCAACGGCGCCGTGACCTACAGCCGCAACGGCCAGTTCAAGATGGACAACCAGGGCTACATCGTCAACAACCAGGGCGCACGCCTGACCGGCTTCCCGGCGGACGCCACCGGCCAGATCAACACCGGTGGTGCGCGCGAGCTGCGTCTGGACACCTCGGATGTGGCGCCGCGCGCCTCCACCGAAGTGGGTGTGGCCGCCAACCTCGATGCGCGCAACACGCCGCCCGTGGGCGCCTTCGATGTGAACGACCCCACCACCTACAACAGCGCCACCTCGCTGACGGTTTATGACTCCCTGGGCAATGCCCAGACCCTGTCCCTGTACTACCGCAAGACGGCCAACAACAGCTGGGACGTCTATGCCGCCGCCAACGGTGCCACCATCGGTGCCACCCGTGCGGGCAACGTGAGCTTCAACAGCGACGGCAGCTTCAATGCCGCCGGTTCCAGCAACCCGATGTCGATCGCCATCCCGGTCACGGGTGGCGCGGCCACGCCGCTGACGGTCTCGGTCGATCAGGCCCAGCTCACGCAGTTCGGCAACAACTTCTCGGTTGCCCAGCTCAGCCAGGACGGCTATGCCGCCGGGCGCCTGGCCGGCTTCACCATCGACAACAGCGGCGTGATTCTTGGCCGCTACACCAACGGCCAGACGCTCGCGCAGGGTCAGGTGGTGCTGTCCAACTTCACCAATGCACAGGGCCTCGTACCCGTGGGCGGCAACGCCTGGGTGGAAACCACGGCCTCGGGCCAACCGCTGACCGGCGCGCCCAACTCCGGCGCCCTCGGCGGCCTGCAGGCGGGTGCGCTGGAAGACAGCAACGTGGACCTCACGGGCGAGCTGGTCAACATGATCACCGCGCAGCGCATGTACCAGGCCAACGCACAGACCGTGCGGACGCAGGATCAGGTGCTGCAGACCCTGGTGAACCTGCGCTAAGGCTTGAGTCTGTTGACGTGAAATAGCGAGGACGCAGCATGGACCGCATGATCTACTCCGCCATGAGCGGCGCCAAGGCCACGATGGCCCGGCAGGATTCGCTGGCCAACAACCTGGCCAACGCGAACACCACCGGCTTTCGCGCGGAGATGGTGCGCCACCGTGCGGTGCCCATCCAGGGCGACGGCGCGTCCACGCGGGTCTTCGCACTCGACACCACGCTCGGCTACTCCGACAAGCAGGGCGAGATCAACATCACCAACCGCGAACTCGATGTCGCGGTGAGCGGCCCGGGTTGGATTGCGGTTCAGGGTCTGGACGGCAATGAGGCCTACACCCGCAACGGCAGTCTGGATGTGGATGGCAGCGGTCAGCTCGTCACCCGCAACGGATTGCCGGTGCTGGGTGATGGCGGGCCGATCAATGTGCCGGCCAACGCCCGCATCAAGATCGGCCAGGACGGCACCGTCACCGCCACAGTGGGCAACGGCGCACCGCAGCAGGTGGGCCGCATCAAGCTCACGAACCCGGAAACCGTCTCGCGCGGACCGGATGGCCTGTTCCGCACGCCGGACGGAGAAGCCGCACCGCTGGACGAAAACGTGCGCGTGACACCGGCTGCGCTCGAAGGCAGCAACGTTAACGTGATCGAGCAGATGGTCGGCATGATCTCTGCCGCGCGCCAGTACGAGCTGCAGATGAAGATGATGACCACGGCCGACACGAGTACCCAGCGCGCCAATCGACTGCTGTCGCCGACGGGTTGATGCGGGACCGCTGCGGCGGACCGCCCCGGGGGCCGCTACGGCTTCCCGTCAACGCATTTCAAGAGCCTTTCCGCTTGTCTGGCGGGCTTCTCCAGCCATTTTGGTCTGGAGAGCCGCATCCAGAGCCGATCTCGCTTTCCGATTCCGGGCTGGGCAGGCGTCTGCAAGGGCCGCAATTGGGGGGCAAGGCCGCTGCTTATTGCGGCATGTACAAGGCGCTGGCTGCTTCAGACTGCATGTCAATCAGCCGATATTCACGCCCGCGCCAGCGCCGCACCCAGAGTGCGCACCCTGCCGGGCCAGGAGCCCCGCCATGATGCGTTCACTGTCGATTGCCAAGACCGGGATGGAGAGCCAGCAGCTGCAGCTGGACAACATTTCCAACAACCTCGCCAACGTCGGCACCAACGGCTTCAAGCGCTCGCAGGTCGTCTTCGAGGACCTGCTGTACCAGAACATGCGTCAGGCAGGCAGCCAGAACACGCAGCAGAACACCTTGCCCACGGGTCTGCAGATCGGCACCGGCGTGCGCGCCGTGGGCAGCTCGCGCAACTTCGGCCAGGGCAACCTGCAGAAGACGGACGGCGCCTACGACGTGGCCGTCAACGGCCTGGGCTTCTTCCAGGTGCAGATGCCCGACGGCACCAACGCCTACACGCGCGACGGCAGCTTCAAGATCGACGCCAACGGCCAGCTCGTCACCAACAACGGTTTTCCGGTGAACCCGGCCATCACCATCCCCGCGAACGCGCAGAAGGTCACCGTCGGCCAGGACGGCACGGTCACCGTGCTCGTGCCGGGTAGCGCCACCCCCAACACCGTGGGCCAGATCCAGCTGGCGACCTTCACCAACCCGGCGGGTCTCAATCCGCTGGGCGGCAACGTCTACGGCGAAACCGTGGCCTCCGGCGCCCCCACGCCGGGCCAGCCCGGGACCAACGGCCTGGGCACGCTGGCGCAGGGCTTCATCGAGACCAGCAATGTCAATGTGGTCGAGGAACTGGTGGCGATGATCGCCACGCAGCGCGCCTACGAAATCAACTCCAAGGCCGTGTCCACCGTGGACCAGATGCTGCAGCGCCTGTCGCAGCTCTGATGGGTTCTGACTGAAGTCGCACCAGGAATCGAGTCTTACATGTTCAAGCGTCTCTCCCTGATCGCCCTGCTCGCCGTGTCCGTGCTGAGCGGCTGTGCCGTGGTCGGCCGTCCCGAAGTGGCGGTGGTGGACACCACGCCGGTTCGGCCGAATCAGCCTGCGATCGATCCGCTGGCCCATCAGGCCGCCACCGGCAGCATCTACAACGCGCGTCAGTCCACCCCGCTGTTCGAAGACCGCCGTGCGCGCCGCGTGGGTGACATCATCACCGTGCAGATCAATGAACGCTCCACGGCCAGTCAGAGCGCCAACAGCAAGGTCGACAAGAAGAGCGACCTGAATGCCGGCATCACTGCGCTGCCCTTCATTGCGGGCAACAGCTTCGGCCGCGCGGGTGCCCGCGCCAACAGCGAGAACGGCTTTGAAGGCAAGGGGGCGACGGACTCCTCCGGTCTGATCACCGGCACCATCACCGTCACGGTGGTGGAGGTGCTGCCCAACGGCAACCTGCTGGTGGCCGGCGAGAAGCAGATTGGCGTGAACCACAACGTCGAGCGTATGCGTCTGAGCGGCGTGGTGAACCCCGTGAACATCCAGCCGGGCAACACGGTGAGCTCGACCACGATTGCCGACGCACGCATCGAACTGCGCGGCATGGGTCAGCAGGATCAGGCGCAGGCCATGGGCTGGCTCTCGCGTGTGTTCTTGACCGTCTGGCCGCTGTAAGGATCAGCCATGCGTAATCGAGTTTTCGGCCGCATTCTTTCGATCTTGAGCGCCGGCCCGCTGGCGCTTCTTGTACTTCTTGCGCTCCATGCCCCGGCCGCACACGCAGAGCGCCTGAAGGATCTGGCCAGCTGGCAGGGTGTGCGCGGCAACCAACTGATCGGCTACGGCCTGATCGTGGGTCTCGATGGCACGGGTGATCAGACCAGCCAGGCGCCCTTCACCGGACAGAGCCTGCAGTCCATGCTCGGTCAGATGGGCATCCAGCTGCCGCAGGGCACCAATCTGCAGCTCAAGAACGTCGCCGCCGTGATGGTGACTACGCAGCTGCCCGCCTTCTCGCAGCCGGGCCAGCAGATCGACGTGACCGTCTCCAGCCTCGGTAACGCCAAGAGCCTGCGCGGCGGCACCCTGCTGCTCACGCCGCTGAAGGGCGCGGACGGCGAGGTGTACGCCGTGGCGCAGGGCAATGTGATCGTCGGTGGTGCCGGCGCGTCGGCCAACGGCTCCAAGGTGCAGATCAACCACTTGTCGGCCGGGCGCGTCCCGGGTGGTGCCACGGTCGAACGCGCCGTACCCACGCCGCTGCTGTCCGGTGAGTTCATGCAGCTCGAACTGAATCAGAGCGACTTCTCCACCGCCCGTACCGTGGCTGAGCGCATCAACCAGGTCTTTGGCGAAGGCACTGCGACCGCACTCGATGGCCGTGTGCTGCGCGTGAAGGCACCGCGCGAGCCCAATGCCCGCATCGGCTTTCTGGCAGACCTTGAAGGTCTGGACATCACGCGCGGCACGCCGGCAGCCAAGGTCATCATCAATGCGCGGACTGGCTCCGTCGTCATGAACCAGAGCGTGACGCTTGGCCCGGCGGCGGTGGCGCACGGCAATCTGAGCGTGACCATCACCACCACGCCGCTCGTCAGCCAACCCGGTGCGTTCTCCAATGGCCAGACCGTTCAGGCCGAGCGCTCGGACATCGCCATCCGCCAAGACCCGGGCCAGCTCAACATCGTCGGCCCGGCCGCCAAGCTCGAAGACGTGGTGAAGGCCCTGAACGCGCTGGGCGCAACGGCGCAGGATCTCATCATCATCCTGCAGGCCATGAAGGCCGCCGGTGCACTGAAAGCCGAGCTGGAGGTGATCTGACATGGCTATCGGCAACCAGGGCAGCGTGGCTGTCGATCTGAACAGCCTGAACGCACTGCGTGACCAGGCCGGGCGCGACCCGAAATCCGCCACGCGCGCGGCCGCCGTGCAGTTCGAGACCATGTTCAACCAGATGCTGCTGAAGAGCATGCGCGAGAGCCTGCCCAAGAGCGATCTGATGGGTTCCAGCGCCGAAGATACCTACCGCGGCATGCTGGATGGCCAGATGGCGACGGCCATGGCCGGCCGCCCCGGTGGGCTGGCCGACATGATCGAAAAGGCCTTGGCGCGGCAGATGGGAGCGGCCACGGAGGGCACCAGCGTGGGCAGTATCCGCCCGCCGCAGGCACAGGCCCTTCGCGGTGCCGTCGCAGGTTCACCCGCGGACCCATCGAGCCGACTGAATCCGACGCAGGCCAGCGGCAGCGACGCGCGTGACAACTTCATCGCCCGGCTGGCGCCGGAGGCCCAGCGCGCCGCACAGGCTGCCGGCATCCCGGCCGACTTCATGCTCGCGCAGGCCGGCCTGGAAAGCGGTTGGGGTCGGCGCGAGATCGTCGGCGCCGACGGTCGCAACAGCTTCAACCTGTTCGGCATTAAGGCCACGCCCAACTGGAAGGGCGCCACCGTGGACGTGATGACGACCGAATACGTGGGCGGCAAGCCGGTCAAGCGCGTGGAGACCTTCCGCGCTTACAACAACTACGCCGAGGCCTTTGCCGACTACGGCCGCCTGATCTCGCAGAACCAGCGCTACGACCAGGCCATGCGCAACACCCACAGCGCGGAGAAGTTCGCCGCCAGCATCCAGCAGGCTGGCTACGCCACTGACCCGAACTACGGCCGCAAGCTGCTGGCCACCATCCAGTCCACTCGCCGCAGCATCGGCGGGTTGACCAACACCGCGGTCTGAAGGGAGCGCTGCCATGGCCGGCCTCTTCACCATCGGCACCACCGGCCTGCAGGCTGCCTACGCGGGCCTGCAGACGACCAGCCACAACATTGCCAACCTCAATACGCCCGGCTTCTCGCGCCAGCAGACCATCCAGTCGACTGGCCCAGCCAGCACGGGCGGCGGCAGTTTCTTCGGCTCCGGCGTGCGCCTGGAGACGATCACGCGTAGCTACGATCAATTTCTGACTGCCGAGGTGCAGCGCGCCAGCGCGAGCCAGAGCGCTGCCGAAACGCGCAACGCACTGATGACCCGCATGGACTCTGTGTTCCCGACCGGCGGCGACAGCATCGGCGAGGGGATCGATGACTTCTTTGCCGTAGCACGAGATCTGTCCGTGCGGCCGGGTGACACGGCGGTGCGCATGGCCTTTCTGGCCCGCGCCAACGATCTGAGTTCCAAGCTGTCCAATACTGATCAGCAGTTGGAATCGCTCGGTCGCGCAGTAGAGCAACAGCTCTCGGACAGCGCCAAGAGCATCAATGAGACCGTGGCCCGCATCGCCGACCTGAACGAGCGCATTCGCGCAACACGTGGCATGACCGGCCAGCCCAACGACCTGCTGGATGCGCGCGACAAGCTGATCGCCGATCTCAATGCCCAGATCCGCGTGAGTGTCGTGCCCCAGGAAGACGGCACCTTCAACTTGTTCGTGGCGGGCGGGCAGACGCTGCTGGTCGGCAGCAATCGCGCGCAGATCGAGATGGCGCGTGATACGGCCGATCCGCAGAAGACCGTGGCTCAGTTGGTCACGCCGGGCGGAGCTCGGCTGACGCTCGATGGCCCCAGCCTGGGCGGCAAGCTGGGCGGCACCTTGCAGTTCCGCGATCAGGATCTGGGCACGGCGCGATCGCGTCTGGGCCAAATCGCCACCGTGGTCACACAGACCGTGAATTCGCAGCAGGCGCTGGGCCTGGACGCACGCGGCCAGCCGGGGGCCCCTGTATTCAGCGTGCCGGCGCCGGTGGTGAACCCGCGCAGCACCAATTCCGGCAGCCTGGCCATGAATGTCGCGATCAGCGACGTGACGGCCTTGTCGGGCACCGACTACGAAGCCACCTTTGACGGCGCGCAGTGGACCCTGCGGCGACTGAATGACGGACAGGTCAACACCTTCAGCGCACTGCCGATCAACTTCGAAGGAATCACCCTGAGCGCCGGGGGAGGCACGCCGCAAGCCGGCGACCGCTTTGCCGTGCGCGCAGTCACCGGCGCCGCATCCAACATGAAGACCGTGCTGAACGACCCGCTGCGTGTGGCCACTGCGGCTGCCGTGGCGGTGAGCTCCGGCACGGGCAACCTCGGGGCAACTGCGGGCGGCCTGACGGTGCTCGGCGCCAATGCAAACCTGAACGCGCCCGTCACCATCACCTTCACGGCAGCAGGCACCTTCAATGTCACGGGCACAGGTACGGGTAACCCGACGGGTATGAGCTACTCGCCGGGGTCGGCCATCAGTTTCAACGGCTGGTCATTGAGCCTGAATGGGCAGCCGCGTGCCGGAGACACCTTCACCATCGGACCCAATACGCAGCCGGCTGCGGACAACCGCAACGCGCTGTCGCTGGCGGCGCTGCAAAGCGCGGCGCTGGCCAACGGACAAACCCTGACCGCGAGCTTCGCCAGCCTGTCGGCCGAAGTCGGCATTCGGGCCAACGGCGCCCGTTCGGAAGCCGAGGCTTCCAAGCAAGTGCTTGAAGATGCCACCCGCGCACAGCAATCGGTTGCGGGCGTGAATCTCGATGAAGAGCTTTCAAAAATGATGAGCTATCAGCAGGCTTATCAGGCGAGCGCCAAGATCATCCAAGCCGCACAATCGGTTTTCGATGAACTGCTCTCGATGGGCCGCTGAGCGCGCTGAGGGCCACGAACCATGCGACTGTCCACCAGCTTCCAGATCCAGAAGTCGATCAGCGCCATCACTGAGCGCCAGAGCCAGATCGTCGGTCTGCAGAATCAGCTCGCCAGTGGCAAGCGCGTCAACACCCCCGGAGATGATCCCGCCGCAGCCAGCCAGATCGAGCTGGCGCGCGCACGCACCGCACAGCTGGATTCGCGCATTCGCGTGCTGTCCAACGCACAGGGTCAGAACCAGCAACTTGAACAGGGTCTGGCGGACGCCGCCAGTGCCATGCAGGATGCGCGCGACGCCCTCGTGGCGGCAGGCAACGGCGCCTACTCGGACGCCGAGCGCCGTGCACAGGCCGAAGCAATCCGCGGCGCGTACAACCGACTGCTGGCGATTGCCAACAGTGAAGACGGCGCCGGTGGCCGATTGTTCGGCGGTGTCGGCAGTCAGACCAGCCCATTTGTACCCACGCCCGGTGGCGTGAGCTACGTGGGCAACTTCGGCGACCAGATGCTCGACCCTGCCAGCAACACGCTGGGCAGTCTCGATGGTTCGGCCATCTTCATGCAGCTGCCCTCGGGCAATGGCACATTTTCCGCGGCAGCGGCCGCCACGAACACTGGCCGCGCCTGGGCCGACACCGGCAGCGTGACCAACATGGCGCTGCTGACCGGCGACAGTTACGAGATCCGTTTCAACGCGAGCGGTACAGCCTACGACCTGGTGAACACCACCACGGGCACGACGCTCGCGGCCGGGCAACCCTACGCGAGCGGCCAGAGCATTGGTGCGGATGGCTGGCAGGTCACCATGAGCGGCGCGCCCGGTGCGAATGACCGCTTCGTGATCGCACCGTCAGCGCGCAAGAGCATCTTCGACACCACGCAGGACGCGATCGCACAGCTCAACACTCCCGGCCAGATGAATACCGGCAAGCTGCAACAGCTGCTTGCCGAGATCGACACCGGCATGTCACGCGCCAATGTGGCGCGCGCAAAGGTGGGCGAACAGATGCGTACCAGCGAATCGATCGCCACGGCGGCCGGTCGCGAAGCCGACACGGTCCAGGGCTTCCGAAGCAAGCTGGAAGACGTGGATGTGGCCGATGCCATCAGCAAGATCACCGCGCAGCAAACCTCACTCGAAGCAGCGATGAAGACCTACGCCTCTGTGGCGAAGATGTCGCTGATGAACTACATCTGACCGGAGCCTTCCATGGGCGCATTTGAATCCCAGCTGAGCCTTGCCGACGCATTGAGCCGCGGTGTCCTCGCACAGGCCACCTTGAGCTACGCCCCGATGATTGATCGGCACCGCAAGGTGATCGGCATGCGTCTGACTGTCTGCGGCACCGACGGTGCGCAGCCGTCCATGAGCGATGTCGTTCGTGCGCTGCGCGACGTGGTGCCCGAAGAAGAGATCCGTCTCTCGGTGCAAATCGTCGGTGCCGACGTGGACCCGGCCTTGTTTACCGTGCCCGGCTCGCGCGCAATTGCGGTGGAGATTCCCGCGGCCTACACGGTGAACCCGGAGTGCTTCGAGTACCTGCCCGCCTTCAATGCAGTGGGCCACCCGCTCGTCCTGTACGGTGTGCCGCCTTCGGCGCTGGATCCCAAGTTGTTCGACTGCTTCCGCCACTCGGTGGTGGACCTCTCCGAAGATCGCCGCATCGGCGAAGAGAACCGGGTCATCACGGCCTCTGCGACTCGCCGTATACCCTTTGTTCAGAGCGGCATCCGCACGGTCGCTGCGCTGGAGGCCAGCTTCGCGCGCAACTGCTACGCCGTGATCGGCTGGCCCTTTGACGATGTGCTGCGTTCCAGTTCGGTGGCGAGTTCCAACCCGGACTTCGTCACGATCACCAAGCTCATGCAGATGGTCGATCAGCAGGTGCCCGTCGAGCAGATCGAGCCCGTGATGAAGCGCGACCCTGCGCTGGGCTATCGGCTGCTGCGCTACATCAACTCGCCGGCCTTCGGCCTGTCGGTGGTGATCCAGAGCTTCAAGCATGCAGTCATGATGCTGGGCTACAACCGCCTGAAGCGCTGGCTCGCGCTGCTGCTGGCCACGTCCAGCAAGGACGTGATGCTGCGTCCTGTGATGTACAGCTCGATGCGCCGCGGCATGTTCATGGAGCGTGTGGTCGGTAAGAACGTCGATCAGGAGCTGCGCGACGAGATGTTCATCTGCGGCGTGTTCTCCCAGCTTGATCGCCTCTTCCACACCAGCTTCGAGCAGCTGTTTGCCATGCTCAATGTGCCGGAGAACGTGCGCAATGCGCTCGTGCACCGCACGGGCCCGCACATGCCCTACCTGCAGTTGGCCGAAGCCGTCGAGGCGGGAGACAGTGAGCTGATCAACAAGCTGGTGACCGACAACCTCATGTCACTGGCCGCAGTCAATGCCGCGCTGATCGACACCCTGGTGGAAGCCAGCAAGGAAGAGTAGGGCTGCGTCGCTGGCCTGAGTCAGCGCAAGGGCGCGCAGACCGCACAGCCTCGGTCTCGCGGCACGGCAATCTCCGTGAAGCGCATGGCCTTGCCTTCGATCAACAGCAGTCGGCCCGTCAGCGGGCTCCCCACGCCAGCAGCCAGCTTCAGCGCCTCGGCCGCCTGAATGGTGCCGACAATCCCGGTCATCGGCGCAAAGACACCCATGACCGCGCAGCGCACCTCCTCCACGTCCTCGCCTTCGGGGAAGAGGCAGTGGTAGCAGGGCGCCTCCTCGCTGCGCGTGTCAAACACCGCCACTTGCCCATCAAAGCGAATGGCCGCCCCGGACACCAGGGGCTTGCGCGCGGCTACGCAGGCTCGGTTGACCGCGTGTCGCGTGGCGAAGTTGTCCGAGCAGTCCAGCACGAGATCGTGCGCATCGACGAGTTCGGCCAGGCGTTCGCTGTCCAGCCTCTCGATCAGTGGTACGACTTCGACCTGCGGGTTCAATGCTTCCAGCGCGGCCACGCCTGAGGCGGCCTTCGCCTGGCCGACGCGTTCGGTCGTGTGCAGAATCTGGCGTTGAAGATTGGTGAGATCCACCTCGTCCGGATCGGCCAGCGTGATGCGTCCGACGCCAGCGCTCGCCAGATACATGGCAACCGGCGAGCCGAGGCCGCCGGCGCCGACCACCAGCGCACGCGTGGCGCGAATGCGCGCCTGCCCCTCGATGCCGATCTCATCGAGCAGAATGTGGCGCGAGTAGCGCAGCAATTCGTCGTCGGTCATGGATGGGGCCGTCTTGCTGAATGGAGCGCGGAAACGAAAAGGCCCGGCAGAACCGGGCCCATCGCTCAATCCGTGCGCCTTACTTCTTGGGCTTGTCGCCCGGTGTTGCTGCAGAGGCGACCGACTCCTTGGGCTTGGCCGTGACCACCGGCTGACCCTTGAGGAGATTCAGCGCCTGCGCAAGCTGGAAGTCCTCGGCGCTGCCGAACTCGATCGGGCGGCGACCCTCTGCGCGCAGCTTCTCGATGCGCTCGGCGCGCTCCACCAGTTCGCGGGCACGTTGTTCTGCGGTCTTCGCATCGGTCTGCTTCTCGTCGCGGCCAATCAGGTGGCGCTCCATGTCGGCCTCGCGCATGAAGAGGTCGGCATAGACGTCGCCCTGCGCGGTTTCGTTCACGACGAAGTCCGGCTCGATGCCCTTGGCCTGGATGGCACGGCCTTTGGGCGTGTAGTAGCGCGCGGTCGTGAGCTTTACCCCGGTGGTCGGCGACAGCGGGATGATGGTCTGGACCGAGCCCTTGCCGAAGGTGGCCTGGCCGATGATCTTGGCGCGGCCATGATCCTGCAGGGCACCGGCGACGATCTCGGAAGCGGAAGCCGTGCCCGCGTTCACCAGCACCACGATCGGCACGGTCTTGAACACCGGGTTGAGCTTGCGCAGCGGATCATCACGCAGGCCGCGGTAGTCCTCGGGCGAGGCGAAGAACTTGCGGCGATTTTCTTCGGTGCGTCCCTCGGTGTAGACCACCAGCTTGTCCTGTGGCAGGAAGGCTGCCGACACGCCGATAGCGCCGTGCAGCAAACCGCCCGGGTCGTTGCGCAGATCCAGCACCAGACCCTTCAGACTGGGCTGCTTGCTGGCGATCTCATTCAGCTTCGTGACCAGCGACTCGACCGTGCGCTCCTGGAACTGCGAGATCCGCACATAGCCGAAGCCCTGCTCGATGTCGCGGCTGCGCACCGACTGGATCTTGATCACGTCACGCGTGAGCGTGAACACCATCGGCACGGGGTTGTCCTTGCGGCTCACGGTGAGCGTGAGCTTGGTGCCGGGCTTGCCGCGCATGAGCTTGACGGCGTCCTGCAGGTTCAGGCCCTTGGTGGACTTGTCGTCGATGCGGACGATGAGGTCCCCGGACTTGATGCCGGCGCGGAAGGCGGGCGTGTCCTCGATCGGGGTCTGCACCTTGATGAAGCCGTCTTCGGTGCCGACCTCAATGCCCAGACCGCCGAACTCGCCCTGCGTGCTGTCGCGCAGGTCCTTGAAGGCGTCGGCGTCCAGATACTGCGAGTGCGGATCGAGATCCTGCAGCATGCCCTGGATGGCGCCATTGAGCAGCTTCTTGTCATCCACCGGTTCGACATAGTTTCGCTTGACGGCGTCGAACACGTCGGTGATGGCGCGAATGTCCTCGATGGGCAGCGGCCCCGCAGGTCCGCGTTGCGCCAACGCGGTCAATCCGAGGCTGATGCACACGCCACCCACCACACCGGCGGCGACCAAACCGACCTTGCCACTGAACTTCATCCGGCAACCTTCCTCGCGCGCCGTGCGCGCTTCGCAACTACGGAGTCTGACGTCGACAACGCCAAAACGTTCGGTTGAGTGTACGGCGCTCAGCCGGGGGGCGGACAGACGGGTGACAGCACCCGGTCAGCGGTGGCCTGCGGCGTGCAGCCGCGGCAACCATGCACGGCTTGACGACTACTTCGCCTTGCCCTGGGCTGCGACGCTGCCCAGCTTGCGCGCAACCTCGTCCGGGTCGCCCAGGTAGTAGTGCTTGATCGGGCGCAGCTGGGCGTCCAGCTCATAGACGAGCGGCTGGGCGGTGGGGATGTTCAGCGCCACGATCTCCGCGTCGCCCATGCCGTCCAGGTGCTTGATCAGTGCCCGCAGGGAGTTGCCGTGTGCGGTGATCAGCACGGACTTGCCGGCCTTCACGGCGGGTGCGATTTCTGCATTCCAGTAGGGCACCACGCGCGCGACGGTGTCTTTCAGGCATTCAGTGAGCGGCAGTTCGCTCTTGTTGACACCTTGATAACGACGATCGTGCCAGGGCGCCTCCTTGGAATCCTTGGCGAGTGCCGGGGGCGGCGTGTCGTAACTGCGGCGCCAGATGTGCACCTGATCTTCGCCATACTTGGCGGCCGTCTCGCTCTTGTTCAAGCCGGCCAGCGCACCGTAGTGTCGTTCGTTCAGGCGCCAGTGCTTGGTCACCGGCATCCACATGCTGTCCAGCTCATCGAGCACGGTGTAGCAGGTGCGGATGGCGCGCTTGAGCACGGAGGTGTAGGCGCAGTCGAAGGCGAAACCCTCTGCCTTGAGCAGCTTGCCGGCAGCCACGGCCTCGCGCCAGCCGTTTTCCGTGATGTCCACATCGACCCAGCCGGTGAAGCGGTTTTCGAGATTCCACTGGCTTTCGCCATGGCGCATCAGGACGATCTTGTGGGCAGCTTGCGTGGGCATCTAGGGCTTTCCTCTAGGGGCTTGAAGCGCTCGCGACCGCAGAGGCGAGCACGTTGAAAACCTATACTGAGCGCCAGTTTATCGACCCGCGCGCGCTGCTTTCGGCCACTTGCGCCAGCGCCACGCAGCCGGGTGCCACCCTTGCCTGGGAGCCTTCGTGGATTTCATTACCAACAACATCCTGCTGATCGTCGTGGCCTTCCTGTCGGGTGCCATGCTGCTGTGGCCGGCCCTGCGCCGCTCCGCCGGCGGCCCGAGCATCTCGGCCAACGAGGCCACGCAGCTCATCAACCGCGAGCATGCCGTGCTGCTGGATGTGCGCGAGCAGGACGAATTCGACCGCGGTCACGTGCCCCAGGCCAAGCACGTGCCGCTTGAGAAACTCGCGGCCGACCCCAGCTTGGCAGGCAAGAAGGACAAGCCCGTGATCCTGATGTGCGCCACCGGTGCGCGTTCGGCCAAGGCCGCAATCGCGCTGCGCAAGGCGGGTTACGAGAAGGTCTACAACCTGGACGGCGGGCTCAATGGCTGGACGACCGCCGGCCTGCCGACGGTCAAGAGTGCCGCCTGAGGGCGCACCGGTCGAAGCGCACCGCCTGAGTAAACGCTGGAGAACAGCATGCAAGCCGTCACCATGTACACCACCGCCGTCTGCCCCTACTGCCAGCGGGCCAAGATGCTGCTCAAGCAGCGCGGCGTGAGCGAGATCAACGAGATCCGCATCGACACCGATTCGGCGCAAAAGGACCTGATGATCGAGAAGACCGGCCGGCGTACCGTGCCGCAGATCTTCATCGGCGACACGCATGTCGGCGGGTGCGACGACCTTTATGCACTGGACGGCAAGGGCGGTCTGGCG
Organism: beta proteobacterium AAP99; assembly: GCA_001295775.1. Lineage (GTDB taxonomy): Bacteria > Pseudomonadota > Gammaproteobacteria > Burkholderiales > Burkholderiaceae_C > Piscinibacterium. The sequence goes on from LJIA01000007.1 coordinate 31,357, forward strand.
CCGCTGCTGGCCGGCTGAGGCCAGGACAAACCAGCGCGCCGGGAGCGTTACACTCCGGCGCCGAGAGGGAAGGCTGCGGACAGACCCGCAGCCTTTTTTGTATCGAGGATCATCCAAGGAAGCACCATGGCGCAGCAAGCCGAGCAGCAACCCGTATTCAACGTCACCCGCGTCTACCTGAAGGACCTGTCGGTCGAGATGCCCAATGCACCCCAGATCTTTCTGGAGCAGGGTCAACCGGCCACCAACGTGGAGCTGGGCGTGGCCGCCGAGGCGCTGCAGGACAACCACTATCTGGTGAGCACCAGCGCCACGATCACCACCAAGGTGGGCGACAAGACCCTGTATCTGGTTGAAGGCACCCAGTCGGGCATTTTCCAGATTGCCGGCGTCCCGGCCGACCAGATCCAGCCCCTGCTGGAAATCGTCTGCGTCGGCATCGTCTACCCCTACCTGCGCGCCAACCTGGCCGACGCGATCACGCGCGCCAGCATGCCGCCGATCCACCTGACCGAAGTCAACTTCCAGGCCCTGTACGAGGCCAAGCTGCAGGCTCAGCAGGAGAACGACCAGCAGGCCGCCGGCGCCACCGCCGGCACGAGCGGCTCGATCACGTTGAACTGAGTCGTACCCCGCGCATGGCGATGAACCATCTCGTGGTGGTGGGCGCCGGCAGCTGGGGCACGGCACTGGCCATGGCGGCGCTGCGCAGCGCCGCCTTTTTTTCGGCCGCTGGCGATCAACCGCCGGCGGCGCGCGTCACCCTGCTCGCACGCGACGCTGCCCAGGCTGCCGCCATGCAGGCACAGCGTGAAAACGCCCGCTACCTGTCTGGCATCGCCCTGCCGGCGGCGTTGCACATCTCAGCCGATGCCGCGGTGCTGCATGACGCCAGCCTGGTGCTGCTCGTCACGCCCTTCGCCGGCCTGCGCGAATGGTTCGAGCGCCTTGGCACCCTCGGCCATGCTGCGCCCGTGCTCTGGGCCGCCAAGGGCATGGATGCGCAAAGCGGCGAGATGGCGCACGAGCTGGCCGCACGGCTGCTGCCCGGGCGCGCCTGTGGCGTCGTCTCAGGCCCCAGCTTCGCGAGCGAAGTGGCCCGCGGCCTGCCCTGCGCGCTCACCGTCGCCAGCAGCAGCGAGGCACTGCAGCAGCTCGGCAGCCAGTGGCTGCACGGCAGCACCCTGCGGGTCTACCGCTCGGCGGATGTGACCGGCGTGGAGGTCGGCGGCGCGGTGAAGAACGTGATCGCCATTGCCACCGGCATGTGTGATGGTCTGAACCTGGGCCTGAACGCCCGGGCTGCGCTCATCACCCGCGGCCTCGCGGAGATGAGCCGCTTTGCCGTGGCCCTGGGCGCCAAGCCGGAAACCCTCGCTGGCCTCACGGGCCTGGGCGACTTGATTCTGACCGCCACGGGCGAACTGTCGCGCAATCGCCGCTACGGCCTCGAGTTCGCCCGCGATGGGCACGCGCATGGCGGCTTTCTGGCCGAAGGCGCGCGCTGCGCCCGTGCGGTGCAGCATCGTGCTGCTGCGCTCGGCATCGAAATGCCCATCACCGCCTGCGTGGCCGACATCGTGGAGGGTCGCCTCAGCCCCCCGGCTGCCGCGCAACAGTTGCTCGCCCGCGCCGCCAGGGCGGAGTAGGGCGGATTGGGGCGCAGTCGGGCTGAGTAGGGCTGAGTAGGGCGAAGTCGGCGTGGGCCTGCCTGGCGCCGTCGCACAGGGATCACGCGCACCTGCGATGATCTGCCCATGAGCTCCGCAACCCCCAGTTCCGCCCTGACGCCCGCCGCGCGTCGGCTCGCCAGCATCGCCATCTACTGCGGCGCCTCGCCGGGGCATGACCCGCGCTACCTGGAGGCCGCCCGCCACACCGGCCGGGAGCTGGCGCAGCGCGGCATCACGGTCGTGTACGGCGGTGGCCGCGTGGGCATGATGGGTGTGCTGGCGGATGCGACGCTTGCCGCCGGCGGCCGCGTGATCGGTGTGATCCCGCAGCGCCTGATGGAGCGCGAGGCCGCGCACCGCGAGCTGAGCGAGTTGCACGTCGTGCCCGACATGCACACCCGCAAGGCCAAGATGGCCGCGCTGGCCGAGGGCTTTGTCGCCCTGCCCGGCGGCATCGGCACCTATGACGAGCTGTTCGAGATCCTCACCTGGCTGCAACTCGGTTACCACCGCCTGCCCGTGGGCGTGCTGAACGTGGCCGGCTATTTCGACCCCCTGCTGGCGATGCTGGAGCGCACCGTGTCCGAGGGCTTCCTCAGCCCCGCCACCCGCGCCATGCTTCTCGCTGCCGACGAGCTGCCGGATCTGCTGGCCCGGATGGAGCGATTTCTGCCGGCGGATGCCGAGGCGTGGCTTGCGGCCAAGCTGCGGCAGGAGCCTTGATGCTGACACTTTCGGCCATGTGAAGGCAAAGCAGGATTGCCTCAAGACAGTCTTTAGGCAAGCGGAAGCGAGCTTCTCGTCCAAAAATAAGTTGAATTCGGCCTCTTCAGGAGGGAATCATGCTGTTCTGGAGTGCACCCGTCTCTCGCCGTCTGGCTATGGCCGCCGCATTGTGTGGGTGCATTGCGGCGCCTGCTGCGAAGGCGCAAGTGCCGGAGCTGAGCCATTCGTTCGTGCGTCCGGTGACCTTCGTGCCGCCGGAGCTGCCCGCTGACTTCGGCAAGCAGATGGCGGGCACGGTGTTCACGCTCAGCCTGGTGGTGGACCCGTTCGGCCGGGTGGAGCGCATCGAGACACTGGAGCCGGCCAATCCTTTACTGCGCAAGGCAATCGACGAGGTGGCGCGCTACTGGATGTTTCATCCGCAGGTGGATCGCGCGCGCTGTGAGACGGAACCTGGCGCGGGCAGGATCCAGCTCGAATTCGCGGCCGGCGAGTCGCGGCCCCGCATGTGGATGAGCATGCGGGCAGATCGCCCCGCTGCGGGCGAAGCGATGAAGCTCGTCGGACGCCCGCCGGTGCCGGAGTATCCGCGTTCGGCTTTGCAGGGCGGAGTGGCTGCGCAGGCCTATGCCACTGCGTTCAAGCAGGCGGATGGATCGATCACGGACATCAAAGTGCGTGCACTTGTCTCGCGCAATGCGCCCCCCGGGCGCGACTGGGGGTTTGAGCGGTCTGTCCGCACTGCGATGGCGCAGTACCGATTCGAGCCGGACCCAGGCGTGCAGCCGATCTGCTTCATCGTGCCGTTTGCGTTTCGAATCGATCGCTGATCGGAGTCAAAAAACATCATTTTCGGATGCGTTTTGGCAGGATTCGAAATCGGCTAAAACGAAATGCTGACATCCGGAAAGCCGTGTTCATGCTCTGGCTTTTAGATTGATTTCGGACGGGTTTCATCCACCCCCGATGTAACTCTGCTGCCGCCAGGCCTCAAACACCGCCACCGCCACGCTGTTGGACAGGTTCAGGCTGCGCTGTCCCGGCCGCATCGGCAGGCGCACGCGTTGCGCCACCGGAAAGGATTCGCGCAGCTCCACCGGCAGCCCCGCGGTTTCGGAGCCGAAGACGAGCCAGTCGCCCGGCGTAAACGTCACCTCGCCAAACGGGCGCGAACCCTTGGTGGTGAAGGCGAACAGCCGCTCCGCCGCCGGCTGGGCCGTGGCCAGAAACGTCGGCCAGTCGGCATAGGTCTTCACCTCCGCGTAATCGTGATAGTCCAGCCCGGCGCGGCGCATGTAGCGGTCGTCCATGCTGAAGCCAAGCGGCTCGATCAGGTGCAGCGCGCAGCCGGTATTGGCGCACAGGCGGATGACATTGCCGGTGTTGGGCGGGATTTCCGGATGGACGAGGACGACGTTGAGCAGGGGCGGCTTCATGCGGGCGGCGGGCACCGGCGGGTGGGTGTCGGCGCGGCGCGCATTGTCGAGCAAGCTGCCGGTCAGGGCGTTGGGCGTTGGGCGTTCGGCTGCGCCGGCGTGGCGTGGCGCGGTGCTGCGTGACATGCCGGGGCGGGGTCGGCGCGCCCGGGCCGGCTGCGTTCAAGGCGTACGTGCGAGTGCCAGCGCCGTCACGCTGGCCGCACCTGCTTTGCGCAGCACGCGGGCGGCTTCGAAGAGGGTCGCGCCGGTGGTCATCACGTCATCCACCAGCAGCAGATGCAGGTCGGCCACGTCGCGCTGCACGGCGAAGGCGCCGCGCACGTTGCGCTCGCGCTCGGTGTGCGGCAGCGCCATCTGGCTGGCGGTGTCGCGCGTGCGTACGAGGGTCTGCCAGCAGGCCGGGCCCAGCGCGGGCGGCAGGCGCCGCACCAGTTCCCAGCTCTGGTTGTAGCCACGGCTGCGCTCCCGGCTGGGTGACAGCGGGATGGGCAGGATGCGGTCAAAGCGCGGTTGCGCAGCGCAGGACGAAGCATCGGGCGCAGCCTCGCCCGATGGCAGCGCGCCTGCGAGCAGCACGGCCAGAGGCGCCGCGAGCGCCGTGCGCTGATTGAACTTGAGCGCCTGCACCAGCCGGTCACCAGGCGCGGCGTAGTCAAACGCGGCATAGCTGGCGGCCACCGGCGACGGCTCGCTCAGGCAGCGGCCGCAGCGCGTGGCGGCGGGCTGCGGCGGGGTTTGTGGAGGCGGTTGTGAAGCGTCCCGCGGGGCCGCCGCGGGCGTGTCGGTATTGGTGGCCTGCAAGGCGTCCGGCTTGGCCGCTGCGGCGAGCGCGGCGGTGAGGGGCAGGGCGCAGCCCACGCAGCGCAGCTGCGGCCGGTTCAAACGGTGCTCGCAGTCCGCGCAGACCCAGCCCACGCAAGGCGTCGCGCAGCCGGGGCAGCGGTGGCCGGAGAGAAACGCCGTCAGCCGGGCGAACGCGCCGGCATGCGATGTGGCGCGGGCGGGGGTGGACGCAGCCGGGTTCATGCGATCGCGGTTGGGTTGCACGGGCAGGGAGTGTTGCGGCGAAAGCTGCGCGCGCCAATCGCCGGTGTGCGTGGTGCCGGGCATTGGTGCCGGGCCGAGCATTGTTGCAAGTGCCGGCAGCGGCGTGCAGACCGCCGCCACGCGGCACGCGGACGCGGCGGGATGCGTGATGAGGCATGTGCAGAAGAGGCTCTGGTCAGCGGAAAACGCGCTAGTGAGCGCATGCTCGCAACTGTGGCGAATACACTTTCACGCGTCTGCTGCATGGCAGTTCGCGCCACTGGCGAGTCTGCCGCCTGCGGGTTCGAGCCGCGACATTTGCGGCCCCGGGGGTCCGCGGCGGCAGCGTCGGCGATGCCCGTGCCGCACCCGGCGCCGCCATCTTGCCTAACCCAGTCCAGACCGCAGTGACCGCCCGCCCCGTGCCTGACAGCCCGCTTTCCAGCCCGACCGCCAGCCCGCATTCCATCCTGCCCGCAGACCCGAACGCGGCGCCGGAGGCGCGCCACCTGCCGCTGGATTCGAATGCGGTGCAGCGGCAGTTCGCCCGGCAGGCGCGCCGCACGGGCGCGAGCCGCCCCTGGCTGTATGGCGAAGTCGCCAAGCGCATGCAGGAGCGGCTGGACTACATCCGCCTGGCGCCCGCAGCGCTGGTGGACGCCGGCTGTGGCGCCGGGGAGGATCTGGCGGCGCTGGCCGAGCGCTATGCCGACTGCAGGCAACTGACCGGTCTGGACATTGCGCCCGACCGTGCCGCCCAGGCCCGCGCCCGCCTTCAGCCCGGCGGTCTGCGCGGCCTGCTGGGCAAGCTGCGCGCAAGTCGGGACATACACATCCAGACGGCCGATTTTTCGCAGGCCGCGCTGCCCGCGGGCAGCCAGCAACTGGTCTGGAGCAACTGCGCCTTGCACTGGAGCGGCGCACCGGACGCCACGCTCAAGCAGTGGTCGCAATGGCTTGCGCCCGAGGGGCTGCTGATGTTCAGCGTCTTCGGGCCGGACACCTTCAAGCAGGTGCGCCAGGCCGCGCGCGAGGCCGGGCTGGGGGCGATGACCCTGGAGTTTGTCGATCTTCACGATTACGGCGACATGCTCGTAGCCGCCGGCATGGCCACGCCCGTGATGGACGCCGAAGTGCTGACGCTGAGCTATTCCTCGCCCGAGGCGCTGCTGGGGGAGCTGCGCACCCTGGGCGGCAATGCGCACAGCCGCCGCGCCGGGGCGCTGATCTCGCGCAGCCGCTGGCAGCGGTTTCTGGATGCGCTGGCTGCGCAGCATGATCCTGCGCTGGGCGGCATTCCGCTCACGGTGGAGGTGGTTTACGGCCACGCCTTCAAGCCGCAGCCCCGTCCGGCGCGCGGCCCGGCGGGTGTGAGCACGGTGCCGCTGGACCAGCTCACGGCCTCGCTCAAGCGCAAGCCCCAGGACTGATTGCTTGCAGCCCGCATGCGGCAGGCTGCCGCAGAAGCGCCGCAGAATCGTTGCCGAAACACCATCCGAGGCGGAACTGACCGGCACGCCCAAGGGTGCGACGACTCGCCCCCGGTGAGTCGTCACGCGGGCCTGCCTATAATTTCGGGTTGTTGCATTCGGCCGATGGTTTGAGCCAAGTCAGCAATTGCGGCCTCGGGTTTGCCCGAACGCAAGGGCGTTTGATCTGGCGCAGACGGTCGGCCACGTGGATTCAGGCGGATCGCGGAGATGGCGCAGACAGTCGAGATGCCACCCCGGGTGTCGGACCCGCAGGACAGCGCGCAGGCGCCGGTCGGCCGGGTGAGTCGCTGGGAGCTTCGGCGCAATGTCTCGATGTCGCCGCGGGCACTGGCTGCCGTGCTGGGCTCGATGGTGCTGCTGTCGCTGGTGATCGCGGTCTGGTTCTGGATTGCCGGTGCGCCGTTTGTATTGCTGTTTGCCGGCATCGAGCTGCTGGCGGTGGGTACGGCCTTCGTGGTCTACAGCCGCCATGCGCTGGATGGCGAGACGGTCAGCCTGGAGGGCGACGAGATCGTCGTGCAGGTGCGCCGCTCCCGCAGCGTGACCGAGCGCCGCTTCAAGCGGCTCTGGGTGCGCGTGCAGGAAGACCGCGTGCAGGATGCGGGGCTGGTGCCCCGATACCGGGTGCAGCTGGGGCTGCATGCGGACTGGGTAGAGGTAGGCCGCTATTTGTCCGAGCCGCGCAAGGCGCAATTTGCGTACGAGCTGCGATCGGCGCTGGCGGCAACGAGGTAGAAGCTGGTTCAGGCCAGCTGCAGTGCGATAGAAGATCCAACCACCTTGGGGATGGCATGAAATCAGTGAAGGGTGTGTCAGTGAAGGGTGCGTTCCACGGCGCCGGCGAAGCGCTGCGCCTGGGCATGCTGCGCGCGGCCGTGGCCGGCGTGCTCGGCGCGGCCAGTCTGGGCGCGATGGCCAGTGGCGTGAACGACAGCGTGGGTGGCCCCAAGGTCAACCAGCTCAATCTGCACGAGCCTGTGACCAAGGTGGCCGAGGAGATCTTCCACCTGCACACCATGATGCTGGTGATCTGCCTGCTGATCTTCTGTGCCGTGTTCGGCGTGATGTTCTATTCCATCTACGCGCACCGCAAGTCCAAGGGCCACAAGGCCGAGACCTGGCATGAAAGCACCAAGGCAGAGATCGCCTGGACCGTGGTGCCTTTCCTGATCGTGATCGGCATGGCGCTGCCCGCCACCGGCACCGTGGTCAAGATGAAGGACACCTCTAATGCCGACATCACCATCAAGGTCACCGGCTATCAGTGGAAGTGGGGTTACGACTACCTCAAGGGCGAAGGCCAGGGAATCAGCTTCCTGTCCACGCTGTCCACGCCGCGTGCGCAGGTCGATGGCCGCGCCCCCCAGGGCGACAACTACCTGATCGAGGTCGACAACGAGATGGTCGTCCCGGTCGGCAAGAAGATCCGCATGGTGACCACCGCCAATGACGTGATCCATGCCTGGATGGTGCCCAGCTTCGGCGTGAAGCAGGATGCGATCCCCGGTTTCGTGCGCGACACCTGGTTCAAGGCCGAGAAGGTCGGTGTGTATCGCGGCCAGTGCGCCGAGCTCTGCGGCAAGGACCACGCCTTCATGCCCATCGTCGTGCGCGTCGTGACCGATCAGGAATACGCCACCTGGGTGGACAAGAAGAAGAAGGAAATGGCCGCCAACGCGGACGACCCCACCAAGACCTACACCCAGGCCGAACTCATGGCCCGTGGCGAGAAGGTCTACACCGCCAACTGCGTAGCCTGCCACCAGGCCACCGGCATGGGCGTGCCCGGCGCCTTCCCCAAGCTGGCAGGCAGCGCGGTCGTCGGCAACAAGCCCGACCAGATCCAGATTCTGCTCAACGGCAAGGGCGCCATGCCCAAGTGGACCCAGCTCAATGACGTCGAGCTGGCCGCCGTCGCCACGTATACCAAGAACAGCTGGGGCAACAGCTTCGGCATTGCGCAGCCCGCCGACTTCACGGCCGCCCGCAAGTAACCCCGCGCCAGAGACCTTCAGGAGTCATTCATGAGTGCCGTCATCGACCACCCCTCGCACGATCACGCTCACGACACCCCGCACGGTTGGCGCCGCTGGCTGTTCGCCACCAACCACAAGGACATCGGCACGATGTACCTGATCTTCTCCTTCGTCATGCTGATCGAAGGCGGGATCCTGGCGCTGATGCTGCGTGCCGAACTGTTCCAGCCGGGTCTGCAGCTGTTCGCGCCCGAGTTCTTCAACCAGCTCACGACCATGCACGGTCTGATCATGGTGTTCGGCGCGATCATGCCGGCCTTCGTGGGCTTTGCGAACTGGCTGATCCCGATGCAGATCGGCGCCAGCGACATGGCGTTTGCGCGCATGAACAACTTCAGCTTCTGGCTGCTGCCGCCGGCCGCCATCATGCTGACGCTGTCCTTCTTCGTGCCCGGTGGTGCCACCGCAGCCGGCTGGACGCTCTACGCACCGCTGTCGATCCAGATGGGCCCGGGCATGGACCTGGCCATCTTCGCCATGCACATCATGGGCGCCAGTTCGATCATGGGCTCGATCAACATCATCGTGACCATCCTCAACATGCGCGCCCCCGGCATGACGCTGATGAAGATGCCGATGTTCTCCTGGACCTGGCTGATCACCGCCTACCTGCTGATCGCCGTGATGCCCGTGCTGGCCGGCGCCATCACCATGGTGCTGACCGACCGCCACTTCGGCACGAGCTTCTTCAACGCCGCCGGCGGCGGTGACCCGGTCATGTACCAGCACATCTTCTGGTTCTTCGGTCACCCCGAGGTCTACATCATGATCCTGCCGGCCTTCGGGATCGTGAGCCACATCATCCCGACCTTCGCACGCAAGCCCCTGTTCGGCTACAGCTCGATGGTCTATGCCACCAGCTCGATCGCGATCCTGTCCTTCATCGTCTGGGCGCACCACATGTTCACCACCGGCATGCCGGTGACTGGCCAGCTGTTCTTCATGTACGCCACGATGCTGATCGCCGTGCCCACGGGCGTGAAGGTGTTCAACTGGCTGGCCACGATGTGGAAGGGCTCTATGAGCTTTGAAGTGCCGATGCTGTTCTCGGTCGGCTTCATCTTCGTGTTCACGATGGGCGGCTTCACCGGCCTGATCCTCGCCGTGGCTCCGATCGACATCCAGCTGCAGGACACCTACTACGTGGTGGCGCACTTCCACTACGTGCTGGTTGCCGGCTCGCTGTTCGCCCTGTTTGCCGCCACCTACTACTGGCTGCCCAAGATGACGGGCCGTATGCCCAGCAAGACGCTCGGCAAGTGGCACTTCTGGTCCTCGATCATCACCTTCAACATCACCTTCTTCCCGATGCACTTCCTGGGTCTGGCCGGCATGCCGCGTCGCTACGCCGATTACGCCGCCCAGTTCACGGACTTCCATGCCATCGCCACGATCGGCGCCTTCGGCTTCGGTCTGTCGCAGCTGTTCTTCCTGGCTGTGGTCTGGCGTGCGGCTTCGGGCAAGGGTGAGCAGGCTTCGGCCAACCCCTGGGCCGAAGGCTATGACCAGGGCCTCGAGTGGCAGCTGCCCTCGCCGGCACCGCATCACAGCTACGAAACGCCGCCGCTGGTGAAGTGATGTGATCGGGCCGCGTGCGAGCGCGGCCCGGCATCAGGAAACGCAGGAACGCACCTTGAGTACACCGAACACCGACCAGCAGCGCAGGAACAAGCGCACGGCCCTGATCATTGGCTCGATCGCGCTGGTCTTCTTCGCGGGCATCATCGTGCGCCGCTGGCTGGTCATCAACGGGATCATGTGATCGCATGAGCGAACCGCAGAGCACACCGCAGGACAACGGCAGCGACAACAAGACGATGGTGCGCAAGCTCATCGTCATCGTCGCGCTGATGTTCGCCTTCGGCTGGGCGCTGATCCCGATCTACCGCAAGATCTGCGAAGTCACCGGCATCAACATCCTCGCCTGGGACGCCAAGATGGGCCCGGATGCGGTGGCGCAGATGAAGAACACGCAGATCGACACCAGCCGCAAGGTGTCGGTGGAGTTCGATGCCAACGTGCAGGGCCCCTGGCGCATGGTGCCCACCAAGAATGCAATCTCGGTGCACCCGGGCGAACTGATCACAGTGATGTACGAGATTGCCAACCAGCAGCCGCGCGCGGTGTCCGGTCAGGCCATCCCCAGCTATGCGCCGATGAACTCGGCCCAGCACTTCCACAAGATGGAGTGCTTCTGCTTCTCGCAGCACACGCTGGCGGCCAATGAGGTCAAGCAGTTCCCGGTCACGTTCGTGGTGGATGCCGATCTGCCGCGCGACGTGGCCAATATCACCCTGTCATTCACCTTCTTCGAGGTGGGCGGCGCAGCCAGTTCCGCGCAGGCGCCGGCTGCTTCGGACAAGCGGTCCTGAGGGGTGCGTCTGAATGGATGATCTGGGCCAGCATGTACAGCGCAAGGGTTCCTTTGGGCAGACCCTGTCGGCTGTGCTGTGGTCCTTCTTCGGGGTTCGCCGCGGTGCGGATCACGAGCGTGACATGAGCAGCCTGAACCCGGTGCACGTGCTTGTGATCGGGGTGCTGGCTGCGGCGGTGTTTGTGGGAGTGCTGGTCGGCATCGTGCAGATGGTGGTCAGCAAGTAGAGCAAGTCTAAGAACGAGTTTTTTGGAGAACCAGAGAATGGCGAACGTTCAAGCAGGCAAGGCGCCGTATTACTTCGTGCCGAGCCTCTCGCGGCACCCGGCCATGGCGGCGGTCTCGCTGCTGCTGTGGGGTTTGGGCATGGCAGCGTGGGTCAACAAGATGACCCCGCTGGGCCCGGTGCTGGTCTTCGGCGGCCTGGCGATGTTCCTGTTCGTGCTGTACCAATGGTTCGGCGACGCGATCAGTGAATCCGAAGGCGGCATGTACAGCCGCCGCGTGGACGCCTCCTACCGCTGGAGCATGAGCTGGTTCATCTTCAGCGAAGTGATGTTCTTCGCGGCCTTCTTCGGTGCCCTGTTCTATGCCCGCGGCATCACCATGCCCTGGCTGGCCGACCCGGACTACTCCGGTATCCTCTGGCCGGACTTCCGCGCCGTGTGGCCGAACGCCGGCCCGCAGGGTTCGGTGGAGCCCTTCACCACGATGGGCCCGCTGTGGATTCCGACCATCAACACCGCGCTGCTGCTGACTTCGGGCCTGACGCTGACCATCGCGCACCACGCGCTGGTCGTGGGCAACCGCAGCAAGACCATGTTCTGGCTGGCCGCCACCGTGATCCTCGGCGCCGTGTTCATGGGCTTCCAGGCCTACGAGTACATCCACGCCTACAGCGACCTGAACCTCAAGCTCACCTCGGGCATCTACGGCTCCACCTTCTTCATGCTCACGGGCTTCCACGGCTTCCACGTGACCATGGGTGCGATCATGCTGTCGGTGGTGCTGTACCGCCTCTGGAAGGGCCACTTCACCAAGGAGCATCACTTCGCATTCGAAGGCGCCGCCTGGTACTGGCACTTCGTGGATGTGGTGTGGCTCGGCCTGTACGTGCTGGTCTACTGGATGTGATGTTGCACGGGCTGAGCCCTGTGCTCAGCCCCAAGAAAAAAGCCGCACCTCGAGTTGTGCGGCTTTTTTCTTGTCGGCGGCAAGGCCGCGCTGGCAGCAGGGCTTCTTTGCGCCCTACTGCACCGGCACCCGGATGCCGGTGGGCTGGATCCAGCCCATCCACCACGCAAACAGGATGAAGCTGAACAGCGCGATCGACAGACCGATGCGCCAGCTCAGTGCCCGCACCATCTGATGCGCCTCGCCCTTGCGGCGCAGCATGAAGAGCCCGGCCGATGCGAGGCTGGCCAGAATGCCGATGAAGGCCAGCAGTACCAGGAATTTCATGCCCACTCCGATCACAGAAGCCCGCGATTCTACGGCGCAGCCTCCCGCGCGGGCTCGCTCGCGCCTGGGCCTGCGCTACTGGGTCGCTGTGCTGGCGGGCCTGGGCATGATCGCGCTCGCGCTCTGGGCCGCGAGCTGGCAGGGCGATCGTGCCGAGTACAAGCGCGCTCTGGCACAGGCCATGGACGCTGCGACGGCGGCCGCACCGCTCGATCTGGACCGCGACCTGCCTGCCGAGGCCGACGAGCACCGCACCGCCCGCATGACCGCCACCTGGCTGCCGCACCTGGCTGTGTACCTGGACAACCGCACGCTGGACGGCCGGGTGGGGCGCATCGTGCTCATGCCTGCGCGTACCGCGAGTGGCCAGTACCTGCTGGTGAATCGCGGCTGGGTGCCGCAGGGCGCAGGCCACCGGACCCAGCTGCCCGTCGTCACCACGCCCAGCGAACCGGTCTTCATCGAAGGGCGTCTGGCGCGAGACGTGCCTGCGTTCTCGCGCCGCGGCGACGCCTATCCCGGCCCGCTGCCTGCACTCTGGCCCAACTTCGACTGGGCTGCTTGGCAGGCACTGAGCGGTCTCTCGAGTGCGCAGTGGGTGCTTGTGCAAACTTCTCCCGCCCGCAGCGGTCAGTCTGCAAACGCACAAGCCCTCGATGACGGGTTGGTGCGCCGCTGGACCCCGCCGCAGACCGACATTGCCAAGCATCAGGGCTACCGCTTCCAGTGGTTTGCCATCGCCCTGCTGGCCTTCGGCCTCACACTCTTCTTCGGACTCAAGCCTTGGATCAGGCGCCCATGACCGCACCCACCTCCACGACCCCCGACAACACCCACCCCACCCAGCAGGAGACCAAGCGTTCGTTGCTTGCGCTCTGGGGCGTGCTCGCCGTCTGCGCCGCGCCGGTCATCGCCGCATTCGTTGTGTACTTCTTCTTCAAGCCCGAGGGCGGCAAGACCCAGAACGGCGAACTGCTGGGCCAGATCGCCGCGCCGCTGATCGGTGGGCAGACACTTGAAGGCAAGCCCTTCGAGTTCAAGGATCTGCGCGGCCAGTGGATCATCCTGACCGTTGGCCCGAGCGCCTGTGGCGAGCCCTGTGCCAAGCACCTGTGGGAGATGCGCCAGATCCGTACCTCGCTGGGCAAGAAGCGCGACAAGGTCGACCGGGTCTGGCTTGTCACCGACAACGCGCCGATTGATATTCCTCTGCTCAAGCAGCACGAGAACCTGATCGTCGTGCGCACCGACCCCGCCAAGCTGCAGAGCTGGCTGGGTGACCCCGCCGGCTGGGATGGGCGCACCTGGTTCATCGACTGGAAGGGCGACCTGATGATGACCTACCGCCCCGGTCAGGACCCGATGGAGATCCGCAAGGATCTGGGCAAGCTGCTGCACTTCAATACCGCGCGGTGATCGCGCGATGACGGAATGACGAAATGACTTCGGTGCTGCGCACCTCAATGACTCAACATCCGGCGCGCGCTGCGGCGACGACGCCCAAGCGGCGAGCCTGCCGGGTCATTTCGTCATTGAAGCCGCGCAGCGGCGAAGTCATTCCGTCATTGCAGCCGCGTAGCTAGACCAACACGCAACCCAAAGCATGAAGATCACCGAAGTCATCCAGCTCCTGTTCATCGGCGCCACCGTGGCGCTGATTCCGCTGTCCATCCTGTGGTTCAGCAAGAGCGCCAAGACCACGCAGCAGCGCTTTGCCAAGCTCGTGGCCATCACCCTGTTCTTCACGCTGGACCTGATCATGTTCGGCGCCTTCACGCGCCTGACGGACTCCGGCCTGGGCTGCCCGGACTGGCCCGGCTGCTACGGCGCCGAAAGTCCCTTCTCCGCAGCCAAGCACATTGCCGAGGCCTACGCCGCGCAGCCCACCGGACCGGTGAGCTTCTCCAAGGCCTGGATCGAGATGCTGCACCGCTACTTTGCCAAGGCGCTGGGGCTGCTGTTCATCATCATCATGGTCTGGGCCTGGGTGAAGCGCCGCGAACTGAAGCAAAGCCCCGCCCTGCCCACGCTGTTGTTCTTTGGCGTGTGCCTGCAGGGTGCGTTCGGCGCCTGGACGGTCACGCTCAAGCTCATGCCCATCATCGTCACCATCCACCTGCTGGGCGGCAACCTGCTGCTGGCGGTCACGGCCTGGCTGTGGGAGCGGCAGAAGCCCATTCAAAGCATCAGTGCGCCAACCGCGCGCTTGCTGCCCTATGCCTGGTTTGCGCTGGTCATCCTGTTCATGCAGATCGCACTGGGCGGCTGGGTGAGCACAAACTACGCCGCGCTGGCCTGCCTGGACTTCCCGTTGTGTCAGGGCAAGGTCATCCCGCCCATGGACTTTGCCAACGCCTACACACTCTGGCGTGATCTGGGCGAGACCGGCGCCGGCACCGCCATTCCCTTCCAGGCACTCACCGCCATCCATTGGGTGCACCGCAACTTCGCGTTCTTCGTGTTTGCGGTGATGGGCTATCTGGCCTGGCGCACCTGGAAGGAACCGGCGCTGCGCACCTTGTCTGCCTGGATCGTCGGCATGCTGGCCTGGCAGCTCGTCACCGGCCTGACCAACATCTTCATGCAGTGGCCTCTGCCTGTGGCGCTGGTGCACAACGGTGGCGCGGCGGTGCTGGTGCTCGTGACCACGCTGCTGGTGGCGCGCATGCAGATCGCGGCGCGAGCGGGAGCGCCGGCAAGCGTCGATAATCCCGCGTCTGCGCCCGCCCGGCCCGCGGCGGTGTAGTGAGCTCCATGAAATCCACCCCGACCACCCCCGACGCCAGCGCTGAGGTACACGCGCCCGCCGCAGCTCAGTCCGCCGCAGTTCGGCCTGCAGCTGTGCGCATGAGCCGCACGGCGCAGTACTGGGCGCTGACCAAGCCGCGCGTGACGCAGCTGGCGGTGTTCTGCGCGGTGATCGGCATGTTCCTCGCCGCGGACACCCTGCCGCCCTGGCAGCCGGTGCTCTGGGGCTCGATCGGCATCTGGCTGCTGGCCGGCGCCGCGTTTGCCATGAACTGCCTGATCGAGCGCGAGGTGGACGCCCGCATGCGCCGCACCGCCTGGCGCCCGAGCGCGCAGGGCGAGCTGAACGGCTTGCAGATCAGTCTGTTTGCTGCCGTGATCGGCGGGGCGGGCTTTGCCATCCTCTACGGCCTCGTGAACCCGCTCACGGCCTGGATGACGCTGGCCACCTTCCTGGGCTATGCGGTCATCTACACGATTCTGCTCAAGCCCAACACGCCGCAGAACATCGTCATCGGCGGCCTGTCGGGCGCCATGCCGCCCGCCCTGGGCTGGGCCGCGGTGGCGGGTGATGTGCCGGCCATTGCCTGGGTGCTGGTGCTGATCATCTTCGTCTGGACGCCGCCGCACTTCTGGGCCCTGGCCCTGTACCGCGTGGAGGACTACAAGCAGAGCGGGTTGCCGATGCTGCCCGTCACGCATGGCGTCAAGCTCACGCTGCAGCACATCTTTCTCTACACCATCATCCTGCTGGCCACCACGCTGCTGCCCTTTGCCATGCGCTTCTCCGGCTGGATCTATCTGGCCAGCGCAGTGGTGCTGGGGCTGATGTTCATGGCCTATGCCTGGCGGCTGATGCGCAATTACAGCGACGCACTCGCCAAGCGCACCTTCCGCTTCTCCATTCTCTATCTGGCCCTGCTGTTCACCGCACTGCTGGCCGACCACTGGATTCTCTGATGCTGCGCCGTACCGTTCTTGCCGCCTCTCTGCTCACGTTGCTCGCAGCCTGCGGCCCGACCAAGCAGAGCTTCAACAACACCGACATCACCGGCAGCACCGTCGGCGGCAACTTCTCGCTGATCGACCACACCGGCGCGCCGCGGACGCTTGCGGACTACAAGGGCAAGGTGGTGGCCATCTTCTTCGGCTTCACCCGCTGCCCGGACATCTGCCCGACCAACATGCTGGAGTGGGCCGAGATCATGAAGCAGCTCGGGCCGGACGCCGACCGCGTGCAGGTGCTCTTCGTCACCGTGGACCCGGAGCGCGATACCCAGCAGGTGCTGGCCGGCTACGTGCCCGCCTTCGACAAGCGCTTCGTCGGCCTCTACGCCAAGGACGCCGCCGCCACCAAGGCCGTGGCGGACACCTTCAAGGTGTTCTACGCCAAGTCCGGCGACACCAGCGGCATGAACTACACCATCGACCACACCGCCGCCAGCTACGTGCTGGACCCCACCGGCAAGCCGCGCCTGTACGTCAAGCACGGCCAGGCGAACGTGGACAAGACCGTGGCGGACATTCGCACCTTGCTCAAGGGCTGAGCGGGCAGCGCGCCGCGATTGGCAGGCACCAGACAGGGTGTTTGACCGATCTTTGGCCGAATTTGTTCTATTTCGGAAATCTCGTTGTCGGCTTTCCGCGCATCTGGTGCGGAAATCGGCATGATTTCATTGTCCGAAATTCCGTCCGAGTTTGATTGATCAGTGTGTGCCGTCGGGCGGCGTCCATTGCATGAACAGCCGCTCCGGCGTCTCGCCCACCACCTCAAAGCCATGCCGCCGGTACAGCGCCTGCGCCCCGGTGTTCACACGCAGCACTCGCAAATACAGCGGCTTGCCCAGCGCCGCGGCGTCTGCCATCACTCCGCGCAGCACTGCACTGCCCACGCCCTGGCCACGAAACGGCGCCAGCAGATAGAGCTTCACCAGCCACAGGTGCTCCGGCAGGTCTTCCACCGCCAGCAGGCCGGCGGGCACCCAGTGTGTACCCACGTGCGCTCTCACGTCAGCCACTGCCCCCGCCAGCGCCGCATCTGCCGGTGAGCCGGTGCTCACCTCAATGATCCGGTGCGTCGCCGGCGTGAAGTTCGCCTCGTGCTTCGCGCGCTGCTCGGCCGCGTCCCAACGCCCCCAGGTCGCCTCCACGTAGCCGCGCATGGCGTCTTCGGTGATCGCGTAGGTCAGGTCGACATCGGCGGCGGTGGCGGCGCGGAGGTCAAAGGGGCGTTGCATGGCTGTGCAGTGTGCATTGCGAGGCGCGCCCGCGCCAGATTGACCGCCGGATCAGCGCAGAGCAGCTTCAGGCCTGCCCCCGATGTGGAGAGCCCCACCAAACCTCGCGTTGAATAGCTGGATCAAGCATTCAAGCGCCTCTCCAGCCCAAATCGCCCGGAAACCCGCACCAGACAAGCGGAAAGCCATTCCGAACGACCTGAAAACCCCACGTCCGACCGATCCATCCAGACGCCCGGACGT
Source organism: beta proteobacterium AAP99 (assembly GCA_001295775.1). GTDB lineage: Bacteria > Pseudomonadota > Gammaproteobacteria > Burkholderiales > Burkholderiaceae_C > Piscinibacterium. Next base: position 48,813 of record LJIA01000007.1, read on the forward strand.
CCGATCCGACCGCTTCGGACGAGATTCCGGGCGGGATTGCGCACAGTGCGTCCATCGGCAGCGCCAGCCCGGCGGGCCGTTCACCAAGGAGCACTCTCATGCAAACCAAGCAACTCACCATCACCCAACTGATCGCAACCGCCGCCCTCGCGCTGGCTTCCACGGCCGGCACGGCGCAGGCCAAGGACGCCGACGCCTGGTACGCCGGCGTGGATCTGGGCGCCGCCCGCCTGAATATCGACTGCACCGGCACCAGCAGCTGCGACAAGACGGGCACAACCAGCCGCCTGACCTTGGGCAAGCGCATCAACGAGCGCTTCTCCGTCGAAGGCAGCTACATCGACCTGCGTGGCGTGAAGGCGTCGATCTCGGACCCGCTGTTCGGCTCGGCCACCGGCAAGTTCAAGAGCACGGGCTTTGAGCTGGCGGGCCTGGTGCACACGCCGCAGACCAACGGCTTCTCCGGCTACGCCAAGCTGGGTGTCGCCTCCATGAAGTCCACCGGCACGGTGAGTGTGCCCGGCTTCGGCAGCGACAGCACCTCCGAGCGCAAGACGACGCCGGTCGTCGGTCTGGGCGTGAACTACCAGCTCAGCCCGCAACTGGCGCTGACGGCCGGCTACGACTGGCGCCGCCTGTCGCTGGATGGCGAGAAGGAAACCGCACACGGCCTGACCGCCGGCGCCCGCTTTAGCTTCTGATGGATGCACGAGGTCGCCGCGACCGGTGCGGGGTGCGAGCCTCGCGCCGGCCGGCGGACCCTGCGGACCCAGACTCACCTGAACGCCACCCGACGTCCACCCCAAAGTCGCCGCGCTGCCGCAGTTCAAACCCCGCTTTCCGCGCTTGAACCGGCTGCCGCTTTCCCACTGAATTGAAGGAGCCCACCATGCGCTCGATCCGTACCCGTTCTGCCCTGGCGCTGCTTGCGGCCGCAGGGATTGTGTTCACCACCGGCTGCACGACGATGCCCGCCAACGATCAATACACCCGCCACGAGCTCATGCAGCGCCAGACCGAGGAGGCCGGTACCATCCTCGCCCTGCGGCATGTGCGCATCCAGGGCGAGAACAGCGGCGTCGGCGCGCTGGTCGGTGCATCGGCCGGGGGCGGGCTGGGCAGCGGCATCGGCAAGGGGCGCGGCGCGAGCATCAATGCCGGCCTGTTCGGCATCGCTGGGGCCATCGTCGGCGGCGTGGTCGAAGACCGCATGAACCAGCGCGACGCCACGGAGCTGTCGGTGCGCATGGACACCGGCACGACCTTCTCGGTGGTGGTGCCGGGCAAGCTGAACTTCGCCATCGGCGAGCCGGTGCGCGTGCTCAGCGGCAAGGGTTACACCCGCGTGGTCTCGGCCCTGCCCGCACAACCGGCCGTGGCGGTGGCGAGCACGGTGACGCCCGCCGCGAGCACGGCCGCCACGCCTGCGGCGCAGTGAGATCGACGCGCGGCCAGTCCCAGGAACAACAGCCAGCAAAGAGGGAGTGCAAGGCATGAATGGTTTGTCGAACCCGCCGGGAACGCGCCGTGCGCCGGCGCTGCTGGCGCCGGGTCTGGTGCTGAGTGCGGTGCTCGTACTGGCAGCTTGCGGCACCACGCCATTGGTGCCCAACGGCGCCGGCATGCAGCCGATCACCGTGCCGGAGGAGAACTACGCGCTGTTCGAGGTCGAGATCACCGAGCCCGGCCTGTATGCGCTGCAGGTGGTGGACCTCGACCCCGCCGCCTCGCAGCGCCGCGTGGCGCGGGCCTCCAATCTGGCGCGCATCGCCGGTGGGCTCGAGGGTGGGCTGAACGGCGGCCTGGCCAAGACCACGCGCGCCAGCATCGGCACCGACAGCTTTGATGCCTTTGCCGGCGTGATCTGGTCGGTCTACGGGCGCAAGAGCGCCACACCGCCCGCAGCCAACCCGGCGGGTGCACCCGCGGGTTCGCCCCCCCGCTCGCCGGCCGCCCCTGTGTCGGGTACCACTGCGCTTGCACAGGCCACCGCGCCCGCGACCGCCGCAAGCGGCGGCAGCGCACCCGCCGCCACCGACCTGGGCCCGCGCCTGATGCAGTCCACAGAGCGCCCGCTGTCGGAAACCGGCAAGCGCGCGCCGGAACGTGCGCGGCTGGAGCCCGGCCGCTACGTGATCCGCGTGGCCACCGGCTACGGCACCGTGCGCACGCAGGCGGATCGCGTCGAGGTCGGCCTCGTGCGCCTGGCCGACGGCACCAGCATCCCGGCAGGCGACCGCGTGACCGCCGTGCCGGTGCAGCGTGCCGGGTCGACCGCGACGGCCTCGCCCGCACCCGCAACCCCGCCCGCGCCGCAGCGCTGAGCCGCGGCCCACGGTCCACGGCCTTCTGCCACAGCTGCCATGCTCAGCACCACGCTCGCCCAGCATGTGCTCACCGCCGGCATCGCGCTGGCGCTGGCCTATGCCGTGCTCGTGCTGGCGCAGCGCCACAACCGCGCCGCCCACCGCTGGCTGGCGCTGTTTCTGCTGTGCATGGCCTGCATGGGCGCGAACGAATCCCTGGCGATCGGCGCGCGCGCAGATGCCGCATTGCTGCGCTGGCAGGGTTTTTTGGCCTGGAGTGTGGTGGCGCTGGCGCCCGCGCTGTTCATGTACATCCGCCACCTGTTGTCGGCACCGGTCTGGCCGCGCTGGCTGGTGGCGCTTCACTTCGCGCCGACGCTGGTGATCGGCGCACTGTTGGCGGCGCCCTCGGTCATGTATCCGGATCCGGCGGTCTGGCGCGAGCTCTTCGCACGCACCCAGCCCCAAGGCGCAGCCGTGCCCGGTGGTGTCAGTGCGGCGCTCGCGCTGCAGTGGGCCGCCTATGGGGTATCGGCCTGGCTGCTGCTGCAGACCTATCGCCTGCGCCTGCTCGCGCAATACTCCAACATCGACCAGCGCCGCATGGGCTGGCTGGGCGCCCTGATTGCCTGCCTGCCGGCGCTGCTGCTGCTCTGGTTGCTCGCGCGCCTGGGCGGGCCGAGTGTGGCGCTGCTGATCGACACGCTGTATGTGCCGGTGGGCGTGGCTGTGCTCGCCACCCTGGCCCTGCGCCAGCCGGCCGTGCTGCTGGAGCCGATCGATCCGCATCCGCCCGCGCCAAGTCGGCCGCCACCTGCGCCACTGCGCCGGCTGGCGGGCGAATTGGCGGGCGAACTGCGCGCGCCCACCGCTGCGCCGCCCGCACCTCCGCCGGCCGTGCTCGCGGAGCGATCGAGTTCGCCGCTCGCGCATCCGCCAGACACCGCGTCGACGCCCGAGCGCACCAGCGCAGATCGAGACAACACACGCCCCGCTGCCGGGGCGTTGGCCATTGCGCAGCCGGCCGGTGAAGCGGCTACGACCGCGCAGCGCTTGGCGCAGCCAGAGCCTCAAGACCCACATGTCGGCGCAGCGGCTGAAGACAGGTTGAAAGAAGGCTTGAACGAAGGGTTGACCGAGAGCGCGGACGGCTCGGCAAGCCAGACCGCAGCCCCCGAAGCGCGCACGCCGGATGACGTTGCCGACGCCCCCAGCTCAAGCGCTGAAGACGAAGCCCGCTGGGCTGCCCTGCAGGCGCGGCTGGACGAACTGCTCGCCACCGAGCGGCCCTACCTGGACAACGACCTCTCGCTGGCTGCGCTCGCGCAGATGCTGCAGACCAGCACCCACCATCTGAGCTACGTGCTCAACCAGCGCCTGGGCCAGAGCTTCTACGACCTCATCAACGAGCGCCGCGTGCGCGAGGTGCAGCGCTGCCTGCGCGACCCGGCCTACGCCAGCCAGAGCATTCTGGAGATCGCGCTGGACTCGGGCTTCTCCTCCAAGGCCACCTTCAACGCGGCCTTCCGCAAGCATGCGGGCACCACGCCGAGCGCGTATCGGCAACAGACTGCGTCGTGACTCATGCATTTCATGGCCGATATGCAGTGAGTTTCATGAGCCTGCATGCCACTTTCCGCATGTCAGCCGGTCTTCTTGGCTGAACTGAACATTTGATAATTCATGGCCGAAATTGCAAGGCGCTGCGGCTGACCGGCTGTTATCAAGGCCGCCTGCGCCTGCGCTTCTTCTCCGCCGGTTCGGACTGCTCCTGCGTGGGCTTGAGCGGCTGCGCGGGCGGGAAGGGCGGCGGAAAGCCCACAAAGGCCAGAAACACCAGGACCGGCAGGATCAGATAGAACAGCGGGCGTTTCCAGTCCAGAAGCTTGCGCATCCGCCACAGCTTGGGCAAAGGGTGCGCATCTCAAGAGCGGGTAGATCGACGGCGGGCTGGCGCCGGCCGGCGGTTGGGCGGTGCGCAGAGCCGTCGGCGCAGCGCACCACGGCCCCGCCGCAGCGTTCAGCCTGCGCTGAGCAGGCCGGCGGTCTGTGCCACCAGCGGCTTGGCGCGGCGCGAGACCTGATCGAGCACGTGATCGTCCTGGGCGCGGCGCACGGCCTCGCGGGCGCGTTCGCGCGTGGCCTCGTCGATCATGCGCGCCGGGCGGGCAGGGCGCAGGCGCGGGCGCTGGGCGTCGCTGTAGCTCACGCGAAAGCTGCCGGCCATGGCCTGCAGGCGCGCCACTTCTTCGGCATGGCGCATCTGCGCCATGCGCACCTCCTGCGGCAGGTCGGGCGTCTGCACCTGCAGTGGCAGCGCCACCACCAGGGCGAGCGCCGCAAACTTCAGAGCGGGGCTGGACCAGGCGCTGGACAGGTGCTGCGCGAACGCGGTGCGCCAGCCCGGTGCAGCGTCAAGCGCAGGGCGGGGCACGATGGGTGGTGCAGCGGCAGCGGGGTGGCCACTCACGCCCGCGAGCTCGGGCACCGGTTCGGCCTGGGCCAGCAGATCCGCAAAGCCGCGCTGCGCCATGGCGTGGCGCAGGGTGCGGGGCGTGACGGCTTCATCGGGTACCAGCAGCACGCGCAGGCGGCGCAGGGCGGCGCCGAGGGCGGGGTGGCTGCTCCAGACGGCGACGGGAATGGCCAGCACCAGCGCCACGGTGAGCGGCGCAATGTGCGGGGCGATCAGCGCATCGCTCGTCAGTACCCAGGCGGCGAGCAGCAGCAGCGGCGTGCACAGGATGCCCAGGCGCGAGAAGGCGTCGCGCCAGCCTATGGCCAGCGCATCGCGCGGCGGTGAGCGCCACTCCAGCTTCAGGCCGGTGAAGGTGGAAAGCACGTAGGTCGAATACGCCAGCATCCGCACCGGCGCCTGCAGCGCCGACACGGCCAGCTCCAGCAGCGCACTGCCGATCAGCCGCAGCGTGCCACCAAAGGCCTGCTGCTGGCCGTGCAGGCGCACCGCAGCCACGCCGAGTACGCGCGGCAGCAGCAGCAGGGCCAAGGTGAGCCCCCAGAGCGCCAGACCGGCATGGGCGTTGTGCACCACCGCCTCATGCCCGGCCCACAGGCCCAGGGCCACGAACACCAGCCACACCGGGCCCATGACATATGAGAGTGCGCCGATCGCGAACATCGCGCGGTGCACGCCCTGCCAGCCGGGCTCGGCGATCAGCTGTGCGTTCTGCAGGTTGCCGCGGCACCAGCGGCGGTCGCGGTCCAGCTCATCGAGCAGATTGGGCGGCAACTGCTCCCAGCTGCCTTCCAGTTGCGGCGCGAGCCAGACTTCGTAGCCGGCGCGGCCCATGCAGGCCGCCTCGACAAAGTCATGCGAGAGGATGTCGCCGGCCAGACTGCCGCGGCCCGGCACATGGGCCAGCCCGCAGTGCTGCATGAAGGCGTCCACGCGCAGGATGGCGTTGTGCCCCCAGTAGTGCGAGTGGCCGAGCTGCCAATAGGCCATGCCCAGCGCAAACAGCCGGCCGGTGACGCGCGTGGCGAACTGCTGCACGCGGGCATGCAGGGTGTTGTGACCATAGGCCTGCGGCAGGGTCTGCACGATGCCGGCACGCGGATGCGCTTCCATGAGGCGCACGAGCTTCACCAGCGTGTCGCCATGCATGGTGCTGTCGGCATCCAGCACGATCATGTAGCGGTAGTTCGCGCCCCAGCGGCGGCAGAAGTCCGCCACATTGCCGGCCTTGCGGCCCGTGCGGCGGCGGCGCAGGCGGTAGAACACGCGGGCGCCTTCGCCGATGGGTTCGTCACCCAGCAGATCGCGCATGCGCTGCCAGGCGGCGAGTTCTGCGGCGCGGATGGCCGGGTCCGTGCTGTCGGAGAGGATGTAGAAGTCGAAGAGCTTGAGCGCCCCGGTCGCGGCAAGCGACTCCGCCGTGGCCCGCAGGCCGGAGAACACGGTGGAAATGTCCTCGTTGCAGATCGGCATGATGACCGCAGTGCGTGCGGCGGTGTCGATCGGTGCGCGCTCATCGGTGAGCGTGAGCGCATGCGGATCACCGCGCAGCATCACCCAGGCGCCCATCAGTGCGGTAACGGTGCCGGCGCCCACCCAGGCCAGCAGCAGCACGGCCAGCGTCGCATAGGCCCACCACAGCGCAGACGGTTCGGCCGGCGCGTTCACCGCCAGCAGCGCCACCGCCAGCGCCGCAAAGGCAAGCACCACGCCCAGCAGCACGCGGCGGCGGGTGTGGGCGGCGGCTTCCCAGGCGGCGGGCGCATGGGTGTGCCAGGCAAAGCCCTTCTGGCTCGCGCCGGGCAGCATCAAGAGCAGACCACGCAGCAGGCCGCGGCCCAGGCCCGTCCAGGGCCGGCGGGGCATGGGCGTGCGCCGCACGGGGGGCGCTGTGCAGGGCGTTGTCCGGGGTGCCGATGTCGGCTCGGTGGCCTTCAATGAAGTCTGCAGGGCATCAGGTTCAGCCATGGGGGATCGGATTCCTCTTATTGCGGGGGCAGAACGTAGGACCAGGTCTCGCTTAACGCATGAGCGCCGCCTTGCAGGTAGAGGCGCAGCTCCACCGGCTGGCGTTCGTCCAGGCGCTCGAATTCGAGGGTGCTGCGCCAGCCGCCGCGCACCGGATTGGGATAGGTGTGCACGCGGCGCAGCCTGGCATTGGCACTCAGGCTCGCCCGGCCCTGCACATCCTGTGCCTGCACCCCGGCGGGCAGGGCGGTGTCGGAGAAGTCGATCACCAGCTTGTGCAGGCCGGCCGGCCGCTCGCCCTTGAAGTAGCCGTAGCCGCTGCGGGTCTGCAGCACGCGCGCGGCCGGCGGGGCGCGGTCGGTGCCGCCCGCGGCGGCGCCCTGCCAATGGATGCGCCAGGCGATTTCGATGGACTGAGCGGGCGCCGGTATCTGCGCCGGCACCCAGAAGGCGGCGATGTTGTCGTGGGTTTCGTCCGGCGTGCGGAACTGCAGCAGCTCCACACGGCCGGCGCCCCAGTCACCGATCGGCTCCACCCAGGCGCTGGGCCGGGCCTCGTAGCGCGCCTCGATGTCTTCGTAGCTCGCAAAGCTGCGGTCGCGCTGCATCAGGCCGAAGCCGCGCGGCGAGTTCAGCGCGAAGGAGGTGACCAGTGTGCCTGCCGGGTTGGTGAGCGGCCGCCAGAGCCATTCGCCCTGCGCGGTCTCGATCTGCAGGCCGTCGGAGTCATGCACCTCGGGGCGGAAATCGCCCGTGGAGCTGGCCTGGTTCTCGCCGTGCAGGAACATGCTGGTGAGTGGCGCGATGCCCAGGGTGCGGATCGGCGTGCTGCCGGCACGGAGGAACAGCTGCGCCCGTACCTCGGTCGTCGTGGCCGGGCCCGGCTGCAGGGTGAATTGGTAGGCGCCAGTCACGCGCGGGCCATCCAGCAGGGCGTAGAACACGAACTGCCTGGCCCCGGCGGCGGGTCGTTCAAACCAGAAGGTCGTGAAGTCCGGAAACTCCTCGGGCGCACCGCCTGTCGTGTCGATCGCGATGCCGCGCGCCGACAGGCCGTAGCGCTGCGCCTGGCCGAGCGCGCGGAAGTAGTTGGAGCCGACAAAGGCCACCACTTCGTCCTGCTTGGCGGCTTCGTTGAGTGGATAGGTCAGGCGCCAGCCGGCCACCAGCGCGCCGGCATCGGCCGGTTCGGGCGGCAGCACGCCGTCATTGTTGAAGACGCTGGCCGGCAGGCGCAGCGGACGGGCCTGGCCCTGCTCGATCTCGTACAGGCGCAGCTCGCGCACCGCAGCGGCGCCGGCCACCGGGAAGAACTGCATCTCGAAGGGTGAGCCTGTGCCGCGCCAGAGCGAGGCCTCGGCGCGGAATTGGATGCGGCGCACGGCGTCGTAGTCCAGCGCGGCGCGGCGCGCGTCTGCGGCCGGTGCGGCTCGCCAGGGCTGCGCGGCCAGGGCGCGGGCTCCGCGTGCCACGTCAGCGAAGCCGAAGGCGCGCTGTGCGGCGGCGGGGGCGGGTGCTTGAGCCGGCATCGGTGCAGGCGCGGATACCTGCGCCCAGGCCAACCACGGCACAGACAGGCTCCCGAGGCCCGCGAGCATCAGCGCGCGGGCAGCCCTGCGCCCGCTGCGCAGCCAGCGGCCGAGCAGCGAACAGCGCACAACGAGCGGGGACCAGGTTCGATCCAACGAGCCTCCTGATGGGATGCCAGCGGTTTGGGTGCCCGGCGCGGGCGGGTGGAACCGCGTGCCGGGCGGGCTGCGCCTGGGCGGCGCCCTCCGGGGTCGGGCACGCTTGGACGCGGTACGAAGCAGAGGCTCCTCGGGCGGGAGCGCCGCTGCGCTGCTGCAGTGCGCAATTTTCGGCGGCGGAGCCATGCGGATCAGCCGTCCATGCGGCGCGCTTTGAAACAGAATGTTCATATGCGACCGCAGCAATGTGCAATTTTTGCACGTCGTGCCTGCCGCACCGTGGGCTTCGAGCCCGGCCTCCAGCCGGGCGGCCCCATGCAGCCTGTCCCCGGCCATCTGCAGTCTGTCGCAGTCCGCTCGCCCCGGGCGACCGCGCACCGAACAATGCCGCCAAGGCCGCTGAAAACGCATCCCACCCCGGAACGCCGCCGCAGCGGGCCACCGCAAATTCGCACAGCAACGCACTGGAGATCCAACATGAGCCTCGCTCTGACCCTGCCCCGCCTCGCTTTGGCCGCCGCCCTGCTCACGGTGGCGCATGTGGCCACCGCGCAATCCGTGACGGTGGAGACCAACGAGGAAAAGACGCCCAACGGCACGCGCACGACCATTTCCATCAACGGGCTGTCCTGGTGGGGGGGTGGCACGCGCGTGGAAGGCAATGGCAAGGTGGTGGAGAAGGTGCGTGAGATCCCGTCCTTTTCGCAGGTGAAGGTGCGCGGCCCGATGGATGTGCGCATGCGCGCCAGCGACAAGGAAGCGCTGACCGTGCGCGCCGACGAGAACATCGAGCCGCTGATCGAGACCCGCATGGAAGGCGACGCCCTGGTGATCGGCCTGAAGAACAACGTCAGCATCAACACCCGCGGCCCGCTGGAAGTGACGCTGAACTTCAAGAAGCTTGAGGGTGTGGGCCTGTCCGGCTCGGGCAACGTGAGCGTGGACCGCGTGGAAGGCTCGCGCTTTGCCGCCAGCATTGCCGGCAGCGGCGACCTGCGCGTGGAGACGGCGAACGTGACGGACTTCCGCGGCTCGGTCTCGGGCAGCGGTGACCTGCGCATCAACGGCCGGGCCGACAACCAGCACTTCAGCGTGGCCGGCAGCGGCGACATCTGGGCCGGCCGCCTGAACGGCAAGAGCGTCCGCGTCTCGATTGCCGGCAGCGGCGATGTGCGTCTGGGCCAGTGCGAAAACCTGGACGTGTCGATCGCCGGCAGCGGCGACGTGAGCTACCAGGGCAACCCGACGGTGAAGAAGTCGATCGCGGGTTCCGGCTCGGTGGTGGCAGCCAAGTGATTTTTTCTGGCCGAAAATGCGCTATTTTTGAAAGGTCAATGACCCACTTTCCGCATGCTGGATGCGGATCTTGGGCAGATCTGACATCCACAAAAATTTGTCCGAAAACGATATATCGTTAAAAGAGCTGCATCTCAAGTGCAGCTCTTTTGCTTTCGGCCCTCGCGCCCGCTGTGGCGGCGCTACTCCTCGATGCGGTTGCGGCCGGCCTGCTTGGCGCGGTAGAGCGCGGCATCCGCCCGGGCAGCCAGGGGCGCGAGCATGGGTTCCAGCTCGCCGCGTTGCGCCACGCCCAGACTGATGGTGACGCGCAGACCGGGGTCAATTTCCGGAAAGCGCAGCGCCTCGACGGCGCCGCGCATGCGCTCGGCCACCGCACGCGCGATCTCGCGGTCGGCGTCCGAGAGCACGGCCACGAACTCCTCGCCCCCCACGCGGCCGATCACGTCATTGGTGCGCAGCGCGCCGGTGCAGGCCTGGGCCACGCGGCGCAGCACCAGATCGCCGGCCTCGTGGCCGTAGACGTCATTGACCCGCTTGAAGTGGTCGATGTCGATGGCCAGCACCGACAGCGGCACCTTGTCTTCATCGGCCTGGTCCATGCGCAGCTGCGCCTGCGCCAGCAGGTTGCGCCGGTTGGGCAGGCGCGTCAGTTCGTCGGACAGGGCCAGATCGCGCATGCGGCGCGACAGGGCAAGCTGCCGCCAGGTCATGGCCGCCAGACCCAGCAGGCCCACGCCACCCACGGCAATCAGCAGCCACTGCAGCCTCTGGATGCGCCCGGCGTCTTCCAGCGCCTGGCGGCGTGCGGTGTTCTCGGCAAACAGCGCGGCGTTCTGTTCTTCCTTGCGGGCGGTGTCGAAGTGCACCTGCAGGCGGGCGAACTGCTTGTTGCGCGCTGCCTCGGTGAGCTTGCGCACCAGCGCGATCTGCCGCTCACGGGCCTGCGCGGCGGCCTTCCATTGACCCAGCGCCGCAAGGGCGAGGGCACGCTGGCCCTCGATGAATTCGATGAAGGCGTCGTCGCCCTGGCGCTCGAACACCGCCAGCGCGGCATTCAGTTCGGCCAGCGCATCGCGCGGCCGGGCCAGGGCCTGCAGGGCCACGCCGCGGGTCGTGCGCATCTGCGCGGCGCTGTCTTCGTCGCCGCTGCGCAGGAAGAAGCCCAGCGCCTCGTCCAGCATGGGCATGGCCTCGGCCGGCTGCCCGAGCTTGACGAGTGTTCTGGCAATGGCGCGGTTGGCCTGCATCGCCTCGGCCTGGAGGCCGAGCGTCTGTTCGATCTCGCGCCCCTGCCGGAACAGGGCCAGCGCCTGGGGGAAGTCCTTCTTCGCCTCGTAGGTGGTGGCCAGGTTGTAGATCGTGACGGCGGCGTCGCGGTCCGCCTGGTCGGCCTTCTGGAGTTCGAGCAGGCGCTTGTAGTGACTGATGGCCTGGTCGTAGGCGCCGACGTTGCTGTCCGAATACAGGTTGGCAATGTTGTTGAGCACCTGCTGCTGCGAGCGGCTGCGCTTGAGCTGGTCATTGAGCTCGTAGGCGCGCTGCAGGTCGGCGAGCGCCGCGGCGTGATCGGCCAGCTCGGTGCGCATTTCGGCGCGCAGGGTCAGTGCGTCGGCCAGCAGCGCACGGTTGCCCAGGCGCTCAGCCTCGGACAGCACCGCTTCGTACTCGCGACTGGCCTCGTGCAGGGTGCGCTGGTTGACGAGCAGGGCCCCGCGGCACAGGCGCAGTTCAGCGCGCTGGGCGTCCCAGGTGCCGAACAGCGGTGAGGCCAGGGTCTTGTCGACGTCCAGCACCGGCTCGGGCAGGCGGTTGCTGGCCTGCAGCCAGCAACGCTGCAGCAAGGCGCGGCGCCGCAGCTCGGGGGCGGCGTCGGCCCCTTGGGCGTCAAGCGCGGCCAGGGCATCGGCGGTGCGCTGCATCGAGGCCTTGGGGTCGCGCGATTCAAGGCGCTCGGCCTCGTCCAGCAGCTTGATCACGGCCGGGCTGGCGGAGGCGGGGGCGGCATGCAGGCTCAGGGTGCAAAGCAGCAGTGCACAGGCGCGCAGCGGGGGCGAGGAGATCATGGCGCGTGATTGTGATGCAAGTGGCCGGGCGCCTCACCCGGCGGTCTGGAGGGTTGCGTCGTTCGCACCACATCGTGTCTGGACGAACAAGTTCGGGCCGAACAATTCCGGTCGATCAGCGCAGCCTGAACACGTCCCGCCCCGAACACGGCGAGTCCGGCCGAAAAAAGACCCCGGCAGGTTGCCCTGCCGGGGTCTGGATTGCGCTGTGCGGGTGGGAGAGAGGAGGAGAGACCGCTTTGCTTGCAGCGCAGGATCAGGTCAGCCGTGTGCGCTTGCGCTCAGCGGCCGGCCTGAAACTCGGTCAGCGCCCCGCGCATCTTCTTCAGCGCGGCGCTTTCAATCTGGCGGATGCGCTCTGCGCTCACGCCGTATTCGTCGGCCAGCTCCTGCAGCGTCATCGGCTCGGCGCCGTCCTCGGCCACGTTCAGCCAGCGGGTCTGGATGATGCGCCGGCTGCGGTCGTCGAGCTTGGCCATCGCTGCTTCGATGCCGGAGGACGACATGGCATCGCGCTCCTTCATCTCCATCACGCGGGTGGGCTCGGTGCGGTTGTCTTCCAGGTAGGCGATGGGGGCGAAGGCGAGTGCGTCCTCGCCGTCGTCCGGGTTGCCTTCGAGCGCGATGTCGCCGCCGGAGAAGCGCGTTTCCATCTCGCGCACTTCCTCGGGCTTGACCTCGAGCGTGTCGGCAATGCGCTGCACGGCGGCGGAATCCAGCGTGCCGGCGTCGCCCTTCATGCTGCGCAGGTTGAAGAACAGCTTGCGCTGGCTCTTGGTGGTGGCCACCTTGACCATGCGCCAGTTCTTCAGGATGTATTCGTGGATCTCGGCCTTGATCCAGGCCAGCGCAAAGCTGACCAGGCGCACGCCGCGGTCCGGATCGAAGCGCTTGACCGCCTTCATCAGGCCGATGTTGCCTTCCTGGATCAGGTCGGCATGCGGCAGGCCGTAGCCAAGGTAGTTGCGCGCGACGCTCACCACGAGGCGCAGGTGCGACATCACGAGCTTCCCGGCGGCCTCGACCGACTCACGGTCGCGCAGGTCACGGGCGAGCTGCTGCTCTTCCTCGTGCGTGAGCAGGGGAATGCGATTGACGGCGGAGATGTAGGCGTCGATGTTGCCCAGTGCGGGCAGGCGAGACATCGAGACCATCAGGCTCTGACCGCTCGAGAACGGGCTCAGGGCAAGCAATTGAGTCATTTGTCTTACCTTTCAAGGAATACGACTTGTTGGTTAGCACTCTATGCCGGTGAGTGCTAAATGTCCAGTCAAGTTCCCTGATGGACGACATAGCCCCGGTTTATTCGGATGGAGCACCGGCCGAGTCTCGACATCTTGGGGAGAATTGCTGAATTCGCATGTTGTCTGACAGGCAGTGAGGCCGGAGACTGCGGGTTTGCCCCTGCCTCGCGTTCCGGCTCACGCCTGCGCCATGGCGTTCAGGTGGATGTTCCATGAGTCAGAAGTCCCTGTCCCCCGATGATCTGCGCAGCGTCTTCGAGCGCTGCACACGCTCCGTGTCGCGTCGCATGGTCGGCCTGCCGGCCTTTGGCCCCCTGCTGCGCGAGGATCTGCTCGGTGACCCGCTGGTGCTGGCCACCATCCCGGGCGAGCCGGGCCGCGCGATCGGCGATGCCGAGCGCTACGTGATCGAGAACGTCGCCCTGCAACTGCACGACATGACCACGCGCAGCTGGACGGACGCCGTGGGTGGCGCCGCGGCCGCACCGACCCCCGGTGCGCTGACGCTGATGGAGGAGACTGTGGCGCCCGTCAGCCACGAGGAGTGCCACCAGCTGGCCGCGGACATCGAGCGCATCTCCGGCGGGATGAGCCACAGCCTGGCTCGCATGTACGCCGACGTGCTCGCAGCGGCGCAATGCACGCCGCGCGGCGACGCTGCAGCCGTCTGCCCCTTCACGGCCCGCGCCATCCTGAGCGCAGTGGGCGTGGCCTGGAGCAAGGCCATGCCGCAGGGTGCGGGGCTGGCGATGGTGCTGCAGCACTGGAAGCCCTGGCTGGCGCCGCGCATCATCGACGCGCAGCGCCGGGTGGAGCAGCGCCTGGTCAGCTGCCTGGTGACGGCCGCGGAGACCGACAGCGCCTGAGCGCATCACTGGCTGGCAAAAACGGCCAGATTTTTCGATCAAAACATGCGAAATGGACTGGAACGGCTTTCCGCTTGTTCCATGTGCCTCTTGAGAGGATTCCGCGCTGTAAATTTGCCGTAAACATTGTTTTCGGCACATTTGGTGCGTCAGTATCGGCCAAATGCATGGTCGGTCGGGCCCCGAGAGCCTCGTGCTGACACATTGAGGGCGCAACCGGCCATTGGCGCCCCCGGTCACGCGATTGGCGCCACGCGTCAAGCCGCGTGGGCGTGATCCGCGAAGAATGGATTCCAGACCCCACTGGAGCCTCTTCGCATGAGCCACGCCGCCCTGACCCACGAGCAATGCCACACCTACTTGCGCGCCTGGCAGAGCCGCGCGGACCAGGTGTGGGATCAAGAGATTCAAGGCTGGATGCTCAGACGCCGCATGCCGGCCGGCGCCGTGGCCGAGTTCACGCGCTGGCTGGACATGACCTGGCTGTCGGGGCCCCACGGCTATCGCCTGGGCCGCATTCTCATGACGCGGCTGATGCGCCATGTGGACGTGCACCCGCAGATCGAACCGCTGCTCGCGCTGTACGCCGGCGTCTGCGAACTGGCGGCGATCCCCCTGCTGGAACGTGAACTGGATGGTGCCTGTGCGGCCTTGGCGCGTGCCCTGCAGGCCATGCGCTGGCCGCTTGCGCTGCATGACGTGCGCGATCCCGCGCGACTGGCAGCGCGGCAGAGCCTTCAGCCCGTGACGGCGGTGCTGCGGGCGCTGCTTGTGCCGAACTTGGGGGCAGCCGCTTGAACGCGCGGCACGTTCGAGCGGGTGCGCTCTGGCGCGTTGCCGCATGGCTGCTTGGCGCGATCGGGGTGGCCACCCTTGTGGCGGGCACCGTGCTGGCGGCCACGGCGCTGGGCGGACCGACCGTCGGCCTGGCGCGGGTGTCCTTTGGCTGGATTGCGGCGGCGGTGGTGCTTCTGGTGGCGGGCGCTCTGGCCGGCCGCATGAACGCTGCGAATGGTGCCGCGAGTGGTTCCGCGAGTGGTTCCGCGAGTGGTTCCGGGAGTGGTTCCGCGAGTGGTTCCGCGAGTGGTTCCGCGAGTGGCGCCGCGCCGCAGCTGCAGCACGCCCCGGCCGGCGAGGGCGCTGCGCTCGACATGAGCGAGCTCAGCCTGCGTGCGCGCGAGCTTGCTTCGGCGGGGCTGATCACGATCGAGGACGCCGACGCGCTGCTGAGCCTGGTGCGCCAGCGCCTGATCACGGTGCAGGCCGCAGAGCACTTTCTGGAGGTCACCGAGCAGGAGGCACAGCGCGCACGCCGCGGGGCGAATGCGGCCGTGCGGACCTGGGCGGACTGAGCACGCGGCCCAGCCGCGCCGGTTTCGGCTCGGCATGAAGGGCTGCATGCGCGCAGCGGCGATACTCGCCGCGACCCGCCTGCCGCCATGCCTGCCCCCACGTTTCTTGCCTCCTTCGGACTCATCGGCCTGCGCCTCATCGAGGCGCATGGGGTGCGCTCGGAGGAGTTTCTGGCAAACCTGGGCATCCGCGTGCTTGGCGATACGCACCGGCGCCTGCCCAGCAATGCGCTTGACCAAGCCTTCGCCGAAGCGGCGCGGCGCATCCAGGACCCCACCTTCGCGCTGCAGGCCGGAGCGCACTGGCATCCCTCCGATCTGGGCGTGCTCGGGCATGCGTGGCTGACCAGCGAGTCGCTGCATGCCGCGCTCGCGCGCATGAGCCGCTATGCGAAGCTGATCGGCCAGCGCATGAGCGCCCGCTGCGAAACCTCGCGCAGCGACTTGCGCTTCGTCTACGACTCCGGGCGCGGATCGACGCCGATCGCCGATCTGATGGCCGACTTCGATCTCTCGCTCGTGCTGTCCATGTGCCGCATGAATGCCGGCCCGTCGCTGCGGCCGCTGCGCGTCGATCTGCGGCGTGCGTCGCCCCCGTCAGCGCTGCCCTGGGAGCGCGCCTTCGAGGCGCCGGTCCGGTTCGGGGCGCGCGAGAACAGCCTGCTGTTTGCGCGTGCCGATGCCGAGCGCACGCTGCCCACCGCCCATGCGGAGCTGGCCGAGACGCTCGACCAGATCCTGGTGCAGCAGCTCGCCTCCCTGGGCGAGGGCGATCTGCAGTCCCGATGCCGCGCATGGATCCTGCAGCACCTGAGCGATGGCGACCCGTCGGATGAGGACCTTGCCGCGCATCTGGCCATGAGTTCACGCACCCTGCATCGGCGCCTGCAGGCCGAGGGCCTGAGCTTCAGCCGCCTGCTCGACGATACGCGGCGCGATCTGGCGCAGCGCTATCTGCGCGAGTCAGGGCGTACCGTCACCGACGTGACCTTTCTGCTGGGCTTTTCGGAGCAGAGCGCCTTTTCCCGAGCCTTCAAGCGCTGGACGGGCGTGGCGCCCAGCGAGTTCCGGGCGCGCAGCCAGAGCGCTTCGGCCGTCAGCCCGGACGATCCCGCGCTGGACACAGAGGCGCTGCACTAGCGCATGGTGCCGTGTGTCGATCAAAAAAGATGCTTAATCGGACATGAAAATGTGACAAAAAAAGCATTTCCGCGCTGAGATGTCCTCCGCATGTCGGATGCGTCTTTCCAGTCGAATCATCAACTGGAAAGCAAATGAAAGTGCACTTTCGGCTTATGAATTCCAACAATTTCGGCCAAATTCAACGCTGAGCGTGCTGCCGAGCCAGTGCGGCCGACAGCGCGGCCCAGTCCGCACCCAGGGCGTCTTGGACGGCCGCGGGGCCGGTCTGTCCGGCATCGATCAGCGCGCGGGCGCCCGCCTCGAGCTGCGCGGCGCAGGTGCTGGCGGCTGGGTCACCCAGCATGCGCAGCACGGTCTTCAGGCTGTGCGCCAGGCGCTCCAGCGCGGCCGCGTCGCCCTGCTGCAGGGCGGCGGCGCCATCACGCTGGTCGGTGGGAAAGCGCGCGCGGGTGCTTGCCGCGAAGGCCTCGAACAGCGCACGGTTGCCGCCGAAGTGCGCCTGCACCGGATCGCCGTCCGTGCCGGGCGGCGCGGGCGCCGCAGCAGCGACCGATGCGGTGACTGCGCTCAGCGCAGCCGCCACGCAGGCCTCGATCTCCGCCACTGACGCCGGCTTGCGCAGGATGCGCCAGACACCGGCGCGCTCGATTGCCTGGGCGGTCTGCCGGCTTGTGTCGGCGCTGAAGATGACCACGCGCACCGGCGCATCCGCGAGCCCTTGCGGCAGCGCGCGAACCTGCTCGACGAGCCACAACCCGTGCTCGCCCGGCAGCATCAGGTCCGTGATCAGCAGGTCGGGCCGCTGCGCGTGAAACGCGGCCAGCGCCTCGCGCGCCGAGCGGGCGCATTGCAAGGCCACCGGCAGGTCGGCACAGACCATCTCGAAGAAGCGCCGCACGCTCGCGTCGTCTTCCACCAGCAGGACGCGCAAGTTGCTCATGGCCGTGCTCAGGCCGCGGGGGCCAGCGCCTCCTGCAGGCGCAGGGGCAGATCCGTCACCAGGCGGTCCTTGCGCACGATCGGTACGCCTGCCAGCGCAAAGGCATAGCGCTCCAGTTCCGTGTCCGACAGGGACGTCACCACGACGAGTCGGGCGCGGGCCAGCGCGGGGTTGGCGCGCAGGCTGGCGACAAGCGCCGCGCCATCAATGCCTGGCAGCAGGATGTCCACGATCAGGACGTCCGGGTCGAGCCGGCCGTACATCACCAGACCGGTCACACCATCGCCCGCCACCGACAGCTCGGCCTGCGGCAGCGCCTGGCGCACCACGAGCTGGATCAGGTTCTGGAAGTGGGCCGAGTCCTCGATCAGCAGCACCCGCGGGCCCTGTGCCGATTCGGCAGCGGGCACGGCCGGCGCCGTCGTGGCCGACGGCCCGCCCAGCCATCGCTCCACGGACGCCCGCGAGATGCGGCGGTGGCCGCCCGGCGTGCGCCAGGCCTGCAACTCGCCGCGATCCACCATCGCCTGCACCGAGCGCACCGCAAGCCCCAGGCGCTGCGCCGCTTCCACGGTGGTCAGCACGTCGGCGTCATTGAAGGGCGGCTGGATCGTCATGGCGCGATTTTGCCAGATGAATCCGCAAAAACACGAAATTTGCAGAAATGACGATCTGATTTAGCGCGATCGAGGGGGCGGTGCCTGCCGATAGAATCAATTCATGGCGTGTGCTGCTTGATTTAATGCGAAATTCGTCTAAAGTGTGACCAACAAATCGGCAAAATCAAACAATGAAAACTCTCACCACCCTGTCCGAGCATCTGGAGCACGGCCTGATCTGGGCAGACACCGGACTCGCGAACCGCGAGATCCACCCCGGCACCGCCGACCCGGCGCAGCGCCAGGAGGATGGGCAGGGGGCCGCAGGCTCCATTCGCCGCGAGCTCGAAGCCGCGATGCCCTGCGCGGACCCGCAGGAGGCCCGTGCTGCGGCGCGAAGCGACGCACCCCCTGGCGGCCCCATGGCCGGCGGCGGACTGGAGATGCTGCTGACGGCGATTCGCGCCGACCTGCTTGAACCCTGGAACACCCTCATGGCCGAGACCCGGCTCGCCAGCCGCACACAGCACCCTGCGCAGGCGCTGGACGATCTGCTGGCGCGGATGGAGGAGGTCGGCGGCACCCTGCACAAGCTGCTGGATCTGGCGCAGATCTGCAGCAGCCCGGCCCTGGTGACCCGCGACCGCATGGACCTCTGGGACATGCTCCACGCGGTGTGGCAGGAGGTCGAACCGCTGGCGCTCGGCCGCGCCCTGACCGTGCGATTTGCGCGCTTCCCGGCCGATGCAGAGGTGGCCGCGGTCTATGGCAGCGAGCCCTGGCTGCGGCGGGTGCTGATCGAGTGTCTGGAATCCGAGATCCGCGGCAGTGCCCACGGGGCGTGCATCGAGATCGAATACCACCAGCTGGGCGCGCGCGGCCTGATCGTGTTCCGAAACGCCTGCCTGCTTGCGCCGCCGCGCAAGCCGCTCACGACCATGGATCTGCTCTTGCAGCCGGTACGCGCCCAGGCCGGCAGCGCCGAGCGGCTCAGCGCACGCGACCTGATCGGCCTGCGCCTGTGCAAGTCGATCGTCGATCAGCACGGTGGCCAGCTGCGCCAGGAGCTTGACGGTGCGCAGCGCAGCTTCCTGATCGATCTGCCCACCGGCGCACCGGCGCAGACGGCCACCCCGGAACTCGATCTGCTGCAGGCCCAGCAGTACGCCAAGGATCTGGCCGCGCTCGTGGCGCGTCGCAAGCGGCGCCGGCAGGCTGGCGCCGCGGCCTGATCACGTCGTCAGGCATCTCGCGCAAGCACTGGAGTACGCCATGAAGAAAATCCTGATCGTCGAAGACCACGCAGACATCCGCAAGCTCATCAGCATGACGCTCGAGTTCGAGGACTACGAGATTCATGAGGCGCCGGACGGCGTCACCGGCCTGCTGATGGCGCAGACCGTACAGCCCGATCTGATCGTGATGGATGTGATGATGCCCGGCGAGCTGGACGGTCTGCAGGTCTGCAAGCACATCCGCAGCGACCCGCGGCTCGGTCACATTCCCGTCGTGCTGCTGACCGCGCGTGGTCAGGCCAGGGACCGCGAGACCGGTCTGGCCGCGGGCGCCACCCAGTATCTGGTCAAGCCCTTCAGTCCGCTGCAACTGATCGAGACGATCGAGCAGCTGCTGGTGGGTGCGTGATGCATCAGTTGCCTGTCGAGGGTCTGGCTGACGCACAGGCCGCCATGCAGCAGATGAGCCGCATGCTGGACGACCTTCGCGCGCTGTACGCCCAGCGCAACGCCGCGTTGCGCGAGGCAAGACGTGCCCAGCAGGACGCCATGCTGCGCCTGGCGCTGGCGGCGGAGTCCCGCGACGGCGATACCGGCCGCCACCTGCTGACCATGGGCTTCTGCAGCGAGCAGTTCGCCCTGTGCCTCGGGCTGCCGCCCGGCTACGCGCGCCAGCTGCGTCTGGCCGCGCCCCTGCATGACGTGGGCAAGATCGCCATTCCGGATGCTGTGCTCAAGAAGGCCGGGCCGCTGGATCCGCAGGAGCGGCTGACCATGAACGCGCACACCACCCAGGGCGCGGCGCTGCTGGCCGATGCCTGCAGCGATCTGATGCGCCTGGCCGCAGAGATTGCACTGACCCACCACGAGCGCTGGGACGGCACAGGCTATCCGCACGGGCTGGCAGGCGAAGACATCCCCCTGTCCGGGCGGATCGTGGCGGTGGTGGACTTCTTCGATGCGCTGACCATGGACCGATGCTATCGGAAAGCCTTCACCATCGAGCAAGCCCTGGAGCAGTTGCGTGCGCAGGCCGGCAAGAGCTTCGATCCGCAGCTGTGCGAGTGCTTCGAGCGCCATCTGGACCGCCTGGCGTCGGTACGCGCCTACGTCGATCGACATCGGCTTCAGCTGACCGACCTCATCGACCATGAGCCCTGCATCTGAACTCTCTGGCGTGCATCGTCAGCGCCAACCATCACTTCCCATTGGAGCCCTGTCGTGCATGCCGTCGTGACCCTGGCCATCGAGCGCACCGTGCTGTCGCTGTACGGACCATCCACCTGGGACGCAATCTGCCGGCATGCAGGCGTGCCGTCTGACGGTCTGTTGAGCCCTGGCGAGCGCCTGGGTCCGCATGCCTTCGAGTTGGCCACCGCCGCCAGCCTGCGGCTGGGTGTCCCGCGCCAAGAGCTGCTTGAGGCCTGCGGCGAGTTCTGGGCGGGCTGCGCACTGATCGCAGCGCCGGATCGGAGTGCATCACTGTCGGCGCAGCCACCCTTGCCGGAGGATGCGCCGCAGCTGGGGCGCCTGCACGAGGTCTACCTGCTGGCCCAGGGCGTACTCCGGCACTTTGGCGCGGACGCATGCATGCTGCTTCCCACCGGGCATGGCGGATTCGAGCTCCAGGTGCAAGGTGCCGGGGTCCTGGTTCGGGAGCTGCTCGTCGGTGTCTGCAAGGCCCTGAGCCGAGCGGCCGGCTTGACCGCGGAGGTCCGGTCGCTTTCGCCCGAGGAGACCCGTGGCCTGGCCCTGCACCGTGTGGAGGTGTGTCCATGCTGATCGCGGATCAACCCGAGCTGGTGGATCACACCGCTGCGCCGAGCGCGCCAGGCTTGTCTGCGGAGGCGCTGCGCCGAGCGTTCCCCTTCCTCATCCGCCTCGATGCCCAATTGCGCATCATCGAAGTGGGCAGTTCGCTGGCCAAGGCGCTACCGCTTGCGTGCAGCGGCCGTTCGCTGCACAACGTCTTTCGCGTCACCCAGCCAGTCGCAAGTCGGGACCCTGAGCACTGGCGCCAGGACGCCGGCTCGCTCTGCGCACTGCGGCCTTTGCTGACGCCCCAGATGTTGCTGCGCGGTGCCGTGGAGCCGCAGGCCGACGGTTCCCTGCTGCTGCTGGTGTCGCCTGTCTTCGTCTCAATGGAGCACCTGAGCGCGCTGAATCTGCGCTTCAACGACTTCGCCAAGCATGATGCCGTGACCGATCTGCTGCTGATGGCGCGCAGGATGCAGGTGGCGGCGCAGGACACCCAGCGCATGGCGCGGCGCCTGCGCGAGCGCGGCGAGCAGCTCAATGCGGTCATGGATCTGAGCATTCACGGCGTGGGCTACTTCGGCGCGGACGGTGTGCTGCAGCTGAGCAATGCGCGCTTTTTCTCGCTGCTTGATCTGGATGCCGAGCAGGCAGCCGGCATGCGCCTGTCCGCGCTCGACCAGCATCTGGCCCGAACGCGCCGAGATGCGGATCGCGGGACGCTCCCCTTGCAGGCCTCGCAGCTCAACGGGTGTGGCGACGAAGCCGTGCACCTTCGCCTGGGTGACGCAGACGTGCGCTACATCTCGCTACGCCTGCGCGACACGCCGGATGGCGGCACCATCGTGTATCTGCAGGACACCACCCGCGAGACGCAGATCGACCGGATGAAGAGCGAGTTCCTGACCACGGCGGCCCACGAACTGCGCACACCCATGTCCAGCATCTTCGGCTACACCGAGCTGCTGCTCTACAAGTCGTTCCCGCCCGAGGAGCAGCGCAACTTCCTGCAGGTGATCCACAACCAGACTGGTCTGCTGGTGGAGATGGTCAATGAACTGCTGGATCTGGCCCGGATCGAGGCGGGGCGCGAGAAGGAGTTTCGCATCGCCCCCACGCGGCTGGATGCCCTGCTGGCCCGCGCCCAGCGCGCCATCGCGCCTTCGGCCTCCCGGCATGAGCTGCAGATCGAGCAGGGTCTGGGTGATGCACTGCTGATGGTGGACGCGGCCAAGACCCACCGTGCCCTGCTCAACGTGCTGTCGAACGCCGTGAAGTACGCCCCCAAGGGTGGCCTGATCCGTGTCACCGCCGCTCGCGAGCAACGCGCCGGTCGTGCCATGATCGGCGTGAGCGTGCAGGATCAGGGCATCGGGATGACCGCAGCACAGCTGGGTCGCGTCTTCGAGCGCTTCTACCGCGCCGATCCAAGCGGCGAGATTCCAGGCACCGGTCTGGGCATGAGCCTGGTCAAGGAGATCATGGAGCTGCAGCGTGGAGAGGTCTCTGTAAACAGCCAGCACGGCGAAGGTACCTGTGTCACCCTGTGGTTTGCGGAGTTCGCCAACCCGGCGCAGGCCACCTGGGGTGCGTCATTGAGTTCGAGGTAAGTCATGTTCGGGATGTTCAAAGGCAGCAAAGCGGCGCGATATGTTTCAAGGGGGGTGCAGTGCCTGGCGAGTGCACTGCTCGTTCTGGCGGGCTCGGCCGTGCAGGCCGGGCCCGTCCTTGAACGCATCAAGAGTTCCGGCGAGCTGAAGGTCTGCATCTGGCCGGACTACTACGGCATCACCTACAGGAATCCGAAGACGCAGCAGTTGAGCGGCATTGACATCGATCTCTCGGCGCAGCTTGCGCGCCAGCTCGGTGTGCGCCTGACTTACGTGGACTCCTCCTTCGTCAATCTGGTGACGGATGTCACCTCGGATCGCTGTGATGTGGCCATGTTCGCGGTGGGTGTGCTGCCGCAACGCGCTGAACGCCTGCGCTTCACGGCGCCCTACCTGGCCAGCGACATCTTCGGTGTGACGACGCGAAGTTCCCGCGTGATCCGGCAGTGGGCCGACATCGACCAGCCCGGTGTGCGCGTCGCGGTGCAGGCCGGCACCTTCATGGAGCCGGTGATGCGCGAGCGTCTGAAGCAGGCCACGATGGTGGTCATTCGGCCGCCGCAGACGCGCGAGACGGAGTTGGAGGCCGGTCGCGTGGACGTGTTCATGACGGACTATCCCTACAGCCGCCGCCTGTTGGACAACGCGGACTGGGCGCGACTCGTCGCACCGCCGCAGGCTTTCCACGTCTTGCCCTATGCCTATGCGGTCAAGCCGGGTGACGAAGCCTGGTTCAAGGAGGTGGACGCTTTCGTGAGCCGTATCAAGGCCGATGGCACGCTGGCTGCGGCCGCGTCGCGCCACGGGCTGCGCGAGATCATGCTTGCGCGCTGAGACCGCTGAAGGCATAAAAGGCTCATGAACGCGGACTCCTCCCTGCGCCTGTGGTACCGCCTGGTTCTATGGCTGAGCGGGGCCTTCGCGCTCATGAGCGCGGTGGTGATCGCAGCCTTCATGCTGTACGAGTACCGCGAGACCGAGCGGGTCGAGTTGGCGAAGTCCGCCCTGCTGGCGCGCGTGCTGGAGGACCACAGCTCCCGGCTGCTGGACGGTACGGCCAGCCTCCTGGGCACGGTGGCCGAGCAGATGCGCACCAACACCGAGTCGATCAGCGACAGCAGTCTGCAGCAGCTGATCGCGAGTCAGCACTGGGTGCGCAGCCTGTCCGTGCTGGACGCGAAGGGCTCCGTGGTGCTCAGCTCCAATCCCGAGAACGCCGGTGTACTGATCGATCCCGCGCAGTGGAAACGCCTGGCGCGCCCGGGGAGTGGGGCACAGCTTGGCGCGCTTCTGCCGGCGCGCGATTTGTTCGAGATGGCTCAGGGCCGACCGGCGAGCTCGGTCTCTCCCGTCCCCATGCTGCCGATACAGTTGAACGTGGGGCAGGGCGCCGACCAGCAGCATCTGGTGGCGGTCATCAATCCGGATTCGATCGCGAACTGGTTCACCCTCACCGCGCAACCCGAGGGCTACGCCGCCAGCCTGCTCAGCTATGGGCGCAGTGTCATCGTCTCCACACTGGAGCTCCCGGAGTCCCAGGTGAGCGCTGCGGCGGCGGCGCACCCGATCTTCGAGTCCATGCTGCCTGCGATCGAGCACTCATCCTTCGAGGGCCCGGGCCTGACTGGCGAGGAGTCCGTGATCGCCTATCGGGCGCTTCGGCGCTGGCCAGCGCTCGTGCTCATCGAGCGCAAGCATGTCGATGTGATCGCCTTCTGGAAAAAGTCGGCCTGGATCTCGCTGGCCGTGCTGGCGTCGCTCTGGCTGCTGGCGGGCGTGATTGCCTGGTTTGCGGCGCGCGGTCTGCGCACGAGCCAATCCATGGCCGGGCGGCTGGAGCAGGCCAGTGACCGGCTCGCCGAGCGCGAGCGGGACATCCGCAACCTGTTCGAGGGCGTGCATGAGGTACTCCTGCGCGCCGATGCGAAGGGCGCCATCCGCGTGATCAACAGCCACTGGACCACGCTCACGGGGATCTCCACCACGGATGTGATCGGGCAACCCCTCTGGATGCTGGTGGACCCGAGCCAGGCGGCGCGGGTGCAGGAGCAGTTCGCCACCTTGGGCGACAAGCCCTCGCGGCTGACGGTGAGCCTGCGCACGCAGGGCAGCGACGCGCCGAAGGTGGATCTGATCCTCACGCGCGAACAGGGCCACGCGGACAAGGCGGGCGGCATCATCGGCTTTGCGGTGGATGTGACCGAGCGCGAGCGGGCCAGGCGCGCATTGCGCAAGCAGCTGGCGTTCAGCCGCTCCGTGCTGCAGGTCATCCCGATCCCCGTGTGGGTGCAGAGCACCAAGGGGCTCACGCTGGAAGTGAACGCGGCCTGGGAGCGCTTTCACGGCATCGGCGCCGAAGACATCCGCGGTCGTCCGCTGGAGAGCGTGCTGCGCGAAGGCACGGGCAGTGTGCTGCAGCGCAATGACCGCCGCATCATCCTCGGCGAAGTCGCGGAGCTGAAGTACACCGAGCGCATCCGCCGCGCCGATGGTCAGTGGCGCGAGGTATCCATCATCAAGCGCGCGCTGACCGATGTGAACGGCACGCCGGTCGGGGTGGTGGGCAGCGTCTTTGACATCACCGACTTTCACGAGGCGCAGCAGGCCATGCAGGCCGCGCGCGACGCGGCGATCGCCTCGGAGAACGTCAAGTCGGGCTTCATCGCCAACGTCAGCCATGAGTTGCGCACACCGCTGCAATCCATCCTGGGCTTCTCGGAGCTGGCGCTGAAGCGGCAGATGTCGCCCGAACGACTCAAGGGCACGCTCGAGGACATTCATGGCGCCGGGCAGCGCATGCTCACGCTGGTCAACGAGATCCTGGACATCTCCCGCCTGGAGAATTCCGACGAGACGCTTGAGCTTGGGCGCGCGGATGTCTGCGGGGTCGTGCGCGACGTGAGCCGCGAAATCTCCGCCATCGCCACCCAGCGCCTGGTGGGTCTGGAGGTGGAACTGCCCGCAGACCCCGTGTTTGCCCTGCTGCATCCGTTCCGCTTTGCACAGGTGCTGCGCAACGTCATGGCCAATGCGGTGCGGTTTTCGCAGGCGGGGGCCCAGGTCGAAGTGCAGCTCAGTCGGCCCGTGGGCGGCATCGCCATCAAGATCCTGGACCGCGGCCCCGGCATCCCGCCTGATGAGCTGGAAGCCATCTTCGAAGCTTTCACGCAGTCCAGCCTGACCAGTGACGGCGCCGGCGGCACCGGGCTTGGCCTGACGATCGTGCGCAGCATCATGCGCGCCCACGGCGGCCAGGTGTCGGCCGCGAACCGGCCCGACGGCGGGGCCTGCTTCACGATCTGGCTGCCGGACCCCGAGGCCGACGCCACGCTGCACTTCGTGGACTCCATGCCGCTCGTGGCGGCGCAGGGCTAGCGGCCGCCTGTCCAGCGCGCGAGGACCTCGCGCAGATCATGAATGGACGCAGGCTTCACCAGCACCTCGTTCATGCCGGCCTGCAGGCACTCGTCTTCCACATCCGGGCCGGAGTCGCCCGTCAGCGCCACCAGCGGCATGGGCGTCGTTCCCGCTTCCGCCTCGCGCGAACGCAGCGCGCGCGCCGTCTGCGGCCCGTTGAGCTCGGGCATGTTGAAGTCCAGAAACGCCATGTCGAAGCGCTCGGTCAGCGTCAGCTCCAGCGCTTCCAGCCCGTCGGCCACGGCATGGGCCTGCGCGCCGAGCGCCTGCAGCAGGCTGAGCATCACCTGGCGGTTGAAGGCGTTGTCCTCGACCACGAGGACCCGCGGATGGCGACTGGCGTTCGGTTCATTCATGGTGGCACGGGGGAGTATGGCAGTGGCAGGCGGTGCCCGTGTTCTGGCTGAACCGACACGCAAATTAATCAATCAGTAACAAAAATAATTTTTCGGTCTTAATTCAATCATTCGTTTGATTTGTGGTAGAGTGCTCAGCCATGAACGCCGCTCGCCACGCCGCCACCGCCCCCCACGCCGCCGATCCCGGGTCCCAGGAGCGGGGCGCGGCCGCCCGTGAACAGCTGATCAGCCATGCCACGCGGATCTTCTCCGTGAAGGGCTTTGCGGGGGCCTCGACCCGCGAGATCTGTGACGCCGCCGGGGTCAATCTCTCGGCCATCCGCTACTACTTCGGCGACAAGGCCGGCCTGTACCGCGCGGTGCTGGAGCGGCCGATCGGCGAGATGACGGCCGCCTTTGCAGGCTTTGATGCCTCCCACTTGTCGCTGGAGCAGGCCATGCGCATGCTGCTGCGGCCCTTCGTCGAAATGTCGGACAACGCGCAGCTCGAGGCGCAGGTCATGCGCCTGCACCTGCGCGAAATGCTCGAGCCCTCGGACATTTTTCGCGAGGTGGTGGGGCAGGCCATCGTGCCGGCCCACATGGCGATGTGCGCTGTGCTGGCGCGCCATTCCGGTGCCCGCGAGATCGACGACGACATCCATCAGCTGGCCTTCGCGCTGGTCGCGATGGCGCACGACTACTGCATGTCGCGCGAATTCATGAACATGCTGGCGCCCGGCGTGCTCGGCCGGCCGGACGCGGTCGAGCGCATCGTCGACCGGCTGGTGGGCTATGCCGAAGCGCTGGTGGCGGCGGAACGCGCCCGCCGCCGTGGCGCCGGCGCGAATACGCAATCCGCGTCAGATTCCTCAGCGGCCGTGCCCTGAGCTGGCCTTACATGACCACTGCCCGACCGCTGCACGCTTGCCCCCAACAACACAACACGCCTCTCCTCCAAAAAACACCATGAGCGCCCATTCCTCCTCCAAAGCGCCCCCGCGCCGCGCCGTGCGGCGCACCTTTTCCACAGGCCTGGTGGCCGCCGCCCTGCTTGCGCTGGCCGGCTGCGCCACGCCAAGCCCAGCCGTGCAGCCGGCGCCGGCCCTGCCGGACAGATGGAACGCCACATCGTCGGCGCTTGTTGCGGGCAATCCAGCGGCGCACGGTGCCTCCAGGACCGCCTTGCAAGACTGGTGGGCGCAGTTCGATGACCCCGCGCTGCTGCGTCTGCAGGCCGCGGCGCAGGAGAGCAATGGCAGCGTGGTGCAGGCCGCGGCGCGCATTGAGCAGGCGCGCGCCGGGCTGCGTTCTGCAGGTGCGGCGAACGTGCCGCAGCTCAATGGTTCCGGCGCCGCGTCGCGTGGCCTGCAAAGCGGCGCACCGCAAATCAGCAACAGCGCCAGCATCGGCTTGGATGCGCTCTGGGAGATCGACCTCTTCGGCGCGGGCCGGGCCAACCGCAGCGCCGCGCTTGCACAGCTCGAATCCAGCCAGGCCGCCTGGCATGACGCCCGCGTGAGCCTGGCCGCGGAAGTCGCCCAGACCTATGTGAACCTGCGCGCCTGCGAGCAGACCGCCAGGGTGCTGCAGCAGGATGTGCGCAGCCAGCAGACCAGCGCCGGCCTCACGGAGCGCAAAGTGCAGGCCGGTCTGGAAGCGCCGGCCAACGGCGCGCTGGTGCGCGCCAGCGCGGCAGACTCCGCACTGCGCCTGGCGGCCCAGCAAGCCCAATGCGAGGTGCTGATCAAGAGCCTGGTCGCGCTCACCGCGCTGCCTGAGGCTCAGGTGCGCAGCGTGCTTGCCGCGCGCACCGCGACGCTGCCCACACCGCGCGCGTTCGCAGTGGACGCGCTGCCCGCGCAGTGGCTGACCCAGCGCCCGGACCTGCGCGCCATCGAGCGGGATGCCGCCGCCGCGCTGCGCGACGTGGATGCGGCCCAGGCCCAGCGCTGGCCGCGCCTGTCGCTGGTGGGTTCAGTCAGCCGCCTGCGCGTGGAGAGTGGTAGCGCCACGGCCCTGTCCACCCCCTGGTCCATCGGGCCGTCCTTGAGCCTTCCGATCTTCGACGCCGGGCGTCGCAGTGCCGCCGTGGATGCAGCCCGGGCCCGCTACGCCGAAGCGCGCAGCCGCTACGAGCAGCGCGCGCGGGACGCTGTGCGCGAGGTGGAGGAAGCGCTGGTGCGCATGGACGCTGCCCAGCGCCGCGAGGCGGACGCACTCACCGCCGCCCAGGGCTTTGCGACCTTCCTCGACGCCCAGCGCAAGCGTACGGACGCCGGCGCCGGCAGCCTGCTGGATCTTGAAGAAGCACGTCGCACGGCGCTGAACGCGCAGTCCAGCCTGATCTCCGTGCAGGCCGAGCGCGTGAGCGCATGGATCTCCCTGTACCGCGCTGTGGGCGGCGGCTGGTCGATGGAGATGCCCGCGCTTCCGGCATCCAAGACGGCGGCCCCTGCCGTCGCCAGCACATCAGCCCGCTGAGGCGGCTCGCAAGCATCTGCCCACGCTAAGCCACACTCCCCAAACAACACGCTGTTCTCTCCTCCAAGAAGACCACCATGAACGAACACGCCTCCTCCAAACCGCAACCCAAGGCTTGGGTTCGCATCGCCACCCAACCCCGCGTGCTGCTTGCAGGCGCGGCGCTCAGCGGTGCGCTGGCCATTGCGCTGGGCCTCGCCCTGAGTACCGGCAGCCCGTCGGCGACCGCGCAAACGGATGCCAAGAAGGCCGACAGCAAGGCCGGCCCCGCGCAGGCCGCACCAGGTCGGCCGACCCTGACGGTGACGGTCGCCCAGCCGCAGCGCGCCGACTGGCAACAGACGCTTGCTGTCAACGGCAGCGTGGCCGCGTGGCAGGAGGCCATCATCGGCGCCGAGGTCAGCGGCTACCGCCTCGTGGAGGTCAGCGCCAGCGTGGGCGACCGGGTACGCAGGGGCCAGCTGCTGGCGCGCATGAACAGCGACACGATTGCTGCCGAACTCGCGCAATCCCGTGCCGCCGCAGCCGAAGCCGCCGCACTGCTGGATGAAGCGCGCAACAACGCGCAGCGTGCGCGCGGCCTGGCCGAAAGCGGCGCGCTGTCGTCGCAACAGGTGCTGCAGTACGTCACCGCAGAGGCCACGGCCAAGGCGCGGCTGGACTCCGCCCGCGCCCGTGTGCAGGCCGACGAGCTGCGCCTGTCGCACACCCGCATCGTCGCGCCGGACGACGGCGTGATCAGCGCGCGCACGGCCACCGTGGGCTCGCTGGCCCAGCCGGGGCAGGAGCTCTTCCGCCTGATCCGTGACAGCCGCCTGGAGTGGCGCGCAGAGGTCACCGCCGCCGAGCTGGCCCGCATCAAGCCGGGCATGACAGCGACCCTTGCTGCGCCCGGCGCCGAGGCCCAGCCGATCACCGGCAAGGTGCGCATCGTCGCGCCCACCGTGGACGCACAGACCCGCAATGCGCTGGTGTACGTGGATCTGCCCGCCGGCAGCCCGGCACGAGCGGGCATGTTTGCGCGCGGCGAGTTCCAGCTGGGTGCGCAGGCGGCGCTGACCCTGCCGCAGTCCGCCGTGCTGCTGCGTGACGGATTTGCCTACGTGTTTGCGGTGGGTGCGGATGGCCGCGTGGCCCAGACCAAGGTCACGACCGGGCGGCGCAGCGGTGAGCGCATGGAGATCACCGGCGGCCTGAAGCCCGATGCCCGCGTGGTGGCTTCCAGCGTGGCCTTCCTGGCCGATGGAGATCTGGTTCGCGTGGTGGATGCGCCGGCGCCGGCCAAGCAGGCTGCAGCCCGCTGAATCGACACAGGACACCCATCATGGCCATCAACGTCTCCTCCTGGTCGATCAAGAACCCCATTCCGGGGGTGATGCTCTTCATCATGCTCACGCTGGCAGGGCTCATGTCCTTCCATGCGATGAAGATCCAGAGCTTCCCGGACATCGAGCTGCCCACCATCACGGTCAGCGCCTCGCTGCCCGGCGCGGCGCCGCCGCAGCTTGAGACGGAAGTCGCCCGCAAGATCGAGAACTCGATCGCGACCCTGCAGGGCCTGAAGAACCAGTACGCCACCATCCAGGATGGCGTGGTCACCATCACGGCCGAGTTCCGTCTGGAAAAGTCCATCCAGGAGGCGCTGGACGATGTGCGCAATGCCGTCGCGCAGGTGCGCAGCGACCTGCCGGCCGATCTGCGTGACCCGGTGGTGAGCAAGCTGTCCCTGTCTGGTGCGCCGATCCTGACCTTCACGGTGGCCTCGGCGCGCATGGATGAAGAAGCGCTGTCCTGGTTTGTGGACGACACCGTCACCCGCCAATTGCTGGCGGTGCGCGGTGTGGGGGCGGTCTCGCGGGTGGGCGGCGTCACACGCCAGGTGCAGGTGCAGCTGGATCCGGCCAAGCTGCTGGCGCTGGGTGCCACGGCCTCGGACGTGTCGCGCCAGCTGCGCAGCATCCAGCAGGACGCCTCGGGTGGCCGCACGGATGTGGGCGGCGCCGAGCAGTCCGTCCGGACCCTGGCGACCGTGCAGTCCGCCGATGAGCTGGCGCGCATGGAGATCTCGCTGTCGGACGGACGCAAGGTCCGCCTGGACCAGATCGCCACCGTGAGGGACACCGTGGCCGAGCGCCGTTCCACCGCGCTGCTCAACGGCGAGCCGGTCGTGGGCTTCGAGATCACGCGCAGCAAGGGCGCCAGCGAGATCGAAGTGGCCGAGGGCGTGAATGCCGCACTGGACAAGCTCAAGGCCCAGCATGCGGACCTGAAGGTCACCGAGGCCTTCAACTTTGTTACGCCGGTGGCGGAGAGCTATCGCGGCTCGATGTGGCTGCTCTATGAGGGCGCCATCCTGGCCGTGCTGGTGGTGTGGCTCTTCCTGCGTGACTGGCGCGCCACCTTCATTGCCGCCACGGCCTTGCCGCTGTCGGTGATTCCGGCCTTCATCGGCATGCATTACCTCGGCTTCACGCTGAACACAGTGACGCTGCTGGCCATGTCGCTGGTGGTCGGCATTCTGGTGGACGATGCGATCGTCGAGATCGAGAACATCATCCGCCACCTGCGCATGGGCAAGACGCCGTATCAGGCGGCGATGGAAGCGGCCGACGAGATCGGCCTGGCCGTGATTGCCACCACATTCACGCTTGTGGCGGTGTTCCTGCCCACGGCCTTCATGGGCGGCATTCCGGGCAAGTTCTTTGTGCAGTTCGGCTGGACGGCGGCGCTTGCCGTGCTGGCCTCGCTGGTTGTGGCACGAGTGCTGACGCCCATGATGGCCGCCTACATGCTCAAGCCCTGGGTGGCGAAGCAGGGCGCGAGCGTCGAAGTCCTTTCAGCAACGAGCCATGACCCGCACGCCGACCCCCATACCGAAGCAGATGGGCGCGTCATGAAGGCCTACATGGGCTGGGTGGCCTGGTGCCTGCGCAACCGGCTGCTCACCATGCTGGCCTCGCTCGCGCTGTTTGCGGGCGGCATCGTGGTGGCGGGCCTGCTGCCTACCGGCTTCATTCCGCCCGATGACACAGGCCAGACGCAGGTGAAGATCGAACTGCCGCCAGGCAGCCGTTTTGAGGAGACGCTGGCCGCGGCCGAAGTCGCTCGCGCGATCGTGGCCAAGCACCCCGAGGTGCGCTCGGTGTACACCGCAGTCGGCGGCGGTGCGGCGGGCTCCGACCCCTTTGCCGGCGGCGCCGGCGTGGCAGAGGCACGCAAAGCCACGCTCACCATCCGCACCAGCCACCGCAAGGAGCGCTCGATCAGCCTGCAGGAGATCGACACGCAATTGCGTGAGCAGTTGGGCGCGGTACCCGGTGTGCGCGTGCAGGTGGGGCTGGCGGGTGCCGGCGGCAGCCTGCTGCAGCTGGCCCTGTCCGGCGATGATCCGCAGACCCTTCTGGCGGCGTCGCGCGAGCTGGAGCGCGAGCTGCGCACCATCCCCAACCTGGGCAACATCACGAGCACTGCTGCGCTGATCCGCCCGGAACTCGTGGTGCGCCCGGACTTCGCCCGCGCGGCTGACTTGGGCGTGACCTCCGCCGCGATTGCCGACACCCTGCGCATTGCCACCGCTGGCGACTTCGACCAGAGCCTGGCCAAGCTCAACCTGAGCCAGCGCCAGGTGCCGATCGTCGTCAAGCTGCCGGCGGATGCGCGGGCAGACCTGAGTCTGATCGAGCGCCTGATGGTGCCCGGCGCGCGCGGCCCGGTCATGCTGGGCAACGTGGCCACCGTCAGCATCGACAGTGGCCCGGCGCAGATCGACCGCTTCAACCGCCTGCGCAACGTCAACTTCACCATCGAGCTGAACAACCAGCCCCTGGGCGAGGTGCAGGCCAAGGTGGATCAGCTGCCCACCCTGAAGAACCTGCCGCCGGGCGTGACGCGCACCAACATCGGAGACGCCGAAGTGATGGCCGAGCTGTTCACGAGCTTTGGCCTCGCCATGCTGACCGGTGTGCTGTGCATCTACGTGGTGCTGGTGCTGTTGTTCAAGGACTTCCTGCAGCCCGGCACCATCCTGGTGGCGCTGTTCCTGTCCATCCCCGGCGCCTTCGTGGCCCTGCTGGTGACGGGCAAGGCGTTGTCCATGCCGGCGATGATCGGCCTGATCATGCTGATCGGCATCGCCACCAAGAACTCCATCCTGCTGGTGGACTACGTGATCCTCGCGCGACGCGAGGGCATGAGCCGCTGGGACGCGCTGCTGGATGCCTGCCACAAGCGCGCCCGGCCCATCATCATGACCAGCCTGGCCATGGGTGCCGGCATGCTGCCCATTGCCCTGGGCATCGGCGCCGACCCGAGCTTCCGCGCGCCGATGGCCATTGCCGTCATCGGCGGGCTGATCACCAGTACCTTCCTGTCCCTGCTGGTGGTGCCGGTGGCCTATGCGCTGGTGGATGACCTGGAGGCCTGGCTCCACAAGTTCAGCCCGTGGCACCGCAAACGGGAGGCGGCTAGCGGGCAGGCGGCCTCGGTGCCTGCGGCGGAATAGTGCGGGTGCTGTGAATCCACCTCGCCGGGCCGCATGGCGCGCAGCCGTGGCGACGTGCGCAGAGTCGGGGTCGATCGCATGTCGAGCGTGAGATGCACGACGGTGCAAGCACCCTGAGAATCAGCCACTTTCCGCATCCAGCAAGCGGAAAGTGGCATTTTCAGATATTCAATGATTCATTGATTAATTGAGATTGATTGACGTCAGTTTCAATGATTTGTTGATAATGAACAGCGCAATGCGCAGCGCTGTACAGGCACGGACCGCGCCGCGCGCATTCCGTCCGACCCGAACGCGCGCCAAGCGACAATCACGGGCTCATGTCTGAATCGGCCCCCCAAGCACCTGCCGAGCTGGCCAGCTACGAACAGCTCGGCATCCAGCCGCCCGCCCGCTACGCGCTGGTGATCGACGCACGTTCTCCGCGCGAGTTTGCGGAGGACCACATCCCCGGTGCGGTCAATCTGCCGGTGGTGAATGACGTGGAGTACGCCGAGGTCGGCACCCTGCACCGGCAGGACCCGCACGCCGCCTACCTGCTGGGCGTGCGCTATTCCCTGAACAACATCGCGCGGCAGTTGCCGCCGATCATCGAGCCGCTGCCTCGGTTTGCACCGATCCTCGTGTACTGCTTTCGCGGCGGCAAGCGCAGCAAGCTCTGGGCGGACAATCTGCGCACCATCGGTTTTCGGGTCGATGTCCTGCAGGGCGGCTGGAAGCGCTATCGCGAGTGGGTACGCAATACCTTGGCTACGCTGCCGCAGCAGTTCCGCTTTCGCGTGCTCGTCGGCCCCACCGGCTGCGGCAAGACCCGCGTGCTGCAGGCGCTGGCGGCGGCGGGTGAGCAGGTGCTCGACCTGGAGAACATCGCCAGCCACCGCGGCTCGCTGATCGGCGGCATCCCCGGTCTGCCGCAACCGAGCCAGAAGAACTTCGACAGCCAGCTGCTGCATGCGCTGCGGGCGCTGGATCCGAGCCGCATCGTCTGGCTCGAAGGTGAGAGCAAGCGCATTGGCAACGTGCAGCTGCCCACTGCGCTGTACGACGCCCTGCTCGCCGCACCCACCGTGAGCGTGGACGCCCCGATGGCCGCGCGCGTGCAGATGTGGAAGGAAGACTTCCCCCACTTCGCCACCGACCCGGTGGGCATGGTTCAACAGCTTGAGCCGATCCGCCCGCTGGTGGGTGGTGAGATCTACGAGCAATGGCTGGCGCTGGCCAGGAGCGGCAGCGTGGACGAACTCTTCGAGCGCGTCATGCGCGAGCACTATGACCCTTGCTATGCGCGTTCACTGAAGAAGCATGTGCAACACGCACGTGTCGAGCAACGCCCGCACATCAAAGTCGCTGATCTAGACGCCGAAGGCCTTGCTGCAGCTGCGCATATGCTCGGAGCGCTTCCCGAAAGCCAAGACGAGCATTCGGATGCGCTAAGCACGGCAGCGGAACCGCTGTCTGGCGACAAGGTGCATCGGTGCGTGTAGATCGCATCATCATCCGAAGATTTGGCGAGCGCGGCTTAACAGAACAGCGGGCGCGTTGCAGCTTGTCCGAGGTGCGCCAGCTAGACTCGCAAGCCTGCCGCGGAATGGTTTCCCACCGCTGGCGACCACGCTGAGTTACCGGACGAGAGAGTTCATGAAGAAAGTTCTGATTGCTGGCGGTGCCGGCTACATCGGTTCGCACATGGTGAAGTGGCTTTCGCAGCGCGGGCTCCAAACGGTCACCGTAGACAATCTGTCGAGTGGGCACCGAGACGCTGTGCAGTTTGGTGAGTTCATTCAGCTTGATCTTGCCGACCGCGATGCGCTGCGAGCATTGTTTGCATCACATCACTTCGATGCAGTGATGCACTTCGCGTCATCCATCCAGGTCGGTGAGTCTGTCCAGAAGCCCTCGCTCTACTACGCGAACAACGTTGTAAACACTCTCATCCTGCTTGATGAGATGCGAGCCGCTGGGGTGAACAGATTCATTTTTTCGTCGACGGCCGCCACCTTTGGTGAACCCAAGTACACGCCGATCGATGAGAAGCACCCGCAGCAGCCATTGAGCCCGTACGGTCGCAGCAAGCTGATGGTGGAGCAGATCCTGGAGGACTACGAGCGTGCTTATGGCTTGCGATCCGTCTGCTTGAGGTACTTCAACGCCGCAGGGGCTGATCCTGCCGCCGAACTGGGCGAGCGCCACGATCCAGAGACGCACCTGATTCCCATCGCACTTGAGGTTGCCGGTGACCTACGCCCACAGCTGTCCGTGTTCGGAACAGACTACGACACGCCCGACGGCACATGCATCCGGGACTATGTGCACATCGTTGATCTCTGCCAGGCGCACGGGCTGGCACTGGATCGGCTGCTAGACGGGAAGGGGTCTGGCCGCTACAACCTCGGCAATGGGCAGGGCTTCTCGGTGCGCCAAGTCATCGGTTGCGTGGAGCAAGTCTGTGGCCGAAAGCTAAAAGTCGCTTACGGCGATCGCCGCGCCGGCGATCCGGCTGTGCTCGTCGCGGATGCAACCCTCGCACGTCAGGGACTTGGCTGGGTGCCCGAGTACGCGGATCTGGGCCAGATCGTCTCGCACGCCTGGGCGTTCATGAAGCGGCACCGGAATCTTGCCGCTTAGGCCGCTTCGCCATGACAACTGTGGGCGCTCAATCAGTTTTGGGCGTGCGACGAGATCAGCGCTTGTGCTTCGCCGAGCGTCTCTTTGACCGTGTCTTGGACTTCGGGATGCTGTAGTCCTAGCAGTACGTTGGCAGCCCACATGCCGGCCTTGCTGCCGCAATCGAATCGTCGACCGATGTAGCGATGGGCGTGAACTGCTTGCTCGTTCAGTAGCGATGCGATCGCATCGGTCAGCTGGATTTCGCCGCCGCTGCCGCGACCGATGGTGCGCAGGTGGTCGAATATCGCGCCACTGAGCACGTAGCGCCCAACGACGCCCAAAGTTGAAGGTGCATTCTCAGGTGCGGGCTTCTCGATGATGGTCTGGATACGTGAGGTCATCGAGCTGCTTGTGCCAACATCCACGATGCCATAGCGGCGCGTGTGCTCGCGGGGCACATCCTGCACGCCGATCACAGAAGCTGACAGTCGATGAAATTCGTCCACCAACTGGGCTGTGACTGAGCGGTCGGCGATCAGGAGATCGTCCGCAAGGATGACGGCGAAAGGCTCGTTTCCAACCGCCGGTTGTGCGCACAACACCGCGTGGCCCAGCCCCAGGGGCTCAGGCTGGCGAATGAAAATGCAGTTGGTGCCCGCAGGCAGACTCATCCGGACGGCCTTCAGCAAATCGAGCTTGCCCTGCGCCTCAAGAGCGCTCTCGATCTCCGGGTGAGTATCGAAGTGATCCTCGATCGCCCGCTTGTGGCGGCCGGTAATGAAGATCATGTCCGTGATTCCTGCAGCGGCCGCCTCTTCGACCGCATACTGGATAAGTGGCTTGTCGACGACCGGGAGCATCTCCTTGGGCATTGCCTTGGTGGCTGGCAGAAAGCGAGTACCAAAGCCGCCCACAGGAAACACTGCCTTGCGAACCTTCATGTGTAGATTCATCCCTCTTGCGTTGGCCTTACTTCCGTCCATAGTGATCCTCGAAGCGGACGATGTCATCCTCGCCGAGATAACTGCCTGACTGAACCTCGATGATTTCGAGCGGCAGCTTGCCTGGGTTGGCCAGGCGGTGCACCTCGCCCAAGGGGATGTAGGTGCTCTGGTTCTCGGTGAGCATGATCTTCTTGTCGCCGACGGTCACCTCGGCCGTGCCGCTGACGACAATCCAGTGCTCGGCGCGGTGGTGGTGCATCTGCAGACTCAGGCTGGCACCTGGCTTGACCTGGATGCGCTTGACCTGGAAGCGTGCGCCCTGGTCGATGCTGTCGTACCAGCCCCAGGGGCGGTGCACGCGGCGGTGCAGGTTGCCTTCGGTGCGGCCCGACTTCGCCAGACTGGCCACGATGTGCTTCACGCCCTGGCTGGCGGATTTGTCGGCCACGAGCACGGCGTCCGGTGTTTCGACGATCACGAGGTTGTCCACGCCCACGGCGGCGACCATCCGGTCCGTAGCGTGAACGAGGGTGTCGCGGCTGTCCTGTAGCAGCACATCACCGTGCGCACTATTGCCGGCAGTGTCGCGCTCGGCGGAATCCCATACGGCATCCCACGCACCCAGATCGCTCCAGCCGGCATCCAGCGGCACCATGCGCACGGGGATGCCCGCCGCGGCAGCTTTCTCCATGACGGCGTAGTCGATGCTCTCGCCCGGGATCTCGGCCCAGAGGGCCTTGTCCGGTCGGACAAAGGCCTGATCTGTGGCGCCGCGCTTGGCCCAGGCGGCTTCGGTTGCGCTGGCGATGTCCGCTCGCAGCTTGCGAAGCGCATCCAGCCACACGCTCGCCTTAAGCACGAACATGCCGCTGTTCCAGAAGTAGTGGCCAGCCGCGAGGTACTTCTCGGCCGTGGCCGCATCCGGTTTCTCGCGGAAGGCCTTGACCTCGCGCACCACGCCCGTCGCACTGGCATCGATGTAGCCGAACCCCGTTTCGGCTCGCGTGGGCACCACGCCCAGGATCACGATGCCACCCGCTTCCGCGGCACTCGCAGCCTCGCGTAGCGCCGCGACATACGCGGGCGCGTTCGTCACGGTCTGATCCGAGGGGGTCACCACGAGCACCGGGTCGTTGCCTGCTGCGGCCGCCTGCAGCGCGGCGAGGGTGAGTGCAGGCGCCGTGTTCTTGCCAGCGGGCTCAAGCAGCACAGCCATGGGCGCGATGCCGATCTCACGTAGTTGGTCCAGCACCATGAAGCGGTGCTCTTCGTTGGTCACGACCATCGGGTCCAACACTTGCTGTGCATCGGAGGCAAGGCTCGCAATGCGAACTGCCGCCTGCTGGAACAGGGTCTGCGGGCTGTTGATAGCGAGGAATTGCTTCGGGTAGGCCGAGCGTGAAAGCGGCCAGAGGCGTGTGCCGGAGCCACCGGCCATGATGACGGGCTGAATTTGCATGTTGATCTCTAGAAAATTTGACTAATGCGCTATTTTCGCCGCACAGAGCTGCCGCAGGGCGCCCAGCGCGTGACGACGTCCCAAGTGCGTGCACCGGGCTGCACGCCGGGCGCGTCCGTGAGCTCGATCAGGGCGCGGTCGCCTGCCGCGCCAAGGAACTTTCCGCGCAGCCGAATTGGTGTGGCGTTCGGTGAATACACCACGCGGCAGATTTCGCTGCCTTCCTTGAGCACCGTGGCGAGCTGCTGAATGCCCACGGCACGCATGTGCTGGTAGGCTGTGGCACCAGCGACCTGGGTGCCGTTCTCGAAACGGGCCTTCGATACGTCTCCAAATGCCCAGGTGTAGGTACCTTCGCCGTGCAGCTTGTCGGCCTTGAACCCACCCACCCAGCTGTCGCCGTTCCAAGGCGAACCCGGGCCGTAGCGCAAGCTGCCCTGGCCCTCGCGCAGGTCGTTGGCAAAGTCGCCTTCATAGCGGTCGCCCGCCGCGTTGGTCTGGACGCCCCGTCCGTGTTTGTGGCCAGCAGCAAATTCACCTTCATAGCTGCCGCCGGGGCCGCTGGCTTTGCCGCGCCCGGAGGCAAGCCCGTCCTTGCAAGGCCCTTCGTACCGTTCGGCAATGGCCGGGTCCAGCACGCGGCAGGCGGGTTGCACCATGGCTTGCGACGACGATTGCGGTGCTTGCGCTCCCGCATAAGTCGGCAGCAGTGCAAGAAACATGATGATTGGCCCGCGCATCACTTGGCCTCCGCATCGGCAGGTGCATCTGTGAAGCCGCGCAGGGTCTCCTTGCCGCGCAGGTTGTAGAGCATGCTGCGTTCGAACATCCCTATCAGATCAGCGGACTGATTGACCATCTGACCTACATCGCGCGTCCAGGGTGAGAGTGCGAAGGTGGCTACGGCCGCGCTGTCACGCGTGAGCATGAGATTCAGCGGCATGCTGATGAAGATGCCCTTGTCCTGATACGGCTTCTCAGGCGTGCCCGGACTCGTGATGTCTCGCCCGTTCGTATGCGTGTACCAAACCCCCATGGTGATGCCCGAGGCAAAGCGGCGCTTGAGCTCAAACCGAGCGCCTTCGTCCTTTGCCAGGAAGCGGCCCGCGCGCACGCTCGCGAGCATGTCGTAGGGCAGACGCACGTGGCCCGAGACGTAGCCGGTCACCGTGGAGTACTCCCGGAAACCGGTGCCCTTGAAGTCGCGCTGGCGCAGCCAGTCGCTCATCACGTCCGCCGCCCAACGCCCGCTGGGTGCCACGTACATCACCTGCGCCCCCGCCCCGCCGAACATCTCCTCATACAGCCCGCCTGAAGCCCGCGCGTACCAATTGGCAGCCGGCTGCCAAAACTGGTTGAGCTGCAGCCGGTCGAGCTTCACGTTGGCGCCGCGGAAGTACTCCGCAACGTCCGTGCGCACTTTGGGCAGCAAGGAATTGCTGGGCTGCTTCACGTCGGTCACGGTCTCCGCGATCCGGCCGCGCAAGTTGCCTTCCAGGGTGGTGCTGCGCGTGAATTCATAGCGGCCGCCCAGCTGCAGGCCAAGCTCGTACTTGAAGGCACCGCTCGGGTCATTCAGGAAGATGCGCGTGTAGGGGCTCAGGCCCAGGGTATTGCCGCGAGCATCATCGATGGCCAGGGTGCCCGCCCCGGCGGCGATCCGGGTGGCGACCGGGATGTCTTCGCGTTGCGCGTAGACCAGTGCTTCGAGCGTTGCATCGTCCAGCGGGCCGGGTTGTGTGCTGGCGTCGGCTGCTTTTAATTGGGTGTGCTGCTGCAGGGTCGCCAGGGTGGCGGTGCCTGCAAAGAAGTCCGCCAGCACGTCCAGACGATTGAAGACATAGGTCTTGGTGGCCATGCCATTGATCATCGGCGTGAGTTCAATGCCCTTCGCTTCCACCGGCGTGTGGGCGAGCACCAGCCGCGCGGCACGCGCCACGGCACGAGACGCAAGCAGGTGCCGCGTGCTGGAGAACGCCACGCGCATCACCCCGCCTTCGTACTTCAGGCCCACATCCCGGAAACCTTCGCGGTCCATGCGGATGCGCAGCGTCTGCGCCCAGTCCGGGTTGCTGTCCCACTCCGCCGTTGTGGGGCGCGTGTTTAGGGGCTGGTAGGCCGGAGCTTCGGACACCCAGGGCGCCCATTCGCGCAGATTGGTGGGGGCGCGCAACTGAACAAGGACGCTGGGCTTGTTGTACGAGGAGCCCACCTGGATGCCCCACCAATCGGACTGGTAGCCGATCGCTGCATTCACGTGGCCGGTTTTGCGATCAGCGAGCCCTGCTTGGACCGCGCTAAAGTCATTGCGGTAGGCCGTCGCGTCGTACTCGACCAAACCGTACCAGCGCTTGAACGCACTGGGGCGGTAGCGAACGCCGCCAAACACGCCATCAATTCGCTGCCGGCCGTAACCCAGCGTCAGATCCAAATCACCTAGTGACTTGCTTGCCACCAGAAATGCGGAGGGATAGACCTTAGTGCCGAACAAGTCCTCGCGGCCGAAGGCAAGTTGTGGAATCCACGCCTGGCCAAAGGCTCCCTCCTCAAGCAGCCGAAGCTTCAGCGCGATGGACTTATCCTTGAAAGCACCGAAGGAAGCCCCCAGACCACCAGAGACACCATCAACACGCCGATAGCGCCCACTCACTTCAAGAAACGGCAGCCCTTGAACCGAGATGAGGGCGTTTTGGTAGGGCTTGCCCAGCTGGAGTCCGGCACGTAGAAGACCATCTTGCTCCATCCGCGCATCGGGCATTTCAAGCAGGCCGGTCAGGCCACTCGTGCTCATTTGGGCGTTGGATGCAATCGGGCTGAGAAGGCTGGCGCTCAGCAGAGCGGTTCTGGAGGTTCGTAGGCTGAATAAAGGCACGAGCGGCTGAGTCAAATAGATTTCGAGAACCTACAAATGAAAAAGGCAGCCGAAGCTGCCTTTCCCGTCGCAACGATTGCGGCTTACGGGCGAGCGCCGTGGTGGGCGGTCGTGGCAGCCTTGTCGCTGGAGCTGCCGATGATGATCGCGCCGACGACCACAGCGCCGACGACGACGTAGGTAGCGGGCACAGCCATCGAGCCAGCACCGCCGGCTTGCTGAGCAGCTGCTTGACCGACGGGCAGCGAGGCTTGAGGGGCGGTGGCTTGAGCAGCGGCGACAACGGCCGGGGCCTCAGCAGCCATGGCGGACAGGGACAGCATCGAGGCCGCAGCGGCGATAGCGATACGCTTCATTGTTTCTTCTCCTAGGGAAAGTGGAGCCCGCGTCCGGGCGATGGATTGGCTAATTCTTCAACCCTGTTGAGGTTGTACCAGATTGGCCGATTGATGTGCAACCGCAGCAATGTGAAGCCAACTGACGATTACGGTTCTACTGCGGGGGTGTTGCGTCCGACTCCACACTGCGCACGCGATTGGCGCTCGAGGCGGCGGTCTGTCCGCCACGCAACACCAGCCACTCTGGCCGGCGGAAGGTGAGTAGCCGCCGGTACAACCAGGAATAAGTGACGCAAAAGACGACGACCGACATCGCCAGCAGGACTGTGTTGCTCCAGAACAGCACGGCCGGGATCAGAGACATGCCTGTCAGGGTCCAAAGGTAGGGCGCAGTGAGGCCGTTGCGAAGCGCCCGCCCGGTGCGGCCAGGCGGACCCCACTTCACCAGCCGCTTGTAGATCAAATGGTGAAGGTGGTGGCTGTCAGGGTGACCCGCCGGCACGCCGCGCCCCATCTGCCGCCTAAGAATTGACACCACTGTCTCGAATACCGGGTAGACCAATACCGCAAGCGCGAAGAATGGGGACACCGCAGGGTGGCGTACGACGAGCAGCACCAGCAGCTCGGCGATCACGAAACCGATGAAGTATGCGCCGCCGTCACCCAGAAAAATCTTGCCAAATGGAAAGTTGAAGCACAGAAAACCAAGGATGGCAGCGGCAATGAGCACAGCTGCGTCAAAAATCGCGCGGTCGTTCAGTTGGTAGGCAACGATTGCGATTGCTGCGAGCATCAGCACCGACACGCCGCCCGCCAGCCCGTTGAAACCATCCACGATGTTGAGTGCATGCGCAGCGCCTCCTACTGCGAACACGGTGAACGGGAGTGCGACGGCGACGTACACGAACACCGAATCCACCCCCGGAATGCCGATCCGCGGCACGATCGCATCCAGCGCCCAAGCAGCCAGCAACGCTGCAGCAAAGGCTGCGAGGAGCCGCTTGCTGGGAGACACACGCTTGGTCACATCTTCGACGAATCCAGCCAGCACCACAGGAGCGCTGCATGCGGCCAGCACAAGCAGCAAGCTCGCACTGGCCGTATCGCTCGGATACAGGAGCACGCAGGCCACAGCCAGTCCCGTGACGATCCCCACGCCACCAACGCGCGGCACGCTGCCTATATGCATGCGCTGCGGCTTGTGCTCATCATCATCCCCGCTATGGCGGCCGTGCCAGCGTACGGACCACAACACGATACCCGTGGCGGTTAGGGAAATCAGGAAAGAAAAGATCGCGAAGGTGACCATCGGTGTGCTGCCGTTGCCGCGCGGTGCAACATGCGTCTGTTATTCTGCTTCGGTAGTAGAGGCCGGTGTATCTGCCGCCGGAATCTCGCATTGTTGCAGGGCAAGATGACACTTGCCACCCTCCGCGCGCTTTGCTCGCGCGTTAAGATCCTGTGTTTTGGCGACAAATGGCATTAACTAATAGCATTTCGCGCATTTTCGATATTCGATGGGCGGCGCTCGCTTTCTTTTTTTGTGCCAGCGCTTTTGCGCAGCAGCCTAGCCCAAGTGATGATCCGCGTAGCTCAGCCGGAGCGTCATCCACTGGGGTACCGCGCATCATCTCGCGCGATGGCACTGACCAGCGCCGGGACGCAATTGATGTGCGCCGCGACGCAGCGACGGTTCCGTCGGTGCAGCCCGGACGGCTGGCTGAACCGATGCAGCCAAAGCCCGCGCCGTCGGAATTTGAGGCCTTTGTAGAAAGCAGCGTTGGGCAACCTCTGCGCCGCTTCGGATCGGCGTACTTCGAAGCCTCGCGGGAGGGTACCTTCGAGCTGGATGCCGCCGTTCCGGCAGACTATGTAGTCGGCCCAGGAGATGAGGTTTGGTTGCGCGCCAGCGGACAGATTGAAATGGACGTCCGCACCCGGGTAGACCGAACGGGCGCGATCGTGATCCCGCGAGTCGGGGTTGTGCCGGTTGCCGGGGTGCGTCAAGACCAGCTAACCGCACACCTCTCCGCCGCGGTCGCGCGCACTTTCAAAGGTTTTGATCTCAACGCGACGATCGGCACCGTCCGCGGAGCGCGCATTCTTGTTGTTGGGCAAGCCAAGCGCCCCGGCAGCTACACACTTAGTGGGTTGACGACGTTCGCCAACGCAGTGTTTGCCTCGGGCGGGCCGAGCGCGGCCGGTTCCATGCGCAAAATCCAACTTCGCCGCGGCGGGCAGTTGGTAGCTGAACTGGATCTCTACGAGTTGCTGCTCAAAGGAGAGACTAAGCAGGATGTGCGAATTCAGTCTGGCGATGTGATCTTCTTCGCGCCCATCGGTCGCCAGATCGCGGTGACCGGGGCGGTGAACGCACCCGCCATCTTCGAGCTCAGCTCGGGCCCGCAAACCTTGGCCGATGCCATCGCCTTCGCGGGTGGTTTGACCACGACGGCTTCTGGGCAGCGGGTGGTTATGGAGCGTATCCAGGACCGCAAGGCGCGCCGGGTTGAGGAGCTAACTCTGGATACAGCCGGTCTCGCCAAGTCCTTGGCAGACGGTGATTTGATCCGTGTCTTCTCGGTAAGCCCGCAGTTCGCAAACGACGTAAATCTGAGAGGGTTTGTCGCTCAGCCCGCGCGGCTGGCGTGGCGCGAAGGCATGCGAGTGAGCGACGTGATTCCCGACCGTACGGCGCTTGTGTCCCGCGATTACTGGCTTCGCCGCAATGGAGCCGTTGCGAGCGCCAATCTTGCCCCGTGGCAAGTTCGAACGCAGCGCGCTGAGCTCGAGACCCAAGCATCCGACTCCAATCTGTTTGACCGGGCCCAGAGAGACTCGCCGGCTGATGCACCGCGGGGCCGCGCGTCAGAGGCTGTCGGCCTGGAAATTCGTCGTCAAGAGTCCATTAATTGGGACTACGCGCTGATCGAACGGCGCTCCGAAGACTCATCGACCGAATTGATTCCAATCGATCTGGGAAAGGCCGTGCTTGAGCGGAACCCAGCCGCCGACGTGCCCCTCCGCCCGGGCGACACCATCACGGTGTTCTCCACAAGTGACATTCGCGTTCCGGTGTCCAAGCAGTCGCGCATCGTCCGGCTCGAAGGGGAGTTCATTCGCCCCGGTGTGTATCGGGCCCGCCCTGGTGAGACGCTCCGGCAGCTTGCAGAGCGCGTGGGCGGCTTGGCGGCCACGGCGTAC
This sequence comes from beta proteobacterium AAP99, assembly GCA_001295775.1. Taxonomy (GTDB): domain Bacteria; phylum Pseudomonadota; class Gammaproteobacteria; order Burkholderiales; family Burkholderiaceae_C; genus Piscinibacterium. Next base: position 93,521 of record LJIA01000007.1, read on the forward strand.
CTCCCTGCTGCTGAACTTACCCGGGAATCCACGCGTATTGCGCAGCAGCAGCGGCTGCGCGAGCTCGCCGACCGTCTTGAGCGTGAGCTGCAGATCGCCAGCAGCAACCGCGCCGGTAGCGCAGGCACTGATGCAGCGGCGGTTACTGCGCAACAGGCGGCTCAGGCCGCGTTTGTGAGTCGTATCCGAGCGGTCCAGGCGACAGGACGAATTGTTCTTGAGCTTCCCGAAACGCCCAGTACAGTGGACCTCCCCGCCATCCCGATCGAGGACGGTGACGTCTTCTTTGTGCCGACCAAGCCCTCAGTGGTTAGCGTGCTTGGTGCGGTCTACAACGAGGGCGCGTTCTTGCATGTGGAGGCCAAGAACGTCGCCGACTACCTCAGTCAGGCAGGAGGCCCAACGCGTACGGCGGACGACAGCCGAATCTACGTGGTGGGTGCCGATGGTGCAGTGAGCCAGCGCCCGGGCACGTGGTTTGGCGTACGTAGCGGCCGCCGGCTGCTACCGGGCGACACGATCGTGGTGCCGGAAACGCTCGATCGGTACGCATTCACTCGCGAGCTGAAGGACTGGTCCCAGATCTTCTATCAGTTTGCTTTGGGAGTTGCCGGTCTCAGAAGCTTGAGGGGGCTGTGATGAGTCAGTTGCCAGGATCTTCGCTGGCCGAGGCTGGTCGCGGCGGCTCAAGCGATGAGGCTCTGCCGATTCAGAACGAAGTTGGCTTGGTCGAAGTGATCGAAGCCCTGCTTGAGCGCTGGAAGCTGCTTGTGGTCGTCCCGATCGTGGCGGGATGTACTGCGATCGGCTTCACATTCCTGATTCCGCCAACGTTCACAGCGCGTGCCCTAATCATGCCTCCGCAGCAGCAGCAGAGCGCAGCCGCTGTCGCACTGCAGTCCTTTGGCGCCCTTGCGGGCATCGCAGGTGCGAGTGCAGCAGTTCGCAGTCCGGCTGATCAGTACGTGGCATTGATGCAGTCGAACAATGCCGTGGATCGACTTATCGATGAGTACAAGTTGATTGGCGTGTATGGCATCAAGTTTAGGAGCGATGCCCGTAAGGAGCTGCGCGAGCGATCACGCGTAAGCGTGGGTCGTAAGGACGGACTGATTGCAATCGAGGTGGATGACCGGGATCCCGTTCGGGCGGCGGCTATCGCCAATGGATATGTCGAACAACTCCGCCGCTTGACAACTGAACTCGCCGTGACAGAGGCACAGCAACGGCGCAAATTCTTCGAGAAGCAGCTTGAGCAGACCCGGCAGCAGCTCAAGGATGCCCAGTCCACGCTGCAGGCGGCAGGCTTCACCGAGGGGACTTTGCGTGCCGAACCCAAGGCCGCCGCTGAGGCCTACGCACGGCTCCGCGCGGAGGTCACCGCAGCTGAGGTCCGGCTGCAGACAATGCGCGCTTATTTGAGCGAGACCTCAGCGGAGTTCGTGCAGGCGCAAGGCGCGCTCGCAGCCCTGCGCGGGCAGCTCACCAAGCTTGAGTCCACTAACAGTCCGGTGGCCGGCAGCGACTACATCAGCAAGTTCAGAGACTTCAAGTACTACGAGACCCTGTTTGAGCTGTTTGCCAAGCAATTCGAACTTGCCCGTGTTGATGAGAGCCGCGAGGGAGCGCTAGTACAAGTCGTTGATTCGGCGAGTGCGCCTGAGCGCAAGAGTAAACCTAGGCGTGTATTCATTGCCAGCGCCATAGCAATACTCGCCTTTGGGGTATTGGTCACTCTGCTTCTTTTCAATCTGTTCCTGGCAAGGTCTCCCCTCGATATGTCCTCAGCGCCCCGCCTGCGCGCCCTAGTGCGGCGAGGTAATGCTTAATGCGCTTTTAGTTTTTCTCGGTGGCTTCATCAAATTTGGTGGATCAGGCGATTAGCGTAGGTACGGATAAGCCGAGCGACCAATCTAATTTCCTAATCGATAAGCTCTTCGAGACAATTGAAGGTTCAAAACACATTTCGTCCAGGGTTGGGTTTTGACTATCGGCGTGCTGGAAGTCGTGGCGGGGAAGGCGTTGATTTTGATGTAGGACATCAAGTGCACGATGGGTGGGGATGCAACATCAAGTTCGAGCCTCGGCTGACTTTGGTCGGAGATGATTTAGTATAATGAGTGGAAATGCTTTAACCATGAGTGAAAAACAAGAATTGGTGCTGGTAACAGGTGCGGATGGATTCATTGGATCTCATCTAACGGAGCTTCTCGTTCGCGAAGGCTACAAAGTCAGGGCATTGTCGCAGTACAACTCCTTTAATTACTGGGGCTGGCTAGAAGATATAGATTGTTGTGATCAGATTGAGGTGTTGAATGGTGATGTTCGCGATCCGCACTTCTGCAGACGCATCACCAAGGATGTAGACATAGTTTTCCATTTGGCAGCATTAATAGCTATCCCTTACTCATACGCTGCCCCTGATAGCTACGTTGATACTAATATTAAAGGCACACTCAACATCTGCCAAGCGGCGATGGAAAACTGCGTTAAGCGCGTAGTTCATACCTCAACTAGCGAGGTCTATGGAACCGCTCTGTACGTGCCGATCGATGAGAAGCACCCGTTGCAGCCGCAGTCGCCATACAGTGCGTCCAAGATTGGGGCCGACGCGATGGCTATGAGTTTCTTCAACGCTTTCGCTCTGCCGGTCACAATAGCCCGCCCATTCAACACATATGGGCCACGGCAGTCGGCGCGAGCAGTGATACCGACCATCATTACGCAAATCGCGAAGGGCAAAAGGCAGATCAAGCTAGGTGATGTGTCTCCAACGCGTGACTTCAACTATGTGCTGGACACCTGTCGCGGATTCCTAGCGCTGGCGCGCTGCGACGCTGCGGTCGGCGAAACAGTCAACATTGGTTCGAACTACGAGATTGCTGTCGGCGACACCTTGGCTCTAATTCGCGAGCTCATGGGCAGCGACGTCGAATTCCTTCTGGATGAGCAACGCATCCGCCCAGAAAGTTCTGAGGTATTCCGTCTGTGGTGCGACAACACCAAGATTCAGAGCATGACCGGATTCAAGCCGCACTTCGACATCCGCACTGGCTTGCAGGCGACGATTGACTGGTTCACCAACCCGCACAACCTTCAGAAATATAAGGCCGACATCTATAACGTCTAAGGTGCAGGTATGTTCGAGTCTCTCATCCGGTTCGTCCGCGAGCAGTACAGCACAAACGATTTTATCCCACTGCATGCGCCGGTATTCCGCGGTCGCGAGCGCGAACTTGTGCTGCATACCATCGATTCGACGTTCGTCTCCAGCGTCGGCGCCTATGTCGACCGCTTCGAGGAGGGCATAGCTGCGTTCACGGCCAGCCCGCGCGGCGTGGCGGTGATGAACGGCACCGCGGCGTTGCATATCGCGCTAAAGCTGGCCCCCGTGGTGCCGGGCGACCTAGTGGTGACGCAGTCGCTGACCTTCGTGGCAACCTGCAACGCGATCGCTTACTGCGGGGCGGAACCGCTCTTCGTAGATGTCGACCGCCACACGCTGGGGCTTTCGCCCACCGCGCTGGAAGCTTGGTTGTCCGAACACGCGCTGATCGACGATCACGGCGACTGCCGCACCCGAGTCGGTCACCGCCGAATCCGGGCGTGTCTGCCGATGCATACCTTTGGACATCCGGTTGAGCTCGACACCCTAATGGCTGTCTGTGAGCGGTGGAATCTGGTCCTGATCGAGGATGCGGCGGAGTCGTTAGGTAGCTACTACAAGGGACGCCACACCGGCACCTTTGGCCGAACAGGCGTGCTGAGCTTCAACGGCAACAAAATCCTGACCACTGGCGGCGGCGGCATGCTGTTGACGGATGACGTCACTGGCAAGCGCGCCAAGCACCTGACCACAACGGCAAAGATTCCGCATCCCTACGAATTCGTGCATGACGAGGTCGGTTACAACTACCGGCTACCTAATCTGAACGCCGCACTTGGATGTGCTCAGCTAGAGCAACTGCCAGCCTTTCTTGCATCCAAGAGAACTCTGGCCTCACGCTATATCGAGTTCTTCAAAGGCAGCCCCCTCCAGCCGATCGTTGAGCCCAACTATTGCAGTTCCAACTACTGGCTGAACGGCGTCATCTGCGAAGATGGCGTGCAGCGCGACGCACTGCTTAAGTCGACCAACGACGCTGGAGTCATGACGCGACCGATCTGGACATTGATGACGCGCCTGCCGCTCTACGCGAACGCGCTGCGCGGGCCACTGGACAACGCCCACTGGCTCGAGGCGCGCGTCGTTAATTTGCCCAGCAGCGTGTTGCCTGCCGGAGCCTGATCTTGCGTCGCATTGCCTTCTTCACCAGCACCCGCGCCGATTACGGGCTCCTGCGCCCGCTGATGGCGGAGGTTGCGGCGCGACCGGCACTGGCTTTGCAGGTGATCGTGTCGGGTACGCACCTATCGGAGGCCCACGGCGCGACCTGGCGCGAGATCGTCGCCGACGGTTTCCCGATAGACGCGCGCGTCGAGATGATGGTCGCTGCCGACGATGCTGAAAGCGTGGCGCATGCCGCGGCGCAGGTGCTGTCGGGCGTTGCTGGCGTACTGGTCCGACTCCGGCCCGACGTGCTGATCCTTCTCGGAGACCGCTTCGAATTGCTCTCTGCGGCACAGGCCGCTGTACTTGCCCGGGTGCCCATCGCCCACCTCCACGGCGGCGAAGCTACCGAAGGCGCGATCGACGAATCCATCCGCCACGCGGTGACGAAGCTTTCCCACTGGCACTTTGCTGCCGCCGAGCCCTATGCCGAGCGCATTCGCCAGATGGGCGAGGCGCCGGGCCGCGTCTGGAATGTCGGCGCGCCGGCAATGGATAACATCGCCTCGTTGGAGCCCGTTCCCAAGGAGACTCTGGAAGCCTTTCTAGGTATTTCGCTGCGCGCGCCGGCCTTCTTGGTTACCTATCACCCGGTCACGCTTGAGGAAGATGGTGGCTTAGCGGCCATACAGGCGTTGCTTACCGCACTGGATACCGATGCCGGTTCTGTCGTCATCACGGGTACCAACGCCGATCCCGGCGGAACTGCGATCCGCTCTAGCCTGCAGGCCTTCGCGGGCGCCCGGCCGGGCCGGGTGGTGCTGGTCGAATCGCTAGGAGCACGGCGCTATTTGAGCCTGATGCGCCATGTCGATGCCGTGGTTGGCAACTCGTCCAGTGGCCTGCTTGAGGCGCCGGCCATCGGTGTCCCCACAGTGGACATCGGTCCCCGCCAGCAAGGCCGGCTGCGCGCGCCTTCGGTACTGCATTGCGGCGAGAGCGCGGCGGAAATCCGGCAGGCGCTGGAGAAGGCGCTCAGCGCTGACCATCGCGCGATTGCGGCGCGGTGTGAATCCCCCTACGGCAAACCGGGCGCCGCGCGGCGCATCGTCGACCTGCTGGCGACCGTCGACGTAGCCGCGCGTGCCAAGCCCCCCTTCGTCGAACGTCGCTGCGCGGCCGACGTCTGACCTTTGCCGGATCTACTGCTAGGACTACCGATGCCAGACGTCTACGTGATCGCCGAAGCCGGCGTCAATCACAACGGGGACCTCAATCTCGCCCGCCAACTGGTGGACTGCGCTGCTGAGGCCGGCGCGGACGCCGTGAAGTTCCAGACCTTCGACGCCAAGAAGCTGGCCACGCGTGCCGCACCTAAGGCACGCTACCAGCAGCGCACGACCGACGCCGCCGAATCGCAGCTCGATATGCTACGTAAGCTGGAACTCCCTCGTGAGTGGCACTGGGAGCTGCGCGAACGCGCCCTCTCTCGCGGTATCGAATTCCTTTCGACCGCCTTCGACGCGGGCAGCTTGGCCTTCCTGGAAGAGCTCGACATGCCCTTTTATAAGGTGCCGTCCGGCGAGCTGACTAATGGTCCGCTGCTTTGGCAGTTCGCCCGGCGGGGGAGGCCGCTGGTGGTGTCGACGGGCATGGCGACGATGTCGGAGGTCGAGCAGGCCCTGGCGGTGATCGCCCACGCGTTTAACGCCGAGGCTGAGCCCGCGGACATCGCCGACGTCTGGCGTGGCTGGAGCGATTCAGCCTGGCGCGACAGCCTGCAGGACCGGGTCACACTGCTGCATTGCACCTCCCAGTACCCGACGCCGATGCAGGAGTGCAACCTGAGGGCGATGGACACGCTGCGTGCCTTCGGGTTGCCGGTCGGTTACTCCGATCACACCGAAGGCATCCTGATCCCGGTCGCCGCCGTGGCACGTGGGGCGACCTTCATCGAAAAGCACTTCACGCTCGACCGCGCCATGCCCGGCCCCGACCACAAGGCGTCGCTCGAGCCGGCGGAACTGACGCAGATGGTCCAACAAATCCGCGACCTGCAGCTGGCCCTCGGCGACGGCGCCAAGTGTCCGCAACCGAGCGAATGGAATACCCGTCAGGCGGCGCGTCAGCACGTCGTGGCCGCACGCGACATCGCCGCGGGCGCGGTGCTCTCCCGCGACGACTTGACGACCGCGCGCAGCAGCGGCGGACTGCCGGCCGCATCGCTGTGGGGTTTGATCGGCGCCACCGCCGCCCATTCCTACGCCGCCGGGGAACCAATCGTGTGATGAGTACTGCCGTGCGTCCTCTCGTCCTGCTCGGCGCCGGCGGTCACGCCCGCGTGTTGGTCGCGCTTGCGCGCGCGGCCGGTTATCCGGTACTAGGCGTCTGCGATCCAGCGCTGGCCGCAGATGCCGTATCCCGCTGGGAAGATCTGGATGTGCTGGGCGACGACGCCGCGCTTGACCGACTGCCGCCGGACCGCGTTGCGCTGGTGCTGGGCATCGGCCAGCTTGCGACGGGTACTTTGCGCGAACGCCTCTACACCGGCTGGTCCGCCAAGGGATACGACTTCCCGGCGCTTGTTCACCCGACCGCTTGGGTCGCGCCCGATGTCGCGCTTGGTGACGGCGTCCAGGTGATGGCAGGTGCTGTCATACAGCCCGGCTGCGAGATCGGCGCGAACAGCATCGTCAACACCCGGGCCGGTGTCGACCACGACTGTCACCTAGGGCGCAACGTGCACGTCGCGCCCGGCGCGAATCTGTGCGGCACGGTTACGGTCGAGGACGGCGCCTTCATTGGGGCCGGCGCGACGGTAATCCAGGGCCTGCGCGTCGGCGCGCGCGCGATAGTCGGCGCCGGCGTGACGCTGGTGCGGGACCTAGCACCGGCCACAACCGTCGTCGGCGCAGCGAACCAGCTGCGGTGATGGGCGGCTGGGACAAGGATCTAACACGAGAAGCATGAGATGAAGAACTGGAAGACCGTCGCCATCCTTCCTAACACTCCGCTTGAGACCGCGATTAGCGCGCTGGACAAGGGCGGACTGGGCATCGTGCTCGTGACGGACGCCAACGACGTGCTGCGCGGTACCGTGACCGACGGCGACGTACGCCGTGCGCTCCTGCGCCATCAGGCGATGGACACACCCGTCGGTGAGATCATGTGCGTCACGCCGCAGGTCGCGGACCTGACCTGGTCGCGAGAGAAGCTGCTGGCGGTGATGGAGTCCACCCGGCTGTTGCAGTTGCCGGTCGTGGACGCCGGTCGTCGCGTCGTCGGCATCGAGACGCTGCACGAAATGTTGGGAAACCGACGTCTTGACAACCCTGTCTTCCTAATGGCGGGCGGTTTCGGCAAACGCCTTTATCCGCTGACGCAGGACTGCCCCAAGCCAATGCTCAAGGTAGGCGACAAGCCCATCCTCGAGCTCATCTTGCAGGGTTTCGCGGACGCCGGCTTCCACCGCTTCTATATCTCCACACACTACCTTCCCGAGGTGATCCGCGATCACTTCGGCGACGGCAGTCGCTGGAACGTCAGCATCCAGTACGTTCACGAAGAAGAGCCACTGGGCACAGGTGGCGCGCTGGGCTTGCTACCGCACCACGAGATCGACCTACCGATGTTTCTGATGAACGGCGATCTACTAACTCGCGTGGATTACCGGAGTCTGTTGGACTTCCATGAGCATCATGGGGGCACCGCCACCCTGTGCGTGCGCGAGTACGAGAGCCAGATCCCCTACGGCGTCATCCAGCGCGATGGCTATCGCATCACGCAGATTGTTGAGAAACCGATCCAGCGCTGCTTCATCAGCGCGGGCATCTACATGCTGGCGCCCGAGTTAGTTCGACGCGTCATCCCGGGTAAGCGCATCGACATGCCCACGCTGCTGGAGCACGAGATCTCTGCAGGCCGCAACGTCAACATGTTTCCGGTGCATGAGTACTGGCTGGATATCGGTCGCATGGACGACTTTCAACGCGCGCAGCAAGAGGCGCTAAAGTCATGAATACGCCGCGAAAGGCTCTTGTCGTCGGAAGCGGCAGCATCGGCCGACGTCATCTGGCCAATTTCCGCTTGCTTCTGCCCGATGCCGAGGTGGCCTGCGTTTCCTCCTCCGGCCGTCCGCTGGCCGACAGTGAGACCGTCGCGACCACGCGGTTCCCGTCGCTGGCGGCCGCTATCGCGTGGGAGCCGGATCTGGCCGTTGTAGCTTCGCCAGCACCGCTGCACTTGGATCATGCTTGCCCGCTGCTGGACGCTGGTGTCCCGGTGCTGATCGAGAAGCCGCTGAGCGACAGCCTCGATCGCGTGCACGAAGCCGCGCCGCTGCTGGCACGTCACCGCGACCGCATCGAGGTAGCGTACAACCTGCGCTTCCTCTCGTCGGCGCGCCGTATGAAGACCCTGATCGACGAAAGCCGCGCCGGCCGGATCCTAAGCCTGCGCATCGAGGTGGGTCAGTACCTTCCCGACTGGCGGCCCCAGGCCGACTACCGGCGCCAGGTGTCGGCCAACCGGTCGCTGGGCGGCGGCGTGCTGCTGGAGCTAAGCCACGAACTGGACTATCTGACCTGGATGTTCGGCTGCTTCGACCGAGTCTTTTGTGTCACCGCCAACAGCGGGCAATTGGAGATTGATGTCGACGACTCCGCAGACATCTTGCTGTCTCGCGATGGTCTGACAGCGCAGGTCCACCTCGACTTTCTGCAGCGTTGCGCCAGCCGCAGCTGCAAGTTGGTTGGTTCGGCCGGCACGTTGCATTGGGATCTGATCGCCAACTGCATCACGTTTGACAGCCCCTCCGGTGAAGAGGTGCTGTTCTCGGATCCGAATTTGGACCGCAACGACATGTATGTCGAGCAGCTGCGCGGCTTCATCGAAGTGGCTACCGGCCGAGCTGCGCCGCGTATCACGTTGGACGACGGCTTAGCGGTTCTGGATTTAGTAGAGGCCATGCGCGAGTCGGCCGCAACCGGCCGGCAGATTCCGCTGCCTTTTGGTGTTCGGGGCGCATCCCTTTGAACATTTAGGCGAACCCTATGACTCAACGCATATTTGCATTTGTCTTCGCTCGGGGCGGCTCCAAGGGGCTGCCCGGCAAGAACATCAAGGACCTCGGCGGTCTCCCGCTGCTTGCGCATGGCATCCGCCTGGCGCAAGGCATGAACCGCGTCGATCGAGTGTTCGTTTCCACTGATGACGCCCAAATCGCGGCCGTCGCGAAGCAGTACGGCGCCGAAGTCATCGACCGGCCCGCTGTGCTGGCTACGGACACGGCGTCGGAGTGGATGGCCTGGCAGCATGCGATCGCGCACGTCCGCACCCTCGGTCTCGATTTCGACGTATTCCTCAGCTTGCCTGCAACCAGCCCACTCCGTAACGCCCAGGACGTCGGCAATTGCCTCGATGCGCTGCAGGACGATGTCGACGTGGTCATCACCGTGACGCCATCGGCGCGCAGCCCCTACTTCAATATGGTCAGGACAGACGCGGCGGGCCTGGCCCACGTCGTGCTCGGCACCACGGAGTTTGAGCGCCGCCAGGACGTACCGCCGGTCTACGACATCACGACGGTGGCCTACGCGGCGCGCCCCGACTTCATCCTCACGCACGAGCGTCTATTCGAGGGGCGCGTCCGTCCCGTCGTCGTCCCTAAGGAGCGCGCGGTGGACATCGACGACGATTACGACTTCAAGATGGCACAGGCCCTTCTCGACGCATGAATGCCCCGCTTCTCCTCCAAGGCAAGACCATTGTCGTTGTCGGCGCTGCCGGTCGCATCGGCCGGGTCATCGTCGGTGCGGTCCTGTCGGCCGGCGGTCGCGTGGTCGCCCTTGACACAGACGCCGCCAGCCTAAAGGCGCTTACCGACATTCACGGCACCGCCAGCCTCGAGTGCGTTAGCGTGGACATGGCCGACCGCGCATCCCTCGATCGCACGCTGGTCGACGCACACAATCGCTTTGGCGCTGTCGAAGGCGCCGTCAACACGGCCTACCCGCGTAACGCGCGGTATGGCCGCCACTTCTTCGACGTCAAGTACACCGATTTCTGCGAGAACACTAGCCTGCACATGGGTGGTTACTTCTTGTTTATGCAGGCCTGCGCCCGCTATGCCCTGGAACTCGAACAGCCGTTCTCGCTGGTCAACTTGTCCTCGATCTACGGCTCGATGGCACCGCGTTTCGACGTTTATGCCGGCACTGCCATGACCATGCCGGTCGAATACGCCGCCATCAAGGCCGGAATTGAGCACATGACGCGCTACCTGAACGCCTACATGAAAGGCCGCAGCTGCGGCTTTCGTGCCAACTGCGTCAGCCCGGGTGGCATCCTCGCCGGGCAGGATGAGCAGTTCCTTGGGCGCTACGGCGAGCATTGCCTGTCTAAAGGCATGCTGGACGCGAGCGACGTGAGTGGCACTATAGTGTTCCTGCTTTCTGAAGCAGCGCGCCATGTTGTGGGACAGAACATCATCGTCGACGACGGCTTCTCGGTATGAGTTTGCGGTCGATGATCCGACACTCGATCAACCACCTTGGGGTTGTGGCGGCGAGCAAGGTTATGCCCCTCGCTTCGCTGCTTATCTATAGCCGATTTCTGTCACCGGCCGAATATGGTGTAGTGAGTCTGTTCGTCTCGTACATCTGGATTCTAGGCATTGCTGTGTCGCTCAATTTGCACACAGCCATAGGCAGGTTCATATACGACAAGGCGGCACCAGCCGGGGAGTTGCTCGGCACAACACTGCTGCCGATTGGCGTGGTCTTCACGCTCGGTATCCTAGTGGCCGCATGGGACTTAGACCGTACTGCTGATCTGCTCAGCTTGCCCCGCTACGCGGTACCGCTGCTGTTCGCGGCTGCTGCTGGCCAAATCGCTGAATCCGTGCTGATTCAGGTGCTGACGGCACGGGAACGAAGCGGCAGCCTGTTCGCCGCTATCGCAATCCGCTCGGGGATGTCGCTAGTCGCCACCCTCATGCTGTTTCAGAGCCTATCGTCCGATCGCTACCTTGCTGTGTTGTGGGCGGAAGCCGCAACCAATGCGCTGTTTGTAGCTTACTTGCTGCTAGCGCTGTCGGCCGACCGACCCTGGTCGTTCTCGTGGTCGCGATTAAGAGCCTTTGCTGACTACAGCCTTCCGCTTATCCCGTACATGCTAAGTCTGACGCTGATCTCGCAATTCGATCGCGTAATGCTAGACCGCGCTTTAGGTAAAGAGACCACCGGAATCTATAGCATTAGCTATAACTTAGGCATCCTGCTTGTTATGGTGGCGAGCGCACTGATCAACGCTCTGAATCCTCGATTTTTTAGCGCTATGGATACCCAGCGACACGACGATGTTCGCCGCGACGCTCGTGCAGTGTTCGCAGTATGCGCGTTTTGTGCATTCGGACTGGCTTTGTTCGGTCCTGTCGTGGCACGTTTGGTAATCCCCCATCAATACGAGCAAGGCTTTGCGTTGATTCCTTTGATCGCGATCGGAGGCCTCGCGTCAGTGGTTTTTCAGATTTGGGCCCGAGTGATCTTCTACTCCAAGAAAACTTACCAGTTATCCCTAATCGCGGTCAGCGCTAGTATACTGAAGATCGGGTTAAACGCTCTGGTCATCCCGAGTTTAGGCATCTGGGGTGCTGCATTAACAACGCTGTTAGCTTACGGGTTCATGGCCGCTGCGACTATCGTTGTGATCAATGTCGACTTCAGATCGTTTCGCGTTAGCGTGGCGCACGAGGCTGCTTGGTTCTCCTGTCTGAGCATCGTATTGGCTATGGAGCACTTTTTGGATATACAGGGTTCTATCATACTTGCGCTCAAGGCTGCGGTATTACTGGTGGTCGCCATTGTCGCTGCCAGAAGCGTACGCGCATTCATCGCATCGAATGCATCACAGGCATCTAGGCCGTGATCTGGAAAATTGTTTACCTCCCGGCACTGCTGGGTCTAAATTACCTCCTGTGGACCCAGGAATGGGGTAGCGCGTATCTCTCCGCGATCATCCTGCTCACTTTCTTGGTTTTTATGCCTCGGCAGCTGCTGCATCCGAATAATATGCTGTTCGGATTCTACGCTTTATATGTCGTAGTTTCAAGTTTTCTGAATCTGATTCTCGAATGGATTGGCTGGGACTACGTACTACCTGGCGGTCAGCAGGTGTTCTGGAACGAAATCTCCAAGTACACACTGCTTCAAGTTGAGTTCACATTCTTGGTGCTTTACCTCGGCTTTTACTTGTTCACGCGGGATCGAGTTGCTAAGCCAGTCGAGTCACCTAAGATACATGTAAATACCACGACTGTCTGGATGCTGATCGGCGTCAATATAGTTCTGGTGCTCTGGTTTCTCGAATCCACAGCGGGCATCGCTGCTTGGATTAATGACTATAGCGTGACATACCTGAGCGAGCGCGAAGGTCACGGTCTGCTCAACATCATCACCATCACCGTGGGAAATGCGTTGGCATTCATTTTGGGAATGTGGACACATACTGCACGGAACAAGTTGCTGCCAATTGTTCTTGCCGTCATTGCCCTCGGACTGCAGGCATACATGAACGGTTTCAAGGGTCGACTCATATTCTTGATGCTGCTTTACTTTGCCCCATGGTTGATGATGATCGAATTGCGGTTGAAGACATTGGTCGCAATCGCTGTCGCCTTTTTTTCTCTTCTCTATCTTACAACTCTAGTGCGCACAGAGGGGTACTATGCGTCTGCCCCATTTTTCTTAGAAATGTTGATTAACTATTTCAACGCTTACCAATTGCATGATTGGGTGGTGATGAGCAGGAACCCTGCCTTGCTAGAAACAGTAGGACAGATCTTCACAAAGCCGGCGCAGGTTTTCGGTCTGGCTGGCCCAGATGCAGACTTCGACATTAGTGTGATGCTTACTAAGGAATTCTTTCCCGATCAATGGTACTTAGAAAGCGCCACTCAGCAGTGGCCGCTCGAGACGGAGGCTTACCTAAATTACTATGGATTCTATCTTTCCTGGGTGCCGCTGCTTCTGTACGCCTACATTGTTAGCCGCTTGTTTCATGCAGCAGTAACTCTAAGAAATACATGGATTCTGCCTTTGTTTGTGCTCGAGTTTAACCGCATCTTTACTGTGATGCGGGGTACACTAGTGCCATGGGAGGTGTTTTTTATGATCGCCCAGTATCCCGCCGTCTACATAATGACCCGACTTTGTCTGTCTAGGGCTGAGCGGAGTCTACAGTTTCCGAAAGGCTCGGAGAAGGACCAGCCCCGTGCGTGAGTCCAAGTATTCTGACGGTGTGCTATTGCATGAAGCTCTTCTAAACGAGATATGCTTGGACCGGCGTTTCATCGAGGTTTTCAGACCGTCCGGTGACTTCATTCCCTACAAGGTAATGCGGCAGATGGCGCTTAGGCGTAAACTAGGCCCAACTTTGGTACCCGTCCTCGTAATCGCGGCTTGCCACATGCCTTTAGTGCTTTTGCTGCAATGGCTGATCTCCTTAGTGGGCTCAATATGCAGTATTAAAGCGGCTAGCTGTCGTGTGACGTGGGTAGTCGCGACGGCTGATGTGAACAGGTCACTTATCAGCATTAGCCTCAGGGAGTCTGGAATCTCGGGATTGCAGTGCCACCTGAATGACTTGAGAGGGCAATTGCCTCGCCTGATGGGATTCAGAAATGTATTCGCAACGGCGCCCGCACTGTTGCACCTGCTGTGGCGAATTATAGTTCGACCAAACGGGCCTCGCGTCGCCCTGTTGCTGCATGCTCGCGATTCTATTTCGTTTCTGTTACTCGCGCGTTTTGCAAAATTACGCACAAACGACATATTCGCTACAGAATGCCACTATCAGCGCTGGTCCTACGTTCTATCTCATCGTGCAAGAAACCTCACTCTAGTGCAGCACGGCTTGCTAGATAATCAGATTCTGTTCCCATATCGAGGTGGAGAGATAAGTTTGATTGTCGTTCGCGACAAGGACTCCTCGGAGGCCTACAAGCGCTATTACCGCTTGATAAGTGAGATTCGGCTGTACGTGCCACAGCTGCAGCTGTATCTCATGCCTTGCGGCGCAGCTGCGGTCTTCTTGGCGTCATCGTTCCCCACCGTCGACCAAGAAATCGCGTTCGCGCGAGCCTTGCGCGAACGTCTGTCGGTGCCACTGATAGTGAAGCTGCATCCGGCGCACCTGTACGATAAGCGTGGACTCGAACTAAAAGGCCTGGCGGATTATGAAGCGCACCGCGATGCGAGTCCTGCTTGCGCCGTTTTCGTCAGTCACAGCTCATCGATGGAATTGCTCTACCGCAGCCATGGCATTAGAACCGTAGCACTATCTCAGCACGCCAGCACTGCAGCAGCCGTTGAGGAGGTGTCGCAGGCAATGAGTGCCTACAACCTCTTCAACAAAACTCCCCCCTTGTGACAAGCACCATGCGTTCTTATAAAATTTGTACCCGCTGCATCATGGACACCTCAGACCCTGACATAAGGTTCGACGAGCGAGGCAGCTGCGACTACTGCAACAATTTTGACGCCACCATTCAGCCTAACTGGCATGGAGGTTCAACAAGGGACCGCGAGCTCGCACATATGGCCGACACCATACGCAGTGCGGGTAAGGGTAAGGACTTTGATTGCATCATTGGCCTGAGCGGTGGGTTGGACAGCTCTTACGCCGCTTATGTGGCCGTCAAGCGCATGGGCCTGCGCCCTTTGCTGTTTCACGTCGATGCAGGTTGGAACACCGATCAGGCGGTTGGCAATATTGAAAAGCTGGTCGATGGATTAGGCTTGGATCTATACACCGATGTGGTGAACTGGGAGTCCGTCAAGCGCATGCAGGTGGCATTTTTATGTGCAGGCATTCCAGACCAGGATTTGGTGCAGGACGCTGCTTTCTTCTCAGGTCTGTACCGATTCGCGCGGCAATACAAGATCAAGCATATAATCACGGGCTCAAATTTCTCCACGGAATGTTGCCGCGAGCCCGAGGCTTGGGGTGGTTACTTGGGGATCGACAAAACCCTGTTCGACGCTATTTGGGCCAAATGTGGTGATGGGCAGCCCCACGATTTTCCGTTGGTGGATATTCTCGTTTATAAACTGTGGTACCAAAAGGTCCTAGGCATGAAGGTGCACCACCCGCTGAACCTAGTACCCTATGTCAAGAAGGATGCCGAAGATGAGCTCGGGCGTTTGTTTGGGTGGCAGCGTTTTCAGCACAAGCATCACGAATCTCGATTTACGCGTTTTTACGAAGACTATTGGCTGCCCCGCCGGTTTGGTTACGAAAAGCGCCGTGCGCACTTTTCAAGCTTGATCATGACCGGTCAGATGACGCGCGAGCAGGCGCTGGATCGTATCTCTCGACCCGAGATGGACGAGCACTTCCTAAGGCAAGAATTTGAATATGTAGCCCATAAACTCGGCCTTTCAGTAGATGAATTGCAGGCCCTGTTTGAAAGCCCTAAGAAGACTTACCGAGACTACAAGAACAAGCGCGATTTGATCGGCTTTGGGGCCAATGTCATGCGTTGGCTGGGCCTGGAGAAGAGGTATTTCCGTTGATAGGTATCGTCGACTATGGTGTGGGTAATATCCAGGCATTTTTGACACTGTTCAAACGTCTGGGCTTGGAAGCGCGACGCGCGAACACGCCTGATATGCTTGCAGGGGCTACCCGATTGGTTTTGCCGGGGGTGGGGCATTTTGATCATGCCATGAAGCGGTTGAACGATTCTGGCTTACGCACCAAGCTGGAGCGCATGGTGCTGGAGGCCCAAGTGCCTGTGATAGGCGTGTGTGTAGGCATGCAAATGTTGGCTGATGGGTCGGATGAGGGTTCTATGCCAGGCTTAGGCTGGGTGCCTGGGCGCGTCCGGGCGTTTGCCAGCCACCCTGCTTCAGCAGATTTGCCGATGCCACACATGGGCTGGAATGATCTTCACGCCAGCCCGACTTCCAAGTTATTCGGCCGTGGTTTTGACGCTGCGCCACAGTTTTACTTCTTGCACTCCTACTACTTCGACGCGCAGGACAAGAACGATGTGGCGGCGACTGCGCACTATGGCATGGACTTTGATGCGGTGGTCTCGCGCGGACAGGTGCACGGCGTGCAATGTCACCCTGAGAAAAGTCACCATTGGGGCGTGCAGCTCCTGAAGAATTTCGCGGAGCTTTAAGCGATGTTACGCCCAAGAATCATTCCGTGCCTCTTGGTGCATAAAGGGGGCTTGGTCAAAACACAGGCCTTCAAAGACCCCAAATATGTGGGTGACCCTATAAATGCGGTCAAGATCTTTAATGAAAAAGAAGCCGATGAATTGATGGTGCTGGACATCGACGCCACAGTGAACGGCGTAGCCCCCGACTTTGAGTTAATTGCCAAGCTGGCCGCCGAATGCCGCATGCCTTTGTGTTACGGCGGTGGTATTAATACTGGTCAGCAGGCCGCGCGCATCGTGGATATGGGCGTCGAGAAGGTGGCGGTGAGTGCGGCTGCCATCAGCAACCCGGCATTGCTGACCGAGATGGCGGCGGCGGTGGGCAGGCAGTCGGTAGTGGCGGTCTTGGATGTTCGCAAAAAATCAGGCCTTTTTGCCAAGGGGTATGAGGTGTGCACGCACAATGCTAGCAAGGTGCATAAAGCAGACCCGTTTGCCCTCGCCAAACAACTGCAGGATGCCGGTGCGGGTGAAATTGTCATTAACTCGGTCGATCGTGATGGGCTGATGCAGGGCTACGACCTAGATTTGGCAGCCCAAATTCGGGCAGCACTGAGGGTGCCCGTTACTTTTTTGGGGGGCGCAGGCTCCCTACAACATTTGGGTGACTTGATTCGCCAAGTGGGCGTGATTGGGGCGGCTGCAGGCAGCCTATTTGTGTTCAAGGGCAGATACAGGGCCGTGCTGATCAACTACCCCACGTCCGCGCAAAAGACAGAACTTTGCCGCGATGCGCTGAATAATTGACTCGAAATGGAGCGTTGTCTTGTTTACCGATAAGGTTTTGTTGATTTCTGGTGGGACCGGCTCGTTTGGTAACGCAGTGTTACGCCGATTGCTGGGCTCTGGCTTGCGTGAGATCCGAGTCTTCAGTCGCGATGAAAAGAAGCAAGATGATATGCGCAAGAAGTACGACAGCCCCAAGCTTAAGTTTTATATAGGAGATGTGCGCGATTATCAGTCAGTTCTGAATGTAGTCCGAGGTGTTGATTATGTTTTCCACGCTGCTGCGCTTAAACAGGTGCCTTCGTGCGAATTCCACCCGCTAGAAGCCGTCAAGACGAACGTACTAGGTACGGAGAACGTGCTGGAAGCGGCAATCACCAGTGGCGTCAAGCGGGTGGTGGTGCTGAGCACCGACAAGGCGGTCTACCCCATCAACGCCATGGGCATCAGCAAAGCCATGATGGAAAAGGTCGCGGTGGCCAAGTCGCGCAGCGCCACTGGCACCGTGATCAACGTGACGCGCTATGGCAACGTGATGTGCTCTCGCGGCTCGGTGATTCCGCTGTTTACGCAGCAGATCCGTGCGGGTAAGCCCATTACCATTACCGACCCGGCGATGACGCGCTTCATGATGACGCTGGATGACGCGGTCGACTTGGTGCTGTATGCGTTCGAGCACGGCCAGCCGGGAGAAATTTTTGTGCAAAAGGCACCTGCGGCAACCATTGAAACGCTGGCCTATGCTTTGACCGGATTGCTGGATAAGCCAGAGCATGAGGTACGCGTGATTGGTACTCGCCATGGCGAAAAGCTTTACGAGGCCTTGCTCAGCCGGGAGGAAATGGTGGCCGCTGAAGATTTGGGGGGCTACTACCGCGTGCCCCCTGATCTGCGCGACCTGAACTACGGTAAATTTTTCGAGCAAGGTGAAGTCAAGATTTCTGAGGCCACTGACTACAACTCGCACAACACCACGCGGCTCGACGTAAAAGGCATGCAGGCCCTGTTGATGAAGCTGCGATTCATGCAGGCAACAATGCGTGGCGAGGTGGTTGAGCCCGAGGAGTGATGCACATGGCGCTGTCCAATCGCTGCATTCTGGTCACCGGGTCCAATGGGTTCATTGGCAAGAACTTGCAGGTTCGCCTGGCTGAACTGCACAACGTGAAGGTGCTGCCTTTTGTGCGTGGTGATGAGGTGGCCAGTTTGCCGCGCTTGCTGGCAGAAGCCGATGCGGTGATTCACTTGGCGGGAGAAAACCGCCCGGCTGACGAAAGTGCGTTTGCCCAAGTGAACACCGGCCTGACGGTGGCCCTGTGCAAGGCATTGCGTGCAGAGGCCTCTGCCACCGGGCGCAAGCTGCCAATGATCCTGGCCTCCAGCACACAAGCTGAGCGAGACAACCCCTATGGCCGCAGCAAGCTGGCAGCAGAAGCCGCTGTTGAGGCACTAGCCACAGAAACGGGTAACGCGTGCGTGGTGTTCCGTCTGCCCGGCGTATTCGGCAAGTGGTGTAAGCCGAACTACAACTCGGTTGTGGCTACGTTTTGCCACAATCTCGCGCGGGGTTTGCCGATTCAGATCAATGACCCTGCGGCCAGTTTGCGTTTGGTCTATGTGGACGATGTCGTGACGGCATTGATGGACGCAGTCGCCAATAAATTGGCAAGTGATGCGGCAAATACCTCGCCAGGTTTCTTGAGGAGCGATGTGCAGCCGCAATACACAATCACACTCGACGAATTGGCAGAGCAGATCAGGGCCTTTGATGCTTGCCGTAGTACGGGTTTGCAGATAGAGCGCGTGGGCACGGGGTTGGTGCGGGCTTTGTACGCTACCTACGTGAGTTACTTGCCCAACGAGCGCTTCAGCTACGAGGTGCCACAGTATAGTGATGCACGCGGCATGTTTGTCGAAGTGCTCAAAACATCCGATTGCGGTCAGTTCAGCTACTTCACTGCACACCCGGGTATCACACGTGGCGGGCACTACCATCACACGAAAACTGAAAAGTTTCTGGTGATGAAAGGACAAGCGCTGTTTCGCTTTAGGCATATAATAACAAACGAATTCGTGGAATTACGCACCAGCGGCGACAAACCCCAGGTGGTGGACACCGTTCCGGGCTGGACACACGACATCACCAATGTGGGCGAAGAAGAAATGCTGGTCATGCTTTGGGCCAACGAAAATTTTGATCGTGCACGACCAGACACCGTGGCCAGCAAGGTTTAAAAGAAGATGAAAAAACTAAAAGTGATGTCGGTAGTGGGTACGCGCCCAGAGATTATTCGCCTGTCACGCGTGCTCGTGGCGCTGGATGCGCATTGTGATCACGTGTTGGTGCACACTGGGCAGAGCTATGACTATGAACTTAACCAAGTGTTTTTTGATGACTTGGGTATACGCAAGCCCGACTTTTTTTTGAACAGTGCTGAAGGCAGTACCAGTGCGGCTCACACTATTGGTAATCTGATCACGGCGGTGGATGGTGTGCTAGCGCAAGTCGAGCCAGAGGCCATGCTGGTTCTAGGGGATACGAACAGTTGCCTGTCGGTCATTCCGGCAAAGCGGCGCAAGGTACCCATTTTCCACATGGAAGCAGGCAATCGCTGTTTTGACCAGCGCGTTCCGGAAGAAACCAACCGCCGCATCGTGGACCATACGGCTGATATCAATCTTCCATACAGCACCATTGCTCGCGATTACCTGTTACGCGAAGGCTTACCGCCCGACCAGGTAATCAAGACCGGCAGCCCGATGTACGAGGTTCTCAATCATTACCTGCCTCAAATCCTGCGTTCAAATGCATTAAGCCGCTTGGGATTGAAGGCAGAGCAGTACTTTATAGTGAGTGCCCATCGGGAGGAGAACATCGAATCCGAACAGAACTTTGGAAAGCTGGTGCAGGTGCTCAATGGGGTTGCTGAAGACCATCACCTACCAGTGGTGGTGTCCACTCACCCACGTACCCAAAAGCGTGTCGACACTACAGGTGCCAAGTTTCATCCACTGGTGCGCCTGATGAAGCCTTTGGGTTTCCATGATTATGTGAACCTCCAAATGCAGGCGAAAGCCGTCTTGTCCGATAGCGGCACGATCAACGAGGAGTCATCCATTCTCAACTTTCCGGCGCTGAACCTGCGTGAGGCTCACGAACGCCCTGAAGGTATGGAAGAGGCCGTAGTCATGATGGTGGGCTTAGAGCTGAACCGCTTACGCCAAGGTTTGGCGATTCTTGCTTCGCAACCACGGGGCGGCGAACGCGGTCTTCGTCTCGTGCAGGACTACAGCATGCCCAATGTCAGTGAAAAAGTGGTTCGAATTATTCAAAGCTATACGGATTACGTGAATCGCGTGGTTTGGAAGAAGTACTGAAAGACTCGCGATGCGGCTCGCCTTGGTAGCGGACACGTTTCCGCCGCTCCGATCGTCTGGAGCGGTTCAGCTTCGTGATCTCTCTCGCGAGTTTGTTCGGCAAGGGCATTCACTGTGCGTGTTGCTTCCCGTGCCAGATCTTCGAGAGGGTTGGACGCTCGAGTCGACTGACGAAGTGCAAGTGTTACGGCTGAAAGCCCCGCGTACCAAAGACATTGGCTACGTGCGTCGCACGCTGGGCGAGTTGATGATGCCGTTTGCCATGCTGCGAAACATCCGCAAAAGTCCGTTCGCACACGAGCGTTGGGACGGCGTGGTGTGGTACGCCCCTTCAATCTTTCATGGTCCTCTGGTCAGTGCACTGAAGAAGTCGAGTGGGGCACCAAGCTACCTGATCATCCGCGACATCTTCCCCGAGTGGGCAGTCGACATGGGGCTCATGGGGCGGGGGCTGCCTTATCGCTTTTTCGATGCAGTAGCGCGCTATCAGTATTCGGTTGCTGATGTCATCGGCGTCCAGACGCCTGGCAACTGCAAGTACTTTGAATCATGGGCCAGGGGCGCGGGGCGGCGGCTGGAGGTGCTGCAGAACTGGCTGGGAAAGCGGGCGATTTCGAGGTGTTCGATTCGTGTTGACGAAACACGACTGGCAGGCCGCAAGGTGTTCGTGTACGCGGGCAATATGGGAGTGGCTCAAGGGATGGACATCCTCCTCGACCTAGCGGAGGCGCTGTGCCATCGCACGGACGTCGGCTTCCTGTTTGTGGGACGTGGCAGCGAAGCAAAGCGACTCCGAGGCCAAGCCTACGCTAGGCAACTGACAAATGTTGTCTTTCTCGATGAAATCCACCCCGATGAAGTACCAGACCTTTACTCCCAATGCCACGTGGGGATCGTTGCACTCGATCCACGACATAGGTCGCACAACATTCCTGGCAAGTTCTTGACCTACATGCAGAGTGGCTTGCCCGTCTTGGCAAACATCAATTTAGGAAACGATCTGGCCCACATGATTCGAGCCGAAGGAGTGGGCCAAGTTTGCGAGACAAATCGTTTGAGCGATCTTCTAGATTTGGCCGAGGTGCTGTTGGGTCAGATTGACGCGGATCCGGGGATATCGGCACGTTGCATGGGGCTTTTTGAGCGAGAGTTCTCGGTGGAGAACACGGTGCGCCAGATCGTTAGTGCGCTCAATGCAGCTCGGGAAGCTGCGAGATGAAGACGTTCGGCGCAGACTATTTGATCTCGCTGACCGAAGAGGCGCTCCGTAGTCCCCGTCAGCGCCAGCATCGCAACGTCCATGAAACCTATCAGGATGCCTGCCAACGCCTCTTCAATGCGATCGAGCCGGGCAGCTACATCCGCCCGCATCGGCATGCGTCGGATCCAAAAGACGAGCTCCTTGTTGCGGTACGCGGCGAGATGGCCTTAATTACCTTCGATGACCACGGAAAGGTGATGGCAGCCGTCCACATTGGCGCTTCTCAGCGTGATGAGCGCTTAGCTATCGGTGCCGAGGTTTCGTCGGGCACCTGGCACACCGTTGTCGCCTTGAAGCCAGGGTGCGTGTTGCTCGAAGTGAAGGCCGGTCCATTTGATCCCAACCGTCCTAAAGATCTTGCCCCTTGGGCTCCTGAGGAGGGCTCACCCGATGCATCCACGTACCTGCAAGACTTGGTGCGGCAGTTGGATCGCTGAAGAAGACTTCGCCGTGTCCCTAGCGTCGGTATTCTCCGTGCGCGATGTCCGCTAGGTACGTGCCGTAGCTGGACTTGCCCAGCGCGGTGGATAGGCGCAGCAGCTGCGCGGCGTCTATCCAGTGCGAATGGAACGCCACCTCCTCGGGGCTCGCGACCTTCAGCCCCTGTCGCCGCTCAATGGTGGCAATGAATTGCCCCGCCTCCAGCAAGCTGTCGTGCGTGCCGGTGTCGAGCCAGGCAAAGCCGCGGCCCATGAGCTCGACCTGAAGCTGTGCAGCGTCCAAATAAGCCTTGTTGACATCGGTGATCTCCAACTCGCCACGCGGGCTGGGCTTCAGGCCCTTGGCGATCTCCACCACCTGCTCGTCGTAGAAGTACAGACCGGTAACGGCGAAGTTGCTCTCGGGTGCCTTGGGTTTCTCTTCGATCGAGACAGCCCGCTGGCTGGCGTCGAACTCGACCACGCCGTAACGCTCCGGGTCGGTGACGTGATACGCGAAGACGGTAGCGCCGGCGGTCCGCTCATTTGCGCTTTTGAGCAAGCCCTGGAGCTCATGCCCGTAGAAGATGTTGTCGCCGAGCACCAGGGCGCTCGGCGCGCCGTCCAGGAACTGCTCGCCCAGAATGAAGGCCTGGGCCAAACCGTCCGGGCTGGGCTGCACGCAGTAGCTCAGGCTGATGCCCCACTGGCTACCGTCGCCCAGCAGCTGCTGGAAGCGCGGCGTGTCCTGCGGCGTGCTGATGACGAGAATCTCGCGAATGCCCGCCAGCATGAGTGTGGTGAGCGGGTAGTAGATCATCGGCTTGTCGTACACGGGCAGGAGCTGCTTGCTCACGACAAGCGTGGCGGGATGCAGGCGGGTACCGGCGCCGCCGGCGAGGATGATGCCTTTGCGTGCTTTGCTCATGGTCGGGCTCGGTCTCGTTCTTGGGGTGAAGAGGGGCGCAGCGTTGCCGACTAGCGCGGCATCTGTTGCGCGATGAAGCGGACGGTCCGGCGGACTTCCTGCTCCCACTGCGGCAGGTGCAGGCCCAGGCACTGCTCCAGCTTCGTGCAGCTCAGGCGGGAGTTGTGCGGTCTGGCGGCGGGCGTCGGGTACTGGCTGCTCGGGATCCCGCCGACCTGCTCTGGCGCCACGCGCAGCGCCACGCCAGCCGCGCGCGCCTCGTCCAGCACGCACTGCGCGTAGACCTGCCAAGTGGTTTCGCCCGCCGGGGCGAGGTGGTAGGTGCCGCTGAGTGAAGTGCTATGGCGTGCGGCACCGGCTGCGGCCTGCGCAGCGGACGGCGCGTTCAACCAGGCGCGAATCGCATGGGCGGTGACGTCAGCAATCAGGCTGGCCGGCGTCGGTGCACCCCATTGGTCGTTCACCACGTTGAGGCTGTCACGCGTCTGAGCCAGGCGCAGCATGGTCTTGGCGAAGTTCTGGCCATGTAGCCCGTACACCCAGCTCGTCCGGAAGACGAAGTGCGCACAGCCACTGGCGCGAATGGCCTCTTCGCCCGCCAGTTTGGTGCGGCCGTAGGTGTTGAGCGGCGCGGTGGCGTCGGTCTCGACCCACGCCGCGTTGCCGCTGCCATCAAACACGTAGTCGGTGGAGTAGTGCACCAGCAGTGCGCCACGCGCCCTGGCCCACGCGGCCAGCTGCCCCACCGCAAAGTGGTTGATGCGGTCGGCGAGCTCGGGCTCGCTTTCGGCCTTGTCGACAGCGGTGTAGGCGGCGGCATTCACGATGATGCTCGGCGCGACGTGATCCAGCGCAGCGGCCAGTGTCTCGGCTTGGCCCAGATCGCCCACCACAGGCTCGCCGCGCCAGTGGGTGGGCTGCCGGTCCAGCGCGATCAGCTCACCCAGCGGAGCGAGTGCGCGCTGCAGTTCCCAGCCCACCTGGCCGTTTTTGCCGAGCAGCAGGATGCGCGGCGTCATGCGTCTCCCGCAGCCAAAGATCGAAATCGGCCATCAACACATTTTCCTGTGATGCGCGCCAGCAGCTGAGCGTTCAAACTGGCTGTAGATTGGCTGCAGGCAAGCGGAAAGCGGGTCATCGAGATTTTCAAACCAAATCAGAAAGAGGCGGCATAAGCCTTGGTTTTATCAACACTTCTTTGAAATCAATGCTTATTTTCGGCCACAATTTCGAGCGAAATGTCGGCCTTAGGCCCATGCTGTGCCGTATTGCGTGTCCAGCCACGTCCGGTAGGCGCCGCTTCGCACGGCTTCAATCCAGGCCGGATTGTCCAGATACCAGCGCACGGTCTTGCGAAAACCCGTCTCGAAGGTCTCGGCCGGCGTCCAGCCGATCTCGGCTTCGATCTTGGTCGGGTCGATGGCGTAGCGCCGGTCGTGCCCGGGGCGGTCCTTCACATAGGTGATGAGGTCGGCGTACTTGCCGGCGCTGCGCGGTCGCAGTTCGTCCAGCAGGGCGCAGATACCGGTGACGACCTCGATGTTCTTCAACTCGTTCTTGCCACCGACGTTGTAGGTCTCACCCGGGCGGCCCTGGGCCAGCACCTGGCGGATGGCCTCGCAGTGGTCGCGCACGTAGAGCCAGTCGCGAATGTTCTTGCCGTCGCCATACACCGGTAGTGGCTTGCCCTCGAGCGCGTTCAGGATCATCAGCGGGATGAGTTTTTCCGGGAACTGGAAGGGGCCGTAGTTGTTGGAGCAGTTGGTGGTGAGCACCGGCAGGCCGTAGGTGTGGTGCCACGCGCGCACGAGGTGATCGCTGCCCGCCTTGGAGGCGGAGTAGGGGCTGTTGGGCTGATAGGGTGTGGTCTCGGCAAACGCCGGGTCGGCGTCGCTCAGGCTGCCGTAGACCTCGTCGGTGGAGACGTGCAGGAAGCGGAATGCGTCCTTCTCTGTGCCAGGCAGCGCATTCCAGTACGCCCGAGTCTCTTCCAGCAGGCTGAAGGTGCCGATCACGTTGGTCTGCACGAAGTCGCCCGGGCCGTGAATCGAGCGATCCACATGACTTTCGGCCGCAAAGTGCAGCAGGGCGCGCGGCCGGTGGGTCTCGATCAGCTGGCGCACCAGCGCGCGGTCGCAGATGTCGCCGCGCACCAGTTGCACCCGGCCCGTGGCAATCGCCGCTTCCAGCGTCTGCGCGTTGCCCGCGTAGGTGAGCTTGTCCAGCACGACGACGGGCTCGTCGCTCTGCTCCAGATGGTGATAGACGTAGTTGGCGCCGATAAAGCCGGCCGCACCGGTGATAAGCAACATGAGGTTCTTCTTGTGTTTGGAGGCGCTTTACAGCGAGGCCTTGAAGTCCGCCCAGCTACCGGCGGCGGCGTCCTTGGCGGCGAGCAGGGAGGCGTTCACCGCGTCTGGCCAGGCGATCGCCAGATCCGGGTCGTCCCAGCGGATCGAGCCTTCGGCCGCCTTGTTGTACAGGTCGGTGGTCTTGTAGAGGAAGTGCGTGTCGTCTTCCAGCGCCACAAACCCGTGGGCGTAGCCTTCGGGAATCCAGAGCTGGCGGTGATTTGCTGCGCTGAGCTCCGCGCCCGCCCAGTGCCCAAAGGTAGGGCTGTCCGGCCGGAGGTCTACCGCCACATCCCAAGCCGCGCCCTTGACGACCCGGACCAACTTGCCCTGAGCATGGGGCGCGCGCTGGAAATGCAGGCCGCGCAGCACGCCGCGCTGCGAGCAGGAATGGTTGTCCTGCACGAAGGGGCGGGAGTGAGGCAGGCCCAGTTCATCAAGCACGCGGCGAAAGGTGGCTTCGTTGTAACTCTCGAAAAACCAGCCTCGCTCGTCGCCGAGGATGCGGGGTTCGAGAATCAATACGTCATCAAAAGGCGATAGCCGACTCGCTTGCATGTGCGCTCTTTGTTTGGGAGGTCTGCAGTCTAGCGAGTCGCTTGCCACTCGTCGCTCTTGGCCCAGCTCTAGCCAATGCTTAGTGGCTTGTCCACGCGGTCAACTTGTCTCGCTCCAGCGGCCAAGCGATCGGAAAGCCATTACGGT
This sequence comes from beta proteobacterium AAP99, assembly GCA_001295775.1. GTDB lineage: Bacteria > Pseudomonadota > Gammaproteobacteria > Burkholderiales > Burkholderiaceae_C > Piscinibacterium. Next base: position 119,788 of record LJIA01000007.1, read on the forward strand.
CGTTGAATGGCACGCAAAAGAAAAACCCCAGCACATCGGCTGGGGCTTTGCGCGAAAGGGCTGGTCGCGAAACTTAGATCGCGAAGTCCTCAAGTTTCTTGCCCGCCGCAATGGCAGCTGCCAGCCAGCGGGGCTTTTGCCCGCGGCCTGCCCAGGTTTGGCCGGTCGCGGGATCGCGAAACTTTGGCGCCACTGCTGAGCGCTTGTCGCCGGACGCTGCGCGGGGTTTTGCGGCCTTGGTACGGCCACCCAGATCGGCGACGCTCAGGCCATGCTCGTGCATCAGCGCCTTGATCTGATCAATCGCGCCCTGGCGCTTTTCAGACTGCTCCTTGACCAACTGCTTTTGCAGCGCAGCCATTTCGGCAGCAAGTTGTTCAATCCGGCTTTGAATTTCAGACATGACGATCCCTCGTTTTGGTCTTGGTATATCCACCATACTTCAGCAGCCGGTGAAACACCACATGAAAAAGGTTCGGCGATACCGATTTTGATGAATCGTCAACTTTCAAGGAGGCAGATATTTGAAGTTCAGCCCATATTGGGCAACACCAGGCAGATACTGGCCACGACACTCAGCACGGTGCGCAGATAAAGAAATCCGCGGGTCCAACCCCAGCGTGTATGCGTGAGCCAGTCAAACGCCAGCGCCAGCGCTAATCCGGCCGCCAGCCACATGCCGCGATGGCTCAAGGCGGGCAGCACCCAAGCAAGCCAGGCCCAAAGCGAAGGTATGACGCCCCACGTCAAGCGCCACCAGGGTGCCGCCAATAGCCCGGCCGCTTCATCAGTGGCGCGTGGCGAGCCGGCCCAATGCAGCGCTCCCACGAATGACAGAATGCAGGCGGCATAAGCATGCTGAATCTGCAGCACGGTATCTGCCGTGTTGCCTGCCGGGCTGATGAATAGGTAAATCGCAGTGGCCGCAAAGGGAATCAAGCCGCTCAGACCCAGCGCGAGCACTGCCATTGAGGGTGCGGATTCGCGGCGGCCGACCGCCACCACAGAAGGTTCGGAATGCTGAGGTTTTTTCATCAGCCGGGAGTTTGAAGGAAATTCTGCTTGGAGTGCGAAGGCAAGCGCAGCGTGTTGCACACAGCAAACGGCGCGGCGGCCCCGTGCCGGCTTCGCTTCAGCAACTTCGTGCGCGTGTTCGTTGCAAGCAGGCTTGAAGGCCATGCAATTGCACGCGCGCAAACGCCGCAGGGGTAAATCTGCGGGCATACTTGTGCGTCTGTTCCATTGCGGCATTTCTGGCCGCGCACTGCAACGCCGCATTCCCAGCCCGCCACGTGTCTGCCAAGCTGTCCGCACTGAACCCCATGGCCATACGCGGCAGCACCGATGAGGCGCAGGCCGCCGGTGCGGAGCATCTGCAGCGCCTCGCGCTCGGATGGATCGAGTCGTCTGGCGCAAATCTGATGTTTGTGGATTCGCTGGGCCAGATCATCTGGGCGTCGGACAGCGCCCGGCACTTCGTCAGCCACCGTCTGGGCGTGGGCACGGCGCTCAGCAGTCTGGTGGCGCCCCGCTACGCCAACCGCGCGCGTCGGCTGCTGGCTCACCTCTGGGTGGAAGCCGAGCGCAAGCCGCAGCGCATCCAGGTGCCCGTGGCGCTGCGCGAAACGCCGGACAAGCGCATGACCTTGCGCTTGCACGCCAGCGTGGTTCGCCTGCCCGGCGCCGCCAATGATCGGGTGCTGGCGCTGGAAGTGCGCGATCTGACCGAACCGCGGCTGAGGGATCGGCTGCTCAAGCGCCTGCGCCAGGTCTATCTGCCAAGCCTTGCGGGTGCGGGCGGCAAAACCACTGGCGCGCTGGCAGAGGCCGTACGCCAGGCGGTTTTCCTGCGCGAACTCAGCGCCATTTCGACGACGGTGGTGCTGGTGGCAGGAACCGATGGCGTGCTGACCTATATCAGTCCGTCCGCGGCAGACCATCTGGGCGTTCAGGTGGATCGCATCATCGGTCGCGGTGCACTCTGGCTGCTGATTCCGGAAGACCGCGCCGCTGCGGCGGAATTCTTCACCCGGGTGATTGCGGCCGACGTAGGGACGGTTTCGCGTTTCGAGGGACGGATTCGCCGCTCGGACGGTCAGTTGCGCACGGTCGAAGTCGAGGCGCTGAACTGCACCCGCATGCCCGCCATCAGCGGCATGGTGGCCGTCGTGCGTGACGTCACTCAGGAGCGGGCGGTCAGCGAAGCGCTGGTGCAAAGCGAGCGGCGCTTCTCCGCGCTGATCGAGCACGCCGTGGACATCGTCCTCGTGCTCGACGCCGAGGGCCTGGTCCGCTACATCAGCCCGAACATCGAGCGCTACACGGGCTATGCCCCCCAGGAACTGGTGGGTGACAGCATCCGGCGCATTCTCCATCCGGAAGACGCGGAGTATCTGTTTGCGCGCCTCACCGCCGTGGTGGAGGGCGACGGGCGGCGCGGCCTGCTGCCCATGCGGCACCGGATCGTCGCGAAGGACGGTTCGGTGCGCTACATGTCCTCGATCGGCCGTAGTCGCGTGGACGATCCCGCCGTGGGCGGCATCATCATCAACAGTCGAGACATTTCCACCGAAGCGGCCGAGCAGGCGCGTCGCGACGAGGAAAGCGCGCGCTCCGCGCGGTACCGAGAAAAGCTTGTCGAGCTGGCGGTGCTGCGCCGTGTGGAGTGGCCCGAAAGCCTGGAACGCCTGCTTTCGGCCGGGGCCCAAACCCTGGGTGCTGATCTGGCCAGTTTCTGGCGCCTGCGCGCCGAGCCCGAGCGCGTGGAGTGCGAGCTGGCCTGGTCGGCCCAGGCCGAGCGGGCGGCCCGCGTCAAGGGGGTCACGCTGACGGCCGAAGCCTTCCCGGCTTACTTCGAGGCGATTCGCGACAACCGGCCGATGTCCGCCGCCTGGGCGGCAGATCACCCGGGCATGCATGCGGTCTGTCTCGAGCCCGGCTTCGAGGACACCGGTGCGATTCTGGACGTTCCGGTCTGGGTGGATGGCCGTGTGGTGGGCGTGCTGAGCTTCAAGCATTTCGGCCAGCCCCGAACATGGCTCGCTGAAGACGAGAACTTCGCCACGCACCTGTCGAGTTTGCTCGCACTGGCGCTGGAGTCCGCCATGCTGCGCGAGGCCGAAAAGCGGATCGAGCGCCTGGCCTGGCTGGATTCCCTGACCGGGCTGCCCAACCGCAACCTGCTGCGCGAACGCATGACGCGACTGATCGAGTATGTCTCGCGCAAGGGCACGCGCATGGCGGTGCTGCTGCTGGACCTCGACCGGTTCAAGGAAGTCAATGACACCTACGGCCACCATGTCGGTGACGCACTGCTCAAGAACACGGCCACCGCGCTACAGCGCGCCGTGGGCAAGGACGGCTGGGTGGCGCGTCTGGGCGGTGACGAGTTCGTGATCCTGGTGCCGCGCTTCGAGCATCGGGACGACCTGGCGAGGCTGGCTGGCCGGATTGCAGAGAGCCTGTCAGCGGCCGAAGTGCCCCGTGGCATCGAATTCGCGGTGACGACCTCTATCGGCATTGCCGTGTTTCCGGAACATGGGCGGTCGATCTCCGCGTTGCTCAAGCACGCAGACGCCGCCATGTACCAGGCCAAGTCCAGCGGCCGAGCGACCTTCCACTTCTACAACGCCTTCCGGCACAACATTGAGAGCCGCGAACAGCGCCTGGCCAAGCAGATCCAGCGTGCGATCGAGCAGAACCAGCTCGTGCTGCACTTCCAGCCGCAGGTAGCAATCGATACAGGCATGCCCACCGGCATGGAAGCGCTCGTTCGCTGGCAGCACCCGGAACGCGGGCTCCTGTACCCGGAAGCCTTCCTCTCGGCCATCGAAGAGTTCGGGCTGACCGAGTCGCTCACCAAGTATGTGAGCCGCTTGGCCTGCAAGCACATCGCCCGCTGGCGTGCGATGGGCATCCCCACGCCACCGGTGTCGATCAACATCACCGGACGGGAATTCTGTGACCTGCGGCTGCCGAACATCCTGAAGCAGGCACTGGCCGAATTCGAGTTGCCGGCAAATGCCATTGTGGTCGAGGTGACCGAAGGGTCACTGGTGCATGACAACGAAGTGGCGGTGGAAGTGTTCAAGGCCCTGTCGCAGGCCGGCATCCACATCAGCCTGGACGACTTTGGCATGGGCTACTCGTCGCTGTCCTATCTGAAGCGCCTGCCGCTGAACTCCATCAAGATTGACCGCTCCTTCATCGAGAACCTGCCGATGGATGCAGACTCGGCCGCCATCACCCAGGCGATCGTCTCGATGGCGCGCCACCTGAACCTGGGCATCGTCGCTGAGGGTGTGGAGCGCTCCAGCCAGGCGGAATTCCTCTTGCGCCTGGGCTGCCGCCACGCGCAAGGCTATCTATATGGTGCGCCGCTGGACCACGCGGCCGTCCAAGCCTTCCTGGAAGCACGCGCCAGCGCCTAAAGCGATCGGGCGCGAAGCCGCGCCCCTTGCTGCCGCTACAGTTGGCAGCTCCAGCATTCTTCCCGGAGCATTCCGTGTCCGACTACCAAAACCTGCTTGTGGAGCAGCACGATCGCGTGCTGCTTGTTCGCCTGAATCGTCCGAAGCAACTGAATGCGCTCAACGATGCGCTGATGGACGAGCTGGGCGTTGCCCTCAGCCGGGCAGACGCTGATGACGCTATCGGTTGCATTGTCATCACCGGCAGTGAGCGTGCGTTTGCAGCGGGCGCCGACATCTCGGCCATGGCGACATGGACCTATATGGATGTCTATCGGACGGACTACATCACACGTAACTGGGAAACGCTGCGCCGTATCCGCAAGCCAGTGATCGCGGCGGTGGCCGGCTACGCCTTGGGAGGCGGATGCGAGCTCGCCATGATGTGCGACATCCTCATTGCGGGCCAGGGCGCTAAGTTCGGCCAGCCCGAGGTCAAGCTGGGCATCCTGCCCGGAGCGGGCGGCACGCAGCGCCTACCACGAGCCGTGGGCAAGGCCAAGGCCATGGATCTGTGTCTGACCGCCCGCAACATGAGTGCCGAAGAGGCCGAGCGCGCCGGGCTGGTGTCACGCATCGTTCCTGACGATCAGGTCGTGAGCGAAGCGCTGAGCATGGCGGCCCAGATCGCCGCGATGTCCCTGCCCATCGTCATGATGATCAAGGAAAGCGTCAATCGCGCCTACGAGTCGCCGCTCTCTGAGGGGCTGCTGTTTGAACGCCGCGTCTTCCACGCGGCGTTCG
>LJIA01000007.1:130000-226987 GCA_001295775.1 beta proteobacterium AAP99
GCCCAAGAGTTCATATCGACGGCGGTGTTTGGCACCTCGATGTCGGCTCATCTCATCCTGGGGCTGTAGCCGGTCCCAAGGGTATGGCTGTTCGCCATTTAAAGAGGTACGTGAGCTGGGTTTAAAACGTCGTGAGACAGTTTGGTCCCTATCTGCCGTGGGCGTTGGAAGTTTGAAGGGGGCTGCTCCTAGTACGAGAGGACCGGAGTGGACGCACCTCTGGTGTATCGGTTGTCACGCCAGTGGCATTGCCGAGTAGCTATGTGCGGAAGAGATAACCGCTGAAAGCATCTAAGCGGGAAACTCGCCTTAAGATTAGACTTCCCTGGAGACTCGATCTCCCTAAAGGGTCGTTCAAGACTAGGACGTTGATAGGCTGGGTGTGGAAGCGCAGTAATGCGTTAAGCTAACCAGTACTAATTGCCCGTGAGGCTTGACCCTATAATTCTGACAATCACAGCAACCTAGAATCTCAATGAATTCGGTTGCAATCCAAAGCGTTTTCCAGATCGGGCCTGCTTGAGAAATCAAGCAGGCTTACCAGTTAGGCCTGATGACCATAGCGCGGTGGTCCCACCCCTTCCCATCCCGAACAGGACCGTGAAACACCGTTGCGCCGATGATAGTGCGGATGCCCGTGTGAAAGTAGGACATCGTCAGGCTGTTATACGTGAAAACCCCTGCAGAAATGCAGGGGTTTTTGCATTTATGCGCGTCGATAATTGCGGACGGACGCCAAGGACAACGGATCCAGGCGCCGCTTCAGGGGACGCAAAATCATGCTGCATTTCGGACGACTTGCCTGCGTCGCCATCACCGTCGCGCTGCTGGTCGGATGCGCACACCGCACCGAACCAGTTCCGCCCTCACTGAGCCTTGCGCAGGTGACGCTACCGGGATCGTCCACGGGGGTGCATGCCCGCTGGGACAATGTCCCTGTTCTGCCAGGCAAGCGCCGGACGGCCTACCAGGTGGAACAAGCCGACCCTGCGGTTGGCGATGCTCAGTATCTGCGGGCGCGCAGTCAATCCGCCGCTTCTGCACTGACACTGCGTCTAACGCCGCAACCGGCACCCAAGCAGATTGCGTGGTCCTGGAAGGTGCTGCTCGCGCCAGACGATGCAGCGACCGCGGACTCAAGCCGCGAGGACTCGGCTGCACGCATTGTCTTGATGTTCGGGCCTCCGTCGACCGCCGCGCTGGATGCGCTCCCGATGCGTGACCAGCTTGCAATGGAAAAGGCGCGCCTGCTGCTGCGCCGCGAGCCGCCCTATGCCACGCTCATGTATCTGTGGTCGGCGGACAAGACGCCGGAGGCCGTCTTCATCTCGCGCCACACCGGGCGGGTGCGTGGCGTCATTGTCGATGGCCCGCGCAAGACGGTGGAATGGCACAACTTTGAACGCGACATTCAAGCCGACTTCCAGCGCGCCTTCGGCGAGGCGCCAGGCCCGCTGATCGGCGTGGCGATCATGACCGACAGCGACAACACCGGCTCGCGCGCCGAAGCACTCTACAGAGACCTTCGCCTGCGCTGAGATCCACCGCTCGGCACGATCCGTGCTCAGCGCTACGAGCGCCGCGCTCCGCTCGTGACCGAACCATTACACTGCGCGGCTTACCCAAGGCTTCACCCATCCCATGCTCGCATTCATCGTGCGCCGCCTTATCCAGGCGGTGATGGTCATGCTCTCGGTGGCATTGATCGCATTCCTGCTGTTTCAGTACGTGGGCGATCCCGTCGCTTCGATGGTGGGCCAGGAAGCCACCCAACAAGACCGAGAGCGCCTTCGCCAGGAGCTGGGGCTGGACAAGCCGGTCGTGCTGCAGTTTTTCAGCTTCGTGGGCAACGCGGTGCAGGGCGAATTCGGGATCAGCTACCGCCAGGGCCGCAAGGTATCCACGCTCTTGCAGGAGCGCATGCCGGCAACCCTGGAGCTGGCTGGAGCTGCAGCGCTGATTGCCCTGTGCATCGGCATCCCCCTGGGCGTCTACACGGCGCTGCGGCGCAAGGGGCTGATCAGCCAGAGCCTCTTGGTGTTCTCGCTCCTTGGCGTCTCGCTGCCCACCTTCCTCATCGGCATCCTGCTGATTCTTGCGTTTTCCGTCACGCCCTCGCTGCTGACCGGCACGCCGTGGCTCCCCGCCTTTGGACGCGGAGAGGTCACCCAACTCGGTTGGTGGAGCACGGGCTTGCTGACGGCAACCGGCTGGAAGCACCTAGTCCTGCCTGCGGTGACCCTGGCTCTGTTCCAGCTCACACTCGTCATGCGTCTGGTGCGGGCAGAAATGCTCGAAGTCCTGCGCACCGACTACATCAAGTTCGCCCGCGCCCGCGGCCTGTCCAACCGCGCGGTGCACTTCGGCCATGCCCTGAAGAACACCCTGGTTCCCGTGATCACCATCACGGGTCTGCAGCTCGGCTCGATCATCGCCTTTGCGATCATCACCGAGACCGTGTTCCAGTGGCCCGGCATGGGGCTGCTGTTCATCCAGGCCGTGCAGTTTGCGGATATCCCGGTGATGGCGGCTTATCTGTGCCTGATTGCGCTCATCTTCGTGGTCATCAACCTGATCGTTGACCTGCTGTATTTCGCGGTGGATCCGCGCCTGCGCGTGGAACGCGCGTCCTCGGCACACTGATCGCCCTGCGACGATCCGCCTTGCAACCGGACACACCCGCACCCCGCGCCACCGGCTACGCTAAAGAGAATCATGAGTTCAACGTCTGCCATCGCCCAAGCCAAGCCCCAACCCTGGTGGGGCCGTGCCTGGGACTCCGACCTGGCCTACAGCTTCCGCCACAGTCCCGTTGCAATGATCGCCGCCGCTGTGGCAATCATCATGATCCTGGGCGCGGTGTTCGCGCCCTGGTTGGCGCCGCACAACCCCTTTGACCTTGCGACGGTCGACCTGAACGATGCCCGTACCCCGCCGGCCTGGACGGACGAGGGCAAGAGCAGCTTCCTGCTCGGCACCGATGATCAGGGCCGCGACATGCTGTCGACCATCATGTACGGCTCACGCATTTCCATCCTGGTCGGCCTGGCATCCGTGGCGCTGGCCATGTTCCTGGGCATCAGCCTCGGCCTGCTCGCAGGCTACGTGGGAGGCAAGGTGGACGCGCTCATCATGCGCGTAGCAGACGTGCAGTTGAGCTTTCCTGCGATCCTGATCGCACTGCTGATCGATGGCGTCGCGCGCGCGGCGCTGCCAAAAGGCTCGCACGAGACCCTGGCCTTCGGCGTGCTGGTGGTGGCCATCGGCCTGTCCAACTGGGTGCAGTACGCCCGAACGGTGCGTGGCTCCACGCTGGTGGAGAAGAACAAGGAATACGTGCAGGCGGCGCGAGTGATCGGCGTAAACCCTCTGCGCATCATGTTCAAGCACGTGCTGCCCAATGTGATGGGGCCGGTGTTGGTGCTGGCCACCATCAACGTGGCCACCGCGATCCTGACCGAGGCGACCCTGTCCTTCCTCGGTGTGGGCGTGCCGCCCACCTCGCCCTCGCTCGGTTCGCTGATCCGCATCGGCAATGACTTGATCTTCTCCGGGGACTGGTGGATCGTCATCTTCCCGGGGCTTGCACTGATTCTGCTCGCGCTCTCGGTCAACCTGCTGGGTGACTGGTTGCGCGATGCGCTGAACCCCAAGCTTCAGTAAGGGCGGCACCCCGTATTCCGGTCCGCCAGTTGTCGTTCACCTTGAAAGGAGATCGCACCATGAAGCACACCGCGAAACTCTTTGCTGCTGCCGGCGCGCTGGCGCTGCTGTCTGCATGCACCACGACGCAGTCCCAGCTGGAGGGCAAACCCTTCACGCGCGTGGACCCGAAGCTGTACCCCGTCATCGTCAGCAAGGTGGACGGGCAGTCCTACATCCAGCAGCCGGTGATGGTGGATCCGGGTAAGCGCGTGGTCACGGTCACGGCGCGGCCGGAGCGCTATGGCACGCAACCGGTAGACCGCACCTTCACGGTCGATGTCGGCCCCTGCGAGATCATCCGCCTGGGGGCGCGGCGAGAAAGTCCGCTGCTCGAGGATTTCGAGCCGGTGGTCGTCGAGCGCGAGCCCAAGGCAGGCTGCACGGCCAAGAAGGGCTGAACGCCGCTCGACCTGCGTCGCGCACCAGCCGATCTCAATCTGTCCAATCAACCAGAAGGCTCTAGCCCTTGAATCCGCCCAACGCCAGCCCCGCAGCGCTGCTTGAAGTGCGCAACCTGCGCGTGGAATTTCCCACGCGGCGCGGCACGCTCACCGCCATCGATGACGTGAGCTTTTCCATTTCCGCCGGCGAGGTGCTGGGCGTGGTGGGCGAGTCCGGCGCGGGCAAGTCCATCACCGGGGCGGCCATCATCGGCCTGCTGGAGCCGCCGGGGCGCGTGGCGGGCGGGCAGATCCTGCTCAACGGCAAGCGCATCGACAACCTGCCCTACGAACAGATGCGTCGCATCCGCGGCCGCGAGATCGGCGCGATCTTCCAGGACCCGCTGACCTCGCTCAACCCGCTCTACACGGTTGGCCGCCAGCTGACCGAAACCATCCAGACGCATCTGGACATCAGCAGCGAAGCCGCCCGCAAACGCGCCATCGAGCTGCTCGCGGAAACCGGCATTCCCGCGCCGGACCGTCGGGTCGATCACTACCCGCACCAGTTCTCCGGCGGCATGCGTCAGCGCGTGGTGATCGCCCTGGCGCTGGCCGCACAGCCCAAGCTGGTGATCGCCGACGAGCCGACCACGGCGCTGGACGTCAGCATCCAGGCGCAGATCATCAGCCTCATCAAGCGCCTGTGCCGCGAGCACGGCACGGCCGTCATGCTCGTCACGCACGACATGGGCGTGATCGCCGAGACGGCAGATCGAGTCGCCGTCATGTACGCCGGCCGCGTGGCCGAGATCGGCCCGGTGGCAGACGTCATCCACAACCCGCAGCACCCCTACACCAAGGGTCTGATGGGCAGCATTCCCGTGCTGGGTGAAGGCACCGAGCGTCTGGCGCAGATCGACGGTGCCATGCCCCGCCTGAACGCCATCCCCACGGGCTGCGCCTACAACCCGCGCTGCCCGCAGGTGTTTGCCCGCTGCAAGACCGAGCGGCCGGAGCTGTTTGCCGCCGGCAAGACGCAGGCGTCCTGCTGGTTGCACGCAGAAGCGCCCAAGGCGGCCGCCTAGCCCGGATACGAAAGCGTAGAGCAAGCATTCATGCGCCTCTTCAGGCCAAACTGCCTGAAGAACCGCGCCAGACAAGCGGAAAGCCTCCTGGGCATTGAGCCCGTGACGCGCCGCACTTTGGACTGAAGACACGCCCCATGAGCGCCGTACTTAAAGAGAACGCCCAGCCGCAAGCCGATGTGGTTCTGTCGGCCAAGAACATCGCCAAGGTGTTCGATGTCTCCGCGCCCTGGCTGAACCGAGTCATCGAACGCAAGGGCCGCAGCCTGCTGCGCGCTGTGGACGGCGTGAGCTTTGACATCCGCCGCGGCGAGACGCTCGCGCTGGTGGGTGAATCCGGCTGCGGCAAGAGCACCGTGGCGCGTCTGCTTGTGGGCCTGTACGACACCAGCCAGGGCTCCATCAGCTTCGAAGGCCAGGACATCAGCGCGCTCAAGACGGCTGCGGGCCGCAAGCTGCGCCAGAAGATGCAGATGATCTTCCAGGACCCCTACGCCAGCCTGAACCCGCGCTGGCGCGTGCTGGACATCATCGCGGAGCCGATCCGCGAGCACAAACTGCTGCCGGAGAGCCAGATCGCCGATCGTGTGGCCGAGCTGCTCAAGCACGTCGGCCTGAATCCGGCCGACGGCGTGAAGTACCCACACCAGTTCTCCGGCGGCCAGCGCCAGCGCCTGTCGATCGCGCGCGCCCTGGCCACGAAGGCGGAGTTCCTCGTCTGCGACGAACCCACCAGCGCGCTGGACGTCTCGGTGCAAGCCCAGGTGCTCAACCTGATGAAAGACCTGCAGCGCGAAGATGGCCTGACGTATCTGTTCATCAGCCACAACCTGCAGGTGGTGCACCACGTGGCCGACCGCGTGGGCGTGATGTATCTGGGCAAGCTGGTCGAACTCGCGCCCAAGCGCGAGATCTTCGACACGCCGCGCCACCCTTACACGCGCATGCTGCTGGACGCCATCCCGGACATCAAGATGACCGGCAAGGCCCGGACCCCCGTGGCCGGTGAAGTGCCCAACCCCCTCAACCCGCCGCCTGGCTGCACCTTCCACCCCCGCTGCCCGCACGCCAACGATCGTTGCAAGACCGAAGCGCCGCAGAGCAGGTTCTACGGCGCCAGCATCGTGGCCTGCCATGCGGTGGAAGAGGGTCGGATCTAGGACCTGCCCTTGCCGAGCGGGTGCCTGCATACGCCAATGTCGCGTGCAGTGTCCCTTGGTCTACCAATGTCGGGCAGTCAGGTCTGGTCCGCAGCAACAGCTGGGTCTGACTCCCGGGCGTGCGAAGGGCGATACCGTTCGACAAACTCGCCCATCGCCATGCCAAAGGGCTTGGGCAGGAAGGCGTCCACGCCCGCTGCAACTGCGACCTCGCGGTCTTCGGGCTGGTCCTGGGCAGAGATGCAGACGATGGGTGTGCGTCGGTAGCCGCGGGTAGCTTCAACGGCCCGCCAGTGGCGAGCGAATTCCAGCCCGCTCACGCCGGGAAGATTCAGGTCAAGCAGAATGAGCGCCGGCGGGTCAGACTGCTCTTGCAGATGGCACATGGCGGGTGTGGCCTCCAAGAATGGCAGCACACGCCAACCTCGCGGCGCAAGGATGCCTTGAATGACGAGCTGAACGACGTCGTTGTCCTCGACCACAACCACGTCGGGACCTGCCGGACCGTTGGTGCGTCCGCTCGCGAGACTCAAACCATGCTCGCTCATCGTGCCACCAGACGTTCGGCGCGCTCCGAGGCCGTCCCAGTCTGAAAGACTCAAGGGCGACAGCAGCACCGCATCGGGCTCCTCAGAATCGTCGGCGAACTCACGGACCGAGTCACCCAGAGACTGCCCTGGCTGCAGGTGCACTGCCACAGTGATATCCGCAAACTCTGCGCGCAGGTTCCTGACTCTGCTTGGAGCGCTTGACCAGAACGCGTGATCGACCACAACGCAGTCCCCCTTGCCGCGACGCAAGTGTTCGGCCGCGTCGTCCAGGTCACTCACCTGCACGGCGCTCAGGCCGCTTCTCGATGCGCTCCGGCACAGATAGTTCGCCAGCGACGGTTCTGAACAGACCAGAACCACAGTGTGCGGTGCAAAGGCACGCTTTGGCTGCACGTCCTCGGCGACGTTCAACGGCAGGTCGACGGTGATGCTGGTCCCGGCTCCAAACTCGCTCGTCAGTTCGATTCGGCCTTCCATGACTCGGACTAGACCTTCGACGATCGACAGTCCGAGTCCCGAGCCGCCGTACATCGGCGCAATCTGATCGCTGGCCTGGGTGAACGGTGCAAACACTCTGCTTTGCTCGTCGGGATGCATGTCTCGACCGGTGTCGCTCACTGTCAATCGCAGATGGGGCGCGGCATTGAGCTCCTTGACCCAATCGAGGGCGACACGGACCGTACCTCGTTCGGTGAACTTGATTGCGTTCGAAAGAAGGTTCGTGATGACCTCCTCGAGCCGCAGTGGGTCGGCTTGGAGCCACTCAGGGACTTCCGGAGCAATCGCAAGCTCGAAGCGCACGCCCTTCGCAAGAGCGCGTTGCCAATGGGGCCGCAGCACGCGCTGCATCAGCCGGCTCACGCTGATGCGCTCGATCGCCAACACCATCTGGCCGGCTTCGATCCGCTGCAGATCCAGTGCTTCATTCAGGAGGCCGAACAGGGAATCGACGGCGTCAGCCTGCGCCTGCAGGTACAGCCGCTGCTCAGTGTTGAGAGCTCCCTTGCGAATCAGATCCCCGAGCCCCTGGATGGCGGACAGGGGTGTGCGGACATCATGTGCGAGCCGGTTGATGAAGCTGTTCTTGGCCGCACTGGCCTGCTCCGCGCGGACTTGCGCCGACTCAACCCGCATCAGCATGCGCACGCGCTCACTGACGTCCGTGAAGCACTCGATCAACCAGGACTCACCACCCGGTGCGCTGATCACGCGCCGCACCAGATGCAGATGCACGGTGGCGCCGTCGTCGCGTGCGAAGGTCAGATCGAGGTCGACAGCTTGCGTGTTGCTGGTCGCTGCAGCCTGCGTATCGAGCCCTCGTGCGGTCTCGAAAAACGTCCGGTGCGCGGCGTTCTGCACGAGGATCTCGCCAGACAGTGAGCGCACTGCGATGAGCAGCGGAGCGTGTTCGATGACCATCCGCACAAACGCGAGACGATCACTCAAGGCTGTGACGTCAATGGCTCGCCAAAGCGTCATTCGCTCACCCTGATCCAGGACGGAGGTGTGCACTACCCGAAACACCGCGCGTTGCTCCGCCTCTGCTGATTGTTTGCATGGCAAGGCGAGTGCCTCCTCACGCATCCCATCAGGCAGACTGAGGATCTGAGCGAGTGTCCGCTCGAAGTCGTGCGGAGCCGCTTGCCCCGCGACGAGGTCGAAGCGTTCACGCGCTCTTCGATTCGCGCGACGTACGGTCCCCGCGCCATCGATCGCAAACACTGCATTCGGGCTGTGCTCAATGACTTCGTGAAGGAAACCGGCCTGCTCTGCCAGTGCGCGCCGCTCATCGAGAAGGACGCGTGCAACCTGATCGATGCGATCGTTCAGTTGGTCGACCCGTTGAACATGACCCCGTGCGAGGTGCGGTTCCACTGACAGCCGGCCGTCCGCCAGTCGGGCGATCGCCCGCTCAGCGCGGGCCAGGCCGGCGAGAGGTCCACGAAACAGCAGATACATCAACGCAGCGACCAGTGACGCCAGGCCGAGCACCCAGGTGAAAGCGCCGCGCGTATCTGCTTGCCAGGCGTTCGTCGCGCGCATCATCGAGGCGTGTACTTCGATGGTGTGCATGCGTCCGCCGGCACCGGAGCGGACGAACACGACCACGGAGTCCGCGGGTGTCCAATGCGGCTTGTTAGCCGACCAGAGCCCGGCGTACTCATACCGGGTGCGGGCCCCCTCGGCGCCAGGCCATGGGGCGCTGCGTACAGCCTGAGGAACCTGACCGGGTGCATTGCCCGCGGAAGCGAGAACCCGACCCTCATCGGTGAATACGCGCAGGCTCATGAAGCTGGCGTTGGCGGCGCTCAGGTCCCACAGCATGCTTTCGATCTTGTAGAACTTGACCTGTTCTGCCGGGTCGTCGCTTTCGTAGGCGCCAACCTCCGAGAGACGCTGGTCGATGGCCAGCGCCGCCGAACGCATGTCGTGCTCGGCACTTTCCAGAGCCTGCGTCCATCGCGTGTCCGCATCGATCAGGCGCACCACAAGCAGGGTCAGTGCCGTACACGCAATCAGCGCAGCCATGCGGCGAAACAGCCCGTCTGAACAGGCTGTGCGCAAGGTGCTGAGCGAAGGGGCAGCAAGCATGGATTGAGTGAAGGAGACGTACGTGCAGCGCTCTTGGTGGCGCAAGCCGGCGTAAATGAGTTCCTGGTTGCGCTTGCTTCCGAAGCAGTCAAGCGCGCGCAAGTCGCTCCATCTGCAAGAATGTTGAGCGTGAGCCGGGCGCATGACTGTCTGATGACCGTTGTCAATCCGCCCGGCTTTTCGATGGATCGGATTGACGGAGCAACAATGGATAGCCACGCCCGTGCAGCGCTGACGCGCTTGTCCCGTGAACTGGAAGGTTCGAGGAGCGAGGGGATCTCGGCGCTTGCATCGGAGGCGCTGGCGCACCTCACGCCCTGTTTTGCCAGGGAGCGCTTAATCGCAATGGATGTGGGTTTGCGCCGCTGGCCGGGCCACGAGAGCACACACAACGACGTTGCTCGTCGTCTGCACCGGATTGCATCACCGGACTACGCCGCCGAGGATTCAGGCGCGAGCGATGCCACGTGGCTGCGTCAATGGATGCGCACCCACGAACGCGAATTCGACGCGCACCTGGAGACCTGCGCGGATCAGATGCGGCTGGGTGATGCACTCCATGCCAGGTCCGGCCGCCCCCTGCAAAATCCACGTTCGTCGGTGACCGGATAAGAGGAATCTTTAGCCCTCTTTTCGACGCCTCAATCAGAAATCCGTGAACAAAGTGACATAGTCGATTCCTAGCATCGTCCCCAGACCTGCAGCATCCACGCAAGCAGGGAGCCATCAGGGGGCGTCATGTCATCTCTCGAATCACTCTATGCATCCTTGGCCACGTCTGCCGAGGATGCGCACAGCGGCCAAGTGCTCGTCACGGTCGCCGGCCAGCTCGCCGAGGCTGTGCCGACCGTCACGCCGGAAGTCAACAACGAAGCGCTGCGCGAGATGTTCGCCGCCGACGAGCAGCTCGAAGTGCTCACCGTGGTGCGCGACGGGCAGCCCATGGGGCTGGTCAACAGAAACGTCTTCATGGAGCAGTACGCCCGCCCATTTGGCCGCGATCTCTTTGGCCGCGAGGGCTGTCTGGCGTTTGCGTACAAGCAGCCCCTCGTCGTCGAGGAGACGACACCGATCGAGACCATCGTTCGCGAGGCGGTCGCTCCGAACTCGCGCGTCATGAAGGACGGCTTCGTGGTGACGCGAGGTGGTCAGTATCTGGGCCTGGGCAGTGGTCGCGCGCTCATCAAGGCGATGAGCGACATCGAGCAGGAGAAGACGCGGCAACTCCTGGCGAGCATCGAGTACGCCAGCGCGATCCAGCGATCCGGGCTGCGTGCATCGGATGAAACCATCAAGGCGAACCTGCCCCAGGCCTTTCTTTCTTGGCAGCCGCGCGACGTCGTGGGCGGAGACTGCTACTTCTTTCGACGGGTTGAGGGCGGCATCTTCGGCGCCATCATCGATTGCACCGGCCATGGCGTGCCTGGCGCCTTCATGACCTTGATCACGCTGGCCTACATGGAGCAGAGCGTGAAGACAGGCGATGCCGCACCTGACACCGGCGCGCTGCTCTCGGGGCTGAATGCCTACATCAAGCGGGTGCTTGGACAGTACAAGTCGGCCACTCCCAAGCCGCCCAGCGCCTTGAGCGAAAAGAGTGACGATGGACTCGATGCCGTCTTCTTCGTTCTTCCTGAACAGAGCACGACGCTGCGCTACGCCGCCGCGCGGCTTGCCATCATGGTCATTGACGAAGCCCAGGAGGAGGTGCTCTCCCTGGAAGGCGACAAGATGGGTGTGGGCTACTCCGACACCCCAGACGACTTTGCGTTTGCCGAGCACGTCGTCGACCTCGGCGGCTCACGCATGCTGGCAGTCACCACCGACGGCATCATCGACCAGATCGGCGGCCCCAAGCGGATCGCCTTTGGCCGCAAGCGGCTGCAGCAGCAGCTGGTCACCACGCGCGCTTGGAGTGAGGTTCAGGCCGGTGACGCGCTGCTCGGTGTGTTCAGGGACTGGCAGGATCGGCAGAGCCGTCGCGACGACGTGTGCCTGTTCATTCACCGCGTGGGAGCCTAGGCATGAAGATCGAGCTGTTCGACCAGTTCCAGACGCAGGCCAGCATGAACGGCCTCATTTACTACTTCTCCGGCAACCTTGACTCACCGATGGTCGCGGCGCTCGCCGACACCCTCAAGGAGCGACTGCAGGAAGAGGGCCTCGCCAACGCCACTCGCCGAAAGCTGTTCTCCACGTTCGTCGAGATGGCTCAGAACATCCTCCACTACGGCGCACCCAGCGGCGAGACCACCACGGGAAAACCGGGTGCGATCGGCATGGGGCGTGAAGGCGATCAGTTCTGGGTGGTCTGCGGCAACCTCGTGCTGTCCGAGCACATCGCGCGACTGACCGAGAAGCTCAATGCCGTCCGGTCGATGAGCCTGGACGAAATCAAGGCCCAGTACCGCAAGCAGCTGGCCAATGAGGAGCACAGCACTCAGGACACCATCAGCAAAGGTGCCGGGCTCGGACTGCTCACCATCGCACGGGACAGCACTGAGCCCATCGAGTTCACCTTCGCGGCGGATCCCGCGTCCAGCGGGCGTTACGCCTACTTCTACATCAAGGCCGTCGTCTGAGCGGCCTCAATTCCGGAGAATGTCATGCAACCCATCCGCGCACCCCGTACTGATCTGACCCCTGAAGTCATCTTCTCGCCAGCGCAAGGCAGCTTGAGCATCGAAGGCGAGTGCTATCCCGAGAATCCAAACGCGTTCTTCGGGCCGATTTTCACGACGCTGACCAGTCAGCTCGACGCCATCAAGCCCCCGGCATTCGAGGTCAGGATCCGGCTGAACTACATCAATAGCGCATCAACCAAGGCTTTTCGCCAGCTGTTCTCGATGATGGATGCCCTGGCCGCGGGCGGCTGCCGCGTCAGCATTACCTGGGAGCACGAAGAAGATGACGATGCAATCCAGGATCTGGGCACTGACCTGGCCGATGGCTTGCACAACATCGACTTCCATCCCTCACCGTTCACGGCCGCCTGACCATGGGTGCTGCGCTCCCTGCCCAGTGGGTCGGCCTCGGGGCGCTCAGGCGGACGTCCAAGGGGCAGACTGTTCTGCGCGATGCATCGCGCGCGCTGGACCAGCGGGCGCGAACCTGCCTGTTTCTCGCGGACGGGCAGCGCAGTGCCGAAGACATCCTGGCTGCGGCGCCCCGGAACGCCGAGGCGCTGGTCTATCTGCTAAGCGAGGGCTACCTCCAGGCAGTTCTGCGCGCCGATCCATCGCACGTCGCACAAGCTGTTCAGCTGCAGCAAGCCGTGGCAGTTGCGCCCAGCGGTACCGCAGACGACGGTCGCCGCGTAAGCCGCGCATCCATCAACATTGCGGCCTTGCGCATGGAGCTGTTCGGCGTGGTAGAGCTGCTCTTTGCCGATCAAGTCCATGATGCCCGAGAAGTCGTCCGGGACGCGCGCGACGAAGCAGCGTTGGTGGCGGCGATCGCACAGCTCGCACAGATGCTGGAATTGCAGGGCAACCCCGATGCAGCCGCACGGCTGCTATCCCGCTTCGATCACGTGCTGGATCTGGCCACGCAGGCCTGAGCACTTTGGCACCGGCCGGAAGTGCATGAGTGCGCTGGCGCGGCTTCCGGCGCTGCTGGCGGTGGCAGCACGTGAGACCGCCAGCGCTTTTCCTCGCGGGACAGTCCCGATGCGCTGAGCATGAAGGCTCTTCACAATCTCTTGGAGCCTTTCATGTCTGCCGTTCTTCCCCACCCGCTTGAGGTCGGCGCGCGCCGACCTCCCGCCGCGCAGCCCGCGTCCTTGTCGGCGCGACGCGCGCTGTTGGCCGTGTTTGCAATCGTGGCGATCGCGCTGGGGTTCGCCGGCCCGATTCCCCAGCCGGTGGACTACCACGCGTTTGCCGACACGCGCACGCTGCTGGGCGTGCCCTATGCCATGGACGTGCTGTCCAATCTGCCGTTTCTGGGCGCGGGCCTGTGGCTGCTGTTCGCAGCCCGGGCGTGGCAACGCAGCGCGCATCCCGGGGCCGCGGCGCTCGCGCTCGCCGGCGTGGCCTGCATGCTGACCGGTCTGGGCTCCGGCTACTACCACTGGGCGCCTGCCAACTGGGGCCTGCTCTGGGACCGCCTGCCGATCGGCGTGACCGCGGTGGCGCTGCTCGCGGTGCTGTTGGCCGAGCATGTGGATGCGCGCTGGGGGCGGCCGCTGCCACTGGCGCTGCTGACGCTGGCCGCCTTGGCCAGTTCAGTGTACTGGTACCTGAGCGCGGGCTGGGGTGCGGAGGATCTGCGGCCCTATCTGCTGGCGCAGTTCTCGCCGATGCTCGCGCTGCTCGTGCTGGCCCCTGGCATGCGTGGCGGGCTGCTGCCGCGCGCCGCCTGGCTGCTCGCTGCGGGCGGCTATGCGCTGGCCAAGGTCAGTGAGGTGCTGGATGACCGCATCTTTCACTGGAGTGCCGAGCTGATTGCCGGGCACACGCTCAAGCACCTGTTTGCGGCGCTTGCCTTGTGCGCGCTGGCCGCGTGGGCACATCGCGCTGCGCGCCCGGACTGAGCTGGCGGCTGGTTAGTCGCTGCTCGACCGTGTCGACAGCCGGCCCTCGTTGATCAGGCGCCGTACCTCCGTGTCGCGCATCAGCCGCGGCGCACTTCGATCCGCCCGTGCCAGGATGAATCGGCTCTTGGCCGGACTGGCCCACAGTACGCGGCCGGTGGTGGTGCGCCCACTCTCGGTCTTCATCTGAACGAGGTCCGTGCTGGTGAGCCGGGCGACGGTCTGTCCGAGATTTCGATAGGCTCGCTTGCCCCTGCCGGAGCGCACCAGCACCGTGACCGAGGTGGCCTTGAGCATCTTGATGTGCCAAGCCTCAAGCTGCTTCATGAACCGCTCGGTGGTCTCGGTGCTCGCGCCGCTGGCCTTCAAGCCGCCACGCACTGAGCGCACCAGGCTGGGCAGCTCGCGCGTGAGCTCGCGCGCAAAACGGTCGTCGCCCCGCAACTGCACGCTCCAGATCAACCGGTCCAGTACTCGCAGGCCCTCGATCCAGATGGCGGGGTCGGTGCTGCTGCGCACGTAGGCCCGCGCAAGCAGCTCGCTCCAGTGCACGGTGAGCATCCGCGCCACGAAATCCGGCATGTCGTACTGCGTCAGCCGCTCGCCCACGGCCATGAAGGCGGCATCGCGGGCGGCTGCGTCATCGGTCTCGTCTTGTGCGGCCGGACGAGGGCGCGCGGCCTGGCTGGACTGCAGCAGCAGGTCCGAGGCGCTCTTGAGTGC
This sequence comes from beta proteobacterium AAP99, assembly GCA_001295775.1. Lineage (GTDB taxonomy): Bacteria > Pseudomonadota > Gammaproteobacteria > Burkholderiales > Burkholderiaceae_C > Piscinibacterium. Next base: position 144,734 of record LJIA01000007.1, read on the forward strand.
GCCGCGCAGCCGCTCGATCCGCTGCGCTTCAGGCACCTTGCGATCCATGCCGGTGGCGATCAGCTGCGCGATGGCCCGGCGTGCAGGATGATCGAAATCAGTGAAAAACGCGGCATCGCGCAGCGCTGTACGCAGCAGCGGCGCCTGCAGGTCTTCGAGCGCCGTGTGCAGTTCGGGGTACAGGCGCGTATCGCGCATCAGGATCATGAACACGCGGGACAGCAGGCGCAGGGTTTCGACCTGCGAGGGATCGAAGCGGCTCAAATCGGGCAGCTGCTGCAGTTCCTCGAACAGGCTGCGGGTGCGGCGGATCAGCGTTTGCGGTTCGGCGCGCTGCTGTGGCGCGTCCTGAGCGCGCTGCGCCTCGATGCGTTCGAGCTCCGGCTGCAGGTCCGGGCCGGGGCTGCGCCTGCGCAGAGCGGCAATGCGCGTGGCCAGTGCATCAGCCAGCTCTGGCGCGGTGAAGAGCACGAGTGCGTGCAGCGGGTCATCGGCACCCGGTTCTGGCGCTGGTGCGTCTTGAGTTGGCTGCGTCCGTGTCGTTGGCTGAGGCACCACCCGCGGTACCGGAATCGGATAGCGATCGTCAAGAACGGCCAGCACACTGCGCAAGGCGGCGAGCACGACCGGCTGGAGCGCCGCTGCATGCCGGGAGAACAGCAGCGCGCCGCCACCATGCGGCGCCGCCATGGGATCCCAGATGTCAATGACGCACTGCGCCAGATGACGCGCGCCGAACGGTTGCGCATCCGCGCGCAGCCCCGGTCGCTGGCTCTCGAGCGAGCGCAAGACTCGCCGCACCTGGTAGCTCACCTGTTCTTCAAGGTGCTTCAGGTCTGCAGGCAACTGCCCGGCCCATGCACTCAGCGCGACTTGACTGTCCAGCTGCGCGGCGTCGGCCAGCGCGAGCGGGCCGGCAGGCTGGCTGCGTTGCACGGTGTCCGCGGCGAGCAGGCGTTCGCACGCCCGCGCCAGATGCATCTGCACCTGCGCAGCCAATTCGCTCATGAAGCGCTGCTCGACCTGCCAGAAGGCCGCAGCAGCCTGCGACGAAGGGCCGGCGTGCGTGCGGAAGTGCTGGAGCAGCGCCTCCTGGGTGTCCATGGCCAGCGGCGGCGCGTCGAGAAAGGCGCGGGCTGCTGCCTTGCAGCAGGCGGCCAGCGTGTCGCGCGCGGTATTCAGCGGGTCGGGGCTTGGGCTCATGGTGCAAATGTAGGGCGCAACGCGGTTGTTTCGGTGGGTGTGGCCTTCGACGAACTGACGAGTTTTCGTCATCTGGCGTACTCGCAAACCCGCGCCGCGGCGGGCGTTCGCCCTGCTAAGTTTCTGAAACGTCATTTTCAGGACGAGTCATGTCTGCTTCTCTGCTCGATCGTGCCCGCGCGCAGGCGCCGGCCTGCGACTTCTGGTCGGCCCGCGCGGTCACGGAAACTTCCGAACAACTCCAGGTGCGCCAAAACGTGGCCGAGGCACCCTGCCGCAGCCGCGACGCCGGCGTGATGGTCACCGTGATGGACGGTGGCGGCCTGGGCTACGCCGCCACCTCGGACACCAGCGACAGCGGCCTGAGCGCCGCCTTTGTCCGCGCCAAGCAGGCCGCCCAGGCCGTGGCGGGCAAGACCGTGTTCGACTACCGGCAGGTGGCCATGCCCAAACCGCAGGGCCGCTACGCCAGCACTACCCAGCGCCCTGTGAACAGTCTGAGCCTGGCCGAGAAGTACGAGATGCTTGGCAGCGTCTGTGCCGCGGCCAAGGTGGACGACGCCATCGTCGACTGGAGCGCGTCCCTGTGGACGATGCGCACCGAGCAGGCCTATGTGACCAGCGAGGGCGGCGAGGCCCTGCAGGCCTGGGACTTCGTCATCCCCAACATCACGGCAGTGGCCAGCAAGCATGGCGACACGCAGACGCGCACGGCCGCCGGCCAATACAACGGCTACTGCCAGCAGGGCGGCCTGGAGGTGCTGGACCGCGCCCGCTTCCACAGTGACGCACCGCGCGTGGCGCATGAGGCCCTGCAGCTGGTGGCGGCGCCCAACTGCCCGGCCGGCGAGATGGACATCATCCTGATGCCGGACCAGATGATGCTGCAGATCCACGAGAGCATCGGCCACCCGCTGGAGCTGGACCGCATCCTGGGCGACGAGCGCAACTTTGCCGGCACCAGCTTCGTCACGCTCGACATGTTTGGCCACTACCAGTACGGCAGCGCGCTGCTGAACGTGACCTACGACCCCACGCGCGAGGTCGAATTCGCGCGCTTTGCCTTCGATGACGACGGCGCAGCCGCCGAGCGGCACTACATCATCCAGGACGGCATCCTCGTGCGCCCCTTGGGCGGCACCATCAGCCAGGCCCGCGCCCGGGCGCTGCGTGCCGACATCGGCGGCGTGTCCACCACCCGCGCGGCGAGCTGGAACCGCGCGCCGATCGACCGCATGAGCAACCTCAATGTGGAAGCGGGCGCAAGCAGCCTGCAGGACATGATCGCCTCGGTCGAGTACGGCGTGCTGATGCACACCAACTGCTCCTGGTCGATCGACGATTCGCGCAACAAGTTCCAGTTCAGCTGCGAGTACGGGCAGGTGATCCGCAAGGGCCAGCTGGCCGAGGTGGTCAAGAACCCCGGCTACCGCGGTGTGTCCAGCACCTTCTGGCGCAGCCTGTCGGCGGTGGGCGATGCGAGCACCATGGAAGTCATGGGCACGCCCTTCTGCGGCAAGGGCGAGCCGAGCCAGGTGATCCGCGTGGGGCATGCCTCGCCGGCCTGCAAGTTCTCGAACGTGTCCGTCTTCGGAGGTGCAGCATGAGCGAGCACGATCCGATGAACCCCTCGGCCATGGACCTGCTGCAGGCGGACTTTCTCAAGCTGGCCGAACGCGTGTGCACCGCTACGCCGGGCGCGGACCGCGTCACGCTGTATCTGAGCGCCGAGGACAGCGACTTCATCCGCTTCAACCGCGCCGCCGTGCGGCAGATCACGCGCGTGGCGCAACGCTATGCCACCGTGGCGGTGATCCGCGGCCAGCGCCGTGCCGAGAGCACGATCACCCTGACCGGCGACCTCGCGGCCGACACCGACAGCCTGCTGGCCGAGCGCGCGCAGCTGCTGGCGGACCTACCGGCCGTGCCGGAAGACCCGCACCTGCTGCTGCCCGACAGCATCGAGGGCACCAGCCGCCATGATCATGGCGCTGTGCCTGCCGCGACCGAGGTGGTGGACGCCGTGCTGAGCTATGCGCAGGGCACGGACTTCGTCGGCTTCTACCAGGGCGGTGCCGTGGTGCGCGCCTTTGCCGACAGCCGCGGCCAGCGCAACTGGCACAAGGTGGACAGCTTTCACTTCGACTGGTGCCTGTGCCACGCGGCAGACAAGGCGGTGAAGACGGGCTACAGCGGCACGCATTGGGACAGCGCCGAATTCGGCCGCCGCGTGGCGGCCGCGCGCGAGCGCTTGGCGCTGCTGGCGCGGCCGGTCAAGACGCTTTCGCCGGGCGCCTATCGAACCTACTTCACCCCCGTGGCCATGACCGAGCTGCTCGGCACCCTGTCCTGGGGCGGCTTTGGTCTGAAAGCGGCCAAGACGGCCACCTCCACGCTGGTGAAGCTGCAGCGTGGCGAGGCGGCGATGAACCCCGCCGTGCAGCTGGCCGAACGCACCGCCGCCGGCATTGCACCGCGCTTCTCGGCGCTGGGCTTCGTGAAGCCGGATGCCACGGTGCTCATCGACGCGGGCCAGGTCGCCGGTCAGCTGGTCTCCCCACGTTCGGCGCGCGAGTACGGCGTGGCGACGACCGGCGCCAATGGCGGCGAGTCACCCGAATCCCTGAGCCTGGGTGCCGGCACGCTGCCGGAGGCCGAGGTGCTCAAGGCCCTGGGCACCGGCATCTACGTGAGCAACCTCTGGTACCTGAACTACAGCGACCGCCAGGCCTGCCGCATGACCGGCATGACCCGCTTTGCCTGCTTCTGGGTCGAGAACGGCGAACTGGTCGCGCCCCTGTCGGTCATGCGCTTTGATGACAGCTTCCTGCGCATGTTCGGCGAGGGGCTGGTCGCGCTCACCGACACGGCCGAGCTGATTCCCGAAAGCGGCACCTACGGCAGCCGTCAGTTGGCGAGCATCACGACGCCGGGCGCGCTGGTGGAGGGGTTCAACCTCGTCTTGTGACGGGTTACTGGCTCGCGTCCCAAGGTTTGTCTCGGATGAATGTAGCTCATGGGCTACAATTTACTGATGCGTGTCGAGAAGACAGACGAGTACCGGGACTGGCTCGACAACTTGAAAGACGTCGCCGGCCGCGCACGGGTGCTGATGCGGGTCGATCGCCTGATCCATGGGAACCCTGGAGATCACCGCAATCTGACCGATGGGGTGTCTGAGCTGAAGATCGACTTCGGTCCCGGCTACCGCGTCTACTACACCTTGCGTGGCGATCGGCTCTTGCTGTTGCTGGTCGGGGGTAGCAAGTCGACACAGGCCAAGGACATCGCCAAGGCGATTCGTTTGGCGCGAGACTTCGCACAGGAGTGATCTGATGCCTACAAGCCAGAAACCGAAGACGCCGAGGGCGCGAGCTGCAAAAGCAAGCACGTCGGCGTACGACGTGGCTGAACACCTGCGTACATCCGAGGACATGGCGGCGTACCTAGACGCATGGCTCGAAAATGCGCCTGACGATGTGTCCGGCATTGCTCGTGCGCTGGGCGACATCGCTCGCGCCAAAGGCATGTCGCAGGTGGCTGCCGATGCGGGTCTGAGCCGCGAGAGCCTCTACCGCGCACTGAGCGAAAACGGCAACCCGAGCTTTGCGACTGTGCTGAAGGTCGCGCGCGCGCTGGGTGTTCGGCTGCATGCCCAAGCCGCGTAGGTTCGAGCACAGCTTTCCGCTTGTCTGGCGCGGTTCTTCAGCCACTTTGCCCTGAAGAGCCGCATCCATGCTGGATCTGTGTTTCTGCATGCAAGCGTGCCGCCGTCATGAAGTGCTGAGGCCCTGCGCCGATAATCCGCGTTGAATCAAGGAGCTTCATTCATGTTCAAGGTGTTTGTTGACGGCCAGGAAGGCACGACGGGTTTGCAGATTCGCGAGCGGCTGGCCGCGCATGGCCAGGTGCAGGTGCTGGAGATCGAGGCGGATCGCCGCAAGGATCAGGCGCGCCGAGCGGAGCTGATCAACGAAGCGGATGTGGTGTTTCTCTGCTTGCCGGACGAGGCCTCGCGCGAGTCCGTCACGCTGGTGGCGCCCGGCAACACGCGCACCAAGTTCATTGACGCGAGCACGGCGCACCGCACGGCGGCGGGCTGGGTCTACGGCCTGCCGGAGCTGAGCGCAGCGCAGCGCGCGGCCATTGCCGCGAGCAGCCGCGTGGCTGTGACGGGCTGCCATGCCGCAGGCTTTGTGCTGGCGGTGGCGCCGCTGGTGGCCGCCGGGCTGCTGCCCAAGGACTACCCGATCACCTGCCACTCGCTCACCGGCTATTCGGGCGGCGGCAAGAAGATGATCGCCGCCTACGAGGCCGCGGTGGAAAGCCACGCGCTCGATGCCGCGCGCATGTACGCCCTGGGCCTGACGCACAAGCACCTGCCGGAGATGCAGACCTACACGGGCCTTTCGCACAAGCCAGTGTTCGTGCCCATCGTCGACAACTTCTACAAGGGCATGGCGGTGAGCATTCCGCTGCATCTGCACGCCATGGCGCCCGGCACCACGCGTGCGACCATCCATGCCGCGCTTGAGAAACACTACGCCGGCCAGCGCTTCGTGCGCGTCACGCCGCTGGATGCCGAGAGCAATCTGGAGGATGGCCAGTTCAATGCCCTGGCCACCAACGACACCAACCGCAACGACCTCTTTGTGTTCGGCAACGACGAGCGCGTGCTCGTGGTCAGCCGTCTGGACAACCTGGGCAAGGGTGCGAGCGGCGCGGCGGTGCAGTGCATGAACCTCATGCTCGGCTTTGACGAAGGCGCCGGGCTGGCGGGCTGAGGTGCAGCGCGCCTGGATGCGGGTTGCGCGCGGTGCGGCCGCCGCGGCCTTCTGCCTGCTGGCCGCGCATGGTGCGCTGGCGCAGGAATTTCGATTCCACGTGATGGGCGATCTGCCCTACGGCAATGACGCGCAGTTCCTGAAGCTGATCGACGCGATCAACGCTCGCGGCGGCGCGTTCAGCATCCACCTGGGCGACATCAAGACTGGCACCACACCCTGCGACGACGAGACCTTTCTGCGCGTGCGCGGCTACTTCGACCGATTCACCCAGCCGCTGTTCTACACGCCGGGCGACAACGAATGGACCGACTGCTACCGCGCCAGCGCCGGGGTCTATGTGCCGACCGAGCGTCTGGCCAAGCTGCGTGAGCTGTTCTTTGCCGGTGGCGTGACGCGCGGCGCGCCGCGCCGGGCGGACAGCCAGGGCGCGCGGGCCGCGGCGGGGTCAGCGCGCGCCCAGTTCGTGGAGAACCAGCGCTGGACCGAGCAGGGCGTGCTCTTCATGAGCCTGCACGTGGTCGGCAGCGAAAACGGCGTGGCAAATGCCGCCGAGTACGCCGAGCGCAATGCCGCCAATCTGGGCTGGCTGGCCGAAGGCTTTGCCGCAGCGCGCGCCGGCAACGCGCCGGCCGTGGTGATCGCCATGCAGGCCTATTTCAATTTCCAGCGCGGTGCGCGCGGCATGCAGGACACCATCGACGCGATCGCCCGCGAAGCCGCCGCCTACCGCAAGCCCGTGCTGGTGCTGCAGGGCGACGGCCACCGCCTGCTGATCGACCGGCCCTGGCTGGACCGCCATCCCGCCAAGCTGGCCAATATCACCCGCGTGATGGTGCCTGGTGACCAGCAGGTGGCTGCGGTGGAGGTGACGGTGGACACCACCCAGGCGGCCACGCCGTTCGCGTTTCGGGTGGTTTCCGCGCTAAATCTGGCCGAAAATGATCGGAAGTAGTGACTTTTCGCCATTCAATCGGCTGAAGAGTGGCTTCTGGCAAGCGGAAAGCGCCATGCTGATCTTCTCCGATGTTTCTGTCCGAAATTGAATTTGTTGCATCCGATGCGCCTGGCCATCCTCTCCGACATTCACGGCAACCTGCCGGCGCTTGAGGCGGTGCTCGCACACCTGGAGCGCGCAGGCGATGCGGACCTGATCCTCAATCTCGGCGACATCCTCTCCGGCCCGCTCTGGCCGCGCGAGACCGCCGCCTTCCTGATGGCGCAGGGCTGGCCGACGATTGCCGGCAACCACGAGCGCCAGCTGCTGGCCTGCGCCCAAGCGCCCGGGGGTGATAGCGACCAGTTTGCGTACGAGCAGACGACGCCCGAGCAGCGCGCCTGGCTCGCGGCCTTGCCGCAGCAACTGCAGCCGCACCCGCACGTGCGCATGGTCCACGGCAGCCCGCGCAGTGACTGCGAATACTGGCTCGAGACCGTCGTGCCCGGGCAGGGCGCACGCGCCGCCACCGCAGCGGAGGTGCACGAGCGCGCTGGCCCGGTGAGCGAGCGCGTGGCGCTCTGTGGCCACACCCACATGCCGCGCAGCGCGACCTTGCCCGGAGGCACCCTGGTGGTGAACCCCGGCAGCGTCGGCCTGCCCGCGTATGACGATGAGGCCGGCGGCTACCACGTCATCGAGACCGGCGCCCCCCACGCGCGCTACGCCACCATCGAGCTTCGTGCAGGCGGGATCGACGTCAACTTCCATGCGGTGGCCTATGACTGGGCCGCGTCCAGCGCACGCGCTGAACAGAACGGTGCATTGGACTGGGCTCGCTGGCTGGCCAGTGGTCGTGCTTCGGGATGAGCTGAACTGAAACCGATTTCGATGCCTCGATGTCATCACTGACATCAGGGACATCGCGTGCTTCAGCGTAAGTTCCGGCCCGAACACGATCCGCTTTCATGATTGACCGACCCCAAGACACGCCCGTAACAGGCCCCGAGCGAGCACCCTCCGCGCCCAGTGCAGTGCATGCCGATGCGCCGAACGTTTCGCGACGCGACTTCTTCCACGGTCTCGTCGGTGTCGCAGGTCTTGGCGCGAGCCTCGCGCTGCCGCAAAGCCTTCGCGCGCGGACCACGCTGTCCGATTCGGAGCCCGGCGCCCGCCCGTTGGTGCGCATGCCCGGCGAGCCGCAGGTCGGCCAGCGCCCGGCCTCCTATGTGGAAGATCTGCTGGAGCTGCTGCTGGACCGTGCGAGCTACACCCACCGCACCAGCTTCGTGCCTGGCATGACCGTGCCGCGGACCTTGCAGGAGATGCGCAAGGGGCGGGTCGATGTCTGCGCGCTCACGAGCAATACCGAGAGCGTTGAGGGCGTCACGCCCCTGCGCTATCCGCTGTTTCGTGGCCTGCTCGGCGTGCGCGTGCTGCTGGCCCGGCGCCAGCAGGCTGCCGAGATCGCAAGGACGCCTGATCTGGACGCGTTGAAGCGTCGGTACCGCTATGGCAGCGGTGCGGACTGGGTGGACCGCAATGCGCTGGAGGCGCTGGGTTTTCGCGTCGTCACCAGCCCGTCCTACCCGGGCTTGTTCCAGATGCTGCGCAACGGCCGCTTCGACATCTTCAGCCGCGGCGTGACCGAGGCCTACAAGGAGCTGGATGATCCGCATCTGGGCGAAGACCTGACCGTGGTGCCGGACATCGCGCTTGCGTATCCGCTGGACAGCTATTTCTTCGTCAGCGACTCGAATCCGGCGCTGTTTCGTGCCCTGCACGACGGCATGCGGCGCGCGCGGCAGGACGGCAGCCTGAACCGCCTGCTGTACGGGCACTTCGGCAACAGCCTGCATCGCGCGCAGCTGCCGGCGCGCCGCTGGTGGCGGGTGGATGGCTACCCGGTGCTACCGGGCACGCCGCTGGATCTGTTTGATCTGTCGAATCCGGAAGCCGCCGAACGGCTCGGCGCGGGCCGCAAGGCCTGAGGCGCGGCCGGGCCGCCCGGCAGCGGCCCGGCGTTAGCATGGGCAGCATGAGTGGGTGCAGTCGAAGCGGGCGAGGCAATTCAACGGGCGGGCCGTGTTCGCCAGCCATCGCCATGTGTGCGGACACCGCCCGGCGGGAGGCTCTGCGGCTCGCCGTCTCCTCTGCGATTGCTGCTGCGTTGGGCGGGGCCGCCAGTGCACCCTTGAGGGCCGCTGCCGCGCCAGTGCCGGATGCGCCGTCGTCCAAAGCGCCGATCGTCGTGCGCATGAACGGAGGAGCAGATGCCAACGATCAGCGCACCACCTACCCGCAGCGCCTGCTGCAGTTGGCCATGGAGCGCAGCGGCGAACCCTTCCGCATCGTGACCGTGGCAAGCATGACGGTGCCACGGCGGATCATCGAGATGCAGGACGGTCATCTCGATCTTTGCGTACTGGCCAGCACCATGCCGCCGCAACGCGGCATCCGGCCGATTCGCATTCCCCTGCAGAGAGGCTTGCTGGGCGTGCGCCTGCTGCTGGCCACGCCCGAAGTGGCCGAGGGCGTGGCACGGGTGAGCGATCTGAACGAGTTGAAACGGCGCTACCGCTACGGCAGCGGGGTCGACTGGGCAGATCGTGCCGATCTCGAGCGGCTCGGCTTTCAGGTCGTGGCGGGTGCGAGCTACTCGGGCCTCTTCGACATGCTGCGCAATGGCCGCTTTGACATCTTCAGCCGCGGCGTGACCGAGGTCTATCGTGAACTGGATCACCCGCAGCTGGGGCGCGGTCTGACGGTGGTGCCGAATCTGGTCCTGCACTACCCGCTGGACACGTACTTCCATGTCAGCGAGCGCTCGCCGCGGCTTTACGCAGCGCTGGAGCGCGGCATGCGCCGGGCGCGGCAGGACGGCAGCATGAACGCGCTGCTGGCCTCGACCTACGGCCCCGCCGTCCAGCGCGCGAATCTGGCCGCCAGGCGCTGGCTGCGGGTGCAGGGTTACCCCGTGGTGGCTGGCACGCCCCTGGAGCTGTTCGATCTTGCCAGTCCGGCGGCAGCCGAGCGGCTGCTGGCTCCCTCGGCGCGCGAGACCGGAGCCGCGCTGTCGCACGCCCGCAGCGTCTGATGCACCGCCGCTTGCGTCGACGGCCTGCTTTGGCACACAGTACGGATTCGCCGGATTCGATTCCGGCTTGTCCATGAGCCTCTTCGCCACCTCCATATGCGCTACGCGACGTCGGTAACCCTCCGTCAGGCGCTCGCAACATCGGCGCAATCGAATGATCCGCGCCCGTCTGCCGGCCTGCGGTTTGCCTTAGGTCGTGCAAGTCGCCGTGCAAGCCGCAGTGCAAGTCGAGTCGTGCTGACCGTCCTGCTTGCGATCAGCAGCGTGGCTGCGTGGGCGGGCGCTGCGGCGGGTACGGACGCGCCGGTGCGCTTTGGCGGCCACCTCGACGTGAATGACGAGCGCTATCGCTACTCCGCGGAGCTGCTGGCACTTGCGCTGCAGAAGGGCGGCCTGCCGCTTGCGATCAACGACATCCAGGGCATGACTCAGCCGCGTATGGTCGAGGAACTGCGCCAGGGTCGCCTCGACGTGGCCACACTGCCGCTGACCTTCGAGCCGCCCGGCGGTGTGCGGGCCGTGCGCTTTCCGATCAGGCGCGGTCTGTTGGGGGTGCGTCTGCTGCTGGCCCCCCCAGGCGTGGCGCCCAAGCTGGCGCAGGTGAAGTCGATCGAGGAGCTCAAGCACTTCAAGCTGGGCTACGGCGCAGACTGGCTGGACCGCCCGCAATTCGAGCGCCTGGGCTTCAAGATCGTGCCCGGTGTGAGCTACACGGGCCTGTTCGACATGATGCGCGCTGGGCGCTTTGACTACATGAGCCGCGGCGTGAACGAGATCTTCGGCGAGCTCGATCACCCTGAGCTGGGGCCGCACCTTGTGGTGGTGCCGCGCGTGGCGCTGTTCTATCCGCTCGACGATTATTTTTTCGTCGGCAGCGCCAGGCCCGAGCTGGCAGGGATCATCCAGCGTGGCCTGGAAAAGGCCCGGGCCGATGGCAGTCTCGCCCGACTGTTCGACACCTACTTCGGCGCCGCGCTGGAGCGCGCCAAGATGAACGAGCGCGTCATCCTGCATGTGACGGGCTACAAGGTGCCAGCCGGTACGCCGATCGAGTTCTTTGATGTCCTGCAGACAAACACCTCGCGTGGCGAATTCAAGCGCCGTTGAGCATCGGACATCCGGTGCAATTCGTACTTGCCGCTGCGCAGCGCAGGACGCAAACTCGCCTCATCACCTCCTCGGGAACGCTTCTTGAGCGCTGTATCCGCGCCTGCTGACCATCGCCTCACGCCTCGATCGCTGGTCTGGCGGCTGGGCGCGCTGATTGCGCTGGCCATCCTGCTCGTGTTTCTGGTGGTCGGCGCCCTGACGCTCGTGATCGAGTATCGGGACGCCTTGTCGCAGGCGCACCGCTCGGCGCTGTCCACCGCAGATTCGACCTTGCGTCCCGTGGCCAAGGCGGTATGGAACGTGGACCCGGACAGCCTTGCACTGCTCACCGCCAGCATGGTGCGCGACGGCAGCATCGTGCGCGTGGAGGTCTTCGACAGCAACGGTCTGATGCGTGACGAGCGTCGTACCGGCCCGCCTCAGACCGTGGACCAGGTTTGGGAGCGCGAGCTGCTCGCGCCCGAGGACAACAGCCCCATCGGCAAGATGCGGGTGACGGAGTCCTACGAACAGGTGCGCGAGGAGTTCGCCAACCGCGCGGGCAACGTGCTGCTGGCGGAGTTCATCAAGCTGGCGGTCCTTGCTGCGGCTGTGGTCTGGCTCGTGGAGCGGATCCTCTCGCGCCCGCTGCGCCAGCTCGCCAATGCCGTGGATGCGCTGCCGGTCGGCGAGGCGGCAGGCATCACCCTGCCCAGTCGCTGGGGCAAGGACAGCGACGAACTCGGGCGTCTGGTGTCCACCATCAACCGATTGACGGCCGGGCAGGCCAACGAGCTGGAGGGGCGCATCGCCGCCGAGGCGCGGCTGCGCGACCAGTTCCGCGAGATCGAGATCATTCTGGGTGCCGTGAGCGAAGGGGTGGTCGCCCTGCAGGGCGATGGCCACCTGCTGTATCTGAACGAACCCGGTTGCCGCCTGCTGGACGTGACCGGCACCGGCGATCTGGCGTTCAGCGACGTGCCGATTCTCGCCAGCCTTGTGCCCCAGCCCCTGCTGGAGAGCCTGCGTGCCACCGCGCTGGCTGGCAGTGGCATGGCGCAGCGTGCCTACACGAGCAAGGTGCAACTGCGCGGCGTGGGCGAGGTCCCGGTCGAGGTGAGCGTGTGCGCCTTGTCCGAGGGTCCCGTAGCCTGGGTGATCGTGGCGCGTGATGTCTCGGCCGAACAGGCGGCCGCGCAGGCGGTGGCCGAGCGCGAGGCCGAGCGCCGCGCCAACCAGGCCAAGACAGACTTCCTCTCGCGCATGAGCCACGAACTGCGCACGCCGCTCAATGCCGTGCTCGGCTTCTCCGAGCTCATGGCGTCGAGCCGCACCGAACCGCTGGGGCCGCAGGGTCAGCGCTTCAACGAGCAGATCCATCGCTCCGGTATGCATCTGCTGCGCCTGATCTCGGACCTGCTGGATCTGTCGCGGATCGAGGCCGGCGCCTTCGCGCTGAATCTGCGCGTGATGCAGGTAGACAATCTCGTGGCGCAATCCATCGAGATGGTGGCGCAGGAGGCTGCCGGTCGGCAGGTGGAGCTGACGAGCAACTTCGACGGCGCGCGCCGCCCGGACGTCAGCATTGACGAGACCCGCTTCAAGCAGGTGATGGTGAACCTGCTGTCGAATGCCGTGAAATACAACCGACCGGGCGGCTACGTGTCGGTGGTGGTGGGAGAGGCCAACGGCCAGCTTGTGATCACCGTGAGCGACAGCGGCATGGGCATGTCTGCCGAGCAGCTGGCGCAGCTCTTCACCCCCTTCAACCGCCTCGGGCGCGAGGCCAGCAACGTGGAAGGCACCGGCATTGGTCTGGTGATTGCCAAGCGTCTGGTCGAACTGATGGGCGGGGAGATCGAGGCCACAAGTACCGCCGGCACCGGCACGGTATTCCGCGTCAGCCTGCCGATTGCCCGGCAGGCGCAATCCGGCGGCGAACCTGCCGGTGGTCGCAGTGGCTACGCGGTGCAGAACCGTCCGGAAATCACCGGCACCTTGGTCTACGTGGAAGACAACGCGATCAACCGGCTCATGCTCGAGCATTACCTGAAGTTCCGCCCGGGTGTGCAGACCGCCTTCGCCAGCGACTTCGACGAGGGCCTGGCGGTGATCTCCGAGCGCGCACCGATGCTCGCGCTGGTGGACATGAACCTGGGTCAGCACACGGGCATCGAGCTGCTCGCTCGGCTCAAGGAGCGTCCGGGGCTCGCAGGCACCACCTGGGTGGCGCTGAGCGCCGACGCCATGCCCGAGCAGGTGACGCAGGCCCGGGCAGCCGGCTTCGATGACTATTGGGTCAAGCCGATTTCGCTGGAAGACTTTCTGCAGCGCATTGACCAGCTCTTCGGCGCACCAGCGCATGCAGCGGATGGCACTGCGAGCTCGGCCCAGCGCCTCCCCGGCCAATCGCCGGGCTGAGCGCTCCCTGACTGCGCTCTTTGCACAACTCAACGGCGCCGAGTGCCCGTTCGTCGAGTGCAGTTCAACGTTTCACATTGCGAATCCAAATCGAAAACAAACGAACGATCGTGCTGCACCGCACCTTGTCAGGCTGAATTTCACTCATTGAAATCCGCTGCGCCCTCATTTCGAAGGGCGAAATTCAGCGGAGGGCGAAGTGATGATCAAGCGGTGCCTGTCGTTGCTGTTGTTGTGCCTGTGTTTCAGCCTGACCCTGCCGGCGTTCGCCCAGGGCTACACCCAGACGAAACACCCCATCGTGCTGGTGCACGGCCTGTTCGGCTTTGAGGCGCTCGGCCCGGTCGACTACTTCTGGCGTGTGCCGGACAGCCTGCGATCCAGCGGCGCCACGGTCTACACCGCCGCGGTCTCCCAGGCCAACAACTCCGTGGTTCGCGGCGAGCAGCTACTGCGTGAACTGGAAGGCATCAAGGCCCGCACCGGCGCCCAGAAGTTCAACCTGATCGGCCACAGCCACGGCGGCCAGACCATCCGCTACGTGGCGGCCGTGCGGCCGGATCTGGTGGCCTCCGTCACCTCGGTGGGCACGCCGCACGCCGGCAGCAAGACGGCCGACGGCATCAACGCGATCGTCACCGTGACCGGTACCACCGGCATTGCGGCAGAGATCGCCAACTCCCTCGCGGGCCTGATCGGGTTTCTCTCGGGCAATCCGGGCAAGCCGCAGAACTCGCTGGCTGCACTGCTGGAGCTGACCACGGCAGGCGCGGCAGACTTCAACCGGCGCTTCCCGCAGGCCGCACCCACCAGTCGCTGCGGCAGCGGTGCGGCCACGGTGAACGGGGTGCGCTACTTCTCTGCGGGCGGTACCTCGGTGCTGACCAACGTGCTGGACATCTCGGACGGCACGCTGGGCCTGACCTCGACCTTCTTCGGCTTCGAACAGAACGACGGACTGGTCAGCCAGTGCTCTTCGCGTTGGGGCGCCGTGCTGCGCGATGACTACCCGTGGAACCATGGCGACGAAGCCAATCAGGTGTTCGGTCTGCGCGGCTTGTTTGCGCCCGATCCGGTCGGTTTCTATCGGGCACATGCCAACCGGCTGAAGAACCTCGGGCTGTAGTGGCGTGGTGCTCGCTCTGAGGCGACGCACAAGCGTTGCGCTGGTGATCTGCGCGGTCGCCGTCGTCGTGCTTGCGCTGTGGTGGGGGCAGGAACAACGCACGCCAGGCAGCGAGTCGGCGAATGCCCGTGCCGGCGGAGCTGCATCCACGCCATCGGAACCGGTTTCGCTGGCTGCCGCCTGGCCGCTGCCGGCGAGCGCACACGACCTGCCGGCGCTGCGGGCGCGTCTAGCCTCGGGGCCGCTGGCGCACAGCACACCGGACGGCAGCCTGCCCTGCGCCGCGGAGGGTCTGGCGCCAAGCATAGAGGTGCGCCGCCGCTTCGATTGGTACAGCCAGGCGCTCGCGGCACGCAGCGCGCCGGATCGGCTGGATGCTGCGGACATCGAAGCCCTGCTCGCTGAGGACGCACAGCGCGCCTGCGGCGAGCGGGCGGCGCAGCAGATCCGGCTGCTTTGGCGCGGCTACACCGCCATTGCGGCCGACAGCGGCGCTCGCAACGCGGATCTGCGTGCGCGTGCCGCAGCGCTCAGGGCAGCGCAGCAGGCGCAACTCGGTCCGCTGTGGGCCGATGCGTTCTTCGGAGATGATCACCGCGCGCTAGAGGCGCGGCTTGGTGGTGCGGTTGCCGCAGGCGCAGCGGCTGGGTCCGCTGCTCCCGCCAGCCCATCAGCAAGCGCGCAGGCCAGCGCTGCGGTGGCCGAGCTGCAGGCCCGCTGGGCCGACTTCGATCGCCGCATTGCCGAGGCCGGGCGCGAGTGGCAGGCGCTGGCCGCGCAAGGTGCGGCCACGCCGGCGCAGGCCGACGCGCTGCTCAATCGCTGGTTCAGTGCAGACGAACGGGTACGCGCCTCTGCGCTGCTGAACCTGCCCGTTTGAGCGGGGCCGCTATTCCGGGTAGGTGCCGGGGACCAGGATGCGCTTGTCCACATCCGTGAGCAGGCGATGACCGGTAAACGCCATCGTGACGTCCAGCTCCTTGCGGATAATCTCCAGTGCCTTGGTCACGCCGGCTTCTCCCATGGCGCCCAGGCCGTACAGGAAGGCGCGGCCGATGTAGGTGCCGCGTGCGCCCAGCGCCCAGGCCCGCAGCACGTCCTGCCCGCTGCGGATGCCGCCGTCGATGTGCACCTCGATCTTGTCGCCCACCGCGCGCACGATCTCGGGCAGCACCTCGATGGAGGATCGCGCGCCATCGAGCTGACGGCCACCGTGGTTGCTGACGATGATCGCGTCCGCACCCGTCTGCACGGCGCGCTCGGCGTCCTCGGCGTCCAGGATGCCCTTGATGATGAGCTTGCCGCCCCAGCGGTCCTGGATCCACTTCACGTCGTCCCAGGAGAGCTTGGGGTCGAACTGCTCGGCCGTCCAGGCGGACAGGCTGCTCATGTTCGACACATTGCTTGCATGGCCGACGATGTTGCGGAAGGTGCGGCGCTGCGTGCCCAGCATGCCCAGGCACCAGCGCGGCTTGGTGGCCATGTTGATGAGGTTCGGGATCGTGAGCTTGGGCGGCGCGGACAGGCCGTTCTTCAGGTCCTTGTGGCGCTGGCCGATGATCTGCAGATCGAGCGTCAGCACGAGGGCCGAGCAGCGTGCCGCCTTGGCACGGTCGATCAGCCGGTTGATGAACTCGCGGTCCTTCATCACGTAGAGCTGGAACCAGAAGGGCGCGCTGGTGTTCTCGGCCACGTCCTCGATCGAACAGATGCTCATGGTGGACAGCGTGAACGGCACGCCGAACTTCTCGGCCGCGCGGGCAGCGAGAATCTCGCCATCTGCGTGCTGCATGCCGGTCAGGCCGGTGGGCGCAATCGCCACCGGCATGTTCACCTTCTGGCCCACCATGGTGGTTTCCAGCGAGCGGTTTGTCATGTCCACCGCGACACGCTGCCGGAACTTGATGCGCGAGAAGTCCGTTTCGTTCGCGCGGTAGGTGGACTCCGTCCAGCTGCCGGAGTCGGCATAGTCATAGAACATGCGCGGCACGCGCTTTTGGGCCAGCTTGCGCAGGTCTTCGATGTTGGTGATGACGCTCATGCGCGCAAGTCTCCCGGTCTGTGGCCCCGCTGCATTGCAGGGCGTTTCTTTTCAACGTCGATCCTAGCGACCCGGCAGCCGATACCGGAAGCGAGGGCTTTTCAGAGCTTGCGTGAAAACCGCTCAGCGCCACCGCCGCGCGCAAGCCGGCTTTCGGTGATGTGCGCGGCGTTCGGCCATTCGTATGTTGTGCGCGCCAACATCCAACAGGGAGCGCCCATCATGTGGACCCAGGTGCAGAGTTACATGCTCGGCTACAACGCCGGCAGCAAGGAGTTCTACTTCTACTACACGCTGCAGGGGCAAAGCGTGGCCAACCAGCTGGTGGTGGACGCGCAGACCTTTCTTGCCTTGTCGGACATGTTCCGCAACGAGCAGCCGATCTCCTACAACAGCCAGGGCAACTACTTCGCCACGGGCGCGGAGCGCGTGGGCGACAACGATCGCCGCCCGTGACGCAGCGGCGCTAGTTCAAGGCGGCTTGCGCGGGAAGCGCCAGCACCGGCTCGGTCAGTGCCAGCAGGGCAAAGCTGGCCAGCCAGTGGGTGGCGCCAAAGTCGCCCACGGCCACGTGCGGCAGGCTGGCCGCCAGATGCGCGTCGATCGCTCGCTCGATCACGTCTCGCGGCACATCCGTCTGCGCGGCGATCATGCGCCAGCACCACACGCGCGAGAGGTTCAGCCCGTCGAGATGCACGATCTGCGGGTCGATCCGGTCGCTCACCTTCGCGGGTATGAGCCAGGTGGCCAGCGCGGCATCCGCGGGCCGGAAGGCCTGCCACCAGTCGGCATAGTCGCAGCCGTCCACCACTCGGCTCATGAGCGCGGCCTCGCACAGTCCGGCGGAGAGGAAGTCGCTGCCCGAAGGCTCGTAGTCCGCCGGATAGCGGCGGTCGCGCCCGAACCAGTCGTGCGCCTTGCGGTGAATGAGTTGCGTGAGCGCCGGGCTGGCCGTCACGGCGCAGGCGTCCAGGGCCAGCAGCAGCGCAAAGGTCGAGTTGCCGTGCGTGCCGGCGCGGTTGGGGTAGTCCGCACGCGGCAGGAAGTCGATGAAGCGGTCATGAAACGCCGTGGCGAGCGGCGCCATGGCCTCCGCCCAACGCTTGGCCCCAAGTTCTGCGGCGCCTTGCTCGCGGGTGAGCAGCACCAGTTCGGCCGCCAGCTTGAGCAACCAGCCCCAGCCATAGGGCCGCTCAAAGCTGCCACGGCCCGGCTGGGCCAGATAGGCCAGCTCGCCGGCAATGGTGTCGCGGTTCAGGTGCGCATCAAAGGCCGCCGCAATGGCGCTGCGCTCGGGCAAGTCCGGAAACAGCCGCAGCAGGCGTGCGAGGCTCCAGTGCATGTGCACGCAACTGTGCCAGTCATAGCTGCCCCAGAACGCCGGGTGCTGCACGCGCGGCGCCGTCAGGTCGTCCGGGCCATTGATGAGATGGTCCAGCTTGTGCGGCCAGGGCTCGACGATGTTCTTCAGCGCCAGCTGCGCGTAGCGGCTCGCGGTGGCGGCATCCAGGGCGATCAAGGTGCTCGTCTTTCACTTTCTTGAACGGAAAGGCAGGCCTCCCAGGAGGCCTTTCCGCTTGTCTGGAGCGGCTCTCCAGCCATTTTGGTCTGGAAAGCCACATGAAATGGACCTCTAGCCTGCGTGGTCCTGGGCGAACCACATCTCCGTCAGCCGCACCCAGTAGGTGGCGCCCAGCGGGATCAGATCGTCGTTGAAGTCGTAGCTGGGGTTGTGCAGGTTGCAGGGGCCCAGGCCGTGGCCCATCTCGCGGTGGGTGCCGTCGCCGTTGGCGATGAACACGTAGCAGCCGGGCTTCTCCAGCAGGAAGAAGCTGAAGTCCTCGGCGCCCATGGTCGGCTCCACGTTCGGGATGACGTTCTCATCGCCCACGACGGCGCGGGCCACGTCGGCGCAGAAGGCGGCTTCCGGGGCGCTGTTGATGGTGGGCGGATAGTTGCGCAGGAACTCGACTTCGGCCGTGGCGCCAAAGGCGGCGCAGACACCGGCCACGATCTCGCGCATGCGGGCTTCGATCAAGTCCAGCACCTCGAGCGTGAAGGTGCGCACCGTGCCGTTGAGCATGGCCGTGTCCGGAATGACATTGGTGGTGTCGCCGGCGTGGATCTGGGTGATCGACAGCACGGCCGCATCAATGGGCTTCTTGTTGCGCGTGACGATGGTCTGCAGGGCCTGGGCGATATTCACGGCCACCATGACCGGGTCGCAGCCGTTGTGCGGCAGGGCGGCGTGCGCGCCCTTGCCCGTGATGCGGATGGTGAATTCATTGGAACTCGCCATCTGCGGGCCGGGGGTCATCGCAAAAGTGCCCACCTTCATGCCCGGCCAGTTGTGCATGCCGAAGACCGCATCCATCGGAAAGAGCTTGAAGATGCCGTCCTCGATCATCTTGCGCGCACCGCCGCCGCCTTCTTCGGCCGGCTGGAAGATCAGATACACCGTGCCATCGAAGTTGCGGTGCTTGCTCAGGTATTTGGCCGCGGCCAGCAGCATGGCGGTATGACCGTCATGCCCGCAGGCGTGCATCTTGCCGGCGTTCTTGCTGGCATGCGCAAACTGGTTGTGCTCCTGGATGGGCAGTGCATCCATGTCGGCGCGCAGGCCAATCGCCCGGTGCGCGTTCTTGCCCTGGCCCGTGCCCTTGATGGTGCCCACCACGCCCGTGCCACCGAGGCCGCGGTGGATCGGGATGCCCCAGGCGCTGAGCTGCTGAGCAACGAGGTCGGCGGTGGCGAATTCCTCGAAGCGCAGCTCGGGGTTGGCATGAATCTGCCTGCGAATGGCCGTCGCTTCGTGGGCGTCAGCCAGGATCGGTTCAAGCAACTGCATGGTGAGACTCCTTGAAGCGCCTGAGTTTAAGGAGTGCCAATCTGGCCGTGCCAAGGGCGAACCCTGCGCAGTTTCAGCAACTGTCCCGGTGGATTGTGCGCCGCACCAGGCGGCTGTACCGGCGGCGGCTCGGGGCGTGAACCGATGTGCGCGCGCACCCTGCACCCATACACTCGACCGCATGAATGCATCTCTGCCCACCCAGCGCCTGAGCAACTCGGTCGAGATGCTGCGCCAGCTCGTCAGCTTCAACACCATCTCCGCCGAATCCAACCTGGGCCTGATCGAGTTCAGCCGGGACTGGCTCGCCGCCCAGGGTGTGAAGAGCCGCCTGATCTACGACAGCACGGGCAAGAAGGCCAACCTCTTCGCCACGGTGGGCGAGGGCGCCGAGCCCGGCGTGATCCTCAGCGGCCACACGGATGTCGTGCCCGTGGTGGGCCAGCCCTGGAGCACCGATCCGTTCACGCTCACCGAGCGCGAGGGCAAGCTCTACGGCCGCGGCAGTGCGGACATGAAGGGCTTCATCGCCTGCGCGCTCAATGCCGTACCCGGCTACCTGGCCTCGCCGCTGGCGGGGGAGCGGCCCTTCCATCTGGCGCTGAGCTATGACGAGGAGATCGGCTGCTTCGGCGTGTGGGGTCTGATCAAGGACATCCAGGAGAGCGGCGCCAAGGTCTCGGCCTGCATTGTCGGCGAGCCGTCCTCGATGCAGCCGATCGTCGCGCACAAGGGCACGCATCGGTTCCGCTGCTGCGTGCGCGGCAAGGAAGCGCATTCGGCCAACACCAACCAGGGTGTGAACGCGATCCACTATGCCAGCCGGCTGATGAGTTTTCTTCAGGCGCGCGCTGAGCAGATTGCGGCCGGCGAGACACCGGATGCGAACTACCCCGTGCCCACCAGTACGGTTTCGGTCACCATGATCGACGGCGGCACCGGCGCCAACATCATCCCGCTGCGCTGCGACTTCACGGTCGATGTGCGCACTCTCCCAGGCACCAGCTTTGCCGCGCTGCTCGACGAACTGAAGGCCTACGCGAGGACGCTGGAGCCCGAGATGAAGGCCGTGGCCGCCGACGCCGGCATCGATGTGCAGTTCATCGCCAGCATCGAGGGCTTTGGCGTGACCGATGCTGATCCGCTGCTGGCGCACGTGACTCGCCTGGCCGGCAGCCAGCGCAAGATCCAGGTCAGCTTCGGCACCGAAGCAGGCATCTTCCAGCGCGCGGGTATCCCCACCATCGTGATCGGCCCCGGCAACATCGACCAGGCCCACCAGCCGGACGAATTTGTGGAGATCGATCAGATCGCCCAATGCGACGCGTTCCTCACGCGCCTGCTGGCCGAACCCTTCTCAAATTGAACGCCATCCAGAAGAACGCCATGAACGCACCTGTCACCGTCACGCAGATTCACAACTGGATCAACGGCAATGCCGTGGCCGCCCGCCCTGCGGATGGGTCGCCCGTGTTCAACCCGGCCACCGGCGAGATCACCGCGCAGGTCACCACCGGCCATGCCGACGACGTGGCCGCGGCTGTGGCTGCGGCGTCTGCTGCCTTTCCGGCCTGGGCAGCCACGACGCCGCTGCGCCGCGCGCGGGTGATGTTCAAGTTCAAGGAACTGCTGGAGCGCGACGCACGGCGCATCGCCGCCACCATCACGCGCGAGCACGGCAAGGTGTTTTCCGACGCCATGGGCGAATTCACCCGCGGCCTGGAGGTGGTGGAGTTCGCCTGCGGTGCGCCGCAGCTGCTCAAGGGCGAGATCACGGACCAGGTGGGCGGCGGCATCGATGCCTATTCCCTGCGCCAGCCCCTGGGCGTGGTGGCGGGCATCACGCCCTTCAACTTCCCCTTCATGGTGCCGCTGTGGATGATCCCCATCGCGCTGGTCTGTGGCAACACCTTCGTGCTCAAGCCCAGCGAGCGCGACCCCAGCTGCTCGCTGATCGTGGCCGAGCTGCTTAAGGAAGCCGGTCTGCCGGATGGCGTGTTCAATGTGGTGCAGGGCGGCAAGACCTGCGTGGACGCCATCCTGCATCACCCGGAGGTGCAGGCGGTGAGCTTTGTGGGCTCCACGCCGATCGCGCAGTACATCTACGCCACCGGCACGGCCAACGGCAAGCGTGTGCAGGCTCTGGGAGGGGCCAAGAACCACATGGTGGTCATGCCGGATGCTGACCTCAAGCAGGCGGTGGACGCGCTGGTGGGTGCCGGCTATGGCAGCGCCGGCGAGCGCTGCATGGCGATTTCCGTGGCTGTGGCGGTGGGTGACATCGGCGACAAGCTGGTGGATGCATTGGCCGAACGCGCCCGCACACTGAAGATCGGCAACGGCCTGCAGGGCGAGGGCGACGCCTGCGGCGATTCCGGCATGGACATGGGGCCGCTGGTCACGCGCGATCACCTCAACAAGGTCAAGGGCTACGTAGACATTGGCGAGGCCGAAGGTGCGCAGCTCGTCGTCGATGGCCGGGCTCATCCGGCTGGTACGCCCGAGGGCGGCTTCTTCATGGGCGGCTGCCTGTTCGATCAGGTGACGCCGGCCATGCGCATCTACAAGGAAGAGATCTTCGGCCCCGTGCTCAGCGTGGTGCGCGCCAAGACCTTCGACGACGCCGTCGCGCTCATCAATGCCCATGAATACGGCAACGGCACGGCGATCTTCACGCGAGACGGCGATGCGGCGCGCGAGTTCGTGCAGCGTATCCAGGTCGGCATGGTCGGCGTGAACGTGCCCATCCCCGTGCCGATGAGCTTTCACAGCTTCGGCGGCTGGAAGCGCAGCCTATTTGGCGACCACCACATCTACGGCCCGGAGGGCGTGCGCTTCTACACCCGCTACAAGAGCGTCATGCAGCGCTGGCCCAGCGGCATCAAGGACGGCGCGCAGTTTGTGATGCCGACGATGAAATGAGCTAACTCGCAGACATCGCGTTTGCGGTTTGGGACTTCCGGTTCGCCGATGACGGAGCGTGTCGGTGGACGATCATTGGTGGCTGGTTTCTGGTCTTTCTTGGCGTGATGTTGCCTTGGGCGATTGGTCGCTGGATCGTGTACACCGGCCTTGCCTTGGACTTCGTTGCAATTGGCGTCAGGTGGCATCGGCATGATCAGCGCGTGAAGCTTGGGCGCCAACGGCGGCTCAGTTTTCGCGTACCGAAGATCAGCCAACCAATCGTGAATGACCCCCCGGCAGCGCCAGCCCCAGCAGACGAAAAGCCTTTAGCGGAATCTCGGTGTTACCATGGTGACACTATTTGATGAATTCAGCCATGACCACAACCTCACTCAAGTTGCCTGACGAATTGAAGACTCAGATCAGTGAAGTGGCGCAGGGGCAAAACCTCAGTTCACATGCTTTCATGGTGAAGGCAATCGAAGATGCGGTGAGCCGCGCCAAGCTGAAAGCCGCCTGGCTCGCGCAGGGCGAGCAACGGCTGGATGCGGCCCAGCGCACTGGCAAGTCCGTTGCGGCGGATGAAGTGTTTGCCTGGATGCGCGAGCGCGGCGCTGGCCGCGCGGCAGCCGCGCCCAAGGCCCGCAAGGCATGAGCCAGCGCGAGCTGGACCTGCGTTTCAGTGACCATGCGATCGCCGACCTCGACCGAATCTTCGTCTTCTACGAGTCTCGCAACGAGCGGCTCGGAGAGCGCGCGACTGAGCAGCTCATCGAAGGCTTGCAGATTCTCACGCACAGCCCGTTTGTCGGCCGATCAGTCAGTGCACGCTTGAGGGAGTTGGTGATCGGCTGGGGCGCAAGCGGTTTTGTCGCGCTCTATCACGTGGACGTTGAGCAGAACGCAGTATTGCTTGTCGCCATCCGTCATCAGCGCGAGGCGGGCTACGGTGACTAATCGGAACAGCGCACATTGGAGCCCTTCATGACCCTCTCGGTTGCCCCCGTTCTCAGCGACGAAATCCACCTGAAGCAGGAAGACCTCAACAACTACTGGATGCCCTTCACGGCCAACCGGCAGTTCAAGGGTGCGCCGCGGCTGATCGCCAAGGCAAAGGGCATGTACTACTGGGATGACCAGGGCCGGCAGATCCTGGATGGCATCGCTGGCCTGTGGTGCTGCAACGTGGGCCACAACCATCCGCGCGTGGTCGAGGCGATCCAGAAGCAGGCGGGCGTGCTGGACTACGCGCCGCCCTTCCAGATGGGCAACCCCTTGCAGTTCGAGCTGGCCAACCGGCTGGCCGACATCACGCCGGGCACGCTCAACAAGGTCTTCTACACAAACTCCGGCAGCGAGAGCGTGGACACCGCGTTGAAGATCGCGATTGCCTACCACCGCGCCCGCGGCGAGGGCTCGCGCGTGCGGCTGATCGGCCGTGAGCGCGGCTACCACGGCGTGGGCTTTGGCGGCATTGCGGTGGGCGGCATGGTGGCCAACCGCAAGATGTTCGGCACGCTCATGGCGGGCACGGACCACCTGCCGCAGACCTGGAATCTCAAGGAGCAGGCCTACAGCCACGGCCAGCCGGCCTGGGGGGCGCATCTGGCCGATGAACTCGAGCGCCTGGTGGCCCTGCATGACGCATCCACCATCGCCGCGGTGATCGTGGAGCCGGTGGCGGGCTCGGCTGGCGTGCTGATTCCGCCCGTGGGTTATTTGCAGCGCCTGCGCGAGATCTGCGACAAGCACGGCATTCTGCTGATCTTTGATGAAGTGATCACCGGCTTCGGCCGCCTGGGCACCGCCTTCGGCAGTCAGGCCCTGGGCGTGACGCCGGACCTCATGACCGTGGCCAAGGGCATCACCTCAGGCACCGTGCCCATGGGCGCGGTGTTCGCCAAGGACGAGATCTACGACACCTTCATGAGCGGCCCGGCGCACATGATCGAGCTGTTCCACGGCTACACCTACTCAGGCCACCCGCTGGCCTGCGCCGCGGGCATCGCCGTGCAGCAGGTCTATCAGGAGGAGGGGCTTTTCCAGCGCGCCGCGGAGCTCGCGCCCTACTTCGAGCAGGCCGTGCATTCGCTCAAGGGCGCGCCGCATGTGATCGACTGCCGCAACCTGGGTCTGATGGGAGCAGTGGAGCTGCAGGGCCGCGCCGGCGCGCCCACCGCCAAGGCCTTCGAGGTGTTCCTGAAGTGCTACGAGCGCGGCGTGCTGATCCGCACCACGGGCGACATCCTGGCCTTCACGCCCTCGCTGATCGTGCAGAAGGCCGAGATCGACCGGATCTTCGGAACGGTGCGCGAGGTGCTTGAGACCGTTGCGGCGTGAGATGCACCGCCTTCGGGCGGGCAGTAAAATCGGCCAAGATCCGCTTGCCGCAAGCGGAAATTGGCTAGTCAGCATATTCAAACGAAAAGGCGGGTTGGCGTCAAAAATCGCCCCAAATTCAACGGTTGATTGAAAATCGACTGCAGCATGACGCCTTCGACCAGCGCGCCTGTTTGATCGGCCTTTGCCGAAGCGCCAGCCCTCAAGTCCCCTACATCCAGGCCGACAACACTCGTACGGGGCAAAGCGGCAGAGATGCCGTGACGCAAAGCCTCCGGTCCACGCGCGGCGCCTGCCGGCGCCGCGATGGATAGCGGGGCCGCCCTTTCACGATGCGAACGCACTGACGTTCGCCAGGAAAGGAACAACATGAAGAAAACCATTCTCACGGGCCTGAGCGCAGGTGTGTTCTGCGCCCTGGTGCCCATGCTGGCTGTGGCCGACGACGCCACCTTGGTGCAGACGCGCATCGCCGAAGCCGCCAGCATCCACACCTTTGCCACCGCCGCGCGCCTATGCGGCTCAATCAGCGAGCGCGAACTCGTGCTGGCGCAGAACCGCATGGATCGCATCCACGCCGTGGACATGAGCGCCGGCCAGCGCGAAACCTACCTGGTCCTGCGCGCCTCCAACAGCTTCAAGGAAACCGTGCTCGCACGCGCCGTGGAACACGTGCGCCGCGGCTGCGGGCAGGATCTGGCCGAGACCTGGCGCGACCTCAGCGTGAGCCTGGCCCAGGCCGATGTGCCTGCGAGCACGACGGTGGCCCTGCGCGCAGAATAGCGCACCGCATTCCGCATGCCGGTCGATCGGCGTGCCATCTCCGCCGAGCCGGGCGGCGTCATCACCCGGCCTCAACGGCTGCCTCAGGCGGGGCAGCCGTTGTCTTTGGGTGTACCGATCGCAAGCGGCTGCATTGGCCGCAGTGCGCTGCTCAGGTGCTCGCCCACATGCGCAGCAGGTTGTGATAGACCCCGGTCAGCTTCACGGCCTCGGGCGTCTCACCCTGCTGCTGGCGCAGCGCCAGCACGCTCATGTCGAGATCGAAGAGCAGGCGGCGCTGCGCGTCCTCGCGCACCATGCTCTCCACCCAGAAGAAGCTCGCCAGCCGAGCGCCGCGCGTGACCGGCTCGACGCGGTGCACGCTGCTCGAGGGATAGAGCACCATGTGGCCGGCGGGCAGTTTGACCTGCTTGCTGCCGAAAGTGTCCTCGATCACCAGCTCCCCACCCTCGTACTCGCCGGGCTCGGCGAGAAACAGCGTGCAGGACACATCGGTGCGCACATGCTGCGCCGTGGGCGCAAAGGTGCGGATGGCGTTGTCGATGTGATTGCCGAAGGCGTTGGCCGCACCGGCGTAGCGGTTGAACAGGGGCGGGTAGATCTTGCGTGGCAATGCAGCCGTCATGAACAGGGCGCTGGCAGCGAGACCTTCCAGCACCAACTGGCGCGCCTCGCGCGCGGCCATGCTGGTCTCGGGCAGCTGCTGGTTGTTCTTGACCTGCGCGCTTTGCGTGCCGGCGGTGATGCGGCCATCGGCCCAGTCGGCGTCACGCATCAGTTCGCGGGCGCGCGCAAGCTTGTCGCCACTCAGCACCTCCGGAATCTGCAGCAGCATGGCAGGCTCCTAGAAGCGGACGGCGTAGCTGAGCTGCGCCGTGCGGCGTGCGCCCGGCACCACGTGGCCTGAGTACACCCCTTCGTAGTAGAGCGTGTCGGCCAGGTTCACGAGGTTGAGCTTGAGCTTCCAGGTGTCCACGGCGTACTCGACCATGGCGTCGGTGCGCACGTAGGCGGGTACGGCGTTGGTGTTGGTGGCGTTGCCGTAGCGGGTGCCCACGGCCTCCAGGCCCAGCCCGGCCCGCCAGCGCTGCGTGAACTGGTAGTTGCTCCAGAGGCTGAAGGTGTAGTCCGGCGTGTTGATGGGCTTCTTGCCCTTGTTCGGGCCTTGTTGGCCGCTGGCTTCGTCCACCTTGCCGCGCAGCACGGCCAGGGCGCCGAAGACTTCCCAGCTCTTGGTGATGCGCCCGGCCACCTCGATCTCCATGCCGTCTGTGTGGCGCTTGCCGTTGAGCAGATAGACGGTGGCGTTGGAGAGATCGGTGTTGCGTTCGTTGGTCTTCTCGGTGCGGAACAGCGCGGTGCGCAGGGCGAGGTCGCCATCGAGCAGGTCGAACTTGGCGCCGAGTTCGATGTTGCGGTTCTCTTCGGGCGGCGTATTCGCGCTGCGATCATCCAGCTGGTAGAGCTCGCCGGAGGGGTTGAAGCTCGTGCCCCAGCTGGCGTAGTAGCTCATCTCGGCGGTGGGTTGCCAGATCAGGCCGGCGCGCTTGCTCCACTGCTTGTCGGTGCGCGACAGCGGCCCGAGCGGCGCCACGCGGTCGTAGTCGGCCGAGAAGTCATCAAAGCGCAGGCCGGCCACGAGCTTGATGGTGTCCGTGACTGACACCGTGTCCTGCGCATACACGCCTACGGTGTTGGCGGTGTAGAAGTTGAAGGCGGTGCGCGTGATATTGGCCAGATAGTCCGGCGGCAGCAGCGGCTGCGTGGGGTTGAGCGCCGTGGTCGGCGGATTCGGCACGGTGGTGGTGTTGGTCCAGCGCGTGGACTTTTCGCGCATGAGTTCCACGCCGGTGAGGAACTCGTGCTTCATGCCCCAAAGCGTTGCTGCGCCCGTGAGGTCGGTCTGGCTGGTCAGCGTCTCTTCGACGCCACCGCGCGCCTGGCGCTGGCGGTTGATGACCGTGCTGTCGTTCACGGCCGTCGTGCCTGCGGCGAAGCGCGGTGCCACCGCCCAGAGGTCCCGTTCATAGCGGCCGCTGCGCAGCACCGTGCGCAGCGCAAGATCCTTGCTGAAGCGGTGCGTGTAGGTGCCCGTGAGGATGCCGGTCTGGTTGCGGTCGAAGTCGGCCTCGGTGATGCCGAAGAAGCTCTTCGGGTCCATGCGCGTGGTGTCGGGCGCCGGCCGGCCGTTGAAGTAGGGCACACCGTAGTCCGGGATGTTGTTGTCCTTGAGCCAGTAGGCGGCGAGGATCAGCTCATCATCCGTGCCCAGACCCCAGCCGACGGTGGGCGCGAGGCCCACGCGCTGCTGCGTGGGGCCGTTGCGCCAGCTGTTGGACTCTGCGCTCACGGCATTCAGGCGAAAGGCCGTGGTCGCATCCACGGCGGCATGCAGGTCCGCGGTGGCGCGGCGGTAGGCGTTCGTGCCGTAGGTCAGCTCGACACTGGAGACGTCGTACACGCGCGGCTGCTTGCTCACCTGGTTGATGATGCCGCCGGTCGCGCCGCGGCCAAAGAGCATGCCGGCGCTGCCGCGCAGCACGTCAATGCTCTCCAGGTTGAAGGTCTCGCGGTTGTATTGCGCGATGTCGCGCAGGCCATCCAGATACAGATCACCCACGGCGCTGTAGCCGCGCAGCGTGATGTTGTCGCCCACGCGGCCGCCTTCGCCCGCGTTGAAGGTCAGGCTGGCCACATTGCGCAGCGCTTCCTTGAGCGTGTCGGCATTGCGGTCGGCCATCAGCTGCTCGGGGATCACCGTGACGGCATTGGGGATGTCCTTCAGGTCCTGCGCCATCTTGCCCACCCGGCTGCGGCCGGTCTTCAGGCCGCTGTCCGTCGGCGCGTTGCCGCTGATGCTTTGCTGCGGCAGCTTGGTGGCCGGCCCGCGGTAGCGCGGGTCAACCACGGGGGCTTCGGCATTCCGGGTGCTGTCTTCGCGGGTGTCGTCCTTCTTGGCATCTGCAGGCTGCGCGGACGGCGCCGGCGCTGGGGTGGCTGTGGATTGCCCCCAAGCCGGCACGGTGCCACCCAGGGCGATCGCGGTGACCAGAACGCCCAGGCTCGCACCCATCGGGCTGGGCGTGTAAGTAGGCGCTGACATGGCGGCTGTCGCCTGGACGTGCGCCGATGCCTTGTGTTGATGCTTTTTATGCTGCTTTCTGCTCATTCTTCCCTCCAATGCAAATAGTTCTCAACTGCGGATGATACACAAATGAGAATTGTTCGCATTGAAGTGGGGCGACCACATCCCGCAGCGGCGTACGGCCCCGGGGCTACCATGCCGCCCCATGGCGCGCTCCAAGACCCCGCACAACCCTGCCCGGACGGCAGAGTCATCGGCGCAAGACGACCCACTCGCCGGCCACAGCGTGGAGCTGCTCAAGGCGCTGCACATCCTCACCCGCGAGGGCAAGCTCAATCAGGACAGTCGGCGCAAGCTCAAGCAGATCCAGCATCTGTTTCAGTTCATCGCGCCGCTGCTGCGCGAAAGCACCCACGCAGACGGCACGCCGCTGACCCTGGTGGACCATGGCGCGGGCAAGAGCTACCTCGGCTTCATCCTCTACGACCTGTTCTTCAAGCAGTACGCGCAGGCCTTCAAGCTCTGGAGCATCGAGACGCGGCCCGAGCTGATCGAGAAGAGCCGCGAACTCGCGCGTGCCGCCGGCTTCTCGGCCATGGAGTTCCTGAACCTCTCGGTCGCGCAGGCCACGCAGAGCCCGCTGCTGCCGCAGCAGATCGACGTGGTCACGGCCCTGCATGCCTGCAACACCGCCACCGACGACGCCATCGACTTCGCGCTGGCCAAGCGCGCGCAGCACGTGGTCATCGTGCCCTGCTGCCAGGCCGAAGTAGCCGCCGCCTTCCGCCAGGGCAAGGCCGACGCGCTGGCGCGCAGCAGCCTGGCCGAGCTGTGGCGCCACCCGCTGCACACGCGCGAGTTCGGCAGCCAGGTCACCAACGTGCTGCGCTGCCTGCGCCTGCAGGCGCATGGCTACCAGGTGACCGTGACCGAGCTGGTCGGCTGGGAGCACTCGATGAAGAACGAACTCATCATCGCCACCCAGAAGCACCAGCCGGGCAAGGCCGCCGCACGGCGCCTGGGCGAGATGCTCGATGCCCTGGGCCTGCAGACGCTGCGTGAGCGCTTCGCGGTGCCGCAGTTCTAGGCGCAGTGGCGCCGCGTCTCGCAGGGGCCAGCGCAACACCGCGCTTCCACAGGGGTTTGCGAGTCTGCCGGCCGCCGGCCCGGCGCGCCTACATTCGCGCATCCCGCACCGCACGGTCACTTCATGAAGAACTCGCTTGCCTACATCGCCAACCGCATCTGGCTGATCCTCGCCATCTATGCCGCCAGCCTGCTGCTGGCCGCCCTGGGCTTTGCCCTGCTGGAGAACAAGAGCTTCACCGACGGCCTGTGGTGGGCCGTGGTCACTGCACTGACCATCGGCTACGGCGACCTCTCGCCCGCCACGCCGGCCGGGCGAGTGATGGGCATCGCCTTCGGGCACTTCTGGATCTTTTTCGTTGTGCCGATGATCGTGGCCAACATCATCATGCATCTGGTGGATGACCGGCACCTGTTCAGCGACGAGGAGCAGCGTGAACTCCTGGAGCGCCTGCGGCGCGTGGAGGCACACCTGGAACGACAATCCGCGCGGGACGCAGCGCCCAGCCAGTCACAGGCTTGATCACCAAGAAGGCCTGTCCGCTTGTCTGGTGCGCCTTTTCAGCCACTTTGGCCTGAAGAGGCGCATGAATGCTGGTTCGACGCTTCTCACTCGCGCGGTGCGTGTGCGCCCCGCTGACGCTCGAATTGCTTTGTCCTTACGCAATCGGCAGCGCAAGACTCCACGCAAAGGCGGTCCGGGTCTCGTCGCGCAAGAAACCTCCTCAGCATTGGGGGGGAACCCATGCGGCACGCAGCGCATACTCATCCGTTGAAGCGGGCCCACGAGTCCGCCAGCAAGCGAACTGGAGTCGCTGGGGATGTCGGAACACGATCGGCCGCCGAAAGGCGTGCAGGATGACGCTTGGCTGTACCCGACGCGCAGGGTCAGCACGCGGACGGTCTGGCTTGCAGCCGCGTTCGGGTTCGCGCATCTGCTGCTGAGCGCCGTGCTGGTCATCCTGGCGCTGAATGCCGGGACCTGGCTGGGGCCGGCCAGCGGTGCCGAGTGGGCCACGCTGATGGGCTTGGCGCTCGCCGGCGCGTGCGTTCTGGGCGCCGCGCTGCATTGGGCGGTATTGCGTTGCATCGGCGGCCCCGTACTGGCGCTGGAGCAATTCCGCCATGGGCTCTGGGCGGTGCGCCGCGCCCTGCGGCCGAAGTCGCGGCGCGCACAGCGCGTACCCGCCAGCGATCGCGAGCTGGTCGAAGGCATGCGCCGGTCCCAGCTGCGCACGCAGCGCATGCTGCTGATGCAGCACCAGACCCTGCAGCGCGAGCTCAAGCGCCACGAGCACTTCCTCCAGTCGGTGAGCAAAAGCATTGCGCGTCCCCTGGGTGCTGCGCAGGCCCTGACCGAGATGGTGGCGCGCAATGGACTCTCGGTGGACCAGCAGCGCTACATGGATGCGCTGCGTCTGGAGCTGCAGGACGTACGGCTAGTGCTCGACCATTCGATCATGATGGACCGGCTGCCCGCCCTGGGTGCCGAGCTGCGCGCGCAGCCCACCGACGTGAGCCGTGTCATCCAGCGTGTGGTCCGGCCGCACATGCTTGACGCATTCCGGTCCGGGACCCGTGTCTATGTGTCCTTCGACTCGCGCTTCCCGGCGCGCGTCCTGCTGGATGCCTGCCGCTTTGCACAGATCGTCGACGAGCTGGTGGCCAACGCGGTGCGTGCGACACGGCAGGGGCACATCCGGGTGAGTCTGCTGCGCAGCGGCGCCCGGGAACTGCGCTTCGTGGTCACCGATAGCGGCACGGGCATGAGCGCGGCCCAGCTCGAGCGGCACCACCAGCGCATGCGCCAGGCGCGCGCCCACGGGCGCGGCGGGCTGGTCCGCGCCCACCTGCTGGCCCGCGAACTGGGCGGCGAGCTCCGGCTGGCGTCTCAATCGGGCGTCGGTACACAGGTCATCGTGCAACTTCCCTGCGCCGTTCACGAGCAAAAGCCCGGGCGATTCTCGGCGCGGCATGTGGCGCCGCCCGCGCGCCTGCTGATCTATGCCGATGACCCGGCCTGTCTGCCGGATCTGGAGCCACTGGCCGTCCGTGCGGGCTGGCAGGTGCGCGTGGCACGGCAGCCCGAAGACTTGTTCGCCGTCGATCAGCGCAGCCCGCTGCATGTGCTTGTGGTCCAGATGGCGCCCAATCAGATCGACCTGCGGCCAGTCATCACCAAGCTCGCGGCCGGGACCACCTGGAGCGTGCTGCTGCACCCGGGTCAGACGCTGGCACCCGGCCAGGCCCAGGCGCTGCGCAGTGTGGATCCGCATCTGGGCAGCAGCGACACGATGCGCGAGACGCTCACGCATCTGGCACCCATGAGTCTTCGCGACTGGGAGGAAATGCTGCTCGCGTTCTCGCCGATGTCCATGCTCGGGCAGCGTCCGCCAGCGCCAGCTGCGGCGCAGCGGCTGCAGGCGGCGCGAACCAGCGGTCGCGTGCTGCTGGTCGAGGACAACCAGGTCGCGCGGCTGCTTGCCGAGGCTGCGCTTCGCGAGCGCGGCTGGGCAGTCGTTGCTGTGGAGTCGGCCGAGCAGGCTCTGCGTGTGCTGGACCTGCACGTCAACTCCGAAGCCTGGCAGCTGGACCTCATCCTGTGCGACATCGATCTGCCTGGCGCATCCGGTGCCGATCTGGTCCGACGCTGGCGCCGGGTGGAGGCGGCGGTGGGCCTGCGGGCTGTGCCGTTCATCTGTGTGTCGGCCACGGATCGCTTTGATGTGAAGGCGGACGCACTGGCCGCAGGCATGCTCACCCATCTGGGCAAGCGCCTGGGTGTCGAAGCGCTCGACTACCTGGAACGCTTCCGGCCTGCACCGGCCCCGGTCGAGCCTCTGGCACCCTGAGTCGCCGCTTCATCGCATCAAACCGACCGACCAAAAAGAAGCCCGCGACGCATCGCGGGCTTGAAAGGGCGGACTGTGGTGCGCCCCGGGATTCCGCTGGGGTCAGCGTTGCTCTCAGCGGCAGCGGCAGGCGCCGCCGCTGCGTCCTGCATCAACGCGTCTTGATCTCGATTTTCTTCGCCTTGAGGAGTGCTCCCGTGCTGCTGACCGTGGGCAGCTCGTCGCCGCAGGCCTGGACGAACTTGCCGTTGGCCAGATCGGCCGCGGTTCCGCCTTCGAAGCTCGCGCTGCTCGCATCCACCGTGAAGCCGAGCAGCTTGAAGTTGCTGGCGCTGACGAAGTCGTACACCACGCCTTCGATCTTGAAGGCCTTGCAGACATCGTCGCGGCGCGGGTCGGCGA
Source organism: beta proteobacterium AAP99 (assembly GCA_001295775.1). GTDB lineage: Bacteria > Pseudomonadota > Gammaproteobacteria > Burkholderiales > Burkholderiaceae_C > Piscinibacterium. The sequence continues at coordinate 177,732 of LJIA01000007.1, forward strand.
ACACGATGCGCTCGGCGGCAAAGCTGCCGTTGACCACGCGGCCGGTGACGATCACGTAGGCGCCGTTCTTCAGGTCGGCTGCGGTGCCGCCCGTGAACACCGTGCTGGGCGCCACGGTGACGGCGGTGCCGTTGATCTTGAAGCCGGAGCCATCGGCGGCAGCGTCAGTCACGGTGCCAGCCACGACCGTGGGCGGCAGGGCGGGCACATTGGGCTGGAAGATCACCGTCTTGGCTTCGAAGACATCGGCCTTCTGCTCGCCGATCATCCACACCACGGCGCCGTTCTTCAGGTCCGCTGCGGTGCCGCCTACATACCGGGCCGAGCCGCTGACCTTGGCGGCCTTGCCGTTGACCTTGAAGTTCTCCGGCGAGACGAAGTCCGTGATGCCGCCTGCAAGCACGGCGCCCTGCGCGAGGCTGTCCTCGAATTCCACCTTGGTCGCCTTGACGATGTTGCCCTGCGTGGCGCCCTTGATCTCCACCAGCCGGCCATTGGCCAGATCCGTGGCGGTACCGCCTTCGAAGCTGGCAGCGCTGGCATCCACCGCCACGCCGCGCACCTTGAAGCTGGCCTGCGAGACGTAGTCGGTGATGAAGCCGATCAGGCGGATCTCGCCATCGATGTCGCGGAAGAAGCGGACCTTGGTGGCCACCAGCTTGCCGTCCTTCATGTTGCCGAACACGATCACGCGCTTGCCTTCGGCCAGATCGGCCGCGGCGCCGTTCTCGTACGTGGCGTTGCTGGCGTCCACCGGCGTGCCGGCCACCATGAAGTCGGCCGCGCTCTTGAAGCTCATGATCCGGCCTTCCACCGCGGCGGGTGCGCCGTCCTGGAAGCGCGGCGCCTTCACGGCCTTGACCACGGTGGCCGTCAGCGTGTTGCCCACCGGGGCGCTGTTGCTGCGCACGCGCACCAGCGCGCCTTCGGGGATGACGTTGTTGTCAAAGCCGATCAGGCGGGCGCTGCCGTAGTTCACGGTCAGGCCGTTCATGGTGAAGCTGGTCGGCGTGACACCGGTGGCCTTGCCGAACAGGATCACCCGGCCGATCTCGCTGGCCGGCTTCACTTCCACGCGCGTGGCCTGCACGCGGCGGTTCTCGAAGTCCACCGTGCCGTGCACCTCCACCCAGTTGCCCACGGCCAGGGCGGCCAGGTTGCTGGCGCCTTCGAAGACCGTCTTGCTGTCCGTGGCGATGCTGATGTCGCGGATGCGGAAGGTTCCGGCGGTCGTATCGATGGCGGTGACCGCGCCGCGCACGGCCGTCTCCACCGTCACGCTGTCGGCCTTGCCATTGACGTTGTCGCTGGCCAGCTTGCCCTGCACCTGCGCCTGCATGCCCAGCTTGAGGCTGCCGGCGGCCACGGTGTCGTCATCGAGCTGGATGGTCGCGCCGCTGTCGTCCCAGCGCACGCCATTGACCATCACGCTGCCGAAGCCGCCGATGGTGCCCGCATAGAAGCTGGGCGGCACGACGGCCACCGGCCCCGGCATGACGGCCGGGGCGCTGGTGGAGCCGCCGCCGCAGGCGGCCAGCAGCAGGGTGGATGCGCCCAGAAGGCCGGCCATCAGGCCGGCGCCCCAGCGGCGCCAGTTCATAAAGCGATGTGTGTTCATGGTCGGAGACCCTCCTGGTGAGCTTGCATCTCTGGCGCTGCCGCAGAGCCCTGGAGCCGGGACTGGGGTGCCTGTCCAGACACCCGTCCGCCTGGCGAGGACAAAAGCACCGGCATCCCGATGCGCCCAATGAATCCCTGCAGCAACGTAGTGATTGGGATTATTTTCCCAAAAATGAGAAAGCTCAAGTAGAATTTGGGATGTGAAGCCCAAATCAGGTGTAACAAAATGCCGGTTGTGCTTCACCGCTGCCTTGTGCCGCGCCCGGGCTGAACCGCCTGCGGCTCCGGCTGCAGGGCGATGACTGGATGGAAATGGATCCTCGCGCTGCCCTGTCTGCTGCCGTTGTTCGCCTGCTCACACCGCTGGTGCGCGTGCTGCTGCGCCACGGCATGGCCTTTGCGGACTTTGCCGAACTCGCCAAGCGCACCTACGTGCAGGTGGCCGCCAAGGACTTCGCGCTGCCCGGCAAACGTCAGACGGACTCGCGCATCTCCGTGCTCACAGGGCTCACGCGCAAGGACGTCGCCCGCCTGCAGGCCGAGACCATCGCGTCGGACGCCGCACTGGCCGCCGAGCGCAACCGCGCAGCCCGCGTGCTCAATGCCTGGGTGCTGCACCGCCGGGCCGATGACGGCACGCCGGCCCTGCTGTCCATGGAGCAGTTCGCTGAACTGGTGAAAGAGGCCAGCGGCGACATGCCCGCGCGGGCGGTGCTGGATGAGTTGCTGGCGGTGGGAGCGGTACGGCGACAGGATGATGGGGCGCTGAAGCTGATGACCACCGGCTACCGGCCGGCGGGTGAGGGTAGTGACACGCGCAAGCTGCTGGTGATGGGCGAGCATGCGCGCGATCTCCTCACTGCGATCGATCACAACCTGACACATCCTGCGGCTCAGGCCTTTCTCCAGCGGCGCATTTTTTTCGACAACATTCCAGCCGAAGATCTGGCGCGCATCGAAGCTCAGGTGCGCCAGTACGGCGAGCGCCTGCTCCAGGAAGCTCGCGAGACCCTCGGCCAGGCGGACCAGGGCGACGAATCCTCAGCGCCTGGTCGCAGCCGCGCCACGCTCGGCGTGTATTACCTGCACGAACCCATGCCCGATCAGCCCGAAGCTGGTCAGGAGAACTGATATGAATGCGAACTCAACTCTGCGTATGTGGCGCGCGGCGCTCGCCACTGCAGTGACAGCCCTGACTCTTTTGGTGGCTTGCGGCGGTGCCGACGCGCCAACTCGTCTCGCAGGTGGTGGCGAGGACGGCACGGGCGCCCCCCCGGACTCCGCCGCCAGCGGCGTGATCACCGGCTTTGGCAGCGTGATCGTCAATGGCGTGCGCTGGGACACCAGTAGCGCAGACATCGCCGTGAACGGTGTGCGCAACCGCCGTCAGGACGACTTGCGTGTCGGCATGGTGGTCACAGTGCTGGGCCGGCGCGACAGCGCCACTACCAGTGGCCGCGCTGTGGAGGTGGTATTCGACAACCTGCTGCAAGGCAGTGTGGAGGCCCCCCTCGCTGCGAGCACCCTGCGCGTGGCTGGGCAGGCCGTGCTGGTGAACAGCGACACGCAGTTTGAAGGCGCGGCCGACGCCGCCAGCCTGCGCCTGGGTGACCGGGTGCAGATCTCCGGCTTCCGGGAGCGCGCCGGCGTGATCCGCGCCACCTGGATCGGCGTGCTGTCCGCCGTCAATGCGATCGAGCTGACCGCGCCGATCACCGCTGTGGGTGCCGGCAGCATCCAGGCCGCCGGCCTGACGATCGACACGCGCGCAGCGCAGCTGGTGGACGTGCCTGCCGGTGGCCTGGCCGCGGGCCAGTGGGCGCGGATCGTCCTCAGCGGCCCGCCGGTTGCGGGCACAGCCACGGCGACGCGCGTGCGCGTGCTCAGCGGCAGCTTCCTTCCCAGCGTGATCAATGTCCAGCTGCAAGGCTTGGTGGATGACTACAACGCCGGCGCGGGGACGTTTGAGATCAATGATCGGCCGGTGCGCCTCACGGCCAGCACCCGCTTCGTGGACGGCACGCGTGCCAATCTGGCCGACAACGCCCGCGTGGAAGTCCGCGGCGTGGTCACCGGCGGCGCCGTGCAGGCCGACGAGGTGCGCTTCCTGCCGGACCTGCTGGGCGCCAGCGCCCGCGGCCCGGTGGCGCTGGTGGAGGCGGCGAACAACCGCTTCCTGATGTTCAGTGCCACTGGCCTCGAAGTGCGCATCAACAGCGACACCCTGCTCGTGGACGGCCTGAATCCCGCGGGCTCCCTGAGCCTGGCCTCCCTGACGGCGGCTGATGACGTGCTCGTGCTCGGGCGCGGGAGTGCGTCAGGTTCCGGTGGTGGGCGGATCGATGCGCGCGTGGTGCAGCGCCTGCTGCGCGGCGGTGAGGCCGGTGTCGATGGCGAGATCACCGCGGCCAGCGGCACGCGATTGGCTGTGCTTGGTGTGCCGGTGGAGTTATCTGGTGCCGTGACCTTGAATGCTGCGGGTCAGCCGATCACTCAGGCCGAGTTCCTGGCCCAGGCCGTGGTGGGCCGCAGCGTGCTGGCGGATGGTCGCTTCGGCGGTGGCGTGCTCACGGCCAATACCGTGAGACTGCAGATTCGATAGGCAATTTCGGCCAGGTTTCGAAATTCTATAAATTGCCAGAAGAATGGCTAATAGCAAGCCGAAAATCGCATATACAACTTTCAAAAACAGTTGATTTAGGCCAATGGAACGTAGGCAGGGATTCTGCCTCTGAAGCAATCGCCGCATCGCCGCCGCTGCCGAGCGACGGGCTGTCATGGGGTCTGCACCGGGCGCCGCGGCTGAAGGCTTGAAATACATTGGCTGAATGAGTGCTGTATCCACTGAAGCCACAGAGATCGTCCGCGCGGCCTGCCCGCATGACTGCCCTGACACGTGCGCGATGCACATCACCGTGCGGCGCGAGCAGGGCAAGCGCATCGCCATCAAGGTGGCAGGCGACCCGGACCATCCGCCCACCGGCGGCGCACTGTGCACCAAGGTCAGCCGCTACCTGGAGCGCACCTACCACCCGGACCGTCTGACCCAGCCGCTCAAGCGCGTGGGCAAGAAGGGCGAGGGCCGCTTCGAGCCCGTGAGCTGGGAGGCCGCGCTTACCGACATCGCGCAGCGCCTACAGGCCATCGCGGCGATCGATCCGCAGCGCATCCTGCCCTACAGCTACGCTGGCACCATGGGCCTGGTGCAGGGCGAGAGCATGGCCGCGCGCTTCTTCCACAAGCTCGGCGCCAGCCTGCTGGATCGCACCATCTGCGCCTCCGCCGGCGCCACCGCGCTGAACCTCACCACCGGGCGTGTCGGCATCGACATGGAGCTCACGCAAGACGCCAAGCTCATCATCCTGTGGGGCACGAACGCAATCGCCAGCAACCTGCACTTCTGGACCCGCGTGCAGGAGGCCAAGCGCCGCGGCGCCACGCTGATCGCCATCGACCCCTACCGCTCGCTCACGGCCGAGAAGTGCCACGAGCACATCGCCCTGCTGCCGGGCACCGACGGCGCACTGGCGCTGGCGATGATCCACGTGCTGGTGCGCGACGATCTGCTGGATCACGACTACATCAGCAAGCACACGCAGGGCTTTGAGGAACTGAAAGCACGCGCCGCGCAGTATCCGCCGCACAAGGCCGCCGAGCTCTGCGGCGTGAGCGCGGAGGTGATCGAGTCGCTCGCCCGCCGTTATGCCCAGACCGCGCTGGCCGGCGAAGGCGCATTGATCCGCGGCAACTACGGCATGCAGCGCGCCTGCGGCGGCGGCAATGCCGTGCGTGCGATGGCCTGCCTGCCGGCGCTCGTGGGCGCCTGGAAGCACCCGGCCGGCGGCCTGCTGTTCTCTACCAGCGGCTGGTTCCCGGCGGACAACAATGCCCTGCAGCGCCAGGACCTGCTCGCAGGCCGCACACCGCGCACCATCAACATGAGCGACATCGGCCATGCGCTGAACGGCACCGGCCCCTACGCAGGACAGGCGCCGGTGGAGGCGCTGGTGGTCTACAACAGCAACCCGGTGGCGATTGCGCCGGACTCCGCCAGCGTGGCCCGCGGCTTTGCGCGCGAGGACCTCTTCACCGTGGTGCTGGAGCACTTCCAGACCGACACGGCCGACTATGCGGACTACGTGCTGCCCGCCACCACGCAGCTGGAGCACCTCGACATCCACAAGGCCTACGGCCACCACTACGTGCTGGCCAACAACCCGGCCATCGACCCCGTCGGCGAGAGCCTGTCCAACAGCGAGATCTTCCGGCGCCTGGCCGCAAAGATGGGATTCACCGAGCCCTGCTTTGCCGACAGCGACGAGCAGATCGCCGCGCAGGCCTTCGACTGGTCGCACCCGCAGATGCAGGGCATCGATTGGGACAGCATCAAGCGCGAGGGCTGGAAGAAGCTCGCGAACATCGGCCCGGCGCCCTTTGCGAACGGCGGCTTCCACACGCCGAGTGGCAAGACGGAGTTTGCGAGCAGCATGCTGGCGGCGCAGGGGCTGGACCCGCTGCCGGACTACTTGCCTCCGCTGGAGGCCGTGAACAGCGCGCTCGCAGCACGCTATCCGCTGGCCATGATCTCGCCGCCGGCGCGCAACTTCCTCAACTCCAGCTTCGTCAATGTGCAGAGCCTGCGCGATACCGAAGGCGAGCCGCATCTTGATCTGCATCCCGCCGATGCCGCAGCCCGAAGCATTGCCGCCGGCCAGCGCGTACGCATCTTCAATGACCGCGGCAGCTTCACGGCCAAGGCGCGTGTGACCGACAAGGCCCGGCAAGGGGTGGTGGTGGCCCTGTCCATCTGGTGGAAGAAGCTCGCGGCCGACGGCAAGAACGCCAACGAAGTAACCGGTCAGGCGCTGACCGATCTGGGCGGCGGCGCCACCTTCTATGACTGCCTGGTTCAGGTCGAAGCGGCCTGAGCCCAACCGGACGCGACGACTCATGCGCTGGGCGGGGCTGGCTGTGGTCGTAAGCGCGGCGCTGCTCGCCGGCTGCAGCCACCTGGGCTACTACTGGCAGGCCGCCCAAGGGCAGCGTGAGCTGCTGGCCAAGGCGCGGCCGATCGAGGAGGTGGTTGCGGACCCTGCGACCGATCCGCGTCTGAAGCTGCGTCTGGAGAAGGCTCGCGAGATGCGCGCCTTCGCTTCGCGCGAACTCGGCCTGCCGGAGAACCGCAGCTACACCGCCTACGCCGATCTCAAGCGCCCCGCCGTGGTGTGGAACGTGTTCGCTACACCGGAGTTGTCTCTGCGCCTGAAGGAGTGGTGCTTCCCGGTGGCGGGTTGCGTGACCTACAAGGGCTACTTCAACGAAGCCGCCGCGCGCAAGGAAGCGCAGGCGCTACGCGCCGAAGGCTGGGACGTACACGTGGGTCTGGTACCGGCCTACAGCACGCTGGGCTGGTTCGACGACCCGCTGCTCTCGACCTTCATCTGGTACCCGGAAGCCGAACTGGCACGCCTGATCTTTCATGAGCTTGCGCATCAGCTGCTCTACGTGAAGGGCGACACGACCTTCAACGAGTCCTTTGCGAGCGCGGTGGAGGAGTTCGGGGTGGAGCGCTGGCTGGCGCAGCATCCGGACCCCAAACTGCGTGCGGACTATGAACTCTTCAACCAGCGCAAGCGCGACTTTCAGGCCTTGCTCGCCCAGTACCGCACGCGACTCGAGACCGCCTATGCAAGCGGCCCGGACGTGGAGAAGCGCGCGCGCAAGACTCAGGTGTTCGCTGATCTGCAAGCGGACTACCAGCGCATGAAGAGCGAGCGATGGGGCGGCTTTGCGGGCTACGACCGTTGGTTCGGCCAAGGTCTGTCCAACGCGCATCTGGCCAGCGTAGGCAGCTATACCCAATGGTTGCCGGCTTTTCGCGCGCTGCTGAAGCGCGAGGGCAACGACATGCCGCGCTTCTACGCTGCAGTGCAGCAGCTGGCACGCATGGACAAACCGCAGAGGGAGCAGGCGCTCGCAGCGCTTGCACCCATGACGCCGAGTGTTGCGCTGCGGTAGGTCGGCGCTGCGTACAGCACGGTTGCAGCATGGGCAGCAACTCGCGCATCGGCGGAATCGCTCGGCATAATCGATTGGTTTGCAGACAGGGACGCGCCCGAACACGCGCGCTCTGGGGGAGCTTGCCTCTCGATGTTCGAGGGTGGCATGCAAGCGTCTGGAGGAGACACACAAATGGATACGCGCAACACCAAGCCTTGGCTGGCTCAGTACCAGCCTGGCGTTCCGGCAGACGTCGATGTCGGCGTCTACAAGAGCATCAATCAGATGATGGACGAGGCCTTTGCGAAGTACCGCAATCGCACCGCCACCATCTGCATGGATGTTCGCACCAGCTACGGCCAGGTGGATGACGCCTCCAAGCAGGTCGCGGCGTGGTTGCAGAGCAAGGGCTTCAAGAAGGGCGCGCGCATTGCGATCATGATGCCCAATCTGCCGCAGTACCCGGTGCTGATCGCCGGCATCCTGCGCGCCGGCATGACGGTCGTGAACGTGAACCCGCTCTACACCCCGCGCGAACTGGAGCACCAGCTCAAGGACAGCGGAGCCGAATGCATCTTCATCCTTGAGAACTTTGCCACGACACTGCAGGAGGTGGTCGCCAAGACCCAGGTCAAGCAGATCGTGGTCGCCAGCATGGGCGACATGCTCGGCTTCTGGAAGGGCATGCTCGTGAACTTCGTCGTGCGCGCCGTCAAGAAGATGGTGCCCGAGTTCACGCTGCCCAACGATGCCAAGGTCAAGACTGTGCGATTTCCGCACATGATGGACGAGGCCGAGCGCCTGACCTATCGGCCTGTGGAGGTCGGCCCCGAAGACATCGCCTTCCTGCAGTACACGGGCGGCACCACCGGCGTCTCCAAGGGGGCCACGCTGCTGCATGGGAACATCGTCGCCAACATCGTCCAGGTGGACGCGTGGATGCAGCCCTCGCTGTCCAAGCTGGACGCAAGCGAAGAGCGCATCATGGTCTGCGCCCTGCCGCTGTATCACATCTTCGCCCTCACGGTCTGCAACATGATGGGTGCGCGCATGGGCATGACTAACCTGCTGATTCCCAACCCGCGCGATATCCCGGGCTTCGTGAAGACCCTGCAGAAGTACAAGGTCAGCATGTTCCCGGCGGTGAACACCCTGTTCACTGCGCTGGCCAACAACCCCGACTTTGCCAAGCTCGATTTCTCGCGCCTGGTCATCTCCAATGGCGGCGGCATGGCCGTCACCAAGGCCACAGCCGACAAGTGGAAAGCCGTGACCGGCTGCCCGATCTCCGAAGGTTATGGTCTGTCAGAGACATCGCCGGTGGCTACGGCCAACCATCCCGATGTTGCGGACTACAACGGCACCATCGGCATCCCGGTACCGTCCACGGAGATTTCGATCCGCGATGACGACGGCAAGCCCGTGCCGATCGGCGAGCGCGGCGAGATCTGCATCAAGGGGCCGCAGGTGATGGCCGGCTACTGGAATCGCCCGGACGAAACCGCCAAGGTCATGACACCCGACGGATTCTTCAAGAGTGGCGACATCGGCATCATGGACGAGACCGGGTACGTGAAGATCGTGGACCGCAAGAAGGACATGATCCTCGTCTCCGGCTTCAACGTGTATCCCAATGAAGTGGAGGAAGTCATCTCCAGCTGTCCTGGTGTGCTGGAATGCGCGGCCATTGGCGTGCCCGACGAGAAGGCGGGTGAAGCGGTGAAAGTCTTCGTGGTGAAGAAGGATCAGGCGCTGACCGAGCGCGATGTGATGGATTACGCCGCCAAGAACCTGACCGGCTACAAGAAGCCCAAGTACATCGTCTTCCGCGACGACCTGCCCAAGACCAACGTGGGCAAGATCCTGCGCCGCGAACTGCGCGACATGGAGATGAAGAAGGCCGCGTGATTCCAAGCTCGCTAAAGCACAACGGGCGCCTGCGGGCGCCCGTTGTGCTTTTCGGCTACGGCTGCGCCGCCTTGATGGAGCGAGCCCGATGTTGTTTCTCCCCCAGATTGGGGTTGTTTGGCCGGGAGTCCGAGAACGATTCCACGTTTCCCCTAGTGGGGCCAGCGCTTCATGCCAAGCCGAAATCGATAGCATGCGCCCCGCTCGATCGCTGCTACTACCCGACGACCCAACTCAAGCCGGCTCGCAGCTCGAATTCAATCAACCTTTCGGGGATCCCATGAGTTTTCGATTTCTGTCTGTTGGCCTCGTCGCCGGTGTGCTTCTCTTGACGGGCTGTATGACGCCGCCGCAGGCGCCGCTGCCTTTGCAGCGCGAGTCGATTGGTAGCAGCGCTGGAAAGATCGGAGTGGCGATGACGGCGCTCCCGAAGCCCGACACCAGTCTGCCGGGCGCTAGCTGCCTGTTGTGCATCGCGGTTGCATCAGCCGCGAACTCCAGCTTGACCGCACATACGAAGACCCTCGGGGTCGAGGATTTGCCGGATCTAAAGAAGATGGTTGCCGACCGCATTCGAGCAAGTGGCGCGGAGGTCGTGGTGATTGAAGAGACCCTGGACATCAGCACCCTCGCCGACAGCACGGCAAGTGGCCCCAACATGCCACGAAAAAATTTCGCGCCGCTGAAGCAGAAGTTCAATGTTGACCGGCTGCTTGTCCTCAACATCGCCGCGCTGGGGTTTGAGCGGACGTACTCTGCTTATGTTCCTACCAGCGAGCCCAAGGCCATGGTTCGAGGATCCGGCTTTCTCGTCAACCTGAGCAACAACACCTATGAGTGGTTTCTTCCGCTCAATGTTTTGCGCGCTGCCGAAGGCAAGTGGGACGAACCGCCGAAGTTTCCTGGGCTGACCAATGCTTATTTCCAGGCCATTGAGCTTGGTAAGGATGAGCTGCAGAAGCCGTTTGCCAAATAGCAGGCTGTACAGCATGAATCTTTCGAGATCAGCCCGCTGTGCTGGCTGGGTGCTGCTGGCGTGCATGCACGCCAGCGTGCTTGCCCAGGACGCCACCGCGCCCGGAACGCCTGCGGTGGAGCAAGCACCGAGCGCCCGGCCGACTGCTGAGCGTGCAGTCGCCCCGGTGGCCGCCAAACCGACCCAGACGATTGTCCTGAGCGTCTCACCTCAGGCAAAGCTTCAGGTGCGCGGTCAGGCGAGCTTCGACGCTGCGGGCAGTGGCGCCGGCGGCAACATCATGTACCCGGCACCCAATGCTGTTGGCCTGCTCGCAGCGGTACTCACGCACGCGCTGATCGCGGACTCCACGCAGCAAGCGGAGCGGCGACGCATCCAAGACAAGGCCAATGAGGTACTGCAGCCCTACTTGCCGATCATCGACAAGCTGAGTCTCGACCAGCTTTGGCGCAGCGCGCTGCCTGAGCTCAAGCAAGCGCAAGGCCGGATTGAAGGCACTGAAGCCCTGGCGGTGCCCGGCGCAGATTGGGTTGTCGAAACCAGCACGCTCTTCTCTTTGACCCAGGATCAGCGTGCATGGATTCTTGATGCGGAGGTCTCGATTCGTCGAGGCGGTAGCACGCCGGTCTGGAAGAACATGGTGCGCGTGGTCTCGGCACCGATCAACGCCGAGAGCCCACTGGCCTACTGGACGGATGCAGAAGGTGCTGCGCTCGCTCGACAGAAGGTGGCCCTGCTGGCCAAGGCCCTTGATGCCGCAGTGGCCGATATTGAGCGCGGGACTCCGAACCCGTCTGAGCCACCGCAGCGAACCTATCGCTATCAGGAAGGCGGCACAGAGCGAATGGAGCGCGCACAGCTCGTTCACGCAGACTGTGAGCGCGCGGTCTTGCGCACACTGCGCGGCGGGTTGCTCTCGGTCGTGCTCCAGTCTCAGACGTCCAGGCCGGCTGATTGCCCGCCCCGCGCTACCTCGACGCAGTGAGCGCCGTATCGCTGCGCGCTGCGGGTAGCGTGCTTCCAGCCGCGCATCGGCAACGCAGGGCACAGCGTGCCCGTTCAGCCTCCACCCAGGTCGCCGCCCTGCCGGCAGGGCCGGTGCGCAGCTGCTGCGCCGGGCCGTGAACCGAAATTCGGCCGTTCTTCATCACATAGCCGTAGTCGGCCGCTGACAATGCGCCTGCCGCAAACTGCTCGACCAGCAGCATCGCTACGCCTCGGTCTTCAGGCGCTTAATGATGCTGAACACTTCCTCGGCCACGATGGGCGCAAGGCCCATGGAAGGCTCCTCGAGCAGCACAACTTCGGGGCGGCTCATGACTGCGCGGGCTATGGCGAGCATTTGCTGCTCGCCGCCGGACAGCGTCCCCGCCAACTGCCATCGGCGCTCTTTCAGGCTCGGGAGCATGTCCATCGCACGCTCAAGATCGCCAGCGATGTCGCCCTTCAGGCGGCTGCCGGGGTCAACCTACTGCCGCGCAAGCTGGCGCAGCGCTTCTCCGGTCACGCGCTGTAGTTTCCATTCGTCCATGCCCACGGCACCGAGCGTGCGGTAGAAGTCGATCGAGGGCTGGTTCCAGTCCAGCACACTCCATTCGAAGCGCCCGCAACCGCGCTCCACCGCGAGCTTCGCGAGATGGACCATGAGTGCCTTGCCGTAGCCGCGGCCGCGATACGGCGGTTCGATGAACAGGTCTTCCAGATAGAGGCCAGGGCGGCCGAGGAAGGTGCTGTAGTTGTGGAAGAACAGCGCGAAGCCCACAGCTGTCTCGGTGCTGCCGTCAGCCTCACAGGCCATCAGCACTTCCACGTAGGGCCGTGCGCCGAACAGATGCTCGTGGAGCGTGGCTTCGTCCGCGACCACCATGTGCGCGAGCTTCTCGTACTCGGCCAGCGCACGGATCAGCGCCATCACGCGTGGCACGTCTGCCGGCGTGGCGGCGCGGATATGGAACGTGCCGCTCATGCCGCGCGCGCCCGGTTGATCGCCTCATGGGTGTCCTGCGCAGCGCGCGCCGCGGCTGCGGCAAAGTCCGCGCCGCTGCTGGCGTAAAGGATGGCGCGTGAGGAATTGATCAGCATGCCGGTGCCGTCCGCACTGCGACCGGCCTTCACCGTGGCCTCAATGTCGCCGCCTTGAGCACCGATGCCTGGCACCAGCAGGGGCTGCGTGGACGCCAGTGCCCGAACCCGCGCAAGTTCTGCCGGGAAGGTCGCGCCGACGACCAAGCCGACCTGGCCGTTGCGGTTCCACTCACCAGCCGCCTTCCGCGCCACGCGCTCGAAGAGCTTGTCTTCGCCCACGTTGAGGAACTGCAGATCGCTGCCGCCCGCATTGCTGGTGCGGCAGAGCAGGTAGACCCCATGCGCAGGCGAGTCCAGATAGGGCTCGATCGAGTCGCTGCCCATGTAGGGGTTCACCGTAACAGCGTGCGCCGCATAGCGTTCGTAGGCCTCGATGGCGTATTGCTTGGCTGTGGCGCCGATATCGCCGCGCTTGGCGTCCAGCACAAGGGCGTGCTTTGGGTGCTTGCTGCGGATGTGCTGGCAGAGGCGTTCAAGCGCGGATTCGGCGCGCTGCGCGGCGAAGTAGGCGATCTGGGGCTTGAAGGCGGCGCAGTAAGGCGCCGTGGCGTCAACGATCTCTCGGCAGAAGGTGAACACCCGGTCCGGGTCGTTCGCGAGAGTCGCTGGGTAGCGCTGCGCATCTGGATCGAGTCCGACGCAAAGCAGGCTGTTGGTGTGAGAGTGAGCGTTCTTTAGATGGTCCAGGTAAGGGGTCATGCGGACAGTTTAGGCGAGCGGCTTTGCATGTTGAGATGGACGCAACCGCGTGCGAGGCTGCGCCTGAATACAACTGCAGCCGGGCCTACCAGCCCACACCGGCTCGCTGGATCGCTGGTGCAGCGTCCTGTTCACCCCAGCTGAAGCCGTCGATCACCTCCAGCTCGACGCGCTTGAGCACAAACTGGCTCATGCGTGTGCGCGCCCAGTCGGCCAGAAGCCCCAGGCTGAAGAGCGTGATCGCGCCGCACAGAGCCGCTTCGCGCAGCAGCTCTGCGCGGCTTGCGCGCAGGTGCACCGGATGCGTGCCGACCACCATGGTGCCCAACAGTGCTTGCAGACTCAGCGTTTCAAGCAGGGGCGCCACGATGCCGCGATAGAGCCACCACCCAAGCGGCCACAAGGCCAGGAAGGTTGCTGTGGACCACAGCGCAAACCAGAGCGGTTTGCCCAGCGCGAAGTCCATCTGCGCACTGAAGCTGCGCAAACCGCCAGTGGGGGACAGATCCGGCGCAAGCGCTGCTGCAACCTGCCAGCCGATCAGCGCGGCGATGAGCAGGGCGGGCAGGGCCATGGCCCAGACCTGGTAGTACTCACGCGTGCCCGGCTCGACAGAGAAGCCGGTGCGGCCCAGCGCCAACCCGCTCCAGCGGAAGTGGTGCATGGAGGCGTGGCCGATCGGCAGCGTGCCGAGCCAGATCGCCAGTGCGATCGCGGTGGGAATCCACATGGGCTTCCAGCTTGGCACCGCACCCAGCCAGAGCACCTGTGTCCAGCTCAGCAGAATGACCCCGGCCAGCACGCTGCCGTGGGCGCGTAGTGCGGCTGCAAATGCGCCGGTGTGATGAAAGTGCTGCACGCCCAGACGTGTCGCCGCGGCGTTGCTGTGCAGTGTCTGCAGCATCAGCCAGACCGCACCGACACCGCCCGCGCCGATCAGCAAGAGGCCCAGGCTGAAGGCTGCGCCTCCGGTTCCGAAGGCAGCGAGGCCGACACCCAGCTGGCTTGCGAGCACCAGCAGCAGGGCCAGCGCGCGACCCTTCATGCGTGCAGGCAGCGGCAGGGCATGTGCCAGCGTCTGGCCTTCAAATTGAAATGCCGCGGCAAGCCGGCTGCGACGTTCGGCGTTGGCCATCGCGGCGGTTGCGCTCAATGTGAGCAGGCTGGCGGCGCGCAGAATCGGTGCTGAAGGCGCCAGGCCGACCGGCTGCACCACGGGCTTCGCGGCTCCTTCGGTGAAGGGCCGCGCGAATTGGTTGCCTGTCAGGATCGGCTGCGTATCTGCAAAGTGCCGTTCGCTGGCGGTTTCTGCAGCGCGGCGCTTGCGCTCGGCATCCTGGGCATCAAGCTGGTCGCTGATGCGTTTTGCGTCAATCAGAAACTGGCGCATGGTTCCCTTTCACTCTCCTCGCCAGCGTTGTAACAGGCGCCGATCCTTCTTGGTCGGACGACCCTGCAGTTCGAACGAAGGCTCCGGTGCGAGCCGGCGCTGCTCGATCTGCGTCATGCGCCTGGCCGCGCCCTCGGGTGTTTCGCGATAGAGCAGGCGCGCCTCACTGGCCGGACGACGTTGATCGTTCACTCCGAGCACATCGACCTCCCAGGTCAGTTCGCCCACGACGATGTGCATGCGCTCACCGCCGCGGATGTCCCGGCTGGGCTTGGCCACCGCATCATTCACCTTCACGCGGCCGCGCTCGATGGCCTCCTGCGCCAGCGCGCGAGTCTTGAAAAAGCGCGCGGCCCAGAGCCACTTGTCCAGACGAACGGCGGCAATCACTTCGTCGCGGCTCATGCGTTGGGTGCGGTTGTTGGACTCACAAGCGGCGGGGCGGCGGCCGGTGACGCGCCATGGAAGTGCAGCGTGGCCATCACCTGACCGTGGTCGCTGTAGATGCGCGCCTCGCGCTCGCCGCGGCGACGCAGGCCCAGATGATCATTGAAGTAGTCCACCCGGTGCACCCAGCCCACGGCATTCTTCGAGAAAGGAGCGAACTCCTCGCTGACCAGAATGTGATCGATCGTCTCGGGCACCTGCTCGTGTGTGTGCGTGAAGCTCGTGTCGCGGCGCTGCACGCCGGCAAAGGGCAACTGGCGCATCTTCTGCAGATCGAAGGCATCGAAGAGCATGCAATCCCGCTGAGCCTCATCGCCGCGCATGAAGCGCGTGGCGGCCACCAGCACCGTGGTTGGCGAGGTCACGAGGTCGTTGAAGTCGCCCAGCACCACCAGCGGCTCGCGCGTGCGCCACAGGCGCTGCACGATGATCTGCCGCAGGGCCAATGCCTCGCTGGCGCGGATGGCCAGGCTGCGCGCCATGCCGCGCGCGTGGTGTGCGGGGTCGCTCTCGCGTTCTTCTTCGAGCAGCGCGGGGCGCTTGCTCTTCAGATGCACGGTGATGACGCGGACTGGACCGGCGGGGCCGGCGATCAGCGCCTCAAGCACCGGGCGCGAAAAGCGCTCCGGCGCTGCAAGCCCGGGCGGCGCGATACGGTCTTCCGGCGCGATCTGCTCGTGCAGCGTGAATTCGATCACCGGCAAGCGCGAGAGCATGGCCAGGCGTGGCTTGAGCGGTGCCTCGGGCGAGGCGCCGGAGTGATCCTCCGGAATGCCGGGCGCGATGATCTGTGCGTCCTTCATCCAGCGGCTCGCAGCCACGGCCTCGCGCAGTGCCTTCAGGTGAAACACCTCCTGCAGGGCCACGACATGCGCGCCGAGCCGATCGAGCTGGCTTGCGATCCAGTCGCGCCGCTGGGCGTATTCGTCATCGCTGTAGGGCTGTGCGTTGTCGTAGAAGGCGGCGTGCGGCAGCGCAAGATTCAGGGTGTTGAAGGTGCCGATGACGAACATTGACCAATTGTGCGTCAGGGCAGCAGCCACGTCGATTCCACACGAGCACTTCGTAGCCCCGATCTGACAAGGCAGATTGGCTCTGGATGCGGGTCTTCAGGCCAAAACGGCTGGAAACCCGCTCCAGACAAGCGGAAAGCCATCTCCGCTGCTGCACCGCTTAGGGGTCCAAAGCACATTGGGCGCCGGAAGCGCCCAATGTGCATGCTGAAGCGGCCGACGATCAGCTCGGCTCGGCCGTCTTCTTCTCGTTCTCACTGCGCTTCCAGGACAGCCACATGGTGACGGTCAGGATGGTCGCCACCACACCCAACGAGAACACCACCGGGATCTTGTAGATGTCGATCAGCAGCATCTTCACGCCGATGAACACCAGGATGATGGCCAGGCCGTACTGCAGCAGCGAGAAGCGGTTGGCCAGTTCGGCCAGCATGAAGAACATGGCCCGCAGACCGAGAATGGCGAAGATGTTGGAAGTCAGCACGATGAACGGATCTGTCGTGATGGCGAAGATGGCCGGGATGCTGTCGACTGCAAATACCACGTCGATCACGCCGATCATCAGAATCACCAGCAGCATGGGCGTGGCGATCCGTACGCCGTTCTGCACCGTGAAGAATTTCTCGCCGTCGTACTTGTCGCTCACCTTGATGAAGCGCTTGAAGAACTTGAGCAGCGGGTTGTCGTCGAGCGACTCCTCCTCGTCCCCGCCATGGCTCCACATCTTCCAGCCGGTGTAGACCAGGAAGGCGCCGAAGAAGTACAGGATCCAGTGGAACTTCTCGATCAGGATCGCACCGATCAGGATCATCACGGTGCGCAGCACGATCGCCGCGATGATGCCGATGGTCAGCGCGCGCTTCTGGAACTCCTGCGGCACCG
Source organism: beta proteobacterium AAP99 (assembly GCA_001295775.1). Lineage (GTDB taxonomy): Bacteria > Pseudomonadota > Gammaproteobacteria > Burkholderiales > Burkholderiaceae_C > Piscinibacterium. The sequence continues at coordinate 194,752 of LJIA01000007.1, forward strand.
CGAAGTAAGTAAAGATCATCAGGAAGACAAACAGGTTGTCCACCGCGAGCGACTTCTCGATCAGATAGCCCGTGAGGAACTCCATCGACTTCACGTTCGCGACCTCGCGGCCCACCGTGCCATCTAGGTAGAACCACAGGCCGGCGTTGAAGGCGAAGGACAGCGCCACCCAGATGGCCGACCAGATCACCGCCTCGCGGAAGGTCACGCGGTGCGGGCCCTGGTTCTTGAGGGCAACAAAATCGACGATGAGCGCGATGATCACGAGGACCGTGAACACGCTCCAAAGCAAAGGACTCCCAATCTGGGTCATGGCAATGGCTTCCCTGATGATTCTTGGATGTGGATGCGCAGCGCAAGGCGAGCTTGCGCATTGAAGGTCTCGCCCACGTCAGGGATGGGTGGCTGCCGCCACCGCTTGACCGCCGTTGTCCTCGCAGCCTGGGCTGCTTTCCTGCAACGGGGTTCTATTGAGACGCCGCTGTGACCGGGTCGTGCGTGAAGGCGACCGTACTGACGACCACAGCGTGTTTGGAGCTACTCCCCTTCAACAACACGGATTACAGCCGAGTCAGGGGAAGCCCGCAGTCGCAAACCCTGAGTGCTTTCCCTATTGATGACAGGGAAATTGACCCGATCGCACGCCTCAAGTGTCGATGCCACGTCGAGCTTCGAGCTGCGCCATGAGTTGCGCACGGTATTGCTGCAGGGCAAACGTGTCACCGCGCATCGCTTCGGACAGCAAGCGCAGCTTGAGCGCCGCCCGCCGGTCTGCGCCCTCCATCTCGCCGAAGACCTGCTGCTCCAGATCAGCCAGCTCGTTGATCTGCTGCAGCTCATCGGGCAGGTAGCCCGCGTTCTTGAGCACGCGGTAGGCCATGCGCAGTTCAGCGGGCAGGTGCGCGTCTTCGTCCAGATCCAGCGGCTTGCCGGCACCCGGCAGGTTGTCGAAGTCGCCGCGCTCGCGCGCCTGGCGAATGTGGGCCTCGATCAAGTCATCGGTCATCGACAGCGGCATGGCAGCCTCCAAAGCAAAGAGGGCACGGAAATCCGTGCCCTCTTTTTACTGCTGCTTGCGATGACTCAAGCGGTCGGCGTGGCGCTCGGTGCGTTTCTCAATTTGATGTGCAGTTCGCGCAATTGCTTCTCATCCACCGGGCTGGGGGCCTGGGTCAGCAGGCACTGCGCGCGCTGGGTCTTGGGGAAGGCGATGACGTCGCGGATCGAGTCTGCGCCCGTCATCAGCATCACGAAGCGGTCCAGGCCGATGGCAATCCCGCCGTGCGGCGGTGCACCGTACTGCAGCGCATCAAGCAGGAAGCCGAACTTCATGCGCGCCTCTTCCGCACCGATCTTCATCGCACGGAACACCTTGCTCTGCACGTCCTCGCGGTGGATACGCACGCTGCCGCCGCCCAGTTCGATGCCGTTGAGCACCATGTCATAGGCCTTGGCCTTGCAGGCACCCGGGTTGGTCTCCAGCCAGTCCACGTGCTCGTCCTTCGGGCTCGTGAACGGATGGTGACAGGCCACCCAGCGCTGGTTGTCCTCGTCGAACTCGAACATCGGGAAGTCGACGACCCACAGGATCTCCCATTCGCCCTGGGACAGGCCCCGCGCCTTGCCGAACTCGCTGTGGCCGATCTTCACGCGCAGCGCGCCGATCGCGTCGTTCACGACCTTGGCCTTATCGGCGCCAAAGAAGATCAGGTCGCCATTCTGTGCACCGGTGCGCTCCAGGATCGCTTTCAGGGCGGTGTCGTGGATGTTCTTGATGATCGGGCTTTGCAGACCGTCGCGGCCGGCCGCCAGGTCGTTGACCTTGATGTAGGCCAGACCCTTGGCCTGGTAGATCTTCACGAACTCGGTGTAGGCGTCGATCTCGCTGCGGGTCATCTCGGCGCCGCCGGGCACGCGCAGGCCCACCACGCGGCCGCCGTCCATGTTGGCTGCGCCGGCAAATACCTTGAACTCCACGTCCTTCATCACGTCGGTGAGCTCGGTGAACTTCATCTTCACGCGCATGTCCGGCTTGTCGCTGCCGTAATAGAACATGGCGTCGTCGTAGCTCATGACCGGGAACTTGGCCGGCAGATCCACACCGATCGAGGCCTTGAACACGTGACGGATCATGGCTTCGAAGATGTCGCGGATTTCCTGCTCGTTCAGGAAGGTCGTCTCGCAGTCGATCTGCGTGAATTCCGGCTGCCGGTCGGCGCGCAGGTCTTCGTCGCGGAAGCACTTGACGATCTGGTAGTAGCGATCGAACCCCGCCACCATCAGCAGCTGCTTGAACAGCTGCGGGCTCTGCGGCAGGGCAAAGAACTGGCCGTCGTGCACGCGGCTGGGCACGAGGTAGTCGCGCGCACCTTCGGGCGTGCTCTTGGTGAGCATCGGCGTTTCCACGTCGATGAAGCCGCGTGAATCCAGATACTTGCGCACCTCGATGGCGACCTTGTAGCGCAGCATCAGGTTCTTCTGCATCTCCGGGCGGCGCAGGTCCAGCACGCGGTGCGTGAGGCGCGTGGTTTCGCTCAGCGTGTCGTCGTCGAGCATGAAGGGCGGCGTCACCGAGGCGTTGAGCACCTCGATCTCGTGGGCCAACACCTCGATCTTGCCGCTCACGAGGTTGGCGTTCTCGGTGCCGGCCGGGCGCGGGCGCACCTTGCCCGTGACCTTCACGCAGTACTCGTTGCGGATGCCTTCGGCCACCTTGAACATCTCGGGGCGGTCCGGGTCGCAGACGATCTGCGCCAGACCTTCGCGGTCACGCAGGTCGATGAAAATCACGCCACCGTGGTCACGGCGCCGGTGCACCCAGCCATACAGCGTGACGACTTGGCCATCGAAGGCCTCGGAAATCTTGCCGACGTATTCGGTTCTCATTGTGGGACTCTCGAACTCAAGGATCGTGGGGCTCCCGCGCGCAGGCGTGGAAGCTGGGATTCGGGCGCTTGGGGTGCTGTTTGCGGAACGCTCAGCCACCGGGGACGAAAACTTTCAGGGTTGAGCAGGTGCCAGCGGCTCAACCCTTGAGATTTCGATTTGCGCGCACGCCGGCGCACCGGGCGGGGCCGGTGATGCGGAAGCGGGCGGGCGCAAACATGGTGGCGGGCGCTTTGAGTGTGGAAACTTCAGGCGTGAAACCAGGAGTTTAGCGAACCGCCCCCGGCATCGGGTCGTGGTGCGGCGCCGGGATCGGCTCGCCGCGCGGCACCACCACCCCCAGGCTGACGATGAACTTGAGCGCCTCGTCCACGCTCATGTCCAGCTCCTTCACCTGATCCGGCGGCAGGACGATGATGTAGCCGCTGGTCGGGTTCGGGGCGGTCGGCACAAAGATCGTCTGCGGCTCGGTGCCCAGAAGCCTGGTGATCTCGCTGCCCGGGCTGCCCACCGCAAAGCCCACGCTCCAGGCGCCCGCACGCGGAAACTCCACCAGCACGGCCTTGCGAAAGGCCTGGCCGGACGGAGACAGGATCGTGTCCGAGACCTGCTTGACGCTCGAATACACGCTGCGCACGATGGGGATGCGCGCCAGCAGGCGCTCCCACCAGCCCAGCAGCTGACGCCCGGCAAAGTTGCTCGCCGCTGCACCGACGATCAGCAGTACGGCCACGACCAGAATCACGCCCAGGTAGGGGATGTGAAAACCCAGCAGCTTGTCTGGCTGCCAGTCCGGCGGCAGCAGCTGCAAGGCCTTGTCCATCGTCGACAGGACCAGATCCAGCACCCAGAGCGTGATGACCAGTGGCACCAGCACCAGCATGCCGGCGATCAGCCAGCGGCGCAGGCGCGCGCCCCATCCCTTGCCCGGACCCGGGCCGCTCACGCGCTGGGGGCTGCGGGTGCAGCGGGAGCCGGAGCGGGTGCGCTGGCCGGAGCCGACGCTGCAGGCGCAGCGGCGGGGGCGGCTGCCGGCGTGGCCGCGGGCGTGCCGGCGTCGGCCGGCTTGGCGTCTGCGCTCTCGGTCTTCTTGCCGCCGTCACGGAAGTCCGTCACGTACCAGCCGCTGCCCTTGAGCTGGAAGCCGGCAGCGGTCAGTTGCTTCTTGAGCGCCGGCTGGCCGCAGGCGGGGCAGTCGGTCAGCGGGGCATCGGACACCTTCTGCAGGGCGTCGTGCGTGTGCCCGCAGGCGTCACACTTGTAGGCGTAGATCGGCATGGTCTGGGATGCTGGGTTGAGAGCGCTGGATCGGCAGCGGCGCCGCCGTTCGTGCGCAAAGGTGGGGCCTGAGCCTGAGCCAGCAAGCCCCGGTGCAGATCCCGCGCAAGCGCGTTGCATGCGCGCTTGCGCTAACGCCTTGAATTTTATGGGTGTTTTGCTGCGCCCCCGGTGCTGAATTCGCGCAGCAACCTGCCGCCCCACCTGTCCCGGCTTGTAACACTCCTCCAGTCTGCTCGCTGCCAAGGCCCCGCACCCTGCACGTATGCTTGGCCTCCCTGAAACCGAGGACGGGCCAACGCACTGGCCCCGGCTGAATGAAGCGACGAACTTTCCTGTTGGCAGGTGCCGGCGCGCTGGGCGTGCTGGTGGTGGGCTGGGGCGTCATGCCGCCGAAGAGCCGCCTGGGCACGGCCGCCGATCTCGGCAGCCTCGGTGAATCGATTGCGCTCAACGGCTGGATCCGCATCGCGCCGGACAACTCGGTCACCATCGCCGTGCCGCGCAGCGAGATGGGTCAGGGCGTCTACACCGCGCTGCCCATGCTGGTGGCCGAGGAACTGGATTGCGCGCTCTCCCAGGTGCGGGTCGAACAATCGCCCATGGGTGATGTGTACGGCAACGTTGCCATGCTGGTAGACAGCCTGCCGATGCATCCGGACGATCACGGTCGCGGCGTGCATGCTGGCGCCTCCTGGGTCGTCGGCAAGCTGGCCCGTTCGCTCGGGCTGCAAGTGACCGGCGGCTCGTCCAGCGTGAAGGACGCCTGGGGGCCGATGCGCCTGGCGGGGGCGACGGCACGCGGCATGCTGCTGGCCGCGGGTGCCGCCAAACTCGGACTGGCCGCGGCGGATTGCGTGATCCAGGACGGCGTGATCCGTGCCCGCGACGCCGGAAAGAGCAACCAGACCGTGCCGTTTGGCGACATTGCCAAGGACGCGCTCTCCCGCCCCGTGCCGGACGTGCAGCTCAAGAGCCCGAAGGATTTCCGGCTGATCGGCAAGCCGGCCAACCGGATTGATGCCGCGCCCAAGACCACGGGCACGGCGGCCTTCGGCATCGATACCCGCCTGCCCGGCATGCGCTACGCCGCCATCCGCATGTGCCCGACGTTCGGCGGCGCGCTGCAGCGGGTGGACACCGATGCCATCCGCGAGATGCCGGGCAACCCCCGCGTGGTCACCCTGCCTGCCGCACTGGGTGCGCAGGCAGGCGTGGCAGTGATCGCGGACACCTGGTGGCAGGCCAAGCAGGCCGTGGACAAGCTGCCCGTGGTCTGGGATGCCGGCCGCCACGCCGCGCTGAACACCTTTGATCTGCAGCGCAGCCTGAGCGACGCGCTGGCCGCAGAGTCCGGCTTCTCGTATCACGACCGCGGCCAGGGTGAAGCCGCGCTCAAGGCTGCGGCCAAGCAGCTGAATGCCCGCTACACCGCGCCGCTGCTGGCCCACGCAACGATGGAGCCGATGAACTGTACCGCGCAGTTCAAGGACGGCACGCTCACGCTCTGGACGCCGACGCAGGTGCCGGGCCTCGCGCACCTGTTCCTCGGCAAGCTGATGGGCATCGAATCCGATCGCATCAAGATCAACGTCACCCTGCTGGGCGGCGGATTCGGCCGGCGTCTGGAGCTGGACGTGATCGGTCAGGCCGCCTTCATCGCCGGCCAGGCGGGCGGCGCCCCGGTGCAGCTCATCTGGAGCCGCGACGAAGACACCCGCCACGACATGTACCGTCCGATGGCGATTGCCGATCTGCGCGCGGGCCTGTCTGCAGACGGCCAACTCAGCGCGCTGGCCACCAGGCAGGCCAGCGAGTCCGTGGTCTACAGCTTCTCCGCGCGCAACATGCCGGCCTTTGCCGCGCGCACGCCGGACAAGACCACCGACGAAGGCCTGTTCGATCGGCCCTATGAAATCCCCAACCAGAGCCACCGGCAGGTCACCGTCGAAAGCCCGGTGCCCGTCGGATTCTGGCGCAGCGTGGGCCACAGCATGAACGCCTTCTTTGCCGAAGGCTTCATGGACGAATGCGCCCATGCCGCCGGCAAGGACCCGCTGGCTTTCCGGCGTAATCTGCTCAAGAGCCACCCGCGGCACTTGAAGGTGCTGGATACCGCCGCCGAGAAGGCCGGCTGGGGCCGCAAGCTCGAAGACGGCCGCGCGCTCGGCATCGCCCTGCACCAGAGCTTCGGCTCCATCGTTGCGCAGGTGGCCGAGGTGTCCGTGAAGGAGAAAGAGATCCGAGTGCACCGCGTCTGGTGCGCCGTGGACTGCGGCATGGCCGTCAACCCGAACATCATCGCCCAGCAGGTCGAAAGCAGCGTGATCTTCGGCCTGAGCGCCGCGCTCTGGGGTGAGGTCACGATCAAGAACGGCGCCGTGGATCAGGACAACTTCGGCGCCTATCGCCTGGCGCGCATCAACGAGGTGCCGCAGGTCGAGACCTACATCATCGCCAGCAGCGAGGCCCCCACCGGCATCGGCGAACCCGCCACGCCGCCGATCGCGCCGGCCATTGCGAATGCGGTGTTCGTGCTGACGGGGCAGCGGCTGCGCAGTCTGCCGCTTCGCCTGGCTTGAGGCACTCAGTCTTCGTTGAGCCGGGATAAAAGAATGACTTCCAGAGCCATTCTTCAAGCCAAAATGGCTGGAAAGCCGCACCAGGCAAGCGGAAAGCCTTGTGCAGGAAAGGGCCTCCGCGCTGCTGGCTGCTACCGTCCGCACGCTCTCACGTCGCGCACCTCGACACGTACCCGCTCCACCGGGCGTGAAGGCGTCGGGGAAATGGTCACGGTGTCGCCCAGGAAGCAGTCGCCGGACGCGCCCACAAAGTTGCGGGCCAGGCCCGTGATGCCGCAAGCGTCCCCGGGGCAGTCGGCGCTGTAGCTGACGTCGATGCAGCCGACCTTGTTCCTGGCGGACTGCGGCACCACCTCGACCGTGTAGTACTTGCCTTCGCCCCCGGGCAACGGCGAGCTGCAAGCCGCGTGCCGTTGCGAAGGGCGTCGAGCGCGTCGCGCTGTTCGGCGTCACGCCTGGCCTGCCGCTCCTTTTCCGCCTGCGCGCTGGCGCTCGGCCTCCTGGCGGCGGCCTTCAGCGTTCAGCTCAGCCGGGCCAAGCTGAACCTCCACGCGCTTGGCTGCTGCCTCGCGGATGCCGAAACCGGTTGTGAAGCGCCGCTCGCGCAGCGGATCCATCTTTTTGACCGCGCTCAGCTCGATGTTGCCCGGCTGCACTTCGACATCCAGCAGGCAGTCGCCCCGGTACTTGCGTTTTGATGGTGATTTCTGCGCCTGCGGCCTCGCCCTCGCAGCCCCCCCGCACTGCAGACGGTCTGCCTTGCGCATGGGTGTCATGCAGCGACACAAGCAACAGCACCGCCGCCAAAACTTCGCCCAAGGCCCTTGTCCGCATGATGGCGCCTCTCCCGATCTTCAATTTTGTTAAGTGCGGCGACCATCAATCGAGATCGTGCTCACAGCGCGAGGCGTTCGGGTTTGGGCGAACAATGCGCAGGTGATGGAGCTGCCACGCGGCCACAAAGCGAGTCAGGACGCCCCGTGTGTACGGCGCCCATTGAACCTGCCTGGATGGCAAGCACGTCGCTGGACGAAGCCGGGGCGACCGGCGAGAGCGCGCTGGAACGCGCCTCAGGCTTCGCGACCCGGAGTCCCATCGGCAGCCGCGTTCCAGGCGCGGATCGGGGCAAGCGCTCGCTGCAACCAGATCTCGGGCATCGTCATGTGCGACATCACCTCGGCTGCACGTCTGTCGAAGTCGGGCACGCGCTCCAGTCGGGCCAAGGCAAGCAGCGCGAAATTCGGGCGGATCCACGGGCGCCCCGGTGTTTGCTCGATCGGGTAGGCCAGCAGCCCCGCACGGCTGCTGCATGCGTTCAGCAGAGGCAGCAGATCCGCCTCGAGCCACTGGGCGGCCCGGCTCAGCGCGATGGCCAAGGCCTGCGGGCTGTGCGCGACGATATGGCCTGGGAACAATGGATGGTCTCCGTCGCGCGGCCGAAAGTGCTCCGCGAGTGGACCCGTTGGCGCGGCAAAGCCGATGTCCAGCCACCAAGGCTCCTGGACAAAAGCCTGCATCTCCTCCGGGAAATCAATCCCGACTTGGGCACTGAGCACGAAGATGCAGGTATCGCCCTCTCTGCCGCTTGCGAACTGCAGCGTCTGACGGCCGACCTCGGTGGATCGCGTGAAGACGAGCGCCCCACCTTCGTTGCGATCCTTCTTGAAGCCCCAGCGTTCGAGCCAAGGCAGCACCAGGCGGTGCTGTTCGGCCCGGAAGTGCTGATTGGAGAGCCACTCAGGACCGAGCGCCTCCTCGGCCCAGGGCCTCCAGTCGGAGACGCCGGAAGGTCGCAGCGACGTTCCATTCGGGAGCACCAGGACCTGCTGCTCCGCATCGAATACCAACAAACCTGCCTCACCTGCCGCGCGCACCAGCACGTTCAGCGCTCGGCCCAGCCACTGGGGATTCAGCGCCAGCGCCCAGTCGCTACCCGCGGGCGGGTCGAGCCCTTCCGCCCAGAAGCAATCCGGCGAGCGCCGCATCGGATGCAGCAGTTCAAGGTGCGCTGCAAGCGCAACGAACCGTTCGTTGCGCGTCGTTCCGTGCGGATCTGGAGCCGCGGGCGAGCGGACCACCTCCTGCCAATTCGCCGGTGTCTCACGGTTCCAAACATGAACGACGTAGGGTTTCATCGCCGGTGCTCCATTCAGTGTGCCGGATCCTGGACCGTCTCTGCGCGGCTCTGCATCAAGAGCGACAGCAGCGCGCCTGCGGCGATCGTCAGGGCACCTGCGGCAAACGCCGCCCGCACGCCATGCTTCTCGATCAGCCAGCCCGCCACCGCGGTGCCGATGCCGATGCCGCTGACGATGAAGGTGGACGACCAGGTGAAGGCCTCGGTGGCGTATTGCGGCGGCGCGAGGCGCGAGATCATCAGGGTCTGCGCGGTGAGCGCAGGGGCGATCAGCAGGCCGGCGACGAGCGAGGCCGGCAGCATCCACCAGATGCTCGGCGCCAGCATGTGCGCGGCCACCATCAGGGCGAGCAGGGCCATGGCGGCGCCGTACTGGCGTTCCAGCGGCTGCCGCAGATGCAGGGCGCCATACACCGCGCCGCCGATTGCGCTGCCCACGGAATTCACGGCCAGCAGCGCGCCGCCCATGGCGGGCCAGCCGGCCTGCGTGGCGGCGGCGGCATAGCTCACCTCGAGCACGCCAAAGCTGAAGGTCAGCCCGAAGTTGCAGATGAACACCAGCCACAGCGGCGCAATCGTCAGCGGCCCGAGCAGGTGGCGTTCGGCGTGGGGCTCGTGCTTCCAGTACTTCAGGCCGGGCGAGTTCAGGAAGGTCAGCACTGCGAGTGCCGTGAAGCCGACTGCGGTGCCGAAGGCCCAGGTGGGGTTGCCCAGGGCCAGCAGCAGCGCGATGAGCGCCGGGCCGAGCGTGAAGTTCAGCTCGATGGAGACCGCATCCACGGCAAAGGCCATGCGCCGATCCGGCCCGTCGTCAAAGCGATGGCGCCAGAGCGTGCGCGACAGGGTGGTGATCGGCGTGACGAAGGCGCCGGCGATGATCGCGCAGACGAGTGCGTCGGACAGATCCGGCCGCGTCAGGGCGCTTAACATCAGCGCGAGCAGCGCCAGCGGCTGCACCACGCCGGTGATGCGCAACGGCCACAGCGGCCCAAAGCGGTCGATCAGCCGGCCCTGCACCGGCGCGGCCACGGCCATGGCAATGAAGTAGGCGCCGACCACGGTGCCGGCCTGCGCAAAGCTGCCCAGCGCCTGTTTCAGGAACATGAGCATGGCAAAGCTCATCATTGCCACCGGCAGGCGCGAGATCACCGTGAACAGCACGATGGCCTTCACGTCGGGCAGGGCGAAGAACTGGCGGTAGGGTTCGTAGAGCGCGCGCATCAGGCCGCCATTATCTGCAGCCCCTGCCACAAACCTGTCAGCAGACTCCGGCAGGGCAGCTTGAGCGAACACGCACGCAAGCTGCGAGAATGCGCGCCATGAACAAGATCGTCAGCCTGATCGGCGTCCCCACGGACATTGGCGCGGGCGCGCGCGGCGCGAGCATGGGGCCCGAGGCCCTGCGGGTGGCGGGGCTCGTTCCCGCGCTGCAGGGGCACGGCCTGCAGGTGCTGGACCGCGGCAATCTCAGCGGCCCGGCCAACCCCTGGCTGCCGCCCGTGGAGGGCTACCGCCATCTGCCTGAAGTCGTGCAGTGGAACCAGACCACGCACGAAGCCGTGTATGCGGAACTCTCTGCCGGCCATCTGCCGATCATGCTCGGCGGTGACCACTGCCTGGGCATCGGCTCGATTTCCGCCGTGGCGCGCTGGTGCCGGGAGCAGGTCAAGAAGCTGCGCGTGCTCTGGCTGGATGCCCATGCGGACTTCAACACCAACCAGCTCACGCCCAGCGGCAATGTGCACGGCATGCCCGTGGCGGTGCTGTGCGGCTACGGGCCGAAGGAGCTGATCGAGATCGGCGGCACCGTGCCCGCCATCAAGCCCGGCGTGGTGCGGCAGATCGGCATCCGCAGCGTGGACCAGGGCGAGAAGCGCTTCGTGCACGAGGTGGGGCTGGAAGTGTTCGACATGCGCTACATCGACGAGATGGGCATGCGCCACGCCATGGAGCTGGCGCTGGGCCTGATGGACCCGAACACGCATCTGCACGTGAGCTTTGACGTGGACTTTCTCGACCCCGAGATCGCCCCCGGCGTGGGCACCACCGTGCCCGGCGGCCCGACCTACCGCGAGGCGCAGCTCTGCATGGAGATGATCGCGGACACCGGGCTGCTGGCCTCGCTGGACGTGGTGGAGCTCAATCCGGCGCTGGACGTGCGCAACAAGACGGCGGTGCTGGCGGTCGATCTGATCGAGAGCCTGTTCGGCAAGAGCACGCTGATGCGCAAGGATCGTTGATTCGGCTGGCCGAAATTGATTTATTTATAAAGGCAACAAATGCTGTTTCCGCTTGTCTGATGCGCGAAAAGTGGCATTTCATCGGCATCAAGATTGTCGTCCGAAAATGATGTAATTGAGGTCTGGTGCGGGTGTGCAGCCCGCTCGCGTTTGCCCCCAAGACCCAACAAAAAGCCCGCCGGAGAACCGAGCGGGCTTTGTTGTTTCTGCAGCGCGCCGTGCGAGGGCGCAGCTGCAGGCGACTTGCGCTGACTTACTTCTTGGCCGGGGCCTTGGCAGCGGCGGGTGCAGCAGCAGCCGGAGCGGCTTCGGCTTCTTCCTTCTTGCCGCCGGGCAGCACGGTAGAGGCGATCACGAAATCGCTCTTGCCGTGCATCACCACGCTCACGCCCTCAGGCAGCTTGAGCTCAGAGACGTGCAGGCTCTTGCCGGCTTCCATCGTCGACAGATCGACGGCGATGAACTCGGGCAGCAGCTTGGGCAGGCAGGAGACTTCCACCTCGTTGATCGGGTGGTTGATCATGCCCTTGGAGAGCTTCACGGCGGGGCTGTTCTCGGCGCCGGAGAAGTGCAGGGGCACCTTCATGTGCACCGGCTTGTCGGCGTCCACGCGCTGGAAGTCCACGTGCAGGACCAGCTGGCGGAAGGGGTGCATCTGGTAGTCACGCAGCAGGGCCAGTTGCGGCTTGCCGTCGATCTCGAGATCGAGGATCGAAGAATGGAACTTTTCCTTCTTCAGCGCGTGATACAGGGTGTTGTGATCGATCTCGATCTGCGTCGGGGCGGCCGAGCCACCGTAGACGATGCCCGGCGTCTTGCCGGCATTGCGCAGGCGGCGGCTCGCACCCGTGCCCTGCAGCTTGCGAGTTTCAGCAGCGATTTTCATGCTGAGTGTCCTTTCATCAACACGTTCGACCGCGACCAGTCTGAACGTGGTGCATGGCAAACGGCCCATGCGCCGGTGGGAGCAAGTCGCTCCCGAGGCACCCTCGCACCGTCAGGCGCGAGGACGCCAGATGCCTCACTCCATGAAGAGCGAGGACACCGAGTCTTCGCGCGAAATGCGCAGAATCGTTTCGCCGAGCAGATTGGCCACCGACAGCTGGCGGATGCGGCCGCAGGCGGCGCCTTCGGCAGACAGCGGGATTGTGTCAGTCACCACCAGCTCATCGAGCGAGGAGGTGGCAATGCGGTTCACCGCACCGCCGGACAGCACGGCGTGCGTGCAGTAGGCCATGACGTGCGTGGCGCCGCGCTCCTTGAGCACCTGGGCGGCCTTGCACAGGGTGCCTGCAGTATCCACCATGTCGTCCATGATGATGCAGGTGCGGCCGTCCACTTCGCCGATGATGTTCATCACCTCGGCCACGTTGGCCTTGGGGCGGCGCTTGTCGATGATGGCCAGGTCGCACTCCAGCCGCTTGGCCAGCGCGCGGGCGCGCACCACGCCGCCCACGTCGGGGCTGACGACCATCAGGTTGTCGTAGGAATGCTTCCAGATCTCGCCCAGCAGCACGGGTGCGGCGTAGACGTTGTCCACGGGAATGTCGAAGAAGCCCTGGATCTGGTCGGCATGCAGGTCCATGGTCAGCACGCGGTCCACGCCGGCGGCCTGCAGCATGTTGGCCACGACCTTGGCGGAGATGGGCACGCGCGAGCTGCGCGGACGACGGTCCTGGCGGGCGTAGCCGAAGTAGGGCATCGCCGCGGTGATCCGGCCGGCCGAGGCGCGCTTGAGCGCGTCGGTCATCAGGATCAGTTCCATCAGGTTGTCGTTGGTCGGCGCGCAGGTGGGCTGCAGGATGAAGACGTCGCGACCGCGGACGTTCTCGAGCAGCTCGACCATGCACTCGCCGTCACTGAACTTGCCCATCGAGCAGCGGCCCAGGGACAAACCCAGGTACTTGGCCACGTCCTGCGCGAGCTTGACGTTGGCGTTGCCCGTGAAAACCATCAAGCCGTCGTGATTCAGATTCATGACGAGTGCGCGGTGAGCGTGGTGGACGTGCGAGGGAGCGCTTTTGAGGCGGATTCTTTGCGCGGGCGCTTGAGAGGAAGACCTGCAGTCTGGCGACCTTCAGTCCTTCAGCCCGGAGCACCTTTGGCGTGTGCCCATGCTTTGGCCGGCGGTGCTCACCGGCGAGGTGTCTGGCAGGGGAGGAAGGACTCGAACCCTCGCATGTCGGAATCAAAATCCGATGCCTTAACCAACTTGGCGACTCCCCTCCATTTCCTCGTCACTCAAGCCTTGCGGCTGAAGTGCCCAGAAACTGGATCGCGTTCAGTCTGCAAGCGATGCTGCGGGATACTGATCGAGACTGCTGACCACCCACATGCGCGCCTGAGCAGGTAACGCATTTCGTTCACGAAGACCGTGCAGTGCGGTGTTTGCGGCGGCCTCGGTCTGGAAGGCGGCAAACACGCAGGCACCTGACCCGCTCATCCGGCTGCCGGGCAGGGCCTGTGCAGCGAGTTTCACTGCCGGCTCGAGCCGTTCTGCCACCGGTTGCAGGTCGTTTCTGCCAAACAATTCACTGGCAGACGCCGCGCGTACGAAGTCCGAAATTATGACGGACGGCGTGGTACGCGTCAAATCCGGCGCCTTGAAAACGGCTGGAGTAGCGACTCCAACGCCGGGATGCACGACCAGAAACCAGCGCTGTGGCAGTTGAAGCGGCGTCAACTGCTCGCCGATGCCTTCCACCCAGGCGTTGCCGCCGCCGATGAAAAAAGGCACGTCTGCGCCCAGTTGCAGGCCCAGTTCGGCCAGCTGAGCGCGCTTGAAACCCAGCTGCCAGAGGTGATTCAGCGCCAGCAGCGTGGTCGCCGCATCACTGGACCCGCCGCCCAGCCCACCGCCCATCGGGATGCGCTTTTCGACGCGGATCGTGACGCCCGTCAGTGGCCGGTTTGCCGCACGTTCCAGCAGGCGCGCAGCGCGAATGCAGAGGTCGTCCTCCGGTGCGACGCCCGGCAGGGGCTCGGCTAGGACGATCTGCCCGTCGGTGCGCAGATCGAGGTGCAGGGTGTCGGCCAGATCGATCAGCTGAAAGGCGCTTTGCAGCAGGTGGTAGCCGTCGGCGCGACGGCCGACCACGTGCAGGAACAGATTGATCTTGGCCGGCGCCTGCAGCGTCAGGCTCCGGGCGGGCGCCGCGTCAGTCATCGAGCACGATCCGCACGTTCAGATCCGGCCTGTCCAGGCGCGTGAGCACCAGCAGCGCGGGCGTGCCGTCGGTGCGGGCGCGGGCGATGCGAATGCTGAAGCCCGCTTGATCCAGCACCGGCAGACCGTTCTGCTCGCCGCGGCTTGCCGGGAGGGCGGGGTCCGGCTCACCGCGCAGCCAGTAGCGCCAGGCAGAGGCCGGCAGGGCCACGCCGGTCAGGGTCTGCGTGAGGCTGGCGAGGTCTGCGTAGCGCTGCACGCCTTCCTTGGGTGTTTCCAGCTCTGCGCCGTCGCTGCGACTGCGGATGCGCGCCTGGGTGTTGCCCAGCGGGTCGATCAGATCCAGCTGCAGGCGTTCGCCCTCGCCGAGCTTGAGCAGAAAGGTGGCCTGCCAGCGCGTAGGGTTGCCGCGCTCGTCTTCCGCGGTGAGCGCGACGCGACCGCTGCGCTCGCTGACCCAGGCAGGCGCGCTGCCGCCCTGCGCCACCGCGCCACCGCCGGGGGGCTCAGGCGCGAGACTCTTGCAGCCCGCCAGCCCGAGCGACGCCGCGAGCATGAGCGCAGACAGGCAGCGCCAGCGAGAAACTCGATTCTTGGAATGCATCAACAGAATTTGAGCGCCGAATCGGCCAAGATCCGCACCCCACAAGCGGAAACTGGCCGATCGAGTGTTTCAAATAAAAGAAGAAAATATTTGCTCTTGGGGCTCACTTATCAATATTCAGTTGAAAATGAGCCCGGCTTGCATGCAGGTCTTCAGGGCAGCTGGATCTGAAAGCGCGTCAGCGTGCTGGCGAGCGTCTCATTGGCGGGGTTGAGCTTGCGCGCTTCCTGCCAGAACCTGCGCGCCTCGTCCATCTGGCCCGCTACCCACAGCACCTCACCCAGATGGGTGGCAATCTCCGCATCCTGCTTCAAGCTCCATGCGCGGCGCAGGGTGGCAATCGCCTCCTTGAGCTTGCCCTGGCGGAACTGCAGCCAGCCCATGGAATCGACGATGTAGGCGTCGTCCGGGGCGAGCGCCAGGGCCTGGGTGAGCAGGGCTTCAGCTTCGTCGAGCCGCTCCTTGCGCTCGGCCAGCGAGTAGCCCAGCGCGTTGTAGGCGTGGGCGTTCTTCGGCTCGGCGGCAATCACTTCGCGCAGCAGGGCTTCCATCTCGTCGTGCCGGCCCAGGCGTTCGAGAGTGAGCGCGAGGTCATACTTGATGTCGTGCGCGTCCGGGCTGGCGGTGAGTGCGGCGCGCAGCACGGCCTCGGCCTCGCCGGTGCGCCCGGCATCGCGCAGGATCTGCCCCTCGGCCATGGCGATGCGCTTGCGTTCGTTGGGCGTCGATTTGGCCAGCGCTTCGAGCCGGCTCTTGGCACGGTCTACGCGGTTGAGCTTTGCTTCGGCCAGGGCCGAACGCATCTGCGCGGTGAAGCGTGCGTCCGGCCGCTCCACGCGGCCATACCAGTCCAGTGCCTCTTCAAAGCGGCGGCGTTCTTCGGCAATGGCGCCCAGGTTCAGGTAGGCGTTGGTGGGGTCGCGGCCTTCGTCGTCGTCGATCAGCGTGAGGTATTCAGTGAATAGCGCCTCGGCTTCGTCGAGCTTGTTGTCCTGCAGATTCATCAGGCCGAGGGCATAGACGGCTTCCTGATCACGCTCGCCGCCCGGCGTGACGGGCGCGGCCAGTGTGGTGAACAGCTCGCGGGCGCGGGCCGGCTGCTTGTTGGTGGCATACAGGCGTGCCAGGCTCATGCGCGCCTCGCGAGCGGCCGGATTACGGCGCGTGAAGTCCTCCAGCAGCTTGATGGCCTCGGCCGGCTTGTCCTGCAGCAGCTGGGCCTGCACGAGCGCGGCACGCTCGAAGGCCGGGCGCGCAGCCAGGGCGCGGCGCGAGTAGGTCAGTGCGGCGTCCGGCTGCTTCACGCCGAAGGACGAGATCGCGAGCGCGAGCAGCGCGTCGGCCTGTTCGCCCAGCGGCGCCAGCAGGCGCGTGAGCATGGCGTGGCCTTCAGTGCGATCCGGCAGGCGGGCGACGATGCGCTGTGCGTTGCCGATCGCCTCGGCCTTGTTCGGGTTGCTGGCGATGTCGGCGGCGAGCAGCGGCTCAAGAATGTCGCGCTGGTTGCTGCCAGCCAGCAGGGTCCAGGCCGTCTGGCGGGCTTCGAGGTCGTTCGGTGCGAGCGACACCCAGAGCTGCGACGCCGCCAGCGCGCCCTCCAGGCGCCCGGCAGAGAGCGCGAATTCCGTGGCGCGGCGGGCGATGCGCGGGTCACGCGTGTCGCGCGCAAGCTGGATGTAGACGTCGTGCGCAAAAGCCGGGTTGCCGCGCTGGGCCAGCACCTCGCCGAGCATCATGCGGCCCAGGAGGGGGCCGGTGAGCTCGTTGTCCGGCAACTCGGTGCGCGCAGCCTCGGCCGGCGTGGTGGCTGCGGCCTGAGCCGGCTTGGCCGGCGCGCCAGCGGTCGGCGTCGCCGCCGGGCCGCCGGGCGTTGCGCAGCCGGCGAGTATCGTCACCGCACCGCCCAGCAGGCTGGCAATCAGCCCGGCACGGCTGCGACGCGCAGGGCGCGCGGGCAGTGCTTGCGTTGAGCTGGGGTTCATGGGGAGCTGCACAGACATCGGGGTTCTCCGGTTTCCGGTCGATGATAGGGGCTGAATCTTTCGCTTCGCGGTCGAGTACGCAGGCTGCTTGATCCGCGCTGCCTGATGTATCCAGGACACCATGCCAGAGTTGCCAGAAGTCGAGGTCACGCGCCGTGCCATTGCGCAGGTGGCGCTGGGCCATGTGATTGATGAAGCCATCGTGCGCGTGCCGCGCCTGCGTTGGGACGTGCCCGCGGACCTGGCGCGCGTCCTCGCCGGGCGGCGCGTCGCCAGCGTGGTGCGCCGTGGCAAGTACCTGCTGGTTGAATGCACGCACACGCAACGAGCGCCGGGCTGGCTGCTGGTGCATCTGGGCATGAGCGGCAGCTTCACAGTGGTTGCGGCCGATACCCCCCTGCGCAAGCACGATCATGCGGACTTGCGCCTGGGCAATCGCGTGCTGCGCTATCACGATCCGCGCCGTTTCGGTTCGATCGACTGGCTGCCGGTGGCCACACTGGCTGATTGCGAGGCACACCCGTTGCTGGCCGGGCTGGGTGTGGAGCCCCTGTCGGAGCAATTCACGGCCGAGCTGCTCTGGCAGCGCACGCGCGGCCGGCGCGTGGCCATCAAGCAGGCACTGCTGGCCGGAAATATTGTGGTGGGTGTGGGCAACATCTACTGCTCGGAAGCGTTGTTCCGTGCGGGCATCCACCCAGCGATGCAGGCGCAGCGCCTGAGCCGCGAGCGGGCCGTGCGGCTTGTTGCTGCCGTGCGAGAGACGTTGACCGAGGCGATTGCCGCCGGCGGATCGAGCCTGCGCGACTTCGTCAGCGGCGAGCAGGAAATGGGTTACTTCCAGGTCAACGCGCGGGTCTATGACCGCGCCGGCCAGCCCTGCCGTGGCTGCGGGAACACGATTCGAAAATTGTTGCAAGGTCAGCGGGCGACGTACTACTGCAGTGTTTGTCAAAAACGCTGAGGCTGCCTCATACTCGCTGAAGTTCTGTTCAAGTAAAGCAACACTGCTCAGGGGCCGGCCCCGGGGCGTGAGCGCCAGCAGCTCTTGCGGCGCCGCGCCGGGCCGACACGCAGCACAAAGATGACAAGGCCCGGCCTGCATGGATCCGCTCGATAGCCAGCTCAACGAAGTCACGCAGTGGCGCAATCAGGTCCTTGGCCGGATCAAGGAATGGCTCGACGGACTCAAGGACATCGGCCTGGCCGGTGAAGCGGCCGATTCCGAGTTCGAGCGCGTGCGCCAGGCCTCCCTGTCCGATCGCGTGGCGATTGCCTTCGTCGCCGAGTTCTCGCGCGGCAAGAGCGAGCTGATCAACGCGCTGTTCTTCTCCGGCTACGGCCGCCGCGTGGTGCCCTCGGGTGCCGGGCGCACCACCATGTGCCCCACGGAGTTCCTATTCGAGGAAGGCCAGCGCTCGGGCATCCGTCTGCTGCCGATCGAGACGCGCTCGATGCAGACCACCCTGCTCGATCTCAAGGCCAATCCCGCGCTCTGGGAAAACCAGCCCGTCAACAATGATGACGGCGAGGATGTCGCGCGCCAGTTGATGCGCGTGAAGGAAACCAAGTTCGTCACCCGCGCCGAAGCCGAAGCACTTGGCCTGCTGGATCAGGCCGTCGCCCATGGCGATGCGGTGGAGATCCCGCGCTGGCGCCATGCCATCGTGAACCTGCCGCACCCCCTGCTGCGCCAGGGGCTGACCATCATCGATACCCCGGGCCTGAACGCCCTGGGCAACGAGCCGGAATTGACGCTGTCGGTGCTGCCCTCGGCCAACGCCGTGCTGTACGTGCTGGCGGCCGATGCGGGTGTGTCGCGCTCCGACGCGGACGTCTGGCGTGATCTGCTGGCCACGATGCCGCGCAGCGGACGCCTCGTGGTGCTCAACAAGATCGACGGCCTCTGGGACGATCTGCGTACCGAGGAAGACATCTCCGGTGACATCTACCGCCAGGCGATCGCCGTGGCGCAGACGCTGGATGTACCCGAGGGCCGGGTGTTTCCGCTGTCTGCCCAGAAGGCCCTGCTGGCGCGCATCTCGCGCAACCGCGTGCTGGAAGAACGCAGCCAGGTTCGCGAGCTGGAAGCCGCATTGGCCGATGAAGTGCTGCCAGCGCGCCGCCGCCTCATCGCCGAGCGCCTGCAGCGCTTCGTGAATGATCTATCGAACGAAGCCGGCACCACGCTCAAGAGCCGTCTGCTCGCCATCGACGAGCAGACCGAAGAGCTGATGACCATCGAGCGCAACAAGGGCGACGTGACATCCTCACTGATCAAGCGCCTGTCCGAGGAGAAGGAAGCCTTCCAGGGCATCTTCAAGCAGCTGTTCGCCCTGCGCACGATCGTTTCCCGTCAGGCCAAGAGTTCCATCGAACTCATGTCGCCTGCACCGATCCGCGACATGGCCATTCGCCTGGGTGTTGCCAACGCCCGAAGCGGTCGCGAGTTCCGCGAGATCTTCGAGCA
This sequence comes from beta proteobacterium AAP99, assembly GCA_001295775.1. Classification (GTDB taxonomy): domain Bacteria; phylum Pseudomonadota; class Gammaproteobacteria; order Burkholderiales; family Burkholderiaceae_C; genus Piscinibacterium. Next base: position 214,097 of record LJIA01000007.1, read on the forward strand.
GATCAGCGAGTACGTGCGCAGCAAGGTCACCCAGGCGCACTCCCAAGCCAAGGAAGCGCACAGCGCGGTTGCAGCCGTGCAGGCGCGCATGGCCGAGGAGCACAAGCTCAGCTTTCCTGCGCCCAAGAGCTTTTCGAGCGAGCGCTACTTCAACGAGATCGACGAGATCGAGCGCGCCGCGGCTCGGGCCTTCCCAAGTCTGCCGATCATGCTGCCCGGCAGTCGTGCCAATGCGCAGCGCATGGTGCTGGCCGCGAGTCAGCACTTGGCCGCTGTCATGGAGAAGGCCAGCCGCGAGCTGCAGGGCTGGCTCAACACGCTCACGATGCCGCTGGACCGCGCCATGCGTGACCAGCAATCCCAGCTCAAGCGCCGCGAGGAAAGCCTGCAGCGCATGGTGGATGCGCGCCAATCCCTGGCCGACCGTCTGGCCGAACTGCAGGAAGGCCACTCGCAGGCCGCCGCGCAGCTGGCCGAGCTGGAGCGCAACCAGGCGGTGATCGGCAACCAGCTGCGTTGAAGCAGACCACCGAGCAGGGCTTCGCGCAGGCCGTAGTGGCCTGGCAGCGCACACATGGCCGTCACGATCTGCCCTGGCAAGGCAGTACAGACCCTTACCGGATCTGGGTGTCGGAAATCATGCTGCAGCAGACGCAGGTCAGCACCGTCATTCCGTACTACCTGCGCTTCCTGGGCCGCTTTCCGGACGTGATCGCTCTCGCCGATGCGCCCGACGATGAGGTCATGCAGCACTGGGCCGGGCTGGGCTACTACAGCCGCGCACGCAATCTGCATGCCGCGGCGCGTGATGTTCGCGACCGGCTGGGCGGACAGTTCCCGACGAATCCGGAAGCGCTTCAGAGTCTGCGCGGCATCGGTCGATCCACGGCTGCCGCGATCGCCGCCTTCGCCGCCAACGCCCGCGCCGCGATCCTGGACGGCAATGTGAAGCGCGTACTGGCGCGCGTCTTCGCGATCGATGGCTTTCCAGGCAGCGCGCCCGTAGAGCGGCAGATGTGGGCGCTGGCCGATTCGCTCCTGCCCTCGGCGGGCGACATGCCGGCCTACACCCAGGGCCTGATGGATCTGGGCGCGACCCTGTGCACGCCCAAGCGGCCGCGCTGCCCCAACTGCCCGCTGGCGGATCGCTGCGAGGCTCTGCGGCAAGGGCGCGTGGCCGAGCTGCCCGTGGCGCGGCCGCGCAAGGTTCCGCCACGTCGAGCGACCGTGCTGTGGCTGATGGTGAATGCTTCGGGCGGCGTACTGCTGGAGAAGCGACCGCCCGCGGGTATCTGGGGCGGGCTCTGGAGCCTGCCCCAGACCGAGCCGGGTCAGCTGGCTCCGCTAGCCGTGGATGCGCAGCGTGCCGAGCGCTTCGCGCTGATCGAACACGCGTTCACCCACTTCACCCTCGAAATCGACGTGCAGCGCGTGGAGCTTCCCGCGTCGTCCGCGTTGCTGGCCGCCGAGCCCGGCGCAAGATGGTTTGCACCGGCCGAACTGGCCGATGCCGGCGTGCCCAAGCCTGTGCGTACCGTACTCGACAGCCATCTGGCGCAGTTACGTGCCGAGGCCGCGGCAAAGCGAAGCTAGCCGACGACCTTGCGCTGCTTCAGGAAGGTGTGGACGATCTCGAGCTGCGACTTCGGATCGCCCAGCTCAAGCAGCTTCTGCTTGGCCTGATTCGGAACGGGGAGAATCTCGATCAGACGCTGCGCCACCCAGCCTGCGTCGTCGAGGCGGTGCGGCTGAGCAAAGCGCTGTGCGCCGGGATCATCGCCGGCATCGCCGTCCACATCCTGGATCACGCGCTTGAGCAGATTGACGCATTCCGCAAGTTCCTTGGGCACAGGCTGTGCCGCGGGCTCGTCCAGCCAGCTGACCACGCCGACGAGCAGGCCATCGGCCGCACGGCTGGTGCCCTCGACGCGAAAGCGCCGCTCGCCAAAGGTGGAGATGTTCAGGATGCCCGGCTCGCTCATGTCCCAGCCGGTGATCCGTGCGCTGCAGCCCACGGACTCGGGCACGGCCGGGGCACCGACCTCCTTGCCAGCGCGGATCAGCACGACACCGAAGGGTGACTTGTCCTTCATCGCGCGGCGCACCATGTCCATGTAGCGCGTCTCGAACACGCGCAGCGGCAGCACGCCGCCTGGAAACAGCACGGTGGACAGCGGAAACAGAGGCAGGGTGGAAGGACTCATTGAGCAGGGGTAGGGCGGACAGCAGTGTGGGGTGCCGAGGGCTGGATGCGCCCCATGGACAGTTGCCGATGCCGCGTGACGACCTGTGCATCGACGCGGAAGCGCTCGGCCAGACGCTCGACCACATAGACCGATCGATGCTGGCCGCCGGTGCAGCCGATGGCTACGGTGAGGTAGTTGCGGCCGTCACGCATGAACTCGGGCAGCCACTTGGCAATGAATTGCTCGATGTCCGACACCATGGCCCGCACCAGATCGTGGGACGCGAGGAAGTCGGCCACCGGCGCGTCCAGGCCCGTGAGCGGCTTGAGCACCGGGTCATAGTGCGGGTTGGGCAGGGAACGCACATCGAAGACCAGATCTGCGTCATCCGGCACGCCATGCTTGAACGCGAAGGACTCAAAGGTCAGCAGCACGTTGTTGCCCAGGCTGCGTACCATGTCCTTGAGCCATGTGCGCAGCACCTGAGGCTTCAGGCCGGTGGTATCGATCACGATCCCCAGCTCGGCCAGCGGGGCGAACAGCTCACGCTCAAGCGTGATGCACTCATCCAGCGACCGCTCCTCGTTATCCGGCAAGCCCAGCGCGCGCGCGACATCCGGGGAGTTGAGCGGGTGGCGTCTCCGGGTTTCGGAGAAGCGAGCGAACAGGTCCGGTGTGCTGGCCGTGAGGAAGATCACGCGCACTTCCGCCGCATGCTGACGCAGGGCCTGGATGCGCTCCTTCAGATCATTGACTTCGCTGCCCGAGCGGCTGTCGATGGCGATCGCGATGCGGCTCAGACCCTGCCCCTGAGCATGAGCAACCAGCTCAGGCAGCAGGGGTGAGGGCAGGTTGTCGGTGCAGAAGAAACCGAGGTCCTCGAGCGCCGCGAGGGCGACCGATTTGCCGGAGCCGGAGATGCCGGTGAGAACGATGACTTGCACCGGCGCAATGTAGCAGCGCGTCACGGCCGCGCCGCGCTCTACCGGTCTGCCTGCGCAGACGGCCCGGTGCTGATGCGGCGCAATGCCTCGGGGTGCGGCTCAGGCGTCCAGTTCGAGCAGGCGGCCCACGCCGCGCAGGGCATGCTCCGCGGCCGCCCGGCGGACGTCGCCGCGGTCGCCGGGAAAGTGTTTCGTTTCAGTGAATACGGTGTGCGACAGCGCCCAGGCAAAACACACCATGCCCACCGGCTTGTCCGGGCTGCCGCCACCCGGGCCGGCTACCCCCGTGATCGCCAGCGCGACCTGTGCGCGGCTGTTGCGCAGCGCGCCTTCGGCCATGGCGCGGGCCGTCTCCTCGCTGACGGCACCGTGCGCCTGCAGCGTGTCTTCCGGGACGCCCAGCATGTCTTCCTTGGCGCGGTTGGAGTAGGTGACAAAGCCCCGGTCGAAGTACAGAGACGAGCCGGCCGTCTCCGTGACGGCCGCGCTCACGAGGCCGCCCGTGCAGCTCTCCGCGCAGGTCAGCATGAGCTGCCGGGTGCGAAGCTGGCTGCCCAGCGTGGCGGCCAGACCGACGAGTTTGCTGTCCATGAGCAGAGGTTCCGAAGAGCCGAGTCTGAGAGCTGCCGTCCGGACGCTAGCCGAACAGACGCTTGATCAGCGCAATCACCAGCAGGGTATAGAACGCGGCGACGAGGTCATCAAGCATGACCCCCGCGCCGTTCTTCCAGCGCCGATCCATCCAGCGGATGGGCTGAGGCTTGAGAATGTCGAAGAACCTGAACAGCAGCACCGCCACCAACTGGTTGGACCAGTGGGCAGGCACGAGCCAGAGCACCAGCCAGATCGCCACGATCTCGTCGATCACGAACACGCCGGCGTCCGGTTCGCCAAGCTGCCGGCCGGCCCGCTGGCAGGCCAGCACGCCCACAACCAGCGCCGTCAGCAGCACAAGTGCCTGCATGGCGGTGCTCAGAGGCTGAAGCCACACGACCCAGCTCAGCCAGCCGAACAGCGTGCCCCAGGTGCCAGGCGCGGGCTTGCCCAGCCCGCTGCCAAACCCCATGGCGATGAAGCGCGCAGGGTCTCCGAACATCCAGCGTGCGGTGGGCAGGGGCTTCACCGGCGTCGGCTGGCGAGCCGCGCTGCCGGCCTCAACCTGCGAAGGGGCGCTAGATGCGTTCGGGTCAGTCATCAAAGTGATCAAATCCCTGGGCTTCGAACTGCGTGGGCCGTCCATCGAGCAGCCACTCGATCTGCGGAGACTCGCCACCGGCCAGCGGCAGGATGCGGCCGATGCGCGACAGAGGCAGCTCGTGATCCTGCGCAAGCTGCTCAATGCGCGCACTTGCTCGAGGCTCGGCCGTGAAGAGCAGTTCGTAGTCGTCGCCCCCGGCTGTGGCCAGCGACAGGGCCTGCATCCGCGGCAGCCCGCGCAGCGACGCGCGCATGGGCAGGTGCGCAAGCTCCACCGCGGCCTTGCGATGGCTGGCGCGCAGGATGTGCAACAGATCGCCCGCAAGACCGTCTGATAGGTCCATCATGGAGCTGGCAATGCTCGCCAGCTCCATGCCCAGGGCCACGCGCGGCTCTGGCCAATGCAGGCGGCTGATCGCGCGCTCGCGCAGGTCCGGATCATCCACGCGGATGCGTTCCTCCAGCAGCGCCAAACCCAGCGCGGCGTCGCCCAGGGTCCCGGACACCCAGATGTCGTCACCGACCCGGGCGCCGCTGCGCAGCACGCCAGCACCATGCGGCACCAGACCCTGAACTGTGATGTTGATGACCACGAGCGGAGAGCGCGTGGTGTCACCGCCGATCAACGGGCAGTTGTGGCGCTCTGCCAGCTGGAACAGCCCGGCGCTGAAGGCCTGGAGCCAGCGCTCATCGGCCTTGGGCAGCCCGATCGACAGCAGAAAACTGTGCGGCTGTGCCCCCATCGCTGCGAGGTCCGAGAGATTCGTGGCCAGCGCCTTGTAGCCCAGGGCAGCCGGGTCCACGTCGGACAGGAAGTGCCGGCCTTCGACGAGCATGTCGGTGCTGATGCAGTGCTCGTAGCCGACCTGTGCGCCGAAGATGGCACAGTCATCGCCGATGCCCACGCGCGCGACCTGCTGGTCGCGGGTGAAGAAGCGGCGGATCAGGTCGAACTCGCCCAAGGGCCGTCCCGAAGGGTTCAGCGGCGTGCGCCGGCAATCTCGGTGGCGCGCAGCTTCAGGGCCACCTTGTCGAGCACGCCGTTGACGTACTTGAAGCCGTCGGTGCCACCGTAGTCCTTGGCAAGCTCCACGGCTTCGTTGATCACCACGCGGTACGGGATCTCCACGTGGTGAGCCAGCTCGAAGGTGCCCAGCAGCAGCACGCCGTGTTCGATGGGCGAGAGCTCGTTCACAGTGCGATCCAGGTGCGGCGCGAACTCCTCGCGCAGCGCGGGTGCGTTGTGCAGCACACCCGAAAGCAGGGCGTCGAAGTGCACGCGATCCGCACGATCAAAGCCGGTCACGCCGCGCATGTGCGCATCGATCACGCCGAGATCGTCCTGATTCACGAGCCAGGAGTAGATGCCTTGCAGTGCGAACTCGCGCGAACGGCGGCGGGCGGACTTCGGTGTGCCGCGTCGCTCGGAGGGCGGCTCGCTCAGGCGGGGCGGGCTGGCGGGGGTGTTGCTCATTGCGCCTCGCCTTCGTCGTTCAATGCGAAGGCCATGTTGGCCATTTCGACGGCGACCTGCGCGCAGTCCGCGCCCTTGCTGATGCGTGCGTAGGCCTGCTCGTCCGTCTCGCAGGTCAGTACGCCGTTGGCGATCACGATGCCTTCATCGAGCGACACGCGCGTGATGCCTGCGGCCATCTCGTTGCTCACGACTTCAAAGTGATAGGTCTCGCCGCGCACCACGGCGCCCAGAGCGATCAGCGCGTCAAAGGCGCCGGTACGTGCGAGCTGCTGGCAGGCCAGCGGGATCTCCAGTGCGCCGGGCACCGTGATCAGGGTGATGTCGTCGTCCGCCACGCCCAGGCGCTTGAGTTCTGCCAGCGCAGAGTCGCGCAGCGCGACGCAGATACCTTCGTTGAAGCGGGCCTGCACGATGGCGATGGAGAGGCCTTCGCCATCCAGATCGGGTTCGAGGGTGTCGATCATTCTTCTTCCTTATTCCACGTAACCCGTGACTTGCAGATCAAAGCCGGCCATGGAGGGCATCTTGCGCGGCTTGGCCAGCAGCTTCATCTTGCCCACATTCAGCGCCTTGAGGATCTGTGCGCCGATGCCGTAGGTGCGCAGGTCCATGCGGTACTGGATGGTGCTGCCGCTGGCAAAGCCCTTGGCATCCACTTCGGCCAAGGCCTCGAACTGGCTCTGCAGATGGTCTGCAGTCTCGCCGCAATTGAGCAGCACCAGCACGCCCTGCGGCGCCTTGGACAGCTCAGCCAGCGCGCGGTCCACCGGCCAGGAGTGGCTGGACGTGCGGGTGTCGATCAGATCCAGCACCGACAGCGGCTCATGCACGCGAACGAGGGTCTCGACTTCGTGGTTGATCGGGCCCTTGACCAGCGCCAGGTGGCCTGCGCCACCCGTCTTGTCGCGGAACATCACGGCCTCGAACTCGCCGTGGTGGGTACGGACCTTGCGGCTCGCCACGCGCGACACGAGGCTCTCATTGGCGGCGCGGTACTGGATCAGGTCGGCAATCGTGCCGATCTTCAAGCCGTGTTCGGTGGCGTACTCCATGAGGTCCGGCAGGCGGGCCATCGTGCCGTCGTCCTTCATGATCTCGCAGATCACGGCGGCTGGCGTGAGTCCGGCCATCGCGGTCAGGTCGCAGCCCGCTTCGGTGTGGCCGGCGCGGATCAGCACGCCGCCCTCCACCGCACGCACCGGGAAGATATGGCCGGGCTGCACGATGTCACCGGGCACGGCGTCAGCCGCCACCGCGGTGCGGATGGTGTGGGCGCGGTCTGCGGCGGAGATGCCAGTGGTCACGCCTTCAGCCGCCTCGATGGAAAGCGTGAAGTTCGTGCCGGTGCGGGTGCCGTTGTGGCTGACCATCAGGGGCAGATTGAGCTGGCGGCAGCGTTCGCCGGTCAGCGTCAGGCAGATCAGCCCGCGGGCATGCTTGGCCATGAAGTTGATGGCCTCGGGGGTGACGTGATCGGCCGCGAGGACGAGGTCGCCTTCGTTTTCGCGGTCTTCTTCGTCGACCAGAATCACCATGCGACCGGCCTTGAGTTCGGCAACGATCTCCGGCGTGGATGAAATACGTGTCATGCCCAGCATTCTACCGGGCGCCCCTTGCACGGCCGGAACGGCTTTCCGTAGTATCCATGCGGGTTTTCAGGCGATTTGCCTTGGAAAGCCGCACCAGACAAGCGTCTTGCAATTCGCATGCATCTTGCAAGACTTTTTCGGCCTTCAGCGCTTGAAGTGCCGCTGCCCATACAGAATCATCCGGCTGCGGCAGGCGTTTGCCTGGGGCACGCGTGCCGCGCAACCACTACCCCGACGGGAGGATCCATGAAGAAGTTTGCAGCCCTGATTACCGCCGCCCTGCTCGCCGCCAGCCTGCCCGTGCTGGCCAAGGACGAGAAGAAGCCCGCTGCCGATGCCAAGGCCGCCCCGGCGGCCACGGCCCAGGTGGACCTGAACAGCGCCACCAGGGAAGAACTCATGAAGCTCGACGGCATCGGCGAAGCCCGCGCTGACGCCATCATCAAGGGCCGCCCTTACAAGGGCAAGGACGAGCTCGTTGCCAAGAAGATTCTGCCCAAGGCTGTGTACGACAAGATCAAGGACAAGATCATCGCCAAGCAGAAGTAAGCGGTGCGGCCGCTGCAAACGGGTCGTCTGGCAGTCGCCGGCCGACCCGTTTTGCTTTGCTAACCTGCCGCCCCATGCCCAGTTCCACCCCCATCGAACTGTTCGTCGGCCTCGGCAACCCCGGCCCGGAGTACGAACAGACGCGCCACAACGCCGGCTTCTGGTTCATCGACAACCTGGCGCATCGGCTCAACATCCGCATGGCCGTAGAGCGCGGCTTCAACGCGGAGTTCGGCCGCGGCAAGGTCAACGGGCGTGATGTGTTTCTGGTGAAGCCGCTGACCTACATGAACCGCAGCGGCCAGAGCGTCAGTGCAGTGATGCGCTTCTACAAGCTCACCGCAGCGCAGCTGCTGGTGATCCATGACGAGCTGGACCTGCTGCCCGGCACGGTCAAGATGAAGAAGGGCGGCGGCAACGGCGGCCACAACGGCCTGAAGGACATTCAGGCGCACCTGAACACGCCGGACTACTGGCGCCTGCGCCTGGGCATCGGACACCCCCGTACCCTGGCCCTGCAGCAGGAGGTGGTGGACTTTGTGCTGCACCGCCCGAGCCGCGAGCACCTCACGCAGATCGAAGGCGTGATCGACCGCGCGCTGGATGTGATGCCCGACGCGATGGCCGGCGAGGTGGATCGGGCGGTGATGAAGCTGCATAGCGCATGAGCGCGGCACAGCCCTTTCGGCTGCTGGCGGGCCCCAGGGCCCTGAAGCACATCCGTGAACACGGGCTGCTGGCGCAGGACATTGCCTGCGTCCCCGCCGCAGCCGGCGGCCCCAAGGGGCTGATCCTCAACGCGCTGGACAAGCACCTCTTCGGCACCTGGCTGGCCGCGGCACCGCGCCGGCGTGAGCTGATCGGCGCGTCCATCGGCGCATGGCGCATGGCCTGTGGCGCGGCGAGTGACCCGGTGCAGGCCTTCGATGATCTGGCGCGCTGCTATATCGAAGAGCAGCGCTACACCGGCAAGCCGGACAGCCGGGAGATCTCGCGCGTCGCGCGCACCCTGCTCGAAGGCGTGGTGCTGCCGCGGCGCGAGGCCATGCTCAGCCACCCGCAGCATCGCCTGCAGGTGCTGGTGAACCGCGGGACCGGTCCGCTGGGGCCGGGCAGCACGGCGCACAAGCGCGGCTTCGCGCAGGCCGCGCTGGCCAATGCCGTGGGCCGCAGGCGGCTGGCGGGCTACATGGAGCGCTTCGTCTTCCACGGCGAGTCCGGCGTGGCGCCGATCTTCGAGACGCGCTTTGATGCCTTTGCCAACCACAAGGTGCGATTCTCCGAGCGCAACTTCGACGACGCCATGGTCGCCACCGGCTCCATTCCGCTGGTGCTGGACGCCGTGCGCGACATCGCCGACGCGCCGCCCGGCTGGTACTGGGACGGCGGCATCATCGACTACCACCTGCACCTGCCCTACGACCGGCTGGATGGCCTGACCCTGTATCCGCACTTCTCACCCAGCATCACGCCAGGCTGGCTGGACAAGTTTGCGCCCTGGCGCAAGGCGCACAAGGATGCGAATCGCCACTGGATGGACACCCTCGTGATCGTCTGCCCCAGCGACAGCTTCGTGGCCTCGCTGCCCGGCGGCAGCATTCCGGATCGCAAGGACTTCCAGCGCTTCGGCCCCAACTGGCAGGCGCGCGAGGCCAAGTGGAAGCCGGCGATTGCGCAGGCGCAGGCGCTGGCGGATGCCTGGCATGCGCTGGCCGAGCGCGAGGGCTTTGCCGATGTGGTGGAGCCGCTGTACTGAGTCGCGGTGCCGACTGCGCTGTTTCAGGTGCAGCGCGCGGCTGGGCGGTTCAGGCAGCGGCTTCGCCTGGCGCGGTCTTCTCGATCAACCGGTCCCGATACTTCGCCGTGAAGCGCAGCCAGTGACCCTGCTGGGTGATGCGGTGCCAGACCGCACGCTTTTCGATCAAGCCCATGCCGGTCCAGCGAGTGACTTCATCGAAGCTGCGGCCGCAGCCGCTGCAGTGCTCGTCGCCCACGCTGGTGGAGCAGATGGCGATGCAGGGGGAGTCCGGCAGGGTGGCGGCCCATTGCTCGTAGGCGGAGAGGGCCTCCAGCGAGCAGTCGGCTTCATCCACCGACTTGCTGCGCGCCGCAATCATGTGGCCATAGAGATCGGCCAGGGCGTGCGTCTCGCGCGCCAGGTGGACGCCATCCACCGAGGGGGCGCGGTTGCGCCACCAGTTGATGGCGGCTTCCAGGTCGTCGATGTGAATGCTGCTCACTGCGTGTACTGCTTTCGGGTGGTGCGTTGCAGCTAGGCTCAGATGTGCCGGGTCAGGCCGCCATCGACGCGGATGTTCTGGCCGGTGATGTAGGCACCGCCCTCGCTCACCAGAAAGGCCACGGTCCTGGCAATCTCTTCTGCCTTGCCGTAGCGCTGCATGGGAATCTTCGCGCGGCGCTCTTCTTTCTCGGGCAGGCTGTCGATGAAGCCGGGCAGCACGTTGTTCATGCGGATGTTGTCCGCGGCATAGCGGTCCGCAAAGATCTTGGTGAAGCTGGCCAGCGCGGCGCGCATGGGCGCTGAGACCGGGAAAGTGGCCTCGGGCTCGAAGGCCCAGGCGGTGGAGATGTTCACGAAGCTGCCGCCGCCTTTCATCTGCATCAGCGGCACCACCTTGCGCGCAAGCCGGATGACTGGAATTAGGATCGTGTCCAGACCTTTGTGCCAGTCCTCACTCGAAATCTCCAGCAGTTCACCCTTCGGAGGATGGGGCGCCGAGTTCACCACCGCGTCAATGCGGCCGAAGGCGCCCAGCGTCGCATGCACCGCGCGCTGCAGATCGTCCTCGTCCAGCACGCTGCCCGTGATGCCGATGCCGCCGAGCTTCTCGCCCAGCGCCTCGCCCTTGCCGGAGGACGACATCACGGCGACCTGCCAGCCCTGGGCGGCGAGTTCCTTCGCACACGCCGCTCCCATTCCTGATCCGGCGGCGGTGACAAGTGCGACTTTGGTCATGTGGGCGTCCGTATTGGGGTGAGTTTCAAAGTGCTTTCCGCTTGTCCCGCCTCATTCTTCAGGCGATTTGCCTTGGAAAGGCGCATGGATGCTGGGCTTGATATGTTTTCAGACGCCAGCATCCAGCATTCATGCGGTTCTCCAGACCAAATTGGCCGGAAAACCTTGCCAGACAAGCGGAAAGCCTTTGCAGTTTCGCGCTGCAGAGGCAACAAAGCGGTGCTGGGTTCGCCCGAGCACCGCTTTGCGCAGCCGTCTTGATTACAGCTGGGCCAGCACGCTCTCTGCCGAGGACACCTCAAACTTGCCCGGGGCTTCGCGGCCCAGCCAGGTCACGGCGCCGTTGTCCACGATCATGGCGTAGCGGTCGCTGCGCAGGCCCATGCCGCGGGCGGTCAGGTCGAGCGTCAAGCCCAGCGCTTGGCTGTAGGTGGCGCTGCCGTCGCCCATCATGCGCACCTTCTCGCCAACGCCCTGGTCCTTGCCCCAGGCATGCATCACGAAGGCGTCATTCACGGAGAGGCACCAGATCTCGTCCACGCCCTTGGCGCGAAGCGCGTCGTAACGCGTCACGTAGCCCGGCAGGTGCTTGGCCGAGCAGGTCGGCGTGTAGGCGCCGGGCAGGCCGAAGATCACGATCTTCTTGCCCTTGATGGCGTCTTCCACCTTGATCGGGTTGGGGCCGATGGAGCAGCCGTCCTTCTCGACTTCGAAGAATTCGTACAGGGTGCCGGCGGGCAGGGCATTGCCTACGGAGATCGTCATTGTTTTCGCTCCACGGGAGGTTGAAGAGGGAGCAGCGAGTGTACGGGCGCAAGCACGCGGCCGCCTGTGGGGGTCATCCCCCGGCAGGCGGCCGCAGCGGTACGGCGTGAAGCGTGCTGCTGTGCGTCAGAGCGGCGAGCCGTCCTTGCGCTTGAGCCACCAGTAGGCCAGGGCTGACACCCCGCCCACCATCACAACGGCACTGATCACGCGCAGCAGGCTGAATACCCAGGCAATGCCGATGCCCAGCGCCGCCCAGTGCCACCACTGCTGGCCGTGGTGCCCCAGGGTCATCTGATTGATCACGTAAAGCATCAACAGAATGAGCGGCCCGGTGAACAGGAACTGAAAGGCCTTGAGGGTCTTGTAGCCGGGGATGACGTGCTTCATGTTCTGCGCTCCTTGGTGCCAGCGGTGTGCTGATGGAGGCAGTGTGCGTGCGCTGCTTTGGCTTGGCACCCGAGTTGCGACGGATGGGCGATGGTGCGGCGCGAATCGCGAGCGGCTGGGGCGAGCCGCCTGCGCGCGCTCACCCCAGTTGCCGTGGCGGGGGTAGAGGGTAGAACGTGTGCCGGTCGATGGGGCCGATTGGCACGAAGCGGATGTGCGTGGCTGCAATCTGGAATTTGCCGCCTCCGCGGAACGTCACTTCAAGGGCGCACTCGCCGGTGGCAGTGAAATCGGGATCAAACAGGGTTCCCTGTCCGCCACCGGGAAAGTCGATCCAGAACTCGTCGACCTGACGGCCGATCAACCGGATGGCGCCGGGGGGCGCATCGCCCGCCAGTTCGATGTGCAGCAAGTACTCGTCTGCACAGCCGATGCTGGTTGCCGGGTCAGGAGCGTCGTAGTAGTGACACACATCGCCCAATGTCAGGATGCATGTGCCATCCCCGTGCGACTCGAGATGGACCAGCGTGGCTTCCAGTGTGTCGAGCTTGACCGCGCTCACGGCGTCTCCGCCCGATCGCGCGCAACCATTGCCAGATAAGCATCCATCGTCAGCGGCCCGACGAGCTTGACCATCGTGTGCACGGTGTTCTTCTGGCGGCCGAAGTCCACGTCGTGTCGGGTCTTGATGCGCATATAGCCATTGCGTGCCCAGAAGGCCTTGCCGCGCGCGTTCTGCTCCACCACGCCCAGCCGCAGGGCCACGCTGCCCTGGCTGACGAGCCAGTCTTCCAGTGCGGTGTAGAGCGGCTGGGGG
>LJIA01000008.1 GCA_001295775.1 beta proteobacterium AAP99
GCCCTGCAGGCGGGTGGCGATCTGGAAGAAGCCGATATGGCCCACACCGCGGGCCATGAGGTCGATCACGCAGTCGATCAGGCCCACGAGTTCATGCTCGCGCGCGTCGGCCGTCTTGGTGAAGGCCAGCAGGTTGTGGTGCTGGCTGTAGCTCATCTCGGCGGGCGGGTGGTGATCGAAGAACTCGGCCAGGTAGGTGTCGCGGTCCGGCACGTCGCCGCCCACCATCTGCTCGTATTCCGGATTGGCCTGGGCAAAGGCCCAGATGGCGTCCGAGTCGCGTCGTCGTGCAGGGCGCACGAGCAGGTGGCTGGTCTGGAACACCGCCTGCGTGTCCACGCTCACGGTGTCGGTGGCGTAGTTGCTGGTGGCGTACAGCACTTCGGTGGGGGTGACGGGCTGGCTCATGGGCGAAAAGTACAATCCGCCCCTTCCAAGCGCACGCCGTTTCGTCCGATGGCGGCGCAGTTCCGTCGGCCCGCACGTTGCGGCCGCTCCCCGAAAGCCTGATCACAATGAGCCTCAAGTGCGGCATCGTCGGTCTGCCCAACGTCGGCAAGTCCACCCTCTTCAACGCCCTGACCAAGGCCGGCATCCCGGCCGAGAACTTCCCCTTCTGCACCATCGAACCCAACGTGGGCATGGTCGAGGTGCCTGACCCGCGCCTCGCGCAGCTGGCCGAGATCGTCAAACCGCAGAAGATCGTGCCGGCGGTGACGGAGTTCGTGGACATTGCGGGCCTGGTGGCCGGTGCCAGCAAGGGCGAGGGTCTGGGCAACCAGTTCCTGAGCCACATCCGCGAGACGGATGCCATCGTGAACGTGGTGCGCTGCTTCGATGACCCGAACGTCATCCACGTGGCGGGCAAGGTGGACCCGATCGCCGACATCGAAGTCATCCAGACCGAACTCGCACTGGCCGATCTCGCCACGGTGGAAAAGCAGCTGGCCAAGAATCAGAAGCTGGCCAAGTCCGGTGGCGACAAGGAAGCCAAGCGTCTGGTGGATGCGCTGGAAAAGATTCTCCCCGCACTGAACGAAGCCCGCCCGGTGCGCAGTGTGGACCTGTACCCGGAAGAGAAGGACGTGCTCAAGCCCCTGTGCCTGATCACCGCCAAGCCGGCCATGTATGTGGGCAATGTGCTGGAGGACGGCTTCGAGAACAACCCGCACCTGGACAAGCTGCGTGAGTACGCGGCCAAGGAAGGCGCGCCCGTGGTGGCCGTCTGCGCCAAGATCGAAAGCGAAATCGCCGATCTGGACGACGCCGACAAGGCCGACTTCCTCAAGGACCTCGGCATGGACGAGCCCGGCCTGAACCGCGTGATCCGCGCCGGCTTCAAGCTGCTCGGCCTGCAGACCTACTTCACCGCCGGGGTGAAGGAAGTGCGCGCCTGGACGGTGCCCGTGGGCGCTACGGCGCCGCAGGCAGCCGGCGCGATCCACACGGACTTCGAGCGCGGCTTCATCCGTGCCCAGACCATCGCCTTTGACGACTACATCACCCACAAGGGTGAACATGGCGCCAAGGAAGCTGGCAAGATGCGCGCCGAAGGCAAGGAGTACATCGTCAAGGACGGCGACGTGCTCAACTTCCTGTTCAACGTCTGACCTCTCACCGTCCCATGAGCGCAAATCCTCCTGTCGGCCAAGAGAAGCGCGGTTCCGGCTTCCTCAAGGGCTTCATCATCTTCCTGCTGGTGCTGGTTCTGCTGGGCGCGGCCTACTTTGCCGTGGTGCTGAACTGGAACTACTCGGACGGCGAGCGCGCCGGCTGGGTCCAGAAGTTCAGCCGCAAGGGCTGGGTGTGCAAGACCTGGGAAGGCGAGCTCGCCCTCGTCACCATGCCCGGCGCCGTGCCCGAGAAGTTCAACTTCACGGTCTGGGACGACGCCGTGGCCGAGAACATCAACCGCCTGATGGGCAAGCGCGTGAACCTGCACTACGAGCAGAAGGTCGGCCTGCCCGGCTCCTGCTTCGGCGAGACGCGCTACTACGTGACCAAGGTCACCGCCGTGGACGAGTTCAATCTCGCCCCGGGCGTGGTGGTGCCGCAGCTGCCTGTACCCGCCGTTCCTGCGCCGGCCCCAGCGCCTGCTCCGGCCCAGCCCGCCACGCCGGCGCGCTAGTTTGTGCTGATCCGCAGGCGCCCGGTCGGGCGTCTGTGAAACCCTTTGTTGCAGTCCGCCACCCGGCTCAAGAAACCTGCTTGAGCCGGCACACTCATACTGGCTTGCGCCCGCTCGGCGGCGCTTGGCGAGGTGTGCAATGCGGGTTCGATCCTGGGTAGTCCTCGGCGCCGGTGTGTTCATCGGCCTGCCCATCCTGGCGCTTGCAGCGCTGCTGCTGTTCTTCGATGTCAACCGCTTCAAGCCCACCCTTGAGCAGGAAATCTTTGCGCGCACGCAGCGCACACTGAGCATCCAGGGTGATCTGTCGCTCAGCGTCTGGCCGCACATCGGCGTGCGGTTGCCGACAACCCGTCTGTCCGAGCCCGGCAAGCCCGAAGCACGCTTTCTGAGCCTGAACAGCGCCCAGCTGTCCGCCGAGTTGCTGCCCCTGCTGCGCCGTCAGGTGATCGTGAACCGCGTTGCGATGGACGGCCTGCAAGCCGCGCTGGTGCGCGATGCCCAGGGCCGCTGGAACTTCGATGACCTGCTCAAGCTGGGGCAGGGGGGCAAGCCGGCCGCGGGCGGGGCCAAGCCGGCCGAACCCACGCCGACCCGCGGCGAAGCCAAGCAGCCCGTGGCCTTCGATGTTCAGGGTGTTGCGCTCACTTCGGCGTCATTGACCGTGAAGGACGCGCAGGCCGGGCTGGCCGGCCAGATCAGCGCACTCAACCTCAAGAGCGGCCGGCTCGCCCCGGGCCTGAAGACGCCGGTGGATTTCAGCGCACAGCTGGACTTCAGCCAGCCCAAAGTGAAGGCGGCGACCACTGTGGCCGGCGCTCTGATGATCGACCCCGCGAAGGGTGACTACGCCTTCGAGCGCGCCAAGCTGCAGTTCACGGGCGACGCGCTCGACTTCACCGGCCTGAAGCTGGCGCTCTCCGGCGCGCAGATCGACTACGCGCAGTCGGCCCAGAGCCTGACCCTGCGTGACACGCAATTGGACGTGAGCGCCACCGCCGGCCCGCTGGCCCAGCTTGCAGTGAGCCTGCCCAGCCTGAAGGCCGACCTCGCCAAGACCGAACTCGCCGCAGACGGCATGAAACTCTCCGCGCAGACCCGCGGTGCCAGCCCCCTGGCGCTGGACCTGAACGCCCCCGCGCTCAAGCTCGCGCCCGGCAGCGCGCAGTCCGCAGCGATCAGCGGCACACTCAAGCGCAGCGGCGAGCAGCCGGCCGATGCCACCGTGCGCATCGAAGGCCTGAGCTGGGCGGGCGATCGCATCAGCGCCGCCAACCTGCGCATCGACGGCACGGGCAAGCTCGGCGCGCGGGAGGTGGCCGCGCAGGTGGCTGGCGCGATGGGCTACGACCTGAAGGCTGCGAGCCTGACTGCCTCGCGCCTGAAGCTCACCGGCACCTACACGGACCCCGCCCTACCCGGCGGCAAGCTGCCCTTTGATCTGGCGGGCGAACTGGCGCTCGCGCTGAAGGCGCAGCGCGTGAGCACTCAGCTCAAGGGCAGCCTGGACAAGAACGCCATCGATCTGGACGCCACGGTGAACGGCTTTGCCAAGCCCAGCATCGCCTTCAACCTTGGGTTGGACCGCTTCGATGCGGATCAGTGGGCGGGCCACGGCGGCGGTTCGGGCACGCAGGCTGCTGGCAAGGGCGCAGAGCAGAGCGCTGCAAAGCCGGCCAGCAAAGCGCCCGCGGCACCCGCCGCACCGATCAACCTGGAGTTCCTGAACGCACTCAACGCCCAGGGCCGGTTGCGCGTCGGCGAGCTCAAGGTGGCCAATGTGCGCACCAGCAACGTGCAGCTGCCCGTGAAGATTGCCGGCGGCGTCGCGCGCATCGACGGTGCCGTCGCCAATCTCTACGGCGGGCGCCTGCAGGCCGATGCGAGTGTGGCTGCCGCCGGCAACGCCATGACGCTCAAGGCCAATCTGGCGGATGTGCAGATCCTGCCCCTGCTCAAAGACGCCATCGACAAGGACGTGCTCGAAGGCCGCGGTACCGTGGTGCTGAACCTCGGCACGCGCGGTGCGGATGTGGCGGCGCTCAAGCGCGGCCTGAACGGCAGCATCGATGCCAATCTGAAGGACGGCGCGGTCAAGGGCATCAACCTCGCCAAGAGCCTGCGCGATGCGCGCAGCAAGCTCGCGGCCTTGCGCGGCGCCGCGCCCGGCAATGAGGGCGGCAAGACCAGCGGCGTGGAGAAGACCGACTTCTCCGAGATGATCGCCAAGTTCACTGCCAAGGACGGCGTGCTCACCGGCAATGAGCTGCTGCTGCGCTCGCCCTTCATCCGCGCCACGGAGGGCAACCCGGCGCGTGTGGATCTGGGCGCCGAGCAGCTGGACTTCGTGGTCAAGGCCACGCTGGTCAGCACGTCCACCGGCCAGGGCGGGCGCGACACTGGCCTCAAGGAAATCACCGTGCCCGTGCGGCTGCATGGGCCCTTCACGGCGCCGGACTATTCCATCCAGTGGGCGGCGGTCTCCAGCGACACGCTCAGGCAGCTCGCGGCCGAGCGATTGCAGCCGCAGCTGGACGCCAAGAAGGCCGAGGTGCAGAAGCAGGTGGATTCGCGCAAGGACGAGCTGCGTGACAAGGCCAAGGAGCGGCTCAAGGGCTTGCTGGGGCGTTGAACCTGGAGAGCTTTCGGCGTGACATGCGAAGCTCAAAGTTAAGCGCCAAAAGCGCCGTGATCCGCACACCAGATGCGGAAAGTGACTGATTCATTGTTTCAACAAGTAGTTGAATATCAGTCCTGAAGGCCATCACTTATCAATCTTCAGTTGAAAATCTGTACAGACACGCGGCGAACTGCCGGGCCCGTGTCGCCCGCTACAGTGCGCTCATGAGCGCCATCACCCTCGCCGCACTGAACATCTACCCCATCAAGGGCTGCGCCGGCACGGCACTCGCTGAAAGCGCGGCGCTCGAAGCGGGCCTGGCGCACGACCGCAGCTACATGGTGGTGGACGCCGCCAGCGGCCGCTTCATCACCCAGCGCACCCTGCCCGCCATGGCGCTGATCCGCCCGGCGATCACCGAGCAGGGCCTGCGCCTGTCCCGCGCCGAGCAAGCCGATCTGGACGTGGACGCGAGCCAAGCCACCCTCAACACCACATCCGCGCGCCGCGTCACCGTCTGGCGCGACACGCTGGAGGCCCTGGACTGCGGTGACGAAGCCGCCAACTGGCTCACCGCCGCGCTGGGTCGTGCCGCGCAGCCGCTGCGCCTGGTGAAGTTCGCACCGCAGGCCCGCCGTCTTCGCGCCATCGCGGGCCGCGAAAGCGTGGCCTACCAATTTGCGGATGGCTACCCGATGCTGGTGGTTGGGCAGGCGAGTCTGGATGACCTGAATCAGCGCATGGCCGCGCGCGGCTTGCCGCCGGTGCCGATGAACCGCTTTCGGCCGAATGTGGTCATCAGCGGCCTGGAGGCCTGGGAGGAAGACCACGTCGACACGCTGCAGTTTGGCGGCGTGGCGTTGAAGCTGGTCGCGCCCTGTTCACGCTGCGAGGTGCCGAACGTCGAGCAGACGACTGGCGAGCCGATGATCGAACCCATGAGGACGCTGGCCACCTTCCGCGCGCTGGCCAGCCAGCATGGCGAGGTGTGCGTGGGGATGAATGCGATCGTCAGCAGCGGTGAAGGTGGAGCGGAAGGCGGCGGGCTGCTGCGCGTCGGTCAGACGGGCGAAGCCGCCTTTGCGTTCGACTGATCCGGTTCAGCGGCGGCGGATGCCGCTGCCGCTGCGATGGCCGCATCGAACTTGCCCGTGAGCTGCCGGTACTTGGCCATGAGATCGTCCTTGCTCTCCTGCCACTCTGGATTCACCAGGATGCACTCCACCGGGCACACCTCCACGCACTGCGGCGTGTTGAAGTGGCCGACACACTCCGTGCACTTGCCCGGCTCGATCTCATAGATCTCCGTGCCCATGTAGATCGCTTCGTTGGGGCACTCCGGCTCACAGACATCGCAGTTGATGCATTGATCGGTGATGAGCAGGGCCATGGTTCAAACCCCTGCAGCGCCAGTGGGCGCACGCCGGCCGCAAGCATGCGCCCGCCGCGCGGCGCGGCGCGAAGCGGTGCTTCGCGAAACCCCGCGCCACGTGCACTGGTCGGTGATGAGCAGTGCCACAGCCTCAAGCCTCCGGCGCGCTCGCGCCCATCTGCTGCACCTTGGTCTTGAGCCAGCGCTCGACCTCGGGGAAGACAAACTGGCCTACGTCGCCGCCCATGAGCGCAATCTCGCGCACCATCGTGCCGCTGATGAACTGGTACTGCTCGCTGGGCGTCAGGAAGATGGTTTCCACGCCGGGCATCAGCGCGCGGTTCATGCCGGCCATCTGGAACTCGAACTCGAAGTCGCCCACGGCGCGCAGGCCGCGCACGATCACGCGGCCGCCTTCGGCGCGCACGAAATCCTTGAGCAGGCCGGAGAAGCCCTTCACCGTCACGTTGGGGTAATGGCCGAGCACCTCGCGCGCCAGTTCCATGCGCTCGCCCTGGGAGAACAGCGGGCGCTTGGAGCGGCTGTCGGCCACGCCAACGATCAACTTCGGGAACATGTTCGCCGCCCGGCGCACGAGGTCCTCGTGGCCGCGGGTGAGCGGGTCGAACGTGCCGGGATAGATGGCGATCATGTCGGGCGGCCCCTGCGGGTTGAGCGATGCGGGTTGGATGGGGAGCGGCGCGCGGGCGCCGCCAACAACCGGTGCGCAGCTCTTATGGTGCGCTGCGGCAATTATTGCGGCTTTTTGACAGGTGCAACACCTGCATCCTGTGCGGGTTTCGGTTCGAGCCGGATCAGCGCAAAGTGCACCTGCCCGGCCCGGTCGGCGCGCAGCACCGTCCAGTCGGCCTCCGGCGCCGGCTCGATCGGGCCGCGGTCTTCGATATAGACCAGCGCGTCTTCAGCCAGCACGCGGGGCAGGGCGGCCAGCACGGTCGGCAGCAGACCGGCGTCGTAGGGCGGGTCGATGAAGACCAGATCCACACTCGCCGCCGGCAGGCCGCGCAGCAGGGTCAGGGCATCGGCCTGCAGCAGCTGCACCTGATCCTGCGCCTTGAGCTTGGTGATGCTGGCCGCAAGCGCCGTGACAGCGGCGCGCTGCTGCTCGATCAGCGTGACCTTTGCAGCGCCGCGGCTGGCCGCTTCGAGGCCGAGCGCGCCCGTGCCGGCAAAGAGATCCAGCACCCGGGCGCCGTCCAGGCTGCCCCGCAGGTGCTTGATCCAGTTGAAGACCGTCTCGCGCACACGATCCGGGGTGGGCCGCAGACCCGGCAGATCCACCACGGCCAGCGGCGTGCGCTTCCATTGCCCGCCGATGATGCGCACAGCGTGGGGCGCGTGGCGTGTCGGAGAGGGTTGTGGCGCAGTCTTGGCCGCAGCCTTGGATGCGGTTTTGGCCGGACGGGTGGGAGTGCGAACCATGGGACGCGCAGTTTAGGTGCGTGCTTTAGATGCGGATCTCTGGGGGGCGCTCGCCAGCGCTCTCAGCCTGCGCGGCATGCGGTGCCGGGTCGCCCGCCTACACTGGCGGCCCGTGCTGACTGCCCACGTGCAGAGCGCGCCAGTCCATCGTCTTCGATCGTGTCGCCGGATCCGTCCGGCAGACCTCGGCATTCACCATGTTCAGCTTCTTCCGCAAGAAAACTCCGCCGCCGGCGCTTGAACCGCAAGCCGCCGAGCTGCCCAGCCCGCCTGCGGCCGCACCTGCTTCCGCACCGGCCCCAGCAGCCGTGCCGGCAGCCGCAGCGGCCGAGCCGCCCGCCATCGACGCGGCCGAGAAGAAAAGCTGGCTCGCCCGACTGAAGCAGGGCCTGTCGCGCACCGGAAGCAGCATTGCCGGCGTGTTTGGCTACGTGAAGGTGGACGAGGCGCTGTTCGAACAGCTCGAAGACGCGCTGCTCATGGCCGACTGCGGCGTCACCGCCACGCAGAAGATCCTGGCTGATCTGCGCGCCCGCGTGAAGAGTGAGCGCATCGAGGACGCCGCCGCCGTGCGCACCGCGCTGGCCCGCGTGCTGGCCGATCACCTGCGCCCGCTGGAGCGCACACCGCAGGTGCCCGCCGCCGCGGACCAGAAGCCCTGGGTGGTCATGATTGCCGGCGTGAATGGCGCGGGCAAAACCACCAGCATCGGCAAGATTACGCACCACCTCAGCGAAGGCGGGCACAGCGTGCTGCTGGCCGCGGCGGATACCTTCCGTGCCGCGGCGCGCGAGCAGCTGGCCGTGTGGGGCAACCGCAATCAGGTCAGCGTGGTCAGCCAGGAGGGCGCAGACCCCGGCGCCGTGGTGTTTGATGCCGTGCAGAGCGCGCGGGCCAAGAGCATCGATGTGGTGATTGCCGACACCGCCGGCCGCCTGCCGACGCAGCTGCATCTGATGGAAGAGCTGAAGAAGATCGCCCGCGTCTGCGGCAAGGCGCTGGAGGGTGCGCCGCATGAGCGCTGGCTGGTGATCGACGGCAACACCGGCCAGAACGCGGTGGCGCAGGTCAAGGCCTTCAACGAGGCGCTACAGCTCACCGGGCTGATCGTCACCAAGCTGGACGGCACCGCCAAGGGCGGCGTGCTGGCGGCCATCGCGTCGACCTGCCCGGTTCCGGTGCTCTTCATCGGCGTGGGCGAGCAGCTTGCCGATCTGCAGCCCTTCTCGGCAGAGGAGTTTGCCGGGGCCTTGACCGGGGCTTGATTCATTCGTTTTCGGACGGAATGAAGACCAAGCAAATACGCGTCAGAGTCGGCTTCTAATATGCGGAAAGTCGGATCATGGCTTTCCAAAAAAGCTTACTATCGGCCGGTTTTATTTAGGGCCTGTGATTTGCTGCGTACCCTGTGGCATCCGGCTGACGCCGCCCTGTCGTCGCGTGCAGCAAGGCTTGAGCGGCATCCACCGCAGCCATAGCATCGCCCGACCGGCCGATCATGAGCCGGATGTTCACAGGAGACGCTCGTGCAGGCTGCCCGCCCCCTCAGCAGGCCCCATTCCCTCATTCTGGTCGCGCTGGCTGCGCTGCTCACTGCCTGCGGCGGCGGCGGCACGGACAGCGGCACCATCAATGCCTCGCTCTCGCGCGGCGTCCTCATCCAGGCGCCCCCGCCGCGTCTGGCGCCCATCAGCGCCGCGCAGCTGCAGGCCACCTTGCAGGCCAGCACCAGCGGCCAGGGCGTGCTGCAGATTGCCGGCAACCCGGTCTGCGGTGTCGATCTCTATTACATGAACTACGGCACGGTGGGCGGCCGCGGCGAGGCCACGAACGCCACCGGCGCCATCATGGTGCCCAGCGGTACGGCCGCGCAGTGCAGCGGCGCCCGGCCGGTCGTGCTCTGGGCCCATGGCACCACCACCGACCGCGGCTACAACATGGCGGACATCCAGAACAGCGGCGAATCCGCCCTGGCCGCGGCGCTGTTTGCTGCGCAGGGCTACATCGTCGTGGCGCCCAACTACGCCGGCTATGACGCCTCGCGCCTGCCCTACCACCCCTACCTGAACGCCGATCAGTCCAGCAAGGACATGATCGACGCACTCACCGCCGCGCGCTCCGCGCTCAAGGATGGCCGTCTGGCCACCTCCAACCAGGGTGCAGCCCGCGTCACGGACAACGGCAAGCTCTACATCTTCGGCTACTCGCAGGGTGGCCACGTGGCCATGGCCACGCACCGCGCGCTGCAGGCCGCCGGCCAGACCGTGACGGCCACGGCACCGAGCGCCGGCCCCTATGCCATGCTGGCCTTTGGTGATGCGGTGTTCTACGGCAACGTGAACCTGGGCAGCACCATCTTCACGCCGCTCCTGGCGACCAGCTACCAGAAGGCCTACGGCGACATCTACAGCCAGCCGACGGACCTCTACACCGCGCAGTACGCCACCGGCATCGAAACCCTGCTGCCCAGCGGCACCGACATTTCGCAGATCTTCCAGCAGGGCAAGCTGCCGCAGACGCAGCTGTTCTCAAGCACCCCGCCCACCGCGCCGCCCGGGTCGCCCGCCCAGCTGCAGGCCACGCTGAATGCCATCACGCCGCCCACGCAGCCGCCCGCACTCGCGCCGCTGTTTGCGCTGGGCTTCGGCACCACACCGCTGATCAACAACAACGCGCGCCTGGCCTACCTGCTCGACGCCATCGCCAACCCGGACGGCGCCGTGCCCGCACTGACCACCGGCGCGCAGGCGGCCAACCCGCAGAACACCCTGCGTCGCGCCTTCAAGACCAATGACCTGCGCAACTGGACGCCCGCGCGGCCCACCCTGCTGTGCGGCGGCAATGGCGACCCCACCGTCTTCTTCACCAACACGCAGATCATGCAGGGCCTCTGGACGGCGCCCTCGCCGTTGGCGCCACCCGCCGGCGTTGTGACCGTGCTGGACGTGGACTCCGCGCCCAGCGGCCCGAGCGACCCCTTTGCCGCGGCCAAGCTCGGCTTTGCGCAGGTCAAGGCGGCGGGCATCGCCGCGGGCGGGCAGAGCGGCTGGATCCAGCAGTACCACGGCGCCGCCGCGCCCTTCTGCGCCGCCGCTGCACGCGGCTTCTTCAGCCAGTTCTGAGCCACCCCATCGGCACTGCGCCCAGGCTGCACGCCGGGCGCAGCGCTCAAGAAGAATCAGGAGACCGCATGAACACACGCATTTCCCTGCTGGCCGCCGCGGCGCTGGCCTTCAGTGCCGGCGCCCACGCGCAGGAACAGTCCCTCACCCTGGGCATCGCCCAGGTCAGCATCAACTCCAAGGCCAGCGATCTGCGCGGCCCCTTCACCCCCGCAGGCGCCAACCTCAAGGTGGACGACGCCACGACCCTGGTGTTCTCCTACACCCGGCGTGTGGATGATCGCTTCAGCCTCGAACTCGCTCTGGGTATTCCGCCCACCCACGACGTGCAGGGCAAGGGCGCGCTGGCGAGCGTGGGCAAGATCGCCGAGGTCAAGCAGTTCTCGCCCACGATGTTCGTCAACTACAGCTTTGCCGGCCCCAAGGCCACGCTGCAGCCCTTCGTGGGCGTGGGCGTGAACTACACCAACTTCTACGCCGGCAAGAGCACCCCGGCCGGCAGCAACGCCAGCGGCGGCCCCACCTCCATCACCCTGACCGACAGCTTCGGCCTGGCCGCGCAGGCGGGCCTGAACTGGCGCATCGACGAACGCTGGTTTGCCAGCGCCAAGATCGCCACCGCCCAGGTCAAGAGCGACCTCACCAGCAACAGCGCCGGCCTGGTGCGCACCACCACCATCGACTTCCGGCCGGTGGTGTTTGCGGTGAGCGGGGGGTATCGGTTCTGAGCCGGGCAACCCGAAACGCCCTGCAGCAGCCATGACTGAACACCCCATCGCCGCCTGGCACCGCATGGCCGAGGCCCGTGATCCCACGGGTCTCGCTGAACTCATCGACGAAACGGCGGTGTTCCACTCGCCGGTGGTGCACACACCGCAGGCCGGCCGCGCCCTGGTGGTGATGTATCTCTCTGCCGCGTTCAAGGTCTTCTTCAGCCCGAACTTTCGCTATGTGCGCGAGATCATTGGCGAGCACGATGCCGTGCTGGAATTCGAGACCGAGCTGGATGGCGTGATGGTCAATGGCGTCGATCTGATCCGCTGGAGCGAGGCGGGGCACATCACGGACTTCAAGGTCATGCTGCGGCCGGCCAAGGCGCTACAGGCGGTGCAGGCGCGCATGGCGGTGATGCTCACTTCGATCTCAGACCAGAAGGTCCGATAGGTCCTTGAGCCGGAAGGGTTTGGTCAGCACGCCGCGCAGTCCATAGCGGCTGCTGAGGCTGGCGGCGTGATCGGTCGCGTCTGCCGTAAGCAGGATCACGCGGTCGGCCGGCAGCTGGTGTCGGATCCTGCTGTCATCGAGCAGGCTGACGCCTTCCCCGTCTGGCAGATTCAGATCGAGCAGCACGTAGTCGAACTGCTCTGCAAGGATTCGATCCCTTGCTTGTGCCACGCTCGCGGCGCGTCGTATCGGCCAGCCGGGAAAGGTTGTGTGCAAAGCTTCCTCGAGCAGCAGCGCATTCACAAGGTTGTCCTCAACGCAGAGCACCTTGCGCATGGTCGCAGCCGCGCTGGTCGAAACGGGCTGGGGCAGCGCTGCGATGGCAACCGGTTCCGCGGCGGGCAGTCGCAGCTCGAAGGTCGTGCCCTCAGCGGGCGTGCTGGATGCGGCGAGCGACCCACCCATGCGCTCCGCGAGCGTCTTGCAGATGGTCAGCCCGATGCCGGTACCCTCGATGCCACTCTGTTCGCGACCAAGCCGATCAAAGGGATTGAAGAGACGGGCGAGCTGATCCTCGGTCATGCCGATGCCGTCATCGCGTACAGAGATCACGACGGTCGACTCCTGACGTGAGACATTGACCCACGCGTGACCGCCCGAGCGACTGTACTTTGCCGCATTGCTAAGCAGGTTGACGACGATCTGCTTCAGACGCTTGACGTCCGCTCTGACCCACTCCGTGGTCGAGGGACATTCCAAGCTCACACGTGCCTTGCTGGCCTGCGGTTCGATGAGGGCGACCGACTCTTGCAGGGCCCGATCCAGGGCCATTGGCGAAAGATTCAGGGGGATGGTCCCGCTTTCGATGCGCGACAGATCGAGCACCTCGTCTATCAGGCTCAGGAGGTGCCAGCCGGCGGTCTCGACGCGGCCCAGACGATCGTCTGCCGCACGGTCAGTCGCGAGGCGCTGGCGCAGCAGCTGCGTGTAGCCAATGATCGCGTTCAACGGCGTGCGCAGCTCGTGACTCATGCGCGACAGAAAGATGTTCTTGGCCTGGGTCTGGGCTTCGGCGACCTGTCTGGAGCTGCGTTCTGTCTCGATTTCGTGGCTTGCCGATGTGTCGATTGTGTTCCCGATGGCCCGGATGGCGCGACCGAGCGTGTCCCGCTCGATGACGCACGAGCTCTTCAACCAACGCCAATCGCCGTCCGATGTACGGACTCTGAACTCGGCTTCCCACAGTTGCGCACTTTTGATTGCCGCGCGCCACGTCGCAACTGCGTTCTGACGATCTTCTGGGTGGATTCGATCAATCACTTCAGCCATGCCCAGCGGTAAAGCGAGCGGCGAAAGATCGAACATCCCGTACACGGCCTCGCCCCAGTGGGCCTGAGCGTGGACCAGATCCACTTCCCAGATGCCGATTTGCGCATTTCGGGTCGCGAGCTCGAACCGCCGGGTGGTGTCCTGCAGCGCTGCTTCGCGCTCAACATCGCGGGTGACATCGGTGAGTACCCAGACCAATGCATCACCCTCGCCTTGCTCTCCGGCGATCTGCCGGACCTCGACATCGAACCAGATCACGTCCCCGCGGCGTCCTGTCACGCGGATGCGCGGCGATACCTCTTGCCTCAGACTGAGCGTGAGGTCCCGCAGCCGGTGAAACATGACGGAGCCGTCTGGCGCGACATCCTGGAGCGTTTGCTCAATCTGCTGGTCCAGCACGTCGATTGTGGAGAGGCCCGTTCGGCGCAAGTACGACGGGTTGGTCCAGCTGATCTGGCCCTGCTCGTCGGTGATGGCCACCGCCTGCGACGACACCTCAAGTGCGTTGGAAAGCAGCCGATTGATGAGTTCGTGGGCATGTAGTCGACCCTGGATTTCCACCAGGGCAGTCACGTCCTGGACTGATCCTTCGACGGCGACCAGGCGATCACCCTCGTACACCGGGCTGGCGACACTCTTGATCCAACGTGTGGCCCCATCAGAGGCGCGCTGGAGGCTGCACAGGTCTGAATAGCCCTCGCCGGTGTCGAGCAGACGTCTGCGATGCTGCAGGAGCCGGCGCTGGTGCTCGCCGCTCGCTCCCTGAAAGTCCATCCAATCGGTCGGCCCGAAATCTTCAGGCAAGCCGTAGATGCCTTTGGCTGTTGGCGACAAGCTGAGCTGCATCGTCTGAACGTCGACATGCCAGGGGCCGATCTGGGCGAGTTCACATGCGCGCGCGAGAGTCTTGGAGGTTGCGTGCAGTTTGCGGTTGGCCCGCGCGAGCTCAGTGACGTCACGCACGGTACCGACCATCTTGTCATTCGCCGTACCGCCTGTCGTGAGCGGCGCCCCCCGCACCAGGATCGTCCGCAGCGTCCCTTCAACATCATGGAACTCGACGATCTGGTCAATCGGTTGACCTGCCGCTTCGGCCGTCTTCAGCGCACTACTGAAGCGCTGCGCTACGGCTGAACTCGCCCGCTTGAGGATCGCATCAAAGGAGGTTTTGGAATGCGACTGGTTTCCCACCGCCTCGTGCAGCCAGGGGGCGCCCTCGCCGAGAACGATGGAGCCGTCCTGGCGCATGACCCAAGTCGTGTCGGCGCTGGCATCCAGCGCCTGCGAGTTCAGAACGGTCGCCTGTTCCAGGCGCAACTGGTAGCTGACCACGCGGAATCGCCACCAAGCCCAGCCGGCGAGTGCCGCTGCAATGAGGGCAGCGAGCAGGGCAAACTTCGTGCCTTGGTCACTAATCCATACGGCTCGAACGTCGGCCACATCGGTGGCAACCAGTGCTTTCGCTGAGGATCCGGGTACCAGCGCCCAGCCGATCAATCGCTCCACATAGTCCGTCTCGGTGGCGACGGTGTGTACGGTTCCGTGTGCATCTCCGCTGAGGACGGATTGGCGAATCATTGCGGCCGACGATGACTTTGACGCGTCCCGGCCGAGTTGTTCTGGCGCGAATGGGAACCTGAGCAGGATGAGGTCGGAACCGCTGCGCAGCCCGATCGGGTTAAGCCCCTTCCAGCGCGGACGTGTCCAGTTCGCAAGAATGTTCTCGATCGGCATGCTGATGACGATCCAGTGCGCCGAGTTGGTGCGATACAGCACGGGCAGCCAGTGGCGCCCCTGGCGCTCCACTGCCCACCCCAGGCTGGCCGACTGCGGCCGGTGATAGTCCGTGAACTGCACACGCAGCGCTTCGGGCGCCGGACCCGAGTCTGTGGCGGTGCTGCCGATCAGCTGACCCTGTGCATCGAAGATTTCGAGAATGTCCGAACCGCTCAATCTCGAATAGGCGGCCCGTTGAATCGTCGAGCGATCCCGCTCCGGATATGCATCGAGATCCTCTGCGGCGCCTCGTGCGTTGCGCAGATGCAGACTCAGCGTGCTCGCATTGATCTGCGCGAGCGCCTGAATCTCCGCTCGGGCGTGCGCAATCGCGTCGTAGTAGCTGTCCCGAGCCCACAGCGCAAGCAACGCGTATGCGACGCCTGCAGTCATGCCGATCAGCACTAGGAACACGCCTGTTGGCAGGGGTGTGCGCTTTGCGCGGTGCTCACTCATCGGTTCAGGAAGGGCAGCGCTTCGCTCAAGACTGCATGGGTGATGGGTTTGCGTAGGTAAAGCACGCCTTGGGGGAGTTCGCCCAGACGCTCCACCTCGTCGCGGGAGAAGTGGGTCACCAGGGCGATTCGAGTGCCGCTCAGACGCTGATTACAGACCAGATGCCGAACCATCGCCACCCCGTCCATGCCAGGCATGTTCACGTCTGCAAGAAGCACGTCCGGAGGGGAATTTCCTGCGTGCAGGAGCGCGTCGAACGGGTTGTTGAACAGCAGCACTCGAGCGCGATCGCCGCAGAGTGCGCTCAGGATCTCACTGATCAGTTCGGCTTCGATTGAATCGTCCTCGACGACCATGATCTGCGCCGCGTTTTGATCGGTTGACGTTGCGGGCACTGCTGGCGCACTGGCGAGCTGCGCTTGGCGCGATGCCAGCAGCGTCTCAACCGACTGCGTCGATACACGCCGGTGCCCGCCCAATGTGCGCCAGGCGTCCAGCAGACGCTGATCAACCCACTTCTGAATCGTTTGCGTGGAGACGCCCAGCCGTGCCGCAGCTTGAGCTGTGGTCAGAGCGTCGGTGGGCAAGGGGCGAGTCGCCATAGGCAGCGCCGCCGGCTCGGCGAAGTCGCGCGCGGCGGGGTGCGCAGATGCTATCCCTGAATCGTCAGGCACGTTGCGCTGCAGGTGCACGATGTTCCAGCACGAACACGCTGACCGCCTGAACGAGGCTGTCTGCCTGGGCACGCAGGCTCTCTGCAGCCGCAGCGCTTTCCTCAACCAGCGCTGCGTTCTGCTGGGTTGCGCTGTCCATCGATTGCACTGCTTCGCCCACCTGGATGACGCCGTCGCTCTGCTGGCGGCTGGCGCTGCTGATCTCTGCGAGCAGCTCGGTGACGCGGCGAACTGCTGCTCCTGCCTCGGACAGGGTGTTGCCTGCTTGCCGGACCAGGATGCCACCTTCACTTGTGGATTCCCCGCTCTCTGCGACTAGACCCTTGATCTCGCGCGCGGCCGTGGCACACCGGCCGGCCAAGGCACGTACTTCCGTGGCCACCACGGCGAAACCGCGGCCCTGCTCACCGGCGCGCGCCGCTTCCACGGAGGCATTGAGCGCGAGGATGTTGGTCTGGAAGGCGATGCCGTCGATGGTGCCGAGGATGTCTGCGATGCGTCGGGCCGTCAGGTCGATCCTGCCCATGGCCTCGGTGACTTCGCGCATGACGGCGTTGCTGCGCTCGGTCACGGCCGCGGCTTCGCGGGCCAGCTCGTCGGCCAACTGTGCACTCTCGGCGTTGCTGCGCACCGTCGTGCCCAGTTGTTCCATGGTCGCGGCAGTCTGCTGGATCGCGCTGGCCTGCTGCTCGGTCCGGCTGGAGAGGTCGGTGTTGCCCTGTGCAATCTGTGCGCTCGCACTGGCAACGGCCTCGGCATTTGCGCGAACCTCCGATACCGTCTGCACCAGGCTCAGGCGCGTGCGTTCGATGGCGTTCAACAGGACGGCCAGCTCATCGCGTCCACTCGCGGCCACCGGCACGTTCAGCCGGCCGGCCGCAAGGCGCTCGCTGGCTGTCACACCGAGGTCCAGCCGCCTGGTGATGTTGCGGCTGATCAGCCAGCCCATCACGGCAGCGGCGAGGGTGGCGAGCAGCACGCAGCCGACGGTGAGCATCATCGCCATGCGGTGCGCTGCTTGCGCCGCCTCGTAGTAGCGCTTGTTGTCGGTCTTGATGTATTCGATGTATGCATCGATGGCGTTCTGCCACTGCGTGGCTGCAGGGCCTGCCTCCTTGAGCAGGAGTTCAACGACGGCCTGTCGGTCGTTCGACCTTGCCAATTCGACGACGCGATCGTTCAGGGGCATGGTCTTGTCGCGAGCGGATGCGATCGGCCGCATGAGCTCGATGGCGGACGGGCTCTCGGGAAGCTTCTCCAGCGCTTCCCAGGCTTGCGCGTAGGCGAGGCGCGCTTTGCGCACCTTTTCGTACTCCCGCTCGCGAACGGCGGGGTCGTCGAGCAGGGCGATCGTTCGGATCACACGAACCACGACATGCACCGATTCGCTCAGATCATTGGCTCTGTCGATCCGCTCGTTGTTGACGTTCACGACAACACCAAAGCGCTTGTTCAAGTCGGTCAGTTCCATCAGTGCGACGGCGCCCATGCCGAGCATGAGTGCGACCAGCAGCGCGAAGGCTGCGCCGAGCTTGACGCGGATGGACAGGTTGTTCAGTGACATGGCGGCTCCTCGTCGGATCGGTAAGCGGGAATGGGGTTGCAAAAATATAGAAAACAACAAAGTTATTGATTAATGAAAATGTGAACTGTTTTCGCCGCAATTTCGCTGGACTGGAGTGGGTCTACTGGATAACCCTAAAAAATCCCAACCGATTGAAAGACTTAGAGGAGATGGATGCAGCGCAACGAACGCAAAATCATCGAAATTGCGTTCGTTTACTGCGTGCCGGCTCGCTTGGCTGGGGGCGGCGAGGGCATGGGCTACCACCGCAGCGGTCGCGCGGGAGTAGACCGCAAGGGCGCTCCGGGCAACTCAGAGCATGGCGTTGCGCCGCATTGCGACCGTGACTTCCAGATCGCGTACCGCTGCCCAAGCGGGCTCTCTTGGCTTGAAGATGAACGGCACCGTTTCCTGCCGATGGGTCTGTTCGGCGACGGTGTCGTACCAATAGGCGGCGAGCAGGTCTTCCTGTGCGAGCAGGGTGTCTCGCGCTGCGCTGCAGGCGCGGGCGAGCCGGTCGGCGCGGCCGCTGCGGAGCCACTGCGGGGCGAGCTCACTCAGGCGCGCCTGATGCAGATCGCCCAAGGCAAGTGCCGGGTGCACGGCATGGGTGTAGGGCATGACCTGGCCGTTGGCATTCACGATCAGCACCGGCGCGGCATCGGCAAGGCGGGTGACGGGCAGCCTGGGGACGAGTCGGTTGCACATGTGTGCCATCTGCTCGCGCAGCAGCACGTCCACCTGCACCGGCACGTTCAGTTCGGCGCCCAGCACTTCGGCGGCCATCAGGCCCGCCAGCAGTTCGAGCTGGTCGGGCACCGCGCCGGCCAGGGTCTGTGCGGCGCGGCCATCGGCCGTGAGCGGATGGACTTGCACGGCGCGTGCGCCGGTTTCGGCGGCCAGACAGATGACGAACTCCAGGCTGTCGGCGTTGTGCTGCGTGAGCGTGAAGATGAAGGCGAAGGGCAGGCCGCGCTCGCGCAGGTGCGCCAGGTGGGCCACCGCCTTGTCGAAGGCGCCGGCCTGGCCGCGGATGCGGTCGTGCTCGTCCGGGCGGCCATCGATGGACACCGCCATGCCATCCAGCACGGGCACCAGCTCGTCGAGCCGGCGGGGCGTGGCCAGCATTGCATTGCTGGTCACGGTGGTGATCATGCCCATGGCCTTGGCGGCGGCCAGCAGGGCAGGCAGATCGCGATAGAGCAGGGGTTCGCCGCCACTCACCGCCAGCTGGCCGTAGCCCAGCGCGGCTGCGTCCTGCACGGCGAGCGCCAGCAGATGCACGGGCAGGGTGTCGGCCTCGCCCGGCCCGCTTTCGGTGTAGCAGTGGGCGCAGGCGAGGTTGCAGCGTCGCGTGGGGTGAACCTGCAGCACCGGCAGGCTGCCCAGAAGGTTGTCTTCCGGGCTGCAGAACTCCCCCAAGGCGTGCGCGGCGGGCGCAGCCTCAGCCACGCAGGCCTCCGCCGATCTCGCGCAGATCCTGGATCTCGAAGGCGTTGACGGCGGGATTCACGGCCGGGTTGATGACTTCGCCGGCCGACAACTCCAGGCGCAGCCAATCCGGGAAGGGAATGCCGTTGATGATGATCCGCGGGCGCCGCGGGGTGAAGCCGCCGCCGCCGTGCCTGCGCAGCCACGCCAGCCAGAAGGCCATGTCGTTGCCGCATTGCGGTACGTCATCGCCGCTGTAGGCGAGGGTCAGGCTCACGCCGGTGGCGGCACTGCCGCCCTTGACCAGCGCACCTTCGACGCTGGCGGGTGACTTGTCGAGATGAGCGGCCAGCTCGCGGATGGCCTCCTCGGAAAACGAACGGGCCTTGAAGGCGGCCAGCAGGCGGGCAGAGCCGCGTTGAACGGGCATATCCATGGTGAAACTCCTCGCGATGGCATGACCCACACCCGGCGGGTGTGGGGGTCGGACGACGGCGCGGCGCGTGGGCTGCGTCCTGCAGATGCAGGCGCGGCCGCGGCGCGAGGCCGGGTCTGAGAACGATGCAGAGTCGCGGGGAGGTCGCTACCCCGGGGTCCCAATCCCGGGGTCTGGCGTCATCAGTGCACGCAGCCTAGGCAGGGCAGCGGGTTCGCGCATCACCGAAATCCGGGAGATCGCACGAACAGGGGGTGCGGTACTGGATTCAATTAATTAGATTGTTTTCGGACTCAAATCATTGAGTCGGATTAAATTGGGCTTTCCGCTTGTCTGAAGCCATTCTCCAAAGCTAATGGCAATCGGAAAAGCGCAAAAACAAACAATTTCGGCCAAATTCAAGCTTGAATGGAGAGTTTGCCTGTGCTCGTTCGGCCGCGGACCTGCCCGACCACGGCGGCCGACTCGAATCCGTGCCGCGCGAACACCGCCAGCACGGCGTCCAGCGCGGCAGGGGCGCAGCTCACCAGCAGGCCGCCGGAGGTCTGCGGGTCGGTCAGCAGGGCCTGGTCTTCGGCAGCGAAGCCTGCGGGCAGGGTCACGTCCTGCCCGTAGCCGGTCCAGTTGCGGCCCGACGCACCGGTGATGAAGCCCTGCGCTGCGAGATCACGCACACCGGGGTGCAGGGGCACGCGGCGCCAATCGAGTGTCACCTCGCAGCCGGCGCCACGGGCCAGTTCCAGCGCATGGCCGGCCAGGCCGAAGCCGGTCACGTCGGTGAGGGCATGCACGCCGTCGATGGCGGCCAGATCCGGCCCCGGCGTGTTGAGCTTGGTGGTGTTGTCGATCATGCGAGCGTAGCCCTCGGCGCCCAGCTGGCCCTTCTTGAGCGCCGCGCTCATCACACCCACGCCCAGGGGCTTGCCGAGCACGAGCACATCGCCGGGCTGCGCGTCGGCATTGCGCTTCACCCGCGCCGGGTGCACCAGGCCGAGGGCGACGAGGCCGTAGATCGCCTCCACGGAGTCGATCGTGTGGCCGCCCGCCACCGGAATGCCCGCCGCGCGGCAGACCGAGGCGCCGCCCTCCAGCACGCGGCCGATCGTGGCGGTGGACAGCACATTGATCGGCATGCCCACCAGCGCCAGCGCGAGGATCGGCTTGCCGCCCATGGCGTAGACATCACTGATGGCGTTGGTGGCGGCAATGCGGCCGAAGTCGAAGGGATCATCCACGATCGGCATGAAAAAGTCGGTCGTCGCGATCAGCGCCTGCTCCTCGTTGAGCTTGTAGACGGCGGCGTCATCCGCGGTCTCGATGCCCACGAGCAGCTCGGGCGGAATCGGCATGGCCGCCGTGCCCTTCAGAATCTCGGACAGCACCCCCGGTGCAATCTTGCAGCCGCAGCCGCCGCCATGCGACAGGCTGGTGAGCTTGGGTTCGGTGGCAGTGGGGGAGGCAGGTGCGTTCATGGTCAGGCTCGAAAGAAAACGAGGATTCAGCGGGCTGCAGCGCGTGCTTCAGCCCAGCAACTCGGACACGATAGTCCCAAGCGCCGCAGCTTCGGCTTCGGGGCTGAACCGGTCCGCGCGCGCTGTGCACTGCGTGGTCAGCCGCTGGGCGAAGTCCGTGTCGTCGGCAAAGCGCCCGACCAGCCCGGCCAGCGCCGTCGCGTCGCCCGCGGGAAAGTAGCCGTCATAGTCCGAGCCCAGCAGCCCCACATTGCCATCGATGCGTGAGGCCAGCACCGGCAGGCCGCTGCGCAGGGCCTCGATCACGACATGCGCGCCGCCTTCCAGCCGGCTGGCATGCACCAGCACGCTGGCGCGCGTCATGCGCTCGCGCGTGGCGCCGTGCGGCAGGCCGCCCAGCCAGCGGTAGCGTGGCTGCCGGGCCATGCACAGCTCGGCCGCCTTGGCCCAGGCGGGTTCCAGCGCGGCGCCGATATGGTCGAACAAGAGGTCACTTCGATGAGCGAGCTGCACGGCGGCGCGCTGATACGTGGCCGGATCCTTCTCGGCGCGCAGGTGGCCGACCATGAGCACGCGGGTGTGCTGCTGCGGGCGGGGGCGCGGCGCCCTTGCGCTGCACGACTGCAACACCACGCTCACTTTGGGCCGCAGTGCTTCGGGCAGCGCCTGTGCGCCCAGGCTGTTGAGCACGATCAGCCGATCGGCCAGTGCCAGCGAGCGCTGTGCGGCGGCGTCGCTCGCAATGTCGCGATAGAGGTCCGTGCCGGTCAGCGCGAGCACCACCGGCCGATGCGGGTAGGCTGCCTTGAACGTGGCGATCGACTCTGCCGAGCGGCGCGCATGCAGGGCGATCATCAGCGCATCGTCGCGGCCCGCATCTTCCGCCGACCAGCGCGCCTGCAGGTGCACGCGATAAGCTCGGCGCAACATGCGCGCCCAGCGCTGCGCGGTCTGCCAGTTGCCGTTGTTGGCGTCGGCCAGCGCCGGCGTCACCAACACAAGCGCTGCGGGTTTCAAGGCACCATCCTGTGAACGTGAGCGATCAGACGAGCATCCGTTTCGATGCCCCGGGGCAAGCGGCGCGCAGTGCGCGCGGTACGGCCCTGGCCGCCCTGCTGATCGAGAGCCGCAAGGATACGCTCGCCACCCTTGCGGCATGGCGCGCCGCGCGGCCGGACCTGCAGGTGCCGCAGCACGCGGAACTGAACCCGCCGCTTTGGGAGCTGGGGCATATCGGCTGGTTTGCCCGGCGCTGGATCGGCCGCAATTCGCAGCGCGCACTCGGTGCTGCGGCCGATCCGCTGGCGCCGCGCGCTAGCGCCGTGCCGGCTCGTGCGGATGCCCTCTACGACTCCAGCCAGGTGCCGCACGCCGCGCGCTGGAGCCTGCCGTTGCCGGACCTCGCTGCCACGCTCTCGCATCTGCAGGCTCAACTGGACGAAACCCTGGCGCTGCTCGCGCACGATGACGCCGAGGACCCGTACTTCTTCCGTTTGGCCCTGCTGCATGAGGACATGCATCACGAGGCTGCGCTCTACATGGCGCAGGCGCTCGGTGTGCCCGTGGCCGATGCGCGCTGGCAGGCCCCCCGGCTGCCCGAGCCGCGACCCGCCATCGAGATGCCCGGCGGGCCGATCGATCTGGGCCAGGCTGCAGGGGATGCCTTTGCCTTCGACAACGAGCTCGGCCGCTGCGAGCCGATGCTTGAGCCGTTCCAGATCGACGCGCAGGTGCTGCGCTGGGCGGAGTTTCTGCGCTTTGTCGAGGACGGCGGTTATGCCCGCCCAGAACTTTGGGATGCCGCCGGCCGGCAGTGGCTGGCCGCCACCGGCGCGCAGGCTCCGCGCGATCTGCGGCGCGCAGCGCACGCACAAGACTGGGAGCAGCTTCGGCACGGACGCTGGATGGCGCTGGACCCAGTGCATCCCGCCTGCCACTTGAGCGCCCATGAGGCGCGCGCCTGGTGCCGCTGGGCCGGGCGGCGTCTGCCCACGGAGGCGGAATGGGTCTGCGCCGCCGAAGCTGCGCCGGACGCGTTTACGTGGGGCGCCGTCTGGGAATGGACGGCCAGCCCCTTCGCACCTTTTGAGGGTTTTGTGGCGCACCCATACCGGGACTACTCCGCGCCCTGGTTCGATGGCCGGCCCGTGCTCAAGGGCGCCAGCTTCATGACCCAGCCGCGCATGCGGCACACGCGCTACCGCAACTTCTTCACGGCGGAGCGCAACGACATCGCCGCCGGCTTTCGCACCTGCGCGCTGCAACGCTAAGCCGTCCGGCGATCAGCCGCTGGCCAGAAACACCGCAAACCAGCTGCGCTCGTCCGTCCAGTGCCGGCGTTGCGCAAAGCCGGCCTCGGCCAGCAGGGCCGCGAAGCCCTCGACCGTCCATTTGTAGGAGTTCTCGGTGTGGATGGTTTCGGCGGCCCGGAAGTGTCGTTCGCCGCCCCGCCAGCGCACGGTCACCTCAGTGCGTGCCGCTAGATGCATCTCGATGCGTGATGCCGCGGCATTGAAGCGGGCTTCGTGCTGCCAGTCGGCCAGATCGAAGTCTGCGCCCAGCAGTGCGTTCAGCCGGCGCAGCACATTGAGATTGAAGGCTGCGGTCACGCCCAGCGCGTCGTCATAGGCGGGCAGCAGCACCTCCAGCGGCTTGACCAGATCCACGCCGATCAGCAGCGCTGCGCCAGGGGCCAGCGCGCGCGCCTCACGCAGCAAACGCAAGGCCTCGGGCGGGTCGAAATTGCCGATGCTGGAGCCGGGGTAGAAGATCAGCGCCGATTGCGGCGCTGCGCCCGTCCGCTCATGGGCCAACACCTCGCCGGGCAAGGCAAGCCGAACAGAGAAGTCCATGCCCACGCCGCTCATGCGCAGCTCCGGGTATTCGCGCTGCAGGCAGGTCAGCGTGTTGCGCAGGTAGTCCGCAGAGATGTCCACCGCCACGTAATGTGCCGGCCGCAGCAGATCAAACAGGGCCGCAGCCTTGGTGCAGTTGCCGGCACCCAGATCGACCAGGGTCGGCGCGGCGGGCAGTGCACTGCGCACCGCAGCGGCAATGTCTGCGCCGTGGCAGGCCATGAGCGCGGCTTCGGTGCGCGTCGGGTAGTACTCCGGCAGCTCGGTGATTGCGTCAAACAGTCGCGATCCGAGCGCGTCGTAGAACAGTTTGGGAGAGAGCCAGGCCTGCGGTGCACGCAAGCCGGCATCCGCTTCGTCGGCCAGTGTGTCGCGCGAGGGTGGGTCAATCTGGAGGAAGGTCGGCCGGCGAAGCATGGGCGCTGAGCTTATCCTTGCGGAATGGCTTGCGCGTGTGTTCTCGTCTTCTTTTCTCGCAGCCTGGCTTCATCCCTGAAAGGACCCGCGATGCTCCGCTCCTCCGCGACCCGCCTGCTCAAGACCCTGTTGGCCTGCACCGTGCTCGCCCTGGGGGCCGCCAGCTACGCCCAGCAGGTGCTGCGCGTGACCACCATCCCCGAAGAAGCAGCCACCGAGCAGGTGCGCAAGTTCACGCCGATTGCCAACTACCTGAGCCAGCAACTGGGCATGAAGGTGGAGTTCACGCCGGTCACGGATTACCCCGCGGCCGTGGAGGCGCTGGTGAACAAGAAGGTGGATCTGGTCTGGTTCGGTGGCTTCACCTATGTGCAGGCGCAGATCCGCTCCGGCGGCAAGATCGTGCCGATTGCGCAGCGCGAGGAGGACACCCGGTTCCAATCGGTCTTCATCGCGCGCACGAACTCCGGCATCAAGACCCTGGCTGATCTGCGGGGCAAGGAAGTGAGCTTCGGCTCGCCGTCCTCCACCTCGGGCCATCTGATGCCGCGCCACTTCCTCGCCGAGGCGGGTCTCACCCCGGAAAAGGACTTCAAGCGCGTGGCCTTCAGCGGCGCGCACGATGCAACCATTGCGTCCGTGGTGAGCGGCCGCGTGGACGCCGCCGCGCTCGACATCACCGTCTGGCGCAAGTTCGTGAGCGAGGGCAAGGTGGACACCAAGGCCGTGGACGTGTTCCACACGACCGGGACCTTCTTCAACTACAACTGGTCCATGCACGCCGACACGCCGGTCGATCTGCGCAACCGCGTACAGCGTGCCCTGCTGGCGCTGGACCCGGCCAAGGAGCCGGGCACGGAAATCCTCAAGCTCAACCGCGCCACGCGCTACGTGACGACCACGCCCGACAACTACAAGGGCATCGAGGCCGCCGCGCGTGCGGCCAACCTGCTCTGAGCAAGGCTGCGCCGTCTCGTGGCTGAAGGCAGCTCGCAGGCAGGCAGCACCGGCATGCGCCTGACGCTCGCGAGCGTCAGCGCACAGCATCCGAGCGCCCGGCCGGGTGCTCCGGCCGCGCTGCGCGCGCTGAACCTGTCGATCGCGCCGGGCGAGCAGGTGGCGGTCATCGGCCCGTCCGGGGCCGGCAAGACCACGCTCCTGCATCTGCTGGCTTGTGCGCTGCCACCGGAAACCACAGCAAGCCTCACCCTGGACGGTCGCGCGCCCTGGCAGCTCGGGCAGCGCGAGCGTCAGGCCCTGCGCAGCGCCCTGTTTCTGGCGCCGCAGGTGCCGCCGTTGCCGCCGCGCCAGCGCGTGGTCACGGCGGTGCTGGCCGGTCGGCTGCCGCGCATGAGCCTGGCCGCGAGCCTGCGTTCACTCTTCTACCCCAGCGACATTCCGGCGGCCTGGGCGGCGCTGGACCGCTTCGATCTGGCTGAGAAGATCTTCGAGCGGGTGGACCGCCTGTCCGGCGGCGAGCGGCAGCGCGTGGGCCTGGCGCGTGCGCTGCTCTCAGACACGCGGCTGTGGCTCGTGGACGAGCCGCTCTCCGCGCTGGACCCGCGCCGCTCGGAGCTCGCCATCAGCACCCTGGTGGAGGAAGCCCTCGCGCGCGGCGTCACGCTGGTGGCGACCTTGCATCAGGTGGATCGGGCGCTGGCGCACTTCCCGCGCATCATCGGCCTGCGCGACGGTGCGCTGGCCTTTGATCTGCCTGCGGCCGAGGTCAGCCCAGGCTTGCTGGCTCGGCTGTACGAGTCGCACGAGCATGAGTTGAGCGGCACCGCGCCCATGCCGGACGAACCGGCCGCAGCCGCTGCGCCGGTGGTGATGCACTGCCGATGAACGGCACCGTGGTGCAGGCCGCCCGCGCGGCGCCGCAGCGCGATCCGGCGTGGCTGGCGCGAGTGTTCTGGATCAGCGCTGCAGTCGTGCTGGTCTGGCCCCTGGCTGTGGCCTCCGAGTTCAAGCCCTGGGTGCTGTTCACGCCGGAAAACCTCAAGGTCACTGGCAACTTTCTGGCGAGCTTTCTGCCGCCGGCGCACTCGCCGGACTTCCTCAAGATGCTGGCCGTGGAGGCCTGGCGCACGGTGGCCATTGCCACGGCGGGCCTGACGCTTGCGCTGGTGCTCGCTGTGCCCATGGCCTTGGCCTCGGTGAGTCTGCTGTCGGTCTCGGCCCTGTCCGGGCGCATGGCGCGCCTGCCCTTCTGGCTGCGCCAGGCCGTGCGCGGGCTGATGATCCTGCTGCGCAGCGTGCCCGAGCTGATCTGGGCGCTGATCTTCGTGCGCGTGGTCGGGCTCGGTCCCACGGCCGGCGTGCTGGCGATTGCGCTGACCTACGCCGGCATGCTCGGCAAGGTGTACGCGGAGATCATCGAGAGCGGCGAGCCGCATGCCACGCACAGCCTGCTGCGCAATGGCGCCGGGCGGCTGCAGGCCTTCTTCTACGCCGCCCTGCCGCAGAACGCGGGCGAACTCACGAGCTACACCGTCTACCGCTGGGAGTGCGCGATCCGCAGCTCCGTGGTGCTCGGTTTCGTGGGCGCGGGCGGCCTGGGCCAGCAGCTGAGCACGTCCATGAAGATGTTTGCCGGCGGTGAGGTGCTGAGCATTCTGCTGGTGTTCGTCGTCCTGGTGGCGCTGGCGGATCGGGCCAGCAGCAGCCTGCGAAAGGCGCTGGCATGAGCGGAAGACCCATGCCGGATGCGCGCGGCGCCGCCAATCTGCCGTACCGCATGCCGCCGCCCTTGTTCTCCGCGCGCTGCCGCGGCTGCTGGTGGACGCTTGCGGCGCTGCTGCTGATCTTCGCCAGCTTCTGGAGCCTTGATCTGCAGTGGCGGCAGCTGTTCTCGATGGACGCCGCGGCCAGCATGGCGCGCTTTGTGGGCGAGTTCTTCCCGCCGGACACCAGCCCCGCCTTTCTGCAGCGGGTGGCGGTGGCGACCTGGGAGACCTTCGCCATGTCGGCCTTCGGCACGCTGCTGGCTGCAGCGCTGGGTCTGGCGCTGGCGGTGCCGGCGGCGCGCCTGCATGCGCAGGATGCGTCGCTCGCGCGGTCGCCGACACGCCTGCTGCTCAACGCATTACGCTCGATTCCGGAGCTCGTTTGGGCGGGGCTGCTGCTGATCGCGGCGGGGCTCGGCCCCTTTGCCGGCACATTGGCACTGGCCTTGCACACGGCCGGCGTGCTCGGCCGCCTGTTTGCCGAGGCGCTGGAGAACGTACCGCCCGGCCCGGCGCAGGCCCTGCGCAATCACGGCGTGGGGGAGGGGCGCATCCTGTTCTACGCCACGCTGCCCCAGGCATTGCCGCAACTGCTGAGCTACACGCTCTACCGCTGGGAGAACAACATCCGCGCCGCGGCCGTACTTGGCGTGGTGGGCGCGGGCGGGCTGGGGCAGATGCTGCATTTCCACATGGGCCTGTTCCAGATGAGCAAGACCGCCACGCTGCTGGGCGTGACGATTCTGCTGGTGGTGGCGGTGGATGCGCTGAGCTGGAGCCTGCGGCGCGCGCTCACGCGCTGATCGTCCATGGGTATGACGCTGCCGCGGCTGGGCTGGCTGTTTGCCTACGACTGGAACCGTGCCGCGCTCGCACGCCTGGAGCGCGAGGGCGTGGCGCAGTTCGATCAGGCTGGCTTCGATCTGCATCACTTCCCGAGCAACGCACGCCTGCTCGGCTTTGACCTTGAGCGCTTTGCCGACGCGCAGGCGCGTCGCGCGCGGGCACGCGGCTGGCGGGGCGTGCTTTCGCATCACGAGCAGTTTGGCGCGCTGGCCGCGGCGCTGGTGGCCGAGCGGCTGAACCTGCCCGCACCGCGGCCCGAGGCGCTGATCGCCGCGCAGCACAAGCTGCATGCGCGCGCTGTGCTCGCCCGCGTGGCGCCGGAAGCCAGCCTGCCGGCCCAATTGCTGCCCGTCGAACTCGGCGAAGACATCCCGCCGGGGCTGAGCTATCCCTGCTTCGTCAAGCCGATCAAGGCCGCCTTCTCAGTGTTGGCGCGTGAGGTGGACCGCCGCGAGACGCTGCAGGCGCACACGCGCTTCAGCTGGGCGGAGCGCTGGGTGATCCGCCGGCTTGTGGCGCCGTTTGACCGCGTGCGCGCGCAGCGGCTGCCGCAGAGCAGCCCGGCGCACCGCATGATGATGGAAGCCTGCGTGCCGCTGGGCACGGCGCAGTTCAATCTGGACGGCTGGGTGCAGCACACCCAGGTTCATGCGCTGGGCGTGGTGGACGCGATCATGTACCCCGGCACGCCAGCCTTCATGCGCTGGGAGGTACCAAGCCGCCTGCCGGCCGAAGTACAGACGCGTGCGTTGGACATCGCGCGGCGATTTCTGCGCGCCATCGGCTTTGACCACGGCTTCTTCAACCTGGAGTTTTTCTGGGATGCAGGCACCGACCGCATCACGGTGATCGAGTGCAACCCGCGCATGGCCTCGCAGTTTGCGGACCTGCACGAACGCACGCAGGGCCTGCGCGTGCATGCCATGGCGGTGGCGATCGCGCTGGGCGAGGACCCCCGCGCCGTGCCGCGCAGCCACCCCAGCGCCGGTGCGGCGGCGAGTCTCGTGTTTCGCAGCTTCCCGGGCGAGATGCCGCCCCTGCAGCCGAGCGACGCGCAGCGCGCCGCCTTTGCTGCGCGCTTTCCGGACGGGCTGGTGTTCAGCTTTGCCAAGCGCGGCGCGAGTCTGGCGCGCGAACTGAAGTGGACCGGCAGCCACCGCTACGGCATCGTCCATCTGGGCGGGCGTGATGCAGACGAGCTGCGCGAGCGGGGCGAGGCGGCCAGCCGCCTGCTCGGCTGGCCGGCGCCGTGGCGCGATTGATCGAGCAAGCCCATGCGCTGAAGAAGCGCATGGATACTGCATCAGGTCAAAATCGGACTAAACTGCAAGTGAATGAAAAACAGCCAAGAGCCTCGAAAAACATGCGGAAAGTGGCTCATCGTTCATTGCATTAAATATCAATATCGGACAAGAAATTCACTCCGCGGCCCGTGTCTGTGCACCCGCACCCGGTGCACCGCCCTGGCGCCACACCAGTGCCAGCAGCAGCACGCCCACCGCCAGCACGCCCACGCCGATCCATGCAGCATTGAAGCCGCCAAGCTGCTTGCTATAGACGTAGGACAGGCTGGACCACAGCATGTAGCCGCAGGTCAGAATGAACAGCGCCGGCAGCACCGGATACAGCGGCGCCTTGAAGGGGCGCGGCGTGCTCGGTTCGCGTACGCGTAGCACGATCAGCGCGCAGCCCGAGAGCAGGAAGAACAGCCAGAACACGGGGCTGGTGAACTCCACCATCGCCTTGAAGCCGCCGCCGCCCTGGCCGCTGGTGAGCAGGGCCAGCAGCACCAGCACCAGCGCCATCGCGCCCTGAACCCACATGGCCGTCACCGGGGCATTGCGCTCCGCGTTCCAGGTGCCCATGAAGGACAGCACCGGCCAGTCCCGGCCCAGCGCATAGTTGGTGCGCGCGCCCACGATCATGGTGGCGTTGATGCTGGTCAGCGCGGCAATCGCCACCATGATGGAGATGACGATCTGCCCGGTGCTGCCGAAGGCCACCTGCAGCAGATCGGCCGCCACGGCCTTGCTCTTGCCCATGGCGCCGATGCCCAGCACGCTCACGTACGCCCAGTTCACCAGCAGATACAACGCAGTGATCAGCACAATGGAGATCACCATCGCGCGCAGCATGTTGCGGTGCGGGTCGCGCACCTCGGCGCTGATGTAGGCGGCCTCGTTCCAGCCGCCGTAGGTGAGCAGCACAAAGACCATGGCCAGGCCGAGCATGGACAGCGGCGGCATGGCCGCAGCCGCAGTGGGCGCTGGTGCTGCGCCTGCGGGCGTGGGCGCGCCGGTCGAGGCCAGCCACACGGCAGCCCCGATGATCACGATCAGACCGCCTACCTCGGCCAGCGTGAGCCAGCTCTGCGTAAGCGCACCCGCGCGTATGCCGCGCACATTGATCCACGTGAGCACCAACACCGCCGCCGCGCCGTACAGCGCGGCTGACAGTGTGGCGTTGCCGTGCAGCGGCGCGATCTCGGTCATGTAATCGCCGAACACGAAGGCGAGCAGGGCGATCGAGCCGGTGGTGATGACAGAAAAGCGCGCCCAGGCAAACAGGAAGCTGACCGCGCGGCCGTAGGCCCGATGCAGGAAGTGGTAGTCGCCACCTGCATTCGGATAGGCCGTGGCGAGTTCCGCGTAGCAGAGCGCGCCGATCAGCGAGATCACGCCGCCCGCGATCCAGGCGCTGTACATCCAGAACTCGCTGCCGGAGAACATGGCCACCAGCGAGGGTGCCTTGAAGATGCCGGCACCGATGACGATGCCGACGATGATCGCCACCGCCTCCTTGAGGCCGAGCGTGGGTTGGGGCGTGGAATTCATGGGCAGGGGTCCGGAAGCGGGCAAAGCCCTTGCGGTCGCGCAGAGGGGCGGGGCGGTTGGGCCGAAAGCTTCGGCCGAGGGTCAAGGCGGCTCGTGTGTGCCGGCGGTCGGCAGACTGGCTTGAGCGGTGGCTCCGGAAACGAAACACCCCGCAGCTGCGGGGTGGTCGTTCGGATCAGTCGTCAAACCAGACGGGTGGCTTTCAGTTGTTCATCGCACGGCTGTTGGCGTCCGTGCCGGAATGGATCTGGCGCGGCGCACCCGAGCGCTCGGCGGTGAAGGTACTGTTCAGGCCGTTGCCCGTCACGGTGCCCGTGATGCGGTTGCCCGCCACGGTGCCGCTGTAGGTCAGCACGCGGCCGTCCACGGCGCGCAGGGCGAACTTGAACTGGTCGCCGCGCAGCTCGGGGTCGATCAGGTTGGCTTCCATGTCGGCGTTCAGGCGGGCGTTGCCGCTCACGCGCTGATAGGTCTGGTTCAGGTCCATCGTGAAGTTGCCCACGGCGCGCTCGGCCACGTTCACGCGCCAGTTGCCGCTGGCATTGGCCGGCACGATCCAGAGGTAGCCGTAGCGGTTTTCCACCACGCTGGTCTCATCCGGCTCCCAGTCGCCCATGGTGAAGGCGTGGGCCACCAGACGCGTGCCGGGCTTCATGCGGTCCAGCAGGATCGGGCGCAGGCGCAGGTTCAGCTGCGGCAGCAGGTACATGGTCACAACGGTGGCGTCGAAGAACTCGGTCTTGAAGATGTCGCCCTGGCGGAACTCGACCATCTTGTCCACGCCGGCCTCGCGCGCCATGCGGCGCGACACGGCGACCATGTCCGGGTTGTATTCAATGCCCAGACCGCGGGCCTTGAAGTCGCGCGCGGCGGCGATGTTGATCTTGCCGTCGCCCGAACCGAGGTCCACGACGAAGTCCTTGTCGGTAGTCTGCGCCATGCGCAGCATGCGGTTCACCAGCGAATCCGGCGTTGGCACCCAGATCACGTCCTTGCCGGCCTGGCCCACCTGGGGCTTGAAGTTCGGGTTGCCCTGCTGGGAGGTCTGAGCCTGCGCGGTGAAGGACAGCGAGGCGAACGAAATCAGCGATACAGCAAGACTGCGTGCAAGCAGATTCATGATGGGCGGAGGACCGTTGTGGTTAGGGAAGGCGCGCAGTATCGGCCGGCGGTTGCGGCGCCGTCATTGTGGAAATTCCCCATGCGCGGCGCAGGGTCTCGCAGCGCCCGCGGGCCGACCCGCCACTTGAAGCATCTG
Organism: beta proteobacterium AAP99; assembly: GCA_001295775.1. Taxonomy (GTDB): domain Bacteria; phylum Pseudomonadota; class Gammaproteobacteria; order Burkholderiales; family Burkholderiaceae_C; genus Piscinibacterium. The sequence continues at coordinate 31,924 of LJIA01000008.1, forward strand.
TTCACACTCCCGGCGGATCCGAGCGCGGGCGCCCTGTGCGCTCGCTACGAGCGATCGGAGCGCGGCCTGCACCCGCTTCGGTGCAGCGCTCAGCCACCGAGGCGCTGCCCCCCGGCGGCGGGCGGACATGCGCAGGTCTTCAGATCGCCCCCAATGCAGATGACTATTTTTTTATACAGTGGTTTCTTAAGAAACTACATGAGATGCACGGCCCAAGATCTTCTTTTCAAACCCATTTTGACTGCGAAAGCGCCTCGCCAGGATGACGCTAAGTGCTTCATTTCATTAGGTTTTTCGCTTGCGAGGGGGTTTTGCTTCACGTAGAGTGGTGAATTGTGGGAAGTAAGGGCAAAAAGTGGCGCGCCGCGCCCACACGGGGCGCACTTTTGGATCTGCTCAGGGATGTATCAAGGGTCGAACCTCATCACGTTGGACGCAAAGGGGCGCATGGCGGTGCCGGCCCGGCATCGTGACGCCCTCATGGCGGCCTGCGAGGGTCGCCTCACCCTGACCAAGCACCCTCACGGCTGCCTCATGATGTTTCCCCGCTCGACCTGGGAGATCCATCGCGAGCGCATCGCCGCCCTGCCCATGGAAGCCGCGGCCTGGAAGCGCATCTTCCTGGGCAGCGCGCAGGACGCCGAACTCGACGGCTCCGGCCGCGTGCTGGTGGCCCCGGAGCTGCGAAGCGCAGCGGGGCTGACGCGCGACATCATGCTCATGGGCATGGGCAGCCACTTCGAGATCTGGGATGCCGCCACGCTGGCGCAGCACGAGAGCGCCGCGATCGCGCAGGGCATGCCCGACGCCGTCAAGCAGCTTTCCTTCTGAGCGGGCCCCGTGATCCATGACCTCCGCGGCGCCTCCAAAAGAGCACCGCACGGTGCCCCCTGCAACTTCGCAAACCCCAGCCCACATCACGGTGCTGCTGCACGAGTCGGTCGATGCCCTGATCACCGACCCGGACGGTACCTATGTGGATGGCACCTTTGGCCGCGGCGGGCACACGCGCCTGCTGCTGTCCCGCCTGGGTCCGCAGGGGCGGGTGTTCAGCTTCGACCGGGACCCGCAAGCTATCGAGGCCGCGCAGCAGCTGGCGCGCGAGGACGCGCGCTTCACGCCGATCCACGAGCCCTTCTCGGCGCTGGAGCGCGAGCTGGCGGCGCACGGGGTGACGCAAGTCACCGGCTTGCTGCTGGATCTGGGGGTATCAAGCCCGCAGATCGATACGCCCGAGCGGGGCTTCTCCTTTCGGTTCGATGCGCCGCTGGACATGCGCATGGATACCACCCGCGGCATGACCGCCGCAGACTGGCTGAACACGGCCGCGCAGGAAGACATCAGGGAGATCATCCATGCCTATGGTGAAGAACGGTTTGCTGCGCGAATTGCAGCGGCGATTGCTGCTCGCCGCGCGGTCCAGCCCATCACCCGCACGGGGGAACTTGCCCAGATCGTGGCAGGGGCCGTCAAGACCCGGGAGAAGGGGCAGGACCCGGCCACACGCACCTTTCAAGCTCTACGGATTTTCATCAATCGGGAGCTTGAGGAGCTCGAACAAGTTCTGATGCAGGCGCAACGCATGATCCGTCCGCAGGGCCGTCTTGCCGTGATCAGCTTCCACTCGCTGGAAGACCGGATCGTCAAGCAGTTCCTTGCGCCCCCGCGCGCAGACGCCAGCCTGCGCCACCTGCCTGTTCGTGGCGAGGTGGCGGGTGCCGCGCGCTGGTCGGATCTGGATCGCATCAAGCCGGGCGAGGCCGAGATCGGCGCCAACCCGCGCTCGCGCTCGGCCGTGCTGCGCGTCGCCACGCGCACCCAAGCCGCTGCGCCGGAGGCCGCATGAAGCCGCTGCAGCTCATCCTCGGTGCCGCGGTGCTGGCCTCGATGTTCTCGATCGTCACGAGCAGCCATGCATCGCGCAAGCTGTTTGTGGCCATCGAGCGCGCCGACACCCAGGCCAAACGCCTGGATACTGAATTCCGCCAGTTGCAGGTGGAGCAGACCGCACTGGCCAAGCCCGGGCTGATCGACAGTTCCGCCCGCCGTGACCTGCAGATGGAGCGCGTCACCCCCGCCCATACGCTGTACCTCAACGCGCAGGACGCACGCGCTGCCGCTGGCGCAAAGGCCCCAGGAGCCGCGCAATGAGCGCGCACCGCAAGACGCAACTGTCCGAGGTGCGTAGCCGCGTGGCCATGGCGGTGCTGACGCTCGCCTTCATAGCGCTGGTCGGCCGTGCGCTCTGGCTGCAGGGGCCTTTCTCGGACTTCCTGCAGGAAAAGGGCGAGCAGCGCTACGCCCGCACGCTGGAGATTCCCGCGGTGCGCGGCAAGATCATGGACCGCAACGGCGTGGTGGTGGCCTCCAGTATTCCGGCGCGGACCGTCTGGGCAATTCCCGAGGACGTCGAGATGAGCGCGGAACAGTCGCGCAAGCTTGCCGCACTGCTGGAGATGAACGAACGCGAGCTTGGCCGCCGCCTTGCGGACGAAGACCGCAAGTTCGTCTACCTGCGTCGCCAGCTCGATCCGGCTGTGGCCGACAAGATTGCTGCACTGAAGATTCCCGGCATTCACTTCCGCGAGGAGTACCGCCGCTTCTATCCGGAAGGCGAAGCCCTGGCCCACGTGCTCGGCTTCACGGATATTGAAGACAACGGCCAGGAAGGCATCGAGCTGGCCATGAACAAGAACCTGGCCGGCCAGACGGGCAGCCGCCGCGTGATCAAGGATCGCCTGGGCCGCGTGATCGAAGACGTCGAGCACGTGCGCCCTGCGCTGCCCGGTCGGGATGTGACGCTCTCCATCGACAGCAAGCTGCAATTTCTGGCCTTCTCCGAACTGAAGAACGCAGTGGCTGAACATCAGGCCAAGGCCGGGGCCATCGTGGTGCTCGATGCCCACACGGGCGAAGTGCTGGCCATGGCCAACTACCCGACCTTCAACCCCAACCAGCGCCGTGGTCTGACCGGCCAGCAATTGCGCAACCGGGCGATCACCGACACCTTTGAGCCGGGCTCCACCATGAAGCCCTTCACGATTGCGCTCGGCCTGGAGAGCGGCAAGGTCACGCCGCTGTCCACCATCCAGACCGGCGCCGGCAAGATGGAATTCGCGGGCCACACCATCAGCGACACCTCCGGCCACGGCACCCTCACCGTGGAAGAAGTGCTGCAGAAGTCCAGCAACATCGGCACCACAAAGATCGCCATGCAGATTCCGGCGAGCAAGATGTGGGGCCAGTTTGCGCAGGTGGGCTTTGGCCAGGCGCCGCGTATCGGGTTCCCCGGCGCGGCGGCCGGGCGGCTCCGCCCCGCCGAGAGCTGGCGCCCCATCGAGCAGGCCACCATGAGCTACGGCTACGGCCTGTCGGTCTCGCTGATCCAGTTGGCGCGCAGCTACACGGTGTTTGCCAATGACGGCGAGCTGATGCCCCTGTCCTTCACCAAGCTGCCGCAGGCGCAGCCCGGCGCCCGCGTGCTCACCGAGCAGAACGCCAAAGCCATGCGCAAGATGCTCGAGATGGCGGCCGGCCCGGGTGGCACGGCGCCCAAGAGCCAGGTGATCGGCTATCGCGTGGCGGGCAAGACCGGCACCGCGCGCAAGCAAGGCCCCGGCGGCTACATGCCGGGCAAGTACATCGGCTCCTTCGTGGGCTTTGCGCCAGCGAGCAATCCGCGCGTGATCGTGGCGGTCATGATCGATGAACCTTCGGCCGGCAAGTTCTATGGCGGCGAAGTGGCCGCGCCGGTGTTTGCCGGCGTGGTGTCTGCCGGTCTGCGGGCGCTGAACGTCACCCCGGATGCGCCCTACAAGACGCTCATCGTGCAGGACCGCGGTGTGCAGGAACCGGTGGGGGAGAGCCTGTGAGCATCGTCTCCCAATGGCTGCTTGACCACGCGGCCTCCGGCGCGGATCTCGTGTCGGACAGCCGACGCGTGCGCAAGGGTCATGTGTTCGTAGCTTATCCCGGCCAGACGCATGACGGCCGCGCCTACATCGATCAGGCGCTGGCCGCGGGTGCGGCTGCGCTGATCGTCGAGGCTGAAGGTTTCGACGCAGCGGGCAGGCATTTCGACGTGCCGGTGCTGCAGGTCTCGCAGCTCAAGCGCAGCGCCGGTGAGATTGCCAGCGCCTACTACGGCCACCCCACCCACAAGCTCGCCGTGATCGGCGTCACGGGCACGAGCGGCAAAACCACCACCACGCAATGGATCGCCCACACGCTCACGCGCGCAGGCCTGAAGTGCGGCGTGATCGGCACCCTGGGAGCGGGCTTCGTGGGTCGGCTGCAGGACTTCGGCCTGACCACGCCCCAATCGGTGGACCTGCAGCGCACCTTTGCGCAGCTGCTGCGCGAGGGCGCGCAGGCCGTGGCGATCGAGGCGTCCTCCATCGGGCTGGCGGAGCACCGTCTGGCCGGCACGCGCTTTCACACCGCCGTGTTCACCAACCTCACGCAGGACCACCTCGACTACCACGGCACCATGGAGGCCTATGAGGCCGCCAAGCGGGCGCTCTTCACCTGGCCGGGCCTGAAGGCGGCAGTGACCAACCTGGATGACGCAGCCGGGCAGCGCGTGGCCAAGCTGATTTCGGCGCAGGCGAATGTGCCGCATCTGGTGGGGTACGGTCTGCAGCGGCACGACGGTTTTGTGTGCGACATCGAGCTGTTCGTTCGCGACCTTGCCTGGACCGCGTCTGGGGCCGAGCTGGCCATGACCGACGGCGAAGCTGAGGTCCACGCCCGTCTGCCGGCATTCGGCGTGTTCAACGTCAGCAATGCCCTGGCTGTGACTGGTGCGATGCTGTCGCTCGGCATTCCGCTCGCCAACGCTGCCGAGTTGCTGGCCGATGTGCCGCTGGTCGACGGCCGACTGATGTCCTTCGGCGGCTCGGGCCAACCGCTGGTGATTGTGGACTACGCCCATAAGCCGGATGCGCTGGACAAGGTGCTGCAGGCCATGCAGCCAGTGGCGCGGACCCGCGGCGGCAAGCTCGTCTGTGTGTTCGGCTGTGGTGGTGATCGGGATGCGAGCAAGCGGCCGATCATGGGCGCGATTGCGGCCCGGCTGTCCGATCGCATGGTGATCACCAGTGACAACCCGCGCAGTGAAGACCCGCTGGCCATCATGGCGCAGATCGAAGCCGGCCTGCCCGGCGGCTCGGCGGCGAGTGCTGGCATCCCGGTCATTCTGCAGGCGGATCGCGCCCAAGCGATCGGTGGCAGCATTGCGCAGGCCAATCCGCAAGACGTGATCGTTGTTGCAGGCAAGGGCCATGAGACCTATCAGGAAGTGCGCGGTGTGAAGCACCCGTTCGAGGATGCTGCACACGTCAAGGCGGCGCTCGCTGCGCGGAGTGCGGCACGATGAGCATGCTCAGCCTGCGCCAGGCCGCGATGATGCTGCCGCCGGAGTGCCATGCCACCGTGCGCGGTGACGCGGACACGGTGTTCGCCCGCGTCCACAGTGACACCCGCAGCCTTCAGGCCGGCGACTTGTTCGTGGCCCTAAGGGGTGAGCGCTTTGACGGCAATGACTTCGTCGCGCGGGCTGCAGCAGCCGGCGCCGTGGCTGCGCTGGTCCACCCAAGTGCGCAGTTGCCGGAGGGCTATCCAGCGCTGATCGTTGCAGACACCAAGCAGGCCCTCGCTGCGCTGGCCCATGCCTGGCGCATGCGCTTTGCCCTTGCGCTGGCTGTTGTCACTGGCAGCAACGGCAAGACCACCACCAAGGAAATGATCGCCAGCATCTTCCGAGCTGCGGTGGGCGACGATGCCGTACTGGCGACGGCAGGCAACCTCAACAACGACATCGGCCTGCCCCTCACACTGCTGCGCCTGCGCGCCGGACACCGGCTCGCGGTCATCGAGCTGGGCATGAACCACCCCGGCGAGACGGCTCTGCTGGCGCGCATCGCTGCGCCCACCGTGGCGCTGGTGAATAACGCACAGCGCGAGCATCAGGAGTTCATGGCCACCGTGGAAGCCGTGGCGCAGGAGCATGCCGATGCGCTGCGTGCACTGGGCACCAGCGGAGTGGCGGTCTTCCCGGCAGATGACACCTACACGGACCTCTGGCGCCAGGCGGCGGGTGGGCGCGAGTGCCTCACGTTCAGCACGCATCCGGAAACCGATTCCGCTTGTCTGGCGGGCGTCTCCAGACAAAATGGCCTGGAGATCCGCATCCAGCGCGGATCTATGGTTTCGAGTGCGGGCGTCAGCCTGAGCATTGACGGTGCGCATAACCACCACAACGCGCTGGCGGCAGCCGCCGTGGCGGTGGCCTGCGGGCTGGACGACGACGCCATCGTGCGCGGACTGGAAAGCTTCCGGCCGGCCAAGGGCCGCATGCAGCGCGTCGGTGGCCTGCCGTTTGCGCTGATCGACGACAGCTACAACGCCAACCCGGATTCAGTGCGCGCCGCCATCAACGTGCTTGCGCCCCTGGCGGGCAAGCGCCTGCTGGTGCTCGGTGACATGGGCGAGGTCGGCGATCAGGGGCCGGCATTCCACGCAGAAGTGGGTGCCCACACGGCTGAGCAGCGCATCGACCTGCTGGTGGCGATGGGCGAGGCCTGCCGTGAATCCGTGCGCGCCTGCCTGGCTGCGGGTGGCCGCGCGATCCATGTGGAGTCACCGGCCGCTGCCGTGGACGCGCTCATGCAGGAACAACCCGGCGCCGGTGACACGGTGCTGGTCAAGGGCTCGCGCTTCATGGCGATGGAGCGCGTGGTCGAAGAAATCAAGAAGAGGGGAGGCGCCTGATGCTGATGTGGTTGGCGCAACTCGCACCGGAAATCGGCGCGTTCAACGTGTTCAGGTACATCACCTTCCGTGCGGTCATGGCCTGCATCACGGCCATCGTGATGGGTCTGGTGCTCGGGCCCTGGGTCATCCGCAAGCTGCGTGAGTTGAAGGTCGGCCAGGCCGTGCGGACCGACGGACCGCAGACCCACCTGGTCAAGAGCGGCACACCCACCATGGGCGGCGCGCTCATCCTGCTGTCGATCGCAGTGTCCACCCTGCTGTGGATGGATCTGACCAACCGCTTCGTGTGGGTGGTGCTGATCGTGACCTTCGGCTTCGGCTGGATCGGCTGGGTGGATGACTACCGCAAGGTCGTGCACAAGAACCCAAAGGGTATGAGTGCGAAGGAGAAGTACTTCTGGCAGACACTCATTGGTCTCGCAGCGTCCATCTACCTGGCCTTTGCGGTGTCTACGCCGAACGTCGAGAAGAGCTTTGACCTGCTGCTGAACTGGCTGGCTTCGGGCATGACGATGCCCCTGCCCGAGCGGGCCGATTTGCTGGTGCCCTTCTTCAAGTCGGTGAGCTATCCGCTGGGGGTGTTCGGCTTCATCATCCTGTCCTACTTCGTGATCGTCGGCACGAGCAATGCGGTGAACCTCACGGACGGGCTGGATGGCCTGGCCATCATGCCCACCGTGCTCGTGGGCAGCGCACTGGGCATCTTTGCTTACGTGATCGGCCGGGTGGACTTTGCCAAATACCTATTCTTCCCGCACATCCCGGGTGCCGGCGAACTGATGGTGTTCTGCGCGGCCATGGGTGGCGCGGGCCTGGCTTTCCTGTGGTTCAACGCGCATCCGGCGCAGGTCTTCATGGGCGATGTGGGTGCGCTCGCGCTGGGCGGGGCGCTAGGCACCATCGCCGTGATCACGCGCCAGGAGATCGTGCTCTTCATCATGGGCGGCGTGTTCGTGGCCGAAACCCTCTCCGTGATGCTGCAGGTCTCCTACTTCAAATACACCAAGCGCAAGTACGGCGAGGGGCGGCGGATTCTCAAGATGGCGCCCCTGCACCACCACTTCGAGGTCTCCGGCTGGAAGGAGACGCAGGTGGTCGTGCGCTTCTGGATCATCACCATGATGCTGGTGCTGATCGGTCTGTCCACCCTCAAGCTGCGTTGACGATCTGCCGATGGAGTTTCTGAAAGACAAGTCGGTGCTGGTGCTGGGGCTCGGTGAGTCCGGGCTGGCCTGCGCACGCTTTGCCGTACGCCATGGCGCGCAGGTCACGGTGGCCGACACGCGCGAGCAGCCGCCCGGCCTGGAGCAGCTGCGCGCCGAACATCCGGCCGTGGCTGTGCGGCTGGGTGCATTTGATGCGTCGCTGCTGGACAACCAGCAGATCATGGCCATGAGCCCGGGGCTGGCGCCCACGCGACCTGAAATTCAGCAACTGCTCGCTGCGGCGAATGAGCGTGGCGTCACCGCGCACAGCGAGATCGACTGGTTTGCGCTGGCGCTTGCCCAACTGCAGGCGGAGCGCGGCTATGCGCCGAAGGTGGTGGCCATCACCGGCACCAACGGCAAGACCACAGTCACGGCACTGACGCGCCACCTCGCGCAGGCCGCCGGCCACGACACAGTGGCCTGCGGCAACATCAGCCCCGCAGCGCTGGCCGCGCTGCAGGCCGCGCTGGATGCCGACAGTCTGCCGAAGGTCTGGGTGCTGGAACTCTCGAGCTTCCAACTGCACTACACCAGCCTGCTGAAGGCCGATGCCGCCACGGTGCTCAACCTGTCTCAGGACCACCTGGACTGGCACGCTGACATGGCGGACTACGCTGCCGCGAAGGCGCGCATATTCATCGGCACGCGGATCCGTGTGATCAATCGCGATGATCCGCTGGTGGCTCCGATGGGCTCCGGTGCTGCGCCCGAGCATGTGGTCACGTTCGGCCTCGGAGAGCCGACGCTTCCTCGTGACTTCGGGACGCAGGATGCTGGCCTGAAGTGGCTGGTGCAGGCTCAGCCCGCCGACGACACGCCGCGCAAGAAAAAGGACACTTCGCCCATCGAAGTCATGCAGAACCGCATGATGCCGGCCGATGCGCTGCGCATTCGCGGCAGCCACAACCATGCCAACGCGCTGGCCGCTCTCGCCCTGCTGCGTGCCATCGATCTGCCGCTCGCCGGGCTGCTCAAGGGCCTGCGCGACTATGCCGGCGAGCCGCATCGCTGCCAGTTCGTTGCCAGTGTGGATGAAGTGGACTACATCGACGACAGCAAGGGCACCAACGTCGGTGCCACGCAGGCGGCCATCGCCGGCCTGGCTGAAGGTCGTCGCCGCATCCACCTGATTGCGGGTGGTCTGGGCAAGGGGCAGGACTTCAGTCCTCTGGCCGAGCCCGTCACGCGCTATGCCAAGACCGTGCTGCTGATCGGGCAGGACGCGCCAGTGATCCGTGCGGCGCTTGCGGGCAGCTCGGCCGAGCTCATCGACTGCCCTGATCTGCCCGAGGCAGTACAGACCGCCGCCGAACGTGCTGCGGCCGGTGACATCGTGCTGCTTTCCCCGGCCTGCGCGAGCTTCGACATGTTCAAGGGCTACGCCCATCGATCCGAGGTATTCGTCCACGCGGTCAGCACACTGCAGAGCGAGCGAGGCCAGGCATGAAGCTTGGATTGCGTCTGCCCAGCTTCCCTGGCTTCGGCCGGCAGGACGCGCTGCTGCCTTCACTGCCCACGCGCACCGAAATGGCCAGCGTGGACCGCGTGCTGCTCACCACCATCGGCCTGCTGCTGGCCCTGGGTGCGGTGATGGTCTATTCCGCCTCAGTGGCCCTGCCCGATGCGCCGCGCTTCTCGAACTACTCGCCCACGCACTTTCTGTTTCGACACCTGGTGTTCATCACGATCGCGCTGTGCGCAGCGATGGTGATCTTCCAGCTGCCCATGAAGTTCTGGCAGCGCTGGGCACCGATTCTGTTCCTGGGCGGGTTGGTACTGATGGTGCTGGTACTTGTGCCGGGCATCGGCAAGGGAGTGAACGGCGCGCATCGCTGGATTCCGCTGTATGTGATCAACCTGCAGCCTTCCGAGCTGATGAAGCTTTTCGTGATTCTGTACGGCGCCGACTATGCCGTGCGCAAGCAGGCCGTGCTGCAGCAGTTCAAGCAGGGGCTGCTGCCCATCGTCGTGGTGCTGGGCGTCGTGGGCGGCTTGCTGCTGTTGCAGCCCGATCTGGGCGCACTGATCGTGATCTCAGGCATTGCGGTCGGCATCCTGTTCCTCGGCGGCATGAGCCTGCGAATCTTCCTCGGTTCAGTGGCGGCGCTGACCACCGTGTTCGTCGCCGTGATCCTGCTGTCACCATGGCGGCGCGACCGGATCTTTGCCTACCTGAACCCCTGGGACGAGCAGAACGCCCTGAACCGCGCCTATCAGCTCACCCACTCGCTGATCGCCTTCGGGCGCGGCGAGATCTTTGGCGTGGGGCTGGGTGCCAGCGTCGAAAAGCTGCACTACCTGCCGGAGGCGCACACCGACTTCATCATGGCGATCATCGGCGAGGAACTTGGCTTCATCGGCGTGTTCTTTGTCGTGTCCTGCTTCTACATCATCGTGCGCAAGGCCTTCGAGATCGGCCGTCAGGCCATCAAGCTGGACCGCGTTTTCGCAGGCCTGGTGGCGCAGGGCATCGGCATCTGGATCGGCATCCAGGCCTTCATCAACATCGGCGTGGCCAGTGGCCTGCTGCCTACTAAGGGCCTGACCCTGCCCTTCATCAGCTACGGCGGCAGCGCCATGCTGATGAGCTGCGTGGCGATGGCAGTGCTTGCGCGCGTGGACTACGAGAGCCGCCAGATGATGCGGGGGAAGACGCTGTGATCATGCCGGCGCACAAGCACCTCATCGTCATGGCCGCGGGTACCGGCGGGCACATCATGCCTGGCCTGGCCGTGGCGCGCGAAATGCAGCAGCGCGGCTGGACGGTCAGCTGGCTGGGTACCAGCCATGGCATGGAGAATCGCCTTGTGCCACCGAGCGGCCTGCCCATGGACACGATCACGTTTTCCGGCCTGCGGGGCAAGGGCGTGCTGCACACGCTCACAGGCGGTCTGCGGCTGCTCGCGGCGTTCTGGTCCTGCCTGCGCATCTTGCTCAAACGTAAGCCGCAGGCCGTGCTGGGTATGGGCGGCTACGTCTGCTTTCCCGGCGGCATGATGGCCTCGCTCCTTGGCAAGCCGCTGGTGCTGATGAATGCAGACGCCGCCCTGCTGTTGTCGAACAAGGCGCTGCTGCCGGTGGCGGATCGTGTCACCTTTGGCTTTTCAGGCGGCCCTGCCGACTCCACCAAGGGCGCGGTGGTGACGGGCAATCCGGTTCGCAAGGAGATTGCCGATCTGCGTGAGCCCGCGGAGCGCTTTGCCGGTCGCAGTGGCCCACTGCGGCTGCTGGTCGTTGGTGGCAGTCTGGGTGCCAAGGTGCTCAATGACACGGTGGTGAAGGCGCTCAAGCTGATGCCTGAGTCGGAGCGACCCATCGTCACGCACCAGACGGGGACAAGCCACGAAGTCGGTGTCCGCGCAGACTACGAGGCTGCCGGGGTGGGTGCAGAGGTCCGCGCGTTCATTGATGACATGGCCGCCGAACTGGCGCGCTGCGACCTGATCGTCTGTCGTGCTGGAGCGGTCACGGTGTCGGAGCTGTGCGCCGCTGGCGTCCCGAGCGTGCTGGTGCCTCTTGTAGTGAGCACAACCAGCCACCAGCGGGACAACGCGGAGTGGATGGCCAGGCATGGCGCGGCCATTCATCTGCCGCAGACCGAGTTGAGCGCAGAGTCCCTCGCCCGGATGCTGGGCAGTCTGGACCGGGCAAAGCTGCAGGCCATTGCCGAGCAGGCGCGCAAGCTTGCGCAGCCCAATGCTGCAGCGCGTGTGGCTGATGAGATTGAAGGACTGGTGCGATGAAGCACGCGATCAAGCACATTCACTTTGTTGGCATCGGTGGGCCGAGCGAGGCGCAGCGTCTGCGCAGCGAACGCCGCCGCAGCGAAGGCAGACCCGTCTGCGACGCCCTGGGAGGCGGGCAATGAAGCACGCGATCAAGCACATTCACTTCGTGGGAGTAGGCGGGTCCGGCATGAGCGGGATTGCCGAAGTGCTTCGAAATCTAGGTTACGCCGTGTCGGGCTCGGACCTGAGCGACAGTGCAACCACGCGGCGGCTTGCCGAGCTGGGCATCCGAATCGATATCGGGCATGACGCAATGAACGTCAAGGATGCCGATGCCGTGGTGGTCTCCACCGCAGTCGGCAACAGCAATCCCGAAGTGCAGGCGGCTCGCCTGGCGAAGGTGCCGGTGGTGCCGCGCGCCGTGATGCTCGCCGAACTCATGCGTTTGAAGCGAGGTATCGCGATCGCGGGGACGCATGGCAAGACCACAACGACCTCCCTCATGGCCAGTGTGCTGGCCGAGGGCGGGCTGGATCCGACCTTCGTGATCGGCGGACGCCTGAACAGTGCGGGTGCCAATGCGAAGCTGGGCAGCGGCGACTACATCGTGGTCGAAGCCGACGAGAGCGACGCGAGCTTTCTGAACCTGCTGCCGATGATCGCGGTGATCACCAATATCGACGCCGATCACATGGACACCTACGGCCATGACTTCGCCCGACTGAAGCAGGCCTTCGTGGACTTCACGCATCGCCTGCCGTTCTATGGCACTGCCGTGCTGTGCGCCGACGATCCGCATGTGCGTTCGATCGTGCCCCTGGTGAGCAAGCCGATCACGACCTACGGGTTCTCCGAAGAGGCAGAAGTGCGCGCAGTGGATGCGCGCGCCGTGGGTACGCAGATGCACTTCACGGCGCTGCGCCCGGGGATGCCGCCACTGGCTGTTGAACTCAATCAGCCGGGCATGCACAACGTGCTCAATTCACTCTCCGTGATTGCAGTGGCTTCCGAACTGGGCGTAGATGACGGTGCCATCCAGCGGGGCTTGTCCGGCTTCCGAGGTGTGGGTCGCCGATTCACACGCCATGGGGAGCTCAGGGCCCCCTCTGGTGCGCATTTCGCGTTGGTCGATGACTACGGCCATCACCCGGTCGAGATGGCGGCCACGCTGGCTGCTGCGCGGGGGGCATACCCCGGCCGACGCCTGGTCCTGGCGTTCCAGCCGCACCGCTACAGCCGTACGCGCGACTGCTTCGAGGACTTCGTGAAGGTGATGGGGCAGGCCGATGCGCTGTTGCTCGCTGAGGTGTACGCCGCCGGCGAGATGCCGATCGTGGCGGCCGACGGGCGTGCGCTCGCGCGCGCGCTGCGAGTGGCCGGCCGGATCGAGCCGGTGTTTGTTGAAGAGATCTCGAGCATGCCGCAGCGCATCCTGGACATGGTGCAGGAGGGCGATGTGGTTCTCGCGATGGGTGCAGGATCGATTGGCAATGTGCCGGCCAAGCTGATGGAGCTGATCAAATGAATCTCGGTCGTGTCGGCGTCCTGTATGGCGGCCGCTCCCATGAGCGCGAGGTCTCGATCATGTCGGGCATCGGCGTGCACAAGGCGCTGCTTGCCAAGGGCGTGGACGCGCATCTTTTCGACACGGGTGAACGCAGCCTCGCGGAGCTGGCCGCTGCAGGATTCGATCGCGTGTTCATTGCCTTGCACGGACGCTTTGGCGAGGACGGATCGCTCCAAGGTGCGCTGGAATTGCTCGGCATTCCCTACACAGGCAGTGGGGTGATGGCCAGCGCGATCGCCATGGACAAGATCATGACCAAGCGGATCTGGGCCAATCATGGTCTGCCAACGCCGCGTTTCGAAGTCCTGACTGACAGCAGCGAGCTGCGAACGGTGCCGGATCGGATCGGCCTGCCGCTGATGCTCAAGGCGCCGCATGAGGGCTCGACGATCGGCATCACGAAGGTGGTGGGCTACTCGGACATGACGCAAGGCTTTGCCGCCTGCCGCGAGTACGACGAAGAGATCCTGGCCGAGGAGTTTGTAAGCGGGCGCGAGCTGACTGTTGCTGTCCTGGGGCGCGGCCAGCAGGCGCGGGCGCTGCCCATCGTGGAGATCCGCGCGCCGGACGGCAACTACGACTTCGAGCACAAGTACTACAGCGACGATACGAAGTATCTGTGTCCCGCACCCATCGATCCAGCGCTCGCTGGCCGCATACAGAACATTGCCGTACGGGCATTCAATGCCATCGGCTGTGAAGGCTGGGCTCGCGTGGACGTGATGCTGCGTGCATCCGACGACGAACCGTTCCTGCTTGAAGTCAATACGTCTCCCGGCATGACAGGGCACTCGCTGGTACCCATGGCAGCCCGTGCAGCGGGAATGAGTTACGAAGACCTGTGTGTGCTGCTTGTCTCAGAGGCACGCCTGAAGACTGCCAGCCATTGAGAACGCATGTGGAACAACGCCAACGCACTGAACAAGCTTGCAGCGGTACTGATCACCGCGGCCACGCTCGCCCTCGCGTGGGCGGGTGTTCAGTGGCTCGCGCGCCATCCCTGGTTTGCGATCAAGACGGTACGGGTTGTCGGCGACACGGAGCGTGTCAACGAGATCACGCTTCGCACATCGCTGGTCAAGCGGATGCGTGGAACCTTCTTCACGACGAATCTGGCCGAGATCAAGCGCACGGCCGAAGGTTTGCCCTGGGTGAGGCGTGCGCAGGTCAGCAGACACTGGCCCAACGCCATCGTGATCCGTCTGGAAGCGCACCAGCCGCTGGCACGCCTGAACGAAGCCCAACTGGTCAACACCTTGGGCGAACCCTTCACGGTGAATCTGGGCGAAGTGGAAATGCTGGCCAAGCTGCCCGAGCTTGTAGGGCCCGAGGGAACGAGCGCGCAGATGAGCGAACGGTATCGCGTGCTCAGGCACCATCTCGAGCCGCTGGGTCTGTTGCCGGTGCGCGTGCTGCTGTCCGATCGACTGTCTTGGACCGTCGGTCTGCAACAGGGCACGGTGCTGGAGCTGGGGCGCGACATCGGCGCGCAGCCCGTCGAGGAGAGGCTCACTCGATTTGCCCAGTACTGGGATGCGTCCATCCGCAAGCTCGGCGTGCCGCAGCGTGTGGATTTGCGCTACCGGGACGGCTTTGCCTTCTACTCGCCCGGCTTGCGCGTGAAGGCAGCGCCGCAACCCAGCGCAGTGCGCACGCAATGACGACTCACCGAATCAGGAAGATGGGAATCACGGCATGAACGGTGAAAAGAACCTGTTGGTCGCGCTGGACATCGGCACCTCGAAGATCGTGGCGATGGTGTCCGAGCTTGGCAGCGATGGCCGCATGCAGGTGGTCGGTATCGGCCAGCACCCCAGCAACGGGCTGCGCAAGGGCGTGGTCGTGAACATCGAAGCCACCGTGCAGTCGATCCAGCGTGCGCTTTCAGAGGCTGAGTTGATGGCCGGCTGCAAGATCACGCAGGTGTACACGGGCATTGCTGGCAGCCACATCCGAAGCGTGAACTCGCACGGCATGGTGGCGGTGAAGGACAAGGAAGTCACCGACGCGGACATCACCCGTGTGATCGAGACCGCCAAGGCGGTACCGATTACCAACGATCTGCAGATCCTGCACGTGATTCCGCAGGAGTTCATCGTCGATGGTCAGGACGATGTGCGTGCGCCGCTGGGCATGGCCGGAGTGCGCCTTGAAGTGCGGGTGCACATCGTGACAGGCAGCGTCAGTGCGGTGCAGAACATCGTGAAGTGCGTGCGCCGCTGCGGTCTCGAGGTCCAAGACATCGTGCTTCAGCCGCTGGCTTCTGCCCGTTCGGTCCTGACGCGCGATGAGAAGGAGCTCGGTGTCGTGCTTGTCGACATCGGCGGTGGCACGACCGACATCGCCATCTTCGCTGGCGGCGCGATCCGGCACACGGCGGTGATTCCGATTGCGGGAGATCAGGTCACCAATGACATCGCCATGGCCTTGCGCACACCTTCTCCGGACGCCGAGGACATCAAGCTGCGCCATGGCGTGGCCAAGCAGGCCATGGCTTCGCCCGAAGATCGCATCGAGGTGCCTGGCCTGGGTGACCGTGATCCGCGCATGCTGAGCCATCAGGCGCTCGCCGCCGTGATCGAGCCGCGCATCGAGGAGCTGTTCTCCCTGGTTCACCAGGTGGTGCGCGATTCCAACTACGAGAACCTCGTCAGCTCCGGCTATGTACTCACGGGCGGGCAGAGCCTGATGCCCGGCATGGTTGAGCTGGGTGAGGATGTCTTCATGAAGCCAGTGCGTGTGGGCATGCCGATCTACGACGGCAATCTCGCAGACGTCGTGCGTACGCCGCGCTATGCGACGGTCATGGGTCTGCTGGACCAGGCGCGCGAGAACGCAGTCGCCGGTCGCCGTATCAGCGCCCAGACCGGTTCATGGAAGAAGACGCTGTCTCGCATGCGCGAGTGGCTGCTCAAGGCATTTTGAATGAACACAAGTTTCTGCAACCGCAGGGGAGCGTCGGAAGGGTTCCATTGCGCAGTCGGATTGAAGCCTTCCGAAGCCAACCTGCACACCTAGGAGAGACGGCCATGGCCATCGAAGTGATCGAAACTGAACAGCGCGGCACCATCATCAAGGTGGTGGGGGTCGGCGGTGCGGGCGGCAACGCCATCAACCACATGATCCGCACAGGTGTGCGCGGCGTGGAGTTCATCGTCGCCAATACCGACGCGCAGGCACTGAGCGCGAACGCGGCCGACACCAAGATCCAGCTCGGCTCGACCGGTCTGGGCGCAGGCAACAAGCCTGATGTCGCCCGGAACTTCGCCGACGAAGCCCGTGACCAGATCCGCGATGCGCTGGACGGCGCACATATGGTCTTCATCACGGCCGGCATGGGCAAGGGCACGGGCACCGGGGCTGCACCCATCATCGCGCAAGTGGCCAAGGAGCTCGGCGCGCTGACGGTGGGCGTCGTCACCAAGCCCTTCAGCTACGAAGGCCCGAACAAGATGGACGTGGCCGTCAACGGTGCGGACGACCTCGCGCAGCACGTGGACTCGCTGATCGTGATCCTCAACGAGAAGCTCGAAGAGGTCTACCCGGACGCGACGATGAAGCAGTGGTACGGCTTTGCAGACGAGGTGCTCAACAAGGCCGTCGCCGGCATTGCGGAGATCATCAATGTGCCCGGCCACCAGAATGTCGACTTCAATGACGTCCGCACCATCATGAGCGACAACCGCGGCAAGGCCATGATGGGTACGGCCACGGCCCGCGGCACCACTCGCGCCAAGGATGCCGCCGAGGCGGCCGTGGCCAGTCCGCTGCTTGAAGGGATCGACCTGTCCGGTGCGCGCGGCGTGCTGGTCAACATCACTGCGCACGAAGACACGCTCAAGGGCGCAGAGGTCAAGGAAATCCTGAACACCGTGCGCAACTTCTGCGCGCCGGACGCCCTGGTGGTGCATGGCGTGGCCTACGAGGAAGGCATGGGCGAAGACTTGCGCGTGACCGTGGTCGTGACGGGTCTGGGCCGCAAGAAGATGCAGCTCGTGCCGCCCGTGCAACAGCCGGCGCTTCGCACCGGCACCTACGACGCTGCACCCGCGATGAATCTGACCGCGCCGCCCAGCACCGCGCAGATCCAGACTCCCCAGGCACCGATGACTGCCACCCCTGTTGCTCAGGCCACCTCCGCGCCTGTCACGGTGCCGGACTTCGGCAATTACGACACGCCGGCTGTATGGCGCAACGGCCGCAGCGAAGCCCAGGCCAAGGTGAACGCCATGCAGGAGAGCGGCATGGATCGCTTCGACATCCCTGCGTTTCTCCGCAAGCAGGCAGACTGAAGCGCAGGTACTGCAAACGAAAAGGCCGCACCACTAGAAGGTGCGGCCTTGCGGGACCAAGCAAGTCCCGCGTGGGTGTCGGCGGCGGATCGAATGAGTGCCTCCCCGACACTCACAGCATGGTTCACGCGTCACGAAAATGCAATGTGACAAAAGCATCGCGCTGATAGAAATGTTTTGCCCGAGTCGTGCCGAAAAATAACTGACCGGCGGGTAAACTACTGTCATGTACTTGCAACGCACCATCAAGGAAGCGGTCCGCGCCACGGGCGTCGGCTTGCACTCTGGCCGAAAGGTGCAGATGACCCTGCGTCCGGCGGCGCCTGGCACAGGCATCGTCTTTCGGCGGATTGACCTTGATGCACCGGTGGATATTCCGGCTCGGGCGACCGGTGTGGGCGACACCATGCTCGCCTCAACGCTGACTGTGGCGGGCTCCGATGGCGTGCCGGTCAAGGTGTCGACGGTCGAGCATCTGATGGCGGCGTGCGCTGGGTTGGGCATCGACAACCTCTATGTCGACCTGACAGCCGAAGAAGTACCGATCATGGATGGCAGCGCTGCCACCTTCATCTATCTGCTGGAATCCGCCGGCATCGATGTTCAGCAGGCGCCCAAGCAGTACATCCGCGTCGTCAAACGCGTCGAAGTGCGTGAGGCCGACAAGTTCGCACGCCTGTCTCCATACTTTGGTTACCGGCTGGACTTCAAGATCGCCTTCAACCACCCGGCGGTGAACGCGACCGGTCAGGAAGCCAGTTTCGACTTCGGCGAAGCGTCCTTTGCGCGGGAAGTCGGGCGTGCGCGCACGTTCGGGTTCACTGCGGAAGTCGAAGCTCTGTACGCGAAGGGCCTGATTCGTGGCGGAAGCATGGACAACGCGATCGTCCTGGATGAATACCGCGTGCTCAATGACGGCGGTCTGCGCTTTGGTGACGAGTTCGCAAAGCACAAGCTGCTCGATGCCGTGGGCGACCTCTACCTCGCCGGCCATCCGCTTCTGGCGCACTACGAAGCCTTCAAGTCCGGCCACGGCCTGAACAACAAACTGCTGCGAGCCTTGCTGGCTGATGAGACCGCCTGGGAGCTGGTCAGCTTCGACGCTGCCGAAAAGGCGCCTCGCTTTGCGGCGGCGCAGGTCGCGGCGGCGTTCTAAAGCCGCAAGCGCGCAGCCGACCCATGCTCTTGCTGCGGTCTCTGGCCTTGGCGGTTGCCATCGCCATCATCGTGCTGGTCGGTCTTGCGGTAATCACGGGTAATCCGCGTTACAAGCGCTGGGCAATGCGCGTGGGCGTCGGCTTTGTCGCGGCGGCCGTGATCCTGGGACTCGGCGTATTGCTTTCATCCATGCTCGCCGCAACGTAGTGGTCACTTACTTATTCAGCGAGCCTTGTGCGAGGCGCAACAGCGCCTGAGCCAGTGCCGGGTTCTCAATCTCGCGTGCTGTGTTGGCAATCACCGCGCGAGACTCGGTATCGATCTGGTCGCGCCGTTGGCGACGAGTGGGGTTGACCGGCCGTAGATCGGACGGCAATTGATGCCCCACCCGGATTGACCTACAGTCCCACCCCCGGCGTGTCAGTTCGGCTGCCAGTTCCGGACGGACATGATTCAGGCGCGCCTTTTGCGCCGAGCTGGCGCAGGCAAGCAGCAGCTCACCGTTCTCAAGGCGGAGCGCCTGGACACGAAGCGCAGCCAGAGCCAGTGCACGCAGCGCCGAGTCGACCGACGCCTGAAGTTCGGCCAAGGCCAGTGCGCGCTTGAGCCAGTCTGCGTCGGACGCGCCAATACAGTCCGCCAGACGCCGTGGGCGGCGTGGGGTGCTCGGGCTTGCGGGTCGAACCATGAAAGCAGTCTGCCAGAAACATCAGTCCTGCGCGCGATGACCGCGCAGCAATTCAAGACACACTCATGCAGATCATTCTTGTTCACAGTGGACTGAAGGCCGCGCGGACGCTGACCCTCTCGGCACGACATCTGGTGTTGGCCGTGGCTGCGCTGACCATGCTTGTGATCGCGTTGGCCAGCGCGCTGAGCTACGCGGCGGCATCGCGCTCCATCATCGGCAATATTCCAATCCTCAAAGACTTCTATTTGTCGCTATCTCGTGACCAAGTTCAGGAAAAAGACGCTTACTTGCGCGAAAACATCAACACTCTAGCGGTTCGACTGGGGGAGATGCAGGCGCAGATGACGCGTTTGGACGCCCTGGGTGAGCGCGTGTCCGGGCTCGCAGGTGTGAAGCCCGGCGAGATCAATTTCAAGACGCCGCCCGGGCGTGGCGGCGCGCTGCCCGCCATCAGCCGTGATCTGAGCATCGAGGAACTGACCCGCCAGATCGACGAACTGTCCGGCAAGCTGGACGGTCAGGCTGACTTCCTCAACCTGGTGGAAAGCGAGTTGATGGGCAAGCGCGTGCTGACCCAGAAGATCCCGACCCGGCAGCCCGTGCTGGGCTACAACGGCTCGGGCTTTGGCTGGCGGATCGATCCGATCACCGGCCGCCAGACTCAGCACCTGGGCATTGACTTCCAGGCACCGACGGGCACGCCGATCCTGGCGGCCGCTGGCGGTGTTGTGATTGCGGCCGAATACCACCCGATGTTCGGAAACATGGTCGACATCGACCACGGCAACAACCTGCTGACACGCTACGCGCATGCCTCGCGCATGTTCGTCAAGCCCGGCCAGATCGTGAAGCTGGGCGACAAGATTGCCGAGATTGGCTCGACGGGGCGCTCCACCGGGCCGCACCTGCACTTCGAGGTGCATGTCGCCGGCGTGCCGCAAGACCCCATGAAGTTCCTGCGTGCCGGCACCGACATGGGCGCGGCCCAGGCGGCTGCCAATGCAGCGCTGGGTGTCCGGCCGCACTGACGCGACCGCTTCGTGATTGCGCTTGAACTTGTTGCTGCTGGCGCCATCTGAGAGCGATTGCGGGGTGTCGCCGCGGCAAGTTGGCCGCACCCCCCGTGTAAACTGCCTTCAGCCATTTGCCTGACGGGAAGGCTTCGGTCCGCGCTGATGTGAGCGCATGCTGACCGGAGCCTTTTTTCTTGCCCCGTCGGCCCACAAGAATCAGGCCCCCAGAAAGTCATGCTCCAAAAGTTTCTGACGTCCATTTTCGGCAGCCGCAACGAGCGCCTCCTCAAGCAGTACCGCGGCGTGGTTGCCAAGATCAATGCGCTCGAGCCGGCCATGAAGGCCCTGACCGACGAGCAGCTGCAAGCCAAGACGGCAGAGTTCAAGGAGCGGCTGGCGCAGGGCGCCACGCTGGACAGCCTGCTGGTCGAGGCCTTCGCCGTGGTGCGCGAGGCCAGCGTGCGCGTGATGGGCATGCGCCACTTTGATGTCCAGCTGATTGGCGGCATTGCGCTGCACCAGGGCAAGATCGCCGAAATGCGCACCGGCGAAGGCAAGACCCTCACCGCCACGACCGCCGTGTACCTGAATGCCCTGCAAGGCAAGGGCGTCCATGTGGTCACGGTGAACGACTATCTCGTGCAGCGTGACGCCGAATGGAACGGCCGCCTCTACAAGTGGCTGGGTCTGACGGTGGGCTTCAACGTCGCGAACATGGAGCGCGAGGCCAAGCAGGAAGCCTACGCCGCCGACGTCACCTACGGCACCAACAACGAATTCGGCTTCGACTATCTGCGCGACAACCTCGTGCAGGACGTGGCCGACCGCGTGCAGCGCCCACTGTCCTACGCGATCGTTGACGAAGTGGACTCGATCCTCATCGACGAGGCCCGGACGCCGCTGATCATCTCCGGCCAGGCCGAAGACCACACCGAAACCTATATGCGCGTGAACCAGGTCCCGCCCCTGCTCACCCGCATGAAGACCGAACCCAAGGCCACCGAACCCGAGCCCGAGGGCGACTACTGGGTCGACGAAAAGGGCCAGCAGATCCACATCGGCGAGCGCGGCTACGAGAAGGCCGAGCAGATTCTCACGCGCATGGGCCTGCTGCCCGAAGGCGCATCGCTCTACGACCCGCAGCACATCACCCTGCTGCACCACGTGACTGTGGCGATCCGCGCCCACGCGCTGTTCCACAAGGATCAGCACTATGTGGTGCAGAACAACGAAGTGGTGATCGTGGATGAGTTCACCGGCCGCCTGATGTCCGGCCGCCGCTGGAGCGATGGTCTGCACCAGGCCGTGGAGGCCAAGGAAGGCGTGCCGATCCAGGCCGAGAACCAGACCCTGGCCTCGATCACCTTCCAGAACTACTTTCGCATGTACGGCAAGCTGGCCGGCATGACCGGCACGGCCGATACCGAAGCCTACGAGTTCCAGCAGATCTACACGCTCGAAACCGTCGTCATCCCGACGCATCGGCCGATGATCCGAAAGGATCTCAACGACCAGGTCTTCCGCACGTCCAAGGAAAAGTACGACGCGATCCTTAAGGACATCATCGAGTGCCATGGCCGCGGGCAGCCCGTGCTGGTGGGCACGACCAGTGTGGAGAACTCCGAGTTGATCTCCGGCCTGCTGACCAAGGCCAAGCTGCCGCATCAGGTGCTCAACGCCAAGCAGCACGCCCGCGAAGCCGAGATCGTGGCCCAGGCGGGCAAGCCCGGCGCGATCATGGTGGCCACCAACATGGCCGGCCGCGGCACCGACATCGTGCTGGGCGGCAATGTTGAAAAGCAGATCCAGTTCATCAATGCCGACGCTGCCATCCCCGAGGCCGAGAAAGCCACGCGCGCGCAGAAGCTCAAGGATGAGTGGCAGAGCCTGCACGACCAGGTCATTGCCTCGGGTGGTCTCAAGATCATCGGTACCGAGCGCCACGAGAGCCGCCGCATCGACAACCAGCTGCGCGGCCGCTCGGGCCGTCAGGGTGACCCCGGCGTCTCGCGCTTCTACATGAGCATGGACGATTCGCTGCTGCGCATCTTCGCCGGCGAGCGTCTGAAGTCCATCATGGATCGCCTGCGCCTGCCCGAGGGCGAGCCGATCGAGGCCGGCATGGTCACGCGCTCGATCGAATCGGCGCAGCGCAAGGTGGAAGCGCGCAACTTCGACATCCGCAAGCAGCTGCTCGAGTACGACGACGTCGCCAACGATCAGCGCAAGGAAATCTATGCCCTGCGCAACACCATCCTTGAGAGCAAGGATGTGGGCGACATGGTGCGCGACCTGCGCCATGGCGTGTTGACCGAGCTGTTCCGCACGCACGTGCCCGAGGAGAGCGTCGAGGAGCAGTGGGACCTGGACAAGCTGCAGCAGGAGCTGGCCAGCGAGTACCAGCTCACGCTGCCGCTGCGCGACTGGGCCGACAAGGAAGAGGCCGACGACGCCGAAATGCTTGCGCGCATCATCAAGGCGGCCGACGAGGCCTACGACGCGAAGGTCGAGCAGGTCGGCCGCGAGCCGTTCGCCAACTTCGAGCGCAGCCTGCTGCTGCAGAGCATCGATCTACACTGGCGCGAGCACATCTCCGCGCTGGACCACCTGCGTCAGGGCATCCACCTGCGCGGCTATGCGCAGAAGAACCCCAAGCAGGAGTACAAGCGCGAAGCCTTCGAGATGTTCGGCACCCTGCTGACCATCATCAAGAACGAAGTCACCCGCGTGGTCATGAACGTGCGCGTGCAGTCGGCCGAGCAGCTTGAGCAGGCCGAAGAGGCGCTGGAAGAGAGCACGGCTGTCAGCAAGATGCAGTACCAGCACGCGGCCTATGACGATCTGGCCGAAGTCGCCGCCGGCGACCCCGGCACGGATGAACCGCCCGTGGAAGTGCGCCAGCAGCCCATCGTGCGCTTTGGCGACAAGGTCGGCCGTAACGACCCCTGTCCCTGCGGCTCTGGCAAGAAGTACAAGAACTGCCACGGCAAGCTGGCCTGAGGCGCCCAAGACGCGCCCAGGTGCACGAAGGCGCAGGCCTTCGTGCACAGCCCGATCGGGTCGTAGATGATGTAGATGCATCATTTTCGGCCCGATTTTCATTTTGACATGAAATGGCCGAGATCCACTTTCTATGTGCGGAAAGTGCTTGATCGGCCTTGATGAAATCTGTCGATTTCGGCCACCCTTGGCTTAGCCAGGGCATGTTCGGCCCGTCGTGCTGCAGCTGGATCGACCACGGGCAATAGAATCGCCCGCAACCCAGCCTGAACCTCGCACCCGTTGCGCACCAAGGAGCCGCCTGAATGGCCGTCAATCTGCTGCCGCCCGACCCCGCCGCCGTCTTTCCCGTTGCAGGCATCGAACTTGGATTTGCCAAGGCCCGCATCAAGAAGTGGGACCGGCACGATGTGATGCTCATGCGCCTGGCCCCTGGCACGCGCGTGGCCGGCGTGTTCACCCAGAACGCCTTTGCTGCGGCGCCCGTGCAGGTCTGCCGCGAGCATCTCAAGCGCGGCGACGGCATCCGCGCGCTGGTCGTCAACGCCGGCAACGCCAACTGCGGCACGGGCGAACAAGGTCTGGCTGCGGCGCGCGACACCTGCCGCGCCGTGGGCGAGCTGCTGCAGTGCGGCGCTGAACAGGTGCTGCCGTTTTCAACCGGCGTGATCCTCGAGCACCTGCCCGTGGACAAGATCCGCGGCGCGCTGCCGGCAGCCGTGGGCGAGCTCAAGGAGAACGCCTGGGCCACGGCCGCAGCCGCCATCATGACCACGGACACGATCGCCAAGGCCGTCAGCGAACGCGTGGAGATCGACGGCGCGACCGTGACGGTAACAGGCATTGCCAAGGGCGTGGGCATGCTCCAGCCCAACATGGCAACCATGCTGGCCTATCTGGCCACCGACGCCAAGATCGCCCAGCCGGTGCTGGACCGCTGGGTCAAGGAAGTGGCTGACGCCTCCTTCAACCGCGTGACCATCGATGGCGACACCTCCACCAACGACAGCTTCGTGCTGCTGGCCACGGGCAAGGGCGCGCACGCCGAGATCCGTGACGAGTCCAGCCCCGGCCACGACCGCCTGCGCGCCGCGCTGATCGCCGTGGCGCAGGAGCTGGCCATCAAGATCGCGCGCGACGGCGAGGGTGCCACCAAGCTCATCACCATCGAGGTCGAGGGCGCCAATGACGCCGACGAGGCGCACCGCGTGGGCAAGTTCATCGCGCATTCGCCCCTGGTCAAGACCGCGTTCTTCGCGAGCGACCCCAACCTCGGCCGCCTGATCATGGCGGTGGGTAATGCGGTGCCCGAACTGGATACAGCGGGCGTCAGCATCTGGCTGGGCGACGTGCTGGTGGTGGACCGCGGCGGGCGCGCGGCAAGCTACACCGAAGACCAGGGCGCTGCCGTGATGAAGCCAGACGAGATCACCGTGAAGGTGATGCTGTCGCGCGGCAATACCCGCACCACGGTCTGGACCTGCGACTACAGCTACGACTACGTGAAGATCAATGCGGAATACCGCACCTAAGCGCGCAGCCGCGGACTTGAACGCGGTGGCTACGCAGGGCGATGCCGTCGAGCGCATCGCCGCTGCGCTGGAGCGCATCGCCGATGCCCTCGCACCGCGCGCCAAGGCACCGGACTGGAGCGCGTCGATCGCGTTTCGCTGGCGCGTGCGCGGCGGGGTCGGGCAACTCGAGCCGGTGCAGCATCTGGCGAAGATTGATCTCGCCGATCTGCTCAACATCGATCAGGCGCGCGATCTGGTCGTCGCCAACACGCGCCAATTCGTGGCTGGCCGCCCCGCCAACAACGTGTTGCTCACCGGCGCACGCGGCACGGGCAAGAGCTCGCTGGTGCGCGCCTGCCTGCATGCGTTCGCGCGCCAGGGCCTGCGCCTGATCGAGGTCGACAAGAGCGACCTGCACAACCTGGGCGACATCATCGAGCTGGTGCAGGGTCGTCCTGAGCGCTTCATCATCTTCAGCGACGACCTGAGCTTTGAGGAAGGCGAGAGCAGCTACAAAGCGCTCAAGAGCGCCCTCGATGGCTCGATCGCCGCGGCCAGCGACAACGTGCTGATCTATGCCACCAGCAACCGCCGCCACCTCATGCCCGAGCACATGCGCGAGAACCTCGCTGCCACGCATGATGAAGACGGCGAGCTGCATCCAGCCGAGACCACCGAGGAGAAGATCTCGCTCTCCGAGCGCTTCGGCCTGTGGGTGAACTTCTACGGCTTCGCGCAGGACGAGTACCTCGCCATCTGCGCACGCTGGGTCGAGCAGCTAGGCCACGGTTTTGATGAGGCCGCGCAGACGGCCGCGCTGCAGTGGGCGCGCGAGCGAGGCGCGCGCTCCGGCCGCGTGGCGCTGCAGTTCGCGCGTGATTGGGCCGGCCGCCAGGCAGTACGCCAGGGCGTCAAAAGCAAGAATGGCTCTGGGTGCGGTTCTTCAGGTCAAAATGGCTCGAAAGCCTTGCCAGACAAGCGGAACGCACATTCAAACTCCAGCAAGCCGACACGATGAATGCGCCGGTGAAGCTCACCGAGGTCGCCGTCGGTGTGATCCTCGATGACCGCGGGCAGGTGCTGTTCGCGCAGCGCCCTGCCGGCAAGCCCTACGCGGGCTGGTGGGAGTTTCCGGGCGGCAAGATCGAAGCCGGCGAGACCGTGCAGCAGGCGCTGTTCCGCGAGCTGGAAGAAGAACTGGGCATTCGCATCCGCGACTGCCAGCCTTGGATCACCTTGCAGCACGTCTACCCGCACGCCACCGTGCGCCTGCAGTTCTGCAAGGTGCGAGGCTTTGATGGCACACCACACGGCCGCGAGGGTCAGGCCTATCTCTGGGCCGACCCGCAGCGCCCGGTGGTCGACCCCATCCTTCCGGCGGCGATCCGCATGCTGCCTTGGCTGTCTCTGCCAGAGGTTCTGCGCCTGTCTGCAGCAGCCGTGCTCGGTGTGGATGAGTGGCTGGCGCGTCTGGCGGCCACGCCGCGCGCCATGCTGGTGCTGCGCGAGCCCGACCTGAGCGAGACCGAGTTGAACCGCGTGGCTGCGGCCGCCAGTGCCTGGCGGCGTGCAACAGGCAGCACGGTGCTGGTCTCCAGCCGGCATCTGCATGCCGATTGGGTTGGCGAGTTTGACGGCATGCAGCTGACTGAGCGCGATCTGCTTGGGGCGTCAGTCCGGCCCGCGCCGCATCAGTGGGTCGGCGCCAGTGTGCACAGCTGCGCCGGCATCGAGCATGCGGCCCAGCTCGGCTTGGACTTCGCTGTGCTGGGCGCGGTAAATGCGACCGCGTCGCACCCGGGCGGGGCCGGTATGGGCTGGACGCTGTTCTCGCAGCTCGCGGCGCACGCGCCGCTGCCCGTCTATGCGCTGGGTGGCCTTGCGTTTGCGGATCTGGATCGCGCCCGTGCAGCGGGCGGGCAGGGCGTGGCGCTCTTGCGCGGGGCTTGGTAGGGCACTGCGCACGCTCGCAGGCCCTGTGCCGTCAATGAGGTGGTCGCACACTCAGTGCGGCTGGCTCCGCTTAGTGTCCTGGCCAACGGCATCAGGTTCGTCGAGATCCGTGCTGTCACGAGGTTCCGCGCCGGCAATGCGGTACTTGTCGCTCGCCCAGGCGCCGAGATCGACCAGCTTGCAGCGCTCGGAGCAGAAGGGGCGCCACTGCGCCGTCTCGTTCCACAGCACCTTGGTGCCGCAGCTGGGGCATTTGACTTGCGCGGGCATGGCTTGCGAGCGGACTAGAAGTTGCAGAGCGCGATGCGAAAGGGCACATCCGCATCGATCACACTCGGCCGCGCCACGATGCCCGCCTGCGTGAACCGGATGTGCAGCACGTACTTGTTCGCGCTGATCTCCGGCACGGCATTGCGGGTCTCGTCGACCCAAAGGCGCAGCAGCTGCCAGGTCTTGCCCTTGGCATCCTGCTGATAGACACCCTGGGCCGCGACCATGTCCGCAGCACGCCCGCCTTCACGCAGCAGCTTGAGCACGAGGTGCAGGGCATCGGCCATGGGCTTGAGCGGTGTGAGCCAGCCGAGCAGATCGTTGCGACGCTGGGCCACCGGCCGGTTGAGCCAGGCGTGATAAGAGGGCAGATCGAACTCGCAGGTGCCACCCGGGATGATGGCGCGCGAACGGATGGCCGAGAGCCATTCGTTGTCGCGCAGATGCTGGCCGGTCTTGCCCGGCGAGTCCATCAGCGCCTGGAAGGCGCGCTCGACCTCGTGGATCACTTCGTTGAGCACTTCAAGATTCACGCCGGGTACGTCGCGGTAGCCGGAGAGCACCTGTTTCTGGCGCTCCAGTTCCTGCAGGATGTCGGACTTGAGTTCGCCGCGGCTGCAGACTTCAAGCACTTCAAACAGTGCGAGCAGGGCAGCGTGGTGGTCGTGGCTCGTGTCTCGCTCCACGAAGAACCCCATGCGATCGAACAGGTCCTCGAGGCGCAGAAAGGCCCGAACGCGTTCGTTGAGAGGGTATTCGTAGAGGATCAAGACGCCGGCCCGGAAAGTTCGAGCGGGATTGTGCTCGGTTTCAGTGCAATTGACAAAAATGGCACGCCCACGTTCAACGCGCTGCGCCTGCGGCCATGCCGGCATAGCGCGCATGCAATGCGGAGGCGTGCGCCTTCAACTGCTCCAGACTGCCGTCGTTCAGAATCAGATCGTCGGCCGCGGCACGTCGCTGGGCTCGCGTCGCCTGCTGCGCCATGATGGAGCGCACCATCTCTGCGCTGAAGCCGGAGCGGGCCTGGACCCGCGCGATCTGAGTCGCCTCGGGGCAGTCGATCACCAGCAGCCGATCCAGCGCCTTGAGCCAATGGCCGCTCTCCACCATCAGCGGTACGACCAGTACGCGGTACAGGCCTTGCCCGGCCGCGATACGGGTCTCGCACTCTGCGCGGATCATCGGGTGCAGGATGGCGTTGAGCTGCTGCCGCGCGGCTTCGTCGGCAAACACACGCGTGCGAACCCAGCTGCGGTCTAGAGCGCCATCGCTGCCAATAGCTTGATCGCCGAGCGCATCGCGAATCGCCGGCAGGGCCTTGCCGTCTGCCGCCGTGAGGGAGTGGGAGATCGCGTCTGCGTCGATCAGGTCTGCGCCGAGTGCGCCCAGCACCTCGGCTGCGGCGGACTTGCCACTGCCGATCCCGCCGGTCAGACCGATGAGCATGGCATGGTGCTCAGCGAGTGAGCAGGCCGAGGTACCAGGCGTTGATGGCGGGTCCGCAGAACAGCACCACCGCACCGGCGCCGGCCAGATACGGGCCGAAGGGGAACTGCTGGCCGCGCCCCAGACGCGCAAGGAGCATCATCAGCCCGCCGAGTACAGCGCCCACGACGGAGCTCGCCAGAATGACGGCCGGCAAGGCCTGCCAGCCGAACCAGGCGCCGAGCGCAGCGAGCAGCTTGAAGTCGCCATAGCCCATGCCTTCCTTGCCTGTGAGCAACTTGAACAGCCAGTAGACCGTCCACAGCACCATGTAACCGGCAATCGCGCCGATCACGGCATCCGACAGCGGCACGAACATGCCGCCGATGTTCACGATCAGCCCCAGCCAGAGCAGCGGCAGCGTCAGATCATCCGGCAGCAACTGCGTGTCGGCGTCAATAAAGGCAAGCGTGATCAATATCAGCAGGAATGCGAATGCGGCCAATGCCTTGGCCGTCGGACCGAACGCCAGTACGGCAAACACACCCGATAGCCCGCCCAGGACTTCCACCAGCGGGTAGCGCAGAGCGATCGGCGTCTTGCAGTTGCTGCACCGCGCCTTGAGGAACACCCAGCTCACGACCGGGATGTTCTCGTACCAGCGCAGGACATGCCCGCACTTCGGGCATGCGGAACCCGGCGTAACCAGATAGCGCCAGGTGCGCTGCGGCACAACCCATTCGTCTGCTGTGGACGCGCAGTCCGCCACATGCATCGCTTCCATGATCTTGGGCATCCGGTGGATGACGACGTTCAGGAAGCTGCCGATGAGCAAACCGAACACCCCGAGGCTGACTGCCGCCAGCCCGGGTTCATGCGTTAGGAGATCGAGGAGTTCGCGCATCCGGCCCGGCGATCAGACCACCGAACCGAGCTTGAAGATCGGGAGGTACATGGCGATGACGATGCCACCGATCAGCACGCCAAGCACCACCATGATCAAGGGCTCCATGAGCGAGGACAGTGCATCAACTGCTTCGTCGACTTCACGTTCATAGAAATCCGCCACCTTGGACAGCATGTCGTCCAATGCGCCGGACTCCTCGCCGATGGAGGTCATCTGAATGGCCATGTTCGGAAAGACGTTCGAGTTCTGCATGGCGACGGCCAGCGCGGTTCCGATGCTCACTTCGTTCTGGATGCCGCGCGTCGCCTGGGTATAGACCGCATTGCCGGCGGCGCCACCGACGGAGTCCAAGGCTTCGACCAAGGGCACACCGGCAGCGAACATCGTGGACAAGGTTCGTGTCCATCGGGCAACCGCAGCCTTCATCAGCAGGTCACCGAAGACGGGTGCCTTGAGCATCATGCGATCCATGAACATCTGGACCTTTGGCGAGCGCTTCCAAGCCTGGAAGAAGAAGTAGAGAGCACCAAAGGTGACGCCGAAGACCAGGTACCAGTACTTCACGAAGAAGTCAGACATTGCGATCACGATCAGCGTCGGCCCCGGCAGCTCTGCACCAAAGCTCGTGAAGATGTCTTTGAACGAGGGGATCACAAAGATCATGATGACCGCAGTCACCACGAATGCGACGACGATCACCGATACCGGATAGAACAACGCCGACTTGATCTTGCCCTTAAGCGCAAGCGTCTTTTCCTTATAGACGGCCAAGCGCTCAAGAAGCGTGTCCAAAATGCCTGCCTGCTCGCCCGCGCTAATCAGGTTGCAGAACAGCGCATCAAAGTACTGAGGAAACTTCCGGAATGCGGTAGCCAAGCTTGAGCCCGTTTCCACGTCCGCGCGAATGTCGTTCATCATCCGGGCAAACGCCGGGTTGG
Organism: beta proteobacterium AAP99; assembly: GCA_001295775.1. Lineage (GTDB taxonomy): Bacteria > Pseudomonadota > Gammaproteobacteria > Burkholderiales > Burkholderiaceae_C > Piscinibacterium. The sequence goes on from LJIA01000008.1 coordinate 62,365, forward strand.
TCGACCCCCGGCTGACAATGTCGAAGCACTGAAGCATCGGCACACCGGCCTTGAGCATCGTCGCCAACTGGCGCGTGAAGATGGAAATTTCCTTGTCGGTGACCTTGCGGCCGCCCGAGACGCGCTGCTTCTTGACCTTGGTCGGGAGAATTCCCTTCCGGCGCAGCGCGGATTGGACGACGGCTTCGCCGCCAGCGCGCATCTCGCCCTTGAGAATGCGACCGACCTTGTCCTTGCCCTCCCAGAGATAGAGCGCGTCCGGAGTGCCTGCCTTGCGGGTTGCTGTGGCCATAATTCTGTCCGATTACCGTCGTTCTGGTGTCGCAGCGTCGCGTTCACTCGTTGGTGACTGCGAACACTTCCTCAAGTGATGTCACGCCTTGCCGGACCTTGGCCAGTCCGGATTCGCGCAGCGAACGCACGCCTTCGATCTTGGCCTGTTCCGCGATCTGCATGGCATTGCCGTTGGTCAGGATGATTCTCTGAATCTCCTCCGAGATCGGCATCACCTGATAGATGCCGACCCGGCCCTTGTAGCCGGAGCCATTGCAGCGATCGCAGCCAACCGGCTTGTAGGGCTTCCAGCTCCCGTCAAGATCGTCGTCCGCGTATCCAGCTTCCACCAGTGCGTCGTAGGGCAGTTCATAGGGCTGCTTGCATTGTGCGCACAGGCGCCGAGCGAGGCGCTGGGCCGTGATGAGAATCACGGATGAGGCGATGTTGAACGGCGCGACACCCATGTTCATCAGACGGGTCAGCGTCGTTGGCGCGTCGTTGGTATGCAGGGTAGAGAACACCATGTGGCCGGTCTGGGCGGCCTTGATGGCAATGTCGGCAGTCTCTAGGTCGCGGATTTCGCCGACCATGATGATGTCAGGATCCTGGCGCAGAAAGGACTTCAGGGCCGCGGCAAAAGTCAGACCGGCTTTTTCGTTCACGTTGACCTGGTTGATCCCGGGCAGCGAAATTTCCGCCGGGTCTTCCGCGGTGGCGATATTCACACCGGGTTCATTGAGCAGATTCAGGCAGGTGTAGAGCGACACAGTCTTGCCTGAACCGGTCGGGCCCGTAACGAGCACCATTCCGTAGGGTCGCTTGATCGCCTCCATGAGGCGTTCCTTCTCGATCGGGTCGTAGCCAAGTGCATCAATCCCGAGTCGGGCCGACGACGGATCGAGAATACGCATCACGATCTTCTCGCCGTACATCGTCGGCAGCGTCGACACCCGCAGGTCGATCACTTTGGTGGGGCTGACCGCAATCTTCACGCGTCCATCCTGCGGGACGCGTTTCTCGGAAATGTCGAGCTTGGAGATCACCTTCAGGCGGGCGGCGATACGCTCGCGCAGTTGCAGCGGCGGTTGTGCCACCTCCTTGAGCATGCCGTCGACGCGGAAGCGGATCCGGTAGTACTTCTCGTAGGGCTCGAAGTGCATGTCCGATGCGCCGGCATCGATGGCGTCAATCATGATCTTCTGCAGAAACTTGACGATGGGCGCTTCGTCAGCGTCAGCGCCGTCGTCCACCGATTGTGCGTCGGTGTCGACGACTTCAAGGTTGACGTCGGAGTCACCTGTTAGCTCGCTGATCGCCGTGGTCGCGGACTTCGCGTTGCGATCGACGATCTCGCGCAGCCGGTCGTGCTCGGCCACCACGATGTCCAGTTGCAGCTGCGTCTGGAACTGGATTTGCGAGAGTGCCTGCTGATTGGTCGGGTCTGAGACGGCGACATACAGGCGATTGCCGCGCTTCTTGAGCGCCAGAACGTAGTTGCTCTGGGCGAGCTTCTTGTCGATCAGATCAATTGGCAGCTGATCGATGTCCAAGGTGGACACATCAACCATTGGATGCCCGAAGGATTCGCTGATGACGCGAGCCAGCGTCGCCGAGTTCATGTTCGGCAGCTTGGCGGCCAGTAGCTCGTCGATGAACTCGGTCTTGTTCTCTGCAGCACGCTTGCTGACGCGATCGGCGTCCGGCACGTTCAGCGCGTTGAACTGAACGAGCGCGCGCGCCAGCCCGGTCAGCTGGGTGCTGCCAGCAGCAGCGTTAACGGCCATGAGCACTCCGCGCGGTCATCCTGCGCATTTCAGTGAATCGTGAACTCGCGTCAGGCAGTCGCCACGCGAATGTTGAGAAAACACTTTAACTGTACGCGCCAAGGACCCGTGTTGCAAAGAAAAGCACGAACCGCCCGCGCACGAATGCGACACCGGCAACGTGACGAAATGCTTCAAGCTGTCAGCCTGCGCAATCTCGCGTTCACTTCAAGGGAAGGAAATCTGGTCGGGGTGAGAGGATTCGAACCTCCGGCCTCTACGTCCCGAACGTAGCGCTCTACCAGGCTAAGCTACACCCCGAATTGGCATCGGTGCCGACTGCAACGTCAGGACCGACGTTCAACCACCGAAGCGCACAATTGTAGCAAAAGCGCCTTGTCCCCCGATTCCGGCAGGCAATCGAGCAGATCTCGCGCGCTGCCAGCCTGCTCGGTGGCCTGCCGGCGGGTCGCCTCGATGGCACCGGTGGCGTGCACCGCCGCCAGAACGGCTTCGAAGGCGTCCACGTCGCCCGCTTCGATGGCGGCACGCACGATGCCGCGCTGTTCCGAATTGCCGTGGTGCAGCACGTGGATCAGCGGGTAGGTGAGCTTGCCCTCGCGCAGATCGTCACCCAGGTTCTTGCCGGTCAGGGCGGGGTCGCCTTCGTAGTCGAGCGAATCATCAATCAGCTGGAAGGCGCTGCCGATCTTGCGACCGAAACCGGCCAATGCGTCTTCCTGGCCCTGCGGGAGCCCGGCAAGGATGGCAGGCACGCGTGTGGCAGCCTCGAAGAGCTTGGCAGTCTTGAACTCGATCACCTGCATGTAGCGATCGAGGGTGACATCCGGATCGTGCATGTTCAGCAACTGAAGCACCTCGCCTTCGGCGATGGTGTTCGTGGCGTCCGCCATTACCGCCATGACCTTCATGGAGTCCACGCTGACCATCATTTGGAATGCGCGGGAGTACAAGAAGTCACCAACCAGCACGCTGGCGGCATTGCCAAACACTGCGTTGGCGGTTTTGCGACCGCGGCGCATTGACGATTCGTCAACCACGTCGTCATGCAGCAGCGTGGCGGTGTGGATGAACTCGATCACTGCCGCGAGTTCGTACTTGGCCGCGCCTTCGACGCGCAAGGCGCGCGCCAGCAGCAGCAGCAGGGCCGGGCGCAGCCGCTTGCCTCCGGCCCCGATGATGTATTCCGCGATGGAGCGGATCAGCGCGACATTCGAGTCCAGCCGCTGGCGGATCAGCGCATCGAGCCGCGCCATGTCGGGCGCTAGGGGTTCCAGGAAGGGGATCAAGGCAATGCCGCTGGCAGGTGGGTCACAGGGAGTCACGGGGCGCGAGCAAGCGCAGAAACGGCTGCGCAGCACGCACGAATCAGCAAATTATAGAAATCGAGGCTTGCCTAGAGCCAGCCGCCCAGTTGCCGCAGCGCTCAAACTTGCCTTAAGTCCTTGATTCGTGGGATACTTTCGGGCTCCGCGCGCGAAAAGCAGTGGAGATTCAATTCAAGAGGTCAACATGTACGCAGTCATAAAAACCGGGGGCAAGCAGTATCGCGTGTCCGCCGGCGAAAAACTCAAGGTAGAACAGATCGCAGCGGAACCTGGCCAAGTCATCACGATTGATTCCGTTCTGGCCGTGGGCGCCGGTGACACCGTTGCGGTGGGCACCCCCCTGGTGGCTGGTGCGGCAGTCAAGGCGACGGTGCTTGCCCATGGTCGAGCCGACAAGGTCAAGATCTTCAAGATGCGCCGCCGCAAGCACTACCAGAAGCGGCAGGGTCATCGTCAGTGGTTCACGGAGCTGTTCATCAGCGAGATCAGCGGTGCCGGCCAATCGGCCAAGGCAGACGCTCCGGCGGTGTCCAAGGCCGAAGACCTGACGATCGTTGAAGGCATCGGCCCGAAGATCGCCGAACTGCTGCGCGCAGCCGGCATCACCACCTTCGCCGCCCTGGCAGATGCCAAGGTGGACGCGATCGCCGAGATCCTGAAGGCCGGTGGCTCGCGCTTCGCCAGCCACAAGCCGGACAGCTGGCCCCAGCAGGCCGCGCTGGCTCGTGACGGCAAGTGGGACGAACTCAAGACGCTGCAGGACGAGCTCGTCGGCGGCAAGGCCAAGTAAGGAGTAAGCGACCATGGCACAGAAAAAAGGCGGCGGCTCGACGCGGAACGGTCGCGACAGCGAAAGCAAGCGACTGGGCGTGAAGGTGTATGGCGGCCAGGACATCAATGCCGGCTCCATCATCGTGCGCCAGCGTGGCACCGAGTTCCATCCCGGCGTGAACGTCGGCATGGGCAAGGACCACACCCTGTACGCGCTGATCGACGGCAAGGTGAACTTTGCAGTCAAGGGCCCGTTCAAGCGCCGTACCGTGAACGTCAGCCAGGCCTGAGGTCCGATCAACGCGTCAAGCAGTACAGCGTCATCGGCCGCAGCGCAGGCTGCAGCAACAAGGGCCTCGCGGTGCGAGGCCCTTTGTCTTTGCGCCTTGCAGTGCGCGCCGCGTAGGCTGGTGCGACTTGCGATGCGAAAGCGGTGATGTCGTCGCGTGGTGTTGCGGGACACCGTGGCACCCGGCAGTACCCAGCTAGACCAAGCATTCATGCGCCTCTTCGGGCCAAAATGGCTGGAGAGCCGCACCAGACAAGCGGAAGGCGCGTCCTGATCGTGTCCGTCCGGCACGGCTGATCGGCGCCTCGGCTGAATCCCATCCTCCAGAGCACGCACCATGAAATTCATCGACGAAGCCACCATCGAAGTGACCGCCGGCCGCGGCGGCAACGGCTCGGCGTCGATGCGCCGCGAGAAGTTCGTGCCCAAGGGCGGGCCGGATGGCGGCGATGGCGGCAAGGGCGGCAGCATCTGGGGCGTGGCCGACGAAAACATCAACACCCTCGTGGACTACCGCTTCGCCAAGAAGCACCTTGCCCGCAACGGCGAGCACGGTCGCGGCAAGGATCAGTACGGCGCGGCGGCCGAGGACATCGAGCTGCGCATGCCCGTGGGCACGCTGATCATCGACGCCGAGACCGACACGCCCCTGTTCGACCTCACGCACCATGGCCAGCGCGTGCTGCTGGCCAAGGGCGGCGACGGCGGCCTTGGCAACATCCACTTCAAGAGCAGCGTGAACCGCGCGCCGCGCCAGTTCACACCAGGCCGTGATGGCGAGCACCGCGTGCTGCGGCTCGAGCTCAAGGTGCTGGCCGATGTGGGGCTGCTCGGCATGCCCAATGCCGGCAAGAGCACCTTCATCTCCGCGGTGAGTAATGCGCGGCCGAAGATTGCCGACTACCCCTTCACCACCCTGCACCCCAACCTGGGCGTCGTGCGCGTGAGCGACGAGAAGAGCTTCGTGATCGCCGATATTCCGGGCCTGATCGAGGGCGCGGCCGAGGGCGCAGGTCTTGGTCATCAGTTCCTCAAGCACCTGGCGCGCACGCGTGTGCTGCTGCATCTGGTGGACTTGGCGCCGTTCGACGAGGCGGTGGACCCGGTCAAGGAAGCGCGTGCCATCGTCAAGGAACTGGAGAAGTACGACCCCGAGCTGGCCGCCAAGCCGCGCTGGCTGGTGCTCAACAAGCTCGACATGATCCCCGAGGACGAGCGCGCCGCGCGTGTGAAGGACTTCGTCAAGCGCTACAAGTGGAAGGGCCCGATCTACAGCATCTCCGCGCTCACGCGCGAGGGCTGCGAGCCGCTGGTGCTCGATCTGTACAAGGCATTGGTGCAGATCCGCGACGAAGCCAAGCCGCGTGCCTTTGACGAGCGCTTCGACCGCACGGCCCCCGAGAGCGGTGTGGCGGCAGCGCCCGGCCAGGCTGGCGAGGGCGACGCATGAGCGCTGGCACGGCCCAGGATTCGGCGGCGATGCTTGCAGGCACCGGAGCACTGACGCAGGCGCGTCGCATCGTCGTCAAGGTCGGCTCCAGCCTCGTCACCAACGACGGCCGGGGGCTGGACGCGGCACGCATTGCCGAATGGGCGAAGCAGATCGCCGGGCTCTGGGCCGAGGGCCGCGAGGTGGTGATGGTGTCCTCCGGCGCGATTGCCGAAGGCGTCAAGCGCCTGGGCTGGCCCAAGCGGCCCACGGCCATCCATGAACTCCAGGCCGCGGCTGCGGTGGGCCAGATGGGCCTGGCGCAGATTTATGAGTCCAGCTTCAAGCAGCACGGCATCCAGACCGCGCAGGTGTTGCTCACACATGCCGACCACGCGGACCGCGAGCGCTACCTGAACGCCCGCAGCGCCCTGCAGACCCTCTTGGCCCTGCGCGTAGTCCCTGTCATCAACGAGAACGACACGGTCGTCACCGACGAAATCAAGTTCGGCGACAACGACACCCTGGGTGCCGTGGTAGCCAACCTGATCGATGCCGATCTGCTGGTCATACTCACGGACCAGCGCGGCCTGTACTCCGCCGATCCGCGCAAGGACGCCGGCGCCCGCTTCATCAGCGAAGCCGCTGCAGGCGACCCGACACTCGAAGCCATGGCGGGCGGCGCCGGGTCCAGCATCGGCAAGGGCGGCATGATCACCAAGATCCTGGCGGCCAAACGCGCCGCCATGAGCGGCACCTCCACCGTGATCGCCTCTGGCCGCGAGGCCGATGTGCTCACACGACTGGCGGCTGGCGAATCCATCGGCACCCTGCTTGTGGCGCAGACCGCCAAGCGCAGCGCGTTCAAGCAGTGGATGGCCGATCACCTGCAGGTGGCAGGCAAGCTGGTCCTGGATGCCGGGGCCGTGCGCGCCCTGCGTGAAGACGGCAAGAGCCTGCTGCCCATCGGCGTGGCGCGTGTGGACGGTGAATTCGGCCGCGGCGCGCTGGTGGCCTGTGTGGATGACGCTGGTGTGGAAGTGGCGCGCGGTCTGTCCAATTACTCGGCTGCCGAGGCGCGACTGATTGCTCGCAAGCCGTCCAGTCAGATCGAAGCGATCCTGGGCTTTGTGGAGGACCCTGAGATCATCCACCGCAGCAACATGGTGCTGGTGGGCTGAAGCCGCCACCTTCTCGCGGACCAAAGAAAAACGGCTGGGGTGCTCCCAGCCGTTTTGCTTTTGAACTGCAGCGCAGTGCTCTGCTAACTGCTCGCCGCCGTCTTCGGCTCCGCTTCTGCAGGCGGCTCTTCCGGTTCGCCCTCGAAGTGGATGCCGGTGATGGGACCGATCACCGTGTCCGAGTTCAGGTCCGCCGCGGGCGGATGGCTTTCCTCGGCCTGCTGCGTCAGGTGCACATGGCCGCGCAGGTAGCGGTTGCCTTCCTGACGGCGCTGGATGTACTGCGCAAGCTCCGTGAGTGCGAGCTGATAGACCTCGCGCTTGAACTCGATCACTGCGTCCAGTTCGACCCAGTAATTGCTCCAGCGCCAGGCATCGAACTCCGGGTGGGTGGAGGCCCGCAGGTCGATCTGGCTGTCGCGTCCGAGCAGACGCAGCAGAAACCAGATCTGCTTCTGGCCGCGGTAATGCCCGCGCCACTCTCTGCGGATCCAGTGATCCGGCACCTCATAGCGCAACCAGCCGCGCGTGCGGCCGAGAATCTTCACGTGCTCCGGCTTCAGGCCAATTTCCTCTTCGAGCTCGCGGAACATCGCCTGCACGGGAGACTCCCCGTACTTGATGCCCCCTTGAGGGAATTGCCATGAATGTTCCCGAATCCGTTTGCCCCAGAAGACCTCGTTCTTGTGGTTGAGCAGGATGATGCCGACATTCGGGCGAAAGCCCTCCTTGTCGAGCATGATGACTACCCCAAATCTTTACAATCTGAGCCGATTCTAATCACAAGCCTCGTGTGCAAGACAAGGTGAAACCCTGTCTTTGGCGCGCGAAATCCCCCGCATCTTTCTGCATCGGTTCCCAACTTCATGCGCGCCAGTCGATTCCATATCTCCACCCTCAAAGAGGCCCCTGCAGACGCGGACATCGTCAGCCAGAAGCTCATGCTGCGCGGTGGCCTGATCAAGAAGCTCGCGGGGGGCATCTACAACTACATGCCGATGGGCCTGCGCATCATCCGCAAGGTGGAGACCATCATCCGTGAGGAGATGAACCGCGCCGGCGCCATCGAGCTGCTCATGCCCGTGGTGCAGCCCGCCGAGGTCTGGCAGGAGACGGGCCGCTTCGACAAGATGGGCCCGGAGCTGCTGCGGGTGAAGGACCGCCATGGGCGCGACTTCATCATCCAGCCCACCAGCGAAGAAGTGGTGACTGACATCGCGCGCCAGGAGATCAAGAGCTACCGCCAGCTGCCCAAGAACTTCTATCACATCCAGACCAAGTTCCGCGACGAGCGCCGGCCGCGCTTTGGCGTGATGCGCGGACGCGAGTTCACGATGAAGGACGCCTACTCCTTCGACCGCACCGTGGAAGACGCCGGCAAGAGCTACGAGGCGATGTACGCCGCGTACTGCAAGATCTTCGACCGCCTGGGCCTGACCTATCGCGCCGTGGCGGCCGACACCGGTGCAATCGGCGGCGACAAGAGCCATGAGTTCCAGGTGATCGCCGACACGGGCGAGGACGCGATCGCCTACTGCCCCACGAGCAACTACGCCGCCAACATCGAGCTGGCCGAGGCGGTGTCGCTCATCGCCGAGCGTGCTGCCGCTGCGCAGGGCATGGTCAAGACACCCACGCCCGGCAAGAGCACTTGCGAAGACGTGGCTGCGTTGCTGAACATTCCGCTTGAGCGCACGGTGAAGTCCCTGGTGCTCGCGACGGACACCGACAAGGGCGCGGTCATCCACCTGCTGCTGGTGCGCGGCGATCATGACCTGAACGAAGTGAAGGCCGGCAAGATCGAAGGCATGAAGGACGGCTGGCGCTTTGCCACCGAGGCTGAGATCGTCGAACACTTCGGCTGCAAGCCCGGCTACCTCGGCCCCATCGGCATGAAGAAGCCCGTGCGTGTGATCGCGGACCGCACCGTGGCGAACATGAGTGATTTCGTCTGTGGCGCCAACGAGGTGGACTTCCACTTCACCGGCGTGAACTGGGGCCGCGATCTGCCGGAGCCGGATCTGGTGGCCGATATCCGCAACATCCGCGAGGGTGACCCCTCGCCGGACGGCAAGGGTGTGCTCGCCATCCAGCGCGGCATCGAAGTGGGCCACGTGTTCTACCTTGGTACCAAGTACAGCAAGGCCATGAACGCCACCTTCCTCGACGAGACCGGCAAGCCCGCGCTCATGGAAATGGGCTGCTACGGCATCGGTGTCACGCGCATCCTGGGTGCCGCCATTGAGCAGAACCATGATGAGAAGGGGATGATCTGGCCGGCCTCGATCGCGCCCTTTGCCGTGGTGATCTGCCCGGTGGGCTACGACCGCATCGAGGCGGTGAAGGCCGAGGCCGACAAGCTCTATGCCGAGCTGGCCGCCGCTGGCATTGACGTGCTGCTCGATGACCGCGGCGAGCGCCCCGGTGTGATGTTTGCCGACTGGGAGCTGATCGGCGTGCCGCACCGCGTGACGATCGGCGAGCGTGGGTTGAAGGAGGGCAAGGTCGAATACCAGGCCCGCCGTGATGCTGCAGCCACGCCTGTCGCCGTGGGCGACGTCGCTGCGCATGTGAAGGCGGCGCTCGCCGGGTGAGCGATTCGCTGCAGATGCCGCCGTTGATGGTTTTGGCCGTAGTTCGAAGAAGCCTTTCCGCTTGTTCCATGCGGTTCTTCAGCCATTTTGGTCTGAAGAACCGCGCCAAAAGCCATTGTTCATTGCGGTATGCGGGCACGGTTGCGCTGTGCATCGCGCTGCTGAGCCCGGTGGCTCACGCCGGTGCCCAGAAGGAAGAAACGCTCGCCGACAACGTGCGCACGGCGCTGGCCGCAGCGATTGCGGACAAGGCGCCGCCGGTTTGGCGCTATGAGAAGCCCGAGGAGCGGGCGCGCTACCAGCGTTGGCTGTCGGCCATGGACGAGCGCCTGGCCAAGCGGCGCCGCGAGATGGATGCGCGCACGCGCATTGAGCTGCTGGAGACCATCTATTACGAAGCCAAGCGCGCCGGTGTGGACCCCGGCATGGTGCTCGGCCTGATCCAGGTGGAGAGCAACTTCCGCAAGTACGCCATCAGCGACGCTGATGCGCGCGGGCTGATGCAGGTCATGCCCTTCTGGACCCGCACCATTGGCGATGGCGACGTGCGCAAGCTGTTCCACATGCACACCAACCTGCGCTACGGCTGCACGATTCTGCGGCACTACATCGACCGCGAGAACGGCAACCTCTTCCTCGCCCTGGGCCGCTACAACGGCAGCCGCGGGCGCGACCCCTACCCCAACGCCGTGCTCGCCGCCTGGGAGCGCTGGAAGTTCAAGGACGCCCCATGATCTGCATCCCATCAGCCGAGCGCCTGTTCACTGCTGCAAAGAGCGTGCTGCAGCGACTGCGTGGCCGCCTGCTGGCCCGACTGGGCGCCGCGGCCACGCTGGTGCTGGCGTTGGCCGGCTGCGCCAGCACGGGCGGCGCGCCTGCCGCCCCGGGGGCGGCTGCCGCCAGCGGGGGTGGCAGCGCTGCACAGGCGCAGCCCCTGGCCCCGGCCCAGATCGCGCGCGGCCCGCTCTACACCTTCAGCAAGGATGGCAAGACCCACAGCCTCTACGGCACCCTGCATGTGGGCCGCCCCGACTGGAAGCAGGACGCCGCCCTGCAGGCGGCGCTGGCGCGCGCCTCTGCCCTGGCCGTGGAGGTGGACATCTCCCAGCCGGCACCGATCCAGCTTGCACTGCAGCGCTACGCCGTGGCGAGTGACGCGCAGAGCGCCGCCGCGGGCCTGCCGGCGGACCTGGTCGAGCGGCTGCGCGCCGGCGCACGGCAAGCGGGCTTGTCGGCTGCGCAGGCGCGAGTGATGAAGCCCTGGTTCCTGGCCAACCAGCTCTCGATTTCCGCCTTCGCCCGTGGAGGCTACGTCGCCACGGCGGGCAGCGAGGTGTTTCTGATGAGCGCCGCCAAGCAGCGCCGTCTGCCGATCGTGGAGCTGGAGTCCGTCGAGCAGCAGTTCGCCATGCTCGACGCCATGCCCGGCAATGTGCTGCGTGAATACGTGGAGCAGGCGCTGATGTACGCGCAAGGCAGCAGCATCCCGACCGATCTGCTGCAGCTCGTCAGCGCCTGGGAGCAGGGCGACCTGCGGGCTCTGGCGGCCATGGTCAATACCGACCCCGCCACCGCCAAGGCATCGGACCGCTGGCTCAACGAGGAGCTGCTGCTCTCGCGCCACCCGCAGATGGTGGAGCGCATCATCGAGCTGGCCGGCAAGGAAGCCAGCGTCATGGTGGCGGTGGGGGCCTTGCACCTGCCCGGCGAGCGCGGCCTGATCGCGCTGCTGCGCAAGGCCGGCTTCGAGGTGCGACGCGTCGAGCGGCCGGGGCAGGTCGCCGCGGGCGGCTGATGCGGGTGTCTTGCGGCGATGGCTGACGTCAATTGAGCGCCAAGGCCTGAGGGCTGCTTAAGGCTGCTTAAGGCTGCGGCGGTCTGCGCAGATCCGCCAGATCGCCCGTGTGCCATGGTCCGTGATGCAGCCGCCAGGAATCTCGGCGAGCGGGCCCCGGACGGTCCCTACAAGCCATGAAACATGATTTTGTGGCTGAATTTGACTTATTCTTGTGCGAAACTCAGAAGCAATCGGCCCTATATCCGCTCAGGAAAAGCGGAAATTCGCATTGGCGCTGTTTTGATATTTTTGGCCGAATATAATCTATTTATTGGCCCATCCCCGGCCCGCCGGGTAGCTGGGTGTCCGCCAGCGCATTGAAAAAGCGCGTCACCAGCTCCGGCGCCGGCGCGTGATCCGTGGCCTGCGGGTGCGTCTTGGCGTAGTCCAGCGCATGCGTCAGCGCCACCCAGCGGCGGCCCTGCGCGTCCTGCTCCAGTTGCATCGCCGCCTGCGCCACCTTGGCCGGGATCGCCACCTTCCTGATCTTCTCGGCTGTGGGCCACTCGCACTCGCTGGCCGGCGAGGACACGAGGTACTCGCGGCAGATCAGCGGGCGCTCCTCGTAGATCGAGCAGGACCCTTCCTCCAGAAAGGGGCAGCTCACGCCCATCTCGAAGTACTTCATGCCCAAGGCATTGGCCTGATCCGGCGTGAGCGTGTTGGCGGCGCTGCGCAGCGGCGCGTCAATGCTTGCGGCCTGCATGGCCTGGCCGGCCTGCGCAAACCGCTCGCGAATCTGCGCCTGGCGCGGCTGCGGCATCTCATCGACGATCTTCGCAATCCGCCGCGCCTCGCTGGGCAGGATCGGCACCAGCTGCTTGCAGCAGGCCCCGCAACCCGCCTTGCAGCTGATCGGCTCGCTCGCGGCGGCCACGTCTTCCACCGCAATCTGGATCACTCGGTTGGCCAGCCTGCGCGCCGTGGGCAGCAAGAACTCGGCAGACTCCGGCCGCTGCGGCACATCCAGCTGAATGCGGATACCGCGATCGCGCACGCGCAGCTCGGTGTCGAGGTGAAGGTCGGGAGCTTGGACGGGGGCGGCCATGGTCGAGAACTCGCGGGGGATGCTTTGACGAGATTGAACGGCATCGCGGGTCGGTTGGCGATCCCTCGTTATTGCGAATCTTGCTGACAGCTGGCCGACTCAGCCGAGGTACTCCATCAGCAGGGCGGCGATGACAAGCGCAGCGACGATGACGAGTCGACCGATAGCGATCACTCGTTCGCGCCGTTCGGTCACGGCTCGTTCATCCGCCACGCGGCGCAACAGAGCCCCGGATCTAGCGTTGAGCAGTCGCAGCCGCTTTCGCATGGCCATGAGGCTGTTCGCGCGCAAGGCCCACATCGATGCGGCGGCAGGATCCGATTGCGCCAGCTCGTGCGCGCGCTGATGGGCTTGCGCAATCAGCGCTTCCAAGTTGTCCAATGACGGGAGCGTCGAGCCATCTGCAAAGCGCGGCTCATCCGGCGCAGCAGGCTCGTTTCGGTTCGGAGGGTCAGACCGGGTCATGGGCTGCATTCAAGCAGAGAAAGGCCTTGTCTTGCCACGCTTGAGATTGCGCCACGCAAAGCGCGCCGGGTCCACGGCATCGGCCAGGTCGCGCTCGATGGGCAAGGGTTCGCCCAGCATCTGCGCGGTAATGAGCTCTGCGCCCAGCAGGGCGTAGGTGAGGCCGCGCGAGCCATACGCGTTGGCGATCCATGCGCCGGGCAGCCGCGGCATGTCGGCCAGCTGCGGGGCGCCGGGGCGGGCGAGGGGTGCGGCTTGTGGGTCGGGCAGCGCGCCGATCACGGGCAGGCGGTCCGGCGTGACCACGCGAATCCCCGTCCAGGCGCGGCGCGGTTTGCCTTGGGCCGCAGCCTCGAAGCCTGGCCAGAGCGCGGCCGCCTTGGCCTGCGCCTGCTGATGGCTCGACTCGCGTTCGTCCTCAGCCGCCTCGCCATGCTCGTAACTGGCGCCCAAGACGGTGATGCCGCCTTGTGCCGGCAGCAGGTAGCCGGCACCGGCGAGCACGGCCTTGAGCTGTGGCGCGAGGCCATCGATCAGGCTGCACTGGCCGCGCACCGGTGACAGCGAGAGGGTGTGCAGACCGTGCGCGGCCTGCAGATCGGCCGGGCCTTGCGCAAGCACGAGCTGATCGGCTTCCTGCGCCCGGCCGTCTGCGCCGATTGCGCGCCAGCCCATGGGAGTGCGCTCGACGCGTTCGACGGCGCAGTGCACATGCAGGGCCACGCCGGGTTGCGCCAGCCAGTGCGCCACCAGCTCGCGAGGCCGTGCATAGCCCATGGTTTCGAACCAGATGCCGCCAGCCGCCGGGCGCAGGCCGAGCAGGCTTGCAGCGTCGTCCTGCTCCACCCAGCGTGCAAAGTCGGCCGGCCAGCCTTGTGCGGCCAGCAGGGCGCGGCCCTCGGCCTCATCGGGCTCCATCTGCAGCGCGCCGCACGGTGCCCAAGCCTGGGCGGGCCATTGCTGAGTGGCCAGCAGGCAGCCCGCGAGCGTGAGACGTGCCAGCGGCGTGCTGCCCCGCGCCATGGCCGGGCGAAATGCGGCGGCTAGGTGGCTGGAGGTGCGCGCGGCAGGTTCCGCATCGCGCTCCAGCACCGCTACGTGCAGGCCGCGTCGGGCGAGGGCGGCGGCCACGGCCGCGCCGGCCAGCCCGGCGCCGATGACGATCACATCGGTGGTCTGCGCGTTTGCGCGGTGGGTTCGAACGGACGGCTGGGTTTGAGCGCCTGCCCGCTGGCCCGGCCAGCGCGCCACGGTCATCTCGCGCTTGTGGCCAAAGCCCGGCTGCTTCTCGACCACAAAGCCGCAGTCCGCCAGATCGCGGCGCAGCTGGCCGGTGGCGCACCAGGTGGCGAGCAGGGCGCCGGGCGCGGCGCGCTCTGCCAGCGCCTTGCACACCGCAGCGTCCCACATGGCCGGGTTCTTGGCCGGCGCAAAGCCGTCCATGAAGATCGCATCCGCCCGCAGAGCGAGCTTGGGCAGCAGTACTTGCACGTCACCCAAGGCGAGCGTGAGCGTGACGCGGCCGTCTGCAAACTGCAGGCGGTGCAGGCCGGCGATGGCCGGGGGCCACTGGGCGATCAGGGCGTGGCGGTCTGCGTCGTCGGTGCCGCCTGCGCCCAGCCAGTGCGCCAAGTCTTCGCGGGTGGGAGGGTGCGCGTCGATCGAGACCACATGCAGCCGGTCGCAGCGCTGGGCATCGCCGCGCCAGGCGGCCAGCAGGGTCAGGAAGTTGTTGCCCAGGCCAAAGCCGGTTTCCAGCACCGTGAACTGGCTGCGGCCGCGCCAGCGTTCCGGCAGGCCGCAGCCGCGCAGAAAGACATGCTCGGCCTGGGCGCGCGCGCCGGCGGTGGGGTGGTAGACGTCACCAAAGCGTGATGCGACGGGCGTGCCGGACTCCGCAGCCTCGATGCGGGCAGTCTGGATGCTCACGAGCTGGCCGGGCGCAGCGCCTTACTTCGGCCCGAAGCCGGGGAAGCCCCGTTTCATGCCACCCATGGCGCGCATCATCTTGCCCAGGCCGCCGCCCTGCATCTTCTTCATCATGCCGGCGATCTGGTCGAACTCATTGAGCAGGCGGTTGACCTCCTGCACGGTCACGCCCGCACCGGCGGCAATGCGGCGCTTGCGGGTGGCCTTGATGAGCTCGGGCTTGGCGCGCTCGCCGGGTGTCATGCTGTTGATGATGCCTTCCATGCGGCGCACCTTCTTCGCAGCCTCGTCCTGATTGACCTGGCTGGCGGCCTGCTGGAACTGCGCCGGCAGCTTGTCCAGAATGCCCTGCATGCCGCCCATGTTCTTCATCTGGCCGATCTGGGCCTTGAAGTCTTCCAGATCAAAGCGGTTGCCCTTCTTGAGCTTTTCGGCCAGCTTCTGCGCCTCGGCCACGTCGATGGCCTTGGTGGCTTCCTGCACCAGAGCGACGATGTCGCCCATGCCCAGGATGCGGTTGGCAAATCCGTCGGCATCAAAGGCTTCCAGCCCGCTGATCTTCTCGGACACGCCGATGAACTTGATCGGCTTGCCGGTGATGTGCCGCACCGAAAGGGCCGCACCGCCGCGGCTGTCACCGTCGGTCTTGGTAAGTACCACGCCGGTCAGCGGCAGCGCGTCCGAGAAGGCCTTGGCCACGTTGACCGCGTCTTGACCCTGCATGGCGTCGACCACGAACAGGGTCTCGATCGGATTGATGGCAGCGTGCAGCTCGGCGATCTCCTTCATCATGGCCTCATCGATCGCCAGGCGGCCTGCGGTGTCGACGATCAGCACATCGAAGTAGTGGTTGCGGGCGTAATCCAGCGCCGCACGCGCGATGTCCACCGGCTTCTGGTCCGGCGTGGACGGGAACCACTCGGCACCGGCCTGGCCGGTCACGGTCTTGAGCTGCTCGATGGCGGCGGGGCGATAGACGTCGCCGGAGACCGTGAGCACCTTTTTCTTGCGTGTATCTATTAGATGCTTGGCCAGTTTGGCCACCGTGGTGGTCTTGCCCGCACCCTGCAGGCCGGCCATGAGGATGATGGCCGGCGGCTGGGTGGCCAGATTGATCTGGCTGGCCTCCTTGCCCAGATCGGCGCCGATCACATTGGCCAACTCGCGGTGCACCACGCCCACCAAGGCCTGACCGGGCGAGAGCGATCCAACGACGTCCTGGCCGAGCGCGCGTTCCTTCACCTTGCCGATGAACTCGCGCACCACGGGCAGGGCGACGTCCGCCTCCAGCAGCGCCATGCGGATCTCGCGCAGCATGTCGGCGGTGTTGGATTCGGTCAGGCGGGCCTCGCCCTTCATCGTCTTGACGACGCGGGCCAGGCGGGTGGAGAGGGATTCGAGCATGGCGGTAACCGGAACAGGGGTGGGGCAGGGCGGCCGCGGTGGCGTCGGGCGGGTCATTTGACCTGCAAGACACAGTGCGAATCGCAGCGCGCGGCACGCAGGCAGAGGCGCAGAATCGCGCCGCTACACTCGGCGAGATGGAGCCCCGTCACATCATCTGGATAGTGTATGCGCTGGCCTGCGCCTGCTATGCCGCGCTGGCGTTGCGTGCGGCCAGCCGCATGCAAGGGATGGAGTTCTACCGGCCCCAGGGTCTGGAACTGCGTTTGCCCTGGGTGGCGCTGCTTGCTCACGTCACACTGCTTGGTCAGGACTTTCACACCGTCAGCGGCATGCGCTTCGGGTTCGCGCAGGCCCTGACCCTGTTCACCGCCCTGGGCGTCCTGTTCTTCCTGCTGGAGGAGCGCTATGTCCGCATCCACGTGATGCGGCCCATGGTGTTTGGCGCCGCGGCCGTGGCGCTTCCCTTGCCGCTGTGGTTCAACGGCGTGGTGCTGCCGGTTGGCCATCCCCTGCTCAAGGCGCACCTGTGGCTGGCCATGGTGGCCTATGCCATCGTTGGGATTGCCGCAATCCACGCCGTCATGATGGTGGTGGTGGACCGCGGCCTGCACCGCAAGAATCTGGAGCGCCCCAACCCGGTGAATCCGCTGCGCGCGGTGCTGCAGCGCAATGCCCCGGCCCTCGTGCCGCTTGAGCACCTGCTGTTTCGCATGCTCTCCGTGGGCTTCATTGTGCTGAGCATCGCGTTGGCGCTCGGTGTCGTCGTGGCCGAAGGCGCGGGCATGGGTGGCTTACGAGTCGACCACAAGACCGTCTTTTCTGTACTGGCCTGGGCCACATTGCTGGGCCTGCTGCTGGGCCGCTGGCTGGGCGGCTGGCGTGGCCGCACGGCGGTGCGCTGGACGCTGTGGGGGTTCTTCATGCTTTCGCTCGCGTACGTGGGTAGCCGTTTCGTGGCTGAAGCCATCCTGCATCGTCTGGGCTGAAGGCCTGCTTCTGGAGAGACCTTTGGGCAAGATCGTTCTGATACTGATCCTGTTCTTCGTGATCGCCTACGCGATCCGGCGCGCGCTGGGCGCCCGCAGCCGGGATGATGATGCCGATGCGCCGTCAAAGCCCGTCGCGCGCGGCGGTGCCGAGCGGATGCTGGCCTGCCAGCACTGCAGCGCCATGACGCCCATGTCGGCCGGCGTGGTGCGTGGCGGGCGCTTCTACTGCACCGAGGCGCACGCCAAGAAGGCGCAGGACGCCTGAGCCCGCCGCCGATGCGCTTGCACGCATGAGTGTCCTGTCCCTGACCAGTCTGCCCGGCGTGAATGCCTGGCGATCCTTGTCCATATTTGCGTTGGCGCGCTGCCTCGTGCTCGCGGCGCTCGTGCTGGCGCAGGTGCTCCTGGGCGCGCAGCTCGGTGGCGCCAACCTGCCTTCGGAAGGCCAGTGGCTGGCCCTGTTGCTGACGTACTTCGCGTTCTCGGGCGGCTTCGCTTGGCTGGCGCTCACGATCCGGCGCAGTTTCCACGCGCAGGTGCTCGCGCAGTTCTTTCTCGATCTGCTGTTCATCGGGCAGATCCTTTTTCAGGCGGATGGCATTCGCAGCGGACTCGCGGTACTGCTGCTCATGCCACTGGCAGCCGCGGGGCTGCTGCTTCCCCGTGCCATCAGCCTCATGTGTGCCGCGGCGGCCGCGCTGTTGCTGCTGGGAGATGCGGCCTACCGGTCGATCTACACCGCCGCGGAGCCGGCCTGGGTATTGACTGGCCTTCATGGTCTGGTGGCCTTCGGACTGGTCATGCTGATGCACGGCCTGACGCAGCGCGCAGAGACCAACGAACGCCTGGCGCGCGAGGCTGAGGAGCTGGCACTCAAGGAGACCCTGCTTTCACAGCAGGTGATGCAGGAACTGGCGCCGGGCGTGATCGTGCTGGACCCCAGCCGCGTGGTGCGCGCCATCAGCCCGAGCGCCCGTCAACTGCTGACCTCGATGGGCATCGTGGTGGAGCCGGGCGACCGGCTCGACACGCGAAAGAGTCTGGCGCCCTTGCAACGCAGCATCGAGGAGCAGTCCCGCGTGCAGGGCAGTACCGCTGCGGAGGCCCAGGCTGTCGTGTTTGATGAGGTGCCTGGCGAGCCCGTGCTGCTCGTTCGCGTGACCGAGGTGGCGCGCGGTCTGTCCAACGAGTCCGATCTCGTGGCCTTCATCGAGCCCGCCGAGGCCGCCGCCGAGCGCGCGCAACGCAGCAAGCTGGCCGCCATGGGCCGGATGTCGGGTTCGATCGCGCACGAAATCCGCAATCCGCTTGCCTCCATCACGCAGGCCGCAGAGCTGCTTGGGCAGGATCCGGCGCTGAGCGAGTCGCGTGCCAATGCCCGTCTGGTCGAGATCGTGCGCACCAATGCCCAGCGCATCAATCACATCATTGAGGACGTGCTGGCCGTCACGCGCGTGGATCGCGTCCAGCCGGCCGATGTGGACGTGGGCGCGCTCATCCGTGATGTCCTGCAGGAAGTGCCTTCGATCGGCGATGTGCCTGTGGATGGGCGCCTGACCGTGTGGTTTGATCCGCTGCATCTGCGGCTGACGCTCATCAACCTGCTGCGCAATGCGCGCCGTCATGCGCGTTCCAGTGTGACGGTGCGCCTGGTCAGGCTGCGCACTGGTCTGGGCGAGATCCAGGTAATGGACGACGGCCCGCTGATCGCCCCCGAGGTTCGCGCGCATTTGTTCGAACCTTTTCACACTACCGAGCGCAGCGGCACCGGCCTGGGCCTGTATCTTGCGCGGGAATACTGTGTGGCCAATCGCGCCCAGATCACCTATGAGGAACGCGGGCGTGCCGAGATGCCGCAGAAGATGTTCGTGATCCGCCTACGGAGCAAGGAATGACACGCAGCAGTACAGACCGTGAGTCGCCAGGCAAGGTCCTGGTGGTGGACGACGAAGCCGATCTGCGTGAGCTGCTCTCTTTGAGCCTGCTGCGCATGGGGCTGGACTGCGAGACCGCCGGCTCCGTCAGTGAAGCGCGGGCCTGGCTGGGCAAGCCCGGCTTCGCCCTGGTGCTCACCGACATGAATCTGCCCGACGGCACCGGTGTGGATGTGGTCGCGCTGGCAAGCGCCGCGGGGCTGCCTGTGGCCGTGATCACGGCGTATGGCAGTGCTGAGACCGCAGTGGCGGCGTTGAAGGCAGGAGCCTTCGACTACGTCGAGAAGCCGATCGAGTTCGCCACGCTCAAGCAATTGATCGGCAATGTGTTCAAGCCTGCCGCCCGCCGCGAGGACCGGGGCAGTGCGCGCGAAGGCACGCGCGCAGATATACCGAACCTGCAGGGTGAGTCGCGCGCGGTGGTGCAGGTGCGTGAGCTCATTGCGCGTCTGGCGCGCACGATGGCACCGGTGGCCATTTCCGGCCCTTCGGGCAGCGGCAAGGAACTCGCGGCCCGCTCGATCCATGCGCAGAGCGGGCGGGCGTCCGGCCCGTTCATCGCCGTGAACTGCGGCGCAATTCCCGAGCATCTCATGGAGGCCGAGTTCTTCGGCTATCGGAAAGGGGCGTTTACGGGCGCCAATGAGGACCGTGATGGCTTCTTCCAGGCAGCGCACGGCGGCACGCTGCTCCTTGATGAAGTGGCCGATCTGCCTCTGGCGATGCAGGTCAAGCTCTTGCGCGCCATCCAGGAGCGCAAGGTTCGCAAGGTTGGCGCCACGCTGGAGGAGCCGGTCGATGTACGCCTGATTTCTGCCACGCACAAGGACCTGGCCAAGCTCGTCGCTGGCGGTGCCTTCCGTCAGGACCTGTATTACCGGCTCAACGTGATCGAGCTCAAGATGCCGGCCTTGTCCGAGCGTGCCGAGGACATCCCGCTGCTCGCCAAACACTTGCTCACGCGTATTGCCGAACGACATGGCACGTCCGGAGTCAAGCTCACCGAGAGTGCGCAGACGGCGCTGGCCAGCTTGCGGTTTCCCGGCAATGTGCGCGAACTGGAAAACGTGCTCGAGCGTGCAGTGGCACTGTCCGATGGAGCATCGATCGATCGTGACGCGATTCAATTGGCTGCGCGTGGCCTCGCGCCGGTGGCATCGGCCGACGAGGAGCCGGTGTCACTCGGTGCGGCGCAATCCGATGTGGTGCCGGCGATGGCGAGTGCCGCTGGCACTGGCGAGGGGGTGGTCGAGTTTCCTCTCGATCTCGAGGCTCATCTCGACTCGATCGAACGCAAGCTCATCGAGCAGGCGCTGCTCAAGACCCGATACAACCGCACGCAGGCGGCCGAGTTGCTGGGTTTGTCGTTCCGCCAGTTCCGCTACCGTCTTCAGCGTCTGGGCATCAAGTGAGCGTGGTTCGCCGCGTGAAGCGTCGGCGAGCGCTCAGGCGTGACCCGGCGCACGGCTGGTACCGTGGCGCGCGGCGCTGCCTCTCACCCAATGCGGATGAACGCAGCGGCGCATATCCGGTGGATCTTCTCGTGATCCACAACATCTCACTGCCGCCCGGACGGTTCGGCGGCGGCGCGGTGCAAGCGTTGTTTACAAATCAGCTCGACCCTTCGGTGCACCCGTTCTTCGCCCAGATCGCCGAACTGCGCGTCTCCGCGCATTTTTTTGTTCGACGGTGCGGCCGCATCGTTCAGTTTGTGGACATACACAGGCGCGCCTGGCATGCGGGCGTGTCCCGGCTGATCACGGCGAAAAGCGTGCGAGAGCGCTGCAATGACTTTTCGGTCGGCATCGAGTTCGAAGGGGCGGACGACCGCGCCTTCACGTCCGCCC
Organism: beta proteobacterium AAP99; assembly: GCA_001295775.1. Classification (GTDB taxonomy): domain Bacteria; phylum Pseudomonadota; class Gammaproteobacteria; order Burkholderiales; family Burkholderiaceae_C; genus Piscinibacterium. Next base: position 83,473 of record LJIA01000008.1, read on the forward strand.
AATACGCGGCTGGCGCACGCCTGTCACGCTGGCTTGCGCGGCGGCTGCCTTTGGCGCATGTCCGAGGGCATTCGGAGATTGCGCCAGGGCGCAAGACCGATCCGGGCCCCCACTTCGATTGGCCACGTTTCCTGCGTCGCTCGGGCTTACCCTCAGACGCCCGGCCGACGCAACCGATCCAGAGCTGAATTCAGCGTCTGCGTGCCGTTCGCCACAGAGCGAAGAATGAGCGTTGATGCGGCTCTCCCGCCAGTTTGACGTCGCAAGCCGCACCAATTCTTGATCGCTGTCAGTGGGTCGTTCAAACACTACACTTAGTTGCTCGGAGCGCTTGTGCCACTACGGATAGTGCTCTATAACTTCATCGAGGCCATGCCCGACGTCGTACAATGCAGTATGTGTCGAGTTGGAGCAAGGCCCAATTCGAAGGGGTGGAAGCCATGGTTGTAGTGATTCGGCAATCCGATGATCTGGCGCTGCGCAATGCGCAGTGCCATCAGCGGGTGCAGCAAGAAGTGCCCGCACACCAGCAACAGGCTCAACCGCTCCTCCGAACTCGACCATCCAGTTGATTCCGCGTCAGTTGCGGCCATGAATGCAGTTGTTGCGCATCATGTCACGCACTGCCTGATGGGCCGGCAAGCCGGGTCATCCATTCCAAGAAGCAAGATCTGAACAATCAGGGTCTCGTGAAGACCCGGGGTGCTTTTTTCTCTCCGGGCTTCGTGAGGCCGATATGTATTCGCTAGACAAGTGTGAGGAGAAGCAATGAGTCTGCAAACCACCGAAGCGCGTTCGGGCGCAAATCCCGCCCTGCTGGGCGGCGTGACGGCCGGCGATGTGAGCGCCGCAGTATCCGGTCAGGCCTTTGCTGACTACAAGATCATCCGCCGCAATGGCGCAGTCGTTCCGTTCGAGCCGGCGAAGATTGCCGTGGCGATGACCAAGGCATTTCTCGCTGTGAACGGTGGTCAGGGCGCAGCCTCGGCCCGCGTGCGTGAGCAGGTCGAAATGCTGACCAATATGGTGGTCAACGCGCTGATCCGTCGGCAACCTGCGGGGGGCACCTTCCATATTGAAGACGTCCAGGATCAGGTGGAGCTGTCCCTGATGCGTGCCGGCGAGCACAACGTGGCTCGCGCCTACGTGCTCTACCGCGAGGAGCGTTCGCGCGCTCGAGCGGCCCAGCAGGATGCCGAGCGCGAGGAAATGCGTGCTCGCATGCACGTCAATGTGGATGGCCGCTCCGTGCCGCTCGATGAAGCTGCGCTGCGTGCGCTTGTGGTCTCGGCCTGTGAAGGCCTCGGCGACCACGTCAGCGCTGACCTGATCATTGAGCAGACCTTCCGCGACCTGTACGACGGCATGCCGATCGACGAAGTGTTCAAGGCCGCGATCCTCGCAGCGCGAGCGCTCATCGAAAAGGATCCGGACTACACCCGCGTCACCGCACGTCTGTTGCTGCACACGATCCGCAAGGAAGTGCTCGGCGAGGAGGCGATCCAGGCGCAGATGGGCGAGAAGTACGCCGAGTACTTTCCGCGCTTCATAAAGATCGGCGTGGACAACGAACTGCTGAACGAAGAGCTGCTGCGCTTCGACCTCAAGCGTCTGGGCGCAGCCATCAAGCCCGAGCGCGACATGCAGTTCACCTATTTGGGCTTGCAGACCCTGTATGACCGCTACTTCCTGCACGTCAAGAAGCGCCGCATCGAACTGCCGCAGGCCTTCTTCATGCGCGTGGCCATGGGTCTGGCGCTGCAGGAGGTGGATCGCGAGGCGCGTGCCATCGAGTTCTACGAACTGCTGTCCAGCTTCGACTTCATGAGCTCGACGCCCACCCTGTTCAATGCAGGCACCCTGCGCAGCCAGCTCTCGTCCTGCTACCTGACCACGGTGGCCGATGATCTGGACGGCATCTACGAAGCCATCAAGGAAAACGCGCTGCTGGCCAAGTATGCCGGCGGTCTGGGCAACGACTGGACGCCGGTTCGCGCCATGGGCTCGTGGATCAAGGGCACCAACGGCCAGAGCCAGGGCGTCGTGCCCTTCCTTAAGGTGGTCAATGACACGGCTGTGGCCGTGAACCAGGGTGGCAAGCGCAAGGGAGCGGTCTGCACCTACCTCGAAAGCTGGCACCTCGACATCGAGGAGTTCCTTGAGCTGCGCAAGAACACGGGTGACGACCGCCGCCGTACGCATGACATGAACACCGCGAACTGGATTCCCGATCTGTTCATGAAGCGCGTGATGGAAGGCAAGGACTGGACCCTGTTCAGCCCGAGTGATTGTCCCGACCTGCACGACAAGTTCGGTTCCGACTTTGAAGCCGCCTACACCCGCTACGAAGCCGATGCCGATTCCGGCCGCCTCAAGCTGTTCAAGCGCATTCCGGCTGTGCAGCTCTGGCGCAAGATGCTGGCCATGCTGTTCGAGACCGGACATCCCTGGATCACCTTCAAGGACCCGTGCAACCTGCGCAGCCCGCAGCAGCACGTGGGCGTAGTGCACAGTTCGAATCTGTGCACCGAGATCACGCTGAACACGAGTGACTCTGAAATTGCGGTCTGCAACCTGGGTTCGGTGAACCTGGTGAACCACATGGTGCCGGATGGCAAGGGTGCGCTGGTGCTGGATCACGACAAGGTGCGCAAGACCGTCCGTACAGCGATGCGCATGCTCGACAATGTCATCGACATCAACTACTACTCGGTGGCCAAGGCCCGCAATTCCAACCTGAAGCATCGCCCAGTAGGCATGGGCATCATGGGATTCCAGGACTGCCTGCACATGATGCGCGTGCCTTATGCGTCCCAGGCGGCCGTCGAGTTTGCCGACACGTCCATGGAAGCGGTGTGCTACTACGCCTACTGGGCATCGACGGAGCTGGCTGAGGAGCGTGGTCGCTACTCAAGCTTCAAGGGCTCGCTCTGGGATCGCGGGATCCTTCCTCAGGACACGCTCAAGCTGCTCGCCGAGCAGCGCGGCGGGTACGTCGAAATCGACATGTCCAGCACCATGGACTGGGAGTCACTGCGCAGTCGCATCAAGCAGCATGGCATGCGCAACTCGAACTGCGTGGCCATTGCACCCACGGCGACGATCTCCAACATCATCGGCGTATCGGCCTGCATCGAGCCGGCTTATCAGAACCTCTATGTCCAGTCGAACCTGTCCGGCGAGTTCACCGAACTGAACGAGTACATGGTCCGCGATCTCAAGGAGCGCGGTCTGTGGGACGAGGTCATGGTCGCCGACCTGAAGTATTTCGATGGCTCGTTGGCCCGCATTGATCGGGTGCCGCCTGAAGTGCGCAAGCTCTATGCAACCGCATTCGAAGTGGATACCTCGTGGATCATCGAGGCCGCCGCACGGCGCCAGAAGTGGATCGATCAGGCGCAGAGCCTCAACATCTACATGGCCGGTGCTTCTGGCAAGAAGCTCGACGAGACCTACAAGCTGGCCTGGTTGCGTGGATTGAAGACGACCTACTACCTGCGCACGCTCGCGGCAACTAGTGCCGAGAAGTCCACGGGTCGCGGTGGCGAGCTCAATGCAGTGTCCTCGCAGAGTGATGCGGCACCCGCGATGGGCGCGGCACCTGTGTTGCCCGAGCCGGAGATCGTCGGCCAGGTTTGCACCATGCGTCCGGGCGATCCGGGGTTCGAAGAGTGCGAAGCCTGCCAATAGATGGAGTTGAGACCTCTTTGTCTTTAAGGGTCTCATTTCCGCTATGAAATATGTCCCCAAATGCCACGCGCAGTCCGTCTTTTATGATGCGAAATTCGCCGGTATTTGAGAGCACGACGAAATGTCGATAAGCCAACCCCTTCCTTTCCAGCTTGCCAAGGCGCTGCTCCCCAACGGGGAGCGGCGCCCCTACCTGGTCGGACGGGACGGGATGGAAGACGACTATTGCTCGCTGTTCGTCATCTCCACGCTTCGCAACCGAGGCCTCTCGGTTGCATCGCAGGAGGCGGCGCTCAATGCGATCAACGTGCTCAGTGGCTTCTGCCAAGTCAACCGGATTGATCTGGCAGTGAGGCTGCGCGCTGGCAAGTACCTCACCTCCATCGAGTGCGAGGCGCTCAGCAACTTCGCTCGGCAAAGCTTCGGTGCCGAGGCGAAGCGATATCAAAAGGTGGTTGCGCTCGGAAAGGTGCGGCGGGGTTATGCCTACGCCGTTCCCACCGTGGCGCGACACACCCACTTCAAGCGGCTGACCCACATCGCCGACTTCGTTGAATGGATGGCCAAGTACCTCCTGACGCATCTCAGTCCCGAGCGCATGCTTCGGATCGCTGAGATGCGTGAGGATGTCCTCAGGCATCGTGGAAGCGCTTCTCCCGTGCGAGACGACTTTGACGATGAAGAGTTCACCCAGCGCCACAACCAGGCGCTGAACGATGTCATTGCTCCGGGCTCCGAGCGGAACCCGTTCCGCCCCGAACTGCAGCTCAGGAACCTCCTGCTGGTCGAGCTGCTCCGTCAAACTGGAATTCGGCGTGGTGAGGTGCTGAGCTTGCAGGTTCGGGACGTCGACCACGTGAAGCGACAGATCACCGTTCGCCGTCGCCATGGCGCGACCGACGATCCTCGAGTCGACCAGCCGGTCTCAAAGACTGACGGCCGGACGATTCCGATCTCGCTCTACCTGACCGAGCTCATCGTCCAGTACGTCGCCCACCGGCGCACAGTGCCAGGCGCAACCAAGCATCGCTACCTCTTCGTCACGCACAAGTCAGGTCCGACCCAAGGTCAGCCCATGACCAAGGCGGCTCTCAAGGAAGTGTTCGAGACGCTCGCGGGTGCTGATGAGCTTCTGTCCAGCGTGCGCACCCATCTGCTGCGCCACTTCTTCAGCAACGAGCTGGCAAAGGTGCAGCACGAGAGGGGCACCGACGAGGACAGCAAGGATCTGCACAGGCGTGTCCGCAACTACCTTGCCGGTCGCAAGCAGCACTCCGCCGTCGACGCTGTCTACACGCAGGTTGAGACCAAGCGTCAGGCGCGTGCTGCCGTGCTGGCTCTGCAGGAACGGATGGCCAGCGGGCTCCAGGCGCGAGGTGAGGCATGAATAGCCGCGCCATCCGTGCCGAAGCTGGTCTTGACCAGGCCGACACGCACATCGTTCGCACACGCTTCGGCATCGAGTTCGATGCACGAGAGGGCTGGTGGCCCATCGACGGCCGGCAGGGCATCGACGTCGAGTCCCTGCGGATCTTGGTGACCCCAGCGATGCTGGCCGGATTGGAAGCGACGCTCCGCTTCGCCAGCAGCAAGTACTCGTGGGCGACGGTGTCTCACTACGGATGGGCGCTGAAGAACTTCCAGAGGATGTGCTTCCCGGCGGGACGCATCTCCTCCTGGAGGCTCGCCGACTTCCGAAAGTACCGTGCGCTTCTGCTTGCTGAGTACGGGCACGAGGACTACCTCCGCCATATCAGGTCGCTCCTCGTGAACTGGCACGCAGGCGGACACGCCGGCGTCTCTGACGCTCTGATCGCGTCCCTCAAGGAAATGCGCCTCAAAGGCGTTGAGGCCGGACGTGCTGTGAGGTCGATGGACCCGGACAGCGGCCCTCTCACGCCTGACGAGTTCCATCATCTGATGTCGGGCCTGATGGAGGCGGCCGAGACCGGTGAGCTGAGCCTTGGCGACTTCAGCTTGGTCTACCTGCATCTGTGCACCGGCCGGCGGCCGATCCAGAGCGCCTCGCTGAAATGCAAGGACGTGGTTGAAACGTTGGGCGATCCGGAGCCGGGCTTCCCGAACGGCCAGCCGATCTACATGTTGGCGGTGCCACGAGCCAAGCAGCGCGGGCACAGCTTCCGTGAGACTCGCCGCGGCATCGACTTGACGTTGGGCAACTTCCAAGTCTTCTGCGCCCAGCGCGACGACGTGCAGCACGCCTTCCGAGAGCTGCTTGATGGCGGAGGTTGGGATCTTCAGCCAGAGGACCTGCGCTCCCTCCTCGGCGAGCTGCCCCTCTACCCATCCTGGTCCTCGGTGACCGAGGCGGTTGAACTTGCCGGTGAGATGCGCCAAGGTGGCCAGTATGGGAAGGCGCTCGCCGCGTTGCGCCTGGACGCCCAGGGGATGGCTTGGCACAACACATCGCAATCCCAGGGCAAGCGGATCATCGATGCCTGCGCATCAGTCGGCGTCAAAGGACGAGACGGTCAGCCTCTCAAGATCACGGCTGCGCGACTTCGCCACACCAAAGGCACCGACCTGGCTCGCGAAGGTCTTCCGTCGCACTTGATCGCCTGGCTGCTGGACCACTCCACTTCCCGGTCGGCCGACATCTACGTCGACAACCTGCCAGAGCACGCGGCCGAGATCGACCGTGCGGTCTCAAAGTCCCCGACGCTGCAGCGCTTCGCTGAGGCCTTCCGCGGCACGCTGGTGGACTCGGAAGAAGACGCCATCGGCGGTTCAGACCCGGAGCAAAGCCGGCTGGCCTATCGCGGCAAGGGTGCGGCCACCTGTGGCCACCTGAAGCAATGCGGCCTGGACGGCGGCGTCCCGCACGCCTGCTACACCTGCAGCCACTTCCAGCCGTGGCTGGACGGGCCTCACGAGCAATTCCTCGCCGACCTGCAGGCGGAGCGCGCCCACTTGGTGTCGGAGCTTGGCGCCGACAGCCCTGTGGCAAAGCGCCGTGACAAGCTCATCGTTGCCGTCGGCAACGTCGTGCAGCTGTGCGCCGCGCGTCGCGTGGAGCTCGAAGCCGCTGGAGGCCAGGCGTGAAGGCCTCCATCGTCATCTCAGTCGAAACGCTCGTCTCTCGGGACGACCTGGCCCGTGCCAGAAATCTCTCGGACTACATCCGGGCAGCTCGCGACGAGTCGAGAGCGCTCGTCGACGACTGGGACAAGCCATTCTGGCCAGGCGTCGGCTACTTCGTGAAGCAGTCCCATGCGCCGCGTGGAAGCATGCCTGCGTCGATCCCCTTCGAGGCTTGGCTGGGTGACGACTTCCTCGACTTCGCCAAAGCGTACGTCGTTGAGCGGTTCCTGACCAACCCCGGGCTCACTCGCGCCACGCACATCAAGCGGCTTCAAGTACTCCGGTTGGTGGAGGTCTCGCTGCTTGCGCTGCGCGAGGATGCAAGCCCGTTGGGCATCGATGGCTCAGTCCTCGAAGCCGCGGCCACGCTGGCGCGGCAGACGCTGGCGCCCACCGGCGCCTACAAGGTGGGTACCGAGCTGGAGCGGTTTGCTGACGTGTTGGTGCGCGCCGGCGTGCTGGCACCGATCTGGGGCACCTGGAGCAACCCCAACAAGCAGCCGAAAAACACCGGCATCAGCGTTGACGCCAAGGCTGAGCAGGCTCGGCAGAGCAGGTTGCCCGACCACGACGCGCTCTACGCGCTGGCCGACATCTTCAACCGCGACCTCGATCCGGCTGACGAACGGGCCCAGCGCGACATCGTCACCACGAGCGCCATTGCGCTGCTGATGTGTGCACCGTCGCGTGGTCAGGAGATCTTCCGGCTGCCGGTGAACCTGGTCTTCGAAACCACCGACAAGTTCGGCAAGGATCAGCTCGGACTGCGCCTTCAAGCCTCCAAGGGCTTCGGCGCGTACGTGAAGTGGGTCTGGTCAGGCATGGTGCCGGTCGCCGAGCGAGCCATCGAGTTGGTTCGAGCGATCACCGAGGAGGGCCGCAAGCTGGCTCGCCATCTGGAAGATCCGCGCCTCAAGCGTCGGTTCTACCGGCATGCGAGTTGCCCCCAGGTGCCAGACAACCAGCCACTCACCCGAGAGCAGGTGTGCCATGCGCTGGGGTACGCAACCACGAATCCTTGGCGCTCGCTGTACAGCGCGGGCCTTCGACGTGATGAGGGGAGCTACACGCTTCAATCGCTGTGGGACGAGGTCGTGCTGCCTCAGCTCGCCGAGCAGCATCCGCACTTCCCATACGTCAGCGCGGCCGACAAGGCGCTCGGCCGCAAAGGCGGACTGAAGTTCAGCGAAGCGCTCTTCTGCACGCTGAGGTATCAGCTGAACTCACGCATCGGCACGAGCCCGGTGCAGCTGTTCATGCCAGATCTGGCCGACCTCAACTTCGACCTCGGTCCGAGCGAGGGCAAGACATGCATCTTCGAGCGTTACGGGTTTACCGATGCGCGTGGCGTGCCCTTGAAGATCACGTCGCACCAGATCCGGCACCTCATCAACACCGAGGCCCAGCGGGTCGGTCTAACGGATGAGCAGGTCGCGCACTGGTCCGGCCGTCGCCGCGTCGACCAGAACGCCGTCTACGACCACCGGACGCTGCAGGAGCGGGTCGAGCAGACCCGCGATGCCGTTGAAAGCGTCCAGGCCGCCGTCGCCCTGCCGGCCGCCGCCGAGGGTGTCAGCTACACGCATGGCCAGTGGACCGTCAAAGTGGTCCGCAAGCCGCGCATGTTGGCTGACGTCGAGGACGTGCAGCCGCAGCTGTCGGGCCTCAAGACGCTCTACGGCGAGTGCCACCACGACTGGTCGTTCGCCCCCTGCGAGGGCTTCGTCAAGTGCCTGGATTGCAGCGAGCACGCGTGCATCAAGGGCGATGACGACGCTGCCGTGAAGCTTGAGCGCCTGCGCTCTCTTCACGCCAGCGTGCTCGCACAGGTCGAAAAGGCAAGCGCGGCCGCAGAGAGCGACGTAGACTCACGGGACTGGCTGCTGGTTCAGCAGCGATACGCCGCAAAAGTCGGCGAACTCCTCTCCCTGTTGGAGAGCACATCGGTGCCGGACGGCTCTGTCATCCGAACCGCACAGGGTGAAAGCCCAACCCACCTGCGTCGCGCATTGCGTGGCCTGGCCACCAAGTCGCTGGTGCACGGTACCGGCTCGAAGCCGGCGATGACGCAGCTGCTCCAGTCTCTCGAGACCGGTCTGGCTGCAACGAGGTCCCCACTGATGGTGACCAAGGCGGAGGCGAGCTGATGGCACGCAATCGCCACATCCGGCCCGAGCAGGTGGAAGCCATCGTCAACGCGATCCACACCTGGGACGCCGGCACCATCGCTTGGGACGACGTCTGCAAGGCCGCAAAGCCGATCCTGGGCTACTTGCCCAGCCGCTCGGGTCTGAGCTCGCACGCCGACATCCAGGCTGCCTTCTCGACCCGGAAGAAGACGCTGGCGCAGCGTCCAGCTGGCAAGGGCCCAAGCCCGGCCAGCCTCGCTGACGCCGCTCGAATGATTGCCGCTCGGGACGGCGAGATCAGCACGCTGAAGCACCTGGTCTCTGAGTACCGAGAGAAGTTCGACCGCTGGCGCTACAACGCCATGCTGCAGAACGTGACCATCGACAAGCTCGATGCGCCGCTGCCACCGATTGCACGGAGCAGCAGATGAGGCGCGTCGCGAACCGAACCCATCGGATCGAGCCCTCCGCTCGACCGCAACCGCCTCGTGTCCGTAAGGATCGATCTCGCTGATCGTTACCTACAAAACAACGGACATCGAAGGCCTGTCAACCACCTCTACTGACGAAAGAGAGAGCAACCATGAAGAAGCAAGCCGTTATGGACGGGGTCTCAACTCCCCTTAACTGCCAGTGAGTATTGATGCTGCGCGTGCCTGATCCATCTGGCGCGCGCTCATTTGTCTTGAATTGAGTTGATGTTTCAGCAGGAGCCAGAATGCTTTCCTGGGATGATGAAGTCAGTACGCCCTCGCCGGCATTGCAGCCCGTGCGTCCCGCCACTCCGACGCCTTCGGCGCCAGCCAAAATCGTGACCGCGGATCAGTCCGCCATGCCTCCGCGCCAACCTCAGGCAGTGCCTGCAGCTGCCAGTTCCGTAGTCGCAACGAGCACGACGCGCGTGAAGGCCGTGGACAAGCGCGTCATCAACGGCCAGACGGACGTCAACCAACTCGTGCCCTTCAAGTACAAGTGGGCGTGGGAAAAGTATCTCGCCGGCTGCGCCAACCACTGGATGCCGCAAGAGATCAACATGCAGCGCGACATCGAACTCTGGAAGAACCCGAACGGGTTGACCGAGGACGAGCGCCGCATCATCAAGCGCAATCTCGGCTTCTTCGTGACCGCAGACTCGCTGGCAGCCAACAACATCACGCTGGGCACCTATCGCCACATCACTGCGCCGGAGTGCCGTCAGTTCCTGCTGCGTCAGGCCTTTGAGGAGGCGATCCACACGCACGCCTATCAGTACATCGTGGAAAGCTTGGGTCTCGATGAGTCCGAGATCTTCAATGCGTATCACGAGGTGTCGTCGATCCGTGACAAGGACGAGTTCCTGGTGCCGTTCATCGACCAGATCATGGACCCGAACTTCCGCACAGGCACGCCGGAGAATGACCGAAAGCTTCTGGAGAGTCTGATCGTCTTCGCCTGCCTGATGGAGGGCCTGTTCTTCTACGTGGGCTTCGTGCAGATCCTCGCACTGGGTCGTCAGAACAAGATGACCGGCGCGGCCGAGCAGTACATGTACATCCTGCGCGACGAGTCGATGCACTGCAACTTCGGCATCGACCTCATCAACCAGATCAAGCTCGAGAACCCGCACCTCTGGACGCCGGAGTTCCGTGAGCGCATCAAGGAACTCTTCATCAAGGCAGTGGATCTTGAATACCGCTACGCAGAGGACACGATGCCTCGCGGTGTGCTGGGTCTGAACGCGCCGATGTTCAAGGAGTATCTGCGCTTCGTCGCGAATCGTCGTGCAGTGCAGATCGGTCTCGAGGCACTCTTCCCCCAGGCCACGAATCCGTTTCCTTGGATGAGTGAAGTGATCGACTTGAAGAAGCAGCGTAACTTTTTTGAGACGAGAGTTATTGAGTATCAGACCGGTGGCGCGCTAAACTGGGAGTAAGTTGATTGTCAAGAGGACAGCAAGCGTTGAACCAACGCAGCAACACCCGCAAGAGCCAAGCGCAGAGCCATTCTTCGGCGGGTGATGTGTCCTCTGAATTTTTTCTGATCCAGAAAATGCCGGGCATGGGCTCGGCATTTTTTTTGGTCTTTCGGTAAGGCGAAAGTCCCACGTCGCGATCGACGACTCTCGCTTTCTCGAAGGGCCTGGTGCGGGATTCATCAGCCACAGGCAGCAGTCCGCCTGTGCCGATGAATCACTCGATGCCAATACGCGTTTGCGGCATCGGGTGCTTTTTTGAAGCATGCTCATTCACGTGAAGGAGAGCACCATGGCAACTGCCAAGAAACCCGCGGCCAAGAAGGCCGCCCCGGCGAAGAAGCCGGCTGCCAAGAAGGCCGCTCCGGCCAAGAAGGCTGCTGCTAAGAAGCCGGCTGCCAAGAAGGCCGCTCCGGCCAAGAAGGCTGCTGCTAAGAAGCCCGCAGCGAAGAAGGTTGCAGCAAAGAAGGCCGCTCCGGCCAAGAAGGCTGCTGCCAAGAAGCCCGCAGCGAAGAAGGCTGCACCGGCCAAGAAGGCTGCTGCCAAGAAGCCTGCGGCCAAGAAGGCTCCTGCGAAGAAGGCTGCAAAGCCTGCTGCCAAGAAGCCGGCCGCCAAGCCCGCTGCGAAGCCTGCCGCGAAGCCCGCAGCAGCAAAAAAAGCGCCTAAGCCAGCAGCCAAGAAAGTGGAGTCGAAGCCCGCGGCCGCGGCTCCAGCTGCTGCGCCGGTGACCGCCGCCGCGCCTGGTGCCAAGGCTCCGCTGAACCCAGCGGCAGCATGGCCCTTCCCGACCGGTTCCCGTCCGTAAGTCGAGTCTCTCGACCTGCTTCGGAATCTGAAGGGCAACCCCGGGGTGTCGCAAGACCCTCGGGGTTTTTCATTGCAGAGCCTGTCTGAGCGTGCTGTCGCTGACGTGCTCGGCGCCTGATGCGACGCTTTCCGACTGCGCCCGCGGCGCCTGACTCGCCTTTGTTGCTCCGAGAGCCTCCGGCAGGCCGATCTATCCGCGCACGACGCGCGTGACACCACCTGACTGCATAACGCGTACGGTATCCCCAGCCTTCAAGCCTTGGCCGTCGTCTTCCTGAACAATGGCGCGCAGGTCGCCGTTCGGATAACGAAGAAGAATCTCCACGCCCTTGCGCCGATTGCCAGCGCCTTCAATGGCCTGACCGATCACGCCGCCGGCGACCGCGCCCAGCACGGCACCAGCGACGTTCTCGCGGCGGCCGCCGACCGATGAACCAGCGACGCCTCCAACAATGGCGCCGGCACCAGTACCCAGACCCGTCTGCTGGCGTTCGATGCTGACCTCACGGACGCTTTCGACCACCGCCATGCGAACTGTGTATTCGCGTTGAGTCTGGTTGGCCGAGTACACCGACGCCGAGTTGGAACTGGTGGCGCAGCCGCTCGCCAGCAGGGCCGCTGCTACTAGACTGACAGCGACGAACTTGCGGTTGCTGCGCGGGTTTGCGCGCGAGAAATGCGATTGGACAGTCATGACGCCTCCTTCAGCGGGCGTGGTGACCAGAGCGTGCTTGGCTCAGGCCGTGGGGTAGTGCGTTGCAATCAGCGCACGAACTTCATCCCAGCTCGTGCAGTAGTTCTGGCCACCTGGGTGTGCAATCTTGAGGGCGCCCATCACGGCACCAATCTGCACGCTTTCTTCCAGGCTCATGCCTTGGATCAGCCCAAAGAGCAGGCCTCCGCGGAATGCGTCACCGCAGCCCGTTGGGTCGATAACGTCTGATGCGCGCATCGCGTGTACCGCTGTGACCTCGCCACTCTGGATCAGTTCAACACCGTGCTGGCCTCGCGTAACGATCACGGCCCTCAGATGCCGGGAGAGCTCCGCCAGCGGCTTGCCCGTCTTCTCGGCGACCAGTTGTCCTTCATAGTCGTTGACTGCAAGCCAATCCGCCATGCCGATGAGTTCCAGCAGCTCCGGGCCGGAGAAGATCGGCAGCGCCTGACCCGGATCGAAGATGAACGGAATGCCGGCGTCGCGCATCTGGCGCGCGTGAATCAGCATGCCATCCTTGCCATCCGGCGCAATGATGCCGATCCTCACCGGCCCAGCAGCGCTGACCGGCGCCAGATGCGACTGCATCATGGCACCTGGATGAAAGGCCGTGATCTGGTTGTTGGCGTCATCGGTCGTGATGAATGCCTGGGCGGTGTAGGTCTCAGGCACCACACGAATGGCGTCCGTGCTGATGCCGAGGCCGCGCAGCCGCTCCAGATACACAGGGCTGTCGTTGCCGACAGCCGCGACGATTCGCGGATCACCTCCCAGCTGCTTCAGCGCGTAGGCGATGTTGCCTGCGCAACCGCCGAACTCGCGTTTCATCGCCGGCACCAGAAAGGACACATTCAGGATGTGCACCTTGTCCGGCAGGATGTGATCGCCGAAGCGACCATCAAACTCCATGATGGTGTCGAAGGCGACGGAACCGCAGATGCATGCGCTCATTTGAAGTGGGTCTCTGGAAGGTGGAGGGAACTGATGCGTGCTGCTGCGGTGCTTCAGGGGTAGAACACCGCCGCGGTGTAGCCGAGCAGCTCGAGCGAGGATTCAAGCCCGAAGCGAGCCGAAACCTCGGCGCCGGGCGCAATGCCATCGCGCACCACAGTTTCCGGAAGCCACTGCTCGGGCGCCAGGACCTTGCGTGCAAGCAGGCCGTCGCTCTTGTTGGGAAAGCTGATTTCGAGATGAGGCGCAGCCGTGGTGACGCTGCCCGTATTGCGCAGCACCGTACTGACACGGTAGTGGCCGTTACGGTCGAGCGCTTCGAGCTGGATGGACTCCAGCGAGAGGGCGCGAGCGTGACGTGGCAAGGTCACGCTGCAACCCAGCCAATCGCACGCAGCCGACAGTGCCGGCTTTGCAGCCGGCTGCATCTGGGCGATCTCGTCGCGCATGGCGTAGGCCAGCTGCGCGCTCAACGCAACCAACGCCAGCACGCTCCCGGCCGCTGCAGCGCGCCGCCAGCGCCGCGTGCGGCGCTCTGCAGCCTGTTCGCGTGCAAGAAATGCGGCGGCCAGATCCTGCGTATCGATGGCGCTGAGAAGCACCGGTGCTGCAGGTTCCGCAGCCTGCGCGGCCTCACTTCCCGCGACGGGAGTCGAGTCAGCATGCACGGCAGATGCGCCATCGGCAGCCAAGTTGAGTTTGGGGGCATCGGCGTGAGTGTCAGCAGCGCGCTGCATTTCGCGCAGAGCCTTGGCACGGGCCATGCGCTGCTCGCGTCGGGCGAAGCGCGCGGCATCGACCTCTGTGGCTCGGCTGGTGGCCTCGACATCAACTGCTGTCGGTTCTGCACTTTGCTGAGCAGCCACAGCCAGCGCGTGATCATCGGCTTGCGGATCGGCCCGTGCCGATGCACTGCGTTGCTCGGCGAACGCGGCGATTGACGGGCGCTCCAGAGTGTTCGGTCGGTCCACAGACTCAGCCGTGTACTCCGAGCCAGTCGGCGCCAGCTCGTCCACCGGCCTCGCAGGTTGGGGCGGTTCGTTGCTCGGTACCGCAGGACGAGGCGTGCGCGCCGCGTCCAGGCGCTGCGCCCGGCGGCGCAGTGCAATCGCGTCTTCTGCGACGAAAGAGAGCGACAGGTTCGCGTTGAACACATGCTGGCAAGCACCGCAGCGCACCATGCCGCCACGCAGCTTGAGCTGGTCAGGGACGACGCGGAAGAGGGTGTGACACTGCGGGCAGGTGGCTGCCAGGCTCATTGCGAACAGGGGCCGCGAAAGACGAAACCCGGATTATCGCCGCTGCCGACATTCGCGCCCCAAAGTGGCGGCGGTTGAATTCATTCAGCCGCGAACCTGCCCGGTCATGCAGACCCAGCCATCCTGTTCGCGCCAGACCGAGAGATCGATCCAGGGGCGATACACCTCCGCGATCTCCTCAGCCTGTCGGGCGAGAATGCCCGCGAGCACGAGATGCCCGGTGGTGCGCTGCGCCAGCATGCTGGCTAGCAGGCGCAAGGGGTTGGCGAGGATGTTGGCCACGACGATCTGCGCGCGATCCGTGATCTCCTCGGGCAGACCGAAACGGATCTGCGGACAGCCGTTGGCCTGTGCGTTGTCGATGCTCGACTGCACCGCCTGCGGATCGATATCCGTGCCTTCGATCCGGCCGGCGCCCAGCTTGGCAGCCGCGATCGCGAGGATGCCCGAGCCGCAGCCATAGTCCAGCACGCTCACGCCGGGCAGGGCAGGTACGTGCTCGGCGAGCCACTGCAGGCACATCCGTGTGGTGGGGTGGCTGCCCGTGCCGAAGGCCAGACCGGGATCCAGTTCGATGACGACTGCCGCAGACGGCAGTTTGGGCAAGGTGCTGTCACGGTGCCAGGAGGGCACGATCCACAGCGTGGGCGTGACCTCGATCGGCTCGAACTGCGCCTGCGTTTGGCGAACCCAGTCCCGGTCCTCGACGTCCCGGATTTCGTAGTCCATGCCTTCAACCAGATGCAAGGCATTGCGGACATGATTGCTGTTGGTGTCAAAGGTGGCCGTGATGCGGCAGCGTGGCCAGTAGCGCGGCTCACCGTCATCGGCTGAACCCGGTTCGCCGAAGATCGGCGTCTCCTCGTCCGTACCCGCCCCTGCATCCTCGAGAAGAAGCGCACAGGCTCCGGCCTCGCTGAAGGCTTCGTACAAGGCATCCGCCTCGCGGCCTGGGAGAACGACGATCAGTTCCTGCAGCATGGCGGCTACTTGTTCGTCGGGCGCTGGGCGATGCGCTTTTCCAGATAGTGGATGCTGGTGCCGCCGGCGATGAACTGCGTGTCGGTCATGAGCTCGCGGTGCAGCGGGATGTTGGTCAGGATGCCTTCCACGGCCATCTCAGAAAGCGCGATGCGCATGCGGGCGATGGCCTGCTCGCGGGTGTCGCCGTAGGTGATGAGCTTGCCGACCATGGAGTCATAGTGCGGCGGCACGGTGTAGCCGCTGAAGGCATGGCTGTCCACGCGCACGCCGGGGCCGCCCGGCGGATGCCAAGTGGTGATCTTGCCGGGGCTGGGCGTGAACTTGAACGGGTCTTCGGCGTTGATGCGGCACTCGATCGCGTGGCCCTTGAGCTCGATGTCACGCTGGCGCAGGCGCAGCTTTTCACCCGCGGCGATCCGGATCTGTTCCTGGACGATGTCCACGCCGGTGATCAGTTCCGTGACCGGATGCTCCACCTGCACGCGGGTGTTCATCTCGATGAAGTAGAACTCGCCTTCCTCATAGAGAAACTCGAAGGTGCCGGCGCCGCGGTAGTTGATCTTGCGGCAGGCCTCGGCACAGCGGTCGCCGATCTTGTCGATCAGGCGGCGGTTGATGCCTGGCGCCGGCGCTTCCTCCAGCACCTTCTGGTGGCGGCGCTGCATGGAGCAGTCCCGCTCGCCCAGCCAGATGGCGTTCTTGAACTGGTCAGCCAGCACCTGGATCTCGATGTGCCGAGGGTTCTCCAGGAACTTCTCCATGTAGACCGTCGGGTTGTTGAAGGCCGCCTGCGCTTCGGCGCGGGTCGTGTTGACTGCGTTGACCAGCGCCGCCTCGGTGTGCACGACGCGCATGCCGCGACCGCCGCCGCCGCCGGCGGCCTTGATGATCACCGGATAGCCGATCGAGCGGGCGATGCGAACGATCTCCTTGGGGTCATCGGGCAAGGCGCCTTCGGAGCCGGGGACGGTAGGTACTCCGGCCTTCTTCATCGCGTCCTTGGCGCTGACCTTGTCACCCATGGTGCGGATGTTCTCGGCGCGCGGGCCGATGAACACGAAGCCGCTCTTCTCCACGCGCTCGCAGAAATCCGCGTTCTCGGACAGGAATCCGTAGCCCGGGTGGATCGCCTCGGCGTCGGTCACTTCGGCAGCCGAGATGATGGCCGCCATGTTGAGATAGCTCTCACGCGAGGGCGCCGGGCCGATGCAGACGGATTCGTCGGCCAGACGCACGTACTTGGCGTCGGTGTCCGCCTCGGAGTGCACGACCACGGTGCGGATGCCCATTTCGCGGCAGGCACGCTGGATGCGCAGAGCGATTTCGCCGCGGTTAGCGATCAGAACTTTTTCAAACATGCGGGTGCGGGCTCGTTGTCAGGCAGGCCGCCGCCGCAGGCGCGGACGCGCGGCCGCCACGGCTGGAGATCAGCCGATGATGAACAGGGGTTGGCCGTATTCGACCGGCTGGCCGTTCTCGACCAGGATCTTCTTAATCACGCCGTCTGCGCCGGCCTCGATCTCGTTGAGCAGCTTCATGGCCTCGATGATGCAGACGGTCTGTCCGGAGGTGACGCTGTCGCCGACTTCGACGAACGCCGGCTTGCCCGGACCGGCGGCGCGGTAGAAGGTGCCCACCATCGGCGACTTGACCACGTGTCCTTCGGGCTGCGCATCTGCTGCCGGCGCGGCCGCCGGACCGGCGGGCGCGGCGATCGGCGCAGCCACGGGGAGTGCGGCCACTTGCGGCGCCGCAGCCATCACGACGGGCGCGGCGGCTACGCCGGTCTGGCCCTTGACGATCCGGACCTTGCCGTCGCCTTCAGTCACTTCCAGTTCGGTGATGCCCGATTCGGCGACGAGATCGATCAGGGTCTTGAGTTTTCTCAGGTCCATGGGGTCAGGTAGGGGTGGGGGATGAGTGCGACGCGCCCGGTTTGGCCCGTCAGTTCAGGAGGGCCGCTGCACGCCGCCCGAAAACATGGGCTTGGCAGCGCATGGTCAGCGCTCTAGGAGGTGTGTGATTTATGCACGTTCAGCGAGCTTGCAATAAAGATGCCGGCAGTTCGATGAATTTGCAGACTCCGAACGACCGGCGATGTCGCAGTTTAGGCGAAGTCCTCGAAATTCCAAGTCCGTCTCGGCGCAGTGAGCCATTGCGGCCGCCAATGCGTGCCGAGCGACCCGATTCCATCAACGCGCAGCCAGCGCCGTCTTGAGCCAGCCGCGCAGCTCTTCTTCGTGCAAACGCCCTAGTTTTGTGTTCAAAACTTGACCATTGCGTCCTAAAAGTACCGTATAGGGCAGAGCACCCTTCTGGTTGCCGAACGCCTTGCCGAGTTCACTGCCACCAAAGCCTGCAGCGACTAGTGGGTATGACACAGCCACTTTCTGCCGGAATTCACGGATGTTGGAGGGTGAATCAATACCAATGCCCACAAATCGAACACCGGCGGCCGCGTTGTCCTTAGAGACGCGTTCAAACTCCGGCATTTCTTCCACGCAAGGTGCGCACCAGGTGGCCCAGAAGTTCACAACCGTCAACTTGCCCTTGAACTGGTTCAGGTCCACGGCCTGTCCGTCGGCGTCCTTGAATTGGGCAGCGTAGAAGCTCTGCGCTGCGGCCGGGACGGGTTCGGTGGGGGCCAGGCGCCACCAGGAAAGGCCGGCGCCCACTGCCAGTGCGGTCAGGCCGACCGCAATCGGAATCAGCTTTTTCATTGTTGCTTTGTCAGAGAGGGAGCGTCACGTTAGCAGCGCGCGCACGGCGCCGGCGTCGCCCCGCAGGGCGCGGCCGTCGGCAGATCGGGCGCGGGCGTGCTGCAGGCGTGCGGGGTAGACAGTCAGGATGACCGGAATGTCCTCGTCGTGGACGACGAGCGTGCTTGTGGCGTCGTCGTGTCGCGCGCCAGGTTCGGCGACTTCGTAGGGCAGGTCGCGGTTGAGCAGTTCGATCTCCAGCATCTTGTCGTCGTCCGTGAACAGGGCCAGATGCACCACGGAATGCTCATTGGCCGTGCCGTTCCAGACGGCGCCGGTCAGGCTGGGGTTCCAGGCGGCGAGGCGATCCATCCAGGTCAGCGCCAGCTCACGCAGACGCCGAAGCTCGGCCTGGCGCTCGGCTTCGGCCTGCGGGTCGTCTTCGGCCAGTTCGGCGTACCAGTCCTGCAGCGCCTGCTCGATCTGGTCATTGTCCGGCCAGTCCACGCGGTCGCCCGCCAGGCCCATCTGCTTGACGGCCTTCTTCTTGGCCGCCTGGTAGTCCAGGCCCTCTTCGGCGATCAGCCGGGCGGCGGTGGCCGCAATGGCCTGCTGCAGGGTCTCGGTCATGGGCTGCATCATAGTGAGCGGGGCGGCCGGGCCGCGCCCATAGAATGCCGCACCCCCCACCGCTTGACGGCTCATCTCATGCACATCCACATCCTCGGCATCTGCGGCACCTTCATGGGCGGCGTGGCGCTGCTGGCGCGCGCCGCCGGCCACACCGTCACCGGCTGCGACGCCGGCGTCTACCCGCCGATGAGCACCATGCTCGAGGAACAGGGCATTGCGCTGACCGAGGGCTACGGCGTGGAACAGATGGCGCTGAAGCCAGACGTGTTCGTCATCGGCAATGCCCTGTCGCGCGGCAATCCGCTGGTGGAAGCCATTCTGGAATCCGGCGCACCCTACACCAGCGGCGCGCAGTGGCTGTCTGAGCACGTCCTGCAGGACAAGTGGGTGCTCGCCGTGGCGGGTACGCACGGCAAGACCACCACCACCGCCATCCTGACCTGGATGCTGGAGCATGCCGGGATGAAGCCGGGCTTTCTGATCGGCGGCGTACCGCAGAACTTCGGCGTGTCCGCGCGGATGGGTGAGACGGACTTCTTCGTCATCGAGGCCGACGAGTACGACACTGCTTTTTTCGACAAGCGCAGCAAGTTCGTGCACTACCGGCCGCGCACGGCCATCCTGAACAATCTGGAATACGACCACGCCGACATCTTTGCGGACCTCGCCGCCATCGAGACCCAGTTCCATCACCTCGTGCGCACCGTGCCTGCCAGTGGGCGGCTGCTGGTGAATGGCACCGAGGAGAGCCTTGCGCGCGTGCTGGCGCGCGGCTGCTGGAGCGAGCGGGAGCTGTTCGGAACAGCATCGGACTGGCAGGCGGCGAATGTGGCGGCGGACGACAGCTTTGATGTGGTCTTCCGCGGCCAGTCGCTCGGCCGCGTGGTGACGGACCTGACCGGCGCGCACAACCGCATGAACATCCTGGCCGCGATTGCCGCGGCGCGGCATGTGGGCGTGGATCCGGCGGCGGCCATCGAGTCCCTCAAGACCTTCAAATCTGTGAAGCGCCGGCTGGAGCTGCGCGGCACGGTGCGCGGCGTCGCGGTGTATGACGACTTTGCCCACCACCCCACGGCCGTCGATACCACGGTGGCGGGGCTGAAAAAGCGCATCGCACCCGGCGAGCGCATCCTCGCCGTGCTGGAGCCGCGTTCCAACACCATGAAGCTGGGGGCCATGAAGGCCGCACTGCCCGGCAGCCTGCAGGGCGCAGACCGTGTCTATGGCTATGGCGCCACTGAGGGCAAGCACGCCCTGGGCTGGGACTTGGCCGCTGCGCTGGCGCCTCTGGGCGAACGCGCGGCGGCGTTCTCGGACCTGAGCCAATTGGTGGCGGCGGTGGTGCGCGACGCCCGGCCTGGCGACCACGTGCTCGTCATGAGCAATGGCGGCTTTGGCGGCGTGCATGACAAGCTGCTGGAAGCGCTGCAGGCCTGAAACTGGGCAAATCATGGCCGTAATTGACTTATTTTTGATGAGTCAATTAGCCAATATCCGCATATACGGTGCGGCATGTGACCAGTTCTGCGATGTAAAAAATGTGGCCGATAATGATCCATGATTCGGTCTGCGGCGACCCATTCCTGCGCGCGGCGTTGCGTCCGCGCCATGCGCCCGGCGGCTTCGGCTCGGGCTGATTCAAGTGCCGCGCGGCGGCTCGCATAATCGGCTTGATCGGTCTGCAACTCGTTCGGGTTACCGAACGGCCACCGACCTCACGCGCCGCCACCCCACCATGTCCAGCATCCGCGTCGAAGTGCTCACCGCCCGGGGCGATCCTCAGCCCTGGCTGGCCATGCGCGCGCGCCTCTGGCCCGACTGCACGGCCGCAGACCACCTGCGCGAGGCCGAGGACATGCTGCACGACCCGGCACGCACCGGCGTCGCGATCGCGTTTCTCGACGGCGCACCCGTCGGCTTCATCGAGCTCACCCTGCGGACCGACTACGTGACCGGCTGCGACCACAGCCCGGTGGCCTTCATCGAGGGCCTCTGGACCGAGCCGGATGCCCGCCGCCACGGCGTGGCCCGTGCGCTGGTGGCCCATGCGGTCCAGTGGGCGAAGCTGCGCAAGGTGCGCGAGCTGGCGTCTGACACACAACTTCACAACCTCTTGAGCCAGGCCACACACGAAGCGCTGGGCTTCACCGAGACCGAGCGCGTGGTGGCCTACAAGATCACGCTCTAGCTGCGGATCGGATCCGCCGGCAGGCGCCATCGACGCGCCAAAGTGTGACTTCCTGTGAGGCCTGCATCCTTCGGTGTGGATCTGGCACTCCATTCGCATGGGCGACACAAAGCAGGCTCACACTTCAGAATGGCGCTCCTGCCCGAGCCAAGCTGCTCCATTCAGGCGCCGGGTTGCAAGGAATTCACTCATGCGAGTCAAGAAAGCGGTTTTCCCCGTCGCCGGTCTCGGCACGCGCTTCCTGCCGGCCACCAAGGCCAGCCCCAAGGAAATGCTGCCGATCGTGGACAAGCCCCTGATCCAGTACGCCGTGGAAGAAGCGGCGGCGGCCGGCATTACCGAGATGATCTTCGTCACCGGCCGCCACAAGCGCGCTATCGAAGACCACTTCGATGCCGCTCCGGAGCTGGAGGCCGAACTGGCCGCCAAGAACAAGGCCGCGCTGCTGGAGATGGCGCGCAACATCCTGCCGCGCGGCGTGAGCTGCATCTACACCCGCCAGGCCACCGCGCTCGGTCTCGGTCATGCCGTGCTCTGCGCCGAGCCCGCCGTGGGCAACGAACCCTTTGCCGTGCTGCTGGCTGATGACCTGCTGGACGCCGAGGTCTCCGTCACGCAGCAGCTGGTCCAGCAGTTCGAGCAGCGCGGCGGCAGCGTGATCGGCGTGCAGGACGTGCCGCGCGAGGAGACCGACAAGTACGGCATCGTCTCGGTGGCTCCGCTGGATGCGCGCTCCAGCCGCATTGAAGCGATCGTCGAGAAGCCCGCCCCCGCCGACGCGCCCTCCACCCTGGGCGTGGTGGGCCGCTATGTGCTCGAGCCGGGCATCTTCCAGGCCCTGCGCGAGATCGGCCGCGGCACAGGCGGCGAGATCCAGCTCACCGACGGCATCGCCCGCCTGATGCAGACCCGCCCGGTGTTTGCGCACCGCTACGAAGGTCGGCGCTTCGACTGCGGCAGCAAGCTCGGCTTCTGGGAAGCCAACATGCTGCTCGGCCTGCGCCATGCCGACATCGGCCTGCAGGGCCAGAGCGCTGTGGCCGAGGCCCAGCGCACCCTCAAGGCCATGGCACGCACGCCGCTGCGCAAGGCCGGCAGCGCCTGAGCGGTCCGCCCGGCACGGGCCGGGCTGCGCGGCGGATTCGGCACAATCCGCCCATGCACATTCTCTATCTGCACGGCTTTCGCTCCGGTCCGCAAAGCACCAAGGCGCAGCTCATGCGCGCGGCCTGTTCGCAGCGCGGTGTGCCCTTCGACTGCCCGCAGCTGCCCGTCAGCCCCGGTCAGGCGGCGCAGCTGGCGCACCACCGCGCTACGCAGTACCTGCCGGCTGAACTCACGATCGTCGGCAGCTCCCTGGGCGGCTACTACGCCACCTGGCTGGCCGAACTCATCGGCTGCCGCGCCGTGCTGCTCAACCCCGCCGTGTACCCCGCGCGCGACCTGGCCCGCTACGTCACCGACGGCCGCGGCCCGCTGGCCCATTGGCACACGCAGGAGCCCCTCGAATTCCACGGCCGCTACCTGGACGAGCTGAACGAGTTGGCGGTGGCCGCACCCACGCGGCGCGGCCGTTACCTGCTTGTGGCCGCCACCGGGGACGAAGTGCTCGACTGGCGCGAGATGAGCGGCCACTACCGCGGCTGCCGGCAGATCGTCCTGCAGGGCAGCAACCATGCCATCGACGAGTTCGAGAGCCTCATTCCCGAACTGTTCGACTTCATCCACGAACCGCTCTGAACCGCTTGCATCATGAACGACACCGCCCTGCCACCGAACACGCGCCCCGCCACTGCGCCCACCGCGCAACGCGTGCAGGCGGTCATCGACCAGCTGAGGCTCGATGCCCAGGTGGTGGAGCTGGCCGTCCCCGCGCGCACCGCCGCACAGGCCGCCGAGGCGCTGGGCGTGAGCGTGGGGCAGATTGCGAAGAGCCTCGTGTTTCGCGGCGCGCAGACCGGGCAGGCGGTGCTGGTGGTCTGCGCGGGCGACGTTCGGGTGGATGAAGCGCAGCTGGCTGCGCACATCGGCGAAGCCACCGAGCGCGCCACGCCCGACTTCGTGCGCGAGCACAGCGGATTTGCCATCGGCGGGGTGGCGCCGCTCGGCCATACCGGCCAGGTGAATGTGTTGCTGGACGAGAGCCTGCGCCGCTTTGGGCTGGTGTGGGCCGCGGGCGGCACACCCCATGCGGTGGTCCCCCTCCAGCCGGATGCGCTCGCCGCCGCGACGGGTCGGCCCTGGGTGAGCGTGTGCGGCTCGCCGGGCTGAATGAGCCGCTGAAGCGCCTCAGCGCGTCCCTCCCGCCTGCAGTTGCATTCATTGCGGCGGTTTTGCGCGCTTTCCGGCGGATCGGTGCGTCGACAAAACAACAATATTTGTAAAAACTGTCTGCTTGGCCAAGCACTTGCAAGCCCTGCATGAGCGTTGCTAGCCAGGCACAAGGCTGTATCGAGATAATTCCAAGTCCGACGGCCTGTTTGGTCACGCCGTCCAGGTGCCCGCCAGAAGGCATCCCCCAAAGCCATTCGACACCGGCGTGCCTCGCGCACGCGCCCCCAAGCACCATGGACTTTGCCCGCACGCTGGTATCCCTGTTTCGCAACGGCCCCAAGACCGAGGGCGGCGAAGACCTGCGCTCGCCGGACCCGGTGCCCACGGTTGCGCTGCCGCAGGCCGACGTGATCGGCTACATGGGCCGCTACCGGCTGCTCTCGCGCGTGGGTGATGGCGCCATGGGCGCGATCTACGCCGCCGAGGACCCGGTGCTCTCGCGCACCGTGGCCCTGAAGACCATCAACCTGCAGACCACGCCGGAGGAGCGCAAGGCCTTCGAGGACACCTTCCTCTACGAGGCGCGCGCCGCGGCCAAGCTCAACCACCCGCACATCGTCACGGTCTACGACGCCGGCAAGACGGAAAAAGGCCCCTACATCGCCATGGAGCTGCTCGAAGGGCAGGACGTGCGCGAGACCCTGGCCGCAGGCGAGCTGTTCAGCGCCCCGCGCGCCGGCGACATCATTGCCCGCGTGGCCGACGCGCTCGAGTACGCGCACCTGTCGGGCATCGTGCACCGCGACATCAAGCCGGCCAACATCTACCTCGTGGGCAAGCGCACGCCCAAGGTGCTGGACTTCGGCATCGCGCAGTTCATCCGCTCCACCACGGTCATTTCCGGCGGCAAGGTCTTCGGCAGCCCGAGCTACATGTCGCCCGAGGTGATCGAGGGCCGCAAGATCGATGGCCGCAGCGACATCTTCTCGCTGGGCGTGGTCTTCTACGAAATGCTCTCCGGCAAGCTGCCCTTCACCGGCGAGACCCTGCCCGATCTGCTGGACGCCATCGTGCGCAAGGCGCCCGTGCCGGTGCATGAGGTCAATCCGGATGTGCCGCTGGAGCTGTCGCGCATCATCGCCAAGGCCCTGGCCAAGCGCCCCGAGGACCGCTACGAGCGCGCCGGTGACATGGCCAGCGACATCAAGCGCTGGGGCTCAGCCGCCCGCGTGCGCAAGCTGCTGGACAGTCAGGCCACGCGCGCCGTCGATGTGCAGCGTTCCGGCACCCGCAAGCCCGTGGTTGTGGGCGGTCTGCTGCTCGTGGTGCTGGGCGCCGTGGGTCTGGGGCTGCTCACCTTCGGTGCCGGCAGCAAGCGCAATGCCGAACTCGCTACCCTGCCACCGCGGCCTGTTGTGGCCGCTGCGCCGGCGCCGCTGGCCGCGCCCGCCAATGCGGTGTCCGGCACCGTGACGCCCGCACCCGGCATGGAGCCTGCAGTTGGCGCGTCATCTGCGCCGTCCGCTGCGGTGGCCACCACGCCCGCAGCGCCCGCTGATTCGACCACCGTTGCAAGCCCCGCCACGCCTTCCGCGACGCCCCCTGCGTCTGCCGCACCCGCTGGCGCCACACCGGCCGGACGGACCGACGCTACCAAGACCCCTGCGGCGCCCGCGACGGCCGCCGCCGCGCGCCCGGCACGGACCGACACCGCCAAGGCCGCCCGTCCCGTCACGCCCGCCGTCACCACCACCGGTGTCGTCAACCTCGCCATCGCGCCCTGGGGCGAGGTCTTCGTCGGCGGGCAGGCACGCGGCCTGTCACCGCCCCTGGCCGAGCTCACGCTGCCAGTGGGTCGCCACACCATCGAAGTGCGCAATGGCGACTTCGAGCCTTACGTCACCACCATCCAGGTCACCGAAGACAAGCCGGTGCGTCTGCGCCACCGCTTCGGCAACTGATCGCCGTCGCGCGGCGGTCGTGCGCTCATGTCTGGTCACGGCGCTGCAGCGCGATGGGCCGTAAGCTCTCGGTCTTCGCCGTGTCGGCGCCCAACCCGTTTTTTCGATGCAGCTCCCAGCCATGCGTTCCTTCAATGTCTTCCGCCTGATCACCACCCTGCCGCGCGCACTGCTGGCCGCCGGTTTCGCCACGGCCCTGCTGGCGGGCTGCGTGGCGCCAGCGCCCGTGGCCGTGTCGGACATGAAGGAGCGCCCCGCGGAGCGCGCGCTGCTGGCCGGCATCCGCGCCTACGAGGACGCGCAGTACCCCGAGGCCGAGAAGCAGCTCGGTGAGTCCCTTCGCATCGGCCTGGCTGCGCCCAAGGACCGCGCGGCGGCCAACAAGTACCTCGCCTTCATCTACTGCACCTCCAAGCGCGAGGCGCAGTGCGAGGCCGCCTTCCGCGCCGCCCGCAAGGAAGACCCGGGCTTTGCCCTGGACCGTGCCGAGGTGGGCCACCCGCTCTGGGGGCCGGTGTATCGCCGCGTGCTGGGCAACTGATCGCGCAATCTGGCCGATATTGCCTGTTTTCACATAGGCAAAGTTTGGCTTCCCGCATGTCTGATGCGCGCAAAGTGGCATTTGGAACAAGCTCAAAATTCTGTCTGAAAATGAAACAAGGGGCTGCGCATGCAGCCCCTTGTGCGTTCCGGCAGGCGCCCGCCTCGCGAGCGCGCGTGCACTGCGTCGGCTTATTCGTTGTCGCCGTCCAGCAGGCGACCCAGGCCGCCGAGCATGGAGCCTTCCTCGCTGCTGCCGCCGCGCTGCGGCGCAGCGGCAAACACGCGGCTGGCCAGGCGCGAGAAGGGTAGGCTCTGCAGCCAGACCGTGCCCGGCCCCTGCAGCGCGGCAAAGAACAGGCCTTCGCCGCCGAACAACGCGGTCTTGACCTTGCCCACGTACTGGATGTCGAAGCTCACGCTGGGCGTGAGTGCCACCAGACAGCCGGTGTCCACGCGCAGGGTCTCGCCGGCACGCAGTTCGCGCTTGATGATCGTGCCGCCCGCGTGCACGAAGGCCAGGCCGTCGCCGTCCAGCTTCTGCATGATGAAGCCTTCACCGCCGAAGAAGCCGGCGCCCAGCTTCTGCTGGAAGGCGATGCCCAGCTGCACGCCCTTGGCCGCGCACAGGAAGGCGTCCTTCTGGCAGAGCACCGTGCCGCCCAGCTGCTTGAGGTCCATGGCGATGATCTTGCCGGGGTAGGGCGCGGCAAAGGCCACTTTGCGCTTCACGCCATCCTTGTTCGAATAGATCGTGGTGAACAGGGACTCACCCGTGATCAGGCGCTTGCCCGCGCCCAGCAGCTTGCCGAAGAAGCCGCTGCCTGCGCTCTGCGAACTGCCGTCGCCGAACACCGTATCCATGTCGATGCCCGGGTCCATGTACATCATGCTGCCGGCCTCACCCACCATCGCCTCGCCCGGATCCAGCTCGCACTCCACGAGCTGCATTTCTGAACCGATGATGTGATAGTCAATGACGTCCATGGCCATGGTGGTGTTCTCCGTTGGATGTGAGGGGGTGGCATCGCGCGTAGCGGCGATGCTCAAGGCGCGGCAGTGTAGGGGGCTGCCGCAGCGGCAACCTGCATGCGGATCTTGGGGTTTACCGTAGGGATAGATGCGGGCGCAGGCAACGCGCGACCCTCACGAAATTCGCCCGCTGCCTCCAAGCGCGACATCCAGCTTCTTCATGAACGCGCCGAGGGCATTGCACTCATGAGCGGCGAGGGGCTCCGATGGCACTCCTGCCGCCTGCCACTCCCCCAAGTCAATCAGTACGGCCAACAAGACTTTTGCCGTCTCGCGATCGACCTCAAGCGTGATCGGCACATCAGGCCTGCCATCAGCGTCTTGCTTCATCAGGCAGCCTGCCCGCTCACAATCCCGCGGCACAGCGTCTCGAGGTACGCAAAGCCCTGCTTCAGGCTCGCCAGGGGGGCGGCGTAGTCGCTGGCGGGCGCGCCGCCGTTGCGTGCCAGTTGCTCGAGCTGACGGGCGAGTTCACCCACCTGCGTGGCGCCCAGGGTGTTGGCCACGCCCTTCATGGAGTGCGCGAGTTCGGCGGCTTCCTTCCATTGGCCCGCGCCGGCAGCAGCTTCAAAGCGCTGGGGCATCGGGGCGTTTTCGTCGATGAAGGCCTGGGCCACGCGGGTCAGCAGCGGGGCCATGCCCCCCACCACGGCCAGCAGGCTGTCGCGCGTCACCCCGGCGGCGGGGTTGCTGGCGCTGTATGCGCTCGTTGAGTCCGTCATGGCGCGTGTGTTCCCCTGTGTGTGCTCGTTTGAACTGGTGCCCTGCGCAAGCGGCGCCACGAGGCGCAGCAGCACATGGGCCAGCTCCGAGTTTTCGAACGGCTTGGCAATATAGCCGTCCATGCCGGACGCAATGAACCGTTCCTGATCGCCCGCCAGCGCGTGCGCTGTCATGGCGATGATGGGCGTGCGTGGCTGACCGGTGGCGGCTTCCAGATCGCGGATGCGGCGCGTTGCGTCGATGCCGCTCACATGCGGCATCTGGATGTCCATGAGCACAGCGTCAAAGCGCCCCTGCTGGAAGCGCTGCACAGCCTCGCGGCCATCGCCGGCCAGCTCCACCTGTGCGCCCATCTGCTGCAGCGCCGTGCTGGCGACGATCTGATTGACGAGGTTGTCCTCTGCCAGCAGCAGGCGCAGGCCCTGCAGGCGGCGCGGCATGCTCAATGTGGTGGCGGTACTGGCGCCGGGTTCGCCGCGCAGCTGCGCCAGGGCATTGCGCAGTTCCAGCACGCTCACGGGCTTTTCAAGGGGCTGCGCCTTGAGTTCGGCCAGTGCGTCCAGCTCGGCAGGCAGGGCGCTGCCGGGCTGCACGAGCACAAGGCAGGGCGCATGCGGCATGGTGCGGGCGAGGTCAGCCAGCACCTCTGCACCCGCGCCCAGCACGAGCGCCTCGTCGATGACGATGAGGTCGAACGCATGCTGGCTGGCCAGCCAGCGCGCCTGCGCGAGCTGACTCACGCCGTGGCCGCGCACCTGCCAGTGCGCCAGCATTTCGGTGTGCCACTGGGCTGCGGCGGCATCCGCTTCCGCCCAGAGCACGCGCAGGCCCTCGAGTGCGACTGCAGGTGCGGGCGCTGTACCGGCGAGCAGCGGGTGGCTCGGTGTGCGCAGGGGCAGATCGAAACTGAAGGTGGAGCCTTCGCCGGGCCGGCTGCTCACGCGCATCTGCGCGCCCATCAGACTCAGCACGTGGCGGCAGATGGTCAGGCCCAGTCCGGTGCCGCCAAAGCGCCGGGTGATGGAGGTGTCGGCCTGGGTGAAGGCGTCGAAGATCGCGTCGAGCTTGTCGGCATCGATGCCCTGGCCGGTGTCATGCACAGCTACGTGCAGCTCGCCGCGCGCTGCGCCGGCGGCCGGTGGCTTGACGTAGGCCTCGATGAGGATGTGACCGCGGTCCGTGAACTTGAGCGCGTTGGACAGCAGGTTGTTGAGCACCTGGCGCAGACGCAGCGGGTCGCCGGTCATGCTCTCGGGCAGGCCGGGGTGGATGCGCGTCTGCAGCACGATGCCCTTTTCGCGCGCAGCCACTGCAAAGGGCCGAACGATGTCATCGAACAAGCGCAGTGGGGCGAAGTCCAGCAGCTCGAGCTCCAGCTTGCCGGCCTCGATCTTGGACAGATCGAGCACATCGTTCACCACGGCCAGCAGGCCATCGGCCGAGGAGCGCGCCAGCTGCAGCCAGCGGCGCTGCTGCTCGGCCAGGGGCGTGCCGAGCACGAGGTTGGTCATGCCGATCACACCGTTGATCGGCGTGCGCACTTCGTGGCTCATGTTGGCCAGGAAGGTGCTCTTGGCCACGCTGGCGGCCTCGGCCTGCTGCTTGGCATCCAGCAGTTCAGCCTGATAGCGCGCCTGGCTGGCGCGGCGCTCCGCGAGATCGGCCGCTACGTCGTTCAGGGACCGGCGCAGCTGGTCGATCGGCCGCAGGCCCGTGCCCGCCTCGGACAGGGGTTGGCGGCCGCCGTCCGTACCGAGGGACATGGCAAAGCGTGCGGCTTCGTCCACGGCACGCATGGGCCTCAGCAGCACGGCCTGGGCAAAGATCAACGTGGCGAGGATCACGCCCAGCGCAAGCCAGAGTGCCTGGGTCATCATGCTGGCCCAGGAGTCATAGGCCGTCTGCAACGAGAACACCAGGCGCAGGGTGTAGCGGTCGCCGCGAACGTAGAAGGGCTCGTCCCAGGCCGCGGCCATGGGGTAGCCGATCAGGCGCGCAAGGAAGGGCGCGTGTTCGTCGGCTGACAGGCGGACCAGGCCATCGCCTGCCGGCTGGCGAAGCAGCACCGGCACTTGCGCGAAGCCGGCCAGCGCGTCCTCATGCAGGGTGCGGCCCTGCGCGTCCATCAGCTTCACGCCGATGTTGGTGCGCGAGTTGGTGAGCAGGTCGCTCACTAGGGCGGACTGCATCGGTTCGTCGGCCTCCGACACGGCCTTGATCAGGCCGGCCTTGTGCAGGTTCACGCCCAGCTCAGCCTTGTCGGCCAACAGATTGGTTAGCAGCGTGTACTGGCGGTCGGCGGCCCACTGCCGACCGCCGACCACGACCACGGCGGCCAGGCAGGCGAACAGCACGGCCCGATAGATGATCGGGTCCAGCTTCAGCAGGGACCATTGCATGCGCGGCATGGGGTGTGATGATCCCACCGCCAGCGGCCGCTGTGGCGCCCAGCGAATGCACGGCTCGCAAATAAATGTCACGGGCACGCTGGCGTGCCCATGGTTTCTACTTAGCCGATTCGCGCCGTGCAGAACAGCGTTGCTTTGCTTGCGCCACGGCGCGGCGTTTGCCGCCGCATCGACCTCAGGCCTTGCGATAGATCTCCGCGCCCATCTTCACGAACTCGATGGCCTTCTCCTGCATGCCCTTCTGCAGGGCGGCCTGCGCATCCACACCCTGCTTCTCGGCATAGTCGCGCACGTCCTGCGTGATCTTCATGCTGCAGAAGTGCGGGCCGCACATGCTGCAGAAGTGCGCATGCTTCATGGACTCCTTGGGCAGGGTCTCGTCGTGGAAGTCCTTCGCGGTGTCCGGGTCCAGGCCGAGGTTGAACTGGTCTTCCCAGCGGAACTCGAAGCGCGCCTTGGACAGGGCGTTGTCGCGGATCTGCGCGCCGGGGTGGCCCTTGGCGAGGTCTGCGGCATGGGCGGCGATCTTGTAGGTGATGATGCCGTCCTTCACGTCCTTCTTGTTGGGCAGGCCCAGGTGCTCCTTGGGCGTGACGTAGCAGAGCATCGCGCAGCCATACCAGCCGATCTGCGCCGCGCCGATGCCGCTGGTGATGTGGTCGTAGCCCGGGGCGATGTCGGTGGTCAGCGGGCCCAGGGTGTAGAAGGGCGCCTCGTGGCATTCCTTCAGCTGGATGTCCATGTTCTCCTTGATGAGCTGCATGGGCACGTGGCCGGGGCCTTCGATCATGACCTGCACGTCATGCTTCCAGGCGATCTGCGTGAGCTCGCCGAGCGTGCGCAGTTCAGAGAGCTGCGCTTCATCATTGGCGTCGTAGATGCTGCCGGGGCGCAGGCCATCGCCCAGCGAGAAGCTCACGTCATAGGCCTTCATGATCTCGCAGATCTCTTCGAAGTGCGTGTACAGGAAGCTTTCCTTGTGATGCGCCAGGCACCACTTGGCCATGATGGACCCGCCGCGGCTGACGATGCCCGTCATGCGCTTGGCGGTCATGGGGATGTAGGGCAGGCGCACGCCGGCATGGATGGTGAAGTAGTCCACGCCCTGCTCGGCCTGCTCGATCAGCGTGTCCTTGAAGATGGCCCATGTCAGCTCTTCGGCCTTGCCGTCCACCTTTTCGAGCGCCTGATAGATCGGCACCGTGCCGATGGGCACCGGGCTGTTGCGCAGGATCCATTCGCGCGTTTCGTGGATGTGCTTTCCGGTGGAGAGATCCATCACCGTATCGCCGCCCCAGCGGATCGCCCAGGTCATCTTCTCCACCTCTTCGCCGATGGACGAGGTGACGGCCGAGTTGCCGATGTTGGCGTTGATCTTCACCAGGAAGTTGCGGCCGATGATCATCGGCTCGCTCTCCGGGTGGTTGATGTTGGCCGGGATGATGGCGCGGCCGCGCGCCACTTCACTGCGCACGAACTCGGGCGTGATCTCTGCCGGAATGGCGGCGCCGAAGTTCTCGCCCGGGTGCTGGCGCATCAGCAGTTCCAGCATCTTCTCGCCCGTCTTGCCACCGGCCTTCAGGCTCTCGATGTAGGCGGCGCGGTTCAGGTTCTCGCGGATGGCGATGTATTCCATCTCCGGGGTGATGATGCCGCGGCGCGCATAGTGCATCTGGCTCACATTGCCACCCGCCACTGCACGGCGCGGCGCACGCTTGAGGTTGAAGCGCAGCTCGGCGGTCTTGGGGTCGGCCTCGCGCTCGCGGCCGAAGGCGCTGCTGGGGCCCGCCAGCTCCTCGGTGTCATTGCGCTCGGCAATCCAGCCCGCACGCAGGGCCGGCAGGCCGCTGCGGATGTCGATCTTCGCGGCCGGGTCCGTGTAGATCCCCGAGCAGTCGTACACAAACACATCCGGGTTCTTCTCTCCGCCGAAGCTCGTGGGCGTGTCGGCCTGCGAGATCTTGCGCATCGGCACGCGAATGTCCGACCGGCTGCCTTCGATGTAGACCTTGCTGCTGTTGGGCAGCGGCTTGACCGCCGCGTCGTCCACCGTGGCGGTGGCGGCGAGGAATTTGTTTTCGATGGGGGCGTTCATGGCGCTGTGCTGACTTTCTGCCTGGATGCAGGCTGCAAGCGCCGGGGTGGGAATGAGCGGCCGAGGCTCCGGCCAGGCCGCACACGCTCCCTGCCTCGGCATGATCCGTACAGGTGCAAAGGGTTTGATCTCACTCGGCGCGCTTCAAACCGCCACCGAGACCCCTGCGTGAAAGGCGTAACGATAGTGCAGGGCGCCGGGCGACGCCTGCGCTTGCGTGGCGGCTTTAGCCAGATCGAGCGCGTCGCATGAAGTGCTTTCCGCTTGCTGCATGCGGGTCTTCAGCCACTTTGGCCGGGAGAGGCTCATGAAATGGACACACTGACCAGCGCAGGCCCATTTCATGCGCTTCTTCAAGGCAAAGTGCCTGAAAAGCCGCGCCAGACAAGCGGAAAGGCTTCTCGCGGAGCCTCAATCGGCCGCTGAGTCTTTGTGCGCTTTGGGCTTGCGCGTCGTGCGCGGCTTGGCGGGCTTGTCTGCGGGCAGCAGGCTGGTGAGCTGCTGGTAGCGGGTGAAGAGAAAGGCCACGCGCTCGGCGTCGTTCTTCCAGGTTTTCTTGCCGCCGTCGGGCACGTAGGCCGCGTCCACGGCGGCGTCCAGCTTCTGGTGGGCGCGCACGAGGTCCGGCGGCATGGTCAGCGGGTCGTAGAGGTCCGCCAGGCTCGCGCCCGGGTGGGCGGCGCGGGCGTCCAGTACGCCCTGGGCGGCGGATTCGATGGCGGCGCGGAGTTTCTGGCTGGCGGCGTCGGTTGCCGAGGGCAGGGCGGCGCTGGGCCAGGGGAAATTGTTGTAGACGCCTGTGTTTGAGTACCGAAATCTGCTTTCAAGTCGCCCGCATACTGCGCCCATCCACGCCATGTGCATCTTGCTGCTGACTACACCGAACAACCCGACGCTGGCCCCCTCAACGGCCGAGCAGGAGTTGCCCACGATCTGATCTGCAGTCGCATAGCCAAACGGGACATAGCCGCGATTCTCAGAGGTATGAAGGAGCACGACTAAGTAGTTCGCCGCCGGCTGCCGGATCTCTGCGAACAGACCCGGTGTAGTTGCGAGCGCTCGGGTTTGCGCTTTGGTGCTCCCTAGCCGAAAGCGCCGAACAGCTAGCACTCGTTCCAGAACCTTCGGCGCCGCCTTGAGCTTGCTCGGTGCCGCGCCCACGAGCCATAGACACCACCTTGGTATGCCGTAGAGGTATTCGTTGTTGCTGATGAACTGGCGCACAAATTCATCAGCGGACGGGTTTGCGGCCACCAACGCCTCCATTTCCTCCTGCGTCATCAGCAGATTTCCGTCATCGACGGGCTTGCTGCCGTACTTGATGGCGGGAACATCGCATATGGGATGCGTTCGAGGCGTGATGAGCAAGTCCGCAGCGTCAATGAGGTATGGATTGATGTTGACCGCAGCTACAGCATGTGGCTCGCCGGCAATGTCGTCGTATTCGTAGATCACCTTGCCCGGCAGGTCTTGCAAGCCAAAGCCGACGATGACGCAATGCACGGCGGCCTTGCCGCTGGCTTCGTTGCTCCATTTGAAGGTGCGGTGCGCAAAGTGGATGTGGATGCCTTGCGCCAGCAGCCAGCCCCAGAGCACGCCGACCTGCTCGCCCTGGGTGATGCTGTTGGTGGAGACAAAGGCGCAGCGGGTTTGCGCTGTTGCGGCGAACCCCACCCCGGACCTCCCCTGCGCAGCAGGGGAGGGAGTTTTGAGGTAGTGCGTGGCCTTGATGTACCAGGCGGCGACGTAATCCAGCACTCCAGCGCCCTTGAGCGGGCCGAAGATCGGCTCGACATCGGCCTTCTGGGCGCGATTCTGGTTGCTGTAGCCCACAAACGGCGGATTCCCCAATACATACGCACACTGCGCCGCCGGCAGCACATCCTCCCAATCGATGCGCAGGGCATTGCCGTGCACGATGTGCGGCTGGGCCTTGAGCGGAATGCGGGCGTAGTAGGCGCCAAATTCCTCACTGATGGCGCGGTTCATCTGGTGGTCGGTGAGCCACAGGGCCACCTGGGCGATCTGGGCAGGGAATTCCTCGATCTCGATACCGTGGAACTGGTCCACGTCGATGTTGATGAAGCTGTGCACGTCCAGCATCTGCTGGCCGCTGGCGTAGGCGGTGCGCAGTACGTCCAGCTCCAGCTTGCGCAGCTCGCGGTAGGTGATGACCAGAAAGTTGCCGCAGCCGCAGGCGGGATCGAAGAAATTCAGGGTGCGCAAGCGCTTGTGAAACTCCAGCAGGCGGTTGCGGTTGTGTTTCACGCGCTCGAATTCGGCCCAGAGTTCGTCCAGAAACAGGGGCTTGATGAGCTTGAGGATGTTCTCCTCGCTGGTGTAGTGCGCGCCCAGGTTGCGGCGCGCCTTCGCGTCCATGATGCTCTGGAACAGGGCACCGAAGATGGCCGGGGAGATGGTGGACCAGTCGAGTGCGCAGGCGTCCAGCAGCAGTTCGCGGGTCTTGGCATCGAATGCGGCCGGGCGCAGGGTCTCGGCAAAGAGCTGGCCGTTGATGTACGGAAAGGCCTCGAACTGTTCGCGCTGAGCTTTTTGGCGGCGCGGGATGTCGGTGTTCAGCACATCGAAGAACTCGGCCAGCGCGCGGCCGAGGTCGCTGCCGTCTACCTTGGTGTCGTTCTCGATCCATTCGCGAAAGCTGCCGGCCGGCTGGAAGATGCCGGTGTCGTCGGCAAACAGGCAGAACAGCAGGCGTACGAGCAGCACTTCGAGCGCATGGCCGTCATAGCCGCCGGCCTTGAGCGCGTCGTGCAGCTTGCCCATGCGCTCTGCGGCCTTGAGGTTGACGGGGTCCTGCGGGCGGATTTCCTGCACCTCGTAGCCGGCAATGAAGCCAAAGCGCTTGATCTGCTGCGGGAGCTTGTCCAGCGTGAACTCGATGGGATCGCTGTTCCTCTCCAGATCCCAGAGGCGGAAGCGCGCAAAGTCGCTCACTAGCACAAAGCGCGGCAGGTCGCGGTCGGCCAGGGCCTCGAAGTAGTCGGTGGCTTGGTCAAAGGCGCGGTCAAGGTCTTTGCCCGCGCTCTTCATCTCCACCAGCAGCTTGCCGGGCCAGAAGAGATCGATCCGGCCATTGCTCAGCTGCTTGCCGCGCTTGAGCTGCACCTTCTTTTCAAATTCCGCCACGCGCTTGCGGTCCACGCCAAAGACGTTGAGGAATTCGGTCCAGAAGCTCTGGCTTTCGGCCTGCTCACGCGTGGTGTCTTTCCAGCGGCGGGCAAAGGTGGTGGCGCGGTCGCGGATTTCGGTCCAGGAAAGGGCGGGCATGAGCGGGGCTTAAGTGTTTGATCTGATTAGGTTTCCAGATTTTTTGCGGAAAGACGCGCTTTGTTCTGGAAACAGGACTGCGGAGTGCACGCGGCGGACTCAGCCCCCGCCGAACGGCTTTAGGCCTTGGCCGGCCTCCCAGGCATCCATTTGATCGGCAAAGGTGCCATCGCGCGCGATGCGCTGGTTGTATTGGTCGATCGCGGGCTGGTTGTCCTGCAGCCAGAGGTGCGCCTGCGCCTTTCGGGCAGCCGCAACTTGTTGCTCGAACGTGCCGTACTCGTGCTCGGTCTCCAGCCGGGCCTCGCGCTCCCACTCGGTTTCCGGCTCGATCGAGGGTTTGGCAGCCGTACCTTCAGGCTGGGCCGGTGCTTCGTCGTTGATGATGACGTCCCACGGGAAGAGCCACTCCTGCTGTTGTTCGGGCGTAAAGCAGGAAAAGTAGTAGGCCTCGGCGGGCGCATCTCCGCGCAGCTCGGCCAGGCGCCACAGGTTTTGTTCGTCCACGGCGCTCGGCGTGATCTGCACGCGGAGGGCGTGCATTTCGAGATACATCTGGACGGAGATGCCGCTCAACCCGATCTGGCGCCACTCGTCGGCCGTGACATTCGCGTCGAGCAGGTGCGCTGCCCAGCGCCCGTCCGGCAGGACAAAGCTGCTGAGGGGGCGGGGTGTGGGTTCGGGGTCTGGCGGTGTGTAGGGGCGGCGCATGGGCTGGATTCTGCAGCAGCGCCGCGGCCGCTGCGAAGTCTGCGCCTGCTTGCTGGGTAAGCCGTTGGGGCTCGCCTTACAGGTCTTTCCGCTTGTTCCATGCGGGTTTCCAGCCACTTTGATCTGGAAACCCGCATCCAGAGCGATTCTTGCTTTCTGAGTCCGGGCTACGCCGCCGTGAAGTTTCCGTGGAAGCCCAGCGGGATGAAGTACGACAACCGTGCCACGGCCACGGGGCCGGCGGCGAGGTTGCTGGCTTCGAACACGCTCACGGCGGTCTGCTTGCGGCGGGCGTCGAAGCTGGTGCCGATGACCCAGGCGTTGCGCTCGTCCCGCGCTGCATCCGCACCGCGCTTGGGGATGATGAGGTGCTCTTCGGCGATCACGTCCGCGCCGTAGTCATAGCGGTCGAGCTTGCCGGTCTGCAGGTCCCGCAGGGCCAGGCCGTGGAACCAGTAGTTGGGGCGGCCGGGGAAGATCTTCCAGCCGGTCGGGTTGAGCAGGTAGCGGGCGGTGGTGCCGATGCGCTGCGGGTTGACGCGGGGGAACTCCGCACTGTCGTCCAGCGCGGTGCGCGTGGCACGGCCGGTGCGCAGATCGAATTGGGCGAGCACGGTCTGGGAGCGTTCATCTACGCCGTGCGCAGGGCGGTCCAGCTCGCCGCGCATCATGCGTACGGCATCACCGGCCAGGAAGGCATTGCCGCTTGAACCCACGTAGCTCAGGTGGATCACGCCGTCCTGCTCGTAGGCATTGCCCACATGGAAGATCATCTCGTTGGGCAGCTCGAACAGGCGGTTCTTGCTGATGTCGTCCTTGTCGGCCACCCAGATGCGAAGGGGCTCGGCGCTGCGCCAGGCAAAGGCTTCCTCGGGCGGTGCGCCGCGCGCCACGGCACCAAAGTCCAGGGTCACGGGCGGGATGGGCACCACGATGTGCTGCTGCGTAATCGCAAAGTCGTGCACCATGCCCACGCGCAGGGGCAGCTTGGTCATCTGCGTCTTGATGGCCTTGCCGTCCGCGCCGATCTGGTAGGCCAGCAGCCGGTCCGCAAAGGTGCCAAAGTTCCACAGCACACCCTGCGGGTCCAGCTTGGGGTGGGCGGAGAAGGGCACCTGCGCCCAGCCGTCGCGCCACGTCACCGGGCCGCGGGTTTGCAGGGTGGCCGGGTCCAGCTCGAAGGCGCTGCCGCCTTCCCACATGGCCAGCACGCGGCCGCCGTGTTCGATGGCGTTCGTGTTGGCGGTGTTGAAGTCGTCCGGGCCGCGCGTGGCCACCTTGGGCTTGATGGGCGAACCAAAGGTAGGCGTGAGAAATTCACCCGCCGCCTGCTCGCGCTCAAACTTCATCGTGCGCACAAAGCGGCCCCTGTGCGAAACGTGTGGCTTGCCCGCGCGCTGGCCGAAAGTGAACTGCTGCACCATGCCGTCGCCGTCGAACCAGTGCTGGTAGCGCACACCATTGCGCTCGAACAGCGCGGGGCCGTTGCGGTAGAAGCGGCCCTGCAGCTCGGTGGGCCAGCGCCCTTCGATGGCGAGCGACTCGCAATCCAGATCCACCGCCGTGCCCTTCACCGCGGCCAGCCAGGGGGCTTGCTGGACGGCGGCGTCAAAGCGCTCGATGGCGTTCAGAGGCGCTGCCGAAGCGGCTTGCGCCCAGGCCGGCCGCAGCGCGCTGGCCGCGCCAATGCCTGCAGCGCAGGCCAAGGATTCGATGAACTGACGGCGTTCCATGGTGGCGCTCCTCAGTTCAGCTTGATGACGATGGGCTGACCGTTCACGGGCACCTTGGCCGCATCCCAGGAGGGCGGGCCCATCACCGGCCGGCCGCTGGCGCCCCAGGGCTCCGAGGGAATGCCGATGATGTTGGTGTCCATCTTGCCGTTGTCATTGATGTCCTGGAACAGCGTCACGGCGGCTTCCGCGCTGCTCACGCCGCACAGCCCCAGCCGGTAGGTGCTGCTGGCGGGTGCGGCCACCGTGACGGAGAACACCGGCTTCTTGTTGAAGCTCTCCGCGCTGCCATAAACGGCGATGCGCAACGTGCCTTCGCCCGGTTTGACGCCTTGCAGCTCCAGCACCGGACAGTTCAGCGGTTCGGGGGCGGTCTGGGCCTGGGCAGAAGCCGACAGGCCAGGCAGGCTGGCGGACACGGCGAGCGCGAGGACGATGAGGGATGCTTTCGGGGTGGTCATGGCGGGGCTCCCGGGCGGTGCGCATGCAGCGCTGTTGTTGAGGTGACGCCATGCTGCCCAGCCGCGAGTCAGCGATCGACCGGGGTGCGATGAATGGCAAGTAGCGGGCGCGAATGGCGAGCCTGTGGCTTGCGCCGGCTCAATGCAGACCGTGTCGGCCTGGCCGAAGCTTGGGCCTGTCCCGCAGCGCGCCAAGGAGCCACCATGTCCCGCATCCTCATCATCCAGGGCCATCCGGACGCCGGCGAGCGTCACTTCGGCCATGCGCTCACGCAGGCCTATGCCGAGGGCGCACGCGAAGCCGGGCATGAACTGCGCGAGCTGGAAGTAGCGCGGCTGGACTTCCCAATCCTGCGCAGCGCACAGGATTGGGAACATGGCGAGGTGCCGGCGGGCCTGAAGACGGCTCAGGCAGACATTGCCTGGTGCGAGCATCTAGTTCTTGCCTTTCCACTTTGGCTGGGCGACATGCCGGCGCTGACCAAGGGCTTTCTGGAGCAGGTGGCGCGGCCGGGCTTTGCATTTCTGCCGGATGCCAAGAACCCCTTCGGCCGCAAGGGCCTCACGGGGCGCTCGGCGCGCGTGATCGTGACCATGGGCATGCCGGCGCTGCTCTACCGCTGGTGCTACCGCGCCCATAGCGTGAAGAACCTGGAGCGCAACATCCTGCAGTTCGTGGGCATCCGCCCCGTGCACGAAACCCTGGTCGGCATGGCCGGCAACATCGCGCCGCCGGCGGCCGAGCGCTGGCTGGCCCGCATGCGGCGCCTGGGCGCGCAGGGGCGCTGACCGTGCGCTGGACTGGCCGCTGTCGCTGCCCAGTGTTTGCAGATTCTTTACAAATGTTGCAGTCACGATAGTTATCATTTCGGCAACAAACAAGCTGGATTCACGCGGCGGTTCGAGCGTGCAGGGGGTTCGGTCGATGGGTTGGCGGCGATGCCTGGCCGCTGCTCGCAATTGGGTGAGCAGCGGCAGACGTGCGATGCGCGTCATGGCGGGCTTGGGGCTTGCGCTGCTCTGCGCCGCGGGGCATGCGCTTGAGCGCATCGAGTGGGCGCTGCCCGAGCTGCCTCCCGTGTACTTCTACCGCGCCGATGGGCGCGCGCCCACCAGCCCTGCCGAACTCGGCGCCGGTGGCGGGGACGGCTATCTGCGCGCGATCATGCGGCAGATGCCGAATGTGCGCCACGAGATCGTGCCGATGAACTTTGCCCGTGCGTGGGCCGAGATCGAGCGGGGGCGCACGCTGTGTGTGCCGACCGTGGTCAGGCTGGCCGACCGCGGCCATCTGGCCTGGTACACGCCCATGTCGCCACCGCCGCCATTGACGGTCGTGGCGCGCGCGGACCGCGCTGCGGAGGTGCTGGGCAACCAGCCGGTGGTGTCTCTGGCGGCGCTGCTTGCGCGCCCGGATCTCAGTGGTCTGGTGCCCGCGAACCGGTCCTTCGGCCGCGACATCAACGCCCTGCTGGCACAACCCGCGGCTCAGAGTCAGATCGAGCGGCTGCGTGACGGCGCGAGTGCGCAAGCCGCCAACCTCCTGCTGCTGGGGCGGGCGGACTACTGGCTGGAGTGGCCGCACGTGGCCGAGTGGCAGGTGCGCAATCTGCCGCGCCGCGTACCGATGACCTGGCGCACGGTGCTCGAGTTTCCGGTCGACCAGAGTCTGTACATCGCTTGCACGCGTTCTCCGGCGGGGCGCGAGGCGATCGAGGCGATCGATGCCGCGATCCGCCGGGCCTCGCGCGACAAGGCCTATCGCACCGCCGCTGTCGACTGGTACCCCCCGGAGATCCGCGAGGCCGTCACGCCGCGCTTCAAGCGATTCTTTGACGAGCGCAGCAAGCAGCCGCTGATCGAGTAACTGAAGTCCTGCTGCGGCTCAGAAGTAGGCCGTGACGAACAGGCCGATGTGGCTGCCGCTGAACTTGCGCACGCTGCCGCGCAGCGGATAGGTCTCGCGCACGTAGCGCAGCTTCACGCCGAGCTTGGAGTCTTCGGGTGAGTAGCCGTGAAACAGGTACTCCACCTCGCCCACCCAACCCAGGTTGTGCCCGTAGCGGGCGAGCGTCCGGTCGTCTTCGACGCGGTCACTGGACCTCGGGCTGAGCGTCAGCCAGGCACGGTCCACGTAGCGCGCGCCGCCGCCAATGCGCACATTGCGGTTCAGGTCCAGGTGCGCAAGCGCTTCGATCGGGAACCGGGAGAAGCGCAGAGAGTAGGTTTCGTCCGAAGCCTCGTCGGTGTGATAGCCAAACGTGCCGCTGACGCTCAGGCGCGTGCCCAGACGCCATTGCGCGCCCACATTGAGCTGCCAGAGATTGCCGGCGTAGAGGTCGGGGAAGAAGGTTTCCCCGTAGGTGACCGAACCCACGCGGCTGCCTCCGAGCGTGAGGCCGACGCTGGCGATGCCGCGGAACGTGCGCGAATCATCGCTGCCGCCGTCGTCTCCACTCACGCTGCGCTCCACGCCCACCATGCGCTCCGGCACCACCGGCGGGCTGCCTTGGGCGCTGGCCGCCAGCGGCAGCGCGAAGAGTGCGAAGGCCAGGGCCGGCGCGGCGGCGTTTGAAGTCAATGATGGGCAGGATGCGGGCGCTGGGGCGATTCGATGCATGGGCGGAGCGTGAGCGGTGGAGGAGGTGTGTGGTCAGATGCCTGTTGGAAGGTGCACGAAGTGCGCAGGCCCAACAGGGCAACAACGCGCCACGCTGCCGGCGCGGCTACCCTCAATCGGGCAGGCGATCACCATAGGATGGCCGAAATGCGCTTTTTCAAGATTCCATGGATGCCACTTTCCGCTTGTTGGGTTTGACTCTTGGTTCAGTTCAGTGATCTGAAAAATGTGGCTGAAAGTGATTGAATCCGTGCTTGGGCAGCGCCTCGTGCTGCGCCCGGGGTCGATCCGCAGTCGTTGACCCGTTGAGCTTCCCGCAATCCTTACCGGCGGCACCGCTTGGACACCATTGGTTACGGGACTTGCGCTCGGTGCGCAACGAGACTTCGTCCACACGCGAAGCCGGTCGGTCCGCAGGGGCGGCGGGTGGCGCAAACGAATTCGCTTTGCGAACCGCTTGCGTCATCGACTCGGCGCAAGTGCGGGGAGTCCAAGATGAAGACACGCAAATGGATGAGCGCGGCGTTGATCGGCGCATGTGTCGTGGCCGGTCTGGCCGCTTGCGGCGGTGGCGGCAGCGATTCGCCCTCGGCCTCGCCCACGCCTGCGGCTCCGCCTGCCGGGTCGCCCCCACCCCCTCCGCCGCCACCTCCACC
>LJIA01000009.1 GCA_001295775.1 beta proteobacterium AAP99
CAGCGAGATCATCGGCGTCATCGACGGCATCGCCTTCCAGACCAACATCCTCGCATTGAACGCCTCCGTCGAAGCCGCCCGCGCCGGCGAGCAGGGCCGCGGCTTTGCCGTGGTGGCCAGCGAAGTGCGCAATCTGGCCGGCCGCAGTGCCGAAGCCGCCAAGGAGATCAAGACCCTGATCGGCGCCAGCGCCGAGAAGGTCGAGACCGGCAGTCAGCTCGTCGAGCAGGCCGGCGCCACCATGGCCGAGATCGTCGCCAGCGTGCAGCGTGTGACGGACATGATCGGTGAGATCACCGCCAGCACCACGGAACAGGCCTCAGGCATCACCCAGGTCAACCAGGCCGTGGGCCAGCTGGATCAGATGACCCAGCAGAACGCTGCATTGGTGGAAGAGTCCGCCGCCGCTGCGGAGAGTCTGAAGGATCAGGCGCAGCGCCTGGCGGAATCCGTGAGTGTGTTCCAGCTGGCGAGGGCTTGACACGCCAAGCCGCACAAGCGGCTGATGCACAAGCACAAAGGGCGCCGAGAGGGCGCCCTTTGCTTTGGGGAGCAGCAAACTTCAGCCGCGAATGTCGATCACCCGCACCTTGACCTTGCGCTCCTTGTTCTCGCGCTTGACGGTGAGCTCGACCTGATTGCCGATGCCGGCTCGGTCCAGTTCGGCCACGAACGTGGATAGGGTCTCGACGGGCTTGCCGTTCACGGCAGTGATCACGTCGCCCAGCGTGTTGTTGCGGCCCAGGCCCTGCAGGCCCGCTTCGGATGCCGGTGTGCCGCGGCCGACTTCGGCGATCACCACGCCGCTGATGTTGTTGCGCGCCACGATGTCTGGCCGCACGGGCGTGAAGCCGATGCCGGGCAGCGGTGCACGGCCCTTGACGATCAGCACCGGCACGATGCGGTTCACCAGGTCCACCGGGATGGCAAAGCCGACGCCGGAGGACGAGCCGCTGGCCGAGCGGATGGCGGTGTTCACGCCGATCAGCCGGCCGGCAGAATCCAGCAGCGGGCCACCCGAGTTGCCGGGGTTGATGGCCGCGTCGGTCTGGATCACGCCGACCACTTCGCGGAAGTTGGCAGTGGGCAGTTCACGATCGAGTGCGCTGACGATGCCGGTGGTCAGGGTGCGCTGCAGGCCGAAGGGGTTGCCGATCGCGATCACGCTCTGGCCGACCTTGAGGTCGCGGC
The DNA here is from genome assembly GCA_001295775.1 of beta proteobacterium AAP99. GTDB lineage: Bacteria > Pseudomonadota > Gammaproteobacteria > Burkholderiales > Burkholderiaceae_C > Piscinibacterium. The sequence goes on from LJIA01000009.1 coordinate 1,192, forward strand.
TCGTGCCGACCGGAATCGGCTTGATGCCGGAAGGCACTCGGTTGAGCTTGACCACGGCCAAGTCATATTCCGGCGCGGTGCCGACGATGGTGGCTTCGATCGGCTGGCCGGAATCGAGCCGCACCAGGACGCGGCCCCTGCGCGGGTCCAGCGCCACGGACTCGACGACGTGATAGTTGGTGACCACATGGCCCGCGGTGTCCCAGACGAAGGCGGAGCCGGCGCCCTGCGCCACTTCGGCCCGGAAGAAGCCGACCGGCTGCAGGCTCTCGGTGGTGATGTAGGCCACACTGGGCGCGGAGGTCTCGAACAGATTCACCATTGACTGCTCTGCCGGGAGCAGTGCGCCGCGCGGGGCGACCTCACGGGGCGCAGGATTGGCATCGCGCGTGGCCAGTTGGGCCACGCCCACGCCAGCCAGAGACAGCAGCGCGGCGGCAACAAGGCTCAGGCGGGACATTGTTTTCAGGTTCATGGAGGTGCGGGTCGGGGAAGGACGGGGGGCGTCTGGTTTGCCCGGAGAGATCGCGGCGCCTTGTGAAAGTTTCAAGGGCGATCTCGCGCACGGCGCTTCGGGCGACGCCACGAGACTTCTATGCCCAGAGTGATGAAGACAATTTCGGCCATCTATCGCGATGAAACTAAAACTGCCAAGATTGGCTATTAATATGCGGAAATGGCAGTTTGAACAAAAATAATTACTTCAAAATCAGCCAAATTCAGGCAGGCTTCTTGCGCGCCGACACCACGATGCCCGCCACGATCAGCGCAAACGCCAGCCCGTGATACAGGCGCGGCAGTTCACCAAGCAGCGCAGCGGAGAGCACGGCGGCAAACAGGGGGGTGAGGTTGCCGAAGAACGCGGTGATGGCCGGCCCTACCGACGCCACGCCCAGGCCCCAACAGCGGTAGGCGATCAGGCTCGGCCCCACCGCGATGAACAGCAGCAGCACGGGCACCCAAGGGGTCCAGCGGATCTCCTCGCCGGAGATGGCGAACTCCGTACCTGCAGAGAGCACGCACCAGCCCAGACCGAACATCGTCTGCACCCACAGGAATTGCGCCCAGTCCCACTTGGGGCGGGCTGCGCCTTGCATGTGCGCGGGCGGCCGCGCCAGCAGCCAGCTGTAGAAGCCCCAGCTGATGATGGCGGCCAGCATCAGCAGATCACCGACCACGAAGCTGATGGACAGCAGCCGGTCCAGCTCGCCGCGGCTGATCACCAGTACCACGCCCGCCAGGGACAGGGCTGCGCCGATGAGATCCTCGCGCCGCGGCTGCACCTTGTAGAACACCGCGCCGATGGCCAGCATCCACACCGGCGAGCTGGCGGCAATGAGCGTGACGTTCAGCGGTGTGGACGTATGCAGCGCCAGATACTGCAGGGCGTTGTAGCTGCCCATGCCCAGCAGGCCGAGGATGCTGAGATGCTGCCAGCGCTCGCGGATCAACGCCGGCTGGCGCAGCACCGGCCAGGCCAGTGGGAGCAGCAGCAGCGCCACCACGGTCCAGCGCAGCAGGTTCAGCAGCACCGGCGGCACCACGCCCACCGCCATGCGGCCGACCACCGCGTTGGCCGCCCACATGAGCGGCGGCAGCGTGAGCAGGAAGGCGACGCGAAGTGTGAGGTTGCTGTTCATCGTGCGGGGCGGTCAGTGCAGGCGCCGGCCAAAGCGCGACGCGCTGCGCAGCATCGGCGCCTCGGCAAAGGGCTTCACGCCCAGTGCGGCATAGACCGCGACGGGCGCGATCACTCGCCCCTGGAACTGAACCAAATCGCGCAGCGGCGCGAAGGCGACGGCTTCGGACTGGTGTGGTTCAGCCGTGGGGCGTACCGGCGTGCCGGACTGCGCATGCGCGGCGAGCGTGAAGGGCAGCGCGGCCGCCAACACCGCGAGGCATCGCCCCGAGCCTTCTGCTATCCCGTATACCCACCGCTGTATCGACCGCATCTGCGCTCTGGCTCCGGACTCCGTGCACGCCGCGGGCTGCGGGCGCTGGCGGCCGATGATATCGGCCAGCACCACAGGTCGCGGCGTGCATGCGGGAGCAATACGCGCAGTGCGAGATCGGAGCGCCTAGCGGTAGACGCCGCAGATCAGGGCGTGACCCTTGACGGGCATCACGAAGCTCATCTTGCCGCGTACTTCGCCCGTTTCCGGATGCATGAAGTCGTATTCGATCCAGCCGGCACCGCGGCCTGCGGCTTCCTGCACCTTTGCGAGGAGCTCGGCGCCGTTGGTGCCGCGCACATCGCGCATGGACGTGCCGAGCATCTCGGGCTTGCCACCGAAGACACGGTAGACGCCGCCCGCGTCGATGCCGGCGATGTAGAGGTCACGGTCGATGTATCCACCCTCAGGGTCGTTGAACTCGTCGAATGCTGCGCTCACGCCGACTTCATCGACGCGTGCAACGGCGCGTTCGATCATCGCGCGCGCTTCGTCGGCCGTGCCCTGGCGTAGCTGGAAAGTCTGCACTGAACTGCTCAGCAGGTCGGCGCGGTCGCGCAGACGGCGCGAGGTCTGCAGGCTCTGCTCGACCATCTGGGCGTTGCGCTGCGTGATCTGATCCAGATCGCGCACCGCGGCGGAGATCTGTGTGAGGCTGGTGCTCTGGGCCGTGGAGGACGTCGAGATCTCCGAGACCTGCCCGGTCACCTGGCGAAAGCGGGTCAGCACGTCACTCAGTGCATCGCGCACCTGCGCCACGCGCAGTGCGCCGTCGGCCACCTGTTCGCCGCTGGTGGCGATCAAGCCTTTGATCTCGCGCGCGGCATCCGTGCAGCGCTTGGCCAGGCTGCGCACTTCGGTGGCCACCACGGCAAAGCCGCGGCCCGCCTCACCGGCACGCGCAGCTTCCACGGCCGCGTTCAGCGCAAGAATGTTGGTCTGGAAAGCGATGCCGTCGATCACGTCCACGATATCGGCCACCTGGCGCGAGCTGGCACGGATGCGATCGAAGCTCTGCACGGCGGTCTGCACGGCTGCTTCACCGCGGTCCGCGGCCTCGGTGGCCTGCTGGGCCTGCTGGCTCACGCTTTGGGCTACGGCTGCATTGCGTTCCACCGTGCGGCTCAGTTCCATGATGCTGGCGGTGGTTTGCTCCAGGCTGGCGGCCTGTTCCTCCGTGCGGGAGGCGAGCTCGTCATTGTTCTTGGCCAGGCGCTCGCCGGATTGCTGCACCAGTGTGGCCGCGCTGCGGATATCGGCCACCATGTGGGACAGCTTGCCCGCCGTGCCGTCCACGCCGCGGGCCACATCGGCCAGCTCGTCGCGGCCGCGGGTGTCCATCCGGCTGCTCAGCCGCCCTTCGCCGACCTCGCCGAGTACCTTGCACAGGTGGCGTACGGAGAGCAGGGTCTGCATGCTGAAGCTCGCGAGCAGGTAGATCAATGCGGCGACGGCGAGCACGCTCAGGCCGATCTTGATGGCTGCTTCAAGCTGCAGGCGGTCCTCTCGAGTGGCCAGCTTTCTGTCAAGCAGAGTCAGGAAGGCCGCATCCATGGCCACTGCCGCCTGCACGGCTTCCGTACCCTTGGCGAAGTACCACTGCGGTGTTTCGGCCGGGCCTTCGCCTCGGGCGACGGCGCGTGCGAGGTCCAGCAAGGTCTTGCTCGACTGCAGGGCGATCTCGGTCTCCTTGGGCACGGCGACGTTCTGGCGCCGGATGGCCTCGAGGTTCACCTCCATGCGACCCACCGCCTGATCGAGCGCTGCAATTCGCGCGAACAGCTGACCCGCAGGTACGCCGGACGCGTCTCGTACGGTGGCCGCAGTCGTGGCTCGCAAGGTGCCCGCAGCCTCTATCCAGGGAATGAGCAGGTCGACCGCCGTGCGCATCACAAAGAAGCTGGGTGCCTCGGGGTCTAGCCACAGTCCGCTTTCCTCGGCGATCAGGAAGTTCAGGCGACGCAGGCTTTCCACATGCTGGCTGTGCAGGGCGAAGCTTGCGGGCGCCGTATCAGGTACCTTGCCCTGCGTGAGATCCACCAGCGCCGGCTTGAGCTCGTTCCAGCGCTTCTGAGACTGTGCCCAACCTTGGTGAACGAGAACCGTGTCAAAGGTGGTGATCGCGTTGCCAAGGTCCTCGCGGATGCGTGGCAGTGCCGCCGCGGCGGCTGTATCGCCACCCTTGGCCAGGTTGGTCTGGCCGCGGTGCGTCTGCACGTTGAGGATGATCGGGCGCATCAGCTCGATCTGATCCGCCCCGCGCATCTCGTTGCGCACGAAGGTGATCTCGCCGTGGAGCGCGAGCGTGTCGTGCACCAGCAGCGCAACCATTGGAATGACCGTGCACGCAGACACGATGAAGAGCTTGACCGGGATGGTCATTCTTTCCATGAGCCGGACGCCGGGGCGCCAGATCAATTGAAACGCAGCTTGCATGGACGAACTCCTCTACGGTTGAGGCCGGGTGTCGGCACGGGCTGAACGTTTTGTCCAAGACAAGAACATCTTCGGCTCGCCAAATTCTTTCAATTGCAAGATAAAGAGGGCTCACCGCGCGCATTTCCGCGCTGATTGCACGCAATTCACGCAAACGCCGATTACGCCGCGCACCGCTCGCAACCGACCCACGCACTGGCCGTCAGCCGCAGCCAGTTGGCGCGTCAATGCAATGCGCTACCGCCGCAACGGCCGCACGAACTGGCCGTGCGAGCGGGTGCTTCTTTGAGCTTTGGCCAAGCCCATGCCGCACTAGCCTTTCTCAATGTCTGCCCACGCTCCCGCCGCGAGATCAGCCGCCCCCAGCGGTCCGGTGATCATGGACATCGAAGCCAGCGGCTTCGGTGCGGGCAGCTATCCCATCGAGGTCGGCATCGTGCTGGCGGATGGCAGCAGCGCGAGTTGGTTGATTCGGCCGGAGGCGCATTGGACGCGCTGGGATGCCAGTGCCGAGGCCGTGCACGGCATCGCCCGTGCCCAGCTGCTCGCAGAGGGCTGGAGCGCACGGGTTGTTGCGCAGGAGCTCAACCGCCGGCTGGCGGGGCAGACCGTCTTCACGGACGGTTGGGCGCATGACTTTGCGTGGCTGGCCGTGCTGTTCGACGCGGCCGACTTGGTGCCGCGCTTTCGGCTGGAGCACCTTCGTCGACTGCTGAATGACGAGCAGGCGCGTTGCTGGAAGAGCGCCTACGCGCAGCAGAGCAGTCTTCTCGGCTTGCAGGCGCACCGCGCCGCGGCCGATGCGCTCACGGCGCGCAGCACCCTGCTGGCGCTGCGCTGAACCGCGGCTGTCTCACCAACGAATTTCACACTGGCGTGCAGCGTCGACGGTCCAAATCGTCGGCCTAAGCCGAGTGCGCGGCTCAAGGACACAGCCGCGCGGCCCGGGTCCGGCAGGCTGACAGGCGCGAACAAGCGCCCGCGCGCTGCCTGCGATGTTTCAGGCGTGCAGGGCGGTAGGTTCCACTTGGAAGTGCGACACCACGCCCACCAGCGCCTCGGCCTGGTCCTTCAGCGCTGCAGCCGCGGCGGCCGTCTGCTCCACCAGTGCGGCGTTCTGCTGGGTCATGTTGTCGAGCTGGGTGATGGCCGAGCCCACTTGGCGCACGCCATGGCTTTGCTGGCTGGCAGCGGTCGAGATCTCGCCCAGCAGGGTGCTGATGACGCTGACGCCCTCAACCACGCGATCCATCTTCTGGCCGGCGGCGTTGACCACCTCTGTCCCGGAGCGCACCTTGCCGACGGTGTCGTCGATGAGACCGCGGATCTCGCGCGCTGCGTCGGCGGAGCGCTTGGCCAGCGAACGGACCTCGGAGGCCACGACGGCAAAGCCGCGGCCATGATCCCCGGCGCGCGCTGCTTCGATCGAGGCATTCAGCGCGAGGATATTGGTCTGGAAGGCGATGCTGTCGATCACGGCCGTGATCTCGCCCACCTTGGAGGACGCACTGTTGATCTGCGCCATGGTGCTCACGGCCTGCGCAATCACGCTGCCTCCCTCGCGGGCGGCGCTCGAGTTCTCCACAGCAAGGTCCGCGGCGGTGCCCGTGTGCTGGGTCGTGTTGGCCAGGGTCGTGCTGATCTGCTCCACGGATGACGCGGTCTGCTGGATTTCGGAGGCAGCGGCCTCGGTGCGGCTGGACAGGTCCATCGAGCCGGTCGCGATCTCCACGCTGGCGTTCGAGATCGCATCCGAGGCATGACGGACTTCGCGCACGACCTCGCGCAGGGACAGGCGCATGGCCTGCACGGCGTTGAGCAGGTCGGCGGCTTCATCGCGACCCCAGGGCGTGATCGAGCCGGTCAGATCACCGCGGCCCACCTGATCCAGATGGTGCGCCACCTCACGCAGGCCACCGGACATCACGCGGGAGTAGCAGTACATCAGATAGCTGGCGAGCAGCAGGCACAGCGCCACAGCCACTGCGCGCACGGCAAGATCGGTCTCCAGCCGCACGATGCGTGCCGCCAGCAGTTCATCGAGCACGGGCAGGGTCTTGTCGAACACGCCGAAGAAGGCATCAATGGCCTTGGCGCCATCGCGGTACACCTCGTGCGGCTCGATGGCGTCCGAGGTCATCTTCGCCACGTCCGCGCCCTGCTGGAACTTCAGCGCGGCGTCGAATCCCGACAGGTCGATCCGCTGTGCAAGGCTCGGATTGGCTTCCTTGGCGCGGCCGAAGTAGTTGCGTGCGTTCTCCACGCCCACGGCCGTCTGCGCGTTCCAGATGGCGTAGCGGCGGTACTGGTCCGGGCTCTCCAGCCCGCCCTTGGCGAGTGCAAACGTGCCCCAGCCCCAGAGCTGGCCGAGCTGCTCGGCAGCGCCGGGCATCTAGAGGAACAGGGCATTGATCATGTACAGCGTGTCGAGATCCGGGTCGAGCACGAGATTGGACTCGTCGCTGATCGCGCGCAGTACCTTGAGCGCTGCATCAGCCACCGGGCCGAACACGGTCCGGCCTTTGTCATCCACGCCATTGCTGGACTTTTCGGTGTTTGCCCAAGCTGTGCGCATGGCATCGAAGCGCGCACGTAGTTTGAGCGGATCGCCGCTGCGCTTGAGATGCGCGTCGAACTGACCGAGCGCGGCGTCCACATTGGCGCGGGCGCGCTTGTAGTCCGCCTGGGTGTCGAAGCCGCCCAGACCGGCGCGCGTGGCGTTGCGGACGTGAGTGACACCCTTGAGTACCGGCACGAAGTAGCGCATCGCGGCCACACCCTCGCGCTCCTTGGCTGAGAAGCTCACCTGCGCATACATGTTGCTCAGATAGGCGGCACCGAGAATGAAGGCGGGCAGCAGCAGGGCTGCGGCGATCAGGATCGCCTTGGTACGGAAGCGCAGCTGGCGAAACAGCCGGATGCCCGGCGCCCAGATACCGTGATAGCGGAAGGTTTCGCCTGACAGGATCGAGAACTTGTTCGCCATGTGGACGCTCCGAGTCGCAAAGGCAGGTTGACAGTTCTCAACATTGTTCCGTCGACACCACATTGCAAGTTTTGTGAATAGCGGCCGTTTACCCCGCTATTTAACGGAGCTGTCACATTGCTCGAATGCCAGGCGCAAAAGCCTAAGTGTGCGACGCAAACCGACGGGTTTTGCATGCGCGCTGCCGGCGGATTGCGTCAAGGGTGGCCGAACGCGACCTACAAGGTGGCCGCCAGGCGTGTGCCCTGATTGATGGCCCGCTTGGCATCCAGCTCGGCGGCCACGTCCGCGCCGCCGATCTTGTGCGCCTTCACGCCCTGCGCCTGCAGCTCGTCAAAGAGCTGCGCGAGCGGCTCCTGCCCGGCGCAGAGCACCACGTGGTCGCAGTCGATCCAGGTGGCGTCCTTGCGCTGCTCGCCGAAGCTGACGAGCAGGCCCTGGTCATCGATGCGTTCGTAGTTCACACCACCCACCATCTCCACGCCGCGCATCTTGAGCGACGCACGGTGGATCCAGCCCGTGGTCTTGCCCAGGCCCGCGCCCAGCTTGCCTTGCTTGCGCTGCAGCAGCGTCACCTGGCGCGCGACCTTGACGGGCTCGGCCCGTTTCACCCCACCCCGCGCGACCTGCGGGTCTTCCACGCCCCACTCGGCCAGCCATTCGTGCAGGTTGAGCGTGGTGGAGGGGCCGTCCTGCGTGAGGTATTCGGCCACGTCGAAGCCGATGCCGCCGGCGCCGATCACGGCCACCTTCTGCCCCACCGGCCTGGCATGGCGCAACACATCGATGTAGCTCAGCACCTTGGGGTGGTCCTGCCCGGCGATCTTCGGGTTGCGCGGCGCCACGCCGGTGGCGACGATCACTTCCGCATAGCCCGCAGCCTTGAGCATTGCCGCATCGGCCCGGGTGTTGAGCTTCACGTTCACGCCCTTGAGTTCCAGCTGCCTGCTGAAGTAGCGGATCATCTCGTGGAACTCTTCCTTGCCCGGGATGCGCTTGGCCATGTTCAACTGGCCGCCGATCTCGCTGGCGGCATCGAACAGGTCCACGGTATGCCCACGTTCGGCCAGGGTGATGGCCGCCGAGAGGCCCGCCGGCCCGGCGCCGACCACGGCGAAGCGCTTCTTCGCAGGCGCGATGCGGATGACCAGCTCGGTCTCGTGACAGGCGCGCGGGTTGACCAGGCAGCTGGAGAGCTTGTTGGAAAAGGTGTGGTCCAGGCAGGCCTGGTTGCAGGCGATGCAGGTGTTGATCTCATCGCGCTTGCCGGCGGCGGCCTTGTTGACGAAGTCGGCGTCGGCTAGCAGTGGGCGCGCCATGCTCACCATGTCGGCACAGCCCTCGGCGAGGATCTCTTCGGCCACCTCCGGCATGTTGATGCGGTTGCTGGTGATGAGCGGGATCTTCACCTCCGCCTTCATCTTCTTCGTGACCCAGGCAAAGGCGCCGCGCGGCACGCTGGTGGCAATGGTGGGCACACGCGCTTCATGCCAGCCGATGCCGGTGTTGATGATCGTGGCGCCGGCGGCTTCGACGGCTTTTGCGAGCTGCACGACTTCGTCCCAGCTGGAGCCGTCCGGGATGAGGTCGATCATCGACAGGCGGTAGATGATGATGAAGTCCGACCCGACCGCCTCGCGCGTGCGGCGCACGATTTCCACCGGCAGGCGCATGCGGTTCTCGTAGGCACCGCCCCAGCGGTCGGTGCGCTGGTTGGTGTGCGTGACGAGGAACTCGTTGATGAAGTAGCCCTCGCTGCCCATGATCTCCACGCCGTCGTAGCCGGCCTCGCGCGCGAGCACTGCGCAGCGCACGAAGGCGCGGATCTGGCGCTCAATGCCACGCTCGGAAAGTTCACGCGGCGTGAAGGGCGTGATCGGGCTCTGGATGCGCGAAGGCGCCGCCGCCAGCGGGTGATAGGCATAGCGTCCGGCATGCAGGATCTGCAGCGCGATCTTGCCGCCTTCTACGTGCACGGCGTCCGTGACGATCTTGTGGCGCCGCGCGGCGCGGCTGGTGGCCAGGCGCCCGGCAAAGGGCTTAACCCAGCCTTCGATGTTCGGCGCAAAGCCGCCCGTGACCATCAGGCCCACGCCGCCGCGGGCGCGCTCGGCAAAGTAGGCGGCCAGTTTGTCGAACTGGTTGCCGTCTTCCAGACCGGTGTGCATGGAGCCCATGAGCACGCGGTTCTTCAGGGTGGTGAAACCGAGGTCCAGCGGCGCAAGCAGGTGCGGGTAGGGCGATGAGGTCATTTTCTGCTTTTGTTTGATAAGTAAGCCATTTCAGGCTTGATTTTCACTAAATGATTGAATAACGCAATCTGCCACTTTCCGCATGTGCTGTGCGGATCTTGGCGGATTTTTGCGTCAGAAATTGATCGTGCATCTCACGCCGGTGGTTTGCTTGATCCGCCCGCCAGGTACTGCGGGCTGGTCACGCCCATCGACACATAGAGGCTGGTCAGCGCTTCCATGCCGATGTCCGCCGGTTTCACCCAGCTCACCGGCACATAGAGCAGCCCCCCGCCCACCGGCACCGGCGCCGTCGGCACGATCACGGCGTGGTACTCGAACTCACCCAGCCGCACGGGCTGCGGGCAGGACAGCAGCGCCAGCACGGCCACTGCGCCTTTGCCCTCGGCACCGCCTTCGCCGCCAAAGTGCACCCACACCGGGCTCATGGCCTTCAGGCCGGCTTCGTCGCGCTGCGCCATGAGGCCCACAAACCGGTGGATCAGGTCATACACGCTGCGCACCAGCGGAATGCGCTGGACCACGTTTGTGAGCAGCTTGGCCAGCCCGCGCTGCAGCCCGGCTTCCACGAGCAGGCCGAGCAGGTAGATCGCAACCGCGACGATCACCACCCCCAGCAGATAGCCCACCACCTCCGAGCCCGCCACGCCGAAGCCCAGCGCGATCACTACTGAGCCGACGAGGCTCTGCGGCCCGAGCCACTCGTAGAGCAGGCGCGCGAGAAATACAAACACCGCCACCGTGGCGACCAGGGGCAGGGCGGCAAGCAGGCCGGTGATGAAGGGGCGCAGGATCGGGTGCGTGCCGGAGGGTGTTTTCATGTTCTGCTGAATCTGAGGGGCCGTGCTGCAGCCCATGCAGGCAGAGGGTCTGCCGCAAGCGCGGGCGCCTGCGACGATACCGCCCCAACGCCACGGCGCTGTTCGGCCGCTTTTCGGGCTGCGCACGCCGCTACCATGCGCGGCGGAGGCTGCATGAATTCCATCGTCAATACGCTGCGGGGCGCACTGTCCTACCTGTTCCTAGGGCTCAACACCATCTTTTGGGCCGCGATCATCGTTCCCCTGTCCGCGCTCAAGCTGCTCATGCCCGCCGGCGCGCTGCGCGACACGCTGGACCGCTTCCTGAATGCCTGCGCGCTGAACTGGTGCGGTGGCAACAACGCCTGGGTGGCGCTCACGCAGCGCGTGCAGTGGGACGTGCAGGGCACCGACGGACTGGATGCGCGCGGCTGGTATCTCGTTACCAGCAACCACCAGAGCTGGACGGACATCGTCGTGCTACAGAAGATCTTTCACCGCAAGATCCCCTTCCTGAAGTTCTTCCTGAAGCAGCAGCTGATCTATGTGCCGGTGATCGGCCTGGCCTGGTGGGGCCTGGACTTTCCCTTCATGCGCAGGCACAGCAAGGAGTTTCTGGCCAGGCACCCGGAGCAGCGGGGCAAGGACACCGCCGCCACCAAGGCCGCCTGCGCCAAGTTCAGCCGTATTCCCACGAGCGTGATGAACTTCGTCGAAGGCACGCGCTTCACTGCGGCCAAGCATGCACGACAGATCAGCGAGGGCGGCAGCGAACTCGTGCACCTGCTCAAGCCCAAGGCCACCGGCATGGCCCTGGCCATCGAGGCGCTCGGTGAGCAGTTCAGCTCGCTGCTGTCCGTCACCATCGTCTACCCGCAAGGCGTGCCGAGCTTCTGGGGCTACTGGAGCGGGCAGATGCGCCACGTGATCGTTCGAGTGCACCGAATCGAGATTCCAGCGCGCTTCATGCAGGGCGACTACGAAGGCGACGCCGAGCTGCGCCGCGACTTTCAGCTCTGGCTCAATGAGCTGTGGGCCGACAAGGACCGCGAGCTGGCGGCACTCCAGGTCGCTGTCTAGTTCATCGACCGGGGTGTGCCGTCACTGCGGTGCAGCTGCCCCGCAGCATCCACCAGCAGGTAGGGCACGCCCAGCGCATCCAGCAGCGCCTGCCCCTGGGCTTCGTGCAGCATGGCCAGCGTGCAGAGACTGCCCGCGGCCAGTGCGCTGGGCGCCAGCACGCTCACGCCCTGCAGGCCCTGAACAGGCATGCCCGTGCGTGGGTTGAGGATGTGGCAGTAACGCCGGCCGTCCAGCTCGAAGTAGCGCTCGTAGTCGCCACTGGTGGTCAGCCCGCCCTGGCTGACCTGGATGCTTGCGATCGTGCCCCGCGGTTCGCGCGGGTGCTGGATCGCGATCGTCCAGGGTGCACCGTCCGGGCGCGGGCCGAAGACATGGAAGTCACCCCCAAGGTTCACATAGCCTTCGCTCGCGCCCGCAGCCCGCAGCGCGGCGGCAGCCCGGTCTGCGGCGTATTCCTTGCCGAAGCCGCCGAAGTCCAGCTCCATGCCCGCATGGGCGAGCCGCACGCGGCCGGGTTCGCGCTCCACTCGATCCCAGCCGATCAGCGCCAGCACGGGCGCCAGCTCCTCAGCCGTGGGTACGCGTGCGGTCTTGAAGTCCCAGACCCGGCGCAGGATGCCGGAGGTCGGGTCGAACAGTCCGCCACTGGCCTGCACCTGCAGCGCGGCGTAGTTCAGCAGGGCCTCGGTCTCGGCATCAGTCTCCACCCAATCGCCACCGGCCGCGGCGTTGATGCGCGACAGCGCGCTGTCTGCGCGATAGCGGCTGTACTTCGCCTCGATGCGCGCCACTTCATCGATCGCGTGCTGCGCCAAGGCGCGAGCGCGGGAGAGATCCTGCGCCACGACACACACCGAGCACGCCGAGCCCATCGCCCGGAACGGGATGTCGAAGCTCAGCGAAGCAGCAGGTCGGGCCATGGACGCAAGGGTAGCCTGCGGACAGCAAACGAGCGGCGCAGGGCCGCTCGTCGTGGTCGCGTCCAGGCACTCAGAACTTCGAAGCGATCCCCAGCTGGAACACGTTGGCACGCAGCGGTTCGATGCCCGGACTGCCGCCACCGCCTGCGCGCCAGTTGGAACGCTGCTCATAGCGCTCGGCCTTGAGATCCGCGCTCCACTGTTTGTCGATCTGCACGCCCAGCTTCAGGCCCACGGTCACGGCGCCGAAGGCCGACAGTCGCGCATCGGCCGAGGTGAAACCGGTGAGCGTCTGCGCGAAGAGCTGAGTGGCCACGGCATCCGGGCCATTGGGGCCGATGATCGGGTCAAAGTAGAAGTCCGCAGCGCTTTGCGAGTAGTAGCGCACGTTCGGGGTCACGGTCCAGTTGCCGAAAGGCTGAACCCACTCCAGCGCCACCGTGTGCGACTTGATGCCGAAGCTGTCGTCGTAATAGCGGTAGCTGCTGCGCAGAGTGGCGGCCACCTGTTCGAAGTGGTGGTTCCAGCGGGTGAGCAGCACCACGCTCTTGCGATTGCGCGGCCGGTTGTCGAACAGCTTGTACGGGTCCGTGTAGAAGCCGTTGCCGCGCGCGTAGGACAGATTCACCTGCGCAATGTCAGTCCGCGACAGCACCTGCGTCACACCCAGCATCAGCTCGTCGGTGTCCTTCTTTTCATTGCGCACATTGCGCACGCCACCGCGGGTGGGGTTGATCTTGTCCGCGCTGGTACCGACACCGAAGGTCCAGGTGCGGTTGTTGTCTTCGCTGGACAGGCGCAGCTCGGCGCCCAGGGCGTTGGACTTGTAGTCGTTCTCGGACGAGTAGGCGTAGCTCAGTGCCCAGGCCGAGCGGCGGTTGTAGCGCGTGAGCTTCACGTCTGCGCCGGTGCGCTCGTCTTCCATCCGCGAGGCGCCGGAGGTCGGGTACTTGTTGCGGTCCGTGAAGCTGTGAAAGCGCGGCGATGCGCCGGAGACTTCGTCGTGAACCACGCCCGCTTCGAGCGACCAGTTGCTGCCGATCGGCGTGAGCAGCCAGGCCGAGGGCGCATTCACCGTCACGCGCCTGATGTCCGGCTGGGAGTCCGCGTAGTGCTGGCCACGCAGCTGGATCACGCCGGATTCAGGGACCTGCGTCTGTGCCGTGGCGACCGGGGTGGCCAGCACCGCAGCTGCGGCCGCCATGAAAAGCTGGCTGGCGGCCAGACGGGCTGCGGCTGTGCTGGGGCTGGGTTCGGAAGATGACGTGTCGATGCGCGGTTCAGTTGCAGCCACAGCCACCTCCGCCCACGCCCGAACCGCCGGAGGAATTTTCCTTGCTGGCGTACATGTGCTCTGCAAAGCGGTCGCCCAGCGGGTCGTTGCCGAAACTCATGCCGGGCTTGGTCAGCAGGCCCTTCTCCCAGGGTTGAACCTGCCCCACTGATGCGCAGCCGGTCGCCAGCGCTACGCCTGCGGCGAGCAGCGCCCAACGGGCGGCTCGGCCAAGATCTCTAGTTGTCATCAATCAGGCCCCCCTGAGTGCCTTGCGAATCTTCTCTTCCAGCTCCGCCCGGTTTTCCGGCCGAAAGCCTGCATGGTGAAAGATCACCTTGCCATCCGGGCCGACGAGGATCGAGCTGGGCATGCCCTTGATCTTGTAGGCCTTGGGCGAGGAGCCCGCGGCATCAAAGGCGAGCCTGAAGTTTGCCGGAACCTCTTTCAGAAAAGCCAGCGCGTCTTCGCGCTTGGTGTCCACATTGATGCCCACGACCGTCAGTCCTTGCGCGCCGTACTTGGCTTGCATGTCGTTGAGCCAGGGAAAGGACTGCCGGCACGGCCCGCACCAGGAGGCCCAGAAGTCCACGTAGACAAACTTGCCTTTCAGATCCGCCAAGCGCACCGGCTGCGTGGTCCCGGGGAGGTCGAATGCCGGCGCCATGTCCCCCGGGCTGACCGCGTGAGCTGACAGCGGCACCGTTAGGACCAGCGCAGCCGCAAACGCTGCGCAGGCGGAGGTTCTGAGGACGGTTCCGATCATGCGCGCTCCGCTGCGGTCTGCACGCGGCGACGCCGTGCCAGCAACAGGCCCAGGCTTAGAGCGGCCAGGACCAGCAGCGTCGGGTCGGCCGGACCATCACGCCCCGACACCGAGCAGCCGCCGCCACCGCCACCACCAGAGGGCGGCGGCGCGGGCGCGGTCACACTGGCGGCAAGGCTCACCGACACGTTGTTGCTGGTCGGGTTGGCGGTCACGGTCAAGGTGCCCGTATTGCTGCCATTCGTTGCGGCGGAGAAGCCGATCACCACCGTGCAGTTGGTTCCTGCATTCAACGTGAAGGCGGCGCCACGCGTGCAGCTGCCAGTCGACTCGATGGTGAAGGGCCCGCTGACCGCGATGCTTGTGATCTGCACATTGCTGGTGCCTGCGGTCAACGTCACCGTCCGCGTGACTCGGCTGCCGTTGACCACCGAACCCAGATCCACCGCGTTGTTCGGGGCGTCCGATGTGAGCGCAGGCGGCGGCGTGTTGCCGGTGCCATTGAGCACCACCGCAGCAGGCGCCGTCACCATATTGGATGTCAGCGTCAGGTTGCCTGTCGCGGCGCCGGTTGCGGCAGGCGTGAAGCGCAGCGTGACCGTGCACGTACCCGCCGCAGCGACCGGCGCACCCGTGCAGGTGGTCGCCACCTGCGAGAACACCGGGTTGGAGATGTTGATCTGCGTGATGGTCAGCGGGGCGTTGCCGCTGTTTGTGATTGTCAGCGTCGTGTTGGCCGAACTCTGGCCGACCGCAACCGATCCGAAGCTCAAGGGGTTGGAGCTGTAGCTGACGCCCGGGCCGGTACCGGTGCCGCTGAGGTTGACAGTGCTCGGCGAGCCCGGCGCGTTGTGCGTGACCGACACGTTGCCGGTTCGTGCACCGCCGGCTGTCGGGCGGAAGGAGACGCCGATCCGGCAGTTCGCACCAGCCGCGACCGGGGTGCCGACCGCGCAGGTGGTGCCGGCGCTGGTGATGAAGTCCGAATTGCTGGTCGCAATCGCGCTGATGTTCAAGGGCGCGTTTCCGGTGTTCGACACCGTGAGCAGCTGCTCTGCAGATGTGGCGCCCACGTTGGTGGCTGTGAACGTGAGCGGACCGCCGGTGATCGCGATCGCCGGAGCGTTGCCGGTGATGGTGGCCGACACGTTGACGGGCGTGTTGCTACCCGGCGCGTTATGGCTGATGACAAGTGTCCCAGCTGCATTGGTGACGGGCGTACTGCTCGTGTAGCGAACGCCGAGGCGACACGCACTGCCAATAGCGATCGGTGAGTTGAGTTGACAGGTATCAGACGCCGTGTCACGTGCGAACCCAGCGGAGTTGAGCGTGATCGCGGTGAGCGTCAAGGGAGCTGTTCCGTTGCTGCTCACCGTGATGACCCCAGTCGCTGGCGTCGTTGTCGTGCCATTGATGCTTAGAGGATTCGGCGTTACCAAAATGCCGGGAGTCGCTCCTGCCTCTTGCTGCCGAACATAAGCAGCGATATCGGTGAGTTGCGCATCGGTCAGCGTTCGTAGCGAATTCATGCTGCCCACCGAGTTAATCGCTGCGCGAATACCCGCGGCGTTGTTCGCAAACCCCTTGAACGAGGGCATCGGATTCGCAGCAGGGCCGTGGCATGCAAAGCAGTTGTTCATATAAAGCGTTTGCCCGGTCGTGGGATTGCCTTGAGCCATGGCAATTCCTGTAGCTGTTGCGAAGAACAGCGCGACGATCAATTTCAATGCTTGATACATTCAAAAGCCCCTGATCCGATTGGTCTGTGGCTGCTGGGAAGCGTCCACGCGGCATCTCAGCACCGCTGCACGCGAGCGTAATGGGTGCGCGCGGCGCATGGAGGGAGGATCGGCCCTAGGATGACCGGTATTGAGCCTGTGGTGTGTAACGGCTTGAAACGGTGCATGGCAGTTCGCACACAGCTCGCCTTGCGCGCGATGACGATCCGTCAATGCGCAGGCCCCGCATCAGCGGTTCGAATGCTGGCGCGCCCGTGCCAACGACAGCACCATGCTCAAGAGCAGCAACAGGGGCAGCAGCGGATCGACAGGCGCATGGCGCCCGGCAAGTGAACAGCCGCCTCCAGTGCGGGCGGCGTTGGATCGCTGAACATTCGCGGACAGCTGCACCGTGGTCGGGCTGCCTGGCGCAGTGCTCGTGATGACGAGGCTGCCCGTGTTTGCGCCTTCCGAGAGTGCGGAGAACGACAAGTCGACTGTGCAGCTCTGGCCCGCAGCGATCGAAAAGCCGCTGCGTCCGCAGGAGCCCGTGGGCTCGATGCTGAACGGACCGTTGATCACGACGGAGCCGACGAGCAGATCCGCCGCTCCGGCGCTGAGCCGGACGCTGCGCGTCACGCGGCTGCCGGCGATCACGGTGCCGAGGTCCAGACGGGCACCTACATCGACCGTGAGCGATGCGGGCGCTGGCGTCGCCGTACCCATCAGGCTGATCGCTGCGGCGCCGGCACCGCCAATGCTGAGGCTTGCGGTGCGTGTGCCTGCTGCGCGCGGCGTGAAGACCACACTGAAGACGCAGCGTCCTGTGGGCGGCAGGATGGAGCCGGCGCTGCAAGCTGCGTCCGGCGTCACGGAGAAGTCTTCCGCATGCGGGCCACTGACGCGCGGCGCACTGAGCGTCGCTGCGGCGGCCCCCGTGTTCGTGACCGTCAGAGTCAGCGCTGGGGCAGATTGCCCCACCTGCGTGCTCGCAAAGCTCAGCTCTGCAGGGGTTGTAATCAGGATCGCCGTGCCCTCGGGCACTCCGATTCCGCTCAGTGCCACGGGCGCTGCCGGCGGGCTGCTGTTGGAGCTGACAGCGAGCGTGCCGCTGCTGGCGCCCGCTGCCGCCGGTGCGAACCGCAGATTCACGCTGCAGCTTCCGCCCGGTGCCAGGGCTGCACGCGTACAGGTTTCATCCGTCAGCTGAAACCCCGAGCCTGAAACGCTGAATGCGCTGATGACAAGCGCCGCGCCGCCGGTGTTGCTGATCGAGATACTTTGCGCTGCGGTGGTGCTGCCGACCGGCGTGGCGGGGAAGTCCAACGCGCTTGCGCTCCAACGAGCCACCGGGCTGGAAGATGGCGTGCCAGCGCCAGAGAGTTCGACAGTCGTTGGTGAACTGGAGGCGTTGTGTGTGATGCTCACGCTGCCGGGGCGCGGCCCCTGCGTGACAGGCCGAAGCATGACGCCCAGGGTGCAGCTGCCTCCAGCGGGGACGTCCGTACCCGGTGTGCACGTTGTGCCGGGCCCGGCAAGATAGTCCCCAGGGCTGAAGACGATGCTGTTGATGCGCAGGGCGGCCGACCCGGTGCTGCGAAGAGTGAGCAGTTGCTCAGGCGAACTCGTGCCGACGGGCGTGTCGGGAAAACTCAGAGGGCCGCCGGCGACCGTGATGCCGGCGCCGCTGCCGATGGTGGCCGTCAGAGTGATGGTGCTCACATTGCCGGGCGCATTGTGATTGATGACCAGAAACCCCTGTGCGTTGCTCACGGCTTGGCTGCTGGTAAATCGCACGGCCAGCTGGCACTGGGCGTTCACTGCAATCGGTTCGTTCAGCCGGCAGGTCGTTCCGGCCGCGTTCAGCGCGAAGCCTGTGCCCGATACGCTGATTGCGTTGATGAACAGCGCGCGCGCGCCCGTGTTGACCACGCCAAGCGAACCGTCGGCCGGTGCTGCGACTGTGCCGCTAAGTGCCAGCGAAGAGGGCGTGATGCGAATCACCGGCGCCACGCTGATGTTCGGGTTGGTGATGTAGGCCGAGATGTCGGCGATGTCCTGCGCGCTCAGGATCCCGTCCAGGAAGCCCTTGCCGCCGCGGTTGTTTGCAATGGCAAAAGCAATGCCAGCCGGCGACTCACGGCCGTTGAACCCGATGGAAGGGGCCTGCGCACTGCCGTGGCAACCCACGCAGCTGCCTGACTTGGGTTGCAGGGGCCACGCTTGATTGGCGTAGACGGTCTGGTACTTGGCGGCACCAGCCACCGGATCACCGGTTTGCGCGTTCGCGGTCAGTCCGCAAAGTGTGAGCGTGGTGGCGATCACCCACCGTGCAAAGGAAAGCACCTTGACCTCTCGGATTCATGACGCGAGAGACGTACAGTGCTCGCGCCGGCTTGCGAGAGAACGTATTTCAGGCATGTGACAGCCTCGCTTCAGCACCGAGGTCTGAGCGCAGCGCAGCCCTAGTGATTACCCCAGAGAGGGCGTCTGCCTAGCGACTCAGCCAGAGGCCCGAGGCGAGCAGCGCAGCATTGGCCAGGGCGTGGTGGCTCATGGCCCAGCCCAGGGAGCGGCTCTCCGAGTACGCCCAGCCGATCAGCCAGGCTGGAACCAGGGTCAGCAGCCCCTGCCAATTCCATTGCACCGCGGCGTGGGCGAGTGCAAATGCGGCCGCGACGGCGAGCGTGATGGGGGACGCCCAACCCCGGGATCGCTCGGGCCAGCGCTGCGCCAGCGCGTCATGCAGGCCCGCGCGCAGTAGCCACTCCTCAAGGATGGGGCTGACGACGATGAGCACCAGCACGCCCCAGGCACCGGTGAGCGCGGCGGGGAGCCGCACGCCAGCCGCGGCGAAAGCACTCGCGCCCACGCCAAGCGTGACCGCCACCCACAGGTTCAAGCGCAGGCGCGCATCCATCTCCAGTGCGTTCAGCGCGCTGTCAGCGCTTGGAGGGCTCGACCCAAGGCGAACCCCAGTCGAACAGGACTTTCCAGATGCCGGGCGACTCCTGTCGCCAGATGCTGGTGTAGGTGGCGAATCGCTTGCCGCTGGCGTCGTAGACCGGCCCGGCACTGATGGCGAGGTCGGCTGCGTCGGTCACGTGCACGCTCGCGGGCTCCCAGGAAAAGGGCGCTGTGGGCGTCTCGAAGTAGCGCTTCCAGTATCCGACGACGGCCTTCGGGCCGCGCAGGGGCTTGTTCTCGCCATCGGGGCCGGATTTCCATACGGTCTCCAGGGAGAGAAACCGCTCGAACGCCGCGAGATCGCGGTCCGCCATGGTTCTGGCGAAAGCGCGTTCGGCATCGGCCACCTGCTTTTCGAGCAGCGCGCGCTCAGCGGGCGTGACGCTGCGGCTGGACTTCAACTGTGCGGGTTGCGGATCGGTGTTCACGCTGATGGCGCAGGCCGAAAGTGCAATGGTCAGTCCGACTGCGAAAAGGGCGCGCATGGTTTCAGAGGCTCCGTGACGAAGGACTCGCTGGCCGCAAAAAAGCTGCCACCTGCAATGTAGTGAATGCTTTGCAGCGATTCACCCCCGGCATGCCAGTGCCCGTCGCGGAACACCCGTGTGTCTGCCCAAGCGTGCTTCACTTCACCGATGAACAGGTCGTACACCTGCTGGTTGTGTTGCTCGTCGATCACCTCGCACTCGAGCCATGCAAGGCAATCCGCCGGCAGCGGCGCCCCAAGATGGCCTGCATGGAACGACAAGCCATAGTGCTCAAACTTGTCTTCGCCGATCGGCAGGTCCGACCCTGATGTCCGCCCGACCGCGAGGGTTGCGGCCGCAGCGGCGCGGCTCGGTACCGCCAGCGTGAATTGGCCAGAGGCTTCGACCAGCCGACGCGTCAGCGTGGACTTGTCGATGACCACGCAGACCTTCGGCGGGTTGAAGTCCAGCGGCATGGACCATGCGGCAGCCATGACGTTGCTGCGTCCGGCATGACTGCTGCTGACCAGCACCGTCGGCCCATGGTTCATGAGCCGGTAAGCCTTGGCCAGCTCGACCGGCTGAACGTGATCAGGCCGGGCTTGCAGAAGGCTGCGCATGGAGTTCCTGCTCATTGGCAATCTCGATCTGCTGCAACTGGTACAGCCGCTGGTAGATCCCGCCGGAGATGGCCATCAACTGATCATGTGATCCAAGCTCAGCCAGGCGCCCGTGGTTCAGGACCACGATGCGATCCGCGTCGCGGATCGTGGAGAGTCGGTGTGCGATTGCAACCACGGTGACACGCCCGCGCAGTTCGGACAGCGCCTGCTGCACTTGCTGCTCTGTTTCACTGTCGATATGGCTCGTCGCTTCGTCCAGAAAGAGAATCTTCGGATCGCCCGCCAAGGCTCTCGCAATGGCCAGAAGTTGCTTCTGGCCCACCGACAGGCGCGCACCGCCTTCGCCCAAGGCGGTGTCGTAGCCCTCGGGGAGCTGCAGCACGAAGTCGTGCGCACGTGCCGCCCGGGCCGCTGCGACGATTCGGTCTTCGCTCAATCCTCGGCCCATGTCGATGTTTTCCCGCGCGCTGGCCGCGAGCAGGAAGGGCTCCTGGGGCACCAGCCCGACCGCCCGCCGGAATGCTTCATCGCCCAGTGACATCAGCGGATGACCGTCAATGCGAATCGCACCGGGCTCGGATTCATAGAACTTGAGGAGCAGGGACAGCAAGGTGCTCTTGCCGCTCCCTGTGTGACCAACGATGCCGTAGAAACTCCCCGCGGGAATGTCCAGGTTGATCTGATGGAGCACTCGAACGCCGGGGTTATAGGCAAAGTCCAGATTCGCGATCTGGATCGCGCCCTCGCGCACTTCGCCCGCGCTGGCAGCCTTGGGGGCCTCAGCCTCCTTGATGAGGTGGTTCACGCGCGCTGCGGAAACGATTGACTGCTGCAGCACGGAGAACTGCATGGTGATCTGGATCAGCGGTTCCACCACGCGGGCGATGTAGCTGATGAACGCATACAGGACGCCGACCTCGATGGCCGACAGGCCGCCCGTCTCGGTACCTGAGCGGATGCCGAACACAAGGATCACTGCACAGATCAGCAGCACATTCAGGAAGTCGAGCGCCGGACGCAGAAGCCAGGCGTTGGCACGCAGCTCCGCCAGCCGCGACTCGTAGTGGCTGGCGTTGGTCTGGGCAAATCGGCCCACGAAGCGCTGCGCTGCATTGCTCGCCTGGATCACCGGCATGCCGTTGATGGACTCCGCCATCTGAGCGTTGATGTCGCTGCGCAGTTCGCGGGCGCGGCTGACGGCCGGCGCACTCCAGCGCTGATAGAGGGCGACGATCGCGACGACGGCCGGTATCAGCGTCGCCACGATCAACATCAGGCGCCAGTCCAGGAAGGCCATCACGATCATCATGCCCGCCAGGGCAATCACGCTGTCGAGCATGACAAAGAGCACCTGCACATACAGCCCCTTGACCGACTCGGTGTCGTTGGTGACCCGACTGACCAGCTGCCCGATGATTGCGCGGTCGAAGAAGCTCATCGGCAAGGCGAGTACGTGGGCGTACACCTGCTCGCGGATGCGCTGCACAGAGCGCATGGCGACCCCGGCCAGGCGTACCAGCTGCAGATAGCGCACCCAGCTCGCGATGCAGCCGGCCAGCAAGACACCAGCCACGATGCCGAACATTGCGGGCAGGTCGCCGTGGCGCGGGATCAGATAGGTGTCGATGAACCACTTGCCCAGCACTGGCCCGAGTGCCTCGAGCCCCGCGGCAAGGGCCAGCCAAAGCAGGCCGGCACGCAGGTGCACGCTGTCCGGGCTGGCTGCCTTTCGCAGAAGGTCGAATGCCTCACGGCGTTCCGCCGCCGTCGTGGGGCGGTGCTTCTCGTCGGCGAGGTTCAGCACGCTTGCGTCATCAGCCATCGGTCGACCTCAGTCCGCGTCCAGTGAGGCTTCGAGCTGCTGATAGCGCCACTGACGGGCGTACCAGCCGTCATGCGCCACGAGCTGCGTGTGGCTGCCCTGTTCCACGACGCGCCCATCGCGCAGCACGAGCGTGTGGTCGGCCTCGACCAATGCGCTCAGCCGGTGGCCGATCACGATCACGGTGCGCCCGGCGCGGGCCTGCTTCATGTGCGAGAGGATTGCTGCCTCGGTCCCGGTGTCCACGGCAGATAGTGCGTCGTCAAGCACGAGCAGCGGCGAATCGGCCAGCAATGCGCGTGCAATGGCCACCCGCTGGTTTTGCCCGCCGGAGAGTGTCACGCCGCGTTCGCCAACGGGTGTGTCGTAGCCGCGCGGCAGTCGCATGATGTCGTCATGTACGGCGGCCAGACGGGCAACGCGTTCAACGTCCTCTGGCGTGGCATCTGGCTTGGCCAGACGGATGTTGTCTGCCACGCTTGCGGTGAACAGGAAGGGCTCCTGGGAGACCCAGCTCACGGCCTCGCGCAGGGCCTGCAGGGAGTAGTCCGCCAGCGGCTTGTCGCTCCACAGCAGTGCACCATGACTCGGGGCGTACTGGCGCAGCAGCAGGCGCACCAGAGTAGTCTTGCCGGCGCCGGTCGGGCCGACGAGGCCCAGCATCTGCCCGGGTTCGAGCCGAAAGTCCACGCTGTCCAGCGCGCGCCGCTGCTGGGTCGGGTAGGTGAAGCTCAGTGCCCGCGCCACCAGAGGGCCGGGCGCGATGGCGGAGACGCTGCCGGCATCCTCCACGGTGAGCGGCTCATGCAACACCGGCCCGAGACGCGCCCAGGCCGCCTTGCCGCGCTCAATCAGCGACAGCACCCAGCCCGCAGCAAACATGGGCCAGATCAGATTTCCGAGGTACAGCGAGAACGTGGTGAGCTGGCCAACGGTCATTTCCTTCTGCCAGATCAGATAGCCGCCAAAGCCCAGCGTGATCGCTGTCGCCGTTGCCAGCGTGAAGCCGACTGCCGGCTCGTATGCGGCCTCCCAGCGCTGTGCATCAAAGCTGGTGTCCGCAGCCTTCTTGGCCAGTTCGCCAAATTGCTTCTCGCTGCGCTGCTCCAGACCCAGCGCGCGCACCGTTCGCACCCCGGCAAAGGTCTCCTGCACATGCTCATTGAGCTTGCTGAACCGATCCAGGGATTGCGCCCAGGCTTCATGCACATGGCGAGAGATGTACCAGAAGGCCAGTGCCATGAGCGGGAAGGGCAGCAGTGCCACCAGCGCAAGACGCCAATCAACGCCCAGCGTCATCATCGCCACGACCAACACGAGCGTCAGCGTGCCGTCAAAACCTGCCAGCATCGCTTCCCCGGCAGTCATTTCCACCGCGTCGATATCGTTGGTGGCATTGGCCATCAGGTCTCCGGTACGTCTCTGCTGAAAGAAGCGCGGGCCTTGAAGTGTCAGGCGGCTGTAGAGGCGGGTGCGCAGGGTCTGCCCAAGCTGATAGGCCGCGGCAAACAGATACAGGCGCCAACCGACTCGGAGGAAGTAGATCGCCACACCAGCGGCAATCATGAGGCTGAGCTCGCGCGCCAAGCCCGGCAGATCAAGCTGCCGGGTCACCAGCGCATCCACCACATGCCCGATCTGGCGCGGCAGCCACACGGTCAGCACAGCCACGCCCGCAAGCATCAGCGCCGCGATCACGTAGGCGCGCGCATGGTCTCGCACAAAACCGGAGAGCAGTCGGCCCAGTCCGGGCGAGTCCAGCGGGGCGGGTGTTGCGGCGGCGGGTGCGGGGGAGGAGGCGGTGGCGCGGGAGGCGGTGTCACTGGCGCTCATGGAGCCAGTGTAGCGATCCGCGCATGAACATTCGTGATCCAACGAACGCCCATGGGCGATTGGTCACGGCTGAACTAGGGTTCTCCTGCGCAGGCTGGTGAGCGCACATCAAGCAGAATCCGACGATCCTCCAGATCAGGCCAAAGGAAGCGAAACCCCGCCGATGTCAGCCGCTCCAATTCCGGAAGACGAAGTCGCTCGCCTCGCAGCGCTGCAGGCGCTCAACGTGCTTGATACCGCGCCCGAACCGCAGTTTCAGTCTCTGGTTCGCGCAGCGAGCGAAGTATGCGGAACACCGATCTCGTTGATCAGCCTCGTGGATCGGGATCGCCAGTGGTTCAAGGCCAACCATGGACTGGAGCCTGCCACTCAGACGCCGCGCGAACAGGCCTTCTGCGCCCACGCGATCCTCGCAGACGAGTTGCTTCAGGTCACGGATGCCACGGCTGACGACCGATTCTCCGACAACCCGCTCGTGACGGATGATCCGCACATCCGCTTCTATGCGGGCATGCCCCTGGTGCTGTCGGGTGGCGAGCGGATCGGCACGCTGTGTGTGATTGATCGTCAGCCTCGCGCCTTGAACGAGGTGCAGAAGCGGGTGCTCGCCGAGCTGGCGCGCGTGGCCGCGTCCTTGCTTGAGTCGCGCGACGCTCTGGAGCGGACGCAGGCACTTGCGCGCGAGCGGACGCTGGCACAGGCGCAGGCGCAGCGGCAGCAGGAGCGGCTCGCGGCGATGATTGACGGCACGAACGCCGGTACATGGGAATGGA
The DNA here is from genome assembly GCA_001295775.1 of beta proteobacterium AAP99. GTDB lineage: Bacteria > Pseudomonadota > Gammaproteobacteria > Burkholderiales > Burkholderiaceae_C > Piscinibacterium. Next base: position 25,863 of record LJIA01000009.1, read on the forward strand.
ACGTACGCACGGGTGAAGTGCGCTTCAACGAACGTTGGGCGGAGATCATCGGCTACACGCTGGATGAACTGCAGCCGATCAGCATCGAGACCTGGCTGAAGTTCGCACATCCGGATGATCTCGTCCTGTCCGAAGCGGCGCTCAAGGCGCACTTCGACGGGCAGACCGATCGTTATGAGTGCGAAACCCGCATGCTGCACCGCGATGGTCGCGAGGTTTGGGTGCTGGATCGCGGTCGCGTGCGGACCTGGACGGACGATGGCAAGCCGGAGTGGATGTATGGCACCCACATCGACATCAGTTCAGCCAAGGCACGAGAGCGTGCACTCGCCCAGAGTCAGTCCTTCCTTGACCGCACCGGACGCACGGCCGGCGTAGGCGGATGGGAGGTCGATCTTGAACGAGGCCGCGTCTACTGGTCCGATGAAACCTGCCGTATTCACGGCGTGCATCCTGGGTACCAGCCGGATCTCGGGACGGCAATCAATTTCTACGCGCCGGAAGCTCGACCTCTGATTGAAGCAGCGGTGCAGGAAGCGATTGCGTCGGGCAAGTCCTGGGACCTCGAGCTGGCTCTGATCCGAGCAGATGACAGGCGCATCTGGGTACGCGCCGTTGGGGAGGCGGAGTTCGAGCGCGGGCGCGCAGTGCGTCTTGTCGGCTCATTTCAGGACATCACTGTGCGCAAGCAGGCGCAACTGGATCTGGAGCGCAGTCATGAGCTGCTGAGCGTGACACTGGAGTCAATCGGCGACGGCGTGATCACGACGGACGCGACGGGTGCGGTGACCTGGCTCAATCCCGTGGCAGCGACCTTGACGGGTTACAGCGTCGCTGAAGCAGTCGGGCTGCCGATGGAGGCCGTATTCCATGTGGTGCATGAGCAGACGCGCCAAGTCATTCCGAACCCCGCACGACAGGCGCTCGAGCAGCGCGCCGTGGTGGCGCTGGCCGATGGTGCCGTCCTCACATCCCTGAGTGGACTGGAATACAGCGTCGAGGACTCGGCCGCGCCAATACTCACATCCTATGGAGAGCTCATCGGTGCGGTGCTCGTCTTCCACGATGTGACGAAGCAACGTATGGCCATGCGTGCCCTGCGCGAGCGCGAGGTAGCCGAGCGGGCCAGCGCAGCAAAGACGGAGTTCCTGTCGCGCATGAGCCATGAACTGCGCACGCCCCTCAATGCCATTCTGGGGTTCACCAACCTGTTGATGAGCGAACCGCAGGCTGAGGCGATGCGTCGGGATGAGTGGCTCGGACATGTACAGGCCGCCGGCAATCATCTGCTCGGTCTGGTCGATGAGGTACTGGACATCGCCAAGATCGAAGCTGGGGCCATGCCACTGCGCATGGAGCCCGTGAACGCACTGGAGTCGATCGAGGAGGTGACACAGCTGCTGCAGCCGCAGGCGCAGGCACGCGGTCTGCTTGTTCGGACCAGCAGCCAACTCCCAGACGGCACCGTGCTGCATGCCGACGCCAGACGGTTCCGGCAAATCTTGTTCAACCTGATCAGCAATGCAATCAAATACAACCGTGACAACGGTCGCGTCGAGATTGACATTCGCGCGGTAGAGCAGCGCTGCGAGATCGCTGTCACGGATACTGGGCTGGGCATGACTGCGCAGCAGCTGTCGCGCCTGTTCCAGCCTTTCGAGCGCATGGGTCGCGAGGACGAGGGCAATGGGCTGGGCCTGGTCATCACTCGGTTGCTTGTGAGCATGATGGGCGGCGCGATCGAAGTCTCGAGCAGACCGCAAGTCGGCACCACCTTCACGATCCGGTTGCCTCTGGAACTTGGACATGCGATCGCGAAGCCGGCCGCCTCGTCGGGGCCCGACCCAGTCCAGGCGCGATCCGCGGGTGTGTCGATGGCGGACCGAAGGGTGCTCTATATCGAGGACAACGCGATCAACCGATTGCTGGTCGAGGCCTACATCAAGACCATGCCGGGCGCACCGGTGTTGAACATCCTGCCCAATGGCGCCGAAGGCATTGCCGCTGCACGAGAGTTACGCCCGGACCTGATTCTGGTGGACCTTCATCTGCCGGATCTGCATGGCATCGACGTGCTGAAGGCGATCCGAGGCATTGAGCCCGCGCTTGAAGTGCCAGTGGTGGTGCTTTCGGCCAGCGCCATGCCAGACGATCGCAAGGCTGCGTTGGACGCCGGCTTCACCGAGTACTGGACCAAGCCGGTGGATCGCGAGGTCTTCACTCAGGGGCTGCGTCGCCTTCTGAGCCCACGCGCCTGAGCGCTGCGCTCAGGCGTCTCGCACATCCGCCACGGGGTTGGCGCCGAAGTCGCTGCGTGCCACATAGCGCAGCACCGCCTGCGCCGCGGCTTGTGGAGACGCCAGCCGACCACTGGCGTGATAGTCCGCAAACACATTGCGATCCGGAAAACCCGGGCCGGTCGCGCTGCGCAACTGAACCTGCATGTCGGTGTCGATCACGCCGGGCGCCAGTGACACGATGCGCGCCCCGTTGGGCTTGATCGCTTCGTCCAATGCAGCGGCGCGGGCAAAGTGGTCCAGCCCGGCCTTCTGGGCGCAATAGGGCGCTGATCCCGCCATCGCCCGACGGCCCAGCCCGGACGAGATCAGCACCACCTTGCGCGCCGTCTGCCACTTCGCAGTGGCGCGCAGGAAGGCTGCCGTGAGCAGCAGCGGCGCTTCCAGGCCGACGCGCAGCGCGGTGCTCAGAGCAAGTGGCGGCACGGCGTCGCTTGGGCCGGGGTCGGTGAGCAGCGCCGCATTGTTGATCAGCACAGCATCGGTCGCCGGTTGCTGGGCGAGCCAGGCCTCCAATCGCGCGGCGACGTCCAAGGGCTGCGCAAGATCGGCGGTCCACTGCTCGCAGTGTTCCTGCAATGCGCTGGCCTGCTGGCGCGCCAGACCCAGCACGCGATGACCCTGGGCCAGGGCTTCCTGCGCCATGCCCAGACCGAGTCCACGCGAGCTGCCGGTGATGATGTAAAGGGCTTGAGACATAAGCTGTTCCGAATCGGTATGGATTGAAGGCGCGAGATTGAAGGCACGAGCGCAGCGTGCCGTGCACTACTCGCGTGAGGGCGAGAGTCGGTATTCGATCACCTGCGGATCGTGCGCCAACACGTCGGCCAACTGGGTGGCTTCTGCCTCGTGCCACGCTTCAAGAACGAGGCGATACTCAAACCAGCGGCCATCATCACCCAGCTTGTAGGCCAGCGAACGGATACGCCAGCCGTGCTGCGCGACGCTGCGGCGCAGGCTGGCTTCATCCGGGCGCTCGCGGCGCGCGTAGCGCACTTCCAGATGCATGCTGCGCATGCGCGGGAGTTTGAGTTCCAGCACTCGAACACCACTCATGACCAGCGCCACGAGCACGGCGGTCAGCGTGGCGGCGATATACATGCCAAAGCCCATGAGCACGCCCACCGCGGCTGTAGCCCACACCGAGGCAGCGGTGGACAGGCCACGGATCGAGAAGCCTTCGCGCACGATCACGCCAGCGCCGAGGAAGCCGATGCCGGTCATCAGCCCCTGCACGACCGGCGCCGGATTCGCGGCCAGGGGGCCGCCCGTGCCGCCAAACCAGTGTGTACCCTGACCCATGACCGAGACCAGAGCGCAGCAGGCCATGCACACAAGACCGTAGGTGCGGATACCGGCGGCACGGCCGTGGAACGAGCGCTCATAGCCCACGAGCATGCCTACGAAAAGCGCGCCCGCGGTTTGCGCGAGGATCAGCAGATTGGCGTGGACCTCGGCGGAGGTCCAGTAGGCGGCAAGCATCACAGGGTGGTGTTCGTTGCAGGAGTCCTGCGCAAGCGTAGTCCGGTAGGACTAAAAGGGTGCTGCGCTTTCAAATTCAAGGCGCCGCCCGTCGGTCGGGTGAGGGATGCGCAGCCACTGCGCGTGTAGAAGCAGGCGCGCAGCGGCCGCGCGCACCGCGTCGTCGGCATACAGCGCGTCCCCCAGGATCGGATGACCGATGTGCAGCATGTGCAAGCGCAGTTGATGGGTACGGCCGGTCACGGGTTCCAGCAGTACGCGGGTGGTCCGTGCCTGCTCGTTGCGGCTCAGCACCGTCCAGCGCGTCAGCGAAGGCTTGCCGTGCACCGGGTCGATCATCTGGCGCGGGCGATTGGGCCAGTCGCCGATCAGCGGGGCGTCCACCGCACCACCGTCCTGCTCGAGCACACCGGCCACCACGGCGATATAGCGCTTGTCCACGCGCCGCTGCTCAAAGGCCAATGAAAGCGTACGTTGCGCCGCCAGGCCCAGGCCGAAGACCATCAGGCCCGAAGTCTCCATGTCCAGGCGATGCACCACGCGGGCATCCGGCCAGCGCTGCTGCACGCGCCAGGTGAGGCTGTCCTGCTTGTGCTCGCCGCGGCCAGGCACGGCCAAGAGGCCGCTGGGCTTGTCCGCGATCACGATTGAGGTGTCTTGATGCACGATCTGCACGTCCATGGCGCTGATGCTAGAGCGCCGCACCCAACGGGCGATGAGGTCAGATCAGGCTTGCCCGGGTACACTACGCGCCGTTGCGTCTTATCGCGGCCGCTGTGTCTGCATTCAGACGGCCCGCATCCAATTCACGGGTTGCACACCTCGCCCGCTGTCTTTTTGCACTGGACGCCACGCGAAGCACGCCTTCGCCAGTCCATCGGCACTGTTGATTCCCCGGTTGTTGCGCAGCCTTGCTGCACGCGAACACGCTTTCGTGGCGTGCTTCTTCGATTGAACCGGGCTTGATCGTTCTCGATGTTTTCCATGTCCTTGCAACCCGTCGGGTTCGCGAGGCGAGATCGTTTTTGCAGGTTCTTTCATGACACAACCCACGACAGGCTTCTCCTCCTTCAATCTGGCCGAGCCGATTCTTGCCGCGGTTTATGCCGCCGGCTTCACCGAACCCACGCCCGTGCAGGCTGCGTCCATTGCTCCGGCGCTCGAAGGCCGCGACCTGATGGTCAGCGCCGAGACCGGCAGCGGCAAGACGGCGGCCTTCCTGCTGCCTGCGCTGCACAAGCTCACGCTCAACAAGCCCGCCGGCGCCGACAAGACCCGCGCCCAGCGCGGCGAGCCGCGCGTGCTGATCCTCACCCCGACGCGCGAACTGGCGCAGCAGATCGAGAAGCAGACCCAGCTCTTCGGTCGCAACCTCAAGTGGCTCAAGGTCGCCACCATGCTGGGCGGCATGCCCTATCACGTGCAGATGAAGGCCCTGCGCGGCGGGCTGGACGTGATGATCGCCACCCCGGGCCGCCTGCTGGATCACATCCAGAGCGGCAAGCTGGACCTCTCCACGGTCGAGACTCTGATCCTGGACGAAGCCGACCGCATGCTCGACATGGGCTTCATCGAGGACATCGAGGCCATCTGCGCGGCCACGCCGGCCACGCGCCAGACAGTGATGTTCAGCGCCACCTTTGCCGGCCGCCTGGCCACCCTGGCGCGCGACATGCTGCGCGACCCGCAGCGCATCGAGCTCAACAGCCAGCGCGACCAGCACGCCAGCATCACCCAGCACCTGCACTGGGCGGACGACGAATCGCACAAGAACGCCCTGCTCACGCACTGGCTCACGCGAGACAACCTCGACCAGGCCATCGTCTTTACCAGCACGCAGGAAGACGCCGACTGGCTGGCCGGCGCGCTCGAAGAGCGCGGCCATGCCACCGCCGCACTGCATGGTGGTCTGCCCCAGCCCAAGCGCAACCGCATCCTGCAGAACCTGCGCAGCGGCCGCGTGCGCGTGCTCGTGGCCACCGATGTGGCTGCGCGCGGCATCGATGTGCCCACGATCAGTCACGTCATCAACTACGGCCTGCCGATGAATGCCGAGGACTATGTGCACCGCATCGGCCGCACCGGGCGCGCCGGCCGTGCCGGCACCGCCATCACCCTGGCGCTGGCTGACGACAAGTTCAAGATCCGCCGCATCGAGCGCTTCACCAGCCGCCCGATTCCCGCCGCCGTGGTGGAAGGCCTGGAGCCGCAGCGCCCCGCGCCCGGCTTCAAGGACGGCCGCCCCGGCCAGCGACGCGACCGGCCCTATGGTGACCGGCCCCAGCGTGCCCACGGTGATCGTCCCCAGCGCGCATACAGCGACCGCCCCCAGCGCGCCTACGGCGATCGTCCGCAGCATGCCCAGGGCGACCGCCCGGCACGCCCCTGGGACGGCGAGCGCGCTGCCCGCAGCGATGCGCAAGGCGCCGATTCGCGCGGCCCCTGGAGCAAGCCCGCACCGGCATGGCGCAAGGACGAACGCGGCGGCGCAGGCGAATACCGCCAGGCTCGCGAAGGTCGCGGCGGCTTTGGCGGCCCTGCACGGACGACCAGCGGCGGATTCGCCGCTGAAGGTCGTGCGCCAGGCGGCAGTGACACCCGCGGTGCGCGCGACACCTGGGCGCCGCGTGGCCCCGGCCCCGGCCGCGGCGATGCGCGCTTCGGCGCGCAGGCTGAGCGCGGCGCCGACACCCGCGCTGCGCGTGAGCCGCGCGGCTATGGTCAGAAGCCCGGCTTCGGCGATGCCCGCCGCCCGGCACGCCCTGCGTCTGCAGAAGGTCGCGGCAGCCGTCAAGGCCATCGCGGCTTCAACGACGCCGGCGCCTTTGCCCGCTTCAGCAAGGGCGACTGAGCTGCGCTCGTCGGCTGAGACGGCATGCACATGCCGTCTCGATCCAGCGCCGCCTGGACCGAGCCGCTGCGCACAGCGTATGAATCAAGAGATTGCCCCGCCCCGTGTGGGGCAATTTTTTTGTGGCCAGCTACATGTGCGACTGACGGCGCGTTGCAGTTCCGCGCGAGCCGCTTGTGTGTCACCTTGGTCCCTCACGTGGGTCCCTTCTGGCGCAAACGTTCTGTCCCGCAGCAGTCCGCGCCACGGGCGGTGGCGTCTGCTGCAACCTCGCGGCACATTTCTGGATGCGCACGCAGGGCAGCACCTAGGGTGCAGCAGTCCCTTCTCAGTGGTGAACCCCATGTCTGATCATTCGATCGGCCCCGCTCGCCGGTTGCCAGGCCGCGCCGCCTGGGCCGTGGCTAGCGCCGCCTTGCTGCTCGCCGCCTGCGCCACACCGCAGCATCTGGACGCGATCCGCGCCGCGCCGCCCGGCGAGCCGCTGCCGGTACGGGAAGGCCTCTGGCAGGTCACCGGCAGCGTGAAGTTCGAGCCGCTGCTCGTCCAGACCCTGTCGGCGGTGTCGGGTCGGGCGTCCGAGCGCGACTACCCGATCTGTCTGCAAGGCGCGCGGGCCAGGCTGCCCATGGCCATGCCGCGCGAGGCCGAACCTGCCACCACCGAAAGCGGCATGCCTCTGCCGAGCGACCCCACCGGCCGCAGCCGTGAGTGCCGCAGCGAGCGCCTGCAGACTCAGTCCGGCTGGCGGGTGGACGAGCTGTGCACCGTCAACCAGCCGGCGCTGCCTGCGCGCCGCCGGCCGGACGGGCGCGAGATGCCCGCGGTGCCCGCCAGCACGCGGCAGATGAGCCTGAAGGCCGAGTACTGGCGCGAGAGCGACGAACGCTTCAGCGGCTTTTCGCGCACCGGTGGTGCTGGCACCGACGAAGGCGGCGCGGCGATGACGATCCGCTACAGCGCGCGGTTTGTCAGCCCGGACTGTGGCGAGGTGCCCGCCCGCTCGCAGGGCAAGTTTGGCGAGCCATAGGCCGCGCGTTGCCGGTCATGGCGGTGCATCGCCGCTGGCCAACGCATGGCGTTCAGGCGCGATGGGCCGCCCCCTGCTTGGTTGGCGCGATGCTTTTGCTGTCCACCCAGAGCGCGTACTCCGGGTGCGCGGCGCAGACCGGCACGGCGATGATCTGCGGCAGCTCGTAGGGGTGGTCGGCCTTGAGCACGGTGGTGATGGCGTCGTAGCAGGCCTCTGTCGTCTTGAAGGCAATCCGCCACTCCGGCGTCTGCTGCATGTCGCCGGCCCACAGATACAGGCTCTCGATCCGGCTGATCTGCGCGCAGGCTGCCAGCTGCGCGCGGATCACGGTTTCCGCCAGGCGCTTGGCAGCGGCTTCGTCGCCCACGGTGGTGTAGACAATCAGCATGTCATGCTCCTTGGCCGAAAGAGAGTGGTTGATCCGGCTGAAGTTGACTGGAAAGCGCCAAAATCGATCCGAAGACACCTGAAGATCTGCGCACCGCAAGCGGTAAGCAGGTCATCCCAGGGAGGGCATTTTTCAGTCTGAAATCAACGCAATTGGATGGCCGAAAGTATTGCGCATCAAGTGGCAGGATGCAGTGGCGCCGCACAGCCCGAGCGGCGTCGCCCCCGCTCAGCCACCGCGCTTGAAGATGCGCTGTCCCAGCGCCACCACCGCCAGCACCACGGCACCGGCGACGATGCCCGCGCTCGCATCCGCCAGGCTGCTCGCCAGCACCTGCACGAAGCCGTTCAGGCCCGTCAGCAGCGGCTCCACCAGATGATGCAGCTGCGGAATCTTGTGTACCAGGATGCCGCCACCCACCAGGAACATCGCGGCCGTGCCCACCACGGACAGCGTCTTCATCAGCCAGGGTGCAGCACGCAGGATGCCGCGGCCGATGGCCTGCAGCGCGGGCTGCCCGTTGCGACGCGACAGCCACAGCCCGCCGTCGTCCAGCTTCACGATGCCGGCCACCAACCCATACACGCCCAGCGTCATCAGCAGCGCAATGCCCGAGAGCACCGCCACCTGCGTGCCGAAGGGTTTGCCGTCCACCACACCCAGGGCGATGACGATGATTTCCGCCGACAAGATGAAGTCCGTGCGGATCGCGCCCTTGATCTTCTCCTTCTCCAGCGCCATCAGGTCCACGTTCGGGTCAGCCAGTGCGGCGGCCAGCGCCTTGTCGTTCGCCTCGCTCTCGCCTTTGTGCAGAACCTTGTGCGCGAGCTTCTCCACGCCTTCGTAGCAGAGAAACAGACCGCCCAGGATCAACAGCGGCGTGATCAGCCAGGGCGCAAACACCGCCAGGGCCAGCGCCGCGGGCACAAGAATGGCCTTGTTCAGCAGCGATCCCTTGCACACGGCCCAAACCACAGGCAGCTCCCGCTCGGCACGCACGCCGGAGACCTGCTCGGCGTTGAGTGCCAGGTCGTCGCCCAGCACGCCGGCGGTCTTCTTGCCAGCCACCTTGGTCAGTACCGCCACGTCGTCCAGCACCGTGGCAATGTCATCAATCAATGCAAGCAGGCTGCTGCCGGCCATGTGTTGTTCTCCCTCAAATGGCTGTGCGCGGCGGTTCGCTGCCGCCGGCTCATTGCGAGTGCAATGCTTATTCGACGCTCGTGCTGCAGAACACGTTGAGCTTGTTGCCGTCCGGGTCCCGGAAGTAGCCGGCATAGAAGCTTGGCCCGCGCGGCCCGGCCGGGCCTTCGTCCTTGGCGCCGAGCTTGAGCGCCAGCGTGTACATGGCATCCACCTTGGCGGGCGCGTTGACGACGATTGCAATCATCGTGCCATTGCCCACCGTCGCCGGCTGGCCGTTGTAGGGCTTGAGAATGCCCAGCACCGGCAGCTCCGGGCTCACGCCCCAGCCGATGCCGCCGTCATACTCCCACATGCGCTTGGCGCCGATCTCGGCCAGCAGCGCGTCATAGAAAGCCGCTGCGCGCGGCAGGTCGTTGGTCCCCAGGGTGGCGTAACCGATCATCTTGGACTCCCTCCAAAGCGCGTCATGTTGCCATGCAGGCGTGCGAGCGCAGTGACGCGCATTGGGCATTCGTCGCGCTTCAGGCGCGCTTGGTCGCAGCGCGGGCGCACTAGGGGCAATCCTCAATCGCGGGGAACCGGTTCGGCCCCACAATCGTCTCACTCGCGCATCTGCTTTGTGGATTGCATCGAGCGCATCTGAACGAAAGACCTGTCCATGAAACGTCCTCTGCTGTTTGCCACGCTGGCCTGGAAGATGCGCAAGGAACTGCGCTTTGTCTGGGTCGCCCTGCGCGACCGCCGCACGCCCAAGCGCGCCAAGCTGGCCATGCTGGCGGCCTTCGGATATCTGGTCATGCCCCTGGACATCATCCCGGACATCTTCGTGGGCCTGGGCTGGCTCGATGACCTGGCCGTCGTCAGCGGCTTGCTCGCGCTGGCCTACAAGCTCATCCCGGCCGATCTGTACGCCATGCTGCGCCAGCGCAGCGAACAGGGCGTCTCCGGCCCCGGCGAGCCGCAGCCCTTCCGCGCCGCGAGCAATGACCCCAACGTGATCGACATGCCGCGCTGAAGCGGCGACGGCCCAAGCAAAACGCCCCGAACCCGGGGCGTTTTCACTTGCACACGGCGAAGGCGCATCCGCTGTGCGCCGGGCCCGCGTCATGGCCGAGACAGGCGCTTGGCATCTTCCGGGAACATCTCCAGCATCAGGAAATTGAACAGTGCGGTGTCGTCGGCGGGGCGGGCGCTCAGGGTCACGTCCTTGCCCAGGCGGCGCGACTCCCACACGAAGTCACCCGTCTTGAAGCGGCGGATCAGCTTGATCATCTCCTTGACGATGGCCACGCGCACATCCACCTCGCTGCCCTGCTCGACGGCAATTCGCTCGGCAAAGCGGCCGCGGGTCTGGTTTTCGAAGCCGTTGAAGGTGAACTCCGCCCGACGCAGGCCGATCTCCGTAATGGTGAACACGCCGCCGGTCTCGCTGTTGCCACGCATGCCCTTTTGCGTCAGGGCCGCGATGTTGCCCGCCGCATTGCGTGCAGCGCGGCTGGCCTCGCTCTCCTCGGCGGCGGACTGGGGCGTGCTCGCGCCCTGGCGGCGCTTCATGTCGGCCATGAAGTCCTCCTGCGGCTGCTGCGGGGCGCGCGGCTGAGGCTTGAAGTCGAAGAGTTCCGTCACATCGCGCGGGCGCTGCGGCTGCGGCTCGATCGGTGGCGGCGCATTGGGCACGGGCGGCGGCAATGCGTCGGCGCGAGTGGGCGGTGGCACGCTGCGCGGATTCTCGGCACGGCGCGGCGTGGGGCGCTGCTGCTGGCGCGGTGCGGCGGCGGCCGGTGGCTCAGGGTCCAGGCCACTCAGGTTCACTTCAATGGGCGCGCCGGCACGCTGCTCCATCTTGGGTGCCGGCGGGTTGACCGAAGCCAGCAGCAGGATGATCAGCAGGTTGATCAGCGCCGAGATGCCCAGTGCACCTGCGCCCAGCCGGCGCTGCGTGCGCGCATCGGCGTCGTAGGGCGAGCTGGCAGACAGACGCACATTTGCCGGGCTTGCGCTCACCACCACCGGCATCGGCCGCGCGCCACCCGGTCCGGGCACGGGCAGGGGAATCACGTTGTTGCGGGCGGTCTGGGGGCGCAATGTGAACGGATGGGGATGGGTGGCAGCTGAGCTGCGGGGCTAGAAGGGACTCTTCAGCGCAATGATGGACGATCAGCGGGCCGAAGGGTTCAGCGCAGCGCTCTACTGCAAGCTGACAGAAAGCATTATCCGTGCAGGGCGTTGCCGCTTTGTAAAGCCAGCACGGGCTGGGTGCCGTATGGCTTGGCGGCACGCGCCGAGGAAGTTCCCGCAAGCTGCATAGAATCCGCGGCGCGGCCACAAAACATCACATCGGCCGTGACCTTGAGGGAGGAACAATGCTATTTGGACGACTGGGCGCTCGCGCCCTATTGGCATGTGTAGGTTTGGGCGCGTTTCCGGCATTCGCCACAGACTCGCTTTACGCAGGGCTTGAAGTCGCAGACGCGAGCTTTGGTGATCCGGCCGGGGATGCAGTGATCGCCAACAAGAAGGGCACCGTGACCGGCGTTGTCCTGGGTTACAGCTTTGACCGGACTTTTGAGGTCGAGTTCGCGCAGCGCAAGGCCAGCCGCCTGATTGCAGGGATGGCGGACGTGTCCGTGCGCTACGTGTCACGGCCTGAGACCGCAACGGCGATCATGCTGCAGTGGGTACGTCCGATGAATGACTATGTCGGCCTGGGGTTGCGCGCGGGTGTCGTCAGGGCGTCGCGCCGCCCCGGCAACGTCTTCGGTAGCGGAACGTCGACCGGAAACTCCCTGGTCTTGGGCGTGACGGGGCGCTTGATGCTCAGCAAGAACATCGCCATCGTGGTGGGTTTGGACCGTACAAGTGACTACGCCAATACCGACATTCCGCTCACGGAATACCGCGCAGGCATCCGCGGTTACTTCTAGCGGCCTGCCCCTTCCGCTCAGCCGAAACGCCGCCTAACTGCTGGGCGGCGTTTCACTTTCTGCGGCTGCCGCCCTCTGCTCGGCCTTTTTGCGCTCCCGCTCGCGCTCCAGGTTCTTGAGCTCGCGCAGCTGCCACCAGGCGAACAGCAGCACGCCGCCGAACACCAGGACACCTTCGATCACGATGATGGGCAGGTTCTGCATGGCTAGCTGGCCTGGCGCTGCGCGATCAGTGCGTCCAGCTGCTCGCTGATCCTGTGTAGCAGCACCGTCTGGGTGCTGATCTGCTTGAGCAGCTCTGCATCGGCGCCTGCGGCGGCTTGTGCCGGGCTGGCCGCAAGCGCTGCTGCATGCGCAGCGGGGCTATGGCGCTGGCGCAGTTCGTCGCGCGCGCTCAGGATGCGGTCGCGAAAGGCGTGCGCATCGATGATGCCGACCAGCGACATGTCGTGCGCCTGACCCGCACTCTGGCCGGCGGTCTCGAACTTGAGCGTGGCCAGATGGAACTGCCGCAGCAGCGGGCCTTCGATGAAGGTCACGTCCTGAATGTTCTCCAGCGGGATGGTGCGCTCTACCTGAAACAGGATGCCCTTGCGAAAGCGCACCGTGCGGTCGCTCAGCTCGCACTCCAGCTTGTCGAAGTAGTGGCGCGCCCACCATTGGCCCACGCCCAGCACCCAGATGATGGCCAGCGGGATGCCCACCACCGTGATCGCCAGCGTGATCGCCCCCACCAGCACCAGATAGCTGCGGTACAGCGGGTTGAATTGGGCGCGGCGCGGCAGATCCGGCGCGTGGGGCGGGGCAGTGTCGTTGTGCATGGCGGCACTGTAGCGGCGCACTGGGGCAGAAGGCAGCCCGCCTGCTGCAGCGCGCCATCGAAAGTTGCTGACCACATAGCAACCGATCATTGCCTGCGCCGTGCCACGCGCCTATGAATCGCCCGCGCCGCGCAGCGTTCATGCGCTGTTCAAGAACGCTTCGGCGCACGCAGCACCGCCGTACCCGCAGCACCGCATCACAAGAAGAGAAGCCGCCGGTCCAAGCCGCACCCCTGCGCGCGCCGGCTCATCCCACGAGGAGACTCACTGATGTTCGCTCTGTCCGCTCTGCGGGCGGTGGCGCTGGGCGGCCGCATGCCGCGCACGCTGCTGGCCGCGCTGTTTGCTCCACTGTTCGCTCTGCTCTCGCTGATCGCCCCGCACGCCCATGCGCAGTCCGCGCTGGACCGCGCCAACTTCGACAGCCTGGACGTTGCCATCTACTGGTACGGCGCCAACAACGTCAATCAGCGCGCCGTGCCCGGCCAGTTCAATCCCTTCTTCAACCCGGCGCGGCCCACGGTCATCTACATGCATGGCTGGCAGCCGAACACGGTGCAAAGTCTGTCGCGCGAGACCTTTAACCGCAGCGAACTCAACAGCAACGGCGACGTGGCCCGCCCCTGGATCGACCGCGGCTGGAACGTGGGCATCTTCTACTGGAACCAGTACGCCGACGAAGGCGAGGTCAAGGACGCCGAGGCCAAGATCTACACCGCCGCCGGCCCGCGCCAGATGCGCTGGCGCAATGCCGCCGGCAACTACACGGCCGGCCCCGCACAGAGCGTGACGGCGCAGTTCATCAGCGTGTACCGCGCCGCCATGAGCGGGTACACGGGCAACCAGGTGCGCCTGGTCGGGCATTCGCTGGGCGCGCAGCTGGCCATCAATTCCGCCACCGAGCTGCTGCGCCTGTTCAATGCGGGCAGCCTGCCAGCCAACCAGACACCGCTGCGCGTGGCCCTGCTGGACGCCGCCTTCCTGAATGGCGCCCGCGACTACCTGGGCGGCAAATGGCCTGGCGAGGTGGCGCGCGACAACGTGAGCGCCAATCGCGGCACCCTCAGCTACGAGTACTACCGCACCAGCGGCGCCACCAGCAACGGCTTCATCGGCGACACCAACCAGGGCCTCATCGACATGGTGACGATGACCGAGATCAAGCCCTGGTACTTCAACGCCTTCGAGATCGACAAGAAGCACCGCATGGCCCCCGGCTGGTACTTCGAGAGCATGAGTACCTCCGTCAAGGTCAAGTGCACCGGGCGGCCGGCACTCTCGGCCAGCCTGGACAACGCCACCCTGCGCAGCTACGCCAACGCCGCCACCAAGTTCGAGCAGCTCGACGGCAAGTACACCCGCGGCGTGAGCGACGACACCTTCGACCAGAAGGGCGACGGCTGCTGAGACCATCGCGTCGGTCAGCACTCGGACCGGCCTGCGCAGGCGGCCCCGCAAAAAGGCACTGCGCGGGCCGCCTCACTTTTTGGGAAGATTGCGTCCTGGACCGTGCTGCAGCCTCATGCCCGCAGCCCGCCCAGGCATCCTCGCCGCGCACCCACCTTCACCTTCAGGATCAGCCTTGATTCGTTCTCTCGCATTCAGCAGCCTGTGCCTGCTTGCCAGCACCCTCGCTCACGCCCAGAGCGCCGCACCGGCACCGGCGCCGCAGACACCGCCCGCGCCGCAGGCACCTTCGGCGGCTGAGCCGCTGCCCACACCCGTGGCGCCGCCGCGGGTGCCGCAAGTCACCAACACCCCGGCGGCGGAGCCCGCCCTGCAGCCGCGCCTGTACCTGGGTTTGGACCTCGGCGGCTCGTACAACCGCGTGCGTGGCATCAATGGTCTGGAGATCGAGGCTCGCGTGGGGCTGTCCACAACGGGCACGCTGGGTGTGCAACTGACCGATCGCATCGCGGTGGAAGCCACCTACGCCAACTATGACGACATCGACATCCCGGGCTTCTTCTTCGGCTCGGCCCGCGTCAAGCAAAGCGCCGTGGGGCTGGCCGGCGTGGTGAACGGCGAGTTCAACGAGGTCACGCGCGTCTACGGCCGTCTGGGCTTTGCCGACGGCCGCCAGAAGGTCGATCAGCCCAACGTGGTGCTGCGCAACCGCAGCAAGACCACGCTGGTGTATGGCATCGGCACCGAGATGCGTCTGGGCCAGAGCCTGTCTTTCACGCTCGGCGTGGACTTCATCCGCGACTTTGCCGGCAGCGGCGAAAACCTGCGCGACATCCGTACCGGGGTGCGCTGGCGGTTCTGAAGCGCCGGGCGTTGAACGACGGTGTCGTTCGTCTCTATCGACACAAAAGGCCATCCAGTGTTGAGCTGGATGGCCTTTCCGCTTGTCTGGTGCGGTTCTCCAGCCACTTTGGTCTGAAGAACCGCATGAATGCTGGATCCAGCCCTTTGCACCCGGGCTTGGGACACGGCGCGCAGCCCTAGCTGCAGCCCAGCTTGCCGCGCTCTGCCGTGAGCCGCGCGCGTTCCTCGCGCAGCCAGCTGGCGCCTTGCGCCGCGTTGGGCTGGGCGAGTTCCTTGTCCACGTTGGCCAGCTTCACGCTCAAGGCGCTGCAGCGCTCGCTGCGCTGCTTGGGGTCCATCGCAGGGGCGCCACCCGCGCCGGCAGCCCCCGCTGTGCCCGCCGCCGCTGCACCCGGCGCGAAGCTCATGCCCTGGGGCACCACCACGTCCACCTTGCTTTGCTGCGCGCCACTCGGGCAGGGGCTGTTGCGGTATTCCACGCCGCTCGCGGTCTCGCAGCGGAACATCGCCTGCCCCGTGCCACCCGCTGCCGCGCCAGCCGCGCCCGCGGGTTTGGCGCCCGCCGCCGGCCACTTGGGCGCCGTGGCCACGCCGCCCTTCATGACCTTGGTTTCCGCCGGCGTCTTGATCCAGTCCCAGGCCAGCCACAGGCCGCCACCGGCAATCGCCGCCACGGCGGCAAAACCCAACATGCGTTTGCGTGAGTCGTCCATGCATCAAGGGTAGCCCGTCCACGCAGCGCGAGGCGGCATTGTGGCCGGGGCGTCGCACGCCTCCCGGGCCTGCGGGCGGCACGAGCGCAGAGCTGCGTGGCATCTACTGCATGGTGGAAGCCGAAGCGTTCCCCGGGTCAGGCACACCGCAAGACAGTGCATCCGCTGCTATCTGCAGCCAGCAGCGCTTTTCTCCGCGTTGAGCTTGTGCCAGCGATCGCGCCAGTAGTCCATGTCACCGGCCGAGCCGCCGGTTCGGGCCTGGGCGTTCACATGCGCGATCTCGGCGTCGATCTCTGCGCAGCTGCGGTTCAGCGTAGGTGCGGGCACGCCGAAGCGAGCCTGCGGCGCGGCCGACGGCTCCGTCGTGCGCTGGGCCGGGCGGTCCAGGCCGGAACGAGCGAACGCCGGGTTGTAGACCGGGCGGCTGTCATAGCCCTGCGGAATCACCACATCCACTGCCGCCTGCCTGCCGGCCGGGCAGGGCGTGTTGCGGTATTCCGTGCCCTGCGCGGTTTCGCATCGGTACAGGCCGGTGGGTGAGCGCGCCTGGCCCGGCGCGGGCATGGCCAGCGGTGTGCCGGGCTTCACGGTGCCGTCTTGCGCCGCGCCACCCGCAGGCGCACCCGGCGTCATACTCGGCGGCGCAGACACCAGCGAGCGCGAGGCCCACCACAGGCCGCCAGCCACCACCAGTAGCGCGAGCGCAAGGCTCAGCAATCGAATCGCCCAATCCTTCATGGCGCGCAGGGTAGCGGTTGCGGCGGCTGGGTGCGTGGCCGAGTGCCGGCACATTCCTCCAGGCTGTGGAGCCGCCAAGCCCGGGCAGGATGTGCAAGACCCAGCATTCATGCGCCTTTCCAGGCCAAAGTGGCTGGAGAATGGCTCCAGACAAGCGGAAAGGCACTTCAGCGGCGCGCTGCCGCTCCCGCAGGATGGCCTGCCGCTCAGCGTGCAGGCGCAGCGGGGCTTGGCGTCTGAGCGGGCGCTGACTGCGCAGGCGCGGATGCAGCGGCCGGTGTAGCGGACGTCGCGGGTGCGGCCGGCGCCTCAGCCTGCTCCCCCGGCAACTCAAACAACCAGCGCACCGCCTGCGGAAAGGCTGCGGCCCACGCGGGTTCGTTGTGGCCGGCCTCGGGCGTGATGACGAGCGTGGTGGCGCTGCCGGCGGGGCGGGTGTCCTGCATCAGGCGCAGCATGCGCTGCGCGTCCGGCACCATGCGCGGGCTTTCCTTGCCGCCGGCGTACATGAACACCCGCACCGTGGCGGGCGCCGGCTGCTGGCGCGCAAAGCTGAAGGCCTGCTCACTGGTCCAATAGCTGGGCGACAGAATCCCCACCTTGCAGAACACCCCGGGCTGCGCATGCGCGGCATAGTGGGTCAACAAACCGCCCAAAGACGAGCCGATCATCGCCGTGTGCTCGCATTCGGGCTTGGTGGGGTAGTTCGCGTCGATGTAGGGCTTCACCACCTCCACGATCCAGCGCAGATAGGCCGCGCCTTCCGCGGGCGGCACCTCGCCCGTGAAGTTCTCGATCGGCCAGGGCGTCAGCTCACTGATGCGCCGCGGCCCGCCATGCTCAATGCCCACCACAATCGCTTCAAACCCCACCGTCTCCCGCAGGCGCTGCATGGCCTCCGTGATCTGCCAGGTGGCGCCGGAAAAGCTCTGCTTGGGGTCGAAGAGGTTTTGGGCGTCGTGGAGGTAGAGGACGGGGAAGCGGCGGCTAGGGCTTGGACTCACTGGAACGCTGACTACCAAGCTTCGCGGCACGCCATCCGGAGCAGGAACGCTTACGAGTCGACTGCCTTCGCGTGCTGCCGAACCCGCGGTCGCACACAGTGCAAAGGTGAATGTCCAGATCAGAGTGGTGGCACGGGCCACCGGGCTCTTAGCGAGCTGCGCGAGCCGCATGAACCAGAGCACGAGCGCGCAGCGAGTCAGCAAAGCTCTGAATCGTCAGTTCAGAGTTCGGTTGACGAAATTTGCCGGACTTTCCTGAACTTTTGTCTGACAGAAAGAAGCAGGCCGCTTGGTAGCGGCGCTCACGAACCAGCCGTAGGCAAACTTGTTCGTAGCGTTGCGCGTATGAAAGCGACTGGAATGCTTCGTCCACATGGAACTCGTCGAGCTCGATTCGCTTCGTAGGTGCGTTGGCTCGATCAGCATCTTCGAGCATGAACAGGTACCCGAGCCAAGGTTCTGGCGAAGGGGCATAAAGGCCCTTCGAGTACGCCTCCCAGAAGTCTGAAGCGTTGCCGAGCGCTTCCTCAACGCGATTGTTGAAGTTGTTGCCGAAGCTGCCGACCTGACTTTTGATTTCTACCGCCGCTAGGAGTTGCCCTCGGCTGATCACGACGAGATCCCACTCCTTGCTCGGCCGGAAGTAGCCGGGCAGGGTACGGCCGCGCTTTGCGCTGTATCGCACCTCGGGGTCGGCCAGGCCTGCGCTACGGACAATGTCCGCAACCATGTTCACAAAGCCGTCAGCGTGTTTGCCGCCTGTGACTGCACCGCGGGACCCAGCATCCTTTTGGCCGCTCTTGCTGCCTTGGGCGGCTTGCTGGGTGAAACGAGTCGTCCAGAAATGTTTGACCGCTTTGGCGAGCGACTTCTCAGCGTCAAAGCTCTGCAGGCTCATTCTGTTTGTCCGTGCACAAGAACTTGGCGTTGCGCAAACAGGCTACGGCTCTCGCGTTCGATACGATCTTTAGCCATCTTGAAGTATGCAGGGTCCACCTCGACCCCGATGCTGTTGCGCCCCCACTTGGCTGCTGCAACAGATGTGGTTCCTGTTCCCAGGAAAGGGTCGAGTACGGTATCCCCTGCGAAGCTGAACATTCGAACAAGACGTTCCGCCAGTTCGAGCGGATACGGCGCAGGATGCTGCCTGGTTGAGGCCCCAGTCACACCGGACCAGATTTGCTGGAACCAGTCTCGGTGGTTCTCAGCGGAGATGACGCTGAGAAGCCGAGCGGCATGCGACGGCTTTCGGTACCCACCTGGCTTTCGCTCCATGAGAATGAACTCAATGTCATTCTTGATCACGCCGTTTGGCTCGTAAGGCTTGCCGAGAAAACCTCCACCACTACCACTTGCCTCATAAACCGCATTCGCGATCTTGTACCAAATGATGGGAGCCACGTTGGAGAAGCCAAGTCCTCGACAGTGCTCTTGGATAGAGGCGTGTAAAGGAACAACCGTGTGTTCGCCACCATTCTTGCGCCGCGAAAGACAAACGTCGCCGACGACGCATACCAATCGACCCCCCGGCACCAGCGCCCGGTAACAGTGCGCCCAGACGCGGTCGAGTTGGGTCAGGAAGGACTCGTAGTCCTCGATGTAGCCCATCTGACCTTCTGATCGGTTGTATTCCTTAAGCGTCCAGTAGGGCGGCGATGTCACGACCAAATGAACGCTGTTAGGCTCCAGAAAGTCCATCGCCCGCGAGTCGTGCAGCCAAAGATGATGACGGGTTGGGATGTGGGACAGCGCAGCATCGATCTCGCGCGTGAGAGCAGGATCTTTGGCGATCCGGGGTATCAGCGTCTGGTCATCCGCTAGGTCGCGAACGCTCGCCGGAAGAAACTGTTCCAGCGCTGGCATCTGCAGTCGTTCAGGAGCGTTCATGGCTGTCTCTATTAAGTGCGCTGGCAACTAGCCGGCATCATGGTAAGCGGTGCTTTCGCTTGCATCACTTCCCCCACGAATCCTTCAACCCCACCGCCATGTTGAAGACGGGCTTCTCGGCCGTGTGGTCCTTGCGGTCGGCGACGAAGTAGCCGATGCGTTCGAACTGGAACTTGTCGTCCGGCTTGGCTTTCGCCAGTGAGGGTTCGAGCCAGGCGGTGACGACCTGTTTGCTCTTGGGGTTGACCACGGAGAGGAAGTCGCGGCCGCCGGCGTCGGGGTGGGGTTCGGTGAAGAAGCGGTCGTACAGGCGCACTTCGGCGGCCACGGCATCTACGGCGCTGACCCAGGTGATGACGCCCTTGACCTTGTAGGTGTCTGCGCCCGGGGTGCCGCTCTTGCTGTCTGGGAAGTAGGTGGCGTGGACTTCGGTGATGTTTCCTGCTTCGTCTTTCTTGAAGCCGGTGCATTCGACGACGAAGCCGTACTTCAGCCGGACCTTGCTGCCGGCCACGGCGTCGCCGGCGGCGTTCGTGTGCGGCGGGTACAGGCGGTGGTAGCCCTTCTCCGGCACTTCCATGAAGTCCTCGGCCTCGATCCAGAGCTCGCGGCTGAACTGGAAGTGGCGCATGCCCAGTTCCGGCTTCTGCGGATGCGCGGGGGCGCTGCAGGCCACGGGCGCGCCCTCGAAGTTGGTGATGACAAGCTTGAGCGGCTTGACCACGGCCATGGCGCGGGCGGCGCGGCCTTCCAGGTCTTCGCGCAGGGTGGCTTCGAGCACGGAATAGTCGATCCAGCTGTTGGCCTTGCTGGCGCCGGTGCGATCGCAGAACAGGCGCAGGGCTTCGGGCGTGTAGCCACGGCGGCGCAGGCCGACGAGGGTGGGCATGCGCGGGTCGTCCCAGCCGTCCACGTGCTTTTCATCGACCAGCTGCTTGAGCTTGCGCTTGCTGGTGACGATGTAGGTGAGGTTCAGGCGGGCAAATTCGTACTGGTGGGGCAGGGGCTTGGCGAGCAGGCCGCCCACTACGCGCCCGTCCGGGAGCGTCTTGGTCTCCGCCAGGCGCTCGAGCAGCCAGTCATAGAAGGGGCGCTGGTCTTCGAATTCGAGCGTGCAGATGGAGTGGGTGATGTTCTCCAGCGCGTCTTCAATGGGGTGCGCGTAGGTGTACATGGGGTAGATGCACCAGGCATCGCCCGTGTTGTGGTGGGTGGCGCGCTTGATGCGGTAGAGGGCCGGGTCGCGCAGGTTGATGTTGGGGCTGGCCATGTCGATCTTGGCGCGCAGCACCATGGAGCCATCGGCATGCTGGCCGGCGCGCATCTCGCGAAAGCGCTGCAGGTTCTCTGCCACCGAGCGGCTGCGCCAGGGCGAGTTGGTGCCGGGGGTGGTGAAGTCGCCCCGGTTGGCGCGCATCTCCTCGGCGCTCTGTTCGTCCACATAGGCGTGGCCGGCCTCGATGAGATATTCGGCCGCGGCGTACATGAAGTCGAAGTAGTTGCTGGCGTAGTAGAGGTGCTGCTCGCCCTGGGTAAAGGGGCTGGTCCAGTCGGCGCCGAGCCAGCGCATGGATTCCACGATGCTGTCGACGTACTCCTGCTCTTCCTTCTCGGGGTTGGTGTCGTCAAAGCGCAGGTGGAACGCGCCGTGATAGTCACGCGCCACGCCGTGGTTCAGGCAGATGCTCTTCACATGGCCGATGTGCAGGTAGCCGTTGGGCTCCGGCGGGAAGCGGGTGCGGATCCTGGCGGGGTCGGCGTCGCCCTTGGTCTGCACCGCAGCGCCTCCGGGCTGGCCGGCCCAGCGGCGCTGTGCGTAGGTGCCCTGCTCCAGATCGCGCTCGATGATGTTGCGCAGGAAGTTGCTGGCTGGGGCGGGGGCTTCTTTGTTGGACATGGAGGTGTGCTGGATCAGTGTGCAGCGCGCCGGATGCTGCGCCGCAGGGTCAATCGATTGTATGGGCGCGGCTTGCGCATTCAGCCGCGCACAGGCCCGGAGGCGAAAAGCGAGATCGGCTCTGGGTGCGGCTCTTCAGGGCAAAGTGGCTGGAGAAGCTTGCCAGACAAGCGGAACGGGGGTGCAGGGGGCTCGCGCTGGCAGGCGCTCGCTCTTTCGGCGGCGGCAAGCGGTGCTTGCTGAGCTGCTGCCTGCACGACAAGGCATGCAGGGCACCTGCGGGGCATGCGCCTCAAGACACCCGCGCGGCGCGCTCGGCGGAGTCGGCCGTGCTAGTTCTGCCCCGGCACGAGCCCGTCGCCAATCATGGCGTCGATGCGCTTGAGCAGCGCGTCTGGTGTCTTGAGCGAGCACATGATGTAGCGCTGGCTGCCCTGCCTGGGCAGATCGCTCAGCGGGAGGCGCGCCAGGCGCGTGTCTCCGGCTTCGTGCTTGAGAAACCAGTTCAGTTCTTCTTCAGTCACGAGGGCCAGCGGCATGCGACCGCTGACCACCATGCGCAGCAACTGCTCGCTGGTCACGGTGGGGCGCTCCAGCATGGTGGGGTGCGCGCTGAGGATGGCGTCGATCTCCGCGCCGTACGAAATGCCGGACACCGCGCCCAGGCGCCACGCACCGCGCGCGAGCAGCTGCGACAGGCTGCTCACGCCCGCGTAGGTGGACACGGGAAGCGCAGATACCACCAGCATGCCGCGGTCGCGGTACAGCGGGCGGCTGAACTTGGCGAAGCGTTCGCGCTCTGCATTCTTGAACCATCCCAGCGAACACATCGCGGACTGGTTGGCCTCGATCTCGGCCAGGATGCGCTTGGGGGGCCGTTGCTCGAAGCTGAGCCTCAGGCCCGCCGCGGGACCGCGCTGGCGCAACGGTTCGATCAGCGTGCCGCGCGCCACGCCAGAGCCGTTGCCGAAGTAGAGCGGCGGCTTTTCCGGAAAGCTCAGATGCAGGGGCTCGCCGCCGACCTGCGCAGACACGGGACTCAGCACGCTCAAGGCGAGCATGCTCAAGACAAGCAAATGGCGTGCACGCAAGCGAGGCCTCACTGTTCGACACCCGCCCCCTCTCCCTGCGGGCATTCTATGTGCGCATCGCTGATTCTCTGCACTCGTTCGCGAGCAGATTCTGAACGGCATCGTTTGCGCTTGCCGCTGCGTCGCAATGTTGTGGTGTCGGTGCGCGGACCTTGGCGGCGGCCGCGCTGGCGCACCGTTCAATTCGCCAAAACGAAACGGCCCCGCGTTGCGGAGCCGTTGGTGTTTGGTGGCGCTTCAGGGACTCGAACCCCGGACCTGCGGATTATGATTCCGTCGCTCTAACCGACTGAGCTAAAGCGCCTGAGCCGCGCATTATGACACAAAAAAGCCCGCGACCTTGCGGGCGCGGGCTTGGAATGGTCGGTGGTTTTTGCTGGGGCATCACCGTGGCCGACCGGAGGAGTGATGCGTCAGTCGTGGGCGTAGATGTCCACGTCCTTGGTCTCCTTGACGAACAGGGTGCCGATCACGAAGGTCATGACCGCGATCACGATCGGGTACCAGAGGCCGGCGTAGATGTTGCCCTGCGCCAGCACGATGGCCGCGGCAATCGCCGGCACGAAGCCGCCGAACCAGCCGTTGCCGATGTGATACGGCAGGCTCATCGAGGTGTAGCGGATCCGTGTGGGGAAGAGCTCCACCAGCATCGCCGCGATCGGCCCGTACACCATGGTCACGTAGATCACCATGATGGTCAGGATGGCCACGATCATGAACCAGTTGAAGGACAGCGGGGCGATCGGGTCGGCCTTGGCGGGGTACTTCGCTTCGGCCAGTGCCGCAGTCAGCTCCTTGTCGAAGCGGGCCTTCTGCTCCTTGGCGTCCGGCGCCTTGCCGTCATAGGCGACGATGGCCTTCTCGCCCACCTTGATGGTGGCCGGCGTGCCGGGGGCGACCGCGACCTTGTCGTAGCTGATGCCCTTGCTGGCCAGCGCGGCGGTGGCGAGGTCACAGGCGTTGGTGAACTTGGCCGTGCCCGTGGGGTTGAACTGGAAGCTGCAGGTGGCGGGATCGGCCTCGACCTTGATCGGCGCGGCGGCAATCGCTGCCTCGAGCTTGGGGTTGGCGTAGTGCGTCAGCGCCTTGAACAGCGGGAAGTAGGTCAGCGCCGCGATCAGGCAGCCGGCCATGATGATGGGCTTGCGGCCGATCTTGTCCGACAGCGAGCCGAACAGCAGGAAGAAGGGCGTGCCGATGATCAGCGACAGCGCGATCAGGATGTTGGCCGTGGCGCCGTCCACCTTCAGGTAGGTCTGCAGGAAGAACAGGGCATAGAACTGACCGGTGTACCAGACCACGGCCTGGCCGGCGGTCAGACCCAGCAGGGCGAGGATCACGATCTTCAGGTTCTTCCACTGGCCGAAGGACTCCGACAGCGGGGCCTTGGAGGTCTTGCCTTCGGCCTTCATGCGGGCGAAGGCGGGCGACTCACTAAGCTGCATGCGGATCCAGATGGACACCACGAGCAGGATGCCGGAGAAGGCATAGGGCACACGCCAGCCCCAGTCGGCAAACTCCTTCTCGCCGATCGTCAGCCGGGTGCCCAGAATCACCATCAGCGCGAGCATCAGGCCCACGGTGGCGGTGGTCTGGATCCAGGCGGTGTAGGCGCCGCGGCGGCCCATGGGCGCGTGCTCGGCCACGTAGGTGGCGGCGCCACCGTACTCACCGCCCAGCGCCAGGCCCTGCAACAGTCGCAGGCTGATCAGGATGATCGGCGCAGCAATGCCCCAGCTGGCGTAGCCCGGCAGGAAGGCCACCACGAAGGTGGACATGCCCATCAGCAGGATCGTGACCAGGAAGGTGTACTTGCGCCCGACGAGATCGCCCAGGCGGCCGAACACCAGCGCGCCGAAGGGCCGCACCGCAAAACCGGCGGCAAAGGCCAGCAGGGTGAAGATGTCACGCGTGGACGGATCCAGCGGCGCGAAGAACTGCGCACCGATGATCGCCGTGAGCACGCCGAACAGATAGAAGTCGTACCACTCAAACACCGTGCCCAGTGACGACGCGAGGATGACCTTCTTCTCCTCGGGTGACATCGGGCGGACGGCTGAGCCCGCGCCTGCTGTGGTTGTTGCCATGTCTCCTGACTCCTCCAAAATCAGCCCCAGTCGCGGGACCATGGGTTGAAGCCTAGGGATTAGCCCTTACACCACCCTTGCCGCAAACTTACCTGCAACTTACGCTGCAATGCAGCAATTTGCCGGTGGATTCGATGCAATTGGCGGTATTTGCGGCCGGTTTGCGAGGCGTTGTCTGCAGAACCCGCACAGTGCTGCGCCGGTGGAGGTGCGCCTGAAGTGCCAGGCGCCTATTGCGCTGCCGCAAATGTCGCTTCTCCGGCCGCTTTTTGGGGTGGACATTTTTTGCATGCCGCGTCTCGGGGCGCGACCGGCTGCCGACGCCAGCGGCTGCCGCGGGCTGAGGCCGGGGGCGTCGGCGGGCTGCCTGATCGAGCAGCGCTCGATGAGCGATATTTTCAACATCTGTTTGAAAAACAGCGCTTTATGAGACTGGTTTTCAACGTTGGGTTGAATACATCGATGAGACCCTTTCCGCATGTGGCGTGCGGATCTCGGCCAGTTTTCGGATTTGAAATCAGCGTTGCATCTCATGCTGAAGCGTAGCCAATGCGGGCTCTGAGGACGCGTGCCGGAGTGTGCAGGAGCCGTGCGCTGGGTGTTTTTGTCCTGCGGCCTGTCCTGCCCCCGGTTCAAGCGCCGGGGCCGGCAAGCACCTTCAAGCTTCCACCACCGGAATCGGCTCGTTGCTGGCGCCGGCGGTAAAGATGATGCGCACCACCAGCCCGCTGCCGCCGTGTGCCGGGTCCATCAGCCGCAGATCGGCGCCGTGCTGGCGCACGATCTCGCGCACGATCGCCAGGCCCAAACCGCTCCCATCCGCGCTGCCGTCGGTGTTGCCGCCCAGAATCCGATAGAAGGGCTCCAGCACCCGTTCGCGCTCGCTCTCCGGAATGCCCGGGCCGCTGTCTTCCACCTCCAGCATGGGTACCGGCTGGTGCCAGACGCGCACCGTGATATGCCCCGGCCGCCCCGGCGCCACCGGCGTGTAGCGCAGGGCGTTGTCGATCAGGTTCTTGAGCAGCTCGCGCAGCATGGTGGGGGCAGCCAGCACGCGCACGTCGTCATCGGACGTCTCGAAACCCAGATCGTGCCCGCGCTGCAGGGCCTCGGGTACCCAGTCGGCGGTGACCTCGCTGGCCAGCGCGACGAGATCCACCGGCTCCAGCGGCTCGTGGGTGGCGGACTGATTCTCCGCCCGCGCCAGACTCAGCAGCTGCGTGGCCAGACGCGAGGCCTGCTGGCTGCCGCGCGCGATCTGCTTCAGGCTGCGCTCCAGTTCTTCGCGCGAGGACTCGCGCATGGCGAGTTCGGCCTGCATGCGCAGACCGGCCAGCGGCGTCTTGAGCTGGTGGGCGGCGTCGGCCACGAAGCGGCGCTGATTGGCGATGTTCTCCTCCAGGCGCACCAGCACATTGTTGAACGCCGCCACCAGGGGTGCGAGTTCCGTGGGCGCTTCGCGCAGGTCGATGGGGGTGAGGTTCTCCGCGCCGCGGTCGCGCAGCTTGTCCGAGATCACATCGAGCGGCTGGATGCCGCGCGCCAGACCAAGCCAGATCAGCAGTACGGCAATGGGCAGCATCACCAGCTGCGGGATGGACACCCCCTGAAGAATCTCGCGGGCGAGCGCGCGGCGCTTGACGCTGCTTTCGGCCACCTGCACAAGCACATAGGCCGGGTTCGCGGCGTCGTTTGCGGCTGATTCCGCCGGGTCGAGCGTGCTGCTGCGTGCGCCGGGGGCAGGCAAGCCGCGCGGCAGTTCGACCCAGGTGTACGCGACGCGCCAGTCGTCATCGAAGAAGCGCAGGTCCTGCAGATAGATGCGCCCGGGCTCGGCGTCGTTCGGGTCATCGTTGATGCGAGGCATCGGCAGGCTCGGGTCGCCCGCCAGGGTGTCGCCCCCAGCCTGGCGCACCTGGAAGATCTGCGGAGATTCGGAGTCACTGCGGATGAGGCGCCGGCCCAGTTCGGCCAGCGCGACGGGGTTGGTCCCGACTCGCCGCACCTGCTCGGCCAGCGCTTCGGTGGCCACTTCAAGGCTGCGGTCGAACGGCCCGCTGCCGATGGCCTGCGCAATCGGGTAAGTGAGTGCCACACCCAGCGGCCAGAGCAGCAGCAGCGGCATCAGCACCCAGATCATGATCTGCCCGAACAGGGATCGCGCGGGCTTGGGGCCGTCGGCCGGCGGCGGCGGGGCCTCGATCACGCCCGTGGGTTCCAGATCGATGCGCCGGCTGGCACCCCCACGCTGCCCCGCTGCCCAGCGCGCGCGCGCCGCCGAGGCGCTGGCAGCGTCGGCGGCAGCGCCTGGTGGGCGGTCTTCGGCGGGCAGGCCTTCGCTCATGGGGCTTGGTGAAATTCAGAACGGCGGGGCGGCAGGGCGATCAGGCTGATCCGGTTTGGCCCGCGGGGCTGCCGCACGAGCCGGCGCTCGGCTGGGCGGGCGCTCAAGCGGTCGCACCCGGTGCAGCGTCGAGCGTATCGCTAGACCTTTTCCAGGCAGTAGCCCAGCCCCCGAACGGTGGCAATGCGCACGCCTTCTGTCTCGATCTTCTTGCGCAGGCGGTGCACGTAGACCTCGATGGCATTGTTGGAGACTTCCTCGCCCCACTCGCAGAGGTGGTCCACCAGCTGCTGCTTGCTCACCAGGCGCCCGGCGCGCGAGAGCAGCACTTCCAGCAGGCCGATCTCGCGTGCGGACAGGTCCACCATCTTCTCGTTGATGTACGCCACGCGCCCCACTTGATCGAAGGCCAGCGCGCCGTGGCGCAGCAGGGTGGGGCCGCCGCCTGCGCCGCGCCGCACCAGCGCGCGCACGCGGGCTTCCAGCTCTTCCAGGGCGAAGGGCTTGGCCATGTAGTCGTCGGCGCCAAGGTCCAGGCCCTTGACTCGGGCATCCACGCTGTCCGCCGCGGTGAGGATCAATACCGGCAGGCGGCTGTCGCGCCCGCGCAGGCGGCGCAGCACATCCAGACCGCTCATCTTGGGCAGGCCCAGATCGAGGATCAGAAGATCGAATTCCTGCGTGGACAGGGCGTAGTCCGCCTCCGTCCCGGAGGCCACGGCATCCACCGCGTAGCCGGCGCGGCGCAGCGAGCGCAGCAATCCGTCGGCCAGCACGGGGTCATCTTCCGCCAGCAGGATGCGCATGCAGTCTCCTCGTTGTTTTCGCCTGCATCGGTGCGGCGCGGCAGCGCGAGAGGCGCGCAGCGGCCCGGCAAGTCGGCTTTGTGAACTCAGTGTATCGATGCCCCAGTGCCGTGTCAGTGCAAACCCGATCTGCGGTTTGGGCTGAAGCTGCGCTGGATCAAGTGACCATCAGCCGCCGTGAGCGTTGCATCCAGCCGCTCCGGTGCCCGCGCAAGCGCGACATGCCGCGCCGTGTCGGGCGGATGCAACAGGCAAGCGGCCCGTCAACGTGTGTCGGGTCGGCTGCTTGCACCCTGTTAAAAACACAGGTACTGTACAGATCAACAGCCTGTGCAAGAAACCAGATCAGCGCCGTGACAGGTCTGGCCCGCCGGGCGCAGTACCTCCCGGAGCGTCAAGCAATGAGTGAACCGTTCCCTGCCGCTGGCTCAGCTAAAGTGACCGCCTCCTCGGATGACCGCAAGGCCAGCCGTGCAGCCGGCGCGATCATCCACCCCCTAGAAGGACGCATCATGGATACCAAGACCAACCCGGCTGAGAAGGCCAAGGCACTGGCCGCAGCGCTGGCACAGATCGAGAAGCAATTCGGCAAGGGCTCGATCATGAAGCTGGGCGATGGCGCCGAGCGCGAGGAGATCGAGGTGGTCTCGACCGGCAGCCTGGGTCTGGACATCGCGCTGGGCGTCGGTGGCCTGCCGCGCGGGCGCGTGGTGGAAATCTACGGCCCGGAGTCCTCCGGCAAAACCACGCTCACCCTGCAAGTCGTCTCTGAGATGCAGCGCCTGGGCGGCACCTGCGCCTTTATCGACGCCGAGCACGCCCTCGACACCAGCTACGCCGAAAAGCTGGGCGTGGACCTCAATGAGCTGCTGATCTCCCAGCCGGATACCGGCGAACAAGCCCTCGAGATCGCTGACGCACTCGTGCGTTCCGGCAGCGTGGACCTGATCGTCGTGGACTCGGTCGCGGCGCTGGTACCCAAGGCTGAAATTGAAGGCGAGATGGGCGACAGCCTGCCCGGCCTGCAGGCGCGCCTGATGAGCCAGGCCCTGCGCAAACTCACCGGCACCATCAAGCGCACCAACTGCATGGTGATCTTCATCAACCAGATCCGCATGAAGATTGGCGTGATGTTCGGCAGCCCGGAAACCACCACCGGCGGCAACGCGCTCAAGTTCTACGCCTCCGTGCGCCTCGACATCCGTCGCGTCGGCTCGATCAAGAAGGGTGAAGAGCACATCGGCAACGAAACCCGTGTGAAGGTCGTCAAGAACAAGGTCTCGCCCCCCTTCAAGCAGGCGGACTTCGACATCCTCTACGGCGAAGGCACCAGCCGTGAAGGCGAAATCATCGATCTAGGCGCCAACCTGAACATCGTCGAAAAGAGCGGCGCCTGGTACAGCTATGGTGGCAACCGCATCGGCCAAGGCAAGGACAACACGCGCGAATACCTGCGCGAGCGTCCGGAACTCGCCCTGGAGATCGAGAACAAGATCCGAGCCCACTATGGCATCACGCTGCGCAGCGCCGATCCTGCCCAGAAGGGCCCGGACGCCGCCAACGACGAGCAGGCGCCCGCCAAGCCACGCCAGCGTCCCGCCAAGGAAGCGTGATTCGAGCAGGTCTGGTGCTCGGCGCCTGCAACCGGTGCCGGGCTTTTGGCTCTGAGTATGTTGCAAATGATGCAAATTCGATCTGAGAGACCTATCGGTTCTCGTTTATCTATTGATCGCTGAGCTCATGTACAACTTCCGAGCGGCCGACCAGCCTCCCTCTTTCGGGTCATCGCGCAGCCGCCGGGCGTTCATGCGCCATGGTGCTCTCCTTCACACGACTCGCTGAGGTTCCTGTGCCCCGGCGGCTTGCGCGATGAACCGAAGCTCTCTCAAGCGTCCACCTGCCCGGCATCCGGCCAGCCGCGCCGACGATGACGACGGATTTGAGCAGTTTGACGCTGCGCCAATTGACCGTTCCTCCCCGGATGAAGAAGCGTCTGAAGCCGCGGCAAGTCCGCGGCGATCGGGCCCCACTCTGCTGGCCCGAGCCATTGGCTATTTGAGCCGCCGCGAGCACAGCCGTACTGAGCTCGCTCGAAAGCTTGCGCCGCACGCCCTGGCTGCCGGACAAGACGAAGCCGCTGTCGAGCACGTACTGCAGCAACTCGTTGCCAAAGGGCTCCTGTCGGATGCGCGCTTCGCCGCAAGCCTGAGCCACCGACGCGGCCAGCGGTATGGCACCGCTCGTGTGATGATGGAACTTCGTCAGCAGGGTGTCGGCGCGGAGGTGCTGGCCGAAACGCAGTCACAACTGAAGGACACCGAGCTCGAACGCGCCCGTGAGGTGTGGCAGCGCAAGTTCGGTCAGCCCGCCGGCAACCCTGCGGAGCGCGCCAAGCAGCTGCGATTCCTCCAGTCGCGTGGATTTTCAAGCGAAGTCTGCTACCGCGTCGTCCGCGAGAGCGAAGCCGCCTAACGGTCACGAATCGGCCTGCCGCGCGCTGCGAACCAGGCACCACATCGCGAATGCCGGGTTCGGCGCCCATAAACTCGCGGCATGAGTACGTCAGACAGCTTTGCAAGCACCCAACTGACTCGGCGCCACCATCACACGCGAACTATTCGGGTTGACGCCTACGAGCGCAGCGACGGCCTCTGGGACTTTGAGGCTCGCCTGGCCGATGTGAAGTCGGTGGACTTTCGCCTCGCCAGCGGACTGCGCGCAGCCAATGAGCCTGTCCATGACATGCTCTTGACGCTCACGATCGACCGCGCGCTGAACGTCGTCGCCGCTCGGGCTGAGTCCCTCTCGGTGCCTTATCCGGGCTACTGCAACACCATCGGCCCTGCGTACGGCCAGCTGGTCGGCCTGAATCTGATGCGCGGCTTTCGCGATGCCGTGAAGACGCGCCTCGGCGGGGTGGCCGGCTGCACCCACATCACCGAGCTCGCGACCCTGCTGCCGACCGCGGTAATCCAGGCTTACGCGGGCGTGGTGCTCGACACCCGTGACGCGTCCGCTGCTGAGGAGCAGTCGGTCCAGCCCTTCCAGCTCGACCGCTGCCACGCCTTGCGGACGGACGCGCCCGCCGTCCGCGAGTTCTACCCGCGCTGGTATCGCGGCCCGGCGGGTCAAGATGCAACGGGCTGTTCGGGGGCCGGAGCGACGGACTCGGCGTAATGCTGACGTCAGGCCCCGCAACTAAGTTGCCGGCGTGCCCCATCCGCTGCCGACAGCCCGTTAAGCCACCCCGCTAAACTGCCGCCCGCCAATTGCCGATGATGCCGCGATGGGCATCGTCCATCAGGCGCGCTCACCGCGCCCAAGACAAGTTCACCCCACAGGACCTACCACGGAACCAATCCCATGAAAATTCACGAATACCAGGGCAAGGAGCTGCTGCGCAAATTCGGCGTGCCGGTACCCAAGGGCATCCCGGCGTTCTCCGTCGACGAAGCGATCGAGGCGGCCAAGCAACTCGGCGGTCCGGTCTGGGTCGTCAAGGCGCAGATCCACGCCGGCGGACGTGGCAAGGGCGGTGGCGTCAAGGTCGCCAAGAGCCTCGACGACGTGAAGGCCAAGGCTGAAGCCATCCTGGGCATGCAGCTGATCACCCACCAGACCGGCCCGGAAGGCCAGAAGGTGAGCCGTCTGTACATCGAAGACGGCGCAGACATCCAGAAGGAGTACTACCTCTCCTGTGTGACCGACCGTGGTACGCAGAAGGTGGCTTTCATCGCATCCAGCGAGGGTGGCATGGACATCGAGGAGGTGGCACACAGCCACCCCGAGAAGATCATCAAGATCTTTGTCGATCCGGCCACTGGTCTGACCCAGTCGCAGGGCGAGGAACTGGCGCGCGGCGTGGGCATGCCCGACGACTCGAAGGCGCAGTTCATCGACGTCTGCCAGAAGCTCTACACCTGCTACATGGAGACTGACGCGTCGCTGGTGGAAATCAATCCGTTGAACCGTGACAGCAAGGGCAACATCATTGCGCTGGACGCCAAGTTCAACTTCGACTCCAACGCGCTGTTCCGCCATCCGGAAATCGTCGCCTACCGCGACCTGGACGAAGAAGATCCGGCCGAAGTCGAGGCCAGCAAGTTCGATCTGGCCTACATCAGCCTGGACGGCAACATCGGCTGCCTGGTCAACGGTGCTGGCCTGGCCATGGCGACGATGGACACCATCAAGCTGTTCGGCGGCGAACCTGCAAACTTCCTGGACGTGGGCGGCGGCGCAACCGCCGAGAAGGTGACTGAAGCCTTCAAGATCATGCTCAAGAACAAGGCAGTCAAGGGCATCCTGGTCAACATCTTCGGCGGCATCATGAAATGCGACACCATCGCCGAAGGCGTCATCACCGCCTGCAAGGCCGTGAATCTCTCCGTGCCGCTGGTGGTCCGCATGAAGGGCACCAACGAAGATCTGGGCAAGAAGATGCTGGCCGAGAGCGGCCTGCCCATCATCAGCGCCGACACCATGGCCGAAGCCGCGACCAAGATTGTCGCCGCCGTCAAGTAATCCGGAGCCCTCCATGTCCATCTACATCAATAAAGACACGCGCGTCATCACCCAGGGCATCACCGGCAAGACCGGCCAGTTCCACACCCTGGGCTGCCAGGCCTACGCAAACGGCAAGAATGCCTTTGTCGCGGGCGTGAACCCCAAAAAGGCCGGTGAGAAGTTCTCCGACATTCCCATCTATGCAAGCGTGGCTGAGGCCAAGCAGAAGGAAGGCGCCAACGTCAGCGTGATCTACGTGCCACCGGCCGGCGCTGCAGCTGCGATCTGGGAAGCCGTCGCGGCGGATCTCGATCTCGTGATTTGCATCACCGAAGGCATTCCCGTGCGCGACATGCTCGAAGTGCGCAACAAGATGAAGGCCAAGGAAGCCGCGGGCGGCAAGAAGACCCTGCTACTCGGCCCCAACTGCCCGGGCCTGATCACGCCTGAAGAAATCAAGATCGGCATCATGCCGGGCCACATCCACCGCAAGGGCCGCATCGGCGTGGTTTCGCGTTCCGGCACGCTGACCTATGAAGCGGTGGCGCAGCTCACCGAAATCGGCTTGGGCCAGTCCTCCGCAGTGGGCATTGGTGGCGACCCCATCAACGGCCTGAAGCACATCGACGTCATGCAGGCCTTCAATGATGACCCCGACACCGATGCCGTGATCATGATCGGCGAAATCGGTGGCCCAGACGAAGCTGAAGCCGCGCGCTGGTGCAAGGCCAACATGAAGAAGCCGATCGTCGGCTTCATCGCCGGTGTGACTGCCCCCCCGGGCAAGCGCATGGGCCATGCCGGAGCATTGATCTCCGGTGGCGCAGACACCGCAGATGCCAAGCTCGCCATCATGGAAGAGTGCGGTTTCAAGGTGACACGGAACCCGTCCGAGATGGGCCGCCTGCTCAAGAGTCTGCTCTGATCCCGCAGCCTCTTCGGGCGAATGCGAACGGGCCGGCTTGCCGGCCCGTTTTGTTTGAGGGTCAAAGAGACTTCTGTTGAGATAGCGTGTCGCCGGGGAGGGCGAGTGATGCTGCAATGGCTCAGTGAGATCAGTTGGGTGGCGGTCGGGCAGATCATCATGATCGACCTGCTGCTGGGTGGGGACAACGCCGTGGTCATAGCCCTGGCCTGCCGCAACCTGCCGCCGGCGCAGCGCACCAAGGGCATCATCCTGGGCACCGCAGGGGCGATCGTGCTGCGCGTGATCCTCGTGCTCTTTGCAGTGGCACTGCTCAAGATCCCCTTCCTCAAGCTGGTCGGCGGGCTGCTGCTGATCTGGATCGGGATCAAGCTTCTCATGCCCGAGGATGAGGGCGAGGACGGTGTCGCCAGTCCGGATCACCTTTGGGGCGCCGTCCGTACGGTCATCGTGGCCGATCTGGTCATGAGCGTGGACAACGTGATTGCCATTGCCGGTGCCGCCGAGCAGGCCGCAGGTCACCATCAGACCGGGCTTGTGATCTTCGGCTTGCTGGTGAGCATCCCCATCATTGTGTTCGGCAGCCAGATCGTGCTCAAGCTGATGGATCGCTTTCCCGTGGTCATCCTGCTCGGTGCCGGTCTCTTGGGCTGGATTGCCGGCTCCTTGATTCTGGGCGATCCGGCAGTGCAGCAATGGACCGGCCCGCTTCCCGCGTCAGCGGCGTACGTGGCGGGCGGCATCGGGGCGGCATTTGTGATGCTTCTTGGCCGTTGGCTTGCTGCACGAAAGTCCCACGCGCAGTTGGGCGCATGAGAGCGTCCGCGTGCGGTGGGCTGCCTATCCGTGCATCGCTTGGTAGGTGGATTGACGAATCTGTATCGGTGTTGTCACATGCCCGAACATCACGGCGCTTGCGAGGAGCGCCACAGAACAACACGGCGGCCGCAGAGAGGGAGCCGACTTGAACTCCAAGGCTGATTTCATCCGTAAGGACTGGTTCCTCGGATTGGTAGCGATCATCGGCGTACTGCTGATTGCCAATCTGACCAACGTGACCAAGCGCGTGGATGACTGGCTCTACGACGCCGCCGTTGCCAGCAACTCGAAAGCGCCGTCTGACCGCGTCGCGTACATCGCCATTGACGAGCGCTCGATCAACGCCATCGGGCGTTTCCCGTGGTCCCGAGACGTTCATGCGCGCTTCCTGGATCGCCTAGCGGCGGGTCAGCCCAAGAGCGTCGTCTACACGGTCGTGTTCTCCGAGGCACAACGAGATGCCGGCGCAGCTGTGCTCGATCAGCTCGGTGCGCTCTACGACACCGCCAAGACGCAATCGCTTCCCAGCCACCCGGCGCAAGGCACCATCGACCAGATGGGCGCGCTGATTGCGGAAGCTCGCAGCCGGCTGGATGCCGACGCCCAGCTGGCCGCCGCCATCAAGCGCCTGGGCAAGGTCCAGCTTGGCGCGATCATGCAGCTTGGCGAGCCGCGAGGCCGACCGGACCCGCTGCCACCCTACGTACAGCCGTCTCTGATCCCGGCGCAGCCGCAGCTGATCCCCACGCAATCCGTCAGCCTGCCGCTGCCCAGCATGGGCAGCGCCGCGACTGCGGTCGGACATCTCACCGTCGTCGAGGACACAGACGGATCGGTTCGGCGTTCAGCCGCGTTCCTGAACTATGCCGAACGGGCATTTCCGCACCTTGCAGTCGCATCGGTGGCGCATTACCTCAACCTGCCCATGTCGACTGTGTCGATGGGCACAGCGGGAGTTCAGCTCGGGCAGACGCTCCTGCCCTCCACGCCCGATGGCTTGATCCTCACACACTTCTACGCGCCGAACGATGGCCGTGCCGCGGTCGCACCGGACTCGTTTGCCGATGTGCTGAACGGCCAGGTCCCGGCAAGCAAGTTTGCGGGCAAGCTTGTCGTGGTCGGAGTCAGCGCCCCCGGGTTGGCCAACACCATGATCACGCCTGTCGGACTGCAGTCCCAGGGGGAGTACATGGCGCATGCGACGTCTGCGCTGCTCCAGGGTGACGTCTACACCCTGCCCGCCTGGCGGACCTGGGCGCAGATCGCGGTCGTGCTGTTCGTTGCGCTGTATCTCATCGTCCTGCTGCCGCGCCTGTCTGCCCTGCTGGGCGCAGGCTCGACTGCCGGCCTGGTCGTGGTTCTGATGGGGTTCTCGTGGTTCATGCTCAGTGCACGCATGACATGGATCCCCTTGATGCTGCCGGTTCTGCTTGTTGTTGTTGGTCATCTGGTGCTGACCACCAAGCGGTTTCTGGTGACCGAGCAGGGCAAGGAGCGAAGCGACACGGAGTCGGCAGAGTCCAACCGAATGCTCGCGCTGGCGTTCCAAGGGCAGGGCCAGCTTGACATGGCGTTCGACAAGTTCCGCCGTGTGCCGTTGGACGGCGTTCACGGTCCTGCGGTCATGGAGAATCTCTACAACCTCGGTCTGGACTTTGAGCGCAAGCGACAGTTCAACAAGGCCCAGGCTGTCTATGACTACATGGCCGGTCACGATCCGAATTTCAAGGATCTCGCTGAGCGCCGCAGTCGTGCGAAGTCCATGAGTGAAACCTTGATTCTGGGTGGCAGCGCCGGCCGAACCAACGCTTCGCTGATGACGGGCCAGGTCGGTGTCGAGAAGCCGATGCTGGGTCGCTACGAGCTTGAGAAGGAGCTGGGCAAGGGCGCCATGGGTGTCGTGTACCAGGGCAAGGATCCAAAGATCGGTCGCACCGTCGCGATCAAGACCATGGCCTTGTCCCAGGAGTTCGAAGCCGACGAACTCAAGGAAGTGCGCGAGCGCTTTTTCCGCGAAGCGGAGACGGCCGGTCGACTCCAGCATCCAAACATTGTGACGATCTACGACGCCGGCGAAGAGCATGACCTCGCCTACATCGCGATGGAACTGCTGCGCGGCAAAGATCTCGTCCCCCACACGAAGCCAGACAACCTGCTGCCCGTCTCGACATCCGTGTCGATCGTGATACGTGTGGCCGAAGCGCTGGCCTACGCTCACGGCAATGGTGTCGTACATCGCGATGTGAAGCCGGCCAACATCATGTACGAACCAGCTTCTGGTGCAGTCAAAGTCACCGACTTCGGCATCGCGCGCATCACCGATTCGTCCAAGACCAAGACGGGCATGGTGCTGGGCACGCCGAGCTTCATGTCGCCCGAACAACTGTCCGGACAGAAGATCGATGGCCGCAGCGACCTCTTTTCCCTCGGCGTGACCCTGTATCAGCTGCTAACAGGAAAGCTGCCGTTCGTTGGCGAGTCGATGGCACAGCTCATGTACAAGATCGCCAATGAACCGACGCCAGATCCTCGGCTTGTGAACCCTCAGATACCTGCCGGGCTGGCGGCCGTCATTCAGCGCGCCACCACAAAGGATCCCGATCAACGCTACGCGACTGGCGAACAGATGGCAGCCGACCTCAAGCGGGTCATGGCGGGGCCGCAATGACGGATCGCCAGGTCGTGCCTGCACGCAAACCCGTTCCGCGCGCCCAGAAACTGCGGCTCACGGCCGCGCTGCGCTCGCATCCCGGGATGGTCAGATCCCACAATGAGGACTCGATCGCGGCATCGGTCGAAGAAGGCCTGTTTGTGCTGGCTGACGGCATGGGCGGCTACAACGCGGGTGAAGTCGCCTCAGGGATGGCCACCACCCTGCTGCGATCTGAACTTGAGCGCGACTTGAGGAAGTGGCGCACCGAACTGCAGCGCGATGGTGTCGCGCGCGTTCAGGCACTGCTGACCACCCGCGTCGCGCAAGCCAACCAGGCCATTTATCACGCGGCGCATCACCAGCCGCAATACGAAGGCATGGGTACGACCCTGGTCGTAGCGGTGTTCTCCGGGCACACACTGAGTGTGGCGCATCTTGGTGACTCGCGCTGCTACAGATGGCGCGACGGCAGGCTAGAGCAGATCACGCGCGATCACTCATTGCTGCAGGAGCAGATGGACGCCGGTCTGATCACGCCGGAAATGGCGGCGATGTCGCGCAACAAGAGCCTCGTGACGCGGGCGCTCGGCGTGGACCCGGAAGCGGATCTCGAGATCAACAACCATGAGGTTCGTGCAGGCGACGTCTACCTCATGTGCTCGGATGGGCTCAGCGACATGGTGGAAGACCATGACATAGCGGGTGTCTTCCAGGCGTTGTCGCAAAACCTCGACGCAAGCGCCGATGCGCTAGTGCAAATGGCGAACGAGGCAGGCGGGCGCGATAATATTTCTGCAATTCTTGTCCGCGCCGAGCCTGTCGAGGCCCCGGACGGGATCGTTTCGCGGTTCTTTCAATGGCTGAAGTAGTCTGCCGACGGGTTCTGCGGCGCGCTGAGAATTACTGGGAGTGAGGTCGATGCCAAAGGTCATCCTGTCAATGGATGGGCAGGTACTCAATGAATACGCGCTGGTGAAGGAGCGGACGACGATCGGGCGTCGTCCGCACAACGACATCGCCATCGACAACCTCGCCATCAGCGGCGAACACGCAGTCATCGTCACGATTCTCAACGACTCGTTCCTTGAGGATCTGGGATCGACCAATGGGACGATGGTCAATGGTGTGCCGGTCAAGAAGCACTTCCTGCAGACCGGCGACACGATTGAGCTGGGCAAGTACAGCCTGAAGTTCATGGGCGAGCAGTCCGGTCGCGGAGCCGGTGACGATGCGTTCGAGAAGACGCAGATTCTGCGCCCGGCCGCTGCCAAGCCGGCCCCGGAAGTTGCGCCTGCTGCGCCGATCCGGCCGATGAATGCCACCCAGGAGATCCCCAGCGGTTTGCCTCCGATGCCGCCGCTGGATGAGCCGATGCCCGATACGATTTCGCCGCGTATTGCGCCGTCCGCCACGCGTCAGGGCGTCATTCAGGTGCTGAGCGGTGGAAACGCCGGCAGAGAGATGCCGTTGACGAAGCCCATCACCACGCTGGGACGTCCTGGCGTCCAGGTGGCTGTGATCGCCAAGCGCCCCGATGGCTACTTCCTGACGCATGTCGAGGGCACCAGCTACCCGAGCCTGAACGGCATGCCCGTGTCCACTGAGGCCAAGCTCCTGCACGAGCACGACATCATCGAGCTCGCCGGTGTGAAGCTCGAGTTCTTCTACCGCTAGGCGCACGGCTACCGAAAGCCGTGCTGCCGGGTCGACCGGAGTCACCCACGAGACCATGGGCAGCGCTGCGCAGCATCCATCGCAAATCGGGTTGTGGCTGCGCCTCGGGCTGGCTCTGGTGCTTACGGCTGTGTTCATCGTCCACGCGGCGGAGTGGCAGGGGCGCTTTGGATGGCTTGAGGCACTCGACCATCAGGTCCATGACTGGCGCCTGACCGCTTTTGCGGAGTCTGCGCAGGACGAGCGGATCGTCATCGTGGACATCGACGAGAAAAGCCTTGCCGCCATCGGCCGTTGGCCCTGGCCCCGCGAGACGGTGGCTTTGCTTGCGCAGCGTCTCGTCAACGAGCAGGAGGCCGCCGTGGTCGGCTTCGACGTGGTGTTCTCTGACCGTGAGCTGGGTGCGGACCCCGAACGGCTACGGACACTCGTCGCGCGCAGCGGCGATGCCGGCGCTCGCAGCGCGGTTGACCAGATTGCCCCGCTGCTGGACACGGACGCGCTGCTCGCGCAGGCGTTTGCCGGCCGTCCGGTTGTCCTTGGCTACTACTTCTCCCAGGGCGAGCCGCCGCGCCAGGATGGCCAGTTGCCTGTGGCGAGCCTCTCTCTGACGGAGCTGCGCGCGCCCCAGGTGGCGCTGCCGCGTTTCAACGGCTTCGTTGGCAATCTGCCAGTGATCGCCAAGTCCGCGGCGTCTGCCGGGCACTTCAACATGATCGCGGATCAGGACGGCGTGCTGCGCCGCGTCCCCATGATCGTTGAACACCAGGGGCAGCTTTACGAATCGCTTTCGATCGCCATCGTGCGCCAGGCGCTGGGCCAGCCTGCACTCGTGCCCGGCCTGTCTCCCGAGCGCTGGGTGCCGAGTGCCTACTCGGGGCTGGAGTCCCTGGAATTGGTTGCAGGCGGGCGCACGGTGGTGAGCATCCCCGTTGACCGCCACGGTCGGACGCTCATTCCGTTCCGTGCCGTACCTTCAGACTCCAACCGCAGCCGCGGCTACCGCTGGATCTCTGCTGCAGACGTGCTGAAGGGCGCTATTCCGCCAGCAAGTCTCAAGGGCCGCGTGGTGCTTGTAGGTACCAGTGCGCCGGGGCAGGGCGACTTGCGCCTGACGCCGCTGTCCGCCTCCATGCCCGGGGTCGAGGTCCACGCCAACCTGATCAGCGGCATGCTCGACGGCAGGCTTCCGGCCGCGCCTCCCTATCTGCTGGGTGCGGAGGTCTTGCTGCTCTTGCTGACCTTTGCCGTGCTGGGCGTCGTCGTGCCGTTTGTGTCGCCTTGGGTGGCGACGAGCATGACCATTGCCACCATTGCAGGCCATGTGGGCATCAACCTGTTCGTCTACCGCGGCGCCGGTATCGCAATGCCGCTTGCCGCCGTGTTGTGCCTCTCGGTGGCCTTGTTCCTGCTGCACAGCACCTGGGGTTACTTCGTCGAGACGCGCGGCCGTCGCAAGCTGAACGAACTGTTCCGCGCCTACGTGCCGTCGCAGCTGGTCCAGGTGATGAATGATGACCCGGACAAGTACTCCGTGAAAGGCCTGCTGGCGGGCAAATCCGCGGAAATCACGGTGCTCTGCGCTGAGATCCAGGACTTCAACGCGCTGATCGAACGCTTGCCGCCCACCGAACTGGCCGCGCTCATGAATCAGTATCTGACTGCGGTGTCAGCGGAAATCCTCGCGCACGGCGGCACGCTGGACAAATACATCGGCGATCAGGTGCACGCGTTCTGGGGCGCCCCCGTGGCTGATCCGCAAGATGCCGCTCGGGCGGTGGCGGCGGCGCAAGCCATGCGCAAGGCCGTGCTTGAACGTGTGAACCCAAGCTTTGCGCAGCGCGGCTGGCCCGAGCTGAAGCTGGGTATCGGCATCAACACCGGCAATATGGTTGTGGGGGACCTCGGATCGGTTCAGCGGCGCGCATACACCGTGATCGGCAAGGCCGCCAACGCGGGGCAGCGGTTCAGCGGCCTGGCGCGCCTGTATGGCGTCAGCATCGTCGTCGGGGAGGTCACGCGCCGCGCGTGCCCTGATCTTGTCTGGCGCGAACTCGATCGCATTCGTACCCGCGCCGATTCGACACCGACCTCGCTCTACGAACCGCTCGGTGCGGTCTCGGACGTGCCTGAAGCGGAGCAGTCAGTCATTCCGCTGTGGCAGCAGTTTCTTCGGCTGTACCGCACGGCGCAATTCGACGCCGCCGAGATCCAGCTCAACCAGATCCGCCAGCGCGGCGAGTCTGCGCTGCAGAGCCTGTACGTCAACCGTCTCGCCGCCTTGCGGCAAACTCCGCCGGACGTGGGCTGGGACGGCGTGGCGATGGTGCGTGATCGGTAACGGATCAGTTTGCGTTCCCTGACAATCGCCAAGATTTAGCAACAAGCCTGACGAAAAATGTCAGAAGTCGGGCGTGTTGAGTCCTCAGAGCGCGTTCATTAGCGACCGAAAATCAGCAATTTTTTTATAGAAATCAATGAGTTAAGTTGTGGGCTTGCCGTTCGCTAATACACCGTCAAGACCGCTTGGGTCCTAGTCCAATCTCTCAGGAGCTTTCCATGCAACGTATGCAAAAGGGTTTCACCCTCATCGAACTGATGATCGTGGTTGCGATCATCGGCATTCTGGCCGCTATCGCCATTCCCCAGTACCAGAACTACACCATCCGCGCTCGCGTCTCTGAAGGTCTGAGCGTTGCTGGTGGTGCCAAGACCGCTGTGTCTGAAACGTACAGCGCACGTTCTGGCGAAGCGATTGCTGCTTACGCTGGTACCGATGCCGCTGTTGCTGGCTCGTTCGGTTTCGAATTCACGCCTACCCGTGACGTCGCCTCCGTCGCCATCGCTGAAGTAACCGCTGGTGCTACGCCCGCCGTGGGCGATGGCCGCATCACCATCACGTTCAGCACGACCTTCGCCGTTCCTGGCATGGTTCTGCGTCTGACCCCGGGTTCGGGCACGCCTGGTGCGACCGGCGTCCCGACCGTGGGTATGCGTCCGGGCAACCCGATCGTCTGGGGTTGCGATGCCAACAACGTTCCCGCGAACTTCAAGTACGTTCCGGCCAACTGCCGCAGCTAAGCTAGATTTCTAGCGATACAAGGGCCGCCTAGTGCGGCCCTTGTGTTTTGGGTGAACAAGAAATTCTCATGTCTGGTATGCGCGATCGACTTTTTGCCGGCTTGGTTCACTTTGGCGCCTCGTGTGCAGTGGCACTGTGCGCTGCGGCGCTGGTGTTCTGGGTCTGGTACCCCGGCATTCTCAGCCGGGCGCAGGGGATCGGGACAATTTTCGGCATCGTGGTTGCCGTGGATGTCGTGCTGGGGCCCATTCTTACGATCCTGGTGTTCAACCGGGCCAAGAAGTCCTTGCGCCTTGATCTTGCGGTGATCGTGGTCATCCAGCTGGCAGGCCTGGCCTACGGCCTGAACACGGTGGCGACGGCACGGCCGGCGTACATCGTGTTCAACAAGGATCGTTTCGATGTCGTCAGGGCGCTGGATCTGGATGCCGCCAGCCTGACGCGCGCGCGCGAGGCCAACAACACGCTGGCGGAAGCCAGCTGGTTCGGCCCGCGGTGGGTGGGCGCGGTCGAGTCAACTGACAGCAAGCGCGCCAAGGAGATCCTGTTCACCGCAGCCGCTGGCGGCCCGGATTGGCCGCAACTGCCTGAACTCTACGTGCCCCTGGAGCGCGTCACCGGCACGATCCAGCAGCGGCTGAGATCGATCACGGTGCTCGAAAGCGCGAATCGCGACGACGTCGAGGCTGTGAGAGCCTTGCAGGCTCGCTTTCCTGATGCGACTGCGGGCTTCCTGCCAGTGCGAGCCCAGATTCGTGACGTGGTCGCCATCGTGGACCGCAAGACCGGCCAGGTTCTGGAGCTCGTCGACCTCCGGCCCGTGTGGTAGCGGCCTAATCCGCCCGCCAATCCCCGCTCTTGCCCCCCGTCTTCTCGGCCAGACGCAG
Organism: beta proteobacterium AAP99; assembly: GCA_001295775.1. Taxonomy (GTDB): domain Bacteria; phylum Pseudomonadota; class Gammaproteobacteria; order Burkholderiales; family Burkholderiaceae_C; genus Piscinibacterium. Next base: position 68,192 of record LJIA01000009.1, read on the forward strand.
ATCGGACACCATCATCCCCCGATCCACCGCCTTGACCATGTCGTAGATGGTCAGCAGGGCGGTGGAGCAGGCGCAGAAGGCCTCCATTTCCACGCCGGTTTGCGCGAGTGTTTCGACCGTCGCTGTGCAGTGCACGCCGGGCAGCGCGTCATCCATGTCGAAGGTCACGGCAGCGCGGGTGATGGGGATCGGGTGGGCCAGCGGGATCAGGTCGCTGGTTTTCTTGGCGCCTTGGATGCCGGCGATGCGCGCGATGCCCAGCACATCGCCCTTCTTGGCGGTGCCCGACGCAATGAGTGCGAGGGTCTCGGGTTGCATGCGGATGCTGCCGCGGACCACCGCCACCCGCTTGGTGATCGCCTTGCCGGACACGTCCACCATGTGTGCCTGGCCCTCTCCATCGAAGTGGGTCAGCGGGCCAGGTGCGGCGTCAGCGGGTGGGGCGTTGTTCGGGTCGCTCATGAGGGCTCGATGGGCTGGTCGGTCAGACGTGCATCATGCCAAAGCTTGCGCAGTACTTCGCGCCAAAGCGAGCGTTTTGTGCCGTCCGGACGCGCCCTTGCTTCTGACGGCAGGACGTTTCAGCGCGGGCTGCTCTGAATCTGCAGCCCTCGGAACTTCTGCCTATCGGGTGGCCAAAGCCTGAGGGCCTGCCGATCCGTACTCGTTTCCGCGGTCTGGCGCGCCGCCTGCTGCGCTGCAGCGTCCAGCCCATGCATTAATGTTGACCGCGCCCAGCCGTAGGCCGTGAGCCGCGGGCAATGTCTCGACAAGTTCGCAAGCCACGCACAAGCCGCGTATTCAAGCTGTAAACCTTCTCTCACAACGGAAGCGCATGACGTTTTCTTCCCGCACGCTGCTCGAACCCTCTCTGGATCGCTCGCGGCCGAGTTCAGCCCGCCGTGTCACTCGTCAGGCCGGGCTGCCCCGCCCAAGGGCCATTGCGTGTGCACTGGTGCTGGCCGCCTGGCCGGGGTTCATGAGCATGCCCCTGGCACAGAGTCAGCCCACAGACAGCCCGGGCCGCTTCTCCGGTGCGCCAGCCGCGCCCGCGCCCAAGGAAGAAGCGCCGCTGCCGCGCCCAGCCACCGCGCCGCTGCCCAACCTCGGCTCGCCGGACGCCGCGGACCTGCCGGCCACGGAGGAGCGCCGCATCCTGCGCGACCTGCGCCGCGAACTGGCCCGCTACCCGGACAACTTTGCCGACCCCGAGCTCAACGCCTATCTCGACCATCTGATCGCCAAGCTGGCCGCCGGCCTGGGCACCAGCCGCCCGCACTTGGAGATCTACGCCCTGCGTGACCCGGTGCTCAATGCCTTCGCCATGCCCGGCGGGCTGATGGGCGTGAACTCCGGGCTGATTGCTGCGGCCGGCAACGAGAACGAGCTCGCCGGCGTGCTCGCCCATGAAATCGGCCATGTGGAGCAGCGGCACATCGCGCGCAGCATCGCCAACCAGAAGAACGCCGGGCTCTGGACGCTGGCCGGTCTGGCGCTGGCCATCCTCGCTGCGCGCAGCGGCACCAGCAGTGGCGACAACGTCATGCAGGCCGCCATCGCCGGCAGCCAGGGCCTGAGCGTCTCGCAGGCGCTGGCCTTCAGCCGCGAGGCCGAGCGCGAGGCGGACCGCGTGGGCCTGCGCCTGCTGATGGACGCCGGCTACGACGTCTCCGGCATGGTGGGCGTGTTTCAGCGCCTGCAGGCCCAAGGGCGCATGTACGAAAGCACCGGCCCCATCATCCCCAGCACCCACCCGCTGACCACCGAGCGCATTGCGGACATCCAGAACCGCACGCGTCTGGTGCCACCCAAGCCGCCGGTGGACACACTCGCCTTCCGCTTTTTCCAGGCCCGCGCCATGGTGCTGGCCGCGCAGACGGCCGACGCCCGCCTGCAACTGCGCAAGGTGTTCGATGCGCGCATGCAGCCCGGCATTCAGATCCCCGGCGAGCCCGAGCCCACCGCCTTCGTGCGCGCAGGTGCCGCCTACGGCCTGGCGCTGATCGAGCTGGCCGAACCCAAGACGGGCACCCAGGCTACAGACGTGGCCAGCGGCCAGCGCGCGCTTGCGCAACTCGATCGCGCCGCCAAGGAAGCCGGCCTCGTCACCACCGCGCCCGGCACCCTGCGCGCCCAGGCAGCGCTGCCTGAGTCCAAACGCATGCTCGTCGCCGAGCCGCCGCAGCTGCTCTTTGCCCGCGCCCGCGCGCTCTCGCGCCTGGGTCAGCAGGCCGATGCCGTGGCGCTCATCCAGGCCGCCGGTGACAGCGGTGGCATGCCCCTGCTGTTCAGAGACGCCATGGCCCAGGCCTTCCTGGACATCAACGAGCCCGCCCAGGCCGCCGCCATCCTGCGCCTGCGCCTCGCCCAGCAGCCCGACCCGGCGCCTTGGCTCGTGCTGGCCCGCTGCTACGCAGAGCTGGCTGACAAGCCCGGCCAGCTGCGCGCCCAGGCCGAGCATTACTTCATGATCGGCGCCTTCGGCTCCGCGCTGCAGTCCATGGAAGCCGCACGCAAGACCCCCGGCCTGGATGCCATCACCCAAAGCCAGATCGACGCGCGCCTGCGCGAAATGCGCGACGCCAAGCGCATCGAAGATGAGGAACTCAAGAAGCGCGGCGAGATGACCGAGGAGCAGCGGGAGCGGCAGCGCTAGTACGGTCCGAAGTGCTTTCCGCTTGTCTGGCGCGGCTCTCCAGCCACTTTGGCTTGAAGAGCCGCGTCAAACCTCAGTCTGCGCATGATTTCCCTGAGCAGCGCACCACCCCCTAAGATGTACGCGCAGCGCTCTGCTGCACCCGGCCGCCAGACCCCGTTTCCTGTCTGTGATGTATCGACAAAGGAACGGCCATGCGAATCGATGGCAATGTGGGCGGCGCCGACCGGATCATCCGGATCGCGATTGGAACAGTGCTGGCGCTGGCCGCGCTGGCGGGCTGGATCGGCCCCTGGGGATGGATCGGGCTGTTTCTGGTGGGAACCGGAGTTTTTGAGGTGTGCCCCGTGCACTCACTCATCGGCCGCTCAACCTATGTGCGCCCGCCGCGCAAAGTGGTGGCGCGCAAGCCGGCGCGAGGTGGTTCATCGCGCGGCTGAGCGAACCGGCCCAGCCGCAGCCGGCCGTGCGGGACCGCCTTGCAAGCGGCTTGCCACGCGCCTGAGGCTGTGGCCGGAGCGCCCCGTGCATCTTGGTTTGCCACCGCAATATCTGGCGGCGGCAAGTGTGCCGCGCCCCAGCACCTGCCAACCAACCCTGCATGCGGCCACCCATGCTGGAGTTGGAGTTGACCCGGTTCCGTCGGCGGTTTTTGGTTTGATTCTCAAACCATCTGGGTTGTCCCGTCAGCATGCTGTGGGTCATGCTCCAGGGCATTGAAGCGGGTCTGATGGCTCTTTTCAAAGTTCAGGGTTGAGAGGTAGCCCAAGGCGCTGTGGCGGCGCCTGGGGCTGTACCAAGCTTCAATCCAGGTGAAGACGGCCATGCGGGCCTGCGCCTTGGACTCAAAGCTGTTGCGCTCGATGAGCTCGGCTTCCAAGCTGGCGAAGAAGCTTCCGGCCATCGCGTTGTCGTAGGCATCGCCCACGGTGCCCATGGAGGGACGAATGCCCATCTGGCGGCAGCGCTCGCCAAAGGCCAGATTGGTGCACTGGCTGGCCTGGTCAATGTGGTGGAGACGTCTTGCGGCTTGCGCTGCATCAGCGCCATGTTGAGCGCCGAGAGCACCAGTTGGCCGTCATGCGCTCGCTCATGGACGAACCGACCACACGCTGGCTCCACACGTCGATGACCACCGCCAAGTACAGGAACCCGGTCCAGTTGGGCACGTAAGTCATGTCGGCCACTCAGGAGCTGATTCGGGCCACTGGCCCGGAACTGGCGCTTGACCAGGTCGTGGGCCGGCGAGTCTCGTTTGTCGCGCCGCGTGGTCACGGTGAAGCCCCGGCGGCGGCTGATGCCCCGCATGCGGGCGAAGCGCATGAGACGCGCCACGCGCTGACGACTGTGCATACCCCTTGCTCGATGAGCTCGGCCCTCACGCGTGGCATGCCATAGGACTCATAGGAGTTCTTGTGAATCTGGCGGATGCGCTCGGTCATCACCGGGTTTTTTATGCTTCGCTGGGAAGGAGCGCGCTCGCGCTAGGCATAGAAGCCGCTGGCGGAGACGCCCAGGACACGGCACAGGATGCGCACGGGGAAGTCGGCCTGGTTCGCCATCACGAGTCCGAAGACTTCGTTGGAGTCGCATCGCTGCGACCGGCAAACCAGTCGTTCCTCGGGCTGACAGTCCACTGGACTGTCAGCTCATCCTCGTCACCCTTTGCCAGGATGTCTCGCTCTTGCTGTAGTTGGCGACCTTGCGGCGCAGCCGGCTGAGTTCCTCCCGCTCAGCCGTGCTCAAGCCTTCTTTGCCGGGCACGGGCTTGCCACTGTCGATGGCAGCTTGACCGACCCAGTTAGAAATGGACTGCGCGGTGACGTTGAACTCGCGAGAGAGTTCGGCCGGCGTGCGACCGGCGCGGACCAGCTCGACCATCTGCTGTCTGAACTCCACCGGGTACGGCGGTCTGACTTTGGACATTTGCGGCTCCTTGAACACAAAGAATGATGTGTCCACGGAACCGGGTCAACTCCACTTCTTCACACTCAGGTCCAATCCCAGGCTGGCTTGCTGGATCATCACGCTCCTGCGCTTTGCTGGCTCAGGTCCTCACAAACATCAGGCCAGAGTGGGGGTTTTGTAGACCTTCCCTAGCACAAACACGCCAGCAGCGCATTCGCACGCTTGGGCGATTGCTGGGCATAAGGCGGGGTGGATAGCTTGGCGCGGTTTCAACGAACTGACTTTTAGGGATCAGAGATGAGGGCGTTGCGGGTCGTGGTGGGATGGGTGCGCGCGCTGCGCGCGGAGTGGGCGTCCAGCCCCAAGGGTGCAGCACAAGAGCCATTGCAACTAGTGCTGACGCTACTATTACTTGGCAGCTCCATGATGCCCGGAGCCGCGCTAGCTCAAACCTATCCAGCAAACTGCCAAGCCAACGGTGGGCCTGCTGAGTGTGTTCGTGGAATTATTTTCTTTAGCCCGCAAACCGGCACGCAGGATGTGATAGGCAAGCGGTTCGACGATGCTGATCGAGCCTGCCAAGCGATTTATCCCGGATCATATAGAAATGGAAGATTTCGAATACATCCGCAGTGGGCGTATGGTTGTGAATATGATTACGTAGATTGGAATGGAACAGTTACACCGAACGTTTTCATGCAGAACTGGGTATTGCCCGGACAGTCATGTGCGCAACCAGATCGAAGAGCTACAGGAGCGTTCGTTGACGGTGATAAGTCTCAGGATCTCAACGGTCGTATTTGGTGCGTTTATGAAGAACCTGTCGTCGATCTAAGTTGTACGACCGACAAACCCGTTTCGCCCCGCACGCTGACGAAGGTCTATCGCGAAACCGATTACTCCGGTGCCGGTGCAGATCCGCTCAGTTTCAATCGCGTCTACCAATCGCAGTGGTACGCCCCCCAATCCAGCAGCTTTGGTACGCGCGTGCAAGGTGCCGCCGGCTGGATCAGCCAGTGGGATCGCCAGATCATCGAGGAGTCTCGGGCTACGCTCAAGCCCACGCGCTACGCCGTGCGCTCGACCGGCCATGTGCTGCCCTTCTATTGGGATGGCGCCGCGTGGACTAACTACAGCGTCACTCGTGATCGACTGACCGAAGTCAAAGACGCCAGCGGCGTTCGTACCGGGTGGACCTACCAGGTTTTTGAAGACGATTCAGTTGAAACCTATGACGCATCCGGCGTACTGCGCTCCGTGCGGGGGCGCAACGGCTGGGTAACGACGCTCAGCTACAGCACCGCCGGCACCCCTTCCAACATCGCTCCGCGCCCCGGTTTACTTATTTCCGTGCGCAATCAATTTGGCCGCGAGTTGCGCTTTACCTACGACGCCAGCGCGCGCCTGAAAGAGCTTCTGCCTCCAGGTGCAGTGTCCGGTTCGGCAGCCGGTAGCGCAGCAAGCCCAATTGTTTATCGCTATGGCGAACTGGCCAGCCTGGGCGTAGGCGTCGCTGCCGGCCAGCAGCTAACCTCAGCCACTTGGCAAGACGGTTCGGTGAAGCGTTACCACTATGAGGACAGCCGGTTTCCCAACCACGTCACGGGAATCACCGATGAGGCTGGTACACGCATATCCACCGTCCGTTATCTCGCAGACGGTCGGGTAGCGTCCAGCGAGGGGGTGAATGGCACCGACAGGCTAGAGTTCAGCTTTAGCCCGAACTTCAACCAAACTACAATCACCGACTACTCGGGCTCAAATGGCAGTGCCACGCAGCGCGTCTATTCGTTTGGCAGCATAGGCGCCGCGTCCCGCCCCACCAGCGTCACCGCCCCCTGCCCACTGTGCGGCAGCACCGCCGCCAGCACCGTATGGGGCGACGGCACCGCTGCGACCGGCGGGGCCAATGCCCGGCGCCAGAAGTTCAAGGAAGTGGCGCACGACGGCACGGTGACCTTCTATATCTACGACACCCGTGGCCGCGAAACCGAGCGCGCCACCTTCCCGGCCCGCTTCGCCGGCAGCACCACCCGCCCGGCGCTGGCCAGCGCCAGCCGCGTGGTCAGCACCCAATGGCACGGCACCTTCAACCTGCCCACGCGGATTGCCGAGCCCAACAAGCTCACCGCCTACACGTATGCGAGCAACGGCAACCTCACGGGCCAAAGCGTCACGGCGACCACCGATGCGACGGGCGCGGCCAAGTTCAGCGCCGCGCGGGACATGAGCCAACCGATTCCGTCGACGGGGTGGAGTTACAACACGCAGCAGTTGCCCACGACGGTTGTGGAAAGGGAGACGCCGGCGGGGGCGACGGTCGCGGGGGAGAAGGGGCGGTGGACGTATATCTACGACTCTGTGGGGAACATCAAATCGGCTACCGATGCAACCCGTAACTTGGTTGGTACGGCGAGTCAGTTTAACAGCGATGGGCGGTTAGTTAGCGGGACTAATGAATCTGGCGGGAGCGTTAGTTTTAGCTACAACGCGCGCGGTTTCGTGACGTCGATGGCTCGCGGTACACAAAGTGCCGGGTTCGCACTCGATCCTACTGGCAGAACAACAGAGATTAGGAGTCCGAGTGGCAAGAAACTAGCACTAATTTACGCGCCGCATGGCACGATCAAAGAAGTGCGCGTGGATGGGGTTGTCGTTACAGCAGAGCGCCTTCGTTCTGGAGACTTTGACGCATCCTGGTTTGAGCAACTCGAGCCATTTGTCGTGACTGCAATTAACATCCTGCTGCCGTCTGCCAATGCTCAAATTCCGCTTCCTACACCACGGCCCCTCCCGCCACCGGTGCCGGGTATTGGACCAGGCCAACCGTCTCCCGATGAATCAGCGTTGCTAAATGAGCTGCCTGGCTTTGACAAGAACGTGCATGGGGATGCACGTAACTGGTGGCAGGACATATGCTCTTGTAAGGTGAATGGTGGTTATCCCAAGCCCACCTTTACTTCGACAGGTACGTTTGTACATTTATTTTTCGGTGGGCATTTATTCGAAGTATTCGCCGACAAGAGCTACTTTACCATTCCTGCAAATCAGTCTCTCGTGGACGAGGTTGCTTCGCGTGGGATAGGTCGTCCCTCCGGTGATCGTGATCGATACGCGAATGTGGAAATGGGGCGTATCGTTGGGATGTGCTATAGCAGACTGAAGAAAGCTTTTGAGCCGTCATCTCGTATTACAATGGTTGTTCAGAGAAACAATTGTACGCGGAAGACATGGTCGGGAAATGAGGTTGTAACGATGTATCCGGACTGTCCATGACAGATATTTCTAACGAAATCAAGGCTGCGTTGACTGCCCCAATCAAGGAAGCGCCAGAGCTGGCGGTTTTGGTGGTTCAGCGTTTGTCTAAGATGCTTGCAGCTAAACCCCACGAGTCGTCCTCTGGTAATCGAGGGTGCTACTACTGGCGCTTTCTCATATCTCAAGAAGTCCTCGGCCCAGCTTCTGGGTGGGAGTGCACCTTTTACTTGAGCATGCGTGGACCATTTCTATCAGCAGACGGTTTCCGCTACCGAAATGCCTCCGAGGCTAGAAATACGGGACGCCAAGATCCCAACGGCTTTTACGAAGCAAGCGAAGCTGCATCTCGCTACGCTGACCGAATCGCAGCAGAAGTGGCGCCGCAATTCGCGCTGACCTTTCTGCCGCGATCCGCTTGGGGCGATGTCTCAGTTCCATCCAGTCTGTGGCCCGCTGACGTCGGGAGTTGGCTAGACGTGGATGAGCCTACAGTTTGGAATCTTCTCTTCTGCGAGTGCTAAGCGCGTACGGGCAGATTCGGGGTCAGACACCGTCTTGAATCCCCGCCCGCCAAACAAAGCGTCGCAAAACAGCTTTCCGCTTGTCCCATGCGGCTTTCCAGCCACTTTGGCCTGAAGAGCCGCGTCAATGCTTGATTTGTCCAAGCGTAGTTTTGAAGATTGGCTCTGAAAGGGCGTCTTCAGGGCAAACCGCCTGAAGAACCGCACCAGACAAGCGGAACCGCTTCAGCCCGCCGCCTTCGTCGGCACCGCCACAAACCCAAACCGCGCCGGCACCTCGGCGCGGGCAATGGGCTGAAGCTTGTCGATCAACCCCGCCGCCTCTGCCCGCCCCACAAACGCCGTGAGGTCGCGGGCGTCGATCACGCCAACGCCGTGTTCGGTGTCGATGAGCACGTGGCCGTCTTCATCCAACCAGCCGCCGACGCCTGGCCAATCGCGCTCCACCTTCAGCCCGCCATGCGTGACGAGCGCAAGGCCCGAGCCCTCGGCCAGGCGCAGCACCTGCGGCGTGTATTCGAGGCTGACGTACACGCGCTGCGGGCCGTTCTGGAAATACCACTCGCCGCGTTCGTTGGGCTGGTAGTTGCGGGCGATGAAGTCGGCCAGGCCCTGGTGGCGGACCACGTCGCCGGGGAAGTCGCCTTCAAACCGCGCCATGCGCCAGCGGCCCAGGGCGTCCAGCCGCAGCCAGCCGTGGCAGTGGGGCACGTTGGGCCACTTTTTCATGGCGGCCAGGACGATGGCGTCCATGCGCGGGCCTCTACTTCACGCCCAGGTAATCCAGCACCATGGCCGGCAGCCAGTCCAGCCTGCCGGGCACGCCGCCCGTGGCAAAACCCACGTGGCCGCCGTGCCTGGGGTAGTGCAGGGTCACGGCGGGAGAGACTTCATTGGGCTTGGGCAGGCTGGCGGCGGGGACGAAGGGGTCATTCAGCGGGTTCACCAGCAAGAGCGGTTTTGTGGCGCCGCGCAGATGCGGCTTGGCGCTGGCGCGGGCCCAGTAGTCCTCGGTGTTGCGGTAGCCGTGCACGGGTGCGGTGAAGAGGTTGTCGAAGTCGTAGAGGTCGCGCGCCACTTGCATCTTGGCGGCATCAAACAAGCCGGGAAAGCGCGCCAGCTTCTCCATGGCTTTGCGCTTCATCGTGCGCAGAAACATGCGCGTGTAGACCATGGAGAAGCCCTGGCTGATGGCGGCGCCACCGGCGGCCAGATCCAGCGGCGCGCAGGCGGCCACGGCGGCGCTGAACAGACACGCATTGCCGCGCAGGGCCACATAGTTGGCCAGCGCGCTGCCGCCCAGGCTGATGCCGCAGGCATAGAGGCTCGCCACCGGGTAGCTGGCGTGCAGGCGCTGCGCCACGCGCTCGATCTCGTCGGCGTCGCCCGAGTGGTAGGCCCGCGCCAGGCGGTTGGGCTCGCCGCTGCAGCCGCGAAAGTGCACGATCACCACGCGCAGGCCAGCACGGGTGGCGGCGTGCGCAATCGCGCGGGCATAGTGGCTTTTGGACGAGCCCTCCAGCCCGTGAAAGATCACCAGCACCGGCGCCCAGGCCTCGCGCGGCTCGGGCTGCACCCAGTCGGCATCCACAAAGTCGCCATCGTTCCACTCCCAGCGTTCGCGCCGCAGAGCCAGGGTGGGTGCGGGCGAAAACAGCGCCGGCCAGATGGTCTGCGCATGCCCGCCCGGCAGCCACCAGGGCGCAGCGGGGTCGCTCAGGCGCAGGGGGCGGTTCAGGGGTTGGGTGCGGTGGGGCATGCGGGAATCAAGAATGGCTCTGGGGGCTGATCTTCAGGGCAAAGTGGCTGGAAAGGCGCATGGGACAAGCGGGAAGCAGCTTTCAAGCCACCCGTAGTCACAGCCGAACAACGCCAGTGACACCCTACAGGGCTGATTGGCCGCCATGACAGAAGGCGTAGCGCCGTGGCTCACCGCTCAGTCGGTGCAATGACGCTGCATCGTGCTCAATGCAGCGCCCGGCTCGCCGGCCGCTGCTGCACATCCTCATCCACATCCTCGCCCGCCGGGCTGGCGTGGTGGGCGACGAGCTTCCAGCCGGTGGGGGTCTTGAAGAAGACGTTGGTGGCGGCGACGTTCACGCGCTGGATCTCGCCGCGGACCTGCACTTCCACCTGCTCGATGACGTGGTGCACGGCGCTGGACAGATTGGCCATCACGGTGCGGCTGACCACATGAATGCTCAGGCTGCCGTTGCCCAGCACTTCCTGCCAGGCGGCGCGCACGGCCTCGAAGCCCACCAGGCGCGGGCCGCCGGGGTGGATGCAGACGATCTCCTCGTCGTCGGCCCACAGGGCCATGAGGGCGTCCACGTCGCTGCGCTCGAGCGCTTCGTAGAAGGCGTTTTCAACGTCCAGGGCGGTGGTGAAGAGGTTGCCGGGCGGGCGACTCATGATGGTCGAGTGTCCTGTCAGCGGAAGATGATGGTGCGCTGCCCGTTGAGCAGCACGCGGTGTTCGGTATGCCAGCGCACGGCGCGGGCCAGCACGCGGCATTCGACGTCCCGGCCGATGGCGGCGAGGTCCTCGGGCGAGAGGCTGTGGTCCACGCGCTCCACATCCTGCTCGATGATCGGGCCTTCGTCCAAATCGCCCGTGACGTAGTGGGCAGTGGCCCCGATCATCTTCACGCCGCGCGCATGGGCCTGGGCATAGGGCCGCGCACCCTTGAAGCTGGGCAGAAAGCTGTGGTGGATGTTGATGGCGCGGCCGGAAAGCGTGGCGCAGAACTCGGGCGACAGAATCTGCATGTAGCGCGCCAGCACCACCAGCTCCACGCGGTGCTCGGCCGCAAGCAGCCCGATGCGCTGCTCCTGGGCGCGCTTGGCTTCGGCAGTCGCGCCGGCGGCCAAAGCTAAGTGATGAAAAGGCAGGCCATAGCTGGCGGCCAGATCCGCAAAGTCCGGGTGGTTGGAGACGATCGCGCTCACCTCCACGCCCTGCGGGCCGCCCAGGTTGCCCGTCTTCCAGCGAAACAGCAGATCGTTCAGGCAGTGGCCCTGCTTGCTCACCAGCAGCAGCACGCGCGTGGGCGCGGCCAGGCTGTGAAAGGTGGCCTGCATGCGGAACTGGTCGCGCACGCTTCTGAACAGCGTGTCCAGGGTCTGGATGCTGGCCAGGTGCTCGGGCGCCTCGAAGTGCACGCGCATGAAGAACAGGCCGGTGCCGTCTTCGCTCTGCACATCGCCAAACTGCTGGGAATCAATGATGTTGCAGCCCGCCTGGAACAGCAGGCCCGAGACGGCATACACAATGCCCTTGGCGTCCGGGCAGCTCAGGGTGAGCACAAACTCACGCTGCGGGCGGCGCCCGGACAGGGCGGCGCTTGCGTCTGGGGCGGCGGTGGGGGCGCGGTCGTTCATCGTGGATGGATTGTATGTAGGACAACGCAGCTCACCCGACGCGCGGCATCGGTTGCGCTGCATCCAATCCGGCCCGGCCTGCGTAGAGGGCAGGGTGGCAGTGCGCTGCCGTTCATCCCTTCCCGTTCATAGAATCGATTCATGCCTGCATCCCCCAGCCCCCAGCCGGCCACGGACTGGACCCAGAAGAGCCACGAACTGGCCGATCTGCTCGCCCGTACAGCCTTGAGTGACCGCAAGGCCTTTGCCCGCCTGTATGAACTCACCAGCAGCCCGCTGCTGGGCGTGATCCTGCGCATCGTGCGCGAGCGCGACGCCGCCGAGGACGTGCTGCAGGAGGTGTATGTGAACGTCTGGCGCGCCGCGCAGAGCTTCAACGCCAGCCTGGCCCAGCCCATGACCTGGCTGGCCAGCATCGCCCGCAACCGCGCCATCGACAGCCTGCGCCGGCGCGACGCCGAGCCACAGACCGTGAGCCGCTATGCCGACGATGACGACGAAGGCGGTGGTGACATGCTGGCCGGCCTGGCGAGCGACGCGCCCGGCCCCATGGAGCTGTTTGAACAGGCGGCGAATGCGCGGGCATTGAAGCGCTGCGTGACGGGGCTGACGCGCGAGCAGCAGCAGAGCGTGGCCCTGGCCTTCTACGAGGGCCTGAGCCATGCCGAGGTGGCCGAGCAGCTGCGCCAGCCCCTGGGCACGGTCAAGAGCTGGGTGCGCCGCGGCCTGCTGGCCCTGAAAGCCTGCCTGGAGCGGGCGGCGCAAACAGAGAAGGCGGTGAGCTGATGGACTACAGCCGCCCCCCACTCGCCGACCGCCTCGCCTCTGAATACGTGCTGGGCACCCTGCGCGGTGGCGCCCGCCGCCGCTTTGAAGCCCTGCTGCCCGCCCACCCGCAGCTGCAGGATGCCGTGGCCCGCTGGCAGCGCCGCCTGGTGCCACTCGCGGCCACAGTGACGCCGGTGCAGCCGTCGCCGCGCGTGTGGCAGCGCATTGAGCATCAGCTCTTTGGTGCGGTATCCGCAGCGGCTGAGGCGCCGCTGCGCTGGTGGCAGCGCCTGGGCCTCTGGCAGGGTGCCACGGGCCTGGCCGGCGCCGCGGCCATCGCCCTGGCCGTGCTGATCGCCCAGCCACAACCCGCCCAGCCGCCGATTGTGGTGGTGCTGGGCACCAACCCCGAGGCGGCGAGCGTCATGCAGGCCAGCTTCGTGGCCAGCGTGAGCGCAGACGGCAAGGCCCTGGTGCTGCGGCCGGTGGGCGGCGTGAGCGTGGACGCCACCCGCGCGCTCGAACTCTGGGCCGTGCCCGCGCAGGGCGCACCGCGCTCGCTGGGCCTGGTGGCCGCGCAGGGCGCCACCACTGTGGTGCGCGCCGAGCTGCTGCGCAACACCGCGGCCTTTGCCGTGAGCCTGGAGCCGGCTGGTGGGTCCAAGACCGGTGCGCCCACTGGGCCGATCCTGTCGCTGGGCAAGCTGGAGATTTAGTTGCTGGATGCGGCTCGCGGCGACGCGCTGCATCCAAACCGCTGCGCCGTGCGTAAGGGTCTTTCGTGAGGCGGCAGGCTGGGGCCTGCCGCTCATTCAACCGATCACGAGAGGCCCACCATGACCACCAAGCTCCACACTCGCCCTTCCGCCCGCACCCTGCTTGCGCTGGCCGCCGCCCCCGTGTTGCTGGCCGCCTGCGCCAGCACGCCCATGATGGCCGACCCGCGCGTGGACAACGCCACCCTGCCCGAGGCCGTGCGCGTGCCGGCGGGTGAGATGCAGAAGCTCTGGACCCGCGGCGCCGGCGAGATCACGTACGAGTGTCGAGAGAATGCCCAGATGCCCGGCCAGTTCGCCTGGGCCTTCGTGATGCCCAAGGCCGATCTGACGGACGCCAACGGCAAGCGCATCGGCACCTACTACGGTGGCCCCACCTGGGAGCACATGGACGGCTCCAAGCTCACCGGCAAGCAGGTCGCCGTGGCGCCGGCTCAGCCCGGCAACATCCCCCTGCAACTGGTGCGGGCTGAACCCGCGATGGGTACCGGCAAGCTGCAAGGCGTGAACTTCATCCAGCGCCTGAACACCAGTGGTGGTGTGGCCCCCGCAGCGCCCTGCGTCGCCGCCAACCGGGGCGAGAAGCGCCAGGTGGCCTATGCGGCGGACTATGTGATGTATGGGCGGTGAGTCGGAAGCAGCCAGATCGGTGTCAAACTCGCGGGTGAGCGCAGCCCGGTCGGCCGTGCTTATCCGCGATGACACTAGAAGACTTGATTGCCGAGATTCAGCGGTGCTTTTCAAGCACGGCATCCGTACCGCCGATGACGGTCCGCCAAGCCCATCTCGCGGATCAGTCGCTCTTTCGGGAGATATCCGACGAGGAGTGGCAAGCCGCTCGAGGCGAAGTCCACGTCCGATGGCTTGATGTTTCGGATGCTGAACTCTGCGCAGGACTCAGTGCGCTAGATCATTTCGACGCTTCGTCTCTGCACTTCTACCTGCCAGCCTACCTGCGCTTCTCGGTGCGGCACGTGGGAGCGGATCTGCTGTCTGCCGAGGGCGAGCTACTGGGAAGCATTGTTCACACGTTGACCCACAAGTCAGCCTACAACCTTGCTCGATTGAGCGGTCTGGCGGATGAGCAGAAGCACTGTGTCGTGAGCGTCCTGCGATGGATCGCGGCGCATAGTCAGGTGTATGCGTCGGATGCGCAGAAGGGCCTTGACCGGTTGTGGCTCAACCCTGAAGGCTGGGCGTCAGTGGAACTACAGATTCCCACCTAGCCACGCTGGGTGACCAGCCTCAATGCCCGTGCACCTTCTCCCCCGCCTTCAGCACGTACTCCGTGCCGCAGTAGGGGCACTTGGCGCTGCCGGTGGTGGCGACGTCCAGAAACACGCGCGGGTGGTTGCTCCACAGCGGCATCTTGGGGTTGGGGCAGAAGACCACGCCGGGGCCCTGCAGGTCGGCGGCGGTGAGTTCGATGGGGGTCTGGGTGTTGGTGCTCATGATGCGTGCAGCGTGAGGGCTCAAACCTTGGCCAGCCAGCTGGCGTACTTGGGGTTACGGCCGTTGACGATGTCGAAGAAGGCGGTCTGGATCTTTTCGGTGATCGGGCCGCGGCTGCCCTGGCCGATCTGGACGCGGTCCAGCTCGCGGATGGGCGTCACTTCCGCGGCGGTGCCGGTGAAGAAGGCTTCGTCGCAGATGTAGACCTCATCACGCGTGATGCGCTTTTCGATCAGCGGGATGCCGAGGTCCTGGCAGATGGCGAAGATGGTGTTGCGGGTGATGCCGTTGAGTGCCCCGGCCGACAGGTCTGGCGTGTAGACCTTGCCGCCCTTGATGACGAACAGGTTCTCGCCCGCGCCTTCGCTCACGAAGCCGGAGGGGTCCAGCAACAGGGCTTCGTCGTAGCCGTCTTCGGTGGCTTCCATGTTGGCCAGGATGCTGTTGGTGTAGTTGCTCACCGCCTTGGCCTGCGTCATGGTGATGTTGACGTGGTGGCGCGTGTAGCTGCTGGTCTTCACCCGGATGCCGCGCTTCAGGCCCTCTTCACCCAGGTACGCGCCCCAGGCCCAGGCGGCCACCATGATGTGCACCTTGTTGCCCTTGGGGCTGACGCCCAGCTTCTCGCTGCCGATCCAGATCAGGGGGCGGATGTAGCAGGAGGGCAGGTTGTTGGCGCGCACCACGTCCTTCTGCGCCTGCATGACTTCTTCCACCGTGAAGGGGATCTTCATGCGCAGGATCTTGCCGCTGTTGAACAGGCGCTCGGTGTGCTCCTGCAGGCGGAAGATGGCGGCGGCGCCGTCCGGCTGCTGGTAGGCGCGCACGCCTTCAAAGGCGCCGCAGCCGTAGTGCAGGGTGTGCGTGAGCACGTGGATCTTGGCGTCGCGCCATTCCACCATCTGCCCGTCCATCCAGATCTTGCCGTCGCGGTCGGCCATTGACATGGTTCTGCTCCCAATCAGCGTGTTTCGGTCTGCGCACGGCGTGTTGTGCGCGGCTGATGCGAGTTTATTGCGCGGCGGCCGCGCGCCGCGCGGCTCCATGTCCGGCGCAGCGTCTAGCGCTTGGCCCGTGCCTTCATCAGATACTCGGCGACGGCCTGGTAGGCCGGCAGCGAGGTCGCGTCATTGGCACTGTTGCCCGCCACCGGATGCGAGGCGAATCGGACGATGACCATGCGCGCTGTCGGATCGATATAGATGGTCTGGCCGTGCACGCCGCGCGCTGCAAACGCGCCGTGGCGATTGTGGAAGACCCACCACATGCCCCGGTAGCTGCCGCCGGGCAACGCGCGGTAGCCCGCCTTGGCGAAGGCCTGCTTGTCGCCACCGGCCTTGATGCTGCGGATCGCCTGTGCCGGAAACAGCCGCGAATTGCCCAGGCGGCCCTCATCCAGAACCAGCTGACCCAGGCGCCCGAGATCGCGCAAGCCGGCGCTCAGCCCGCCCCCGGCGAACGGCGTGCCGAGGGAATCGACGGTGTAGTACGCGTCCTGTTCCATGCCGAGCGGCCGCCAGAGCCGCTTCGATGCGAGGTCCGACACCGACATGCCGGACGTCCGGGCGATGATCCAGCCCAGCGCATCCGAGTTCACGGTCTTGTAGCCGAAGGCCTCGCCGTGGACGCCGGACTTGCGCACCGTCTGCAGGTATTGGAAGTAGCCCACCGGGCCGGTGTAGCCGGCCGGCTTGGGCAGCGGGCTGGCGGCCGCCGCGTATTGCCAGACGTCCGCCTTCGGGTCGGCATAGTCCTCGCTGTAGTCCAGCGCGGTCGTCATGTCCATGACCTGCCGCACGGTGGCATCGCCAAACGCGCTGCTTGCAAGCTCCGGGATGATGCTCGAGACGCGAGCGGTGTCGTTGAGCTTGCCTTCCGCGACCAGAATCTCCGCCAGCAGGCCGGTGACCGACTTGGTCACCGACATCGCGCCATGCTTGCCATCCGCCGCCAGGCAGCCGGAGTAGTGCTCATAGACGATGCGGCCGCGGTGAATGATCAACACGCCGTCGGTGTAGTTGGCGTCCAGCGACTCCCGCCATGTCATCGGGGTGGATTGGCCGGTCGGCACGAAGCGCACGCGATCGATGCCCGCGTCGCGCGCGTACTGCATGCCTCGCGGCGCACCCAGCCCGCGGCTCACCTGGCGCGTAGGCAGCAGCTCACGGAAGTGGCACACCGTCCAGCGCATCTTCGGAAACGAAAAGAAGTCCGAGTCCGGCTGACCGATGACGCGATCGGGCCGCGGCGGAAAGCCCTGCATCCAGCCAAGCTGGCGCGGGTCCGAATCGGCGGCCGACAGGGCTGCGGGCCGGCCGGCCGCAGGTGCATCCGCCGCATGCGCGCCAAGTGCAAACGTCAGGGACAGGGCAGCGGCAAGCCAGGCGCCGCGCATGCAAGTTGCTGTTGATGACATGGTCGGACGCTCCGAAGTAGCGGGTTTTCGGTGAGTTGGATCGTGTGCCGTCGCTGTGCCGGTGACCGGCGCACAGTCAGCGCCGCACGGTCAGCGCCAATCACGCGCTGCAGTGGCGTCATGCGCGTGCGAGCGTATTCGATGCCACGCCGTCATTGGTTGTAGATGTCGCAGGTCGTCGGCAGACACCGGGGTGCGCCGGTGGAGTGCCAGCCCCGCCGGGACGCCCGGCAAGCCCGCACTTCTAAACTGGGCCTTCCTCCTCTGGTGCGCTGCCTACCGGGCCCGGCGCGCCGCTTCCCACCTCCATGAGCCTCATCCCCCTGCCAGCCTGGGCGGCGCAGTATGTGCCCCCGCTGGACCGAGACGAATTTGCGATCGGCGCGCGGCAGATGCTGCCGGCCTCGATCGCCATTGCGTCCTGGGGGCTGGTCACGGGCGTGGCTATGGTCAAGAGCGGCCTGTCGCCAGCTATGGCCCTGTTCATGACTTTCACGGTGTTTGCGGGCAGCGCGCAGCTGGCCACGCTGCCCCTGCTGGCCCTGGGCACGCCGCTGCCGATCGTGTGGGCCACGGCGCTGATCGTGAACCTGCGCTTCGTGATCTTCTCGGCCGGGCTGCGTCCTTACTTTTCGGCGCTCACGCTCAAGCAGCGCCTGTTTGGCGGGTATCTCACGGGCGATCTGAACTACGTGCTCTTCATGGGCCGCTTTGGCAACGCCGAAACCAAGGGCACGCCGCAGCAGTGGGGCTTCTGGGCGGGCGGCATTGCTACCAACTGGACCTGCTGGCAGGTGGCCAGCGTGGCGGGCATTGCGCTGGCCTCGGTGATTCCGCAGCAATGGGGGCTGGAGCTGGCCGCGGTGCTGGCCCTGGTGGCGGTGCTGATTCCGCTGTCTGCCAACGCGCCGGCGGTGCTGGGCGTGCTGGTCACAGGCGCCCTGTCCATCATTCTTGCGGGCCTGCCGATGCGCCTGGGCCTGCTGGTGAGCGTGCTGGCTGGCGTGGCAGCGGCCGTGCTGATCGAGCCGGTGGCCTACGGGCTGACGGATCGCTTCAAGAAGCCGGAGGCGCCGAAGTGAGCGCTCTGGTGGATGCCATCGACTGGACCACGGTCTATCTGATCGTGGCGATTCTGGGCATCACCGTGGCCAGCGTGGTCACGCGCGCCAGCTTCTGGATCCTGCCGGCGAGCTTCGAGCTGCCCGGCCGGGTGGAGCGGGCGCTGCGCTATGCGCCGGCCTGCGCACTGGCCGGCATCATCTTCCCCGAGGTCTTCGTGCGTGGCGGGCAGCTCATGCTCACGCCGGAGAACCTGCGCATCTGGGCCGTGCTGGCCGCGGCGGCGGTGTTTCTCATCAAGCGCAACATGCTGCTGATGATCGGCGTGGGCATGGGCGTGTTCACGGCCCTGCGCCTGGGGCTGCCGCTGCTGTGAGAGCTGCTGCACTCCAGCCCGCGATCAACAGATAAACATCATTTTCGGACAGAAATCGGCAGGAATGCCGCTCCCCGGCTTTCCGCATGTGCTGCGCGGATCTCGGGGTATTTCTGCCTTGAAATCAGTCTGAAAAGAGGCTGTTTCGGCCAAGAATGAGCCGAAATGCCCTCAGAACTGCGGCAGCGGCTGCTGGGCCGCGTCGCGCAGGGCGCGGCGGGCCTGCTCGAAGCCAGGCAGCACGCTTTCCACCACCTGCCAGAAGCGCGGGCTGTGGTTCATCTCGCGCAGGTGCGCCAGCTCGTGGGCGATCACGTAGTCGATCACGTCCGGCCCGAAGTGCACCAGCCGCCAGTGCAGGCGGATCTTGCCGTCGCTGGTGGCGCTGCCCCAGCGCGTGCTGGCCGATGACAGCTTGAGCTGGCTGATCTTCACGCCGAGTTGCTGCTCGAAGACCGGGATGCGCTCGGCGTAGATGCGCAGGGCCTCGGTTTGCAGCCAGCCCTGCACGGTGTCCTTGATGCGCTGCTCGCTGGCGTCCTCGGGCAGGGCCAGCAGCAGCGTCTCCTGGCCGAACATGCCCAGCTGCAGGCGCGTGACCGGCGTGCCGCTGCCCAGGGCCACGGTGATCGTGCGGCCCAGATAGGGCAGGGTGGTGCCGTGCTCCCACTTGGTGGTGTGCACCACCATGCGGGCGCGGCGCGCCTGCCATTCGGCCAGCTTGTCCAGAATCCAGCGCTGCCGCTCATGCAGGGCCTGCTCGATGTCGCGCAGCAGCACCCAGCGCGGCGCGCTCACGGACAGGCCGCGATCATCGATGGTGAAGCCGATGGTGCGGCGCTTGCCGCGCTTGAGCGTGTACTCCACCACGTTGCCGCCAAAGGTGATGAGGCGCGCATTGGGGTCGCGCTGACCATCGGCGGTTTTGGGGGGAGGGGCGTCCTGCGCGCCGAAATCGAGCGCGAACTGGGTGGGTTCAGAGGACGCGGAGGGCTTCATCGAACGCGAGGCCGGACACCTGGAGCGGGAAGCCGTAAGTATATCGGCGGGGTGCGCGCCACTGAGCCTCGCACACCCTGCCCGCGTGGAGACGTGGCACAAAAACAAAAAACGCCCCGGGTGGGGCGTTTGCTCAGCGTCGGGCGATGCTCAGAACTTGAACTCGAGGCCCACGTTGAACTGGTCGGCGTCCTTGGCCACGGAGGTGTACTCGCCGCGCAGGGTCAGCTGGCGGTTGAGCTGGTGGCGCAGGCCGAAGCCGAAGATCGCGCGGTCGTCGGCGCTGCAGCGGCGGCCCACGCCGCAGTCGGCGTCGTTGAAGCCGTAGCCCACGCGCAGGTAGCCGCTGGTCTGGTTGTTGAAGGGCAGGATGCCCAGCGCAGAGATCTGGAATGCATTCAGGTCCACGCCGCCAAAGCTGCCCAGACGGCGCAGCGCCACTTCGCCGGCCAGGTTGGTATTGATGCGGTAGCCCAGGAAGGCACCGAAGCCGACTTCGCTGTCGGCGCCGGAGAGGTCGGTGATGCCCAGATCGATGCCGCCGTAGGGGCCAACGTCATTGGCCAGGGCCGGCGCAGCGGCGCCAAGGGCCAGGGCAGAACTCAGGGCGAGGAGCGAAAGGGTCTTCTTCATGGTGTCTTGGGGTCTGAAAGTGCTGCATGTACAGCGGAGCGCCAATGGTCTCAAACCTGCGCGCCGCAACCGGCTGCAGGGGCGTTCAAGATGTAAAGAGACTTTTCGCCGTGAGCGATTGCGCGACGGGCGCTTGCAATTGCACGCTTTGCCGAGCCGCGGGCGGCCGCACCTGCCGCGCGTGCGCTGCGCTGGGTCAGGCGGCGCTGGCGGGGCGCGAGGTCTGCACCTCCGGGGCCGCCTTGGCGTAGCGGTGCGGCGCCAGCACGCGCATCTCGGCCTCGATCCAGTCCTCGGTGGCCTGGGTGAGGCTTTCCATCGTGTGGCCCTCGGGGCGGATGATCGGCCCCACGCTCACGGTGATGGTGCCCGGCGTCTTGATGAAGGCATTGCGCGGCCAGCACTCGCCGCTGTTCAGCGCAATCGGCAGCACCGGCAGGCCCAGACGCAGCGCCAGGCGCGCGCCGCCGGTCTTGTAGGGCTTGTAGCGGCCGGGCAGGGTGCGCGTCCCTTCCGGGAAGAAGATCACCCAGCGGCCTTCTGCGGCCTTGCGGCGGCCCTGCGTGACGATCTGCTCGAAGGCCTCCGCGCCGCGGCTGCGGTTGATGGCGATCATGTCCAGCAGCGCCAGCCCCCAGCCGAAGAAGGGCAGCCAGTTCAGCTCGCGCTTGTAGACAAAGCACAGCTCGTGCGGGAAGTAGCCCGGCAGAAAGCAGGTCTCCCAGGCACTCTGGTGCTTGGCCAGGATGATGCAGGGCGTCTCCGGGATGTTCTCCCAGCCCTTCTTCTGCCAGCGGATGCCCAGAAACCACGAGGCAAACCAGGTGGAGAACTTGGGCCAGGCCATCGTGATCTTGTAGCGCGTGCTCACCGGCAGCGGAAAGCACAGCACGCACAGGACGATGTAGACGCTGATGGAGGCCGTGCAGATCAGCACGTACAGCAGCGAGCGGATGAAGTAGATGGCGCGCATGGGGCGTGGTTCAAACAACTTCGGGTGAGCCGGCGGCGCGCAGGGCCAGCCAATCCTCGCGCGTGAGGCCGAAGAGAATGGTGTCCGACAGCGCCCCGGCGGCGTTGCGGCGCTCGTTGCGGATGTAGGCCTCCTGCGTGAAGCCGGCGCGTGCAGGCACGTTCGCGCTGCGCACATTGGCCGCGTCGCAGGTGATGTACAGGCGCTGCGCCTGCAGATGCTCGAAGCCGAACTTCACCAGCAGGCGTGTGGCGTCCGTCACCAGCCCCTTGCCCTGAAAGGCCGGCGAGATCCAGTAGCCGATCATCAGCTTGGGCACGGAC
Source organism: beta proteobacterium AAP99 (assembly GCA_001295775.1). Classification (GTDB taxonomy): domain Bacteria; phylum Pseudomonadota; class Gammaproteobacteria; order Burkholderiales; family Burkholderiaceae_C; genus Piscinibacterium. Next base: position 89,693 of record LJIA01000009.1, read on the forward strand.
CAGTCCGGCTCATGCAGGCCGCAGGCTCCGGCAAAGGCGCCGGTGGCGGCATCGCGGATGATGAAGACGAAGTCCTCGCGCTTGATCCACTGCGCCTGCATCTTGCGCACATAGCGCTCGCCTTGCAGCGGGTCGTCCCAATCCTTGACCCAGGGCATCCAGGGCGCCAGGTGCTCGCGGCTGGCCAGCACGCACTCGCGCAGCGCGGCAGCGTCGGCATCCGTGTAGGCCTGCAGGCTGGCCTGCTTGCCGGTCAGGGCCGTGGGCAGGGTGAGGAGCAGGGGTTCGATCGTGCTCATGGGCCTCAAACCGCCAGCTTCGACAGATCCGCCACGCGGTTCATGGCTTCGTGCAGCTGCTTGAGCAGGGCCAGGCGGTTGTTGCGCAGGGCGGCTTCGTCGGCGTTCACCATCACGCCGTCAAAGAAGGCGTCCACCGGGGCGCGCAGGCTGGCCAGCTCGCGCAGGCTGGCGGTGTATTCGCCGTTGGCAAAGAGCTTGTCGGCAATCGGCGTGGCGCCGTGCATGGCCGCGTGCAGGGCTTGTTCGGCGGGTTCCTTGAGCAGTGCCGCATCCACGCCGCCGGGCACCTCGCCCTCGGCCTTCTTGAGAATGTTGCCGATGCGCTTGTTGGCGGCGGCCAGCGCCTGGGACTCGGGCAGCGCAGCGAAGGCGCGCACGGCTTCGAGGCGGCGCGGGATGTCGCCCCATCGGTTCGGGCGCAGGCTGATGACGGCGTCCACTTCCTGGGCGCTGTAGCCCTGCTCGCGCAGTGCACCCACCAGGCGGTCGTACACGAAGGTGAGCAGATCGGCCTGCGCGGTCTCGCCCACGGTCTTGAAGGTGCCGAATGCGGCCTGAACGAGCGCCGGCACGGCCAGCGGCAGATCCTTCTCGATCAGCATGCGGATCACACCCAGCGCATGGCGGCGCAGCGCAAAGGGGTCCTTGTCGCCGGTGGGCAGCTGGCCGATGGCAAACAGGCCGGCAAGCGTCTCCAGCTTGTCGGCCAGCGCGACGATCGTGCCGGTGGCGGTGGCGGGCAGGGCATCGCCGGCAAAGCGGGGCTGGTAGTGCTCCTTGATGGCCTCGGCCACCTCGGTGTCTTCGCCGTCGTGCAGGGCGTAGTAGCGGCCCATGATGCCCTGCAGCTCCGGGAACTCGCCCACCATGTCGGTGACGAGATCGGCCTTGGACAGCATGGCGGCGCGTTCGGCCTTCGTGGCGTCGGCCTTGAGCATCGTGGCAATGGCCTGGGCAATCGCCACCACGCGCGCATTGCGCTCACCCTGGCTGCCCAGCTTGTTGTGATAGACCACACTGGCCAGCTTGGGCAGGCGGTCTGCGAGCTTGAGCTTCTTGTCCTGCGTGAAGAAGAAGCGCGCATCGGCCAGGCGGGGGCGCACCACGCGCTCGTTGCCGCCGATGATCTGGCTCGGGTCGGTCGTCTCGATGTTGGAGACGATCAGGAAGCGGTTCGTGAGCTTGCCGTCCTTTTGCGTGGCGAAGTACTTCTGGTTGGTCTGCATCGTCAGGATCAGGCATTCCTGCGGCACTTCCAGAAATTCGCGCTCGAAGTGGCATTCATAGACCACCGGCCATTCCACCAGCGCGGTCACTTCATCCAGCAGCGCGTCCGGCGCAATGACCTCGTCGCCCCGGCTCAGGTGCTTGAGCTGCGCCTCGATGCTCGCGCGGCGCTCGGCAAAGCTGGCCACCACCTTGCCGTGCTCGCGCAGGCTGCTGGCGTAGGTGTCGGCGCTGGCAATCACGAGTTCGTCTTCGCAGTGGAAGCGGTGGCCCAGGCTCACGTTGCCGGCCTGCAGGCCGAGCACGCTCACCGGCACCACGCTGCTGCCGTGCAGGGCAATGAGCTTGTGCGCCGGGCGCACGAAATTCACCGCCGTGCCGTCATCCCGCTCGTAGAACATCACCTTGGGAATCGGCAGCTTGGCCACGGTGTCGGTGAGCACGGCCTGCAGCGCGTCGGCCAGGGCCTGGCCCGGCGCGGTGTATTCGTGGAACAGGGCCTCGGCCTTGCCGTCCATGGCGCGGGTGAGTTTGGGGATGTCGGCCTCGCTCAGGCCCAGGGCAGCCAGCTTCTTGAGCAGCGGCGGCTGCGGCGTGCCGTCGGCCCCCAGGGCCACGGCCACGGGCAGCACCTTGTCGCGGCGGGCTTCGTCCGGGCCCACGGCGGCCACCTGCGTGATGTGCACGGCCAGGCGGCGCGGCGTGGCGTAGGCGGTGGCCACGCTGCCGGCGGCCAGCAGCTTGCGCGCGGCCAAGCCGTCGCGCAGGCCGGCGGCAAAGGCCTCACCCAGCTTCTTCAGCGCCTTGGGCGGCAGTTCTTCGGTGAGCAGTTCAACGAGCAGGGCGTTCATAGGATCTTTGAAGCTGGATCAAGCATTGGCGCGGTTCTTCAGGCCAAAATGGCTGGAAACCCTTGCCAGACAAGCGGAAAGCCTTTCCAGATCTGCCCCGGAAAGGCCGCAGTTCAGTCTCAGGCGGCCTGGCTGAGGGTGCCACCGTGGGAGCCGCCACCGGCGCCGCACATCGGAAAGCCCAGGCGCGCGCGGCTGTCGTAGTAGCTCTGCGCCACGGTGCGGGCCAGGTTGCGGATGCGGCCGATGTAGGCGGCGCGCTCCGTGACGGAGATGGCGCCGCGCGCATCGAGCAGGTTGAAGGTGTGGCCGCACTTGAGCACGGACTCGTAGGCCGGCAGAGCCAGCTGCGCCTCCATCAGCCGCTTGGCCTGCGCCTCGTACTCATTGAACTGGTGCAGCAGGAATTCGACGTTGCTGTGCTCGAAGTTGAAGGTGCTCTGCTCGACCTCGTTCTGGTGATACACGTCGCAGTAGGTCAGCGTGCGCTCCACGCCGCGCTCGGTCCAGCGGGTCCAGGTCAGGTCGTACACGTTCTCCACGCCCTGCAGGTACATGCACAGGCGCTCCAGGCCGTAGGTGATCTCGCCGGTGATGGGCCGGCACTCCAGGCCGCCCACCTGCTGGAAGTAGGTGAACTGCGTGACCTCCATGCCGTCCAGCCACACCTCCCAGCCCAGTCCCCAGGCGCCCAACGTGGGGTTCTCCCAGTCGTCTTCCACAAAGCGGATGTCGTGCTTGAGCGGGTCGATGCCGATGGCCTTCAGCGAGCCGAGGTACAGGTCAAGAATGTTCTCGGGCGAGGGCTTGAGCACCACCTGGTACTGGTAATAGTGCTGCAGGCGGTTGGGGTTCTCGCCGTAGCGGCCGTCCTTGGGGCGGCGGCTGGGCTGCACGTAGGCGGCGCGCCAGGGCTCCGGGCCGATGGCGCGCAGAAAGGTGTGCACATGGCTCGTACCGGCGCCCACTTCCAGATCGATGGGCTGCATGAGCGCGCAGCCGTTGTCGTTCCAGTAGGTCTGCAGGCGAAGAATGAGTTCTTGGAAGGTGACCATGACGGTGCGCGGCGGAGATTTCTGCGAACTAGCGAGTTTACGGGCGCTTGGATGACCGGCCGCTGCGCGGCCATGATCTCGGCGCTTTGCGCCTTGATGACCTCGGCCTAGGGCCATTGATGACGTTCTCGAACGGCGGGCCAGCGCTGCGCACCTGCGGCGCGCAGCTTCATCGAAGCCCCTAGGGCGAGATCATTGAGGCGAGCGCAGCTCGACGACGTCATGGCCGCGCAGCGGCCGTCATCCACCGATCAAGCGGCGTCGCGAAACTCGACGTCCTCGGCGCCCCGCTTGGCCACAGCCGGCGGGGGCTGCTGGCGCCGCTCGCGAAAGCGCAGGGCCAGCAGCAGCAGGGTGAGGGCCAGCAGCGGCCAGTCGCCCACCTGCAGATACAGCGTGTCGCGCTTTTCCACGCGCAGGGTGGTGTCCAGGCTGCCCTGGGTGTTGAGCGGCAGCTCGGAGAGCACGCGGCCGGTGAGGTCGATGGCGGCCGTCACGCCCGTGTTGGTGGCGCGCAGGCTGGGGCGGCCCAGCTCAATGGAGCGCATGCGCGCAATCTGCAGGTGCTGCGGCATGGCCCAGCTGGAGCCAAACCAGGCCAGGTTGCTTACGTTGAGCAGCACGTCGGCCCGCGCGGCTTCGTCGCGCAGCTCGTTGCCAAACACGTCTTCGTAGCAGACATTGGGCATCACCTTCACGCCCTTGACCACAAAGGGCTGCTGGTCGCTGGTGCCGCGGCCAAAGTTGCCCAGCGGCATCTTCATGGCGTCCACAAACCACTGGAAGCCCAAGGGCACAAACTCGCCAAAGGGCACCAGGTGCTGCTTGCTGTAGGCCAGCGGCAGCCGCTCGCCCCCCGGCCCGTAGCCGATCACGGCGTTGTAGGGCGTCTGCCCCACAAAGATGGGCGCGCCCACGAGCACCGTACTGCCGGTGTCGCGCGCCGCCTGGGCCAGCAGTGCATAGGCCTCGCTGAAGTTCTCGGGCGTTGTGGCAAAGGCGGTTTCAGGCAGCACGATCAGATCGGCCGGATTGGCGCGCGTGGCGCTGATGTACTCCTCCGCCGCGCGAATGATCGTGCTCTGCTCGAACTTCATGCTCTGCGGCACGTTGCCTTGCAGCAGGCGCACGGAGAGGGCGGGCAGTTTGTCGGGGGAGGCAGCGGTTTGGGTGGCTTGCGGGCGCGCGAGGATGCCTACGACAGCGCAAATCACCAAGACCAGCATCCCGCGCCAATCTCTTCTGTTACTCGTCACGCGCTCCAAACCGATGAATCCCGCCAGCAGCGCGATCACAAAGCCCGTGCCGTACACCCCAAGCACCGTGGCCCAGCCCGTGAAGACGCCATCCGTGTGCGCATACCCCGCCGCCAGCCACGGAAATCCCGTGAGAAACACCCCGCGGCCCAGAAACTCCGTCAGGAACCAGGCGCAGGCAAACACAATGGGCGACCAGCGCGTGGGCGCCGGCGCGCTCAGCCCGCGCGGCTGCCCCAGCCAGCGCGTGACAAAGGCCGTGAGCGCCGGGTAGAGCGCCATGTACGCGGCCAGCGCCACCGTGGCAAAGCCGGCCAGCGCGGCGGGCATCTCGCCAAAGGTGTGCATGGAGACATACACCCACCAGAAGCCGGTGAGAAAGTGCGTGAGCCCGAACGCAAAGCCGACCAGCGCCGCAGCCCGCAGGCCAGTGCTGGTCGCCGCCAGCCACCAGAGCACCGCCAAGGTGAAGGGCTGCAGCCACCACGCGCCCACGGGCGCAAAGCTCAGGGTCTGCAGGCCGCCAGCCGCTGCGGCCAGGGCCAATCTCAGGCCGGGCTTCATGCGGCCGGTTCGTCCTGGCTGGCGTCGTCGTTGGCCAGCGTGGGCGTGCGCTCCACGCGCAGAATGTCCACGCGTCGCGCATCGGCCCGCTGCACATGAAAACGCAGCTCGCCAATCTCCACCGCCTCGCCCACCTTGGGCACGCGGCCGAACTCGTAGGCCACCACGCCGCCGATCGTGGTGCTCGTGCCGTCGCTCAGGTCGGCGTGGAAATACTCGTTGAACTCGGCAATCGAGGTATCCGCATCCACGCGCCAGGTGCCGTCGTCCATCTGCACGATGCCGTCGTCGGCCTGCACCTCGTCGTGCTCGTCCTCGATGTCGCCGACGATCTGCTCCAGGATGTCCTCGATGGTGATCAGCCCGGCCACCTCGCCGTGCTCATTGACCACCAGCGCCATGTGCGTGCGGCCCACCCGCAGGTCGCGCAGCAGCAGATTGAGCTTGCGGGACTCCGGCACAAACATGGCCGGGCGCAGCAGCTTGCGCAGGTCCAGGCTCTCGTCGCGCGTCAGGCGCAGCAGGTCCTTGGCCAGCAGCAGGCCCACGCAGTGATCCGGATCACCCTCCACCGCCGGAAAGCGCGAGTGGCTGGTGGCGATGATCTGGTCCAGCCAGTGCTGCAGCGGCTGGGTGATGTCCACCACATCCATCTGCTGGCGCGGCACCATGATGTCGGCCGCCGTCATCTCACCCACCGCCAGCACGCCATGCATCATGGCCAGCGCGTCATCGTCCAGCAGATCGCGCTTGTGCGCGCTGTCCAGCACATCGGCCAGGTCTTCACGTGAATCCGGCTCGCCGCTGATCAGCGAAACCAGCCGCTCACGCAGCGAAGGACCACGGGGCAGCTTGGGCGCGCGCCGCGCGGCGGGGGAACTGGGGTCAGGCATGGAGGGGGCCGGCTCGCGGGTGCAGCCGACGGGGGGTTCAGAAGGCCGAAAGGTTAGCGGATGCAGGTTGCGGGCACCTTGAGAGGGTTTTTTGACGTGCAGTGAGCTGCTTGCCGTACTCATAGTGGGCAGGTGGCAGTGGTTGCCGAGTGCCGGAGCGCTGCACCAAGGGCACATGGAAGGGGCTGGCAGCGGGCTGAGGAACGGTGCCGCAGCACCCCTCGCGCACCGGCAAGCCGCCAGATAGACTTCACCAGCCTGCCGGGTTTGTGGATTTGTTTAGTACTGCTCACGTGAACAGTGATTCGCCGCGAACCCGCACCAGTGTTAAATCTGCAGGCTGCGACGGGCTTGATTTAGACCGCAAGCGCCGGTTTTATGTCGCAGGTTTGCGGTCTATATCTAGTTAGGCTTACTACTAATAACACTTAGCCATGCCAACTATCGACCCATTACTCTGGCTGCGGCAACGCGTCGGCGCAGAAACACTACCTGGCAGCGCATTTGAAGCCGCCATGAAGTTTGCATTGCTATGGATGTACTTTGAAGGCCAAGCGTGCGGCACAGAGGCGAATCCAAAGCGTCTACGGGAATTCTGCAAGGATCTGTACTCACGCAAACTGGACCACCTTCGCGGTCGACTTGACGAACCACTGCAGTACTTCAAGACACGATACGGGGAAATTGAAAGTGATCCGCAAAGCTTTATCCGGCGACTCGGTGATCCAAAGCGAATAAAGGCCGAGGATCAATCAACCATCATCAAAGCACTAACAAACGAAACAATCGATGAAGTAGACAAGGCAATAGGTTTGATACTTATTTGCTTCCGAATTCGGAACAACCTCTTTCATGGAACCAAAGAAATTCCGACGCTTCAGCAACAAGAGGAACTTTTTTCCACAGTGGGATTAATCCTGACTATTTTGCTTGATGCACGGTGACACATTTTCCTTGCTACGTAGTTAAGCTGAGACATAGCAAAGTCTTCAGCGCCATCCACCAGCCTAACCATAAGTTCGAGTGGGACCACAATGCTTCGCATCGTGGCCCCTCAACTTTGGCGTTAGACATCATACTATGTCATCCGCATTCGACTTATCGACAATCCTGAACGCACTTCACTCTCCGAATGAGAGAGTAAGGGATCTGGCGGTCGAGTCGCTTGGCGATGTACTTGAAGCGGATAGATCTGGTGATGATCGAAAACTTCAATCTATTGTCAATGCGCTCGCTTGCGCTTTTGAAACTGAAACAAGTCACGTAGTCATGGAAAGCATCCTAAATGCTTTGTCGCATGCGAAAACGTATCAGGCGACGATCAGCATCCCGGTTGATTTAATTGGAAAGCGGTGGGACGAGCTATCCCAATCGTCAATGGAGCATGCTGCGTACCTCCTTGAAGAGGCATCACCGGATAGTGAAAAAAATGTCTAATCCTACAGTTCGGTGGATCGCCACGAGCTTCGCGTCTGGCTCCCTCCGCGCTTCGCGCTTCGGCGTCTACTTGCATCCAAGGTAGAGCTCACATGGACCTGAATCAGTTTGAATTCTTTAAGGACCGCTATTCCCGCATGAGTGACGAGGAACTGGCGAACCTGCTCATCGGCCGACACGAGCGCTTGTCCGAAGAGGCAAATGCGGCCCTTACAGCTGTGCTGGAGAAGAAAGACCCAACGGCTTTCATGCGCGAGGTGGATGAGAAGGTCGCGGACCTGAATGCACAGGCGCGGGCGGCGGCGGCAGAGCTCCAGATGTATGAGGATCACAAGCAGCGTTCGCGACGGGCGCTGCGCGTAGTCTTCGCTGCAGCGGTCATCATTTGTGCGGTTGCGGCACTGCTGAGATAAGCAGCGCTCGGTGGCAAGGCTTGCCTTTCTGCTTGTCTCTAGGTGGCTGAAAATGCTCTATTTTCCAGAACCGAAACATAACTTCCCGCTTGTCTAATGCGCTTCTTCAGCGAAGATCGTGATTCGCACAATACGTCCGAATTCAATCCATTCTGCAGCGGCTAGCCGGCAAGCTCCACCCCCATTCGCCCGCTGACCCCGCTCCCACCCCCACCCCAGGCACGTAACTATCCTCCAGCACCCACCCCAAGGACCCCCCATGCCCACCCTGAGCAAGAAAGCGAAGTGGATCTGGAGCGCAGCCCTCGCGCTTGTGCTGGTGGGCGGCTATCTGGCCTGGCCCTATGCGCGGTCTGCGTATGTCATGTATGTGTATGGGCCGCCGGGGCTCAAGCGCACGCCGGTGTCTGCGCCCACAGAGACGCTCCGCTACGGCAGCGAGCCCAAGCAGACGGCGGACCTGCGCATGCCGGCCGGGCCGGGGCCGTTTCCGGTGGCGGTGCTGATCCATGGTGGTTGCTGGAGCGCTGAGTTTGGCGCCAGCACAGACCTGGCGCCGCTGGCCGATGCACTCACCCAGCGCGGCATTGCCACGCTCAACATCCGCTACCGCGTGGTGGGCGACGCCGGCGGTGGCTGGCCGGGCACGTTGCGCGACGTGGGCGCCGCGGTGGACGCCGTGCGTGGCCTGGCCAAGCGCTACCCCATCGACCCCAACCGCCTGCTGGTGGCCGGCCACTCCGCCGGCGCGCACCTTGCGCTGTGGAGCGCCATGCGCGGCAAGCTGGCTGCAGGCAGCGAGATTGCCGTGGCCAACCCGCTGTTGCCCAAGGCCGTGGTCGCCATCGACGGGCCGGGCGCCTTGGCCGAGTTCATCGGCGTGGATGCCGAGGAGTGCGGCAAGCCCGTGATCGTGCCCTTCATGGGCGGCACCCCGCAGCAGGTGCCCGCGCGCTACCGCGACGCCACCCCCCAGGATCACCTGCCACTGGGCGTGAAGCAGTACTTCGTGCAAGGCGCGTTCTGGGACCTGATGCAGCCTTACATGGACCGCGCCAAGGCCGCCGGCGACCCCATCCAATCCATCCGCCCGGAGCGCGGCGGCCACTTCCGCATCCTGCACCCCAAGGAACCCCAGGGCCAGGCCACACTCGCCCTCATCGTTGAGGCGGCGCAGGGGCTGGGGAAGTAGGGCGGCCGATGGGCTGGCGCCTGCGCGGGGAGCAGTGCCGCAGTGCTCGCACACCAGCAAGCGGCCAGATAGACTTTGGCGGCCTGCCGGGTTTGTGGATTTGTTGAGTACTGCCCGGGAGAACAGTGATCTGGCGCGAACCCGTGCCAGTGCTGGATCTGCAGATTGCGACGGGCTTGGGTTGGACCGCGAGCGCCGGGTTATGTCGTAGGTTTTCGGTCTATATCGAGTTAAAGCACACCATGTCCGACTCGCTTTCGCATACGTTGCTCACACGCGTTGGCTCTGCACAGCCCGACAACGTACTTGTTCAGGGTCGCGTCTCTGCGGACTTCATGGTGAATGGTGAGTCTCTGCTCCGCGCACTAGTCCAAGCTAATGGCGGTCACTCAGACTTCATGGGGTGCTTCGTGGCCGGCCTTCCTGACTTTAATCAGCGCTCGGCGAACGAACTCTTGATGAAATCAACGCCGGACGCCGATGGGACTGGCGCGCTCTTGTACATATGCCCCGAGTGCGGCGACATTGCATGTGGCGCTTACTCCGTTCGTGTTCGGCGCGAGGCCACTGCCTATGTCTGGTCTGACTTTGCTTACGTGAAGGGATATGAAGCCTCTCGACCAATCCATGATGTCGGGCCATTCACGTTTTCCGCTGTCCAGTATGAGCATGCCATCGCCTCCGCAAGCGCGCTTTAACCATTCGCTGCAACGGGCGGCTGGGTCGCACGCTGAGGGCATTCGGGGTCAGGTCTTGCCCTTTACCTCTTTCAGTGCGGCTCGCCGGTGCAAGTTGCCGGCCGCACCTTGCGGCCGACTTCAACCTATTCCGTAATAGGCAAGAGGCAAGACCTGACCCCCTTTCCCCCTTCTTCTATCTAGTTAGGCAGTCCTTCGAATGGGGATTTCGTTTGGGCAGCAAGGCACTCCCAGCATGGATTTCCATCAAGCTCTCCAATCTCAGCTCATCCGTCTAAGCCTCGATGACTCTTCCCTCATCGAAATGCTCCCGGAACTTCACGGCGGTCAGTACGGCCCTACGCCAAGTGCTTGGCGCGAAGCGGTCATGGCTTGTGTGCGTACGCTATTGAGGCGTGGCCTCATTAAGGTCCTCACCCGCAAATCAATGTCAGATGAAGATGTAGAGCAGTTGCTCCGGGCCTGCGAGGAGGACGCTGATGAAGATCGCGAAATGCTGTGGCACTCAACCTACTTCGTAGCGACAGAGAAGCTGTGTGAATTGCTTCGCTGTCACGGCCTTGACGACTGGACTGCGCTTGACGGCGCTGTAGTCCCTGCCGTGGTTGAAGCCGCTTCCGGTGAAGGTGCAGCCAATGCCTAGCTTGGTTTTCGAGGCGACGCCATGCGCCGCAGGGCCGCGATGCGCCCTACTCACGATGCGCCTCTTGGCCCTGCGTCGCACAGCGCGGCTCAACTAAGGCGTTATGCCCCATGACCAAGCCACGGAGCATCATCGCAACGTTCTGGAACGAGTCTGGCGGTCACTGCGATTGCTGCGGCCGTACGTCCAAGACGATTTGGGGGGATCTTTCAGATTCCAACGGAACTCATGCTGTCTACTTCGTGCAGTGGACAGTTAGGGCTCCGGAGCATTCACCGAATATCGATCTTGTTATGGGCCGTTGGGGCGAAGGCGCAGAACCTTCTGATCGTGTTCTCGTTTCTTTGCTCTTTCAGCCGAGCAAGGAAGGCGGCTCCTTCATGGTTATCAGTGGTCAGGGGCGTCCAGCGGACAGTCGAAGTGTTTGCGGTCGTGCGCGGTCGCGCGAGGAGGTCGTTGGTACGCCGCTAGCTGCCGATGTCTTTGCGCTTGTCGATGCGCTGTGGCTGTCGGAACCACGCATTGGAGAAGTCCGCGAACTCAATAATCTGGCATAACCCCTCCATCGAGCGGACGGCTGTCGGCAAGCCGCCAGCCGCCGCTCATGTCGAACGTTATATGACAGGAGGCATTCGTCCTCTGGTAAGGGTCGCAGGATCAATGCAGGTGCTCTGATGGAAATACCTCGATTCAATACTCCCGGTCAGTATCACGATGCGTGGGCGGAGGTGATACTTTGCGCGCCGGACCGGTTCATGTCCTTTGATGACCGCCCCGTCAACCAAAGGGCCGAACTCGACCGTGCGTTTAGAGCCCTGCGCGAGGGCTTTCATTACGCCGAGAGGCGGGTGAAAAACGAGCGACTGCGTCGCATCTGCCGAGAGATGATCGAAATGTCGTATGAGGCATATGTCGCCGGCGACGCGAAGCTCGGAACCCATATATTCCAAGAATGTGAGGGGCTCATCTGGCCGAGTCGTCAATTGCGAATCAAGCATGCGGTGGAGGCAGAGCGACGGGCGTTCGGGGACGTGAGGCACTTCGCAAATGTGAAGATCTCACCGTATCCATACGAAGGTGGAGAAGGTGATCTGGGGCCAATTCAGAAGGAGCTACTCGAGTACGCTCGCACGGTGTGTGAGTCAAGGTTATCCGAGGTCGAAGGGTTTATGCTGGTTTGGGTGATGAAGGTAGACCGCACTATTGTCGACGTCCGTTTGCGTTCGCAGAAAAAGGCGAGAGAATTCATTCGTGAGGGCGCGAGTTCGGGGCAGTTCATTGGCGCGGCGTCTGCGCAACTCTTGCCGGGCGGTGGCTTGCTCGTATATGACCTTGAAGAGCCAGGGAAGCCATTCATATCTGCTAGGTACCTGCGACGAGGCGATTTGTTCGAAGCACCTAGATTCCACCTAGAGGACCCAGTGACGTTTCCGAATGGGGGCGTGGACTAGCGCGTCGAACACGTATCCCGAACGATGCGCAAGCCGCCATATATAAGACTTGGTTCAACACGGACGCCCAGCGGTGGACACTCGCTTCGCCACGGTCCTCTCGGCCAGCCGTCGGTAAAAGCGTTCGCTTAATTTCGGCCTGCTTCGCTGAGCAGGTCAAACAGCCTGAAGTTGGCGTCAAACAAGCGAAAAGCCGCTCTGCGACGTGTCGAAATAGCTCGTTTTCGGACTGGGCTAGTCTCCGGCGCCCTGTCCCGCCGCACCCTCACCCCACCGAGTAAGGATCCGGCACCCGCAGCCCGGCCAGAATCTGGCGCTCCAGCTGCTCCATCGCTTCGGCTTGGTCATCCTCGATGTGGTCGTGCCCGTGGGCGTGCAGGGTGCCGTGCACCACCATGTGGGCCAGATGCTGGCGCAGGGTTTTCTTCTGGGCCTTGGCTTCTGCAATGACCACGGGCAGGCAGATGACGATGTCGCCGCGCAGCATGCCGTCTGGGCCCGTGCCGTATTCGAAGGTGAGCACGTTGGTGGCGTAGTCGCGGCCGCGGTGGTCGCGGTTCAGGCTGCGGCCTTCGCGGCGGCCGACGAAGCGCAGGGTGAGTTCTGCATCCGTCTGCAGGGCGCGCAGCACCCAGCGGCGCAGGGTGCTGCGGGCTGGGAGCAGGGTGTCGTCAACGTCTGCGGCCTGCAGGGCCAGGCGCAGATTGAGTGGCTTCTGGGGCTTTTGGGGCGGCCAGGGCGTTTTGGGCTGCTGGCGCTTCTGGGGCTTGGGTGTAGCCCTGGCCTTTGCCTGGCCCGAGTTGGCGCGCGCAGCGCCGGCGGCCTTACTGCTTGCTCTCGTGCTCGGCATAGGCGTCCACGATGCGGGCGACCAGGGGGTGGCGCACGACGTCGCTGGAATTGAATTCAGTGAAGGCAATGCCGCGCACGCCCACCAGGATGCGCCGCGCGTCGATCAGGCCGCTCTTGCTGCCGCGCGGCAGGTCAATCTGGCTCACGTCGCCCGTGACCACGGCCTTGCTGCCGAAGCCGATGCGGGTGAGAAACATCTTCATCTGCTCGGGCGTGGTGTTCTGCGCCTCGTCCAGGATGATGAAGGCGTGGTTCAGGGTCCGGCCGCGCATGTAGGCCAGAGGCGCGATCTCGATGATCTGCTTGTCGATGGCCTTCTGCGTACGCTCCAGGCCGTAGAGGTCATAGAGCGCGTCGTACAGGGGGCGCAGGTAGGGGTCCACCTTCTGCGCCAGATCGCCGGGCAGAAAACCCAGGCGTTCGCCGGCCTCCACGGCCGGGCGGGTGAGCACGATGCGTTTGACCGCCTCGCGCTCCAGCGCGTCCACGGCGCAGGCCACGGCCAGATAGGTCTTGCCGGTGCCGGCGGGGCCGATGCCGAAGCTGATGTCGTGCGCCAAGATCTGCTGCAGATACTGGCGCTGGTTGGGGGTGCGGCCGGTGAGGCCGGTGCGGCGCACGCGCAGGTGCGGGCCTTCGCTGCCGTCGGCCTCGATGGTCAGCGGCTGGGCGGCGCCCATTTCGATCAGGGCCAACTGGATTTCTTCCACATCAATGGGCCGGCTGGACACGGCGACAAAGCGCTCAAGCAGCTTGAGCGCCCGCGCCGTGGTGATGCCGGTGCCGCGAATGGTGAGCTGCGGCCCACGCCGGGCAATGGCCACGTCCAACCCGGCCTCGATCTGGCGCAGGTTCTCGTCCATGGGCCCGCACAGGTGTGCGAGCTCGGCGTTCGAGAGACTGCTGGCGTCGAATAGCTGGGTGACCGTGGCCATGCCGTGAGCGTACGCCCTGGCGCTTACGCGCCGGTGCGCATCAGCGGCGCGCTCAGCGCTTCCTGCAGGGTGTTGGCGCTTTCTGCCAGGTGGGCGCGGGCTTCCGGCGAGCGGTTGCCCTTGCCCTGCGCCGCCTTGAGCTGGGCGAGCAGGCTGCGGGCCTGTTCGCGCATGAGCGCCTTGGCGTCCGCCGGCATGGTGGGCGCGGGGCGCACCAGCTGTTCGGCCAGGGCGCGTACGTGCTCGCGCTGCAGGTTGCGGCGGAAGAGGTTGATGTCTGCGCCGCTGCCCAACTCGGACCACACGGCGCCACGCACCGTCTCATACACCTCGGACAGGCGCATCGGGTTGCCGGTGTCGCGCTGCGAGTTCTCCAGCAGGTTGGTGGCGGTGCGGTCATTGAGCAGCAGGGCCAGCACGCCGCGCTGGGTGGTCAGCACCTCGTTGGCCAGGCGGTATTCGGTGCTCGGGGGCGGGCCACCGGCGGCGGCTGCGTCGCTGATCTCCAGGCGCGTGGCCGTGAGCTTCTGCACGAAGTCCGGCTTGAACTTGAAGGCGTTGGTGGAGAGCACGTTACTGGCCAGCACCTGCAGCGCCTCACGCTGTTTGGCGGCAGGCACGGGCGTGATGGGGTTGCGGTTGGTGCCCGCAAAGTCACGCACCACATTGGCGCCACCCACGTAGCGGGCAGTGATGCTCGATGCACGGCGCATTTCCGTCATGCCGCGCTGCACCTGGCGGCGCAGGGTGGCAAAGCTCTGGCCCGGCTTGAGCTGGCGGCTCTGCGCGCGGCTCCAGAGGTCTTCCACGATGGCAAAGCGCTCCTTGGCAAAGGCGAGCGGGTCGTCACCCAGGTCGAACTGGTTCACCAGCGGGTCCATGCCCTCGAAGTTCTCTTCGTCGGACGAGTAGGCCAGCTGCGGCTCGGCACTGCGGCCGGCGATCTTGGCGAGTTCTGAAGCTTCCTGCTCGGGCGTGAAGGGCGTGTAGGCGTACTGGATGGCCCAGATGTCGTAGGCGCCCACGGTCTCCATGAAGTAGGGGCCCTGCGGCTTGCCGGCGCGGTTCAGGTTGAACGCGGGGTACTCCATGACCGAGCCGGTGATGCCGTTGGCCTTGACGAAGGCCGGGTCACGCAGCTTGGCCAGCGGGTGGATGGTGGATGCGCGGAAGTTGTGCCGCATGCCCAGGGTGTGGCCCACCTCGTGCATGGCGGTTTCCTTCAGCCAGCCAAACACAAACTGCTCGGCCTCCTTGCTGTCGAGGTCGATGTCGCCACGGGACTCAAGCACATCCATGGCAAAGCCCAGCTCGTGGGCCGATGCGGCGCCGATGTCGCAATACGCCTGCTCGCCGGCCGCGGTGCCGGGGATCATGCTGGCGTTGCCTGCACCGGCCAGGGTGCCGGCGGCTTCGGTGGCAAACAGGCGCAGGTTGCGCACGGTGTTGGCGTCGAAGGCGATGTCGGCGTCCAGAATCTCACCGGAGCGCGGATCGACCTGCGAGGGGCCAATGGCGCCGTAGGCCGAGCGCGGCACGGTCTGCCAGCGGATGGAAGCGCGGCGCACGTCGGCGGTGTCCCAGTCGGCATCGGCCGGCTGCATTTCCACACGCACGGCGTTCTTGAAGCCGGCCTTCTCGAAGGCCTTGTTCCACTCCAGTACCCCTTGGCGGATGGGTTCGCGGTACTTCTCGGGAATGTTGCGGTCCAGCCAGAAGGTGATGGGCTTGACCGGCTCGGAGATCGCGGCGTTCGGGTCTTTCTTCTCCAGGCGCCAGCGGTTCACCTGGTGCATGCGGGCGGTGGTGGACTTTTCGTTGTCGAAGTCCCAGACCGGGGTGGTGAAGAAGCCGACGCGCGGGTCTGCCGCGCGGGCGCGCATGGGCTGCGCAGGCAGCGAGGAGAAGCTGTAGTAGTAGGTGAAGAACAGGCTGCGTGCGTCCGGCAGCGTCACGGGCACGGAGGGCACCGGGGCGCCCGGGGGCAGGGGCGCACCGCCTGTGGGCTGCGGCGTGGCGATGCGCGCCGTGCCGTAATGCGCCTTCACGCTGAAGGCGACGCGGTCACTTTCCACCCAGGTCTTCTCGATGCTGCTGTTGCGCGCGTCGATGGCGTAGTTCTGGCGGTAGTTGCGCTCCAGCACGCCGCTTGTGTACGGAATGTCCGTGAACAGCAGGGCATTGGCCTCCACCAGGAAGGTCTTGCGCTCCGGGTGCGGCGCCGACAGCACGGGAATGCTGCCGATCAGACTGTCGGAGAAGTTCTGCTCCACTGTGAGCGCCGTCGGCGTACCGGGCTTGGCCACGCCTGAGAGGTTCTGCGCGATCACCTGCAGGGTGTTGCCGACGCGGCGCAGCTCGATCACCTGGCTCTTGCCCACGCCCCAGCTGCCGCCCATCAGGCCACCCATGAGCTGCGGCTCGCCGATGCCGTTCATCACGTTCACGGCGAAGAACATCGGCTTGTTGAGCTGCTCGGGGCTGATCTCGATCAGCACGCGCTCGTCCTTGGTCCAGAGCGGCAGGAAGCCGTCCTTGCGCTTGGCGTCACGGCTGACTTCAGCAAACGGACGCAGTGCACCGGGGGCCGGAGCGCCGGCACCGGCGGGCGGTGTGGCACCGGGTGCGGCCGCGGCAGGCGCACCGGCTCCGGGGGCAGCAGGCGCGGCACCCGGCGTACCCGGCGCGGCGGCCGGGCGCGGCGCTGCGGGGGCTGCTGCAGCCGGAGCGGGTGCAGCGGCCGGGGCGGGCGCC